>NZ_CP119546.1:1465648-2931296 GCF_029277985.1 Providencia stuartii | reverse complement strand
TCATAGCATCTAATTGAGCTTTTGCTTCTGGATTTTCAGACGCTTTTGCAATCAGAGAATCAATCTCAGCAAAGTAGGTATTACAAGTTTCTGTTGCACCCGCAACTTCTGATTTTTTCTCTTCATCAGAACAAGCTGTGATCGTTAATGCCATTAAACCCATACCGCAAGCTAGAATTAACTTTTTCATAATCAACCTTAAATTATTTATTTTTGAAGTAGCAGAGGGAGTATATAAAAGTTTTTCTCGATATCAAACGTAACAAATCCTAAAAAATAACTCGAAAAATACCTTATAAGTTAGCTTAAAACTGATATCTAAAATCTATGAGCCAAGATATTTGGCATTTTAATCTAAAAGATGAGTGTGATGTATTGAAAATATATTACAAGATGCCGTAATAACATAGGCCATTGACAAGATAATGTTGTCTGTTGTTATCACAAGCGGGGCATTTGCAGTAATGGGAATATTTTAATATAAGTCGACTGTTTTTTATTCAATTTGCTTAAAGCGTGGTATCACCATGAATCAAGAAAGTTATCCACAGACTGAGCGTGAATTTACCCACAGAAAATGTGGATGGTATCAATTTATAGGTATCGTATATTAGCGATGTGGTATGAGTGATATCAGTGTAACGATCTTAATAAGTGAATGGGTAAATTTACTTAAAAAAAATAAATTAATATCTCAGATGGCTGTTTGGGGTGAAATTATAATCTATAAATTAGATATATCTTTTGGTTATGAGCTATAACTTTTTTGCATATGTTAAAAAAATAAATTCATATGCTTAATAAGCACATAAATGTAAAATTAAATTTACAACTTTTCTTTTATATCAGCTTATGAGCTATTTAAAAAATTAATATCTACGCAGAGAATAGTTAAATTTTGGTTATGTTAGGTGAGTTACTTCACATTTTTACTATTTTAACGCCAATTTAACTATCAAACTGATTTATAAATTAAATTTTTATTGAATGCTCGGTTGATTATCGGGTAAAGTCATCACTTTAACTGTTGGTATAGTTAGCGACTTATAATGCTTTATTGTGATTTTATTCTGTGCAAAGGCAATAAATGACTGGTTTAATAGGTTGACGCTAAATCAAATTCGTACCAAACTCTAGTCTTCGCAGAAATTCGCCAAAGAGTGATAGACGCGATAGAATGCATTTCACAGAGGGAAAATAGCTCATACCGTGTATTTTTAGTATGAACTAGTCTCTTAAGAGAAAGCAAAAGAGCTTGATACAGATAAATCTGTATTATTATGCAACATAGCGGATAAATAATAATGCTATGGGCATGCTAAGTATGTAGCGTGGATACCACGTTACAATTTTAATTTTAGACTTACACACAGGGCTTTATCATCATGTCTGCTTCTATTGTTAAGAAACGGCCGCTGAGTCGTTATATCAAAGACTTTAAACACAGCCAAACTCATTGTGCACATTGTCATAAAACACTGGATCGTATCTCTCTAGTCTTTAATGATAGCATCTTGAATAAAGAAGCTATTGCGGAGATGACCGAGCTAGTTGATGAAAATACATGGGTTGAATTACAAGATAAATTTACCGCACTTTGTCGTTTTTGCAGTGAAATTTATTGCAATAGTAATACTGATTTCTTTGACATCATGTCATTTAAACAGTATTTATTCTTACAGACTGAAATGAGCCACAGCACAGTTCGCGAATATGTTGTTCGTTTGCGCCGTCTTGATGAACTTCTCTCATCGTCTAATTTTTCAATGAAAGAGTTTACAGCGAGCAAAATTCAAGAGCAATTAAGCGATAAAATGACTGAATCTGCTTTTAGCAACTACAATATTGCGCTACGTAAATATGAGCAATACTTGTATTGGGAATCAGAGAAAAATTAATCCATAGCAAAGAACCTAGTTAACAACTTGTTCAGTGCAATACGGTTATAGTACGTCAGGTGTCCATTATGGGCACCTTTTTGTTTCTAATGAATATAGTGATTTTTTTCGTCATTAATCGAGGTTAATTAGAACCGTCTATTGTGATGGTCATATTAAGAATAAGTACTAACCACAATAGATAATTATTTAGATTCAATCTTAGCTCAATATTATTAATTACCAATATTGAATATCTGGTTATTAAAAGAACAATACAGATTGGGTTGAAATAATAAAGGGCATGACGGGAAGATAGGAAGCAAATAAATAAAACGACGCCTGAACCTAATATTAACTAGGCTCAGGCGTTTTTAATTAGCCAATGGTCATTAGGCTTGCATTACCACCTGCTGCTGCGGTATTGATGCTCAATGAACGTTCATGGACTAATCTTTCAAGTAATAAGTTGGTTTCACCACGTTCGAAACCTTGTACTGAAATGATTGGGCCTTTACGTTGAGCGATACTCTCGCAGACAACTTTGAGTTGGTCACTGTCACCATGATAAATAACGGCTTCAATATGGCCATGATGTTCTTGCCAATTTTTTGTCATTGCAACTGCATGACGCACTTTTTCAGGCAGTGATTTGTAGAGCTTTTGGTGGATCTCACTTTCAGGCCATAATGCTTGGCAGCCGCTGGCAAGAACCCCAGCCAATTGCACTAAACAGTCTTTTTCATTATCACTAAGACATAAAATCGTGCCACGTGGTGTTAAGGTATACGTGTTCTTTTCACCCGTAGGTCCCGGTAGTAAACGTGATGTACCTGCTTGTGCATGGCGTGCAAATTGCTCTAAGACTTCAGATTCTATATGGTGTTCTTGTTTCTCTAACCATGTAGAAAGGGCATTGAAAGACTCAAGTAGAATAGGGCGTGCAGTGGCATCTAGTGCAAGCTCACTATCTTGTCTTTCGAGCGTACGAGAGACAGCATTATCTGGACGTTCACTTAATAATCGATACAGATAGAGTGGTCCACCCGCTTTCGGTCCAGTACCCGACAGACCTTCACCACCAAATGGTTGAACACCGACAACCGCACCAACCATATTCCGGTTAACATACAGGTTGCCAACTTTGGCTCTTGCAACGACTTGGTTGATGGTTTCATCAATTCGAGTATGAACGCCTAACGTTAATCCATAACCCGCAGCATTGATCTGCTCAATAATATCAACGAGTTGTTCTCGTTTGTAACGAACAACATGTAGCACAGGACCAAAGATTTCTTTTTTCAGTTCACTGACGTTATCCAATTCAATCAATGTTGGTTTCACATAAGTACCTTCAGATTGCTCATGGAGATCCTCATTATGATTGAATACGGCTTGGAACACCTCTTTGCCTTTGCTACGCATTTGTTGAATATGTTGCTCAATATTCTCTTTAGCTTCGCTATCAATGACAGGCCCAATGTCAGTATACAGATGCTCAGGATTCCCCATACGGCACTCTTCCATCGCACCTTTAAGCATACGAATTGTGCGATCCGCGACATCTTCCTGAACACACAAAATACGTAAAGCCGAACAGCGTTGACCCGCACTATCGAACGCGGAAGCGACCACATCGGTGACAACTTGCTCCGTTAAGGCTGATGAATCCACGATCATCGCATTCAACCCGCCCGTCTCGGCAATGAGTGGTGTTGGGCGGCCTTGAGCATCCAGCCTGCCTGCAATGTTACGTTGCAATAAACCTGCCACCTCAGTAGAACCAGTAAACATAACGCCACGAACTCTTGTATCACCAACCAGTTTCGCACCGATAGTTTCCCCTTTACCCGGTAAAAATTGCAATACTTCACGTGGAATACCCGCCTGATGGAGTATCGATATTGCAATTGAGCCTATAAGAGGAGTTTGCTCCGCCGGTTTTGCTAATACGGTATTACCTGCCGCTAATGCTGCCGCTATTTGCCCTGTAAAAATAGCTAATGGGAAGTTCCATGGGCTAATACAGACGACAGGACCTAGTGGTCGATGCGTATTGTTATCAAAATCATCTCTGACTTGAGTTGCATAATAATTGAGGAAATCGACGGCTTCTCGAACTTCTGAAATCGCATTCGCGTAGGTTTTACCCGCCTCACGAACAAGCACATCTAACAATGGCTGTAGCTGTTGCTCCATGATATCAGCGGCACGTAGTAATATCGCCGCACGCTCTGAAGGTGGAGTAGCAAACCAAATCGCACCGGCATCACTGGCGATATTTAATGCATATTCAGCTTCCTCTAACGTTGCTTCACGCACGTGACCAACAATATCGGAATGGCAGGCAGGATTAATGACAGGCACTCTGTTTTCGGCTGCTTCCGTAGATTGATAATCCCCTCCTAACAGTGGCTGAGCTAATTTTTCCTGCATTGCAGCCGTTAAAAGAGCGCTAGAAAGTGAAGCTAAACGGTGCTCATTTGACAGATCCAGCCCCATTGAATTGACGCGACGCTGGCCATAAAGATCACGAGGTAATGCAATTTTAGGATGCGGTAAACCAATTTGTCCTTCGACTTTAGAAAGCTCAAGTACTTCTTTCACTGGGTCAGCAACTAACTCATCAAGAGGAATCGTTGCATCCGCAATACGGTTAACAAATGAAGTGTTAGCTCCATTTTCGAGTAGACGACGAACCAAATAGGCTAACAACGTTTCATGAGTACCAACTGGCGCGTAAATACGGCAAGGACGATTAAGCTTGCCGTCAGCAACTTTTCCAACCACTTGTTCGTATAGCGGCTCCCCCATGCCATGTAAGCATTGGAACTCGTATTGGCCTGGATAGTAATTTTTCCCTGCAATTTGATAGATAGCAGCGAGGGTATGAGCGTTATGTGTTGCAAACTGTGGATAGATAAGGTTTGGAACAGACAATAATTTACGAGCACAAGCCAGATATGAAACGTCAGTATAGACCTTACGTGTATAAACAGGATAACCTTCTAAGCCATCAACTTGTGCGCGTTTGATCTCGCTATCCCAATAAGCCCCTTTAACTAGACGGATCATTAATCGACGCTTACTGCGTTCTGCAAGATCAATAATAGAGTCGATTACAAATGGGCAGCGCTTTTGGTAGGCTTGGATGACGAAGCCAATCCCATTCCAACCGGCAAGTTTAGGCTCGAAACAGAGTTTTTCGAGTAAATCGAGTGAGATTTCTAAGCGATCTGCTTCTTCCGCATCGATATTGATCCCCACATCATATTGATGTGCTTGTAGCACTAATGATAATAAACGAGGATACAACTCTTCCATGACGCGCGAATATTGTGCGCGACTATAGCGGGGATGCAAGGCAGATAATTTAATAGAAATGCCTGGGCCTTCATAGATGCCTCGGCCATTAGATGCTTTACCGATTGCATGAATAGCTTGTTGGTATGACACCATATAATCTTGGGCATCTTTTTCTGTTAGTGCTGCTTCACCTAACATGTCATAAGAGTAGCGAAACCCTTTTTCTTCCAGTTTCCGAGCATTTGCTAATGCTTGTGCGATAGTTTCACCAGTAACAAACTGCTCACCCATCAAGCGCATCGCCATATCAACGCCTTTGCGGATTAATGGTTCACCACTCTTACTAATAATACGGTTTAAAGAGCTAGAGAGTTTTGCTTCATTATGCGTAGAAACTAATTTACCAGTGAACAATAAGCCCCAAGTTGCTGCATTGACAAACATTGAGCTACTTTGCCCTAAATGGGATTGCCAATTACCCGTACTGATTTTATCTCGGATCAGTGCGTCACGTGTTGCTTTATCTGGGATACGTAATAGCGCTTCAGCTAAGCACATGAGCGCAACACCTTCTTGTGAAGAAAGTGAAAACTCTTGTAATAAGCCTTGAACTAATCCAGAACGACCAATGCCATTTTTTTGGTTACGTAGTTTTTCCGCTATGGAGTAAGCCAACTGGTGTGCTGCATCGGCTTGTTCAGCGGGCAATTGCGCTTGTTGCAATAACATGGGAAGCGCTTGCGTTTCAGGAATGCGATAAGCGGATGTAATCGCTGAGCGTTTAACCGATTGGGGTAAAATATGTTCAGCAAAATCCAAAAAAGGCTGATAATTCGATTCTGTTAGTGATTCTTCTTCTGATATTTGGCCGTCTTTGTTATCTTGTCCTGCGGAGATCTCAGGGATGAACTGCTGATTATCAAGCTGTTCAAGATAATTGAATATGGCTTGCTTAATTAGCCAATGCGGCGTGCGGTCAAGACGTTGAGCAGCAGTTTTAATGCGTTCACGAGTCGCTTCATCAAGTCTCACACCCATAGTTGTCGTACTACTCATCCCATTTCCTCTAAAATAATTAGCTACTAGAAACAAAAAAGTTACACATCAATAGCATGATGTTGCAACTTTGTGCAACGTTGTTAAAGCCTATTCTAAAGGAATTGTGAAATATATCGTATTTTTATTTGTTAAATGAGATGGTCAATAATAACAAATTAATTTTTTATTTAAAATCAATCGGTTGAATTTAACCCCTTAATGAGTGGAATGTTAATCAATCTATTAACTTTAGTACCACTAATTTAACATTTGTGATATGGGTATCGTTTATGGAATAAAATGGCGTTAATTTCTTGTTAAATGTAAATGAGTTTGTCTAGCATGCTAAGGTGATATTTTTTATTAAGTGCAACACAACACAAACACAAGACACATAAATTTATAATTTAATTTGTTGACGTGCAATTTAGTGCAACAAACCAAAAAAGAATAACTATTCTATGGAGAAGACGGATGACTGTAAGCACTCCGATGATCATTATGTTCATCGTATATATTACTGGCATGTTACTTATTGGCTATTTAGCTTATCGCTCAACGAAAAATTTTGATGATTATATTTTAGGCGGGCGAAGTTTGGGTAGCGTGGTAACAGCCTTATCGGCCGGTGCCTCCGACATGAGTGGGTGGTTGCTAATGGGGTTACCTGGCGCTATTTTCCTCGCGGGTATTTCGGAAGCTTGGATTGCGATAGGATTGAGTTTAGGCGCTTACCTCAATTGGCTATTTGTCGCTGGGCGTTTACGCGTTCAAACTGAGAAAAATAATAATGCGTTAACCTTGCCTGATTATTTTACTAGTCGCTTTGAAGATAATAGTAAAATTTTGCGTATTATCTCCGCTGTTGTCATTTTAGTGTTCTTTACCATCTACTGTGCTTCTGGTGTTGTCGCTGGTGGCCTATTGTTTGAAAGTACTTTTAATATTAGCTACGAAAAAGCAATGTGGCTTGGGGCATTAGCAACAATCGCATATACATTCCTAGGGGGATTCTTAGCGGTAAGTTGGACAGATACCGTCCAAGCCTCGTTAATGATATTCGCATTGATTTTAACGCCTATCGTGATCATCTTCTCATTAGGCGGTGCCGATACCGCAATTGAGGTGATTAAAGCTAAAAACCCTGAATATTTAGATATGTTTAAAGGGTTGAATTTTGTTGCCATTATCTCGCTATTAGGGTGGGGGCTAGGCTATTTCGGGCAACCACATATTTTAGCTCGCTTTATGGCTGCGGATTCTCATCGTACTATCCGTTCTGCTCGTCGTATCAGTATGACTTGGATGATTTTGTGTCTCGGTGGAACGACGGCTGTTGGTTTCTTTGGTATTGCTTATTTTGAAATGAATCCTGCATTAGCCTCTTCGGTTATGGGGAATAATGAGCGTATTTTCATGGAGCTAGCGGGGATACTCTTTAATCCTTGGATTGCCGGTATCTTATTATCCGCTATTTTAGCCGCGGTTATGAGTACATTAAGTTGCCAATTATTAGTATGCGCAAGTGCTTTAACTGAAGATTTGTATAAGCCATTCATTCGTAAAAAAGCAAGCCAGAAAGAACTCGTTTGGGTTGGTCGTTTAATGGTTCTGTTAGTGGCAGCGATTGCGATCTACATCGCAAGAGACCCTGATAGCAAAGTTCTGGCACTGGTTAGTAATGCATGGGCTGGTTTTGGTGCGGCTTTTGGTCCCGTTGTCTTAATGTCAGTATTGTGGAAGCGCATGACACGAACAGGGGCTCTTGCAGGGATGATAGTTGGAGCTGTCACAGTATTAGTTTGGATGAAGTACAAGTGGTTTGCACTGTATGAAATTATTCCTGGCTTTATTCTTGCGACTATTGCAATTGTCCTTGTTAGCCTATTAACAAAGGCACCAAGTGCTGCTGCTCAGGCGCGTTTCGAACAAGCTGAGGCGGAATATAAAACGAAGTAATTTATAAAATAAAGTCCCCCCAGTAGTTGGGTAATCAACTGCTGGGGGTTTTTTATGAGCAAATAGAAAATGACTATTGAATATTGTTCATTGATTTTATTTTGTATAGCCTTATTTTTTGAGTATTCAAATCTGAGCTTGTGGGGATGTTTATTCACCGCAAGTGATGGTAAAAATAATCAAAACAAATAAGCCAAATAAGTCTTTCTTTGAGTAAGGCGCTCAGTTTGTTTCCTTTAGACTTGTCTAAACCGCTTATCCGCTTTTGTTACCCGATGACTTGTTCACAAGTATCAGCTATCCACGCTGGAGACCCTTTAGAACCCCCGTTTAGTGCCAGTATTTGTGGAACAATGTAATCCCATGCTTTATGTGAAAGCCTATAACTTGGCCTTGACTCGAGCTTTGTTAACCAGCCACAGATATTAGGGTATCTTTCTATTATTTGCTTAAAATTGGGGTCAATCCTTAAAGCAAAAATATCGCAAGCATAGAGTAAATCTGCGGCGGAAATATCATTTCCAGATAAGAAATCTTTGCCTTCAAGCAGAAAATCTAAATTTTTAAACATAGCATGAAGTGCATTTAATTTAGCTTCAATCTCAATTGCTGAGGGTTTTGCTATCCCAAGATATGCAGGCATTAATAGTACGGGAAGAAAATATTCCAATGTTGAAATTTTACGAAGATTCGTATGATACCAAGATAAATGTTTATTGATGACAGCCTTAGATCTATGGTTCGCTCCAAACCATTTATCACTACAACCGTGAATATCGGTAAGGTAGTTCATGATTGCCGTTGCTTCGGAAAGGCAAAAGTCGTTGTGCTGCATTGCGGGTATCTGATGCAACGGATTGACGGCTAAAAACGCCTTAGAAAGATGTTCTCCTCGCGTCAACCACGTGTATTTGATATCGATGGGAATATTAGCCTCAATACAAAGCCAGTGAACTGCTCTACTTGGCTCTGAGGTAGGATCATGAAAAATAGTCAATGCGGATAAATTTGTCATTTTTTACCTTTAATTTAACGTTGCTCATTAGACATAAAGTGAACTTTACGATCATGTTTATGACTTATCTCTTTCAATGTAATACCAAAATAAATTAATAAATAACAGCTCAACTGCTTAATAATCTGTCGATATTTATTCTCTACACTAACTTAAGTAAACGGCGGCATTAATAAAAGGTGCTTGTACGGTTAGGAAAAAGTGCATTGAAAATGTACTAGCACAGATGAAGAAGATTGAGCTGATGATATTTGGTTCAGAAATAGCCATATCGATAGGCTATAGGTATGAATGCATAAGGTATTACGAAGTCGATAAAAGTTAAAAGGCCTGAGTTCAGGAGTGTCTTGAATTCAGGCCTTTTAAGCTATTTGAATAACATATTCAATTTTATAGTAGCGCTTTACTATCTGGTCTTTAATGCGTTTTCTTACGGCGTTTAACGACTTGGTAACCAATTAATAGAATGATAAACCAGACAGGAGTCGCGATCAGTGCTTGTCTTGTATCATGTTGAAATGCCAGTAGCACGACCATAAATGCGAAGAAAGCCAAACAAATCCAAGACATCACAATACCCGCCGGCATTTTATAAAGTGAAGCTTTATGGAGCTGTGGGCGATGTTTTCTAAATTTGAGGTAACTGTATAAGATCATACTCCAGATAAACATAAATAGGATTGCTGATACAGTCGTGACTAATGTAAAAGCATGCATGATATCAGGAATGAAATAGATCAGTACGATACCAAAGCTGAGACAAATACAGGTAAAGATCAGTCCCGTGGCTGGAACAGCTTTTTTTGATAAACGACTAAACTGTTTTGGTGCATCGCCTTCTTTTGATAGGCCAAATAGCATGCGGCTGGTTGAAAAGACGCCACTATTAGCCGAAGAGGCTGCCGATGTCAGTACAACAAAGTTAACAATACTCGCAGCTGCCGGTAAGCTAATCAATACAAACATTTCAACAAATGGGCTTTTATCCGCTAAAATTGTGCGCCATGGCGTTACCGCCATAATCACAATCAGCGATAACACATAAAAGGTAATGATCCTAAAAGGAATAGCATTAATTGCTTTTGGCAGAGATTTCTCAGGATCACGGGTTTCTGCTGCGGCAGTGCCGACCAATTCTATTCCTACAAAGGCAAAAATGGCGATTTGGAAGCCCGCGAAAAAGCCACTCATTCCCATCGGGAACATGCCGCCATCATTCCAAATATTACTTAATGATGCAGTATGACCTGCCGGTGATTGAAAGTTCATGGCGATTAAGGTGCCACCAACGGCGATGAGCGTGACAATGGCAACAATCTTGATCATGGCAAACCAGAATTCGAGTTCACCAAATAGCCTGACAGACACTAAATTCAGCGTTAATAGAACGACAACGCAAATAAAAGAGGTCACCCATTCAGGGAAATCGGGGACCCAAAAACTGACATAGGATGTAATGGCGACAATATCGGCAATACCTGTAATGACCCAACAAAACCAATAAGTCCAGCCGACAAAAAAGCCAGCCCAAGGACCAATGAGGTCGGATGAAAAATCACTAAAGGATTTGTAATTGAGGTTGGAAAGTAATAATTCGCCCATGGCTCGCATGACAAAGAAGAGCATGAAGCCAATAATCATATAGACAAATATGATTGAAGGGCCCGCGAGTGAAATGGTTTTCCCAGAACCCATGAATAGCCCAGTTCCGATCGCGCCACCGATAGCGATAAGTTGGATATGGCGGTTACTCAGGCTACGTTTTAGCTGTTGCCGATCAGCAGACGAGCGTGTTGATGTTGTGGATTGATTTTCTTCCATCGGTATTTATCCAAAGAGGTTGGTTAGTGCGGTCACAGTATATTTTTAGTTGTGTGACAGTGTTTGCATAAATATTGTGACACAAATCTCAGTCAGTGTAAGGAAAACTTAACTGATTGTAAGTAGAGTGGTGATATCTTAATCCAAAGATAACACCAAATTAACATCAATAACCAAAATTTAATTATATAAATAAAATAGCAGAATAATGTGGATTCTGCTAAATGAGAGAGATTAAACAAATTTATCGGATTGTCAGCTCAGTAGGTAGAGCGATTGGTTTTGAGCCACAGCCAAACAGTATTGAGGTCGATCATCGAATCGCGAAAGCATTTTTTGAAATGAATAGTTCTATTCTTGATGGATATTTTAACTTAATTTCAAGCGTTATATTACTTAGTTTTCAATCACACTGATCGCCTACAGATTCAGGAATATTAGCCTCAGCGTTTATCAGGAGTTAATACACTAAGCAATCGATTGTTTATGATTACTTGATATTGTATCCCCATAAAATGTTCTAATGGGAGAGTGACTAATGTTTCTAAACTAGGGCTATTGAATCAGTCATCTTCATATGACTGATAACTCTGAAGAGTAATACCTTTGTTAACCTTGAAAAAATCTTTGCTGCTTGATGCAGCAAAACGACACGGTTATAAAAGTTAAATGGGATATAAAAAATACTCACACCGACTACGAAAAATAGCGGTTAATTATCCATTCAATGTACGCATAAAAAAGTGAGCGCCCGCCAAACGCAGCTCTTCTTTCGCAACAATGCAATGATTGCTAAGAAGTTCCCCTTGTAATGACCGTTTTGATAATAAATAAGCCAATTGCCGGATAATTAGATTATGTATTATCAAATTCCGGCTTGCTTGCGCATCCCACAAATCGTAATATGATACCAACAAGGCTAATTATCATTCAATTATCATTCAATTATCATTCAATTATCATTCAATTCTCATAATATTAGTTTTTTCCAACCAAGAGCGAAAATATTAGAAAAAATCTATGTGTATTAAGTAACAAATTACTTGAGAATAACCTTTGGGAACTGTTTTTTCTTATCTGGGTGACGCAAAATACGCTAATGATTCTCTGGTATTTTAATAGGTTACATTAATAGTGACGGTATCACTATAACTGCCTGGAGGATAATTTGTTGATGGTACCGTGACATAAACCGGGTAGTCTTTAGTGATCCCCGAGCCAATATCGGTAATTAAATTTAAAGGATTATTTCCCCACGTTGCGCCATTTAACCCCGGTGTTGAGCTTAATTGATAAGGGATTTTTTCAGTAGTCGAAATACTTTGTAAAACCCCTGAACCTTGTAAATTATTATTTGAGGGTAAGAGTCCGATACTAAACGGTGTTGTATTTGTACAAGTGACCGAAATATGGCCACTAGCCGCTGCATTATTTGTTGAGCTCTGTACACTGCCAATATTAATGTCTCCATTACTTGATACTAGGCATTGATCAGTAATTGTTGCGGTTACGACAAAAGGAAAACTAGGGCCAACAATTGAACCACAGCTATTAGGCGTACTAAGGATACCAAGATTTAAGGTTGAGGTGGCTGTTAGTGAGGTATAAGTGTCAATATAAGTTGCAGGAATAACACTTGATTGATTAACTGATAGTTGAGCGTAAATAGTCACTGAACCAGTCGCAGGTGTTAGTCCTTGGTTTAAGCTTAATTTAATCATAATTGGACTGGAGCCAGAAATATGTTGACTCCCCCAGATTAGACTATGATTTGCATTTTGATAGAGCTGATAATTAATGGGACTATTTAATCCAACTGGTAACATTTGGCGAGAGGTAATTTGTCCAGAAACGCTGGAGATACCAATATTTAAACAAAGTGTGGCACCAACAAGTGTTTCGAGAGTTTCTTTAGTGCAGCTATAATTAAAGGTCAAAGAGGTGGTTGCCACGTTATTCGTTAAAGGCATTATGTGACCAAAATTCAATGTGCTAATATTTGAAATGGAGCAAGCTAGGCTATAAGCGTGACGAGGTAAATTTAAAGACAGAGATAAGAAAAAAACAATGCAAGATATTTTATATTTTCTATGAAGAGTTAACATTTTTTATCTCCTATTCAATTTGTGATTGAATATAGTGAGTAAGTATTAGGATACTTACTCTGAATGGCAGCGTAATGGCCCAATTTGAGGAATAAGTTCCTCCGTTTTGGGATAGTGGAAAGTGAGGCTACATTGCTCTTTACCGTAATTAATGAAAAGCGTATTGCTTTCTTGTAATGTATCGAAATAAGCCATTCCATCGTATCCAATTGTGATTAGATTTTCTTTTTGATCATTTAATTGAACTAGGCTACCTGCGGGCAACAGTCTTCCTTCAGCATCTGAAAGAATAACGAGTGCGGAATGTGTTTTTAATAGTTCAAATGTTGCTAAAACACCGGAATGGTATTTAGGTATGACTTGTATACTCGATTGCTTGACCTGTATATTGGCTGGAAGGTCTGTGGAATCTAAAGCTAGAATATTTTTTTGATAACTATTGAGTGACGGTATTAACAGTAACCCGTCATCATCAGTAATACCGACAATAGAGTTTTCTAATTTAATTGGAATATGGCTGATACCGTTAGTTGAAACGATAGCGAAACTGTTCATGATGGATTTTGAAATAAATAAACCATTACCGATAGTTGCTATAGCGCCACTCGCGCCAAGATATTGTGAATTCATTTGGTTTATTTTATTCATACCCGCGCTGACATCTATTTTATCGGTAAGATAACGAATATCTATTTGATGATGGCTTTCATCACCTTGTTTACTTGCGGTTATATCCCAACCTAATCCACCTTCGTTAGTGATCGATTTATTGGCATTAATTTGATGCAGGAATCCATCTTTATTGTGTTGGCTAGTCATGCGGATACTCTTGTTATTTTCAAATAGCAGAGTCGCGGCAAGATAAAAAAGGCTTTCTTTATCATCATTGAGTTTTTTATTCATGCTGGCGCTAAGATATAGATTATCACCGAGGGATTTATACCAACTCACTCCTAAATAACGAATGGCATGATCATGCTGAGGACGAAAACCTAAATAGGATAGATTAATATTGCCAAGGGTTTCAAAGTGATAACCTATAGTGGTATTACCGTTAAATGCATAGGGTGGGGATGAATAGGTTGCGGCAATATCTTGATATTTAGAGGTGGTAGCGGTGGCGGATGCCCCGAAATTAAAGTGATTATTTGACCAATAGTAACTTGCATAATAAAGCCAGCCTTGGCTATTTAAATCAGAGCTTACGGCAACAGCCGTTGAGATTGTACCGCCTCCCATTTTTGGGATCCAATCACCTTCAATACCTAAATTGATTAAATCAGTTGTTAATTCAGAATGGGCACTTGCAGTGAAGTGATTATTCATACCATAACGCAATGTGGTACTTGCAATCGGTGAATTGGCATAGTCAAAAGATCGGAGGGCATAATTTTCGCGTACGACACCAAATTCAGTGGACCAATCAAAAATGCCTTCACGTAGTAATGTTTGGTCATTATAGAATGAAATGTTTTGCACGTTTGCTCTACCTAGAGAGTCAGTTAGGATGATTTGTGCATTTCCCTCTCCATTAACGCTCGGCAAACTGTTCAAGGTAAAATGACCTATAGGAACTTCACCGCTATAGCGTTTGATACCATCAATATATAACTCAACATTTGAAGGAAGTGTGGCGGAGCCATAAAAAGCGATTAACGGGGCGGTTGGAATATAAGGCTGCAAAGAAAAGTCAGTCGCTATTTGTAGCCCTGCTATCCGAGTTGCTCGTGACCAAGTTAGTGAACGAGTTATGGTATCGCCGATATTTGAAAATAGTTTTTTATCTTCAAAAGAAGAACGCCAAGTTGTGTCTAAACGAATAAAGGGTTGTCTGAACTCGCTGTGCCCAAACGTGTTTTGGGTTTGTTGTGTCGTACTAAATAAGCCTTGTTGATTAAATAATCTCAATTCTGAAAAGCTACTTAATGCAGTGGTTTTATTTTTTACAACACGTAAATCATAGTTGAGTAAAGCACCAGAGGAGGATTTTGCCTGCACTTGTTCCGATGGGATAAGTTCGATTGTTGTCGAGCCGAGTTCTAATAATGAAAGAGGAGAATGAATTGCAACGGCTTGTTGGTTGGGATCATAGTGGTAGCTAAGGCCGGTTAATTCATCCAAGCAAATAGTCTTAGCATGCGTTTTTATTGCTTTGAAACGCAGTTGTTTCAGTGTTTCTGTCGTGGTACACAGCCGACCATTATCGTAGCCAAAACGAGCAATACCAAAATGAGTTTGGTTAATTGTGACTTCAAGATACAGTTCGGTACCTGATAATGGCGTTGTGTCATTGAACACATATTCCACTGTCGTAGAGGTGATATCGGATTGAGCGATAACAAATAGGGGATAAAACATCACGCATAGCAGTGAGATATCTGCTAAGTAATGATGATGAAAGCGATTAGAGGGGGTAGGATTGTCGCTCACCATTGATCATAACTTTTATTTGGTTGTTGGGGGCGGAGCATAGGTCAGTCAGTTTAATATTCCATTGCATAGTGGATTGCGGTAAGACGTATCCTAATAAACCTGAATTAATTACCGTCGTTTTACCTCTGCAATTTATCAAACGAATATCTGACAGCTGGGCATGCGTATTGCCTCTGTTATGTATAACTAGATAGCTTTGGGATTGGAATTTTTTTATTTGCCATTCTAATAACGTGCTGGGAGGAGGCATGTTTAAAGGTTGAATAAAAATAGGCAATGAATAATGTAAAACAAGCCGTAAATGACTGCTGTTTTTCTGAGGTAATGGAATTTCATTAATTGAGAGTCGATATGCTTGTTCTTGGCTCCCTAGTAGGTTGTTGTTACGAATAACCCTGATGAGCTGTTGTTCATTGGGGAGAAGCTTTATCATTGGTGGACTAATAATGATATCTCGAGTTGGTGTTAATTGGTTACCTAAATTCTTTTGTTGCCAGATAAATGTTCTCACCTGAACTTGTATAAGGTCTTTTCCATTATTACTTAACCAAATTCCGGCTGCTTTTTGTTGCGCGGTGAATGTCAATGTCACGGGTGTGACTTGCAACCCACTCGCACTTATCTGGTTGGAAAAACTGATAGTAGCGAGTAGGTTGATGAACAGTAGAATAAGGGGGCATTTAATCAATTTGCTCTTCCTTATACTGAAACAGTCACGTTTAGTAATTAACGTTGACCGTAACTACATCAGAATAGGTATCCGGTGTAAAATTGGCATTCGTCACCACGGCATAAACGGTGAAAGTTTGCGTTTCTCCATTACCTGTTCCAGACACCCCATTTCCTTCATCAAATAATGTTGTTGTATTTCCCCAATTAGTGCCAGTTGCAGAGGTTTGCTTTAATTGATAGGGGATCCTATCTGTATTGCCTGTTGGATTGGTGAGTGGTGCTAAATAGCCACTACCTTCGTCAGTACCTTTATTTGCAAGAGAGGGAGCGAGTCCAATATTAAATGGTGTGTTTTTTGAGCAAGTGACACTGAGTATATTACTTGAAGATAAATTGGTGGTATTTGAAGTGACTGATCCTAAGTTGATATTTGAGCCAACACTGATCTGACAAGTACTGGTGACTGTCATGAGTACTTGAAAGGACGTTGTTGCTAAGTTAGCACCATAAAATGGCGATGATACAAAAGCTAACCCAATAAGAAATTGTGTTTTCTTCACTGTCAATAGCATAGAAAACCTCGCATAGCCGTCTCTGGCATAGATATATATTAATCATGGGCTTTTCTGTTTTAACAACTCAGATGTGTTAATTGTTTAATCATAATTGGAGTAAAGGCAATATTATTATCCATTATTTTTTGTATTTTAATCTTTGATCATCCTGAGGCTCTAGATAACGTATTAATAATGTTTACATTTTTATTGTTTAAAAAACGAACACTGCTTGAGCGGCGTCGTGATTTTAAGCAGTAAAAAATGAAAACTAAATCAGTTGTTTGAGTTTTGGTTTGCAAATAAAGCTGATTATTAGGGGCTTTTCTTGTTTATGTTTGTCTATGTTTTTATTTGGTTTTTTTGTATTTTTAATCGATTAAATAGCAAGCGTTTCGTAAAGTAGATAGCTTTCCATGGCAGTTAGCGTAACTCAGCAGCAGAATATTTTGTTAATGCTTTGGGGCATGACAAGGTGAATTTGCGTCACGAGTTTTCATCAAAATGAGCGAATTAATTAGAAAATTTTCAGAAACTCCAAAATGGATTGTGATGTCATTCACATTTTCATCATCACTTTTTATGTCTAAAAAGCTAGCAATTTAGTCTTAAAATCAAAATTTACGCTTCAAATGAAAATTTGAAATGAAAAGAGAGAGTTGATGGTTAGGTCGAATGGTGACTAAGAAATTTTACTTATGTTGCCTTTGAGGAAATGAGTGGATTGTTAAAATAAAAATATATAGTAACATGTATTGATAATCTCTTTTAGTTACTATCTGGTGTCCACTATGAAAGCAAATTTTATCTCTATTAAAAAAAAGCGTTAATCGGATAATCCTTGAAAACTTATGGTTTTTCACAAACAGTGAAATAACAATTGAAACAAAAAATTAATAAAAAATGTATTTTTAACATGCGAATAATTTGTCTTTTTAGCTTTAATGACAGTAGCTTTGGAAATGTAGGTTGATCATTTCATTAAAAAAAACAGCCTAGAATAATTTACTCGTAAAAAGGGAATTTATTATGTAATTAATAAAAGTGTAATACTTTAAATAATTAACTTAACCAAAATAAATATTAGTCAGCTGAATTTACATATATAGAAATTCAGTTTTATATGAAAAATGACCTACTCTTTTATGAGTAAAAATCACCCTAAAAAGTAAGGGTGAATAATAATCAATAGCATCTCATTCATAAATTTTACTTATCAAATATTAAGTGGAATTAATAATGCATCATTTAATATTCTGTATTTAAAATAGCCACTCTATGTTGAGAAATTTTGAATGAATAATATTGGGTTTATCGAACTAATTGAAATTTAATAGATAAAGTGAAATTTGTTGTAGCTGTTATTTTGACCTACCACGAAGTTGGTCTGGACTTTCTTAATAACTTTGTTTGATATGGATCAATATCCTGTTTTGTATGTTGTGATTGGTTATTTGCGTTGTTTATTCAATAAATAGGAGTGAAAAAATCAACTAAAATCCTATCATTTGGTTTAAGTTGATCTTATGTGTCGCGGTTATTTGAGATATGGAAGAGTAAGATAAAGATATAATGAAGAAATCTTTATGAATCGATGGATTGTTACCCTAAAGGAATAAAAAGAAACATAAGCATCTTGAATAGTTAATCCAGTGGTGCATAATAAATACCGACTGAAATTGATATCGGTAAATTCCGACATTTATTCAAATTTTAGCTTTGCCATTATTGTCTGTAGGTATTCAGGAAATAGATTTAATTTAAGTTTTAATTTTTGAGTATTTTATACCCCTTACTAGGTATTCGCTTAATGAATCACATGAAAAGGCAATGGAGACTGTCACCTAGTATATTTTTCTAATTATTAAAAATTAGGTTATAGAAACACATTTAAACTTCATGTTTGTCCTATTTGAACGTAGATGTAGGTAATATTTAAAAGGAAAAAAAATGACCTCAACAACTGATTTTCTGAAGCATATATACGATATTAATCTTTCATATCTACTGCTTGCTCAAAAACTTATCTCCCAGGAAAAGGCCTCTGCTATGTTCCGGCTTGGTATTTCTGAATCAATGGCGAATACATTAGCAGATCTTTCTCTCCCTCAATTGGTCAAATTAGCAGAGACAAACCAGCTTATCTGTCAATTTAGATTTGAAAACAGTGGCACAATAGAGAAATTAACTCGTGACTCAAGGGTAGATGAATTACAACAAATTCATACAGGTATATTACTTTCAACTCACTTGTTGCAAACGCACAAGGCAAATGACAATGAAACAGCGAGAAAATGATGAGTAGCATTACTGAAAAAAGTATTGTTAAAGAAGCTAGCGATATTCGCCTTGCGATGGAACTGATTTCTTTAGGTGCTCGTCTCCAAATGCTAGAAAGTGAGACTCAAATTAGCCGCGGGAGGTTAATTCGTTTATATAAAGAGTTAAGAGGGTGCCCACCACCAAAGGGAATGTTACCGTTCTCAACAGATTGGTTTATGACATGGGAACAGAATATCCATTCATCCATGTTTTATAACGCCTATCAGTTTTTAATCAATACAGGGCGTTGCAAAGGTGTGGATGCCATTGTAAAGGCTTATCGTTTGTACTTGGAACAATGCGCACCACAATCAGAAGAACCATTATTAGCTTTAACACGCGCGTGGACACTTGTTCGTTTTGTTGAAAGCGGCATGTTGCAAAGCTCTGTATGTAGCTGTTGCCATGGCTCTTTTATTACTTATGCACATATACCCGAAAATAGTTTTACTTGCAGTTTATGCCAACCGCCATCAAGGGCAATAAAAAAACGTAAACTTTCCGAACATCTCGCCGATATAACGGTATATCGACAGGATGGCATTACTAAAGCGGTAATGTGATTGGATTGATTTGGTCAACAGGTCGTTAAGATTACCTGACTTTCCTTATATTCCCTTTAACTGCCATCTGTTACATAACTGAGTTGAAGGGAATATTGTGTTAATACTCATCGGATATATCATTGTTACAGGTACAGTTATCGGCGGCTATTTGATGCTCGGTGGGCATTTAGGAGCGCTTTATCAACCTGCGGAATTCGTTATTATTTTAGGTGCTGGCTTCGGTGCATTCGTTGTTGGTAACAGTGGTAAATCGATTATCGCCTTATGCAAAGTGTTACCACGCTTATTTCGCCGTTCTTCCTACAACAAAGCAATGTCGATGGATTTGATGGCATTGTTGTTTCAGTTATTAAATAAGTCACGCCAAGAAGGCTTGCTCGCACTTGAAAAAGATATTGAAAATCCTCAAGAAAGCGAAATTTTCTCTCAGTATCCCCGCGTTTTAAAAGATCAAACTACGCTGATGTTCGTGGTGGATTATTTGCGTCTAATGGTGACGAGTAATCTTCAAAGTCATGAAATAGAAGCTCTGATGGATGAAGAGTTAGAAACTTTTCGCCAAGAAAGTGAAGTCCCCGCTTCTGGGCTGAATATGGTCGGTGATTCGATGCCAGCATTCGGTATCGTTGCGGCAGTATTAGGTGTGGTGAATGCATTAGGTTCAGCGGATCGACCCGCTGGCGAACTGGGGGCATTAATTGCGCATGCCATGGTTGGTACTTTTTTAGGTATTTTAGTGGCTTATGGATTTATTTTACCGCTTGCCGCACTTATTCGTTTACGTACGAGTGAGCAACTCAAAATGATGGAATGCATCAAAGTGACATTCCTATCTGCATTGCAAGGGTATGCACCACAAATCGCTGTCGAATTTGGACGTAAGGTTTTATACAGCACGGATCGTCCTTCTTTTATTGAGTTAGAAGAGAGGGTTCGTGAAGTGAAAGTGGGTAATCGTTCACAAGTTCAGAACGAGGAGTGAGCAGCCGATGAGAGCAAATAACGCCCATATTATTCGTGTTAAAAAGCGTGTTTCAAGCCATCAAGGTGGACATGGTGGCTCTTGGAAAATCGCCTATGCGGATTTTATGACGGCGATGATGGCATTTTTTTTAGTTATGTGGCTGATTTCTATATCAAGTCCACAAGAGCTAACTCAGATAGCGGAATATTTTCGTACCCCATTAAAAACAGCGATTAATCCGGGTGCGAAAAGTGGTGATGCAACAAATCCAATACCAGGAGGGGGCAAGGACATCATATTTCGTGATGGAGATGTTTTGCCTGAACCGAATAATGAGATTCAAGGTCATGCTAATTTTCAGTTTGAAAAACTAAAGCGTTCGCTTGAGCAAGCCATCCTCAAAGACCCTCGATTAAATGAACTCAAGCCTCACTTGTTGATCGATATGATTGATGAGGGGTTGCGTATTCAAATTGTTGATAGTGCAAATCGCCCTATGTTTATGGTCGGTTCGGCACATGTCGAGTCTTATATGCGTGATATTTTGCGCGCGCTTGCTCCGTTACTTAATGACGTTCCTAATAAGATCAGCATCTCAGGCCATACGGATGATCTGCCGTATGCCAATGGCGCAAACTATAACAATTGGGAACTTTCCGCGGATAGGGCAAATGCCTCACGCCGTGAATTGATCGCTGGCGGACTCACCCAAGATAAGATTTTACGGGTTGTTGGTATGGCTTCCAGTATTCATCTCGATAAAAGCAACGGATTAGCGCCGATCAATCGCCGTATTAGCATCATTGTATTAAATGAAAGTGAAACGGAGCAAATCTTACATGAATACGATGGCGCAACAACCTTGAGTGAAGTGTTACATAAATCTTCATCAAGGCCTGAGCCTTCCTCAATTGGAAATGCAGAAAATGCAACCAATGAGGACGCTCATTCATCATCAATATCAACACCAACACCTTCAAACTGATTGAGTTGTATCGCCATTTATCGGCCTACAACATGAAGTGAAACCTAAGCTAAATTGGATAAGAACCATGGATATTACTGAGTTTTATCAAACGTTTTTCGATGAAGCTGATGAGTTACTTAGGGATATGGAACAACATTTGCTTGAGCTCGATCCTGTCGACCCAGATAGCGAACAGTTAAATGCAATCTTCCGTAGTGCTCATTCAATAAAAGGTGGAGCTGCGACCTTTGGTTTCACACAGTTGCAAAACACCACGCATACATTAGAAAACCTGCTCGATAAGGCACGTCATGATGAACTGACATTAACACCTGATATCATTGATATTTTTCTTGATGCAAAGGATGTGATGGCCGCACAACTTGAAGCTTATAAAAATGATTCATTACCGGATGAAGAATCATTTAAGCATATTTGTGAAGTACTTGGACGTGTAGAGCAGAAAGCCGAAGAAGTGGTTATTGAAGAAACCAGCATCGCATTACCCTTGAACCAATCAACCTCTGTTCAAGTTGCTGAAGACACGATAAAAAGTGAATACGAGCATTATTTTATCATCACGCTTAATCAATTGAAAAAGAATGAGGTAGAGCTATTAGCGGAGGAGTTAGCGCTATTCGGCACCCTGTATAACACACAAAAAACAGCAGATAGTTTAACGGCTTGGGTTGGAACCAATACAGCAATTGAAGATATTTGTGGCGTGTTATGTTTTGTTGTTGATGAGTCACAGATCAGTCATCAATTAACCAATGCACAAACCTGTTTAGCTTACCTACTCGCAGACAGTAATAATGAATTAGAAGCGGTTGATTCAGCAAATGTTGCTTCAGAAGCGGTTGATTCTGCAAAAGAGGTTGAACAGGGCCTTAACAAGGAAGCGCCTTCAACCGCGGCAGTCAAGCCTAAAGCAAATGCAGACTCTCGCAAAGCTGTCTCTTCAAAAACAAAAGCCGATTCTAGTAGTATTCGTGTCGCCGTGGAAAAGGTTGATCAGCTTATTAATTTAGTGGGTGAGTTAGTGATTATTCAGTCCATGCTGACTCAACATAGTCAGCAGCTCGACCACAATGAATATGGTGATTTACTGAGTTCGATAGTGCAATTGGAACGTAACTCTCGTGCATTGCAAGAGTCCGTTATGTCGATTCGTATGATGCCGATGGATTACGTTTTTAGCCGTTTTCCTCGAATGGTGCGTGATATTGCCACTAAGCTCAATAAAAAAATTGAGTTAAAAGTCGAAGGTAGTGCGACAGAGCTCGATAAAAGTTTAATTGAACGTATTGTTGATCCCCTTAATCACCTCGTTCGTAACAGCCTTGACCATGGTATTGAAAAGCCTGATGTTCGGGTTGCTAATGGCAAGCCTGAAACCGGTACATTAACACTCTCGGCATCACATCAAAGTGGCAATATTTGTATTGAAGTTCGGGATGATGGCGCAGGTCTCAATCGTGAACGTATTCTTGCAAAGGCTCGCTCTCAAGGCATGAGTGTTCATGACGGCATGAGCAATGAAGAGATTGCCATGCTGATTATGGCTCCGGGCTTTTCAACCGCAGAAGTTGTCACCGATGTTTCTGGGCGTGGTGTCGGTATGGATGTTGTAAAACGCAATATTCAAGACATGGGCGGACGCATTCAGATTGGTTTCACCGAAGGAAAAGGCACCATCATTCGTATCTTACTGCCGCTTACCTTAGCCATCTTAGATGGTATGTCAGTGAAAGTTGCAGAGGATGTATTTATCGTTCCACTAAGTGCCATTATCAGTACGTTACAACCACGCCAAGAAGATATTTATCGCCTTGCGGGCGAAGAAAAAATGTTATTGGTCCGCGGCGAATACCTTCCCTTAGTTGAATTACATCAAGTGTTTAGTATCACTGGCGCTGAGCGCGACTTGGCCAATAGTATCGTGCTGATCATTCAACATGCCGGACATCGTTTTGCATTATTGGTTGATAAGTTGGTGGGGCAGCAGCAAGTCGTTGTTAAAAATATTGAAAGTAATTACCGCAAAATTCCGGGAATTTCTGCCGCTACCATTATGGGAGATGGCTCTGTCGCACTGATTTTAGATGTGGCTGAGCTACAACAGATGAATAACAGCATTTTGCTGAAAAAGAAGCAGCAAATTGCACAACCCGTTCTGCACTAAATAGAGATAGAGGCTAAACACTATGTCAATGTTGGATGATGATTTAAATAAGCTTGATGAAGAAAAAAATGGGGAAGGTTATCTCATTTTTACGTTAGGCGAAGAAGAATACGGCATCGAAATATTAAAAGTACAAGAAATTAGAGGATATGAGCAAGTTACTCGTATTGCTAATACACCTGATTTCATTAAAGGGGTTACCAATTTAAGGGGAGTGATTATCCCTATTATTGATTTACGCATTAAATTTTCCCATCAAAACGTCACCTATAACGACAACACGGTGGTGATTGTTGTGAATTTAAAAGACAGGGTTGTTGGCATTGTTGTTGATGGTGTATCCGACGTATTAGTGCTGAATGAAGAGCAAATTGCTGCTCCGCCAGATTTTGCCGTCACATTATCAACGAAATATCTGACAGGGCTTGGTACTGTGGGAGAGCGTATGTTGATTCTTGTGGATATTGAAAAACTGTTAACCAGTGACGAAATGGCGCTGATTGACAGCATGGCTGAGTAACCCTCAGCCATAAATATTCTCGTTTCAACGGCTAAAGTTTTTAGCCTTACGACCGATACCAAAAATACAACAACATTATGTTAGTAAAACGTCATGCACAGCCGAATTAAAATCGTATCAGGACTTTTGTCCGTCATTGTTGTCTTTATTCTGTTGCAGTTAATATCCAGCAGTTTGATGTTTAATAAACTGGGCGATAACAGTGACAGTATTAATTATTTGAATTCGCTCCAACGCCAAAGACAAGTATTAACCGAAAGTTGGGTTAATCTTTTACAAGCTCGCGCTAATCTTAATCGCTCAGTCAATGCTTATTTATTGGAAGGGCGCGCCTATCAGGATGATGCTTCCGCTGACGACTTGATTAAGGCAGCAAATCGTAATTTTAAAGCCGCGGATGTTGCCTATCAGCGTTATAACAAGCTGATGTCAGAAACAAATTATGATAAGGCTAAATTTGAAAAGCTCTTTTCAACTTATGAAACTTACCGTAATGCGTTAATTAAATTAGGGGAATACGCTCAAAAAGGTCAATTAGAGCAATTCTATGCACATCGTACGTCAGAACATCAAATTAAATTTGAAGAACAATTTAATGCTTATTTTGCTGACATTTCAGCCGATTTCCAAAGTGAAGTTAAACGTGCCGATGCTAATTATCGCGAATCCTTATATTTAATTATCTTTTTATCGGTTGTATTAGCACTTATTGGCTTCTTGAGTTACCGCTATGTACGTAAGGGAATTATTGAACCTTTAGGGCATTTAATTCAACGAATCAAAATTTTTGCTGCGGGTGATTTAACACCAACCGTTGATACCAAGGCGACCAATGAAATTGGTGAATTGGCTCGGGGTGTCGAACATATGCAACAAGAACTGATTAATACGGTTCGTGGGGTTCGTGATGGTAGTGAGACTATTTATCAAGGAACCAGTGAGATAGCCGCGGGTAACAATGATCTTTCTTCTCGTACTCAGCAACAAGTTGCGTGTTTAGAAGAAACTGCCGCGAGTATGAGTGAGCTGACCGCGACAGTAAAACAAAATACGGAGTACGCGCATCAAGCTAGCGAGTATGCAAGTCAAGCTTCAGCGATTGCTAAAGAAGGCGGGAAAGTGGTGTCCAATGTGGTAAATACCATGCTGAATATCGCTGAAAGTTCTCAAAAGATCTCAGATATCACTGCTGTTATCGATAGCATTGCCTTCCAAACCAATATATTAGCATTGAATGCGGCGGTTGAAGCGGCACGTGCTGGTGAACATGGGCGTGGATTTGCGGTGGTGGCCGATGAGGTTCGTAACCTCGCGCAGCGCAGTGCAAATGCCGCAAAAGAGATCAAAGCATTGATTGAAGACTCTGTATCAAGAACCGATACAGGCGCGCGTCAAGCTGGTGATGCGGGTGAAACAATGACAAAAATTGTTGAGTCCGTTACTCGTGTCACTGACATTATGTCCCATATTGCATTGGCATCAGATGAGCAGAGCAAGGGAATTTCACAGGTCAGTATTGCCGTTGCTGAAATGGATAAGGTGACTCAGCAAAATGCTTCACTCGTTGAACAATCTGCGGTTGCGGCAAATGTTTTGGAAGAACAAGTCGCTAAGCTTGCTCAACTGATATCGATTTTCCGTTTGCCTGCCATGAAGCAAACAGAGCGCCAAGTGACAGAGCCTGCGGCAAGAACAATTTCAAATGTCGTGAAGACGCCAGATTTGAAAAAAATAGCATCGAAGAATCATCAAGATGATGACAATTGGGAAACTTTCTAAAGACTCAGCTCAGCTTAGCGCTGCCAAGTTTTACGCTTGGCAGCGTTTCTGTACATCACTGAAATAGTGATTGTTACATAGAAATCTTAGCTGGCGTATGTGGGGATAAAATATGTTTGGTAAGAGTATAAGGATTTCAGTCAGTTTATATCTACTGCTTATTATGTTTTGTGGGATGCAGATAGTATCTAGCGCCCTTTCATTGGGAATAGTGTCTAGCGAACTCTCTTCTTTAGAACGTATCGATCTCGGTTCGAAAAAACGTGATTTACTCGAAACCACCTATGAAGATCTTATGCAAGCCCGTAGTACTCTGACCCAAATCGTGGTGCACATGAAAGTGGATTCTGACACGAAGAGCATTGAGCAGGCGAAAGGTGTTTTTGATCAATTTCTACAAAAAGCGGCTGACGACTATGAAAAATTTAAAGCTCAGCCGCTATTGAATGAGCATGAAAATCTCGCGGCAATCGAAGAGAGTTACCAAGCTTTTGTGGCAATTTTAAAAGAATTAAGAGCGTTGATTGAGAGTAATGACATTCCTGGCTATGTCGCATTGCCTGCACAGCAGCATCAAGATCAGATGGCTGAAATTATCAACCAATACCTTGAGTTACTGAACAACGACAGCAAAAACTCACTAGATTCTGCGAATTTCTATAATCAAGTGGCCTGGTTTATGTTCTTTGCTGTGACCTTCATTATTTTAGCCGTTTCTGGTTTAGCGCATTTTTGGATGAAACGTAAAGTCATTTATCCACTCATGAGCATGAGTGAACACTTTATGAAACTCGCGCAAGGCAAACTGAATCAAGATATTCGCGTCACAACCCGAGATGAAATTGGTGAAGTATTTGAACAACTTAAACTGATGCAAGAGTCACTTGCGACTTCAGTTATTAATTTACGCATCAACACTGACCAAATGTATACCGGTATTCGTGAGATTGCGTTGGGCAATAACAATTTATCCTCTCGCACGGAGCAACAAGCTGCATCATTAGAAGAGACAGCAGCGAGCATGGAAG
Source organism: Providencia stuartii (assembly GCF_029277985.1). Lineage (NCBI taxonomy): Bacteria > Pseudomonadati > Pseudomonadota > Gammaproteobacteria > Enterobacterales > Morganellaceae > Providencia > Providencia stuartii. The sequence continues at coordinate 2,904,185 of NZ_CP119546.1, read as the reverse complement.
AATTAACTGCGACAGTAAAACAAAATGCGGACAACGCACGTCAAGCAAGTGAACTCGCGATCTCAGCATCAAAAACGGCAACTAAAGGCGGTGATATTACTGTCGATGTTATTGAAACAATGACAGAAATTTCACACAGCTCACAAAAAATCAGTGCCATTATTAGTGTGATTGATGGCATTGCCTTCCAAACCAATATTCTCGCTTTAAATGCCGCAGTAGAAGCAGCTAGAGCTGGCGAACAGGGACGTGGGTTTTCGGTTGTTGCAGGTGAAGTTCGTGCATTGGCTCAGCGTAGTGCTGAAGCGGCGAAAGAGATTAAAACATTGATTGATGAATCCGTCGGACGAGTCAACCAAGGATCTCAATTAGTTAACGAAGCGGGACAAACCATGAATGAGTTGGTGGCGGCAGTGAATCAGGTCACTGAATTGATGGGGAATATCGCGTCTGCTTCTAATGAACAGAGCCGAGGTATTGAACAGGTTGCAACAGCAGTGAGCCAAATGGATTTAGTGACGCAACAAAACGCCGCATTGGTTGAGCAATCGACCAGTGCAACAGCGGCCTTGGAAGACCAAGCCAATAACTTAGTTGATACCGTTGCATTCTTTGAAGTATCGGAAAATAAAGTCGCACACATTCGTTAATTCATTGCTAGGCATTAAGCAGCCGTTTATCGGCTGCTTCTGGGTTTTTATTAAATAGGACAAAGTACGATGCTTTTTGCGCCACAGATAGAACCATTGACCGATGAAGAGTTCGGTCGGGTTTGCCGATTTATTCATAAAAAATCAGGCATCGTTCTTACCATGAATAAAAAAAACATGGTGTATAACCGGTTATTAAAAAGGTTACGAGACTGTAATGTCAGTAATTTCGCTGAATATCTCCATATGTTAGAGCGAGAGCCGTTACATCCTGAATGGCAAGCATTTGTGAATGCATTGACGACAAACTTAACCGCTTTTTTCCGTGAACCTCATCATTTTGTCACTTTGGCCGATTTTGTTCGTTCTCGTAAAAATAGCAACATCAATATTTGGTGTGCGGCTTCTTCAACAGGGGAAGAACCTTATTCTATTGCGATGACACTAAGCGATGTGCTGGGTGCTCAAGCCTCTAATGCCAAAATCATCGCAAGTGATATTGATACAGAGGTATTAGATAAGGCGAAACAAGGTGTGTATCGCATTGAAGAACTCAAATCACTCAGTGCATTACAGCGGCAACGCTATTTCATGAAAGGGGTGGGAGATTTTGAAGGCTACGCACGTGTTAAACAGACATTAAGGCAGATGATTGAATTTCGGTATTTAAATCTTAGCGATAACGATTGGCAGCTGCAACATCGCTTTGATGCAATTTTTTGTCGTAACGTCATGATCTACTTCGATAAAGAGATGCAAATCAAACTATTAGAGCGGTTTGCGCCATTACTCAAACCAGACGGTTTGTTATTTATCGGCCATTCAGAAAATTTATCACAATTATCACAACGATTTGTAATTAAAGGACAAACAGTCTACAGCTTACAATCGGCGAGGAGGGGGTGATGAACAAAATTAAAGTGCTTTGTGTTGATGACTCAGCATTAATGCGTCAAATCATGCGTGAAATCATTAATAGTCACTCCGACATGATGGTTGTTGATACGGCACCGGATCCCTATGTGGCGCGTGATTTAATCAAACAACATCAACCTGATGTCTTAACGCTTGATGTTGAGATGCCACGGATGGACGGCATTGATTTTTTAGAGAAATTGATGAGGTTACACCCATTACCTGTTGTTATGGTTTCTACGCTTACATCCAAAGGCTCTGAAGTCACACTGAAAGCATTAGAGCTTGGTGCGGTTGATTTTGTCACTAAGCCACAAATTGGTATCCGTGAAACCATGATGAGCTACCGTGATGTGATCGGCGAAAAAATCCGTGCCGCGGCCATGTCAAAAATTACTCAGCGAAATCGTTTTGCGCGTCCAGAAAAGGGGGTTGCTGAGCCAACAAAAATGGTTAAGCCACTGTCACCCTATGTTTGTCATAGCAGAGTGATTGCTGTAGGGGCATCAACTGGCGGGACAGAAGCTATTCGCCAATTTTTAGAAATGCTCCCTCGTGAATGTCCTCCGGTGGTGATTACACAGCATATGCCTGCCGGTTTTACGCGTTCATTTGCTGAAAGGTTAAATAAATTGTGTTCGTTGACCGTGAAAGAGGCCGAACACAATGAACCACTACAGAAAGGCCATGCTTATATTGCCCCCGGTGATTCACATATGTTGGTAGTCGATAACGGCCGTGGTTATCGCATCCGTTTACAGCAAACTGAACCTGTAAACCGCCATCGCCCTTCTGTGGATGTGTTATTTGACTCCGTGGCGAAATGTGTTGGTCGTAAGTGTGTGGGTATTTTATTAACCGGAATGGGCATGGATGGGGCAAAAGGCATGCTGAACTTGCGTCAACAAGGCGCGGTCACCTACGCACAAAACGAAAGCAGTTGCGTGGTATTTGGCATGCCGCGAGCAGCTATCGAACTCAATGCTGTCGACGAAATTCAAGATATTGCCAAAATTGCGCCGAGTGTTTTGGCTCGACTTTCATCTGTGTCCGCATAACGGTTGCAGAATTTACAATTGTATTTTTGAAGGAGTGGTTATGGCCGCTAAAGATCTGAGTTTTTTGGTAGTAGATGATTTTTCCACGATGCGACGTATTGTTCGTAACTTATTAAAAGAACTTGGCTTTAATAAAATTGAAGAAGCGGAAGATGGCATTGATGCCTTAGAAAAAATCCGTGCCGGGCATATTGATTTTGTGGTTGCGGATTGGAATATGCCTAACATGGATGGCTTAGAGTTATTGAAAACTATTCGTGGCGATGAAGCGTTGAAACATATTCCTGTTTTGATGGTGACTGCTGAAGCGAAGAAAGAAAATATCATCGCAGCAGCCCAAGCGGGTGCGAGTGGCTATGTTGTGAAGCCATTTACCGCGGCGATATTAGAAGAAAAATTGAACAAAGTATTTGAAAAGATGGGATTGCAATAAACGCACCTGCTGAAGGAGAGTGTGATGACAGAACAAATAGTAACGGCGAGCAGTCCCACTGGTAATGACGATTTAAAACAGGTCATTACTCGGATTGGTACCTTGATGAGAACTTTGCGCGAAAGCATGCGGGAACTTGGCTTAGAAAAAAGTGTTCAGCAGGCTGTTGCTAGCATTCCTGATGGCAAAGACCGTCTACGCTATATTGCGCAAATGACGGCTCAAGCAGCTGAAAAAACATTAAATGGTATTGATGTAATCAAACCGCTGCAAGCCCAGATGCATGACCAAGCGCTAGCATTGCAGCAGCAATGGAATGGTGTGACTAATAACCAAATTAGTGCGGAATTACAGCAATCTACGAATGATTTTCTCGGTCGAGTGATTACTGATAGTAATACGACTAAAGCAGAATTACTTGAAATCATGATGGCACAAGACTTTCAAGATCTGACAGGGCAAGTCATTAAAAAAATGATGGAAGTGGTCGAAGAAGCAGAGAAACAACTACTCGCATTGTTAATGGAAAATACGCCACCAGAAATGCGAGTTAAACAGCAGAATGACAGCTTATTAAATGGCCCACAGATTAATAAAGACGGTGCGAATGTGATGGCATCACAATCGCAAGTCGATGATTTGTTAGATGAGTTAGGTTTCTAACTGGCGGTAGATCCCCCTTCAACTATGATGCAGGGGGATTTCATCATGTAGAGAATATGTCGCTCAAGTCATGAAACAGAGCACGCTATCGACCTATTACTTAGTCATGTTGATAGACTTCAACAATTTTGCCACCAAATGCTTCAGTAAATTGCTGAATGAAATCATCACTCATATCCCAACTATGAAAACTGAATCCTAAATCACCAAATGCCCATGGTGGGTCATAATGCCAGTCTGAAATAGGGGCGTGATAATCACAATTGACACATTCTAAATCATGAGGATGACCTTCGTACCAAGCCGTCACCGCATCGCTCCAACGTTCACTTTGCTCGCTTTGCTCATTTTTACACGTTGGGCAGTAGATACCCAGACCATTTCCTCCGGCATGGAAAACCGTACGCTCAGTGGTAATGGTTAAATAGTTTTTCAGTATGTTTTCGGGAAGTTGTGTCGGTACGATTTTATCATCAATCACATATAAGATGGGTTGTTTATACGCTGGCGTCGGGCGATACAACACTTCATCATCTTCTAGCTGCTGATAATCAGGGTCAATAATACCTTGTTGTTTTAACCAATTTAGCATGCGTTCCGCTTCTTTTTTGGCATCTTCAGCTAAAACCTCTGGGGCGACAAGATGGCAACTATCCATATCGTGGTGACCTTTAAACAAGAAAGTAGCTGATTAGCTTACCTTCTGACATGACCGAACAAAATAGGATTCGGTGTATTTATTTTGCAGTACTGATCATGTCTACGCTTAATCAGCATACTCAGGATTTTCGTCTTTATTTTTGTCATGTAATTTCGACATCTTTTTAATGCACGATGCCGTTATTTTTTGCGTAACGTTTCGCAAAATAGCTGAAATATTACTCAATGGGTAAATAACCCTAGTGAACGTCGTCTATTTTCTTGCATTGATTTTTTTACACTCTGTCATGCTATAGCCCAAACTTCCAATCTGCTGACCAGCAAGGAAATGGCGTGTCCGACGACAGTGATGTAGAAAAAACAGAAGAACCCACGCCCCATAAAAAACAGAAAGCAAAAGATGATGGGCAGATAGTTCGTTCAAAAGAGCTAAGTTCGCTAATGATGATGTTGGCGGGTATCAGCCTATTATGGCTAAGTGGTGGGCACCTTGCCGACGAGTTGCGGCAAATTTTTCGTCAAGGCTTTATTTTTGATGGGCACTATATACAAAACACCTTGTTGATGGTGAGTTACTTTGGACAAATGGTAGGGGAAGCATTATTTGCACTCTTACCTGTCATTGGCGGGTTGGCGTTAGTTGGTATTTCGGCATCTTCACTTGTTGGTGGCTTATTATTTAATAGTAAATTAATTAAATTTGATTTGAAAAAGCTTAATCCAATCAGTGGATTAAAACGAATTTTTTCGATGAACGCACTCTCTGAACTGTTTAAAGCAGTCCTAAAGTCGATGTTTGTTGGATTAGGGGCAGCCATTTTTTTATGGCAAAACTGGCCATCATTGTTGCATCTGGTAACCGAATCACCAGTAAGTGCGTTAGAAAACGCGATGTACAAGGTGATTTTTGCCGGCTATTTAATTGTATTTTTGCTGATCCCGATGGTGGCATTTGATGTGTTTTATCAGTTTCGCTCTCATTTGAAAAAATTACGAATGAGCCGTCAAGAAATCAAAGACGAGTTTAAACAGCAAGAGGGTGACCCTCAAATTAAAGCAAAAATTCGTCAGCAGCAGCGAGCAATAGCGCGTAATCGCATGATGGCGGATGTGCCTCAAGCCGATGTGATTGTCACCAACCCGACTCACTATGCAGTCGCATTAAAATACGATGACAAACATATGGGGGCGCCGAAAGTATTGGCAAAAGGTGCTGGCGTGTTAGCGCAACGCATCAAAGAAATCGGCCAAGAGCATCGAATTTTACAGCTAGAGGCTCCCCCATTAGCACGGGCTCTCTATCGCCATGCTGAAATAGGGCAAAGCATTCCTGTCGCACTGTATGCTGCGGTGGCAGAAGTCTTAGCATGGGTTTACCAACTGCGTCGCTGGCGGCGTGAGGGTGGATTAAAACCAAGAAAACCGAAAAATTTACCAGTGCCACCGGCGCTGGATTTTGCTGGAGAAAACAATCGCGATGGCTAATTTGGCTGCATTATTAAAATTGCCTAAAAATTTACAGGGTACACAGTGGCAAATTCTTGCTGGCCCAGTGCTTATCTTACTTATCTTATCAATGATGGTACTGCCGCTACCGGCCTTTATTTTGGATTTGCTATTTACCTTTAATATCGCGCTATCCATTATGGTGCTATTAGTGGCAATGTTCACCAAGCGTACACTTGATTTTGCCGCTTTCCCAACCATCTTACTGTTCGCGACATTATTACGTTTATCACTGAATATCGCCTCAACACGTATCATTTTGCTGGATGGTCACACCGGTCCTGATGCGGCAGGGCGTGTTGTTGAAGCCTTCGGTCACTTCTTGGTCGGCGGCAACTTTGCGATCGGGATTGTCGTTTTTATCATCTTAGTGTTGATTAACTTCATGGTGATTACTAAGGGGGCTGGACGAATCGCTGAAGTCGGTGCACGTTTTGTACTCGATGGTATGCCTGGCAAACAAATGGCCATTGATGCGGATTTGAATGCGGGAATTATTAATGATGATGAAGCCAAAAAACGTCGAGCAGAAGTCACTCAAGAAGCTGATTTTTATGGTTCGATGGATGGTGCGAGTAAATTTGTGCGTGGAGATGCAATCGCGGGGATCATGATCATGGTGATCAACGTCGTTGGTGGACTGATAATAGGTGTTGGGCAACATAATATGACGCTAGGTGATGCAACCAGTGCTTATACGTTGCTGACTATCGGTGATGGCTTAGTGGCTCAGATCCCTGCTCTGATTATCTCCACTGCCGCGGGGGTGATTGTGACTCGTGTGGCGACCGATGAGGATGTGGGTGAGCAGATGGTCACCCAATTATTTAATAACCCACGAGTTATGTGGCTCAGTGCAGGGGTATTAGGGTTAATTGGCTTAATCCCAGGCATGCCAAACTTTGTTTTTTTACTGTTTACGGTGGCGTTAGCTGGATTGGGTTGGTATTTAGTACGTAAATCAAAACAGCCTGAAAACCAAACTGAGGATGGTCAACTCAAACAGTTTCAAGAGGCAAATAAAGTCGTTGAAGCGACGTGGGACGATGTTCAATTAGAAGATTTGTTGGCAATGGAAGTTGGCTATCGGTTGATCCCTTTAGTGGATAACGACCAACAAGGCGAATTGCTTGGACGTATTCGTGGGCTACGCAAAAAATTTGCTCAAGAGGTGGGGTATTTGCCTCCAGTTGTTCATATTTGCGACAACTTAGAGCTTTCCCCTTGTGAATATCGCATCCTTATCAAAGGTGCGGAGGTTGGGCGCGGTGAAGCTCAACCAGGGCGTAGTTTAGCCATTGACCCCGGTAATGCAGCAGGCACCTTACCTGGTGATGCGACTAAAGAACCCGCCTTTGGTCTGCCAGCTGTGTGGATTGATGATGATTTACGTGAACAGGCTCAAATTCAAGGATATACCGTTGTCTCCGCGAGTACGGCTGTGGCGACGCACTTTAATCAAATTCTGCTACAGAACTCCAGCACATTGTTTGGTCGTCAAGAAGCTCAATTGTTGTATGACCGAGTGAAAAAAGAGATGCCGAAGTTGGCTGATGACCTGATCCCTGACACCATTTCTCTGACAATACTGCATCGTGTATTGCAGAATTTATTGGCGGAGGAGGTGATGATCAGAGATATGCGGACGATCCTTGAAACACTCGCTGAAATGGCAGGTGAAAATGGTGAGCAAAAAGATACTGACTATTTAACATCGCAGGTGCGTATCGCGCTAGGACGAGCAATAACCCAACAGTGGTTTGGTCATGCAGAAGAAATTCAAGTGATTGGATTAGATGCCGGTCTCGAACAAATTTTATTACAGGCGGCAAAAAATGGCGGCGGGTTAGAGCCTAATTTAGCACAATTTATTCAAAATCAGGCAGAAGAGGCGATAAGGCATCAAGAAGCCATGGGAGCCCCGACGGTATTGTTAGTTAACCATGGCTTACGTTTGATTCTTTCTCGTTTTTTACGTCGAAGCTTGCCACAGCTGGTCGTGATGTCAAATCTTGAACTAAATGATCGTCGTAAAATTCGTATGACATCCATGATCAGTGGCAGCTAAATCCGTTTATGAAAGCGATGAGTATTTAATAAAAGAGTACGATGCCTTATTGGGTAATCCAGTCAGGCATCACACACTGTCCGCCATGGCATTTTTATCTTTGGATAAAAGAATAACCTCTCCATAATCATTGCCTATCGATATCACACAGCTATCACTGGCAGAAGACATAAAAAACGCATTTGATAGAAACGCTTTTGTGATGTTGATGATGTCACGTTGAATTCTAATGGCTTGAAACATACCAACAGTTATATCACCAATAGGTATGATGCCAATTGGATCATTATTATGTTTTGTGGCTGCTGGTTGTTGTGAAGTTATAGAATAAGATGCTTGGATGAGTCATCTATTACTATTGGATAGATCTAGTTGCCCAGCGAAAGGGCGAGATTGGTTTAACCAATGATATACCTTAAATGATAGCTTCTCTTTTATTGGCTCGTAAACGCGATGATGATGGGATGCGACGATAATAAAAATAAATGATTCTTCAATGATATACCGACTTTAGCTAGCGAGTCATAATTGACCAGTATATCACTGAGATTAAATAGAGATTTTCTTCCCTAAAACAGGGCGTTTCTCTTCTAAACCATCCGCACCATAAGTTGATTGATTATTATGCTTTTTGACAAAAGCAAGTCGCTGATTATTCAGTTCAATGTGCAACTGCAACATTTGGTGGTTACGGTAATTAAGCTCTTTTAACGTCGTTGTTAGCGCTTTAATTTCAGCCCATAGATGATAAAGAGCAGGATGTTCATCATAAGGTGCGGCAATACCAAGTTCTTGCTCAAGGCGTAACCGATTTGTTTCACCATGGCCTATCGTGGTGACTAAATAGCGTTTTTGCTCAGTCGCTTCCTGAAAAGGTGAGGGTGGAACACGGTGGTAGCCCAACAACAGCTCTTCATTCTTCATCACAATTTGTAATGACTGCAAATGTGTTAGCTGTTGTTCCAATAATATTAATAATTCGTCGTTCATATTAACTATCTTATTTCATCGCCAGCATACATTCATGGGCATCGCGTAAAATACCGTCAGCAATTTTTCCTGCATCCATTTGCAATGTTCCCTCTTTAATGGCTTGCTTAATTCTTTCAACCTTTTCACTATTAATATCGCTCGCCTGAGGCTGGAGTAATTTCTTTTTGAGTTCACTTGGTGAAAAAGTACTTTCTTTGACTGACTCGGCTTCTGAGACTTTTTTCTCACGAAGTTGTGCCGCAGGATCTTGAGGGTCACGGTTTGTGACTTGCGTTAACGCTGAAATTGCAGATGTTTGCTCAATAGCCATAGTGTTTTTCCTGTTCCGATATTTTTATGAATGGAATATCGGCATTAATTACGAGTTCTTTAATGTTATGCTTATCTTTAAGACAATTCTAATATTTGAAATGATGCCGCTACTATTCATTATTAGCGGGTACATACTATATATTATGTTATTGAATCTCAATTAAAATTCGCTACTTGAGCGCTATCTGAACACTGCCATTTTCGAGGGCCGAGCCATTCACAACTTGGCCGTTAATGAGACGCACGCGTATATTTTCACCTATGGCAGCATTATTGATGGCTCGTCCTTCATATTTCACAGAAAAATGATTTCCATTGGCAAAAACATAGACGTTTTGTCCTGCTTTAATAGCCCATGGTTTACGCATCATGGATTGCGTCAGCGTCTGTCCTGCATTGATATCACGTAGTGCGATACTACCGCGTATTGCGACTTTATCATTTATCGTGCCAGAGGGTAATTTGTGTAATAACCCCTTTTTGGTCCCGATATCAACAAATTCAATTTTTTCACCACGGGTGATATTGCGTGTTGCAACATGGTACTGCCCTGTGACATTAACGGTTAATTGGATAAATTGCTTCTTTTTACCGCACTGTACAGGTAATGAAATATTTCCCATATTTCGCCTACCGACGGGTGGGAAAATTTGTGGTTTTTCACAATTGGGCCAACGTTCTATTGGGGTTTTTATCTCAATAGAAACTTGATTAGGTTTTGTGTGTATTTGGCGAAAATAGTCGTTAATGTCTTGAGGTAAAGAGGCTTCAGCGGTGGCTGTCAGTAAAATTAATGTACTGAATATTGTTGTTTGAAAACCATTCATCGAACTGGCACCTTATCAACATACACTTTTTAGTTGCTCGCATTCTACGCATGCCATCAATATTGAATGGGGCAAATAGGTCAATAATTTTGCCTTTATCCTGCCATTAGATTTTTTGTCATACCGCTAATATAAGCGCGTCGAATTTTAAATTTCAGCGTTTTCTGCATTGCTATTCTTTGAAGAATCGCGTTGGCGAATGACGTGACATATTCCAGCTTATTTAGAGCGATAAGATTGAAACGCTAGGTAAGCACATATTTATCGAGGGCGAACATGATTGATAAATTAAATGCCACATTTGCTTTTCAGCAGCAGGCATTATCAATACGCGAGGCAAGACAAACTGTATTGGCCGCAAATATTGCGAATGCGGATACACCCGGATATCAGGCGCGAGATATTGATTTTAGTCGTCAGTTACAACAGGCGGTCGATCGCGCTGGGATCAACGGTAAAGGTGTTGCGCTTGCAGTGACAGCAAAGGGCCATATAGAAGGCCGAGGCATGAAAGCCCCCGCTCTTGATCTTAAATATCGTGTGCCATACCAAACGTCAATGGATGGTAATACGGTTGATATGGATATAGAACGCAGCCAATTTGCAGATAATACGTTGAAATATCAGGCAGATCTGACATTCATTAATAGTCGCGTTAAAAGCATGTTGGCCGTGCTACAACAAGGGTAATGATTATGGCTTTATTAAGTATTTTCGATATTTCAGCATCTGCATTGACGGCTCAATCACAGCGCCTCAATGTGAGTGCCAGCAATATGGCTAACGCAGAAAGTGTCGTTGGCCCTGACAGTGAACCTTTCCGTGCGAAACAAGTGGTCTTTCAAATGTCGCCTCAAGGTCGCAATGAGGTCGGTGGTGTGCGAGTCAGCCAATTGATTGAAGATCCTACACCGCCACGTATGGAATATAAGCCCGGTCATCCATTAGCCGATGAGAAAGGTTATGTACGTATGCCTAATGTCGATATGGTTGGTGAAATGATCAACACGATTTCTGCTTCCCGTAGCTATCAAGCGAATTTAGAAGTAATGAACACCGCGAAAACGTTGCTTCAAAAAACCTTAACCATAGGCCAGTAACGAGGAAGCAAAATGGGCATTGCAGCCACAATGTATGATTCTTTGGATAATACAACGACTGGCCCTGAGCCATTGAAAAGTAATATTCCAACAAAAAGTCAAACAGATGATATGCGTGACACATTTTTAAAAATGATCGTGACGCAGATGCAAAATCAGGATCCCACCAAGCCGATGGAAAACACGGACTTGACGAGTCAACTTGCCCAAATTGCAACTCTCGAAAGCATGAATAAGTTGAGCGATAAAGTCAGCGGGATCTCAAGTCAAATCGGTTCAGGTCAATCGTTGCAAGCAACCCAATTAGTAGGAAAAGGGGTTTTGATACCGCGTAATGAAATTGTGCTTGCGCCGCTTAAAAAACAAGAAAGTGGTGAAAATAGCGATATTTCTAAGCCAACAAATCCTCTACCTGATGATGAACTCAACCGTAGTTTGTCGGTGTTAAATGATAGTGGTGATGAGAGTGAGGTATCTCAAGATGATTACATTTCTTCACCATTTGGTTTCTTCCTACCTAAACACGCAGACAGCGTTGAGATCACCATTCGTGACAAAAATAAGGCAGTGGTTCGTACGATTTCTTACGAAACAGAAGTAAAACCCGATATTTACGATATGTCGTGGGATGGCCGTGATAACAACGGTCAATTAGTTGCAGATACTAAAAGTAAATATTTCTTTGATGTAAAGGCCATTAAAAACGGTGCTGAGATAGAAGTCACTAAGCTGGGTTATACCCGAGTGAATGGTGTCACACCGGGCACTGATGCGCCTTTATTGGATGTTGGGATAGGGCAGAGTGTGCCACTTAGCAGCATTTTTAAGGTCTACCCATCATCTTAATTTTATTCCCCAAACCGTCATGGAGAACACATGTCTTTTTCACAAGCAGTTAGTGGCTTAAATGCCGCCTCAGCGGGGCTTGATACGATTGGTAATAACATTGCCAACTCCGCAACCAATGGTTTCAAAGGGGCGACCACCTCTTTTGCCGATATGTTTGCCGGTTCAGGCGTAGGTCTGGGTGTTAACGTTGCGGCAGTCACTCAAAATTTTAAAGATGGTCCAATTACTCGGACGGATAGACCGACAGATGTGGCAATTTCTGGTAATGGCTTTTTCCGAGTTCAAAATCAAAACGGCGATATCTTTTATAGCCGTGATGGACAATTTACGCGCGATAAAAGCGGTAATCTGGTGAATAACCAAGGAATGATTATTACGGGTTACCCAGCGGGTTTAGATGAAAATGGCAATATCGTTGTTCAAAGCGGTGGCGTACCTCAAGGATTAAATATCCCAACGGATATGATGGATGCAAGAGCATCTGATACGGCAAAGCTCACTATTAATCTAAACTCCGAAGATAAAGTTAAATCAAAACCATTTGATGTTAATAACCCTGATGACACAGGAAGTTATAACTTTAGTACCACAATGAGTGCCTTTGATAGCCAAGGTAACACCCATGAAATTTCAGTTTATTTTGTTAAAACGGATGACAATAAATGGACGGCTTATGGAAGAGACTCAGGCGATAAGGTGGCGAAAAAATTAGGTGACCTAGAATTCGATGGTAATGGTCGCTTAGCCAGCCCAACGAATGCCGTTTTTGCATTTGATTACAACGGATTGAATGGCGCTAATGATGGCACATTGCAGGTTGACTTAAATAAAACTCGTCAGCAAAAAGTCAGTGAATCTTCTGTCAGTGCTATTGATGTTAATGGCTATCCTGCCGGTGAGTACACCAATTTTAAAATAGAAGACAACGGTCTGATTGTTGCTAACTACTCAAACCAACAAAAGCGAGTGGTTGGTCAAGTGGCCCTGTCTGCTTTTGCTAATCCAAGTGGTTTAGTTTCACAAGGCGGTAACGTGTGGGCATCATCAAATGCGTCAGGTAACCCAATGGATGGCGTACCGGGGGTTGGTCAATTCGGGAAATTGACGAGTGGAGCGTTAGAGTCTTCTAACGTTGATATGAGCCAAGAGCTGATCAATATGATTGTGATGCAACGTAACTATCAATCGAACGCGCAGACAATCAAAACCCAAGATCAGATGCTGCAAACGATGGTTAATTTACGTTAATAGTAGAGGGTGGCCATGGATCACGTCATTTATACCGCAATGGGTGGAGCTCGACATGCGCTTGAAAACCAAGCGATTGTTTCTAACAACATTGCGAATGTTTCTACCTCTGGTTTTAAAGCACAGTTAGCGGCGATGCGCGCTGTTCCGATTAATGGTGATAGCGAGCAAACACGTACGTTAGTCGTTGCTTCAACGCCAGGCGCTGATATGAGCCAAGGGCCGCTTAATTATACCGGCCGGCCGATGGATGTTTCATTGAACGATAAGCATTTCTTAGCGGTTGAACTTGCCGATGGCAGTGAGGCTTATACACGTAACGGGAACATCCAAATTTCATCTGAGGGTGAGCTGGTGATTGGTGAACACCGTTTACAAGGTGATGGTGGGCCAATTAACGTTCCCCCAAATGCTGAATTAACCATTGGTGAGGATGGTACGGTCACCGCGCTACTCGCCACCGATCCGCCAACCATGTTAGGTCAAATTGGTCGTTTGAAAATTGTGGAAGCTCAACCTCAGGATTTGCTACGCGGTGAAGATGGATTATTTCATCTCTCACCACAGGCAATAGCCGCGAATGGTGATGTGCTGGCACAAAGTGAACGAGCATCACTCACATCGGGAGTGATTGAAGGCAGCAATGTTAATGCGGCTGAAGCTATGGTGTCGATGATCGCCAATGCGAGATATTTTGAAATGCAGATGAAAGTGGTACGTAGTGCGGATGAAAATGCACAAAAAGCCAACCAACTGCTTGCCGTTAGCTAATTTTTAGTAAGGAATCACCATGATCCGTTCTCTATGGATTGCGAAAACTGGGCTTGATACCCAACAAACCAACCTTGATGTTATTTCCAACAACTTGGCAAACGTCAGTACTAATGGTTTTAAACGTCAGCGTGCTGTATTTGAAGACTTGTTATATCAAAATGTTCGTCAACCGGGGGCAATGAGCTCAGAGCAAACGTCTTTGCCATCGGGGTTACAATTGGGTACGGGTTCCCGTCCTGTCGCAACAATGCGTATACATAGCCAAGGTGCGTTGAATAAAACAGGGAATACCACGGATATTGCGATTAAAGGGCAAGGTTTTTTACACGTGCAGATGCCTGATGGTAGCGATGCTTATACCCGTGATGGCGCTCTACAGCCTAATCAGGATGGCCAATTAGTCACCTCCAGTGGTTACCAGATCGTGCCGGCAATTACCATCCCAGATAATGCAAATAGCCTTTCTATTGCCTCGGACGGTACCGTTTCAATCACAGTTTATGGTGATAACCAACCACAACAAATTGGGCAAATCACACTGACAACCTTTATTAATGATGCAGGCTTAGAAAGTATGGGGGAAAACCTCTATATGGAAACCGCCAGCTCAGGCGCTCCAAATGAAAGTGCGCCGGGCACTAACGGTGCTGGCTTGCTGTATCAACATATGCTGGAAACCTCGAACGTTAACGTTGCAGAGGAGTTAGTCAATATGATCCAAACTCAACGTGCCTATGAAATTAACAGTAAAGCGGTTTCTGCTTCTGACCAGATGCTGCAACGTTTAACACAACTTTAATTTGATGGAATAGCAATCCAGTACATCCAGTACAAGCTAAATGGCAATTTGCGGATGATTGCAGGTTGTCATTTGGCGAATGAGAGGGAATTCAACGTGATGATAAAACAGATACAGCAGCTAAAGAGCACCATGATGATGAAAAGCGGTATTGTCCCTCAAAATAAGGAAAATTCATTATTTTCACCTAGTAAGGTTCTCGTGCTGACATTGGTATTCGCTATCAGTGGCTGCGCTTATGTCAAACCTCGTCCTCTGGTGGATACGCAGACAAGTGCGTTACCGACAGCACCGACCGCACCTGCACCTAATGGCGCCATTTTTCAAAGTGCACAGCCTGCATATTATGGCTATCAGCCACTGTTTGAAGATAGGCGGCCTCGTAATGTGGGGGATATTTTAACGATTAACTTGCAAGAGAATGTTAGCGCCAGTAAGAACTCATCGGCCAATGCGAATCGTAGTGGCAAAACAGGTTTTTTAGCCGCCATTTTACCCGGTTTTATGCAGGGCTGGTTAGGGGGTAGCAATACCGAATTGGATGTGAAAGGAAGTAGCGATTTTACGGGGAAGGGAGGAGCGAATGCTAATAATACATTTAAAGGCACAATCACCGTCACGGTCGATCAACTCTTAGCGAATGGCAACTTACATGTTGTTGGTGAAAAACGTATTGCTATCAATCAAGGTACAGAATCGATTCGCTTTTCGGGTGTTGTGAACCCTCGAACAATTGGTGCGGATAATAATGTCAGTTCCACACAAGTGGCGGATGCACGTATTGAATATGTCGGTGATGGTTATATTAACGAATCACAAACCATGGGCTGGTTGCAACGCTTTTTCTTAAATGTTTCGCCTTATTAAGGTGAAAATTGAGCTGTAAACTCGTAGAGATAATCGAATGAATAAATTAGTGACCCTTCTGCTGACACTACTCTGTGTGTTTGTTGCCCCCGTTAATGGTGAGCGCATCAAGGATTTAACTACGGTGCAGGGTGTGCGTGATAACGCGTTAATTGGTTATGGATTGGTGGTCGGGCTGGATGGCACGGGTGACCAAACCATGCAAACGCCATTTACCACCCAAAGCTTGAGTAACATGTTATCTCAGATGGGGATCACGGTTCCTCCTGGCACCAATATGCAATTGAAAAATGTGGCGGCCGTTATGGTCACCGCTAAATTACCGCCTTTTGCTCGTTCTGGTCAGTCACTCGATGTTGTTGTTTCTTCAATGGGGAATGCGAAAAGCCTACGCGGAGGAACATTGCTAATGACGCCTTTGAAAGGGGTTGATGGACAAATTTATGCGATGGCACAAGGCAACATTTTAGTCGGGGGAGCAGGCGCCAGTGCGGGGGGGAGTAGTATCAAAGTTAACCAATTGGCTGGTGGGCGGATCACTGGAGGAGCCACGATAGAACGTGAGCTCCCAACGAGTTTCGGCCAAAATGGTGTAATCAATCTACAACTTAATGACGATAGTTTCACATTAGCTCAAGATATTAGTGATGCGATCAATCGGTTACGTGGGGCAGGTACAGCAACACCATTAGATTCTCGCACAGTACAGTTACGTGTGCCGATGACGAATAGTGAGCAAGTACGTTTTCTTGCACAAGTCCAAGAGTTGAACGTTCGCACGCCGATTGCTGAAGCGAAAGTTATCCTTAACTCGCGTACAGGTTCAGTCGTGATCAATCGCAGTGTGACATTAGAAAGCTGTGCCGTGGCACATGGCAGTTTATCTGTGATGGTTGATAGGCAAACGCAAGTGAGCCAACCGGACACGCCGTTTGCTGGCGGACAAACCGTAGTGACGCGTAATACAAATATCGGCCTTCGTGAGCAAGGTGGCGCGCTACAAAAAGTGAACGCAAGTGTACAGCTGAACCAAGTCATACAGGCGCTGAATACTTTAGGCGCAACGCCAACAGATTTAATGTCTATTTTACAAGCGATGGAGAGCGCGGGTTGTTTACGTGCTAAGTTGGAGATCATCTAATGAATGATATGCAACTCATGCAAGGTGCGGCATTTGATTTGCAGTCGCTCAGTAGCCTAAAACGTGAAATTGCTGATTCCCCAGATAAAGGGTTACGTCAAGTCACCCAACAACTGGAAGCGACATTTGTGCAAATGATGTTGAAAAGTATGCGTGATGCGCTACCTCAAGATGGCTTATTTTCCAGCGATCAAACACGCATGCTGACCAGTATGTATGATCAACAAATTGCTCAAGATTTGTCGAATAAAGGATTAGGGTTCGGCGAAATGATGTATCAGCAGTTAAAACAAACTCAAGGTGAGACTTCCTCCCTCGAAGAGCCAATAAAGCCATTCAGTATGGAGAGTAAGTTACTGGATTCGCTGCCTAATCC
Source organism: Providencia stuartii (assembly GCF_029277985.1). Classification (NCBI taxonomy): domain Bacteria; kingdom Pseudomonadati; phylum Pseudomonadota; class Gammaproteobacteria; order Enterobacterales; family Morganellaceae; genus Providencia; species Providencia stuartii. The sequence continues at coordinate 2,886,946 of NZ_CP119546.1, read as the reverse complement.
AGCAATGGCTCAAATTGTACGCCGTTTTGCGCCATTAGGTGATGCATTGTCATCACCAATGCGAAAAGTCAAATCCCTCTCGCTAAATAGCCAAAACTTTATCAGTCAGCTTATTGAGCCAGCCAAAGCCGCGAGTCAAAAAAGTGGTATATCGCCTCTGTTAGTGCTTGCTCAAGCCGCGCTGGAAAGTGGTTGGGGACGCAGAGAAATTTTAACGGCAGAAGGGAAAGCCAGTCATAACCTATTCGGTATTAAAGCAGGGAAAAGCTGGCAAGGACCTGTGACTAACATTATGACGACCGAGGTGATTAACGGTAAAAGCATGAAAATGCGTGATAATTTTCGCGTTTATGCTTCTTATGAAGAAGCGATTGCGGACTATATTAATTTACTCACCGAAAACCCTCGTTATCACAGCGTTAAGCATGCGCAATCACCGGAAGTTGCGGCACGCCGTTTACATCAAGCCGGTTATGCAACAGACCCTAACTACTCGGATAAGTTAATTGCTTTGATTAACCAAATTCGTAGTCATCATGGGGTCGATAAAACAGCCTCGAAAGCGGTTCAAGCGTATACCGTCGATCTCAGTGATATTTTTTAATTTTTTATTAGAAAGGTGCCGTAAGCACTAAATGTTTACGGCATTTTTCCGATAACTAAAGCAATGAAAAAATTTGGGTTGATATTGCGACGGTTTCATCGATAAGCCATGGCGATAAGCACCAGATAAAGGAAAAGCTTATGCTGAATAATGTAATGAATAATGCGCTTAGTGGTGTGAATGCGGCACAAGGTGGGTTAAGTGTTATTTCTAATAACTTAGCTAACGCTGGTGTCGGTTATTATCACCGCCAAAGTGCTGTTTTCGGGGAGAATCCCGGCACAATGACACCTAACGGCTATTTTGGTAACGGCACCTATTTCAGCCATGTTCGCCGCGAATTTGATGAGTTTATCAACCAGCAATACGGTCAATCACGGGCTCGTAGTGGTGAATATGAGGCTTATGCGAAAAACAGTAGCCAAGTTGATGATTTGCTCACTAATGATATCGAAGATATTTCCAGTAATATCGGTAGCTTCTTTACTGCTCTTGATGCTGCGAGTAGTGATGCGAGTGATAAGACACTGATTGATGTTTTTTTGGGTAAGTCAAATGCATTAGTTGGTCAATTTAAAGAAGCAAATCGACGACTGCAAGACATGGAGCGTGATGTTAATCGCCAAATTGAAACTAAGGTGAGAGACATTAATACCTATGCGGAAAAAATCGCAGGTCTGAACCAGCAGATTGCTCGAGTACGCTCTGTGAGTGGTTCCGAACCGAATGACCTGCTTGATGTACGTGATCGCTTAGTCAGTGAAATTAACTCATTAGTTGGTGTAAAAGTCATCGAACAAAATGGGAATTATAACGTTACCTTCGCAAATGGCTTGCCATTAGTCACAGGGGAACACGCTAACCGTTTAGAAGCGGTTCCGTCCTCACAAGATGATAGCCGTTTCAGTATTGGGTTTGTGGGAGCGAATGGGCAAGCGCGAGAAATTCCGGATGATGCATTTCGTGGTGGCGAGCTCAGTGGTGTTTTACGTTCACGCAAAGAAGTTATTGACCCTGCTTATCAAAAAATCAATAAATTAGCATTGGTCTTTGCGAGTAAATTTAATGAGATCCATCAAAAGGGCTTTGACGCTAACGGCAATACAGGTAAGGACTTTTTCGAAATTGGAAAAGGGAATGTCGTCAGCAATACCTTTAATCGGGGCCAAGCGGATTTCGATTTTCACTACAGTGATGTCTCTCAAGTGACGGGTAATAATTATGAGATGCGCTTCGATGGTAAAAATTGGGATGTCACAAGGTTACCAGAAGGGACTAAAGTCACTGTGGATGCGTCAACCGCGGATACACTGAAGTTTGATGGTATTGCGTTGAAGATTAGCAATAATAATGCACAAAGTGGTGACGCATTCTTAGTAAAACCAGTCAATGGTGTCATCAACGGTATGCAGACGTTGGTGAGTGAGGCGGCAAATTTTGCTGCTGCGGGCAGTAAAGGTAGTGGCCCTGGTGATAATGAAAATTTAAAAGAGCTAGTAAAACTCCAAGATCAAAAATTAGTGGGGGGAACATCGACATTCTCAGATTATTACGCCACTATCGTCAATGATGTTGGTAACCAAACAAAGCAAGCGCAAATTGATTCCGAAACACAAAATAAAATGACAGAAAGCTTCTATGAGCAGCAGCAGGCTATTTCTGGCGTCAATATGAACGAAGAAAGTATTCAGATGCAAAAAATCCAACAGTTTTTTAATGCCAATGCACAGGTACTAAAAACCGTTGATGACCTGTTCAATGCCTTGATGAGAGCGTTCTAAGTTTCAGTGAATTAAAAAGGATTCTATTATGCGTTTAAGTACTAATATGATTTATCACCAACGTTTGCAAGACATGAACAATGCACAAGCACGTTGGATGGATGCAGGCAGTCAATTAGCGTCGGGAAAACGAGTGAGTAAGCCATCGGATGACCCTCAAGCATCCTCACAGGCGGTACGAATTAATCAGTCAGAAAACCGTAATCAGCAATATGTCGCAAGCCGAGGGTTTGCAAAAACCGGTATGTTGTTGCAAATGAGTATTTTGACTCAAATGACGGATATAACAACTCAGATCGATACAACTATTATTCAAGCTTCCAACCAAGCCAGTTTAAGCGATAGCGATAGATTATCTCTTGCAGAACAATTAAGTGGTTTAAAGGACCAGTTGGTTGCTTTGGGTAATACAACCGATGGTAATGGCCGTTATATTTTTGCTGGTTTTAAATCGGATAAGCCCCCATTTGAGGTCGATGCAAGTGGTGAAGTGATCTATAAAGGCGGCGATAAAGCGATTATGCAGAATGTATCGAGCGATCGCGAAATGACAACCTATTTCACTGGTGCTCAAGTATTTACAACAGATAGCACGAATACGGTTGAGGTGTTTAAAAGATTAAATGCAGGTATTGCTGCATTGAAAACACCACAAGAAAATGCGACTCAAGCTGAGCGAGAGGCTGCTCAAAAAGCATTGGGTGAGGCGAACTCAGCAATTAAATCGGCGTTAGATAAGATTTCAAACATTGAGGCTAAGCAAGGGTTGCAATTGCAAGAAATTGATAAGTTAGATTTCCTTGCAGATACGCGCAGTATTCAAAATAGTCAGCGTATGAGTAATTTGTTAGATACAAATTGGACAGGGGCAACATCAGACTATTATAAAGAGATGGCAATGTTCCAAGCGTCTCAGGATATCTTTAAAGATTTAAATAGCATGTCACTGTTTGGCGGTCGCTAATTTATTAGCCAGCTTCAATTGGGTTGAGGCTGGCTAATTGGTTTACCCACTTCTTTTTCCCTCTTGTTCATATTTTTCCTATCAAACCATTGTATTTTTCTTCGTATGTTTTACCCTTTATTTACCTTTTTATTTTTGCTCTTTAAAAATTTCTGATAAAACAAGATGTTACTAAGGTAGTAAAAAAAGAAGGTATTTAGCCAATAATTAGCTTAATTTATTGTTGTCTAACGCATTTTATTTGCTAGGCTATCGTTCACTGCCGTATAGGCAGCTTAGAAATCTAAACTTTCGCGTGATGCTTGCCATGCAGAGTTCACTGCCGTATAGGCAGCTTAGAAAACGCAATACAGGATGCGCTTGATAGAGTTATTGTTCACTGCCGTATAGGCAGCTTAGAAATTAAAATGCAGTCTGAGCTGATGATTAATCGCGTTCACTGCCGTATAGGCAGCTTAGAAATTGCGCCATGCGAGAGCCGCCAATTTCGTCATGTTCACTGCCGTATAGGCAGCTTAGAAATTCATAAAAAAATTGAGGATTTTGAATGGGGGGTTCACTGCCGTATAGGCAGCTTAGAAACTCAATTTCATAAGGCCATGCACCGTATTCACGTTCACTGCCGTATAGGCAGCTTAGAAAGATACAACTGTACGGCTAAATCGTCAGAGTCCGTTCACTGCCGTATAGGCAGCTTAGAAATTTGGCAATGTAGAAACCGCGCTCTGGCTTTTGTTCACTGCCGTATAGGCAGCTTAGAAATGCGTCCATTATTGGCGGTGTTGGAATTCCTTGTTCACTGCCGTATAGGCAGCTTAGAAAAAACCAAGCGAGGCCATTACATCGGTGATTGTGTTCACTGCCGTATAGGCAGCTTAGAAATACAACGGGGACTATCTGGACTTTCATCCCGAGTGCACTGCCGTATAGGCAGCTTAGGAATCACGAAATCGACGCTATATATTAATGAATAATTAGAATACTTTTATAATGAATAGGTTTTAGTCGGAGATATAGAGGTTAATACATATTAATAAGAGTGATTATTTCAATTATTAGATACTTTATCTCTATCAATATTTGATTTGGCATGTTAAGGCGAGTGTGTTACTTTTATTAATACTTAACGTGATATATTGAAATTAATTTATGTGGTTTTATTGATATTCAAAATAATACATTTAAGTCGCTTTTTAAATGTTTCTTGTTAACTGTTTATTATATATGTTAATTTTACTGATATCTTATCAGCTTAGAAATCGATGATTTTACTGTTAACGTTCACTGCCGTACAGGTAGGTTAATACATAAACCATATCAAGGTGATAGCTATTATAGGCTTGTTAGCCTTTAGCGAGATGAACAAATGATGATTTATCAACTGATATCAATTATAGGTATATGGTTATATGTTTAATGACTGCTGTTTTTTATAATTTTAACCTCGATAATTTTACTGTTAATATGGATTTTTTATTTACTAAGGTATATTAAGGACTAATTATGTTTATTGAGATAGTTATTATAACAAAGCACCTTAAGTTAAGGCTGCTGTTTAACTTACTCTTATTAATGTTTAAATGAAATATAGGTGTGCAAATAAGTAGTTATATGCGGTACTACTTATTTTAAAATTATTCATCTGTATTATTTATCCAGAAAATAACCCAAACATTAATGAAAGCTGTTCAAAAGCTTGATGGATAAGGCGTTCACTATAACGCGGTAAAATTGAAATAATCAACCCGAGCATGCTAATACCAATCGTGAGTGTCAGTGGGAAACCGACCACAAATACAGAAAGTTGTGGTGTCATGCGATTCAGAATACCCAGTGCTAAGTTAAGAATTAAAAATAGCGTAATAAATGGTAATGCCAACATTAACCCATTGATAAAAATGCTATTGGCAAATTGCACCAATGACCAAAATCCATCGCGATTTAGAGGCGAAACCTGAATTGGGATCAGCTCAAATGAATGAACAAGAATATAAATCAACCATAAATGTCCATCAAATGAGAGAAATAACAACAACATAATCAGATTTAGAATTCGACCTAAAATGGGCATGTTAGGGCCACCTGTAGGGTCGAAAAAGGTGGCAAAAGATAATCCCATCTGTAAACCAATCACTTCCCCTGCATGGCGTACAGCAGCAAATGCCATCTGCATGGTTAAGCCTATAGCAACGCCAATAACCAGCTGTTGCACTATCACCCATAAGCCCATTGCTGAAAATAATGGAATATTCACGACAGGAAGTTGAGGTGATACGATCAAAATCACAAAAAAAGCTAATATCACTCTGACTTTAGTAATCGATTGTTTTTCATTAAAAAAGGGCGCTGTACCGAACAGCGCTAAAAGGCGTATGAAAGGATAAAAGCCTTGGCTGAGCCAGAGAGTGAGTGTTTCACTAGTCATCGTTAACATGATTAGCCAATGATGAATGGTAAATTACTGAATAGGGTGCGCATATAGTCCAGCAATAAATTGAGCATCCATGGACCCGCAATAATAATGACAGCAATAACAGAGAGAATTTTAGGAATAAATGATAGGGTCATTTCATTCACCTGTGTAGCCGCTTGCAGCAAGCTAATGATCAACCCCGCGAATAGTGCAGCGAGCAATAATGGGGCGGCTAACATTAAAGCAATCTTCATCGCTTCGGTACCCATTGCCATAACTGATTCAGGTGTCATCGTTATTCCTTATTTAAATAACTCAATGAATAAATGATGTTTATTGCTAATTAAAAAAGCTTTGTGATAAAGAACCGAGTAATAACTGCCAGCCATCCACTAAAACAAATAACATCAATTTAAATGGCAACGAAACTGTCGCAGGTGGAACCATCATCATACCGAGCGCCATCAAAACACTAGCAACCACTAAGTCTATGATTAAAAATGGAATAAAAATAGTAAACCCGATTTGAAAAGCGGTTTTGAGTTCGCTGGTAATAAAAGCCGGCACCAAAATTCGCATAGGAACATCTTTAGCTTCTTGGATATCACCGACTTTTGCTATTCGAGCAAACAGAGCTAAATCAGTTTCACGGGTTTGTCCTAGCATAAAGGTACGAAATGGGGCGGTTCCCCGTTCTAAAGCCGTTTCTAAACTGATCTTATCTTCACTAAACGGTTGATAAGCTTCGCGATAAGCTTGGTCTGCAACAGGTGACATCACAAAAAATGTCAGAAAGAGCGCAAGTCCTAATAACACTTGGTTTGGTGGTGCTGAAGGGGTACCAAGAGCGTTACGTAATAGACCTAACACAATGATAATGCGTGTAAAGCTGGTCATCATTAACAAAAGTGCAGGAATAAAACCAAGCAAAGTTAAAAAAAGTAGTGTTTGAACGGGCAATGACCAGCTTTGCCCCCCATCAGGTAGCGTTTGACTTATGATGGGAGGCAAAGCCGCCAGAGCGTGTGTTGGTAGTATGAATAATAATGAAGCGATCACAGTGGTAGATTTCAAAGGGAACATGTGTGCTTCCAATTATTGACAAGAGGAGATGTTGGAGGCCGCTTGCTGAGCGGCTTCTTGTTTTTTCTTCAGAAGAGACTGAAATGTCAGTGGTTCAGTCACCGATGTTAACGTTGTTGCTTGCTTAGCAGGGCATTGATGCAACAAATTCACGGATTGTGCAGTAACACCTAACACTAACCATTCATTATTTATCTCAACGACCACAACACGCTCTTTATTACCGAGTGAACAGTGACTTTTCACGTTTACTAATGGGTTTTTACCGAAACTTTTTGGGGCAAAACCGATTTTTTTTACCAACCAAGCGCCAGCGAGTATCAATAAGATGATGCCGCCTAAAGCGCCTGAAATTTGCGCTAAGCTGTCACTGTTGCTAATTGCCGGGGGCGTTTGGTTGCTAGGCTGTTCTGTGTGGCTAATAAATGGTGTTGTTTTCATGTCACTCCCCATTGCCATATTAACGACTTAAACGGCGCATACGTTCCGATGGCGTAATAATGTCGGTGATGCGAATACCATAGTTATCTGACACCACGACCACTTCACCTTGGGCGATTAAATAGCCATTAATGAGGATATCCAAAGGTTCACCCGCTAATCCATCAAGCGCAACGACAGACCCTTGCGATAAACTTAATAGCTTCTTGATCGTCATTTTGGTACGCCCTAATTCGACTGAAAGACGAACGGGGATATCCATAATCAGGTTAATATCAGACAGCTGATTGAGTGCATTTTGGCCATCGAGATTTGCAAACGCCTGTGCACCGGCAGAGGCGGATTCCGCTTTCTTTTGTTGCTCTAATGCCTCAGCCCATAAATCTTCACTGTCGTGATTGGTTGATGCATCAGGAGAATTTTTCGCCTCACTCATTGGTACTTTCCTCATCTAGAGTGTTTAAAACAGGGTTAATCAAATGTTCTACACGCAATGCATATTGGCCATTTTGCGCGCCGTATTGGCTGGTTAATACTGGCACACCATCAACGCTCACGATGAGGCGATCTGGCTTCTCGATAGGAATAACATCCCCTTTTTGCAATTGCAGTAAGCGAGATATTCGTAATGGAATATCGACAAAATTCGCGACGAGTTCTAACTCAGAACGTTTGACTTGTGTGACTAAATTACTCACCCAAGCCTCATTTTCTTGGTGGCCTTGCTCTACTGGCGGGTTAATTAACCGTTCACGTAAAGGCTCTATCATGGCGATAGGAATACAAATACTAAATTCACCGATGGTATTGCCGATTTCAACCAAAAAGGGGGTTGTCACCACAATGTCATTCGGTGACGTTGTGATATTGGTGAATTTTACCTGCATTTCCGAGCGCACATATTCCACATCAATATCTGCGATAGGTTTCCAAGCATCGCGATAAGCGCTAAGCGCTAGCTTTAGCATTCGGTTGATGATGCGCTGTTCAGTATTGGTGAACTCCTTACCTTCTGAACGAACGGGAAACCGCCCATCACCACCAAACAAGTTATCGACAGCGATATACACTAAGGCCGGCTCAAAAGTGAATAAAGCCGTACCGCGCAAAGGCGGCATATGAATCAGGTTCAAGTTAGTAGGAACTGGCAAGTTACGAGCAAATTCATGATAAGGCTCGATCTTTATTCCCCCAACAGTAATATCCGGGCTACGGCGTAACATATTAAACAACCCCATCCGAAATTGACGAGCAAAGCGCTCATTAATAATTTCGAGAGATTGCATGCGTTCACGAATAACGCGACGTTGCGTATTTGGATCGTAGGGACGAATGTGTTCTTTGTCTTTCGATTGTGTCGCTGATTCATTCGACGCCGGTGCGTCATCATTGAGCAACGCATCGATTTCAGCCTGAGATAAAATATTATCGCTCATCTGAATTACCGTAAAATAAATGTCGTAAATAGTACGTCTGTGATTTGCTGATCTTTTTCACCAGGGATCATCGTCGGCGACAAAGTGTCTTTAATAGATTGCATTAATTGCAATTTACCTTCATGACTACTGAGGACTTTTGATTTTTGTTCCGATAGCAGTAATAGCAGTCGGCTACGTACTTCGGGTAAGTAGTCATGCAGTTGCTTACGTGATTTTTCATTGCCTAAACGTAATGTAATATTGATATACAACACACGGTCAGGGGCTTCATTGAGGCCGGGAAGATTGACCGTAAAAGGTTCTAAATCCATAAAAATAGGTTGGCTAATGTTAGATGGGGTGTCTTCTTCATTTGCTGATTTTGCTATCTGCTGTGTTGTCCACCATGTATAACCACCAAAACCTACACCGGCAATGGCAAGAAGGGTAAGCAGTACGAGCAGCCCTTTATTTGAACTTTTAGATGCATTGCTTGAAGACGACATGTTAGCAAAATTCCTATTTATGAAGACTAAACCCAACATGGGCTTTTTATTTTGTATCTTTAGCATTATGGCTTGCTTGAGCCAGACTAAAGGGGGGAAAAACGAAACAAAAAGGGGGTAACTCGGCGCTTTAAATAGGAAATCACCACCTCTTGTTTAAAAATTAAGCGAATGTGTCGATTCCTCCTCGAGAGTGAGCAATCGAGGTAATATGCGTGGCGGTTACCGAGTCACTATTCACAACGCCTCCCACAGAATGGCGGGTATGAAGTTGGTGTTCATGGCTGTTTTGCGAATGTGCATCTGAGCCATTTTGATCACTAAAGTTATCTTGCCCAACAGAACCTTGAGCAAGATGAATGCCACTTTCCTGCAACGCATTACGTAGCATCGGCATCATCGTTTCCATGGCGGCCCGTACGTGGCTATGTGGCGAAACAAAATGCATTACCGCTTGGTTATCTTCAATACGCAGATGAACATTCAAGGAGCCTAGCTCTTCTGGATGTAAACGTATTTGCGCATGTGAAATACCTTGGCGTGAGAAAAACAACATGTGTTGGTTTAATTGCTGTTGCCATGCGTCACTCCCTAAAGGCACTCCGGATGGCATTGGCACAACAGGCATATTGGCGGAAGCTGCATGTGAGTTAACGAGTGGTGCTGCCAAATTGACAGTTGTGCCTACCACGGTTTGTGTTGGTGTCACCTGAAAGGAACCATTCTCCACAGTTGATGTAAATGCTCCTTTGATATTTTGACTGTTATCCACAACGGAGACGTTTTGTGTTACAGAAAGTGGGTCTTTATCAGCCAGTTTTTTATTTAATGGCATAAAGTCGTGAGTTAACTCTTTAGCCGGTATTTCGCGTTTATCGTTAAGGGAAAATAGCGGCTGGTCTTTACGTTCTTGTTTCTCGTTTTTAATAAATGCCGCGATTGATGTCGACTCCTCATCTTCAGCTAGCTGCATTTGTGCACGAAAATCAGTGCTTTCATCAGCGTCGGGGTTAGCGACCAATTGGCTATTGAGTGGTGATATTTTTTGCGCAAAAGGCACCAAAGCTGAACGATGACCATCGGCAAACTTCGTGGATACCGACGCAAGCGCTTGCTGATTTAAATCACTTTTTAGGTTGGTTAACCACACTTGTTCGACAGCATCTGCTTGGTTCAGTAACTGTGCCCGTAACGCCGGTTGGTTCGCTTCGTTGCGTATGTGGCGGCTATAATTGAGCTGGTCAATCGCGTGTTCAGTTTTATCCTTAATCGGTGAGGTATCACGCTCAGCCGCTGCTGTCGGCGTATTTGTCGACACCGAGGTGCTGTTAGGCGCATTTTCTAACGTAGAATGATTAGTCGATGTTTTTTGTGGCGCTGGCTGCTGGTTATCCAACACAGCTTGAAAAGGCACCGCAGGCGCTTGGTTATCCTCAAAACGCGGCTCGTTTTGTTGTGCGTTACCGATATTTTTACTGTTTGTGATGGCTGCCTTGGCGGCGTTATGCGTATTGACGTCCATTTATTGGTTTCTCCGTAACGTTGCACGTTGAGCATATTCATCCATTTGCTTTTGCTCTAATCGGCTTAAGCGCTGATTTTTAGTCTGCTCAGCACGTTGAATTAAAGTATCGAAAGCATTGACCCGCTGTTGTTTTTCCTGCCAGTGACGGTTTGCTTCATTGACACGTTGTTCCCATAGGGATAACTGTTGCTGCTGTTGCTCAATTGTCAGCTCTAATGTCACTAAAAACTGTTGATAGTTTTGCCATTTATCGGCATCTATCCCGCTATGCAGTGTCTGATTGAGCTTTTGTCGGTACTCAGTCTGATAGTTTTCTAGCATATTGAGTTGTTGAGTCATCTGTACTTGCGTTTGTCTAACTTGGGCTAAAACCTTTGCGGCTTCCTCAGAAGCCTCAATAGCCAAACTCAATAATGTAGTTAACGCATTGTTTTTACTCATCTAACCCTCATGACTCATTAGGAACCGCATGCGCCAATTGTTCACAAGCGCTTTGATAGTCGCAGCGCTCATCGATATCTTGTTGCAAAAATTTAGACATACGAGGGTAATATTGAATGGCCATATCTAGCAGCGGATCGCTGCCTGCTGCATAGGCACCCACATTAATGAGGTCACGATTTCGTTGATAACTGGAAGTCAGCTGCTTAAAGCGTTGAATTTGGCGATAATGTTGCTTATCAATTAATTCAGTCATGGCTCGGCTGATTGAGGCCTCAATATCAATAGCGGGGTAGTGACCTGATTCAGCCAGCGAGCGTGATAATACGATATGACCGTCAAGAATAGCGCGAGCAGAATCCGCGATAGGGTCTTGCTGATCATCCCCTTCCGTTAGCACCGTATAAAAGGCGGTAATTGAGCCACCATTTTTGCCATTACCTGCGCGCTCAACCAATGCGGGTAATTTGGCAAAAACAGATGGCGGATAGCCTTTGGTCGCAGGCGGTTCTCCAATGGCTAAAGCGATTTCCCGTTGTGCCATGCTATAACGCGTCAGGGAGTCCATAATCAGTAAAACATTCTTACCAAGGTCACGAAAATACTCGGCGATACGGGTAGCATAGGAGGCACCTTGCATGCGTAGTAATGGTGAAACATCGGCAGGCGCCGCAACAACCACTGCTCGTTTTAAACCTTCTGCCCCCAAAATATTTTCAATAAAATCTTTAACTTCGCGCCCACGCTCTCCGATGAGGCCAACGACAATGATGTCAGCTTGTGTGAAACGCGCCATCATCCCAAGCAGGACACTTTTCCCCACGCCAGAACCGGCAAACAGGCCCATGCGCTGCCCTCGACCCACAGTGAGTAGGGCATTGATCGCTCGAACCCCCACATCCAAAACACTGTGGATAGGTGTACGCTCTAGTGGGTTGATTGGTGGAGTGATCAAGGGAGCACGTTGCTTAACATCAAGCGGCCCCTTGCCGTCAAGAGGGGTGCCTTGCGCATCTAAAATACGCCCTAATAGCTCATCCCCGAGAGGTAATAAACGGCTAGTTTGCCCATCATCTCCCGTTGTTTGTGCATAGACACGCGCTCCCGGCGCAATGCCTTCGAGATCCGCAAGCGGCATCAGTAACATGCGCGAACCATTAAATCCAACGACTTCACAAACCACCTCGTCATGGCGGCCATTGATAGTACGCTCAATAATACAAGTGGCTCCCAATGGCATTTTGATGCCTTCAGCTTCCATGACTAAACCGGTAATTTTAGTCAAACGCCCATAATGGCGTGTCATTGGGATCCCTTTCATACGTGATTCAAACCCTTCCAGTGCGGCAATCCAACGGCTCATTCGTACTGTCATGATAGGGTCTCCGGCGCATAAAGACGGCACAATTCCTGCCAGCGTGTTGCAACGGTCATATCGATTTCACCCTCTTCAGCGACAACGCGACAACCCCCAAGGTGTAACTTGGGGTCACCCACTAAGCGCCAGCCGTTTAAGCTCAGCAGTGAGCCTAAATGCTGTTCGATCAGTTCGGTATGCGCTGGGTTAACGTGTAACTCAGGTTGCCCAGTAAAAATAGGTTTTTGCTGTAGCAAATGGCTGATTTCTTCAAGTAGAGCGGTACCGTCACAGATGGTTGATTGCCCCAGTACCTGTTTTGCAGCGGTTAAAGCGATTTGCAACAGCTTTGTTGTGATCACGGTATCGAAACTATCTAATGAATAATTAAACTCAGAGAGTAGTTTTTGCCATGTTTCAATAATGGGTTGCTCTTGCGCTAATGCTTGTTGGCGGCCTTGTTCTTCACCCGCGCGAAGCCCTTGCTCAAAGCCTGCTTGATAACCTTCTTTTTTCCCCAAATCATAACCTTGTTGATAGCCAGCACGATGCGCTTCTTCTTTTAGGTTATCGAGAATATTAATCTGCTCTAGTACCTCTTGTGGTTCAAGGCAGGGCACTTTAGGTTTATCAGGTTCAGGCTGTTCATCAGCGGAAGGTAACCCTGAAGAGTTAAGGTCCCACTGGTTCAACTCGCGTAATTGCCAAGGCTGCCATGCATGCGGAGGAATCGATGAATTAGACATAGACATCATCTCCACCACCAATGGTGATTTCGCCTTTCTCTGCTAGGCGGCGAACGATCATAAGAATCGCTTTCTGCTCGTTTTCGACTTGAGACATGCGTACTGGTGAACGGGACTCCAAATCGTCACGAACAATTTCAGCAGCACGAACAGCCATATTGTTGAGGAAATGGTCTCGTAGAGCTTGATTGCTGCCTTTGAGCGCGATAACCAACGAGTCGTTGGAAACTTCTTGTAGAATGCGCTGAATGCTGCGATTGTCGACTTCGATAAGATTTTCGAATAGGAACATTTCATCAATAATGCGTTGTGCCAGTTCGCCATCGTAATCACGCATCGCATTAATAACGCTTTCTTCTTGCTGATTTTTCATCAAGTTAATAATTTCAGCAGCAGTTCTTACGCCACCCATTTTGCTGCGTTTGAGGTTTTGTCCATCAAGCAGGTTATTTAGCACTTCGGTCAATTCAGCTAACGCTGCTGGTTGAACGCCACCAAAGGTTGCGATACGTAGCATAATATCGTTGCGTTGACGCTCTTCGAATAGCTCTAAAACATCCGCAGCCAGGTTACGCTTCAGATGGACTAAAATCGTAGCAATAATCTGTGGATGTTCGTCACGAATAATATCGGCAACGGTTTGCGGTTCCATATAATTGAGGCTTTCAATACCTGAAGTGCTTTCCTGCTTATCAAAGATATCTTCAAGTAAGCTAGCGGCACGCTCTTCACCCAGTGCTTTCACAAGCACGGAACGTAAATAATCATTCGTATTGATATTGAGTGCGGCAAATTGAATGGCGGATTCCTCAAATTCTGTTAAAACCTCCGCCAACTCATTGTTAGAGATTTGGCGCATATTCGAGACGGCCATACTCAATTGCTGCACTTCTTTAGGATTCAAATGCTTGAAAACTTCAGCTGCCTGATCTTCGCCGAGTGTCATCAGCATCACGGCACTTTTTTCGGTTCCACTTAATATCATTGTGCTTTTCCTAACCACTGGCGAATGACCATAGCCACGACTTGTGGATCTTTTTCTGCCATTTCACGAATACGCTGACTTTGGATTTCTGCGCTGACACGTTGGCGAGTGAGACGGCGACGTGTTTGTTCATCCATATCTTCATTAATTTCTTCTTCAACGACGAGAGGGGTTTTAGGCTGAGCCGCAACAAACACCTCTGCTGCTTGGGCTTGCTGTGTTTGACGGTATTTGAGCCATTGAGGCTTGATACCAAAACGCCACATAAACCAAGCAATAATAGCGATTAAGATAATTTTGCCGTAATCCAATACTTGTGCGAGAAGTTGTGGGTTCTCAAGCATTGAAGGTTGTTCTTCTACGACGCTATCGTTGGTGAACAGTGAATTTGTAATACTCAATGAGTCACCACGATCAGTCGAATAGCCCATTGCCTCACGGGTAAGTGATTCAATTTGTTCCATCATTTCCGGTGATAACGGCTGCATTTGTGGACCATTTTCACCTTCTTGCGGTAAATAGTTGATGATCACTGCAACGGACAACCGTTCAACGACACCTATTTGGCGCTGAGTATGGCTAATTTTACGGTCGACTTCATAATTGGTGGTTTCATCACTTTGAGAATGACTTGAACCATTATGAGAAGCACTGCTTTGCTGTGATGTTTGTTCTTTTTTATCCGTCGTTATTGGTGCACTCGGAGCACTGGGTGGTTGATTCGACAGCGCCCCAGGTACGCCACCGGTACCACTAGCATTGTTCTGCATGCTATGGCTATTTTGACGAGAACGTATCGCCGCACTATTGGGGGTTTGGTTTGGCTTATATTCTTCAGAGGTTTGCTCAACTTTTGAGAAATCCATCTGTGCGGTAACTTGAGCATGAACGTTAGCACGCCCAACTAAAGGCGAAATAATGTCTTCAATACGTTGTTTGAGATGAGACTCCATCTCTTTCGTCATTTTTATTTGCGCATTGTTAGCCGATTGCTGGCTATTGTCATTGTTAGTCAGCAACCGACCTGTTTGGTCAACAATCGTCACATTTGAGGCTGTTAAACCTGTTACACTGCTCGATACCATGTGGATAATGGCATTGATTTGGCCCTCATCGAGCATACGACCAGGAAGTAACCCCACGGTAACAGATGCAGTCGGTAATTTTTGTTCACGGACAAATAAGGTCGGTTTAGGAATAGCCAAATGAACGCGAGCATTTTGCACTGGACTGAGTGATTCAATCGTGCGCGATAACTCACCTTCTAATGCACGTTGATAGTTAACTTGCTCACTAAATTGGCTAATACCAAACTGTTCTTTATCTAACAGCTCAAAGCCTGTATTTCCGCCCTTTGGTAAACCTGACTGGGCTAATTTTAGGCGCAATTCATGAACTTTATCGGCCGGTACCAAAATTGCACTGCCATTATCGGCAATTTGATACGGCACGTTCATTTGCGTTAATTGACTGACGATATCACCACCGTCTTTTGCGCTGAGGTTACTCAGAAGTACGCGGTAGTCAGGGCTGCGTAGCCAAAGAAGTAGGGCGACAACGACCGCAATCGCGGCGGCGCCAGCAATCATTAATGGGATTTTGGGGGAAGTCTTAAAGCGTGATGCAATAGATGCAAACCCTTTGGTAGCTTCTCCGGTCTCTTTAGATGCGGCACTCATAAATATTCCCTGCCTTGCAGAATCAACAGATGAAAACACTTTTGGCGAAACAATGTTATTCCCTCTTCGTACATCACTTTTTTACGTTGCTATTATTGATGACTCTGATAAATCTAATGACGGAATCAGCCCATAATTTTGGTGTTATTTATCGGCTTCAAGTTAAAAAGGCTGTGCTAGGGTATGCATGCCAAATAAGACAGCGACGATGGCTCGCACAGAAATTGAAGGGAAGAAAATGACAATCCAAGCTATTGAAGGCGTATTATCGCAGCTACAAATGACCGCATCACAAGCTGCAAATCACAGTAAGCCCGTGATTGAACCTGTTGGTTTTGCTGATCATCTTGTTTCTGCCGTAAATCAAATTAATTCTGTTAGGAATCAATCGGCAAAACAGATTGAAGATTTTACATTGGGCAAAAGTGATATTTCGCTGAATGATGTTATGGTGGATATGCAAAAAGCCAGTTTAAGTTTACAAATGGGTATCCAAGTGCGAAATAAACTGGTCGCGGCATATCAAGAAATTATGGCGATCCCCGTTTAAACAATGATTTTTAAATTATGATGATATGAATTTTATCGTTGTTAGGATTTTGGCATTAATGATGCAATGGAAGCGTTCACTTCCTGTGGTATGGGAAGTGAACGTTTAAAGATATCAAAAAAGAGTGTGGCGTAGCCAACTACCAACCAATGGCAATACCAGCACCGACCACGGCGCGGTCTGAATTATTCCAAGAGATAGAGCTACGAAGGTTAATATTCTCTTTTACTTGGTATTGTGCGCCAGCCGCGATAGCATGACCATCATGATAATGACCTAGGCCAACACCTGCACTAAAACGGGTATTCATGGTATAGGGAATATTCGACATCGCCGCAACAGAAGCGATGCCTGAATTAGCTTGCTTGGCGGTTTTATCAATTTTTTTATCCAGCTTAGTAAAACGTGTGTTATTGATATTCTGAGTTTTATCTATGCTTTGGTGTAGGTTAGCAAACTGATTCAAATTATCTGTCTGAGCTTTATGATGCTTCCTCTTAAGTAATAACCATTTTTTTTCGCTATTATGGGAATACATGCTTAGCTGAGCATTAATATAATGATTATTATTTTCTATTGATTGTTTTATGTTTTCATCTACTTCAGACATGGTGGGTGTAAAACTTTTGTCTACTTTTTTTAATTGTTCCAAAAGAAGCTCATCAAAGGTTTTAAATTTTGATTTTTGCTCTTTTTCAGCGAGATGTTGTTTGATTTCTTTTCCGAACTCTTGCAGTTCATAGAGTGTCATGGCTGAATCCATTAATAATGTTGAAAAATGAATAGGGGCGGCGAGCGTGGTACTTGAAAGAGAAACGATTGATAGGAAAGTCATCGCCTTTAGGGGAAAGTGTTTTTTCATCTTGATTCCTTTATTAATGAAATAAATCCATCTACTTTAATTAACTCAATTAATATAGTGCGTTCTGTTTTTTATAATAAAGTTAATTGATTTTTATTAATATTCTGAATTTGTTTTTAATTAGCTCGTGAAAAGTGATTTTATTTGAATTAAATTGAAGGCTATTTATTTCTTTGATAATTTTGGTGAATGAAATAACCGGAGTGAGGCAGCATATTCAGTGTTAACTTTATGATAAATGGTTTTAAATATAATCCTGTTGATATAGGCATTGATAGGTTCCTGAAGCTCAATCAAATGACACAAAAAATAACAAAAAGCGATAAGCAGGTAATGTCTTACTGGCGACCCTATTAATTTATACATAGATAATGTTTTTATCGCTTACTCCGCCAATTTCATTCTATTGATGAGGGAAATAATCTAGGCTAAAAATAGAGCAGATTGATTGTGGGCTAAAAATGATTTTAGATGTATATTATTATGATAAACCCCTCGATAAGTAAGGCTATTATTGCAGCATAGCGAATGAGATGATTAATCCTTATTATAAATTGGGTTATTTATCATTAATTTGAATTGTTTTGCTGTTTTAGGTCTATTTTTGGTGTTTTTTCCCAGATTACATGTTATTTTTCTGTGAAATTCCATTATGTATTCTTTTACTTTAGGCGACGTAGCGGTAACCTAATTGATTCTTATGTGATTTTTTCATTGAGTCATAATGCCATTTTTTGCATCTTATCGTAAATTTAAAAATACGATAATGATAATAGTTTGAATAAAGAGCACGACAGATAGGATTTTTGAGATATGGCAGTAAAAACGATTATTGAGATACCTGATGAGCGCTTGCGAATCAAATGCAGTCCAGTGACTGACATTGCGGCGGTACAAACATTAATTGATGATTTATTAGATACCATGTATAGCACCGAGAATGGTATTGGTTTAGCAGCAACGCAAATTGCAGCAACACAATCGGTAATGGTAATTGATATTTCTGAAAATCGCGATCAACCGATGGTATTTGTTAACCCTGAAATTATTGAAAGTGAAGGTGAGACGAGCTACCAAGAAGGATGCTTATCTGTACCTGAAATTTATGCAGATGTTGCGCGGTTTAAACGTGTGAAAGTCAAAGCGTTAGATAGAGATGGAAAAGAATTTACTCTTGATTCTGACGAGTTTTTGGCAATTGTGATGCAACATGAAATCGACCATTTACATGGAAAAGTGTTTCTTGATCATTTATCGCCACTAAAGCGGAATATGCTGTTGAAAAAATTAAAGAAACAGCAACGCTTAAGGCAATAAGTTATCCATAAGTGTCAGGTAGGGGCGCCTGACACACATGGCTATTCAATGGGTTTAATTGTCATTGGTGTATCTGGCTCATTAAATTGGCCATAACTGTTATTGATGACCCGTGTTTGATCCAACTGTTTCATTTCTTTACTTAAAAAATCTAAGTGTTGTTGCAAATAGGTTTTAGTGATCTTTTCATTTTCGATGATTTGATGCAATAACCCCACCAGTTCATCTGTGATGGGGTTCTGCGCTTCGAATTCATGTGTTAATTGCGTTAAATTTTCGACGGCATACACATATTCTGTTTCTTGGGCAACGAGTTGTTCCCACTGTTTTGCTTGTGCTAGCGCGACTAAATTTTCGCTTAATACTAAAACATCACGATAGATTTCATATAAATCAATAGGTTCTTTATTATTCACCTGTTTATCTTTCATCCACATTTGCCCCGATCTGTTGCCAAGCTGACGCGATATCGGAGAGTAATTGGTAAACTTCTTGGATATAAGCCACATTATTTTCAAGGTTAGCATTTAATAAGCGCATAATCATGTAATCATATAGACGATCAAGGTTCTCCGCGATTTCGCCACCCGCGTCATGATTAAGCGCTTGTTTCAAACCCGTATCAATAATATCGATGGCTTTTGTAATTTCTTGGCCTTTTGCCGCGATATTATTCTGTTGCATAAAAATTTCAGCACGTTTTAGGGCGCTTAACGCCCCTTTATATAGAATAGTGATCAATTGATACGGTGTCGCGTTGGTAATTTCACTTTCCAAATCGACTTGTTGGTAGGCTTGTTTTGCTTTTTGTTGATACATAATTATTAACCTAACAGTCTGCCTAATGAGTTACTGGTGCTATTGAGTGAGCTCATCATTTTATCTAAATTCTGGAATTGACGGCGGTATAAATCCATAGTGTTTTCAATTTGTTTATTTGTTTGTTCAATGCGTTTATCAAGGCTTTTCTTTTTCTTTTGCACGCCATCAGTTGCGTTATGCAGTGTGCCTTCACGAGCGTCGAGTGTCTCTTTTAAGAAATTAAAGTTTTCTGTGGCAAAGCCTGTTTCTTTACCATCTCCCATAAAGAAATTTTTGACACTTCCAGGGTTATCTTTTAGCGCTTTTTCGAATTTTTTATCTTCTATCTCTAATGTGCCATCAACTTTTTGTGTGATCCCCATTTTGTTCAATAAATTAATCTCACCACTATCTTGTGCTGAACGTATTTGCGTACGTAACTGGCTTTGTATTGTTCGTAGTGTAGAATCACCAATCAATGGGCCGTTGGTTTTATCTGGCGCAGTTCCTTTCGTTGTTGGCGTATATTTAGTCAATTCCTTAGCGAGATTTTGGAATTCATTATAGGCATCTACCCAGGCTTTAATTTTTGCTTTAGCAGGTTCAATATCCTCAGAAACGATCAGATGATCGGGTTTTTTATCTTCACTCTCTTTTTTTAGTGTCAGAGTTAAACCAGGAAAGAGATCTTTTGCTTCATTGCTTTGTGATTCAAGTTCAAAACCATCAATATTTAACAAGGCATTTTGCGGGGGAACTTTTTGCTCTATGCCGATGTTTTTTTCATCTTTTAAAACGACATTACCATCACTGTTTAATTCAGATTCAACATTCAGTATTTTTGCGAGTTCGTCATCACCTTCAACATTAATACTAATACGGTGGTCTGTACCTTCTTTTTTGGAGGTAACAACAAGGTGATAATTATTCGTTTTATCTTTAATCACTGCTGCGGTAACCGTTTTATCGGTCTTATTAATCGCATCTGCTATTTCAATTAAAGAAGTATGTTCATTATCTAATTTAATAATGATAGGTTCTTTTTCAGCGGGTTGAGTAATGGTGATGGTGCGTTCTGCACTGCCATTCCCTAATAATTTTTTATTATCATCATGGCCTTTAGTGGCGATAGTTTGCGCTTTGGCTAACTGGGTGACTAATACATCATGTACACCTGCTACCGCTTTGCCGTCTGTTTTTACATCAAAACTCTTATATTCGCCATTGACTTTGGTGGTACTGATATCACCATATTTTTTAATATCTTCAGCCGCTTTTTTTAATTTTTCGAGTGACGATTGCATTTTACCAAAGGCACTGATTTGCGCATCATAGCTGGCTTTTTGAGTGGCTAATGGCTCAAGGCGGCGTTTTTCCATCGCTTCAAGTTGGTCCATTTGGTTATTTAAGTCTAAGTTTGCCCCGATACCGAGTGTCGATATACCAGCCATTGTTCTCTCCTAAAAAATTATTCTCATTTACAGGGTTATCGGCGAGAAGAACGGAAATCTTAGACTAAGTCGATAAATAATGATGGCAGGAGTTGACCCCACAAAACAGGGTATTTGTCTCTATTGATAATCAATAAGTTAAAATTTGCGGTTTATAAAATTATTTTGACAAAATAATTTATCGCTCGAAGTGCTGTGGTTGCTGGTTTTTTGGCTTTCAGATAAAAAAATTTTTGTTGAAAGCCCTAAAGCCCTTTTTTATGCCGCCGATAATGGTATTGCTGGCAACAAACTGTAAAGCCTAACAGATTGGCTAACTTTATTATTACGGAATAACAAGGACATATATTATGGCACAGGTTATCAACACTAACATCCTGTCTCTGACAACTCAGAACAATTTAAACCGTTCACAAAGCGTACTGGGTACTGCAATTGAGCGTCTATCTTCAGGTTCACGTATCAATAGCGCAAAAGATGATGCTGCGGGTCAAGCGATTGCTAACCGTTTCACTGCTAACATCAAAGGTTTGACCCAAGCTTCTCGTAATGCGAGCGACGGTATTTCAATGGCGCAAGTGGCTGAAGGCGCAGTTAACGAAATCAACGAAAACTTGCAACGTATTCGTGAACTGACTGTTCAAGCAGCTAACGGCAGTAACTCTGACAGCGATATCACTTCAATTCGTGATGAAGTACAACAACGTCTGGATGAAATCGACCGTATCTATCAACACACTGAATTTAACGGAACACAAATTCTAAACGGTGAGACTGTTTCTTACCAAGTGGGTGCGAAAGATGGTCAAACTATCAGCATGGAAATGCAAAAAATGGATCTTGATACATTAGGTATCAAAGATTTTAAAGACAAAGTTGAAAAAGTTTCCGCGGCTGCGGCTGGTCCAAAAGAGCCAGCGGGTAAAGGCACTGCAATCACCGTAGATGCTAATAACTATGCGGTTGAAACCGCTGGCGGTGCACAAATTAATACAGCTGAAATTTATGCAGATAAAACAGAAACTGATAAATTTTATATCAAGGATACAACAGATAATAAATGGTACGAAGCGACTAAAAACACAACCGGTGGTAAGACTGAGTATGTGAAAGGTAGTGAGATCACTGCTCTAGGTGGTGGTACTGCTGCAAAGTCTGACGCATTAGATACTTTAGATACTGCACTGAAAAATGTGGATTCATACCGTTCTAAACTGGGTGCATTCCAAAACCGTATGCAATCTACTATCAATAACCTGAACAACTCAGTCAACAACTTGAGTGCAGCACGTAGCCGTATCCAAGACGCTGATTTTGCAACAGAAGTGTCTAACATGAGCCGTGGTCAAATCCTGCAACAAGCAGGTACTTCAGTTCTGGCACAAGCAAACCAAGTTCCACAAGGTGTTCTGAGCCTGTTACGTTAATTCGTTTCACTCTCTCGTTTATAAGGCCAGAATATTCTGGCCTTTTTTGTATTATGATGACGGCATGAATTTCATTTCGGCGCGATACCATTTCGCCAGTGAACATTTGTGTTAGGGAAAATAGCGCTAATTTACCTCATTACTCAACGGATTGAATTATTAAGTCACTAGCATAATGAATACCTTTATATCAGTCTTAAAGGGTGATTCCGGTTGTGAGTGATTTGTATACTGCCGAAGGTGTAATTAATAAAAATAGCCTATGGGAGCGTTATTATCCCTTAATACGACATGAGGCCCTAAAGTTACAAGTGAGACTGCCAGCCAGTGTAGATGTTGATGACCTCATACAAGCGGGAGGTATTGGGTTATTACATGCATTGGAACGTTTCGATGCTTCTCAGGGGGCGTCATTCGCCACCTATGCGGTACAGCGTATTCGTGGTTCCATGTTGGATGAATTACGCAGTCGCGACTGGGCGCCTCGTAGTGTACGCCGCCAAGCACGAGAAATGGCAAAAGCGATTGGTGAGCTTGAACAAACATTGGGTCGTACAGCCACTGAAAGTGAAATAGCGCAATCACTAAAAATAGATATTACTGAATATCGACAAGCCTTACTGGATACGAATAACAGCCAACTCTATTCCTATGATGAGTGGCATGAAATTCATGGCGAGAGCTGTGAACCCGTCATTAATGAAAGTGATGGTGGCAACCCATTGAATTTTTTGATGGAGTCGAATTTGCGTTCACAGGTGATTGATGCCATCGAGCAACTCCCTGAGCGAGAAAAGCTTGTGCTGACGCTATATTATCAAGAAGAATTGAATTTAAAGGAAATTGGAGCGGTGTTAGAGGTTGGGGAGTCACGTGTTAGTCAGCTGCATAGCCAAGCTATCAAGCGCTTACGTGGTCGTTTAAAGTCTATTTCCGAGTAATATTGCGGCGTTCGCCGCATTCGCGATAGTCACAGAAGCCGCGTTAGCATACTGATGATGGGGTGATAGGACTAAAAAGTCCGCTTAGTTAACTATTTTGCTGTGGAGAATGACATTTCTTTGTTGAATAAGCGCTCCCTACATCATGGCGTCAGGAGCACTTACTTGAGCATTAAAGGCTGGCAGCCTCAGCGATCAGCTTCCCTAACTCATGCCAATTTTCATTATCAATCAGGTCATTAGGTACCATCCATGAACCACCACAAATAAGGACAGAAGGTAGCGCCTTATATTCGTGGATATTTTTTGGACCAATTCCCCCCGTAGGCATAAAATTCACAGGGTAGACGGCACTTAACGCTTTTAACATCGCTACGCCACCAGAAGCTTCTGCTGGGAAAAACTTCACTGTGGTTAAATTAAATTCTAACGCCTGTTCAACTAAGCTTGGATTATTGAGCCCAGGGATAATAATGACATTTTTTTGCTGGCAATAAGCGACGATTTTAGGGTTAAAACCTGGGCTTACGATAAAGTCCACGCCTGCATCAATGGCTTGATCAACCTGTTGAGTTGTCAGTACTGTGCCCGCCCCAATCAGAATTTCAGGGTATGCCGCTCGCATATTTTTGATGGCTTGTACGGCAGCAGGAGTTCGAAAAGTCACTTCTGCACACGGCAGCCCATTTTCCATTAACGCTTTAGCGAGGGGAGCACCATGTTCTGCATTATTGATAGTAATAACAGGCACGACATTAATTTTTTTTAATTTCTCGATGAGTTGATTCATGTTTAGATCCCTTTGATATTGTTTAGCTCTATGATGGGCATCGCTTCACGCGGAATAATGGCACCTCGGTGTTGGATCACGGTTCCTGCAAGTAAATGGCCTGTGCGAGCCGCTTCTTCAGGTGAGCCACCCAGAATTCGACAGGCAAGATAACCAGCGCTGAAAGAATCACCAGCAGCGGTGGTATCAATGACTTGCGCCACTTTATTCGCGGCGACTTCGAATTGTTGGTCGTGAATAATGATATAGCAGGGTTTTGCTCCGCGTTTAATAATGATCTCTTCAACGCCATGCTGCTGTGCACGTGCAATTGATTGGCTTTCTTGCTGATCACCATACAGCAGTTGCTCATCATCAAAAGTTAAAAATGCGATATCAGTCAGCGATAACATCTGTTGGTAGGCTTGCTGTGCCGCCTCGACAGAAGGCCATAATGCCGGACGGTAATTATTGTCAAAAATGACCTTAGCGCCTGACTGGCGAGCTGTTGCTAACAGTGTAAACAGCAATTGGCGAGCGGCTTCAGGTAAAATAGCTAAGCTGATGCCACTTAAATAGAGATATTGTTGTTGATTCAGTAATTGTTGGGTGCGCTCGGCGGTTTGCGCATTTAACCAAAATTTCGCTGCTGAGTTATCACGCCAATAAAAAAAACGGCGCTCACCCTCTTCTGAAGTTTCAATTAAATACATACCGGGGAGGTGTTTTTCGGCGATCAGCACATGGTCTGTATTGATCCCTTCAGCTTGCCAGCTTTCTAACATTTGTTGGCTAAAGGGATCTTGACCCAGTCCCGTTAAATAGCGAGTGATAACACCTTGTTTATGGGTTAAACGTGCAAGATAGAGAGCGCTATTTAGCGTGTCCCCACCAAAAGTTTGCTTAAATAATTCCCCTGATTTTTGTAACTCAACCATACATTCGCCAATCACGGCAACTTGCAAAGCTGTAGCCATTTTTACCACCTATCGTTTTTATTTTTTATCACTCAATTGAGTAAAACCTCATTAGCTAATAGCATTAAAACCTATTTTTTAGACAAGTTCAAATAAAAATGAAACGCCGTTTTAAAAATATCGAATCAGCGTTCTTGTTTTTCATGAAAGTGATCTTTATGCTGTTGAGTAAACATAAAATCGGCACATCAAACCATCTGATATGGTTATCATATTGGTTTGAATAAATAGGAAGGTGAATGGTGGATAAGGTCACGCAAACGGATGCCGTTTCGTCAGTAGTAAAAGTATTCAGTATTCTCAATGCATTAGGAGAACAAAAAGAGATAGGCGTGTCTGAGCTTTCACAACGACTGCTGATGTCAAAAGCCACCACCTATCGTTTCTTGCAAACCATGAAACAATTAGGCTATGTGGCGCAGGAAGGGGAGGCGGATAAATATTCATTGACGCTTAAACTATTCGAATTAGGTGCTAAATCTTTAGAGTATGTTGATTTAATTGAAATTGCTGATAAAGAAATGCAGCATATTGGTCAATTAACACATGAAGCTGTGCATCTTGGTGCTTTCGATGATAACGCCATTATTTATATTCATAAAATTGATTCTAGCTATAACTTGCGTATGTATTCGCGGGTCGGGCGGCGTAACCCATTGTATTGTACCGCTATCGGCAAAGTACTTTTAGCTTGGCAAGATGAAGCCACGGTAAACAGCATTTTAGAGAATGTGGAGTTTGTGAAAAAAACGGCGACGACGATCCTCAGTAGCGAACAATTTATGCGAGAGCTTGCTGAAGTGCGTAAGCTGCATTATGCACAGGACAGAGAAGAGCAAGAGCTGGGGCTACGTTGCATCGCAGTGCCTGTTTATGACCGTTTAGGCCATGTGATTGCTGGGCTATCAATATCTTTTCCTACCATTCGCTTTGATGAACAGCAGTTGGAATATTATATTCGTTTGCTAAAGGTTGCTGGACGTCATATTTCAGAAAAAATGGGCTATCACGATTATCCGTTATAGTAGGGGGTTAAACCTGTAATTCTTCACTAAGCTGTATATGAGTGAATATTTAACCTTTAAATTTAACCAAATCAATCGTTTGAAATTTGGTTAAATGATCACTTTTTTGCAGATAAAAAGGGCAGTCACACAAGTTTTGGCTGATAAAACTCGCCATTTCATTCGTCATATCTATAATTTTGGCATTATTTTGTGATTAAAATATGATTATGCTTAAAAATTTATTGATATTTAGCCTATTTATTATCCCTATCCAAGCCATAGCAATGGATTATACCTTCACAGAAAAAGCGCCTGCTGACCGTGTATATAATGAAGATTATCAAGGTATTGATATTATCAAGCAGCAACAAGGTTTCATTTTTGATCCGAAAAAGAAAGTGGCTGAAGAGGATCGCCGCTATGAAGACTTACTGGCTCAAAAACAACAAAGTGGCGAGTGGGATAGTTGGAATAATGGTGTCTGTCATCATGCTTTCGCCACGATGGGATGCTCGGGGGAGCCAGCCTGGTTGCATGACCCGCAACAACTGAAGCACATGATTGAACAAGCGAAGAAATAAGGCGAGGCAATGTATCGCCTCACCTTGGCCCGTTATTTCAGTGCGTTAGTAAAGCGTTCCGTGTATTCAAAATCTTTGGTTTGCTCAGGGTTGCCTGAATTAGAGGCTGATGCGAATTCGCCGACGCCGACCCTATCGCGGGTTAAGCTCCACATTGAAATTAAGTTTACGCCATTGGTTTTCGCAAAATTACTTAATGTATTGATATCATTAAAATTAAACATGGATCTATCATCATTAAGACCAATCATTGGAGTGACTTGTACTAAATCATACAGCTCTGCATCTGTTAGTGTTGGGTAGTAGGTTTTTAATTGACCTTTTAGGCTGGTTGCCACATCTGCGGCGGCCTGCCCCATATTTTTATCAGTTCCTTGACCATAATCCATAGCCATACCATTCACTTTCATTTTTAAACCTGCATTAACAGATTTTTGTACTAGCGCTAACCCTTTTTCGACAAGGCCATAAGGCATCACCGGTAACGTTAGGCTCAAGGTGATATCAGGGTTATTTTTTACTGTGGTTGATAGCGCGGTGAAGGTTTTATCGGCATCGTATAAATCATTTTCAAAATCAAAATCTAGCTGCGAGGCGCCAAGAATATCAATGACTTCTTGGTAGGTTGCAATCAGTTGGTCAACAGTTTGCCTTGCAGAGACATCATAGTTAGCCGCACCTCCGAATGACACAATCACTTTGATATTGGCTTCAATTAACGCATCACAAAATGGTTTAGCCCAAGAGATAGGCATACTGGAGTATGCTCCCCATGCGGCATTATTATTAGGATCCGCAGTTAAAAAAGCCAAGTACACACCATCAACGCTGTGACTTATCGCGGCTTGGCTATATTTAGGGTTTGGTTTGCCGTTAGGAGCAAGTGGGTCGTTCCAAATAGCATCAACGGTAACATCGAAATAAGGTGCAAATAGTGTCTTATTCATCATCATTTCTCTTTTAGTCGGGGGAATTTTAACCATCTGGCATCGCGCCATTAATGATCAAAATACGCGATCTTTATTGGTTAAATGATGAACAGATTAATGACTTGTCATGAAATTTATTTCAAAAACAGGCATGTTATTGTTATTTAAAAAGGGGCCTAATTGGCCCCTTGCAGTAAAACGCTTAATTAGTTTCAGGGAAGGTCAATGTTGCCCCTGGAGCTTCTCTACTTAAGTGAATGAAATTCAGATGTTTTTCGTATTGATCTAAAATGTCACTGATCACCTGTTCTTTGGTGTAATCCATTAAGTCATTGCCTTGTGTTCCCTCCCAAAGGAAGGTCTCTAAGCGATAGTAATGAGATTTTCCAGAACGAGCTCGGTAAGTAAAGCCCGGCACAGAGTAACGCTGAGGCCAAATTTGATAAATAAAGTTCTGCTCTTCGGCCAGATCAACGACAAGTTCTAAGTGATTTAAACGTTCATCGCCAACGGGGGGAAGGCTATTAAATTCAACGTTAGCACCACGTAGCGATAACTCTTTTGCTACCTCTTGCATTGCGGGTGTACAGACTAAATCCAACATACGCTGTGTATAGGTAGTACCTGGGAAGTTCATCACACGACCTAATCGCTGTTTCCAGTTTAATTTTCCGTTACCGTATAACGGGGCTGGTGCATTGGTCGTCAGTGAACTTACTCGTCTGAAATCTTCCACTTTAAGTGACTTATACAACCCAGCCATAATAAAGAAAATAACAAAACTGAAAGGTAAACCCATAATGACGGTTGTGTTTTGTAACGCCGCCACGCCATCGGTCATTAACATCCCTAAGGTTAATAAACCAATTGCGACAGACCAAAAGATACGTAACCAGTTCGGCGCATCATTGTTGATATCGCTTAAGTTTGACGTGAAATTACCAAGGACTAATGAGCCTGAGTCCGCGGAGGTCACATAAAAGAGTAAGCCTGTGATTGTCGCAACGGAAGCGGTTAAACCAAAACCTGGGTAAAGTTCAAGCAGTGAATAGAATCCTTTTTCAGGCGCCGCTAGAACGGTTTCAGCAAGTGCTTTATTGCCATGAATGATTTCGTATAACGCACTGTTACCGAAAATAGATAACCAGAGAAGGGTAAACACAAAAGGGATAATCAGTGTGCCAATGACAAATTGGCGAATGGTTCTTCCTCGTGAAATACGCGCAAGAAACAAACCAACAAATGGCGACCATGCGACCCACCAAGCCCAGAAGAATAAGGTCCAGCTATTCATCCAATCCGTTGGGCGGTCAAAGGCAAAGCTATTGAGCGTCATCCCCATAAAGCGATTAATGTAATCACCGACATTAAGGACTAGCGCATTGAGTAAGAACTCAGTATCACCAACAAACAAAATGAATAAGATCAAACCTAATGCGAGCAATACATTAAGTTCCGATAAAATACGGATCCCCTTATTGACCCCAGAAGTGGCTGAAATCACGGCCATGATGACGGAGAGCAAGATTAATCCCCCCTGAACACCAAGCCCTTGCGGGAGGTCAAACAGGACTTTTAAACCATAATTGAGCTGAACAACACCAATACCGAGTGTGGTTGCAATGCCAAAAATAGTACCAATAACCGCGGCGACATCGACGGTATGACCGATAGGCCCATAAATACGTTTACCAAAAATCGGATAAAGTGCAGAACGGATGGTTAACGGTAAATTGTAGCGGTAGCTAAAGTAACCAAGCGCAATTCCCATTAATGCATACATAGACCAGCCCGTCAGGCCATAGTGGAAGAGAGTCCACACCATCGACTGACGAGCTGCTTCTAATGTTTCCCCTTCGCCTGTAGGTGGCAGCATATACTGTGTCACGGGTTCGGCGACGGAGAAAAACATCAGGTCGATACCGATTCCGGCAGCAAACAGCATGGCAGACCAACTGAGTACACTAAATTCAGGTTTCGATTGCTCTGGACCTAATTTGATATTACCAAAACGAGAAGTCGCTACGAATATCACAAAGACAATATACAGCGTTGCGGCTAATAGATAATACCAACCAAACGTTTTTGATACCCATCCAAGGGTGGCAACGATCCACTGATTGGCCGTTTCTGTCATGAGTATGGTGAAAAATGAAAATGCTAGTATTAAACCAGCAGAAGTGAAAAAAACCACAGAGTTTAATTTGTCTTTCTGCTGATTTTTTGGACTATTTTGAATTGTCATCGGCAGTTTCCACAATTTTATTTATTCGAAAGTTAAAAGTTACATTCTTTGCTAATTTGTTGAATTAAAAGCAAAGAGTTGAATTTTTACGCCTATCCTCTCCTTATGTTTGTAAAGTAATTGTGATAAAATATAGTTAATATTGATTGAATGTTCAATTAAAAAAAAGTTTAATAAATAGGTTCACTGTATTTTTTGGGTTAAGAAATCATGCCGAAAATAGGAATGCAATCGATACGTAAGCAGCAGTTAATTCAAGCCACACTTGATGTGATTAATGAAGTCGGTATGCAAGAGGCGAGTATCGCTTTAATTGCTCGAAAGGCGGGAGTATCAACCGGCATTATTAGTCATTACTTTCGTGATAAAAACGGTCTGCTAGAGGCGACAATGCGCCATATACAGTACCAACTAGGCGTTGCTGTTGCGATGCGTTTAAGACTGTTGAGTCATGCTCAGCCAAAGCAGCGTATTCAAGCCATCGTTGAAGGTAATTTTGATTCTTCACAAATTAGTGAAGCGGCGATGAAAACATGGCTGGCATTTTGGGCAAGTAGCATGCATCAACCGAGTTTAAATCGGTTACAGCAAGTGAATGATAGACGGCTATATTCCAATCTCAGTTATGAATTTTCGCGTGTACTTGATAAACAATCTGCACGCATGGCTGCTAAAGGATTAGCGGCATTGATCGATGGGTTATGGTTGCGTAGTGCCTTGAGTAATGAGGCTTTTCCCCTGCAAGATGCTTTAACCATTACGAATGAATATATCGATATGCAATTTACTCGGCATAAGGATAGCTAAGCCAACCGTTTTAACAGAAAGGAGATATTATGCACCAACCACAATTACATAAACTTTATATTCATGGTGGTTATGTGGATAGCTCACAACCTGAATGTGGGCAGTTTGATGCAATGAATCCAGCGAATGGTGAAGTGATCGCATGTTTACAATCTGCAACGCGTGAAGACATTGATTGGGCTGTGGAAAGTGCCAAACAAGGGCAAAAAGTATGGGCAGCGATGACGGCAATGGAGCGTTCTCGTATTTTACGCCGTGCTGTTGATATTTTACGTGAGCGCAATGACGAATTGGCACACTTGGAAACGTTGGATACCGGTAAACCATTATCTGAAACACGCTATGTGGATATTGTCACGGGTGCTGATGTTTTAGAGTACTATGCAGGCTTGATCCCCGCGTTAGAAGGAGAGCAAATTCCTTTACGTGAGAGCGCATTCGTCTATACACGCCGCGAGCCACTTGGGGTTGTTGCTGGGATTGGTGCGTGGAACTATCCAATTCAAATCGCACTTTGGAAATCTGCACCCGCTTTGGCGGCAGGTAATGCCATGGTATTTAAGCCAAGTGAAGTCACATCGCTGACCGCACTAAAACTGGCTGAGATTTATACGGAAGCCGGACTGCCAGCAGGCGTTTTTAACGTTGTGACGGGCGCTGGTGCGGATGTGGGTCAATGGCTAACAGAACACCCAGGGATTGCAAAAATATCCTTCACCGGTGGTGTTGCGACAGGCAAAAAAGTGATGGCAAATGCTTCGGGTTCGACATTAAAAGATGTCACGATGGAACTTGGTGGCAAGTCACCGCTTATTATTTTTGATGATGCTGATCTGGATAACGCAGCAGATATTGCCATGATGGCCAATTTCTATAGTTCAGGCCAAGTTTGTACTAACGGCACTCGAGTTTTTGTGCCAGAAAGCTTAAAAGCACAATTTGAAGAGAAAATTCAACAACGTGTGGCGCGCATCAAAATAGGTTCACCGCTCGATGAGACAACTAACTTTGGTCCATTGGTGAGTTTTCCACATATGGAAAATGTATTGCGCTATATCGAAATAGGCAAACAGCAGGGCGCTAAATTACTTTGTGGTGGTGAGCGTTTGACTGAAGGAGCATTTGCTCAAGGCGCTTATGTGCTGCCAACCGTCTTTACTGATTGTTCTGATGATATGCAAATCACCCAAGAAGAGATTTTTGGTCCTGTGATGAGTATTTTGAGTTATCAGTCGGAAGATGAAGTTATCGAACGTGCAAACCATACGTTATATGGCTTAGCCGCAGGGCTTGTCACTCGTGATATCTCACGAGCGCATCGAGTCATCCATCAATTAGAAGCGGGTATCTGTTGGATAAATACTTGGGGGGAATCACCAGCACAAATGCCTGTTGGGGGCTATAAGCACTCAGGGGTGGGTCGTGAAAATGGCCTAGTAACACTCCAAAATTATACTCAAATAAAATCAATACAAGTCGAACTTGGGGAGTTTGCCTCGGTATTTTAATCGCTTATTTTAAATTTGACTGAAACAGAGGAGATAACAATGGTCTATGACTACATTATTATCGGTGCTGGTTCAGCCGGTAACGTTCTTGCTACCCGCCTGACAGAAGATTCTGATGTTACTGTGCTGCTCCTTGAAGCTGGAGGACCGGACTACAGGTTCGATTTTCGTACACAAATGCCAGCGGCTTTAGCCTATCCATTACAAGGTCGACGTTATAATTGGGCCTATGAAACTGATCCTGAACCGCATATGAATAATCGCCGTATGGAGTGCGGACGAGGAAAAGGATTAGGAGGCTCATCACTGATCAATGGCATGTGCTATATCCGTGGTAATGCATTAGATTTTGATGGGTGGGCTCAAGCACCAGGCTTAGAAGATTGGCGTTATCTCAATTGTTTGCCCTATTTCCGCAAAGCAGAAACGCGTGATATAGGGGCTAATGATTATCATGGTGGCGATGGCCCCGTGAGTGTGACGACACCGAAAAATGGCAATAACGTGTTGTTTCATGCCATGGTTGAGGCCGGTGTTCAAGCGGGTTATCCGCGAACTGATGACCTGAATGGCTATCAACAAGAGGGCTTTGGCCCTATGGATAGAACAGTAACGCCAAAAGGGCGTCGTGCGAGTACGGCTCGTGGTTATCTGGATCAAGCCAGAAAACGTCCTAATTTAACTATTATCACGCATGCTACGACAGATATTATTGAATTTGAAGACAAAAAAGCAGTCGGTGTGAAGTTTTATCAAGGGAATAATAAAACAGCCGTTCAGGCAAAAGCACGTAAGGAGGTTCTATTATGTGCTGGGGCGATAGCTTCACCTCAAATTTTGCAACGTTCGGGGGTTGGGCCTGAAGATGTTCTGCAAGAGTTTAATATTCCTGCTGTACATGTCTTACCGGGAGTAGGGCAAAATTTACAAGATCATCTGGAAATGTATTTGCAGTATGAATGTAAGCAGCCTGTATCTCTCTATCCAGCATTAAAGTGGTATAACCAACCCGCAATTGGTGCTGAATGGTTATTTAAAGGTACGGGGATTGGTGCCAGTAACCAATTTGAAGCTGGCGGATTTATTCGTACCAGCGATAAATTTGCGTGGCCAAATATTCAATTTCACTTCTTACCTGTAGCCATTAACTATAACGGCAGTAATGCTGTAAATGTGCATGGCTTCCAAGCACACGTTGGGTCGATGCGTTCACCTAGCCGTGGTCGTGTAAGATTAAAATCCACGGATCCTTATCAGCACCCTAGTATTTTGTTCAACTACATGTCCAGTGAACAGGATTGGGAAGAGTTCCGCGCAGCCATTCGTATTACACGTGAAATCATGGCACAGCCAGCACTGGATCCTTATCGAGGTAAAGAAATTAGCCCTGGTAAGCATATCCAAACGGATGAAGAGCTGGATGCATTTGTGCGTGAACGTGCTGAAACAGCATTTCATCCCTGTGGTTCATGCAAGATGGGATATGATGAAATGGCCGTTGTTGACGGTGCAGGTCGGGTTCATGGACTCGAAAATCTCAGGATAATTGATGCATCAATTATGCCGCTGATTATCACGGGTAATTTGAATGCAACAACCATCATGATAGCTGAAAAGATGGCGGATAAAATCCGTGGTCGTGAGCCGTTACCTGCGAGCCAAGCAGACTACTATGTTGCAGGTGATACGCCTGTACGCCAAATTTAATCATCATTCATTTTATTTTCGCCCCCGATTTATTGGGGGTTTCTTGTTTTATTGAACAGTAAAAATAAGCGTATATCACAGTAGGTGAAGTTACTTATTTAACTCCGTTGATTTTCAAGTGACCCCTCTTTAAATGAGGGTCTTTTTTATACTTTTATTGATATGTTTTAATAGGATAAAAAAGCCCTCCTAAAAGAGGGCAAATAAATCGAAAACGAGAACTTCTGTATAACATTAATTTTTTACTTACCAGAGCTGACCAGTTGTTTACCCTTAGATAATGAGAGATGTGATTGAAATATTGAGAGCTTACTCACTATTTAGGATGATTATTGGTTCATTTTACCGCTTTTATTAACCACTCTAGATAACGGCTATCGATTTTATCTAAATCTAGGCTAATCAACTCTGGGGTTTCGTATGGGTGAATTTCCTTGATGGCAGCGAATAATTCAGGCTGATTTTTATGCGTAGATTTAATGAATAACATTATTTCTTTATCTTGTTCGATCGTGTTTTTCCATTGATATATCGATGTTATCTCGGGTAGCAAAGAGACACATGCCGCTAACCGTTTATCTAATAATTGCTGAGCAATTTTGATGGCATTGTTTTGGCTATTCGTCGTGCATAAAATAATACAAGGCTGTTGTTCTTTATCATAACTAACATCATTTTTTGTCATTTATATTTCCTCAGAGTCGTGAGTTTATTTGGAGTATATTCATGATTAAGGTTAGATTAAATAGCCATACAGGGTATGAAATTCAATCAACAGATAATTGTAGTGCAGAGAGTAATAGTTTCATACCTTAATTATCATGATGGTAAGAGAAACAAAATTATGAAAGAGAAAATAGGTACAAAGAGATTATTATTTGAACACTATAGTAAATGAAGATTGAAGTCTTTTATTTAATGTGATTATTTCATAATAAAAGCTGTTTATATTAATAATTCGATTCAGCCTTCATTTTTGTTAATTTTAATATAAATTAGTCTGGTTTTTTGTATATTGTGGTGTTTCACTTTTATATTGCTTTAATAATTAAGCCGATATTCTTTATGAGGGAAAATGAATTTAAAGATTAAGGAGGATCTTATAAATGGCTATCTCCAATCATCTCATTTTCTCAATTAGGAATATGTTAATTCTATGATAATTACTTGTTAATTGTTAACAATATTTTTTGTAATCATGAATTACATTCTGTTACTAAATTAAAATCGTTTCTTATATGTAAAACTAAGTAACTCAATGATAACGATCAAAGTCTGGCAGAGATATTTCGCTAACATGTTTACAAAGATAGAAAATATATGACTAGAAAAAATTTTATTTCCATTTTTAAAACTCGTATGGATATCCTGATATGAATAAACTGACCCCTCTAAAACCGATACCTACATTGATTGCAGTTGCAATCACACTCATTATTTGGTTCCTTATCCCCGTACCGGAAGGCGTTAATCCGAATGCTTGGCATTTATTAGCGCTATTCGTTGGTACGATTGCCGCTATTATTGGTAAAGCACTACCAATAGGTGGTGTGTCTATTATTGCTATCGCGTTAGTCGCCGTGACGGGAGTGACTAATCCGAATTCAACAAAGGCTGCGATTGCAGATGCATTAAGTGGTTTTTCTAATGACCTGATTTGGCTAATTGGTATTTCAATCATGGTCTCTATGAGCTTAAATAAAACCGGATTAGGCGCTAGAATTGGTTATTATGTTATTTCATTGTTTGGTAAAAAAACGTTGGGGATAGCTTATTCACTTGCCATTGCTGAGACAGTACTTGCTCCTGTAACGCCAAGTAATACTGCTCGAGGAGGGGGAATCATTCACCCGATTATGCGCTCAATTGCTGATAGCTTTGGCTCTAAAGCGGATGATGGTACTTCTGGGAAAATAGGTCGTTACCTCTCGTTAGTGAACTACAATATTAACCCTATTACTTCTGCAATGTTTATTACCGCGACAGCACCAAACCCACTCATTGTCAGTTTGATCGTCAGTGAAGCAGGGGGAGCGAGTGAATTAACATGGTCAATGTGGGCTATTGCAGCATTTGCGCCCGCTTTAGTTTCATTAATTTTGATGCCTTTAGTCATCTATTTCATGTATAAACCTGAAATCACCTCAACACCCGATGCGCCTAACTTTGCCAAAGAGCGTTTACAGCAATTAGGCCCTATTTCATTACCTGAAGTTATTACACTCGGGGTATTCGTATTATTACTGTTAATGTGGGCTGGGGTACCGGCAATGTTATTTGGCCCAAGCTACAGTGTTAATGCGACAACAGCAGCATTTATTGGGCTAGGTATTTTACTCTCAACGGGCGTAATAAATTGGGATGATGTATTAAAAAATAAAGGCGCTTGGGATACCGTCGTCTGGTTTGCTGCTTTAGTGATGATGGCGAGCTTCCTTGGTAAATTAGGGCTGATTAAATGGATGTCTGTCTCAGTGGGAACTTCGATTGATAATATGGGACTGAGCTGGGCGTCGGGAGCCTTAATACTTGTTCTAATTTATGTTTATTCGCACTATTTCTTTGCAAGTACAACAGCGCATATTACCGCGATGTTTGGTGCTTTCTTTGCTGCTGGATTAGCACTTGGCGCACCTCCAATGTTACTTGGATTAACATTGGCATTCTCATCTTCGTTAATGATGTCATTAACGCATTATGGTACAGGGACGGCACCGATTATTTTTGGTTCTGGTTATGTAACATTAGGTGAATGGTGGAAAGCCGGTTTTGTGATGAGTGTTGTTAACCTAATTATTTGGATCGGCTTAGGTAGCGTTTGGTGGAAATTCTTAGGTTATTGGTGATTAATTAAATGAATTAGTTTGGTCATTTTGAAGAGACCCCCAGTAGTTGAACCACTAATTACTGGGGGCTTTTTTATAATACAATTACAGCAAATAATTAATCAGTAATATTAACAGGGCACTGACTAAACAAGCTGTCAACATAATGCTTGACCAACTGATGTTGAATGATGAATCCCTTGTGTTTTTCCATAATAAACTGATTTCCGCAGGATACGCATATTTACGAGCCTGAATAGCACGCTTAATATTCTGAACGGCCGCAGGATCGGTATCCGCGTTTTTAGGAATATTCCTCATATTGACCCGCCTTTTCAAATATAGTTTTGATCACGTCTTGGCATAAAACTGAAGATATTATGTCATGCTTAAAAAGGAGAAAAATTGACGGATTAAAGAGCTGATTTCCTCATTTACGAAATGAAAAACAGGAAATAGAGGAGATGGCAACGAAAAAAGCAAACTTCGGTGAGACGAGTCATTTATAAAGAGGAAATTTTGTTGCTATAAAGGTCTTATTTGATTGTGAATATAAAATATCGATTGGCATAAAACATATAGGCAGTATGATTATCACTAATAAACATAATCAATAGGTAAAATAAATTATGCAGCCACAAAGAAAAGCGGAAGTGTTCTTAGTGCTGACTACCTTTATTGCTGCATGGGGATGGGTATTTTCCCGTGAGTCCGTGCAAGGTATGCCAATCTTTGCTTTTCTCGGAAGCCGTTTTTTACTTGCAGCGGTTATTCTCTTACCTTTTTGCCTAGGTAAACGAAATCGAATTCAATTACAGCAAATTCCGAGCATTTTAATGACCGGAGGATGGATGGCTCTTAACCTCGTCTTATGGATTTATGCGGTAGCGACAACCGATTCATTAGGTGAGGGGGCATTTATTATGAGTTTAGCGATGCTATTTGTGCCATTAGTCGGATGGGTTTTGTTAAAAATTCGTCCTACACGTTACTTTTGGCAAGCACTACCTGTGGCAGTCTTAGGTCTTGCCTGTTTGACCCTATTTAAAGGGCAAATCCAATTTAAAAGTAGTCAACTTTGGTTTTTAGCCGCAGCAATCGTACAAGCAATTTACTTTTGTTATACCAGTGTTTATGCCCGCAGTGTGCCTATTTTACCGCTAACGACCATTCAATTAGCTTGTACAGGTATCGTTGGGCTAATGTTGTCTTTCTTTTTAGAAGAGTGGCCTACAACGATAGCCACATCGACCTTAATGTGGTTTATCGCAAGTGTGGTGATTGCAACGAGTTTACGATTTATTTTGCAGTTAATTGGACAAAAAAATACGACTGCTGCAAATGCTGCGATCATTATGATACTCGAGCCTGTTATGACGGTATTTGTTGCCGCTATTTGGTATCATGAGAGAATGCCTGCCATCCAAATTTTAGGCTGTATTCTTATTTTAAGCGCATTGTTTTATTATCGATGGCGCTCTTTTCGCTTATTATCGAAATAAGACGGCAATGAAAAATAGCCTTTATACTAGAGATTTTTTAATCTAAAGCAGCTATTATTATTCACATGTAAAAGGTATGGGGAATTAATCTAAATATGATTTTCTCATTTGGTTTTTTAGATTAATCGTAATGCAAACTAAATTTATAATAGGCTAAAGATGAAAAAGATCGCATTAGTTTTGGGTATGGCAGGCGTTATGACTTTATTGGCAGCATGTTCGGATGATAAAGCGGAAATTGCTGAATATAAAGCAAGTTTTGTGAATGATTGTGTAAAAGCATCCGGTAGCCCAGCCGGTGAAACCGCAGATGCTATTAGTGCTATCTGTGGTTGTGCCTATGATAAGACTATCGAAAAATATGGTTTGAAAGAGTTCAAACGTATTGAAGGTGAATTAGCGAAATCAGCAACCGCTGAATCTGATTTCCAAAAATCAATGATTGAATTTGTTAATCAGTGCACGCAGGCTGAGCGTTAATTAGCGTCAATCACAGCGGCGGTTAAATCATCTACCGCTGTGATTGCTTCTTTTTTAGCTAAATAATTGCTTAAATTGATGTGGCGCACTTCGCAAATATTGTGGGGCGACTTTGATGTGTTCTGCTAATTGTGTCGCTGCATGCCATGGCCAACGTGGGTCAAACAACATTCCTCGGCCGATCGAAACAAAATCAGCTTGCCCTGTTGCAATAATGGCTTCTGCCTGAGCAGGCTCCGTAATTAAACCAACCGCGATAACAGGCATAAAGGTATGCTCATTGATCGCTTGAGCAAGTGGGACTTGGTAATTTGGGCTGATTGGGATCTGTTGTTGTTCAGATAACCCACCGGAAGAAACATGGATATAGTCGCAACCTAATTCTTCCAATAATTCGCTAAGTTCAATGGATTCAGGCACATTCCAGCCACCATCAACCCAGTCCGTTGCTGAGATCCTTACACCAACAGCAATATTAGGGCTAATGGCCTCTCTGACTTCCCGAAAAACATCAATTAATAAACGGCTACGATGAGTAAAACTACCGCCGTATTCATCTTGTCGTGTATTTGATAATGGGGATAAGAATTGATGCAATAAATAACCGTGTGCCGCATGAATTTCAATAACGTCAAACCCAGCATATTCCGCGCGTTTAGCGGCATCGACAAAATGTTGTACTGTTTCAGTGATCTCTTGTTGACTGAGTTCACGCGGTGGATGTGCATGACCAAAAGGTAAATTGGATGCAGACACTGTCTGCCAACCATGCGGTTGTTCTTTGGCTAAACTTTGACCGCCAAGCCAAGGAAGGTCGGAAGAGGCTTTTCTACCTGCATGAGCGAGTTGAATTCCTAAGCGTGCATCAGCAAACTGCCTGATATCTTCTAACATTTTTTTTAATGCATCGGCTTGTTCATCATTCCACAGACCTAAGTCTTTATAGGTAATGCGTCCTACAGGCGTCACTGCACTGGCTTCAATAATGACTAAAGCAGCCCCTGACAAGGCAAGGTTCATATAGTGGGCATTATGCCAAGCTGTTGGCATGCCATCGGTAGCAGAATATTGGCACATTGGTGGAACAATGATCCTGTTATTTAAGGAGACCTGCCCAAGAGAGGCGGGAGAAAATAGGAAGCTCATTTGTCTTGTTCCTTAGTGGTCGTGAGTCATTTGTCTATAGTACTCATAAGTTTAGTCTTATTCTGTGCTGTTCATGTGGTTTTATCCTATCCATGATCTCGCGCTAGTAATAACGGAATAATGCAAGTGAATAAGTATAAATTTGAGTGTTAAGTGAAAAAGTATAATTTCCTGCTTCTCACCGGTGATTTGAAAACAAAAAAGCTAAAAAAAAATAGAAAATATAAACTGATTTAATAATTTAAAATAATTACTGTCTGATATTCGCTAGCTTAGCAATTAAATAAATAAAAAACAAATCTAATTGGCGTTAATTTTCATTAATGGTTTTAATGGAGTTAATAGATTTTTTATCTGTTTTTTTATTTTAAATGCTAATTTTACTTGTTGATTTATCATCATTTATTCCGCAAAAAAGACAAATGACACTTGCGAAATTGAATTTTGATTTATATAAGAGCTGATAGGTAGATGTGTTTACTTGAGCATATTAAAAATAAATGTCTCACGATTGAAATTAAACAATGAAATAAATCAATACACATTTTAAGTATATTTAATTTTTAATATTCACCTGAAAATATAATTCTAATAAGGAACTCAATGTGTTAACAATTATTGGTATCTTGATCATTCTTTCTATCGTCACCCTACTGATGATGCGCAAAGTTAGCCCTATCATTGCTATGTCATGTATCCCCTTTATCGGCGCATTAATTGCGGGATATTCAATAGCAGAAATATCGACTTTTTTTGAAAGCGGCATTAATAAAGTTTCCAAAGTGGCTGCGATGTTCTTGTTCGCCATTTTATTCTTTAGTTTGATGAAGGATCTGCATATTTTTGATCCGCTGATTCGTTTGATGGTTAAAATGACGCGAGGCAATGTCATTATTGTCTGTGTTATGACCACATTAATTGCGGGCCTCGTACACTTAGATGGCTCAGGGGCTGCGACTTTCTTAATTATTATCCCTGCGTTACTGCCACTATATCGGCAGCTTGGCATGAGCCCTTACTTAATGCTGCTATTGATGTGTGCCAGCATGGGGATTATGAATATGGTGCCGTGGGGAGGCCCATTGGGACGCGCTTCGGCGGTAACAGGTATTGATGCGGCAACGTTATGGCAGAGTTTAATTCCAGTACAAATCATTGGCATGGCTGGTGCTGCCGTTTTCGCTGCACTAATGGGAGTACGTGAAAAACGTCGTATTGCTGCCGCTGCCGCTAAAGGCACTACGCCATACATGATGGATTCCTTGTTGCCAGCAAATGAACAGATGGCAGATATTAGTGAACAAACTCATAAACCGAAAAAACCGTGGATTAATGGCGGGTTAATCCTAGCCTCCGTGATTTGCCTTGCTTTTGGGCTACTTTCGGCGCCGTATGTCTTTATGATCGCCTTATCGATAGCTTTGCTAGTTAACTTCCCTAATCCAAAAGATCAGATGAAGGTGTTATCACAACATGCTCCACAGGCATTAGGCATGGTCGCTATTATCTTAGCTGCTGGCGCGTTTCTTGGAATTCTATCCGAGGGAGGCATGCTGAAATCTATCGCGGAAGACTTAACGGCAATATTGCCAACAGAGTGGGTATCTAAAATTCATATTTTTGTTGGAATTTTAGGTGTGCCGATGGATATTTTCACCAGTACGGACGCGTATTATTTCGCGCTATTACCGATCATTCAACAAATTGCTGAAACAGCTGGAGTCGATCCTTCATCTGTCGTGTATGCGATGGCGATTGGGAATAATGCGGGGACATTTGTGAGCCCATTCTCGCCAGCAGCTTGGCTTGCGATGGGGCTAGCAGGAATTGATATGGGACGTCATTTACGTTATTCATTCGGATGGATTTGGTTGTTCAGTTTCTTTACTTTAGCCATTGGTGCTGTGCTCGGGCTTTATTAGATGCTAGCCGTTTGACCAATATTTCACAAACCGTAGCCTAATTGGCTACGGTAATTTGTTGAATAGTATAAATTCGGATTAATTTCCTCGCTTTTTGCTTCACTGTTAGTCTAGAATGCCCCCGTTTTAATACAAAGGTTTTAAATCTATACCACTCCATTATGAGGCCGTTTCGCGGAATTAATATGTAATACCAACTCTTGATTTCTCATATAACGCAGAGGCAAATCTTGCGAAAAGATTTGTTGTTTTTTCTATTT
The DNA here is from genome assembly GCF_029277985.1 of Providencia stuartii. Lineage (NCBI taxonomy): Bacteria > Pseudomonadati > Pseudomonadota > Gammaproteobacteria > Enterobacterales > Morganellaceae > Providencia > Providencia stuartii. The sequence goes on along the minus strand of NZ_CP119546.1, from coordinate 2,844,989 downwards.
CTGTAGAGAGAGCATAATGACTATGCAATCAAGAAAGTATGGTAGAACGTATCACTATCCGTTCTCACCTGGCACCACTAGCGATGATCGTATCAATAGCGATTGGTGGTCACACATCCAGAATATTAAGCAGCTGGTACATACTGAAAAACTCGATGGTGAAAATAATTGCTTAAGCCAATATGGGGTGTTTGCTCGTTCTCATGCGACGCCAACGCAGTCCGCATGGAGCCAACAGATACGTCAGCGCTGGCAGTTAATCAAGCATGATTTAGGGGATATCGAGCTATTCGGAGAAAATCTCTACGCCGTACACTCTATTGAATATCAACATATTGAAGATTATTTCTATATTTTTGCCGTACGACAAGGCCGCTACTGGTTAAGTTGGGATGAAGTCAAGTTTTATGCAGCATTGTTTGATTTTCCGACAGTGCCTGAGCTTTCCCTGAGTATTAGCCAACAGCAAGGGCCGCAAGTGTACGCACAACAACTCATCGAGGCGGCTTCACAGGATAGCCATTTCGGTGCTTGCGATACGCATACTCAACTCCCTTGCAGCATGGAAGGGATTGTCACTCGCGATAGCCAGCGCTTTTTAGTCGATGATTTCATGTCGCATGTGTTTAAGTATGTACGCAAAAATCATGTTAAGACTGATATTCATTGGAAAAGAAACTGGCAGCGAGCAAAGTTAGCGTTCGAGCGCAAAAAGGAGGCGAGATGAATTGGCAATTAACGGACACAACGGAGTGGTCACAGTTAGAGTCTCAATTTGAGTTTGTTCGTGATATGCGAGGGGTTCCTCAAGATGGATTACATCATGCCGAAGGCGATGTTGCGATACATACCCAAATGGTGCTTGCAGCGTTAGAAACATTGCCTGAATACCAGCAACTTTCTGACTTGCAGAAAAATATCGTATGGACGGCGGCACTCATGCATGATGTTGAAAAGCGAAGTACGACGCGCGAGGATGAAAACGGGCGCATTATTTCGCCGGGTCATGCTAAAAAAGGTGAGTTATCAACGCGGCAAATTCTTTTTCGGCAGGTTGAAACGCCTTTCATTATTCGAGAGCAAATTGCCGCATTAGTTCGCTATCATGGCTTACCATTATGGGTGATGGAAAAAAAGGATCCTGAAAGAGCGCTCTTTGCCGCCTCTTTACGTGTCGATATGTCGCTGCTGTGTTTGTTAGCAAAAGCGGATGTATTGGGGCGTATCTGTGAAGACCAAGCGGAGCTCTTATCTCGCATTGAATTATTTGAGCTATTTTGTCGTGAACAAGGTTGCTGGCAACAACCAAAAGCCTTTGCTTCTATGGCTGGGAAATTTCATTATTTCCATTATCAACGGGGTACACCTGATTATGCACCGTTTGAGGAAGCCGGAAGTGAAGTTATCATGCTGTGTGGATTACCTGGTATGGGGAAGGATCACTTTATTTCTCAGTACTTTCCTCAAAAAGAGGTTGTGTGCCTCGATGAAATTCGTCGCAAACATAAAATTAATCCAGCGGATAGAAATGCCCAAGGTTGGGTGGCACAGCAGGCAAAAGAGCAAGCTAAGGGGTTATTGCGTGAAAAGCAGGATTTTATTTGGAATGCTACGTCACTCAGTGCGTCATTGCGCGCCAGTATGATCGATTTATTTGCGCGTTATCAGGCTAAAGTTCATCTGATTTATTTAGAAGTACCTTATAAACAGTGGCAGCAACAAAATCGCCAACGTCAGTATGCGGTGCCTGAAAAAGTGATGTCGCGTATGGCCGATAAACTGGAAATACCGACACCCGATGAAGCACACCAAGTCTCTTATTTTATTAATGGTGAGTTTCAATAGCGAGATACTGCAAGGAAGTGGCGTCTATGATGAGTAGGCGCCATTTTTCAACTTACATTGTGACGGGTTAAGGGACATAGACATCCCCAGCAAATAGTTTTCTTGCTGTTCTGATAATTGAGGCTTGTAATCCTTCAGGGAAATGTCCTCGCTGATTGAGAGACACATCAAAATGCCCACTTAAATGTTCGATAGAGATGTGCTGCATATCGACTTTTTGAGATAAATATCGTTTTATCACACTGTTTTCTAAAATAGTGCCGGTTGCAATGGCAATAGCACCAGTGACAGCCAGTGCACCATGGCATTTATGTGGCATAAAGTAGCGTACGTTGACGGTTCCGCCATGAATAGCTGGGGAGACTAATATGGGTTTAGGGATAACTTTTTGGCTCACATCACCTAACCCCATTGCAAGGCCTGCTTGCTGGCGAATGCTTTCTAAGCGTTGCATAAACGTCTCGTCTGCTTCAAGCTGCTCCGCCGTTTCATAACCTGTTTTATTCAGTTGTGGAGCATCGATTAAAACAACGGGCATCGCCATATCGATGCAACTCACCTCCACCCCATCAAAAATATCGATTTCGTGCCCAGTGGGGAGCAATTTTCCTGTTTTGGTGCCACATGCATTTAAAAAGGTGAGGGAAATCGGTGCTGCCTGGCCCGGCACACTGGCGATAGTCGTACTTCCCTCGTACAACACTTGTCCATTTGGCGTTTGCACTGTGGCATTGACGAAGGTATGAGTATTGATGTTGCGAATACGAATGATCGTTTCATCGCCTGTAACCGGTATTAAACCTTTTTCTATCGCATATGAACCTACCGCACAGAGTATATTGCCGCAGTTCGGTGCCGTATCAACAAGACGATCGGTAATCGATACTTGTGCAAATAAATAATCAATATCTGCATCAGGGTGAGATGAACGACTGATAATCGCAACTTTACTGGTTTGTGGGCTGCCTCCTCCAATACCATCAATTTGCAAGGCATGACCTGACCCCATAATGGCTAATATGAGTTCATCACGTTCTTGGATATTTTGGGGTAAGTCATCCGCTAATAAAAATACGCCTTTAGATGTGCCTCCGCGCATCAACATACAAGGTATTTTTTTCATGTATTTTCCTCTGTAGAGTATCGCTTATTATTATTTATGCTGTTGATGGCATGAAATAAGATAACCGCTGCCCATAACACAGCAAAATAATAGAAGAGGGAGGTTTTATATTTATATGGGACCCAAATAATACTTGGATCCCATGGGTTATTTTTACGTTTAGGCTAAACGTTATTATTTAAATTAAACCAGCACTGATTAAGATTTCCCACCAGCCTAAACCAATGGTCATATGTACCAGTAAACTTAAGAATGCGACGATACCCCCAATAATCCACCAAGAACGAATGTCGTTATAACCAGCACCGAAAACAATTGGAGCTGCCGCGCCGCCATAGTGAGTTAAGCTACCGCCATATGCATTAGAGAACAGTAAACCTAGTGCTAGTAACATTGGCGGTGCCCCAGCCACCATACCCACGGTTGCAAATACAGGAACCATCGCAGCGACATAAGCACCACCAGAGGCGAATAAATAACGTATCGCAACACTGATAAACATGATCACAAAGAAGGCCAGCATTGTTTGATCGCCAAATGAAAGGTGTTGCCCCATCACATCAGCTAACCATTTGAAAAAGCCAGCTTTCGTTAGCACGCCAGACATTCCGATGATACCGCCATACCAAATTAAGGTATTCCAGCCACCTTTATTTTTTAACACATCATCCCAAGTCACCACGCCTAGAATTAATGTTAAGGCCATAACACAAATCGCAACGGTGGAGGCGCTAACGCCAATTTGGCCTGCAAATATCCATCCCGCCAAAGCTAAGATAAAGATAATACTGAGCAGTTTTTCTCTTACCGTCATTGGGCCGAGGTCAGCTAATCCTTTCGCAGCAATCTCTTTATTGTTGACTTTTTTCAACTCAGGAGGATACAATTTGTAGATGATAAGGGGAGTCAGGATCAACATAATTAGCCCAGGAATAGCAGCCGCAAGCGCCCATCCACCCCAACTTAAATGGATCCCCATAATGTCAGTCATCATGGCTAACGCTAATGCATTTGGTGCCATCGCGGTTAGGAACATATAGCTGGTGGTTTTTGTCACCATATAAACGTTCACTAACAGGTAATGGCCGGCTTTACGAGGGCTTTTTTCAGGATCTGAACCTAATGCCACCGCTACGCTGTTAATAATTGGAAAGACAATTCCCCCTGCACGTGCCGTATTTGATGGCGTTGCTGGTGCAATAATTAAGTCAAGAATTGCGGTGACATAACCAAGACCTAATGTTGTTCCACCGAGCTTGCCAATTAAAATATAAGAGAGCCGTTTACCTAAGCCTGTAATCACGAATGCCGCACTGAGCGTAAAGGCAGCAAAGACGAGCCAGGTTGTACCGGAGGCATAGCCATTAAGCACTTCACTGACTTTGACATCTTTAGTGCCTGTCACACCAATGACCACTGCGCTGGCAGCGATAGTGGCTAACAAAATAACAGGTTCAGAATAGGGCTTTAATACCAGTCCCACGATAGCGGCTAAGTAAAGACCAAATAATAACCACGCAATGTGGGGTAACCCTTCCGGTGTTGGGATTAACGATATGATTATGGGAATCGCTATGAGAAGAAATAGCTTCCATATTTTATCTTTTTGCATAGGCCAATTTCCTTAATGAATACTAAATTTGGTTAATATTAAAATTTATTATTTAATATTATGAATTTGTGTCTGGTGTATTTGGAATACAGCTATGCTTTGAATGGATATTGGAAATCCTTCAATGCCAAATACGGGATAAATTCGTTAAAACAGTAATCAATAATTAAGTTTTTTATTTTTGTTAATTAAATTTTATTTTTCCTGTGTCGGTTAATATTGAATTGGTGTTAATTTTATTTTGAATAAGGTAAGCGAGCTAAAAACCAAGTGAGAATTAATAAGTCTGCACTTCCACCTGGACTTAAGTTTTTTATAATGCATTGCCTATCGAAGCGTTTAATTTTTTCTAAATCTGTCGAATCAACTAATCCACCTTGGTCAAGTACCGCTTGTGCTTGGGTTTTCAGCCATGATAAACCGGCTAGTCCGCCACGATTGGCTACATTGGTATCATCATTGTTTGCCATTAATAAGATGAGTGTTTCAAGTAATGCGAGTTGTTGAGGTTTACCTTCAATAAGTTGTTTTAAATAATAAGGCAGAGATAAATCAACCACGAGTCGGTAACCACTTTCCGCTTCACCACGAGCACCTGTTAAACCAAATGATTGGTATAAACGCTGGCCTGCGGTAGGCGTATCCGTTATTTGCATTAATTCAGTCGTAATACCTTGGCACATCAGTGATACGTCTTGACTGATAGAGGCAGCCGAAACCGGTTTCTGTAACGCTAATTGACGGCCGATGATGGTTAATACTAATCCTAGAGAGAAGATTGAACCTTTATGCGTATTAACGCCTTTTGTCGCACGAAACATCGATTGTTCACATGCAATACCAATTGGGCGAATTTTTTTCAAAACATGCTGAACAGGGAGTTGTTTATACTTTGCGCCAGCGAAGAGAAAATCAGGAAAATGCTGAGCGATAGCACGGGCACTGAGATGAAAATCAGTCAACGCCATATCCTTGTGAGCCCCTGTATTCCATGCATCAACAAGGCCGGGTTTTGGGGTTAGATTCACCTCAGCCATCATGGCTTGCCAACCCAGTTGGCTATAATAATGTACGGCCTCATGTGTGAGCCGTTCTGTTTGCTCAATCGTTAGCGGACGCATTAGCTAGCACCTCGATTTGAGTAAGAATCTCATTCAGCGGATGGATACGCTCCCGAGCACAAATTTTGGCATCTTTTTCGCACAGCAAGCAGCGTCTAGCGGGAAGGCCTAGCTTGGCGCGTGAATATTGCCGCCCCTCAGCGTCAAAGACATCAAAATCCCATAAACGACCTACGTGAGATAACGCTTCTGCTTCAATTAAGGCATGTTTTACCTCAATGGCATTGGCATCTACTGCGACGAAACATTCAGGCCCCGTCGATAAGGCAAAAGATTGTTGCGCTAAAAGTACCCACTGCCTGCGTTGAGCGACCTGTTTAAGCGCATTTAATCCCTGATTAAAGATCAGTCTGACAAGATGATTATCTTTGACAGGACCAGGAAAAACGACAGTAAATGAAATCAGGGTTACCTGATGGAGACCAATCCACTGCTGCTGTCTAGCCTGACGGTTATCACGACTTTGTAGCAGCTCAGGTAAAGAAATTTCAAGTTGCTCTATGGTATCAGGCAGTGGGTAAAACATGGTGTTACTCCTTAACTTGATGCACGATATCAATCACAGAGCCATCTCGGTAGCGAACAACGGCGACGATTTTATCAGTGAATTCAATAGGATTAGGTTTACCTGTTAATAACTCAGCCCGTTCACGTAGCCAATCAATGGAAACGGTATTGATTCCTTGGTTTTCCAATTGTTGTTTCAATTCGGGGCGAGCTGGATTAACAGCGATACCATGGTCTGTGACTAAAATGTCGACACTAGACCCGGGTGTAACACAGGTGATCACTTCATCAACAAGCGTTGGTATACGGCCACGTACTAACGGTGCAACAATGATGGACAGTTTTGATGCAACAGCAGTGTCACTGTGACCCCCTGATGCGCCACGTATCACGCCATCGGATCCTGTCAGTACGTTAACATTGAATTTTGTATCGATTTCGAGTGCACTTAACACCACCACATCCAGCATATCCACCGAGGCACCTTTGGAATCAAAGCAGGCGTATTGATTGGCACTGATTTCGATATGATTTGGGTTGCGAGCTAATGACATTGCAGCGGCACGGTCAAAGCTTTGCACATCAATTAATTTACGAATAAAGCCTTTTTCATGTAAATCGACTATTGTGGATGTGATACCACCGAGGGCAAAACCGGCACAGATATTGTGACGGCGCATTTTATCTTCTAAGAAACGGGTAACAGCAAGTGACGCACCCCCCGTACCTGTTTGTAATGAAAAGCCTTCTTTGAAATAGCCTGACTTTTCGATAACGTCGGCGGCAGTTCGAGCGATCAAGAGTTCTCTAGGATTCGAGGTCATGCGGGTCGCATCGGCACCAATTTTATCGGCATCACCAACCCGTGGCACTTTGACAATATAGTCCACTTCATCCTGTTTAATACTTGCGGGATTGTGTGGGTATGGCAGTAGTTCTTCCGTTAACATGATGACTTTATTGGCAGTTTCAGCATCAATTTTGGCATAACCGAGTGAGCCACAACAGGCCTCACCAGTGTAACCATTAGCATTGCCATATTCATCACAAGAGGGGACCCCGATAAAAGCGACATCGATACTGAGCTCACCGCTGTGAATAAGATTAGCTCGACCACCATGAGAGTGGATTTGTACGGGTTCAGTTAGCTCACCACGAGAAATGGCTTCAGCTAATGGGCCTCGAAGACCTGAAGTATAAATTTTACGTACGACACCATGGCGAATATGCTCCACTAATGGTGAATGACAGGCACTTAACGAGCTTGAAGCCAGTGTGAGATGACGAAAACCCATTTCTGCGATGACTTGCATAACAAGGTTAATCGTTAAATCGCCACCACGAAATGCATGATGAAATGAAATAGTCATGCCATCTTTTAAACCCGCACGGCGAATAGCGAGTTGCAAGTCTTCACACAGTTTACGATTACGTGGTTTTTGCACCTGCTGCTGAACCTTGCCAATATCATTAAACTGACGATGTGATTCGTCTGTCATAAGGTCAAAATAGGCTGATACGCGAGCCTGACGCTGTGTCATATTTGTCATTTTTTATGCCTCACTCTTCCCGAATTCCTGATAATGCCGCTCGTGAAAGGACTAAACGTGCTCGATCAATCACTGGGCCATCAACCATTTTCCCGTTTAATGAAACGACACCACGACCTTCTTGCTCAGCAGCATTAGCTGCATCAACAACACGTTGAGCATGATCCACTTCTTTTTGGGTTGGGGCATAAAGGTTATGCAGTAGCTCGATTTGACGAGGGTTAATTAAGGATTTGCCATCAAAACCAAGCTGTTTAATGTGAGCAGCTTCTTTTAAGAAGCCTTGTTCATTATTCGCGTCAGAGTACACGGTATCGAATGCTTGAATACCTGCTGAACGCGCTGCCTGTAAAATAGCGCACCGAGCATAGAGGAGTTCAATGCCTTCTGGAGACCGCTCGGTACGCAAATTGCGAACATAATCTTCAGCACCTAATGCGATGCCAATAAGTCGGGGTGATGCGTGAGCAATATTGACTGCTTGTGTAATCCCCATGGGTGATTCAATTGCTGCGAGTAAACCGGTGCTACCCTGTTCACGACCACAGCTTTTTTCAATACGTAAGATTTCATTTTCGATATCAATAACGTCTTGCGCCGTATCTGTTTTTGGCAGACGTACGATATCGGCACCACCACGAACAACGGCTTCTAAGTCAGCGACACCGAAGGCCGAATCAAGGGCGTTCACACGTACAACCGTTTCAACGTCCTGATATAGCGGGTGCTGTAGCGTATGATAAACCAAGCGACGAGCCGTATCTTTTTCACGGAGTGTGACAGAGTCTTCAAGGTCGAACATCAAAGCATCCGCTTTATAAATAAAGGCATTACTTAGCATGGCCGCATTGGAGCCAGGCACAAATAGCATACTTCTACGGGTGCGATTTTTTTGTTGTGGAGTCATTATTGCTCCTCCCAAGGTAAGGCAGTTATGTCAGCAGCTCTGGCAAATAAAGCTTCTAAGCGTGCTCTAAGAACACATTCCAGAGCGCCTTTATCGTCAACAATAATTTGAGCCCCTTGGATGTCGTGTTGTTTAACTAGCTCAAGCACTACGTGTTCAATTGCATCGCCAAACTGTTTTTCAACACTACTGCTGATTTGTATCGAGACTTCTTGGGTGTCTTCTAAGGGTTCTATTCGTACCATGACATCACTTGATTCAAGCGTGCCAGCAACGGCTGCGTGGAGTATTTTCATAGTTCACCTGTGACTAATTCAGAATTTTCGATGCGGTGAGAGGCAGATGGTGAGCGGGAAGCTAACATATTCTCTAAATAGTGATAGGTTGCCTCAGGCACAATCGGCTTGATCGCCGCCAGATCTTTTTTAGCAAGTAGCCTACGTACTTGTGAGGCGGAAACTGCCGTGCCGTCGTAGACCATTCGCGGAGATTCAACCAGCTCAATAGGTGGGGAGTTGAGCGTGCGAGTTTCGAGCCAAAAGCGCATGTCTTCGTTATATTGATGAGTGACTTTGCAAAAAGGCTCTGTTCCAACAAAACGGTGAGTAATACCAAGCGCGGGGGCAATATATTGTCGAAAAATTTTAATATCGATTTCGGTATAACAATTATCAACAACCGCTTTATCTTTAATGAAATAACACGGGAAAGTTGCTCGAGAAATAATGTATTCAGAGCCTCTATGAATGGTAAGGTTCTCTATTCCTTGAGTGCCTGCTTCAATTAACTGTAATCTGACGCTGTAAGGGAAGCGTGAGGTATCTTCTTTGACAACAAAAAGATGAAGCCAATCACAGGATTTGGCTGCTTTTTCAATTAAATAGCGGTGCCCTAAAGTGAATGGATTGGCATTCATCACAATCGCGCCAATTTTTTTGCCTTCTTTATACTGGGCTTTTAAACTTTTAATATAGCGTTTTAGATAACAGCAGCTGTTCTCCATTAACACCATAATATTCGGCACGGTGGCTAGGGTATGGAATCCACACTGTTGAAATAAACTTTCATTTTGTGTTTTAGTATAAATAAATAAGTGAGTCGTATTATTTTCATAGGCAAGGTTAACCAATTCGGTTGCTAGCTTTAACGCTAAACCTTCACCACGAACATGATCACTAATTGCAACACATTTAATAACATTTTTAGCGAGGCCGCCACACGCAATTAATTGATCATTACGCGTAATCGTAATAAAAACGTCAATGCTGGAATCTATATCTAAATCGTTTTCTTTTAAAAACTGAGCTATTTCAGCTAGTTTCCTGTTCTCATGACGTTTTACTTGGTTAAACGTTATGTTTTCGAACATATTAGTATCCTGCATCTCATATAGAGATGTTTTTAAGTTGTTACTAATGTTAAAGTTAATTAAATAAAAGTTCGGATATTAATTTAATAAATAACTCATTAGCTTTTTATTTAATTACCCTGTTCGATATTAATATTAAAGATTATCTCATTATTATATTTGACCTATTTCATGTTTCTAAAAGGAGTTTGTATTTGTTTTATGGTTTTAATGTGTTTAATTATGGGATATGTTGTTTATTGCTTGGTTTTAATGTATTTAATTATTAATATGTCTCTTATTCGTGAGCTCAGTTAGCTTCATAATGCGCTAATCGGTGTTTTTTCGTGTAACAATATTTTTACTTTTCAGTAGGTAATAGGATATCCATGAAAAAAGAGTACCCGCGGTCTCCATTTAGAAAAAGCCACTCGATATCCTTTTCTGTGCGAGTTTTCTTTCTTTTATTACTCGTTTCCGTTGTGTTGACGTTTAGTTTGGGTAAGTACTTTACCGAAACCGCTGAAAATCGTTTAATGGCGAATATTCGCTCACTTGCAATGAGCCAAGCGAAGTTGATCGCCTCCATGGAAAGTATTATTCAGTCTGTTAAGACACGCGATATCCCAAAATTAAAGATAATTGCGGATAAACTTAATCAAGATTCTGACTATGATTATGTGGTCATCGGGGATGAAAATTCGCTACGCTTATATCACCCCAATGAAGAAAAAGTTGGCTTCAAGATGCAGTGGAACAAACCCGGTGCATTAGAGCGGGGGGAAAGCTATTTTATCGGTGGGGAAGGTTCTATAGGCAATGCCGTTCGCGCGAAAACCCCGATATTTGATGAAAACAATCAAGTGATTGGTGTTGTCTCTATTGGTTATCTCACTAATAAAATAGAGACGTCCAGAAGTGAATTATTGGTTCAGACGGGAGCCATGTTTTTTGGGGTGTTAGTGATATTGTTATTCCTATCATGGGCCTTTACTCGCTTGATTCAGCGGCAAATGTTGGGGATGGAACCTGAGCAAATTACACAAATGGTTGTCGTACAAAAAGGAATATTTGAAGCGGTTTTTGAAGGGGTGATTGCTGTTGATTGCGCAGGGAAGATCATTAATATCAATCATAATGCACGTAAAATGCTTTCGTTAAGTGAACCCTTGAACCATTTAGTTGGGCGTTCAGTGAGTGAGTTGATTACCCCAGAGACTTTCTTTATTAATGATATCGCAACAACGCAGCATGATGTTATTTGTTCATTTAATGGTTTGAATGTTATCGCTAACCGCATTGCTTTATTAGATGAAAATCATCTCATTGGTGCGGTGATTAGCTTTCGTAGCCAAAATGATATTGAATCCCTCAACTCACAATTGACACAAGTGCGTCAATACGTTGAGAATCTTCGCTCATTACGTCATGAGCACCTTAATTGGATGTCGACACTAAGTGGTTTATTGCAAATGAAGGAGTATGACCAAGCATTGGCAATGATAAAGGGGGAATCAGAGTCACAACAGCATCTCATTGATGCGCTACGTCAACAATTTGCGGATAAACAGGTCGCAGGTCTACTGTTTGGAAAATATCACCGAGCCAGAGAACTCGGGTTGCAGTTGGTGTTCACGCCGGGTTGCCAATTGAGTTCACTCCCACCGTTATTAAGCAGTACTGAATTCTGTGCAATTTTAGGTAATCTTTTAGATAATGCATTTGAAGCAAGCCTAAAAAGTCAGGAAGGAAACAAGCAGATTGAATTATATCTCTCAGATGAAGGTAATGAGTTTGTTATTGAAGTGGCTGATGAAGGCTGTGGTTTCCCTTCAGAAATAAAAGATAAATGGTATGAAAGGGGCATAACGACAAAAACGGAGTCTGTCGATGGGCATGGGATCGGCTTGTATCTGGTGGCTTCGTATGTCAAAAGATGTAATGGTGTGATTATTATTGAAGATAATCAACCAAATGGTACTCTATTCTCAATTTTTATTCCAAAAGTGAAGATATAAAATGATGAAGATAAAAATCCTCATTGTGGAAGATGAACTGCTGCTCGCTGAGATGCATGGCGAATACATTAAATCCTATCCTGCTTGCGATAAAGTTTGGGTGGCAGGGGACTTGGCACAGGCCAAAAAAATGATCGAATATATGAAGCCTGACCTGATCTTACTGGATAACTATCTACCTGATGGAAAGGGGATAGATTTGGTTCATGAATTAATCCAAGAAAGAAATAGTGCAGATATTGTTTTTACAACGGCGGCGAGTGATATGGAAACCGTCTCTGAAGCGATTCGTTTAGGGGTTTTTGATTATTTGGTGAAACCTATTGCTTATGAGCGATTAGGTCAGACACTGGATCGCTATATTCAACGTAAATCGGTCTTGCAGGCGAGCCGTAAAACGAATCAGAGCCAAATTGATGATATGTTTAACACATATGCACGCGGTGAAGCGAAAGAGGAACTGCCAACGGGTATCGATGGGTTAACGTTAGAAAAAGTCTTGTCACTATTTACGCAACCAGAAGCGGAGCATACTGCGGAAACAATTGCGGAAACTATCAAGCTCAGCCGTACTACAGCGCGTCGTTATCTAGAGTACTGCTTGGCACAACACAAAATAGAGGCAGAAATTGAGTATGGTAAGGTAGGGCGTCCTCAGCGTATCTATCGCGCGGTTCAAAAATAAGCTTATCATTAGCGTCTGCATAACGTGATTTTTATGCAGACAACTAACACTATTTTTTTAAATTATTTTCAAGTATCAACACTTTTTTCTCTGCTCTTTCATTGCCGTGTGCGGCGGCGAGTTTGTACCAATACAGTGCTTTTTTATCATCCTGATTGACGCCCATGCCATATTGGTAACAGGCACCAGTGGCATACTGCGCGTCAGCACTGCCATGTTGTGCCGCACGAATAAACCAGTGGCAAGCTTTTGCTTGATCAGCAGTTACACCATCGCCTCGAGCATAAATCAAAGCGAGGTTAAATTGCGCCGAAATTTCACCTTGTTCAGAAGCCAAAGTTAACCATTTTATAGCAGATTTAATGTCCTGTTTGACGCCTTGTCCATGCAGATACAGCATACCTAAACTATTTTGTGCAGGAGAGAAACCAAGCTGCGCTGAACGTGAAAAATAGTGATAAGCTTGTTGATAGTTCACTTTATCATACATGCCAGTCGCGGCCTGATAACCTAATAGATAAAGTGCTTGAGGTTGATCTTGTTTCGCCAACGATAGATAGATTTGCTGGGCCTTTTGCGGATCTTCAGTGACTGCAATACCTTTTTCATACCAATAAGCCAGCATCAATTCAGCCGGTTGGAAATGTTGTGCTGCGGCTTTAACTAACCACTCTTCAGCGTGCTGTTTGTTTTGTGGCAGTAAATTATGTATCCCCGTTAAAGAATATTCGGCCATATTTAACTGACCGAGAGGATCACCAGCGATGGCGGCTTTTTTCATCCATAACAGCATTTGCTCTTCATTCTTATCTACCCCTTTACCTTGTTGATACATAAGGGCGAGATTAATTTGTGCCTTTGTAAATCCTTGCTCTGCGGATAAACGATACCATTTAGCCGCATCGGCAAGTTGGTTTTCGGATTGATATAGCATAGCAAGGTTGAATTGTGCCTCGGCCTGCCCATTTTGTGCATTTTCGTACAGTTTTTGTTTATCTTGAGGCGCTGGCTCAGCGTAACTGTGCAGCGCGAAGGCATTGAAAATAATAAACAGCGATAACAAAAAATTTTTCACGGGAGACCCTTTTATCGTTTTTTCTACGAGTAGGTTAACTTGCTGTTTTCACTTAAGCAATAATGAATATAACTAGGACGTTTTTCGTGAACAGCGTGCTTGGTGATGTCAACAGAGAATTTTTTCAAGGAAATAAGAAAAAATTATGAACCTTTATTAAGGGTAAGAGGTCTTATTAGTAAGTATATCTGTTTGCTTGCGTAAACATTCATATATTTACCCTCAATATTCATTTCTTTACATGAAGTAATGCAATAATGCATCTAAGTAGTGAGAGTTTCACTCGTAGCAACGAAGATCCTTAAGTAGAATGCATTATGCCCAGCCGATTTGCTGGGCTTTTTTTTATCTAAATTTTCTCTCAACAACCCCCGTTATCCTTTTCATCTTAGTTGTCTGCATTGTTATTCATATTCTATGTTGATTTATTTTTAATCAAATTATTGTGTGTGAGATAACGACACGTTTTGAGGAATAGCGCTATTCAACGGCTGTTTTATGGAAGTAAAAATAAGAATGTGTAGTTGATTTACACATTAGCACCAAGGAGATATAAATTTTGTCGCTATGCGCTTTAAATCAGAACAATATGCTTAACATATGATATACAATTGATTAATTAATGTTCGTTGTGGGTGGGGGAAACTGGCTGTATAAATGAGCTTAATCACGATATAAAACTATTGATAGGGTAATTAGTGCTAGCTAAATCTTTATTTTTGGTGCATAAATAGCGTATATTGCTTAATTGATTTTCGCATTCCTAGCGGTGTTTATCCCTATAAATGTTGAATAAATAATCAAATCTGCTTTAACTCATTGAATTTTATGTTTGTGATTCATAAACATCGTTTTACACACAGAGATGTTAATTTTGAAGGTTAAATCTATGGAGCCTAAGGTCAGGGATTTTGACGTCATTAGCCCGCAAAGTTTGGATTTTTCAACTTTAATTCTTGAGACAATAACAATGCTGAGGGTACAGACAGTACCCCATTTTGCTTTTTGCTTACGTACAGGTTGTCATAGAGGTAACTAGTGTCCACAACTAACAACAAAGAGGAAATCAGTCTTAACGCGTTTAAGCAACCTCGCTCGTTCTATCTTATATTCTCCATCGAACTCTGGGAGCGTTTCGGTTATTACGGTCTTCAGGGAATCCTTCCTATTTATCTTAGCCAAGTGCTGGGAATGTCAGAAACAGAGTCAATTACGCTGTTTTCTGCTTTTGCTGCTTTAGTATATGGCTTTGTGGCGATAGGAGGCTGGTTAGGTGATAAAATCCTAGGTACTAAACGTGTTATTGTGCTTGGTACGCTGGTTTTAATCGCCGGTTATGCTTTAGTGGCCTATTCTGACCATGATGTCTCCATGGTATATGTCGGTTTGGCAACCATCGCCGTAGGTAACGGCTTGTTTAAAGCTAACCCATCATCATTATTATCAACCTGTTATGCTAAAGACGATCCACGTTTGGATGGTGCATTCACGATGTACTATATGTCTGTTAACATTGGTTCCTTCTTCTCTATGTTAGCAACACCGTGGTTAGCCAAACATTATGGTTGGGATATTGCATTCTCACTCAGTGTTGTTGGTCTTGTTATCACCTTGATTAACTTCTTTATGTGCAAAAAATGGGTCGCGGCTCATGGCTCTAAGCCTGACTTTGTACCCATGGTCATTTCAAAGCTCTTAGCCACGCTCGTTGGTATTGTTGCACTGATTGCGATTTCAACTTGGCTACTGCACAACATGGATATTGCTCGTGCAGCGCTAGGGATTATTTCATTAGGTATCATTGTTATCTTTATTAAAGAAACGGTCGCGTTAGATGGAATAGCACGTCGCCGTATGATCGTTGCGCTGATCCTGATGTTAGAAGCGATTGTGTTCTTTGTTTTGTATAGTCAGATGCCAACATCTCTTAACTTCTTTGCGTTACATAACGTTGAACATGAAGTTTTAGGTTTCAGCGTTGAGCCTGCACAGTATCAAGCTTTAAACCCACTGTGGATTATGATTGGTAGTCCGATCCTTGCGGCTATTTATAATAAGATGGGCGACCATCTACCGATGCCGCATAAATTTGCTATTGGTATGCTGCTTTGCTCTGCGGCGTTCCTTGTGTTGCCATTGGGTGCAAAATTCGCTAACGAAGCGGGTATTGTGTCAGTCAATTGGTTGATCATCTGCTACGGCTTCCAAAGTATCGGTGAATTGATGATTTCTGGTTTAGGTCTGGCGATGGTGGCACAATTAGTTCCACAACGTTTAATGGGCTTTATCATGGGGTCATGGTTCTTAACAAACTCCGCAGCGGCATTTATTGCTGGTTATGTTGCTTCTATGGCAGCAGTGCCAAAAGGGGAACTCACGAGTTCTGTTGATTCTCTGGCGGTGTACAGTGATGTGTTCTTGAAAATAGGTGTTGTTACAGGTGTGATTGCGATTTTAATGGTCGTCACCGCACCAATGTTAAATCGTATGACATTAGAGCGTGATTAAACGAATTTTATTGCTCGATGATTCAATAAAAGGGCCGAAACAGGCCCTTTTGTTATTTATGAAAAATTATTTTTTCACTTTATGGACGATATCAACATATTTTGAGGTATCGTCTTGTGATGGATAGATGCGGTAAGTGTATTCCTCTGGAGTCACCGTCACGTTTTCGACAACGCGAGTAAATAATACTTCACCCTTATCATTTTTGGCGGTAAGGGAACGGCTTTTTCCATCTTCACTGAATGACCAGTCACCTTGCATTTTCGGCTTACCCTCTAAAGTGGTCATCTTAAAAGTACCATCTGGGTAGTATTCCGCAAGTCCGAAGAAGTTAGCCACTTGCTCATTGGCAGGGTCAACACGTTTTTTGTCTTGATCAAGTGCTTCTGTTGTCACCCACACTTTATCTACCATGATATCTTCATACGCATTGAGTTTCTTTTCGACAGAAGCTGATAAACCAACAGAGGCTGTTGAATTTGTATTAGCTTGGACTGTGAACGCCGCAACACTAGACAGCGCAATGATAGCGGCAATAAAAGGTTTCAATTTCATAAATACTCCATTATTAGATGACATTATAGATTGATTAAAGAGAGTCCTTATATAAAACTAGAAGATTAATGATGAAATGTGAAGGCGTAAATTATTGCCAATTATGTCTATCGTATAGTTATCTTTACGCAATAAATGCGTGTGAAGAAACTGGTACTTAACCAAAATACCAGTTTTAGGGGAGGCCGTTAGTTGAAGTGACGGTTGTTAATTATTTTTAATGAACGATTATTACCATTAATTAATAGTGTACTTGAAGTACGGCCATTCGCGTTATAAGCGATCCCTGACATTAATACGGTAGGAGTAATGGCGGTGGCGGCAAACATAACATCATCGGTACTGACCATCGTCTCTAACGTCAGTATCTCGCCGATAGCGACACCCATTTGCTGGCAACGTAACGCTTCTTGTTCGGCTAATAATCTATTTTCTGGGCTATCGCCTTTCGCTAAAGTTCGGGTAACTAAGCGGGCTTGCATGTCTCCACCTAGCGCACGTGCAATAGCAGCACTAATAATCCCTTCGGGGGCACCACCCGTGCCATACATCATATCGATAGGTTGCTCTGGCAATATAGCTAATAGTGAAGCTAAAACATCGCCATCGGGGATGGTAACAACATTCACGCCAAAATGACGTAGTGTTTGCATAATATGCTGGTGGCGAGGCTTATCTAAAATAGCAATTGATAGATCAGCAATGGGTTTATTGAGTGCAGATGACAAATTCTCAAGGTTTTTTTCTAATGGATTGGCAAGATGGACCGCACCTTTAGCCTCTTTGCCGACAACCAATTTTTCCATGTACATATCTGGTGCTTGTAAAAGAGCGCCTGTTGGGGCTGCGGCTAGTACCGCAATCGCATTATGTTCATTACAGGCAACCATGCGCGTACCATCGATAGGGTCAACAGCGATATCTAACTTCTGTTTTGCAGAAGGGTTTCCAACCTGTTCCCCAATATACAGCATAGGCGCTTCATCAATTTCACCTTCACCAATCACCACTTGCCCGTGAAAATCAATGGCGTTAAGGCGATTACGCATTGCTTCGACGGCGGCTTTATCTGCCGCATGTTTATCTTGTTTACCCACCCAATCGTGAGCTGCTAAAGCTGCAACTTCTGTAACGGAAGCGATTGCATAAGCTAGTTCATCGCTAATTTGCATTATTTATTCCCTGAATAGTAAAACATCATATCTAGACATATAATACTTTTTTTGTGATCTATCTGGCAAATCGTTGGTGAGGAAAGCGGCTGGAGAAATAAAAGAAAAGCAGGCTATTAGTAGCCTGCCTGTGTGTTATAGCGCTTCAACGATCGCAATACCGCCAATAATCGAAATTAAAGCGGCGAGCGTACTGAGTAATACGGTTCCTGCCGCAGTCTCAGTATAAGCCTTATTACTGATGGCTAATGCTGGAACGGCTGTCGCTGTCGGCAATACCCCAATAATAAAGGCAGATTTTAACATATCGCCTTGTAAGCCAAGAGCAATACCGGTTCCCAGTATTAAGGCAGCTTGCACAAAGTTCTTCACAAAGACGTTGAAAACGATCTCGACGCTAATTTTTAGCTTAATTCCAGACAGTAGTAAGCCTAGGAAGAATAATGCGACCCCTCCCGCTGTTTTACCTAATTCGTTTACTGAGTTTTGCAGTATTTCAGGTAACTTAACGCCAAAAATAGCGAATAAGGCACCTAGAATAGGTAGGAACACTAACGGTTGTGCGACGGCTTTACCAATTGATTTTAAAATACCGTTGTTTTGTTGCTTGCCACTAATCAGCAACAGGGTAAAAGGAATGATAATAATGGTATAAATTAAATTTCCTAGCACCATCGCAATAAGACCAGATGAACCTACTGTTGCTAAAAGCACCGGTGGCCCACAGTAGGCCATATCAGGGAAAGAAACGGATAGCGCTTGCATCGCTGAGTCTTTTTTATTATGTCGGAAAAAAACTTTACCGACTAAGAAACCGATTATATAAGAAACGATCAAGCCAACAGCTAATGCTAATAGATAGTCAATATTGAGCAGCACAGAAGGTGGGGCTTGTGCTGCGGCAAGGAATAGGGCAAAAGGTAGTGCAATTTTAACAACAAAGTCAGCAAATGCTTGGGAATATTCACGTTTTATAAAGCCGTATTTTCCTGATAGCCAACCGACCGCTAAACCGAGAATGATTGGTCCAAGTGCGGCCATTATTACTTGTAATAACATAATGTCCTCATGAGATGAAATAAAATATTACCCGAATAGACAAATTATGACGCACGAAAATTCACCACTTAAAAAATTATCTTATTTAGATAATCTTATTTGTGCTGATTTCAAGTGTACGGGCAGTACCTCTTTTAGTGGTAGTGTTCACTGTATTATTAATTAGCGCTAATTTTTAATAACGCAAATATATAAATATCACAAATAAATTAGAAAATATGGAAAAATAATCATTATCTATTAAATAAGGTCGTTAATGACAAAAAAAGAGGTTCTTAATAATAAGTAAACATAAAATGAGGGTCATTTTTACAATAAAATAACGCTATTTTAGAACAGTCTTGACTCGACTACGGATAGTGACCTACTGTTCATAATAACTCTTTTTTTGACTAGTATTTTGAGGTATTGTTCAGCCTTGGCTTTAATTTGTAATAATTTATTACAGCTAGTTGGCAATAGGTAGAATGCTATCTACACTAGTCCAATATTTAGATGCTCTTTTTTTGGCTAATTTAATGATGAGGGAAGCCTATTTGTGGATATTTTGATACTAGTAGGGTTCGTAGTTATTCTTTTAATGGTAGTTTCACCTATACTTGCCATTATTGCGATGCATCGCGTAAGTCGAATGAGATCTCAGCTATCAGAGTTAAATCAACGCGTTATTTCATTAGAACAAGCGTTAAAGCCTGATGCTGGGAGCTTGGAAAATAGCCAATCGGAGCTAGTCCATACAGCGGAAATGGCCTCGTCAGAAAAAAAACAAACGCCGCCAATTTTATTTCAAGAAACTCCTCATTATCCACACAGTTTAACTGGTCATTCAACCACAAATGCATCATTGGAGCCGCATTCGCAAACTGGCGTAATAATGTCAGCACAGGAATCGCAAACACCCGTGGATGTTAATCGCTTTGAGCGTCGTGCAAATAATAAAACGCAATTACAAAATGACAGTAATTGGTCTTTATTTAGTCACTTTTTTAGCTGGGTTTGGAAAGGTAATCCGCTTGCTAAAATCGGTATTTTATTATTATTTTTTGGTATCGCATATTTATTGAAATTTGGCGTACAAAATAACGTATTATCCCCACAATTACGTTTAATAGTCAGTTCGATTGGTTGTTTGTTACTGCTTGGTATCGGTTGGTATTTACGGCATAAAAAGACGTTATTTGCATTAATATTACAAGGTGGCGCCGTAGGGTGTTTTTATATAACCGTTATTGCAGCATTTAAAATGTATTCGCTATTGCCATACGGTATGGCATTTGTGGCAATGCTGATAATTTGTGCCGCCAGTATTGTGCTTGCTTTATCGCAACGAGCGATCAGCTTAGCGATTTTAGCCTCGCTCGGCGGATATTTAGCACCTATCCTGCTGTCTACTGGTGGTGGTAATCATATATTTCTCTTCTCCTATTATTTGATGCTATCTGCCGCTATCTTAATTATTAGTGTCTGGCAAGCTTGGCGCCCGCTTAATCTAGTCGGTATGTTTATGACTTATTTTGTCGCGGTTCTATGGGGTTGGGAATACTATCAAACTGACTATTATGTCTCTAGCCAAATTTTTCTTATTGCAAATTTGATTGTCTTTAATGTGTTAACGCAACTATTTGCTTTACGTTACCCACATGATAAGCAATTAGTTGTTGATAATACGTTATTATTTGTACCTCCTTTTATTAGCCTTGCGATACAGTATGCTATTTCTTGGCAAATCAATGTTGTTCCTGCATTTGTTGCATTGTTGCTAGGCGCATTTTATTTATTGGCCGGTTTCCGGATCCATAAAAAATATGCAGCCACCGGAAAAGAACTTGCATTGGGAAATATGATTATTGGGGCAAGTTTTGTCACGTTAGCGATACCCTTGGCGCTTTCATTCGAATGGACATCTATTATTTGGTCTATTGAAGGGCTATTGCTGCTGTATTATGGGTTTTCGGTACAAAATAAAAAATTGGCTACAGTTGGAGTATTGCTTATTTTAGTGAGTGCGATAACGCTATTAGGTGGTTTCTCACTATATACTTGGAGCCGTTCCAGTGTTTATATGGTTCCTGTTTTGTTAGCAGCCTGTTTTAGTGCAGGGGCTATGTTCCATGTTCGACGTGAAACCTCAACCAACTTCAATATTGTGAGCCATGGGTTATTACTTCTAGGATTAGCCGTTTGGTATTTTTGGCTCCCAGCCATAACGGATATTTTGTCTTGGAGTGGGGAATCTGAAAGCTTCATCATTATGGCATTAGTGATTATTTCTGCCTGGCTCTGGCGAATATTAGCCATTAAAGCTGATTGGATTGCACTATTATTATGTCAGTCCTTTATTTGGCTGGCGGGGTATTACTATCTTGCCGTAGATTTTATTCAAGATGAAAACCCTATGGGTAGAGGAGAGGGGTCTCTTATTTGGCCCGTCATGTTGGGTAGTTCGGTGTTATTCGCCATGCATGCCCAAAAAGCGCATTATATTTGGATGCAACGTATTCTCCATGGCGCAACATTTTGGCTAATCATCGCGTTTATTGCGGCACAAGTGAATTGGTTTGTTGCGATCCTCCCTTGGGGGATGAATGAGTTAGGTTATTTTATTTATGTCATGACGATAACCTTAACGACGCTAGTGTTGTATTGGCTACAAAGCCAAAAAATGCCACCAATGAAGCGAAATGGTATTATTTATTGGTATAGCTTCTTGCCAGTTATTCTTGTGCTTATTGTGTTGTCATTTGTCGCTAATTTAGAGGATGGCAAACTGACATTCTGGAATTATGTTCCTCTGATTAATCCATTAGATGAAGCTGGGTTATTTAGCATCGCATCATTACTATTGATGCGTCGTGGTTTAGTACAAAAATTGAAAAAAATAAGGGTGTTCGATCTCTGGGTTATTAGGGGATTAAGTCTTGCTGCTATTGTTCTGAGCATATTATGGTTTAATGGCATTATGCTTCGAGCAATATCTGATTTTGCCGAGATTAACTGGAATGCTCAAGCACTCTTTGATTCTCGCTTGGTGCAAACTATTCTTTCTATTAGTTGGTCATTAGCTGCTTTAGCTTTTATGATTTTTGCCAGCCTCAAACAAAACCGTCTCAGTTGGCTGTTTGGCGCGGGAATTTTTGCCTGTGTAGTCGTGAAATTATTCTTGGTTGATATCTATGGGCAGGATGGTTTATTCCGCGCTATAAGCTTTATTGTTGTCGCAATACTTATTTTAGTTGTTGGTTATTTTTCTCCACTACCACCAAAAATGGCTCAAGAGAAAGGACTTAATGAGGCTGATGATGAAACTAAATAAAAATCCAAGGAGTTGGCTGGTATTTGTGATGCTAGCTTTTTTTCTCTTATTCTCGGGGACAATTTATGCCGAAAATAAAAAAATATTAACACCTTATGATTTTTATCAGGGGGTTGAGTTAAAAGAGTCCAGTCATAACATTCCATTTGCTTGGGTTGAACTTCCCGTTGAAGCCTATGTTAATTCTGCTTACCCTAAAACGTTACAAGATGTCAGGGTATTTAACGGTACGGGTCAGGAAGTGCCTTCTGCGCTCTTTTACGATTCAGAAGAAAGCAGTCAAACATCACCAATTCGTTTCTCTTTACAGCCTTTAATGACGCGTGAAGAACAATTAAACTTAAAAGAAGAAACAGAGGACGATAAACAGTATCTTTTGGTGGAAACCATACCGAATAAACTGACTCGCCTAGAATTACCCTCTATGCAACAGTCGAAAGATACACGGTATCAAGCTTATCTTTTAACTCGCCAACAGGATCAACAAGCTCTTTTCCCTGCTCAAACATTAAATTTAGAGTGGGGAAAGAGTGATCAAGATTGGCAAGGCAAAGCATTTATTTATGCTAGTGATGACAAACAACATTGGGTAAATATTTCAGCTTATCAGCCAGTGATGAATCTCAGCTCGGATGCCGGTGTTATTCAAAATAATACAATTGAATTATTAAAGGGGAATGATTCAGCGCTAAGTGCGCCTTATCTAATGGTGATTATTGTTACGACTAAAGATACAACCCTACCTGAACTCAAGACAGTACAGGGAATTGGTAAAACATTCCATGCAACAAGACAGCAAGAAATTTGTCGTTTTATTACTCAGAATGAAGGTGTCTCTTTAAATCAATTAATCTACCGTTTACCTTCACCTCAGCCATTGAGCTCAATTGTCATTCAGTTACAACAAACAAATCGCGTAATTCCATTACAAATTGAATATGCCTCTAATTCAGGCGAAAATTGGCTACCGTTGACAAATATGGTTGCTTACCATCAAGTGAATAATGGAGAACAAACTCGTAACCCAGAGATAGCGTTAAATGACTTAATGATTAAAAAACTGAGGATTACGGCATTGAAAGGGAGCTGGGATGATAAGCCCCCTTATATAGAAGGAAAACGAGATGCGGTTAATTTAGTTTTTAATGTACAAGGTGCGTCGCCTTATTTATTAGTTTGGGGGAGTCACCTCGCCAGTATGGATGGGCTAAATTACCAAGAGCTTATTGGGCAATCATTAACGGTTGAGCAGCTCATGCATAATTATCCTGAATTATCACTCGCAAAAGAAGTTATTGAGTTAGGTGGTGAAGAGCAGTTAACCATCAATGGCTCAGAGGGTAATAATTTTGATTGGATGATCCTTGTTATCTGGTTACTGTTAGGGATTGGGATTATTGCCTTACTGTATTTCTGTTGGTATCTCTTAAGAGAAATTAACACTAAATCGACTAAAAAATAGCACAATGCATTAATTGTGTTCCTGAATCAATAAAGTGGGTGAGTTAAACGGCTTCATCCACTTTATTATTATTTGGCCAGCCTATTCTTAAATAAAAAAATTTACAATTTTTTCCAAATGATTACCTTCAGACAGTATATTTTGATGCGGTAATGCGCTAAAACAAATACTTGGAAACAGGAGGGTGACCAATGAAAAGAGGTTTTTTTTCAAAGCTATTTATCGCTATTGCATTATTAACTAGTGCTTCTATCGTTGCACAAGCAACGGATACTGTGAATTTGCATGATTACGAAAAAGTGAAAATAGTATATTCATTGAAACAGGATAAAATGCAAGATTCAGGTGATATTGAATCACTACGTGAACGAGTAGAAGTCAATCGCGCAGAGCTAGAGGAAATGAATACAGACCGTCGTCTTAGTGATCGACAATTCCGTATTCATCATAAAAAAAATCGCTTTTTTCATTAGCCGATTCTATAGTGATACAACAACGTTAATAATAAAAAGGAACGACCCTGTATCAGGGGCAATGCCTTTGTGGGGCGGTAAAAATAGTCGCGTCTCAGCCTATCGATAAAATCAGTGTCTGCCATTGCAATAGCTGTCAACGTTGGAATGGCGGCCCTAGTTTTACTCTTGATTGCAAAGAGGATGTGATTATTGAAGGGGGAAAATAGCGTAACGCGTTTTGCCTCATCGCTGTGGGGGAACGTGCATTTTGTCAGCGATGTGGTACACATTTATTTTATCACTTTCATTCACCTTCTTCTTATTATGTTTCCGCCGCTTTATTTGCAGAAAGTCGCCACGCTAATCTTGCTATGCAGATATTTGTTGATAGCAAACCTAACTACTATCACTTTATTGAAATAATACCAATGCTGACAGAGCAAAATATGATAAAGTTGATGAATAAATAGACTATGTAGAGAGCGTTGCTGCGAGCTATTCAAAATATTATCGGTTTTGTTTTCCTTCTATCCTGTTAATGTCATAAATATCGATTACAATAAATAAAAAGACTTATCACTTGTTATAGATATTCATTTAACGCTGTTTATTTGATATAAAAAAGATAGATGAATGCCCTATAGTAATATGACGCCTAGTTTAGGAAATTTAACTAATGAATAGTATGAGAAATATGCGACATGCCAGCAATATCGCATGGGTGTTGCAATGGGTGCTGAATATTGGATTGATAGCATTAGCGATCGTACTTGTTTTCTTTTTGGCTAAAGAAACATACACCATGGCATCTTTAATGTTTAGTGGGCAGAAGGAAGCAACAGCTTATGAATTATTAGAAGGAATTGTCATCTATTTCCTTTATTTTGAGTTTATTGCTTTGATAACTAAATATTTTTTATCTGGTTACCACTTCCCATTAAGGTATTTTATCTATATCGGTATTACTGCCGTGATACGCTTGATTATTGTCGATCACAGTGACCCCATGACGACGTTACTTCACGCTGGCGCGATTTTAGTTTTAGTGATTGCTCTTTATATCGCCAATACCGAAAAACTCAAACGAGAGTAGAATATTTAAAATAATTTTTGTTTATAAAAAGGAATGTTACACATTCCTTTTTCTTATATTTCTTTAGTTAAAATATAGCCATTAATATCTTAACTAAAGAATTTCCCCTTGCCAAAAGCCTGTTCTATTTTAGTGGAAAACATTAAGTAATTTACAATGATAAATTATCTTAATACAAGTGTGGGCAACTGGTTTATCCTGTTAAATATTCGAAAGAAAGTATTTTACTTTTTATAAAGGGTTATTTAGTGTGTAAAAGTTTATTACTCTAATAACTTAAGTACTTGCGAATATGACAACAAATACACTCCCTAAAAAAAAGGGCTTCTTAAATCGCGTTGAGCGTATTGGTAACGTTATGCCTGACGTTACAATGCTATTTATTTATGCCTTGATAATCTGTTGGTTTCTATCTTATTTACTCTCATTTGTAGATTTTAATTACTACCATCCAGTGTCAAAAGAAAAAATATCTGTCGTAAATATGTTTAACTATGAGGAAATCATATTATTCGTTACGTCGGCAGTGAAAAACTTCATTAACTTCCCACCTCTTGGAATAACAATCGTTGCAACTTTGGGGATAGGGATCGCTGAGAGTAGCGGCTTTATCAATACAGCCTTGAAAAAAATGCTCTCGTTTATTACGCCAAAAATGCTGACACCAACAGTGGTTTTTGTGGGTATCGTTTCTCACATCGCGTCTGACTCCGCTTATGTTATTTTAATGCCGGTCGCAGCGATGATGTTCTACGCAAGTGGTCGTCATCCATTAGCAGGTATAGCTGCCGCCTTTGCAGGCTTAGCGGGTGGGTTTACAGCAAGTTATACACCTTCAATCATTGATCCAATTATGCAGAGCTTTACACAAGATGCAGCGCAAATGATGGCTCCAGGCTATAGCGTTAATGTCTTATGTAACTATTTCTTCAGCCTTGGTGGGACGTTTGGTGTTATTTTTACGTGTTGGTTCATTACTGAAAAAATTGTCGAACCTTGGCTAAATAAAAACTGCCCAATTACAACAAGCCAAGTTGATACTGACGCAGAGCAAAATTTAGGCAAAATTACGCCGTTAGAAAATAAAGCATTTCGTGTATCAGGCCTTGTTGTGCTTGCACTGGCTGCTGGTTTATTTGCTTTATTATGGCCAGAGAATTCATTATTACGAGGTCCTGACGGTAGTTTGACTAGCCCGAAAGCCCCAATAATGCAAATTGTTGTGCCATTGCTGTTTATTTTCTTTGCATTGCCGGGCATTGTATATGGTTATATGACTCAATCTTTCACATCGACTAAAGATGTTGTGAAAGCGATGGAAAATATTACTAAGTCATTAATTCCATTTATTGTATTTGCTTTCTTCGCGGCGCAGTTTCTATATTCATTTCAGCATTCAAACCTCGGCACATTATTGGCGCTATCGGGTGCTGAATTATTGCGTACCTTAGATATGCCTTCAGAATTGACGGTATTCGGTGTCATTTTATTGACTGCAATATTGAATATTATGATCACATCAGCAACTTCCAAATGGGCGATTATGGCGCCTGTTTTGGTACCCATGTTGATGGCGGTTGGGATCTCTCCGGAACTAACACAAGCGGCTTTCCGCGTGAGTGATTCAGCGATGAACGTCAGTACACCGATGTTCCCATTCTATCCGTTGATTTTGATGTATTGCCAAAAATATTACAAAAATGCTGGTATTGGAACACTTTGCTCGATGATGATACCGTTCACGGTCGGCTTGTTGGTAACATTAACTGCGACGTTGTATCTGTTCTGGGCATTTGATATTCCAATTGGTTTTGATAGTGGTTACACATGGCAACCAACGCCATAAATAAGTTGGCGGATTGAGTAAAAGGAACAAAAAATGAATGAATTAGGTAAACAGCTTGAACAACGTTTCTTTCGCTATCTAGCAATAGAAAGCCAAAGTGATGCAGCAGCAACGGTTGTTCCAAGCACGGAAGGACAACGTGACTTAGCAAAATTGCTGGCAAAAGAGCTAGAAAGCTATGGTTTAAAAGATATTTATATCGATGACCATGCTATTTTGTACGCGGTTCGCCCTGGTAATAATCCTTCAGCACCGAAAATTGGTTTTGTGACCCATTTAGATACCGTAGATGTTGGATTATCACCCGTCATTAAGCCTCAAACCTTAAAATATGAAGGTAAAGATCTGTGTTTGAATGCACAAGAAGATATTTGGTTTAAAACAGCAGAGCACCCAGAAGCGGCACCTTATGTAGGGGAAGAGATTATTTTTAGTGATGGCACGAGTGTACTCGGTGCAGATAATAAAGCGGCGGTCACTGTTGTTATGGAGTTAATGGATAAACTGCAATATGCTGATTTTGCATGTGGCGATATCTACGTTGCTTTCGTTCCTGACGAAGAGATTGGGTTGCGCGGCTCAAAAATCATGGACTTGTCACGCTTTAAAGTCGATTTCGCTTACACTATTGATTGCTGTGCATTGGGCGAGGTGGTTTATGAAACCTTTAATGCGGCTTCTATTGATGTTTCGATTAAAGGAATAACCGCACATCCAATGTCTGCAAAAAATGTGTTGTTAAATCCAATTCGTGTGGCGCATGACTTTATTGGTTGTTTTGACCGTTTTGATACGCCTGAGCATACAGAACAGCGCGAAGGCTATTTTTATGTGACTGACTTAGTAGCCAATCCGGATAATGCAAAAATTAAAATGGCTATCCGCGATTTTGACCGTAATAGCTATGAAGCTCGTAAGCGTTATATCGGTGAAGTGGTTGAGTTGATAAGAGTACGTCATCCAAAAGCAAAAATTGAATTCAAAATAGAAGATGTGTACAGCAACATTAGTGATTCACTAGGTAGTGACCGTACTGCTATTGATTTAATTTTTGAAGCGCTAAAAATTCAAGGCGTCGAGCCAAATGTTATTCCTATGCGTGGAGGCACTGATGGTTCAGCTCTGTCAGCAAGAGGGATTTTAACGCCTAACTACTTCACGGGTGCGTTGAATTTCCATTCTCGTTTTGAGTTCTTACCATTAAGTTCTTTCGAGAAAAGCTATTTGGTTTCAGAGAGCATTTGCCGCTTAGTCGGCCAAAAATAGTTTATGACAAGTCGTTTCTCTCATTATCAAATAACCATGTTTATGCATGGTTATTTTATTTGTATTCAGTATGGTTTTTAAAAATCCATTTTTAATTTTTATTAAACTGCGGAATATTAAATCCATCGGCTAATGATAAAATAAAAAAACTGTATTTTATCTTATAAAATTGCTATTTATGGAGATGGATATTAACGTGCAATAACATATAGAGAAATAAATGATTAATATTATAATTATTGACGATAATAATATTTTAATTCGCGGGCTGGAAGCTATTTTTAATCGTCATAAACGCTGTCATGTTGTCGCGTCATTTCCCTTTATCGAGCAAGCCATTTCGTGGAATAGAAAACAAAAAGCCAATATTATCTTAATTAATAGCGATAATTGCCAATTTGAATCATTAAAAAACTTGCAAACCTTAAGACGGACTCAACCTGATGTCGGAATTATCATTTATAATATACACAATCACTATGCTTTTTTATTAAAGGCTCTTGAGCTTGGGATCCAAGGTGTGTTGAGTGCAAAAATTGAAATTAATGAATTTTTAGAAGCCATACAGATAGTCAATGCGCGCAGTAAAATTATTTCCCCCGATATTGCACAAGCCATCGCATTGAAACGCATTCATCAAAACGATCAGACGGATATCTATGAGTTATTATCCACTCGTGAACTTGAAATCATGCTCTTCATCACTCAGGGGATTTCGACCAAACAGATTGCACAGCTTCTTAATTTGAGCCCTAAAACGGTAAATACCTATCGATATCGAATGTTTGGTAAACTTAATATCCGTAGTGATGTAGAATTAACTCATATTGCTATCAGCTATGGGTTAATCGTAGCCAAACAGGGTTTATTAGGGTGTCAGAACAGTTCGAACCAAAAGCTTTCTTAAAAACAGTCACCAATCAACCTGGCGTATATCGAATGTATGATGCTGGGGGAACAGTCATTTATGTTGGAAAAGCTAAAGATTTAAAAAAACGGCTTTCCAGTTACTTCCGAACGACAGTCAGTAGCCGAAAAACTGAGCAGCTAGTAAAAAACATTGCCTCTATTGATGTGACGATCACACACACAGAAACCGAGGCCTTGTTACTTGAACATAACTATATCAAGCTTTATCAGCCACGCTACAATGTTTTGTTGCGGGATGACAAATCTTATCCTTATATCTTTTTAAGTAAAGAAACACATCCGCGACTCTCTATGCACCGTGGAGCAAAACACGCGAAGGGGGAATACTTTGGTCCGTTCCCTAATTCCTACGCGGTTCGCGAAACATTAGCGCTGATGCAAAAATTGTTTCCAATTCGTCAATGCGAGGATAGTGTTTACAAAAACCGTTCAAGGCCTTGTTTACAGTATCAGATAGGTCGCTGCTTAGGGCCTTGTGTTAAAGGGTTAGTCAGCGATGAAGAATATGATCAGCAAGTCAATTACGTACGTTTATTCCTAACAGGCAAAGACCAACAGGTCTTAACAGGATTGATAGAACGGATGGAAAAGGCAAGTCAGGAGCTGCGTTTTGAAGATGCTGCACGTTTTCGCGATCAAATTCAGGCCGTACGCGCAGTCACGGAACAACAATTTGTCTCTGGTGATGGTGAAGACCTTGATGTTATCGGTGTTGCATTCGAATCAGGGCTTGCCTGTATTCATGTGTTATTTATTCGACAAGGTAAAGTATTGGGAAGCCGTAGCTATTATCCAAAAGTTCCAGCAGACACTTTACTTGAAGAAGTAGTACAAACTTTCTTAGGGCAGTTTTATTTGCAAGGCAGTGAAAATAGAACATTACCCGGTGAAATCCTCTTAGATTTTTCATTACCAGAAAAAGAATTGCTAGCGGACTCTTTATCACATATTGCAGGTCGAAAAGTGCAGATCCAAACCCAACCTCGAGGGGCGAGGGCGCGCTATTTAAAATTAGCTCGAACGAATGCGCTTACTGCACTACAAACTAAGCGTGCTCAGCAATCAACCATTCATCAAAGAATGGCATCTTTAGCAAAAATTGTGGGTATGGATGCCATAGCACGTATGGAATGTTTTGATATTTCCCATACGATGGGAGAGCAAACGGTCGCATCGTGTGTTGTGTTTGATAAGAATGGTCCCGTTAAATCAGAATATCGACGCTATAACATCACAGGAATTACTCCCGGTGATGACTATGCAGCCATGCATCAAGTTTTAACCCGTCGCTATGGTAAGCATCTGGATGAAAGTAAAATACCCGATATTATTTTTATCGATGGTGGAAAAGGGCAATTAGGGCAAGCGAAAGATGTCTTTGATTCACTGGATGTTGATTGGGATAAAAATAGACCTCAACTTATTGGCGTTGCAAAAGGGAGCGATCGCAAAGCGGGCCTTGAAACGCTATTTTTTAAGCCTGAGGGCGAGGGCGTAGCTTTACCGCCTGATTCACCTGCATTACATGTGATTCAACATATTCGTGATGAGTCACATAATCATGCGATAACAGGACATCGCCAGCGTAGAGCAAAGGTAAAGAATACCAGCGCGTTAGAGTCAATTGAAGGTGTTGGACCAAAACGTCGTCAAATGCTACTAAAATATATGGGAGGCTTACAGCCACTGAAAAATGCGAGCATAGAAGAGATAGCAAAAGTGCCCTCGATCTCATACGCGTTGGCAGAAAAGATTTATAATGCATTGAAACAGTAGGTGTCTTAGGGCACCATACTTATTAAATCCAATTTGGTCAAAAAGTTACTGAGCATGATGAAATTAAATATTCCTACGTGGTTGACCCTGTTTCGTGTCATCTTGATACCGTTTTTTGTGCTAGCTTTTTATTTACCTGTAAGCTGGGGCCCATTTGTTTGTGCATTAATTTTTGTTATTGCCGCAGTAACAGATTGGTTTGATGGTTATTTAGCGAGGTTATGGAAGCAAACAACTAAGTTTGGTGCCTTCCTAGACCCTGTTGCTGATAAGGTGATGGTGGCGACGGCATTAGTTCTTGTCACTGAAAGTTTTGATGTTTGGTATGTTACCTTACCTGCCGCCACAATGATTGCACGTGAAATCATTATTTCATCATTAAGAGAATGGATGGCTGAAATTGGTAAAAGAAGTAGTGTCGCTGTGTCTTGGATAGGTAAATTTAAAACAACCGCTCAAATGATGTCTTTAGTTGGGTTGTTATGGCGTCCAAATTTACTTATTGAGAATCTGGCTATCGCATTATTGTATGTTGCCGCTATTTTAACGTTCTGGTCAATGTATCAATATTTGAAGGCTGCATGGGCAGATTTGAGCGAAGCTTGATCGAAATGATTGAAAAAACAGCGAACGAACGGTTTTAAGTGATTTTTTTAAATAATTGTGTTGACTCAAAATGTGAAATCAGTAGAATGCAACGCATCGAACGGCAACACGGTTTACGAAAAAAAATAAGTAAATCAGCCAGTTTGAAAAGCGAAAGCTTTAGGCGGGAATAGCTCAGTTGGTAGAGCACGACCTTGCCAAGGTCGGGGTCGCGAGTTCGAGTCTCGTTTCCCGCTCCAATCTCAGTAAGAGATTAAGAAGAAGGCGCGTTAGCAAAGCGGTTATGCACCGGATTGCAAATCCGTGTAGCTCGGTTCGACTCCGGGACGCGCCTCCAAAATTTAGCCCAGGTGGTGAAATCGGTAGACACAAGGGATTTAAAATCCCTCGGCCTTTAGGCTGTGCGGGTTCAAGTCCCGCCCTGGGCACCAAATAAAAACCGCGTTGAATAACAACGGGTTAGGGAAAGAAAGAAGCCACCTCTAAGGTGGCTTTTTTGCATCTGAAATTTGTCACTGAAAATCAAAAGTGGCAGCAAAGTGGCAGCAGATTGGCACCACTGGTTGTAACTACAGTATAGTTTTGAATGAATTTTGCTATTAACAAACAGTGATCTCCATCACACTCTAAAAATTAAATAATAGCTCGTTGTTCACTACATGTGTGAGGGATCACCGCATCCAACAGTTCAGTTTTAATAATGTATCGCGCCACAGACTCATGACTGACAAAAGTAGTGCTGCAATTGATATTTTGGCACTGATTATAATTTTCTTTGGTTTCGTTGGTGATATAGCGTGAGCTACGAATGCGGGTAGGTTCATTACAAATTGGGCATTTCATCATGATTAGGTTACCTTTTGTCATGATGTTGATATTAAGTCTATTGTACTGATATTTTATCCAGTAGTCATTCTGGTTTTGTATGATTATCAATCAGTCATTTCCATATCTGAAATTTTAACCTCTAATTCCAACGCTGAAGTAAAGCCGCTATCGCTTAATGAATGCGAGACTTTTGTTAATATCCATTCTGCATTGTCTATTTCAGGTTTAAAACCTTGCACTTTAACTGGCATTTCGGGGTAGATATCGGCACGGCCTTTGGCCAATTGAATGGAAAATGAAGCGACACCTCTTTGCATTTTTTCCCACGCTGCCTTGGCGGCTCGCTCGGCGTTCCCTTTATTTGCGTATGTATGGGAAAGGGTTAGTGTGTTGCCTTCCTCGCCAACGAGGTAATCACCTTGTGGCTCATCAACTTTAGTCTTGTCTTTTTGCTTAGTTTTCCGTTTACGCTTAACTTTCACATCCTCTTTTTTCTGAGGCTTGCGTGTGTTTAACCAACTAGCCACAACGCCGGTATATGCGCCCCTGTCAGCTAATGAAAAACGATATCCATCACCGACTGATCGCGTTAATAATAGCGGGGGAATAGGGCGACCACTGGCGGTTTTACCGCTGCCTTGCGGCATAAATAACAGCTGACCGTTTTTAATTGCAGCGATTGCCCCTTCCTGTTGGCCAAGCCGTGCCAAAAATGAGCCATCAGATTCGTTGGTTTGGTCGATGTGGGCTAATTGAATGTTGGCCAACTTATTTTCAATCACCGGCTCGACATTATTTCGCTTTGCGATGGTTTTAATAATGTCACCAAGGCTTTTGTCGTGATACGAGATTTCACGTTTTACATTGAGTGACGATCGAAAATCGGCACTACGGCCACGAATGGTAATTTTATCGGGCGCGCCACTGTATTCAATTTCATCAACAGTGAATTTGCCTTTAAATATTAACGGCTCATTTTTCCAACCCAAATGCAGAGAGAGTACCTCGCCACGCTTAGGTAACATCATTTTGCCGTCGGCATCGTCAATCTCAATATCCAGTTGATCAGCTTCAAAGCCGCGATTGTCTGTCATTGTGAGTGACATTAGCCTGCCTTGCAGTCGTTCATTGATATTCACATCACCGGCAGCGAGCACATATTGCGGCACCGATTCAACACCGGTCAGAAAAAAATCACTCATGACAGCAATCCTCCGAGTCCATTTGCTGCGGAATCGGTCAGCGTATCCAACTGTTCGCTGATATTGCCGAACACCTCAGCGAGTGATTCATCCACTCGTTTAAGCGTTAATGTGAATTCAATTTTTCTGGCCGCACTGTCATGAAAGAAATCACTTTTGTTTTCATTGAGATTTTCAATAACGTACATGCCGTAAATGGTACCGTCGCCACCAATAAACGACCACGCTTTACCGGTCTCTGCCATGGCCTGCAACATCAATAAGGAATATTTGCCGCCGGTTAATTCAGGGTAAAGGGTACCGGATAGCGTCAGTCCATCATTTGACGCCCCCATAAACTGGAAGCTTGGCCGTTTACCGATGCGATTGTTATAGCCAAATCGAAATTGGTGCTCGCGTTGCATTCCTTGAAAAGGCGTTGTTTTTAATTCAAACACAAATAAACCGAGTGCTGCCATGGCCATAATTAAAAGTCCTCGCTATCGCGGTAGTTGCTACGCTGTGCGGCCTGCTGACGGCGATAGTAAGCGTCAATTTGTCGTGCCACCTCTTGCCCGATATCCTGTGCGGATTGGGTCGGTTGTGGGTAGATGTTGATCACTGGTGCGGGTACCGGTTTTGATGACGGTGCACTTTGTTTCATACCCGTATTGACTGCGTAAGGGTGAATGGGTTTTGCGCTAACTGATTGTGATAAGGTGCCGAGTGTCATTGCTGCTGCCATGGCCATGGCAGCGGTATTGCGTCGACTTGTTACGCGAGCAGGCCCTTCGACAATTTCCGCGCCACGTTCGCCGACAATACCAAATTGGCCACGGGGTATGATGCCGCCGCTGTCAAACATACCGGCGCTTTTCATGCCGGCTTGGATCACGGTAACTTGATTGGATGCGCGCATTGCGAGGGTTTCATCGGATAGCATCCAGTCTGGCATTAAATCCGTGGCCATTTTCTTGATTTCAGCAAATTGGGCTTTTAAGGTTTCCCATTTTTCAAGAATGCCATTTTTTAAACTATCTATGATCAAACCACCCACTTGTTTAAAGTTTTCAGGAAGGTTTTTGACGTTGTTAACGATTTCATCCCATTTATCTGAAATAGTTTTTTTAATGGTTGTCCACATTTTCAATGTGACAGCAACAATGCTATCCCAATGCTTATAAATTAAACCAACGGTTGTCCAGTTTAAAATAAAGTTTTTTGTCCATTCCCAAAACTGTGAAAAGGTTTGCTTGACCGCATCCCACACCACATTTGCATAGTGCGTTATTTTGTCCCAATGTTGGTAAATTAAACCTGCTGTTGTCCAGTTTAAAATAAACGCTTTTGTCCACTCCCAAAACTGGGAAAAGGTTTGTTTGACTGCATCCCAAACCGTATTGGCATAGCCGGTTATTTTATCCCAGTGGGGCGCGATCAAACCAACGATAGTCCATTTCATTAAAAAGCTTTTTATCCAACTCCATGCAGCTGAAAAGAGTTTCGCTACTTTATCCCACAATTTTTTTACGTATGGTGCAATATGATCCCAGTATTTATAAATGAGAAAAACGGCTGCTGCGATGGCGGTAATAATTAAAATAATGGGATTGGCCAATAATATTTTGCCAAGTGTCATAAATGCCGCACCGACAAGCTTGATAGGCTTAATCAGCATGGTTAAGAAGCCACCACCTTTAATGCCAAGCACTGATAAACTAAACTTAGCCATAGCAAGTGGTCCTATCATTGCGGCGATCATTAACGAGATACCACCGCCAACAGCTAGCACTGCGCCTAACCCCAAAGTGATCATGGTAATTTGTTTGACTAACGCAGGGTTCTGCTTTGCCCATTCACCGAACCGAGATATTAGCCCCGTGACACGTTGAGAAATGCTTCTTAATGGGCTATCAGCACCGCCAAATATTTGAATGCCAACGTCTTCATAGGCAGAGGTGAGGTTTTTTAAGTCACCATCAAGGTTATCGGTCATGGTTTTAGAGACTTTTTCTGCTTCACCTTTCGCCGCTTTGATTTCTGCAATCATGCTTTGCAGTTCACCAGAACCGGATTTATCCACTAAGACCGACAGCGCCGAAAACGCCTCTTCACCGGCAATATGTTTAAATAATCCCGCACGTTGAGCGGTACCCATTTTTTTAGTTTTCTTATCCAGTTCCGCTAATATTGAAGGCAATTCGCGTAAATTACCTTTAGCGTCACGGGTTTGAATACCTAATTGTTTTAGGGCATCGGCGGCTTGCTTAGGTGGCTCAGCTAGTCGGCCAAGAATGGATCGCAAACTGGTACCGGCCATGGAGCCTTGAATACCGGCATCGCCCAATTTACCCGCAGCCACGGCGGCGGTTTCTAAATCGACACCCAAGCCGGATGCAACCGGCGCGACATATTTCATGGTGTCGCCCAGCATGTTTAAGTTGACGTTAGAGCGAGTGAAAGTGGCGACCAATGTGTCACTTACACGGTTCATTTCGCCCGAATCAAGTTTAAAGCCGGTGAGAATGTTAGAGCCAATATCTGCCGTGGTTGCTAAATCAATATCGCCAGCCAATGACATGGCTAGTGTGCCTTTCATGGCATTTTGGATCTGTTCAGGTTTAAAACCCGCCATGGCATAGAACGCTTGACCTTGTGCCACTTCATTGGCGGTAAATGCGGTGGTTGCACCCAGATCACGCGCTTGATTACGTAATGCCTTGTAATCATCGGAATCTTTATCAAGACGTGTTAATGCCTGTACTTTTGACATACCCACTTCGAAATCATAGCCTGGTGCGAGTACTTTTTTTGCCGCATAACCCATACCCACACCGGTAGCCGCCATTGCCGCACCATTACCCGCAATTTTATTTCGCGTATCCATGGTTGATTGATAGCTACTACGTGCATTGGCCATGCGCCGTTCTTGCTCGGCACTGCGTTTTAATTGTTGCTCTTGGCGCTGTAATTGTTGTGTTGTGCGTGAAATATCGCTGTTTAATTTGCGTTGCGCTTGGCCAAGCTGATTTGTTGAAATACCACTGGCTTGCAGTTCGCTACGCTGTCGCTGTACAGATTGTTGTAGCTCCCCAAACTTATTTTTTAATTGCGAGGCTTCGCGTTGCGCTTTTCTTAGTGCCTCGGCCTGTTTTCGTGTGGGGTTTTCGGTGGCGTTGAGTTCACGCGCTAGAGCTGCCGCACGTTGGGTGGCGGCTTGATATGCTTGCTGGGTTTCAACAAGTTGTATTTTTGCTTTGCGAAAGCCTTCAATTTGACCCGCTTGGCGATTGAGATTTTTTATCGCTTCACGAGACTGGCGGATGGCACCCGCCAGTTTTTTATTTGACTCTTGTGCGCTACGAAATGGCCTTGTCAATTTATCGACGGCATTCAGCACAACTTGTAAACGTAGATTTTTACTCATCACTATGTCCGCTTCGTTTGTATGCGCGATAACGCCATTCTAATAACTCAATCAGGCTCATTTCGGCGGTTGCAGAAGGTGTCCAATGAAAAATGGTGGCAATGTCTGCCACCAAATCATCAACGGTTAATCGTTCTGGTAATCCGTGCGCATCGAGTTCGGTAGCAAAAAATTAACTACCTCAATCGATAGCAAAACCAAATCGGCAGGGTTCATGGCCATGATTTCTGGCTTGGTTAACGGCGGCGTGGTGATGCGAGGGAGCACCTCAGTCATGGATAAAACATCCATATCCATCAGCGCTTGTAAGCGCACACCGCGCAATGCGCCAGTGTTAGGCTTACGCACGACAATTTCAGCCAATTCAGATTCACCACGTTTAATTGGTTCGTCCAGTTTTACAGTAGCTTGTGTTTTTTTTACTTCGTCAGTCATGATATTTTCCATTACAGGCCAATTGCAGCACGTTGTTCAGCAAGACGGTCTACGCCGTCAACGATTTCGATCATGTTGATAATGTCGATTTCAACTAGCGGTGAACCATCCCAGATCAACTTGTAGTAAGTGGATTTGAAACTGAATTTAACTTGAGTGTTTTCACCTTGTTTTGCATTACCGGCGTCAATTTCAGACAGAAAGCCGCGCAATACGATTTCACATGCGTTGACTTCGCCGGTATCTTCGCGTTGATAAGCGCCAGCGAAACGGAGCATCACGCCATCGACCTCAGAGATACCCCATTGTTTATAAATTTGCGCTTCGATACCGCCCAGTGTGATTTCACTATCTAACGCGCCATCGTCTAAGCCCATGCGAATATTCACCGCGCCCTGCATACCGGCACCGCGATAGGTTTCTAATTTACGTGTGATTTTTGGCAGTGTGATCTCTTCTGCAATGCCCTGCCAATTATCGCCATCGACAAACAAATTCATGCTTTTTAATTTGCGTGGTAAAGCCATGGTTACCCCTTAATATTGGATGCAAAGTCCATCAAGTAGCGATCGGTGATACGCTGACGGAATGAAATGTTTTCGGCAGGTGGTATCGGTGTGTAGTCATAATCAATGGCTAATTTGCCGGCCTTTAATTCGTCTTTGTCGTTAGCATCGGGATCAAACCAGCATTGACCACCCAACAAATAACCGTTAGTGACTAAATTGCGCATCTTGGCATTGATGCCTTCGATAATGTCTTTGACTAGTGTCGGAGTCATTGGCTTATCGACTGCCCACATGTGCGCCTCTGCCATAGTATCGGCGAGCACTTGCGCGGTACGGGTGTAGTTTTCAAAGGCAAATAACGGATCATCGGAACAGGTGCGAGAACCCCAAAAGCGAAAGCCATCTTCACGAATTAAAGTGGTGACTTCATTTTCATTGAGTAAACCTGCATCGGTTGCGGGGTTTTGTAAATCCCAAGAGATATCCGCCGAAATCCCAGTAACGCCATTAACACCGACGTTTGAAAGGGTTTTATGCCAACCAGTATCCTGATCAATCTTCGCGCGTAGACCTAATGCGCGAGCAGTGGCGTAGGCGATGGATTCGGAATCGGTCAATGTATCCCATGAGACAAAATCAGGATGAATAATCATCAGTTCACGCTGATTGAAGTTTTTGCGGTAGTCGAGGGCTTGAGAAATGGTTTTGCAACCGTATGCGCTGACGTAAGCAAATGCGCGCAGCTCTTGTGCTATCGATGCCAGTTTAGTGGCAACAGCTTGTGTGTCGTGCGCCGGTACGCCGATAATGCGCGGCTTAACGCCTGTGTGATTTTTGGCGGTAAGCAGTGCCTGTAAACCGGTTTTTTGACCAGTGTCAGAGGTGCCGCCAATAATGTTTGAGGTGGTTTCGGCTTCGGTTTCGCCTTGTTCAACACGAACCACAACGGTGACCGGTGCGGTTTGGTCAGCGATCGCGGTCAATGAATGCGACAACGTACCCGTTTTACCGGCCTTGCCAATAGCCGTGCGAATATCGGTAATCAATACCGGTTTGTTAAGTGGGAATACTGTTGCATCGGCATCGTCGGCGGTGCAAACCATGCCGACAATCGCGGTGCTAACAGTGCGAATAGGGCGAGTACCGTCGTTGATTTCAACAACGCGCACGCCGTGGTGATAATCTTGCGCCATAAAAGAAGCTCCTTTTGGTGGTAGCTTCTATGGTGTTATTGATATTAAACGTTGTCGCGGGGTTGGTGTTGTATTGTTGAGTTGTACAACAACTGTAATTTATATTAGTCTATGATATTAATTTTTTGTCCTTTTGGTAATCTAATAGATAAACTGAACCGGTGTGTAAATGAACATTGATAAACAGCGCTTAATTGATATTGTACTACAAGATATTGAATTTATTGCTCAGCAATATGATGAGTCTAATGCTTTTAACGCATTACACCGTTCACAAGGGCAGATCGATTTATTGATTCGAGGTGGTGTCATATCTTTAGATGAAGCTTCGCATTTGTATGACAAACAAGGTGAAGCAAGAGAGACTGCCGAACGGAATATAAATTCAAACTGACCTTAAAAGGGGCTTATTGCCCCTTTCCTTATTCTGGCTTTTGTGGCCAATCAATATCAGGTGCTGTTGAAGTATCAACACGGTTTAACAGAACGCGGTATTTTTTCCACTCTTGCAGTGCGGCTGTTTCGGATTCTGTAGCCATACCCAAGTCAACAGCATCTTGCAGTGGTGCAATCGCGCTATTCGCTTCAGCTAAAAGTGATTGCTTTTGCTGTTCAGCTTTAGCAATTAACTGTTCCTTTGAAACCGGTGGATTCAGATAAGCATCAACTTCTTTTGGCGTCATTTTTTTCATAACGTTGATATTTTCACGTATTTCAAAAAACACTAAAGGGATTTCGTCATACTCTGATTTAATTAGTAAGTAGTCAGGCTCGATTTTGCTAAATGCAGTTAAAGCAGCGTTATAATTTGCTGTTTTTACATTAACATCATTTTCAAACTCAGATACATCCTCGTTCAGTTCTTCACTGGCTATCGTCAAATCATACCGAGCTATCGCTTCGTTAAGTTCCAGCAAAGCAGCTTGCAATACATTATATGCATCAGTGTAAGCAGGCTCTTTTTCAGAAAGTATCATTTCGAGCTCAGTTAAACGCGATACTTGCTCTATGTTGTTTTTTGTATAAGCATACACATGTTGTTCTTTATCTTTAAAATATATCATCGTAATTCACTCCACGTGTACGTATAACCAATCGTGTCAGAAATTCTGTATTTCGCGCCGGCAGGTATGATCACTGATAAAGGACGAGCTATTGTCGTGATTGAGTTATAACCAATAAGCGCAACGACAGTATCATTAACTAAAAAATGAACATCGTGAGCTTCTCCATACGCAGAAACACAAACAAGAATCGGTCTTGACGTTTCATTGGTGTATGTGACTCTAGACTGACGCTGCGATGTAACATCAACCCATTTTTGCCCCTCACCGATCAGCTGCTCTACAATTGCAAGTGTTCCGTTCTTGCCATTAGCAGGGTGTTTGATATCACCTAGCCACTTTCCTGTTGAATCTTGAGCGCTAATGCCAACATTACCGCTTTCTACTGCGTACAAGATTGCTCTTGCTTTATCAGGTGCTTCAACGGACAAGCGACGTGATGCAGTCAGAAAACCTTTTGTGATTTGCTCTTGTGTTGAGCCTTTGTCTAGATAGTCACCCTTTAGCTGAAACTTAGCGTCCGCTTGCTGTGTGCTATATGCACCCACATCATCAGATGTGGGAGGATTTAACGCTGTAAAGTCCTCATCCCACTTATCAGCCCATGTTTTATTCCCACCGTTATACCTTCTAACCCATGTTTTATTGTCATACCATGCGGTATACACTTGTTTAACGCTGCTATTACCAGTTTTAATAACTTCAAGCGAACCTGCGGTATTACTTGGGTAATTTTTCCCATTCGTCCCCGGACTGCCGTTGGGCTGAAAATAGAGCCCAGGGGTTAAGTAATTATTGAGGTCAGAATTTAGCGGTATCGCAATTGCTCTTGCAAAAATGGTTTCTGAAGTCGTATTTTTTAACGCTTCATTTGTAGCATAGTCACCAGCGGGTTGATAATTGCCAGCTGGGGCGTAGTTACCTTTAGGTTGAAACCTATTATCAGACTCACTTTTATCGTATGCGCCAACATCACTGGCAGTTAAATTGATATCTGTACTTAACGGCTTATTATTGACTTTGCGAGTATTGGGAACGCGGTTGTTCGCGTTGTTATTCGCATTCGTCGCGTTAGTGTTTGCAGTATTTGCGGTTGTTTGTGCATTCGTTGCACGTTGATTAATTTCTGCTGCTAATTTAGGCGTGATTGCTTTTGTATTATCTGCACTCAACGTGTCTGCAAGCTGCACAAACCCTTTAGCTGTTGTACTTGCATCGGGGTGTTTGCGGCTTTTTTCATGCTCTTCAATGCCCCTTTTTACT
This sequence comes from Providencia stuartii, assembly GCF_029277985.1. NCBI lineage: Bacteria > Pseudomonadati > Pseudomonadota > Gammaproteobacteria > Enterobacterales > Morganellaceae > Providencia > Providencia stuartii. The sequence goes on along the minus strand of NZ_CP119546.1, from coordinate 2,803,257 downwards.
GAATCATCAACAAATGCACGAGTCGCAAGTACCACTGACGGATCAATTTTTAATGTCACTGACTCGGTATGGCTGACAATCAATACCATACGAATTGATTGTGTACGACCTGACCCCTCAGCAAGCTGGGGTTTATAGGTTTCGGGGCAATTTGCCACAGCAATTAAATTGCCATCTTTATCAAACAAACCAATCTCACGTATCCACCAACCGCCATCCTGTTCAGGAATAATTTGTTCAGCAATAATTTGATTTTTATTTTTGTCATCAATAAATAACGTATTAATAGCCGCGCGGCGCTTTTCGGAGATTAATTTAGTTTGATTGGTATCGGGTGTTGGTAATTTGCCGCCACCATCACCCACGGCCATGTGGGTTAACTCAATTTTTGTGCCCAAAGCGGTTGCCTGAGCGAGTAAGTTCTCACCTAATTTAGTGAGCAGAGCAAAGTATTTCATTGTGGATTAATCCTCATTTCATCAATTAAGTGAATAGCCGCACCTTGAACATCAAGACCAGAAACCGAAATTAACGGCGGTGTATAAGCGTAAACCGTCAATGAATCACCGGTGTAGCTAGATGCTCCGCAATAAAATTCACCGCGTGTTTCCAGTTGAATAGTGAGCCCAGCCAAATGACGGCTCGCTGGCTTGGCATCAAAAATTAGTGCTTCTAACTCTTGATACATTTCTTCGGTAATGCCAGTTTCCAGTACCCCAATATCAAGGCGAAACGTGCCGGCGGTTTCGTTGGTTTTCCACCATTCAACAACACGAATTAAATAACCGAGAGGCTCAACTACGCGACGCAGTGCGCCAATCGTTCCCTTGTGTTTATGGATAAACATCGCGGCTTTAATCGCGTCGCGCTTAGCTTTTTCCGTCCAGTTTTTATCCCAGCGATCAACGCTGAACGCCCACGCTAAGTAAGGCAGTAAATGCACAGGGCATAAATCAGGGTTCCAAAGTTCACGAATCGGAATGGGCACACGTTCGATTTGCGCGCAAGCCTCGGCGGCGGCCAGTTCTAAGGTTGATGAGCCGGTAGGCAGTAAACGATTATTCATCGGAACCACCTAGCGAAACGTTAATGTTTGTGCAATAGCTGGCTTGGGTTTTGTCTAGCTTGATATCGTCAGTCGGCTTTTTGATTTCAACTCGTTGTACCCCTTGCACGTGCAATGCGGCATAAATGGCACTGAGGACAATGTCACGGCCTAACCTGTGTTGCTGTGTTGCATAGCGTTTCACTTGTTCTTCTGCCGCCGACATGATCGGCTCGTATTCAGGTGATGGGTAACAGTAAATCACCGCGTCGATTTCATAATTGATAATCTTGGCTGATTGCACGGTGACACGGTCAGCTACCGGCCTAACGTCCTCATCGTTTAACGCCATATCAACTTTTTCGATTAAATCAGCCGGTGCGCTGCCGTTCCCCTCACGGGATAAAACCGTAACGGTGATATGAGCCGGTAATGGGCTAATGACAGAAGCGTCAGAAACCCGACCATCGGCAGACCGTGCATGATATTCATAGCTACCAATTGGACCCGCAACGCTTAACGCTTCGAAAGCGGCAGGTATACGCATGCGTAAATTGGAATCGGACTCATACACCGGCGCAATCGGTGGAATAGCGTTTTCATCGCCGGCTGATAACATCAGGCGTTTCACATTATTATTGGCCGCCAGTTGGTCTAAATCGTTACCAACTGCAAAAGCGACCATTGACGCGCGGGCAGCTTCATTGATGCGCTGGCGTAATATCAATTCGCGATAGCTGTTTTCTTGTAATAGCTTAGTGAGCGGCTCCGATTCAAGCGCTAAAGTACGCATAATCGCAGCGCGTTGCTCTTCAGGTACAGCCGCAATTAAGGCATTTTTTCGTTCAGTAAAAATTAATTCAAATTCTAATGATTCAACCACATCCGGCGGCGGTAATTGGCTTAAATCAATCGTTGGCATGGATTACCTCACTGGCACTGAGAAATTGAATGATTGTTCAGTGCCGGAAAAGACACCGCTTAAGTCAACGACAATACTGGCGGGGGTTGGTGATGAGATAATTAATCGCTGAATTTGAATGCGCGGTTCCCATTGCAATAGTGCCGTATAGCAAGCAGCCATCAGTCGTAACCGCAACGCGTTATTGTCGGGCTGGTCAATCAAGCGAAATAATAATGAGCCATATGAGCGGCGAGCGAGCCGGCTACCGATTGGCGTCACTAAAATATCGCGCACGGATTGGCGCACATGGTCAATGTCGGTGATGTGTTGGCCACTTGTCGCACTTAAGCCTAAATACTTCATTGCGGGTTACCTGTTGAGTCACCACCTGAGCGCACACCGCCATGAGTATGGGTATGCAATGTGATGCCATTCGATTTGATTGCACCGCCTTGGTGATTAAAGTCGCCGGTCATTTCGCCACCTTGTTGCACATTCAACGTGGCACAGGTGAGGTTGTCAGAACAGATAACCGTTGGCGTGTTGAATTGGATTTGTTCACTGGCATTAACAGTGACAACGGGTGCATTGGCGGTAATTTGTTCGCTGGCGTCAATCAATGCGGTTTTAATGCCAACAGCTTTTAAGGCACCGGTTGCCGGTTCGTACTCAATCACCGCACCATCTGAATAGGTCACATGGTTGGCGGTTAATGAATCGGTTGGCTCGTTGTGCTCATCCGAAAAAATACCGGTCAACACTAAACCGGTGGTCAGCTCACCACCTATCGAAAAAATCACCACTTGTTCACCGACAGACGGCGCACAAAGGTGACGCGTTGCACCGGCTCGCTGGGTTATCCACGGTAGCCAGTCAGTTTGTAAGTTTCCGGTTTGCACACGACAGCCGCGCAGAATATCGACATCAATCACAACGCCGGTGCGGATCAGGTTTCGGATTAAACGGAGTAACTCCGCATTTTTCGTGTTTGGGTTCATGGTGACAGCTTGGCCGAAAACATGGCGTGAATGCATCGGCTTAGTGTTGTAAGCCGTGGACTTACAACATCAGGAGGCGAGATAGTTAATAAGCAGGGTTTCAATATGGCGCACATCTTCAGGGGTAAAACCAAGCAACTGACGGGCGGGGTATTGAATATTCAGATTACGCAGTTTTTCTTTTAAGCCATATTGATGGATCGCGGCGATATTAGCCGCAGCTGGCGCAAAATAGATTGCCGCCTCGTTTTCATTGGCAAAGGTACGCATATAACGCGCAGTGGCGAGGCGTTTAAACATGCGAGCCTGTTTGCTTTTCCCTTTGACCTTGACGCGGTCTTTTTTGACTGAAATAAAACGTTGAATATCGCCTTTTCGAAATGAACGAGCGCCGCCTTTATCAACATCAAAACCGGTGATCATATTTCCGCTTTGTCGCCAATTTTTTAAACTACGCTGTTGGCCACGCCAGATAAAACGCATCTCACGCTTAACGGTAATAAATTGCGCTTTGCGTTTTGTAAAGGCGCTACCATCGGGGTTTTTCTGGGCGCGAATACGTTTGATTTGGCTTTTACGTAAATCACGAACCAGTAAGCGTGACAGTTTTTTGCGCTCGGCTGGAGAGACTCGGGCAAGCAGGCCAGCCAGTTCGTGATTGAGTTCAGTTAGTGCGTCATCCATACAGGCTATCCCATTCGTGGGCTGGATCTACGGGTTCGCTGACCGCTTCAACATGATATTTACCATCTTTGTTAGCCACAATGACACGCTCTGTCAGTTTTAAATCAATACTGATATTGGCACTTTGGCTATTGAGGATATCGGCTTCAAAGCGAATGCCGGTTGAGCGTTTATCGGGATTGGCCAAAATATCGGGTTGATGCTCTTTTAGCCATTCGATCACGACGGCAAAAATAATGTTTTGGTCGTCAGGAAAGGCTTCAATAATAATATTTAGGCTGTAGCTGTATTCATAAGACAAAGACGGTTCAAGGGTAGCAATGATGCTGCCATCATCGACAAATAAATAGAGTTTTTCAGGGTTGCTTTTGATATAGGGGATTTTTTGACATAGCCGGTCTTTAATGTTGTTCAGTTTTTTCATTTTGCCTTGCATCCTCTATGTCTTTAATCGCCATCAGTTGAGTGTTGGCCTGTTCGATATCTGCCAGCAACGCATTGACCCACACCGCTAAATCACAGTAAGTTAAAGGCTGTCGGGCAATGATGGCAGTACTGGCTGGGTCAGTGTTGTCGGTAATGGAACGCATTGCGCTGGCACGTAAACGGTACGTGTTGCTGAGCAGGCTGTTAGCAACATCATGAGGCACAGGCAAGTCACAGGTCGGCTCTTTTTTAAGAATGGTTTTGTATTCAATTTTTCTTTCCTCGGCGGCGGCACGTTGCTGAATACCCCGTGATGAAGCACTGGCGGCAATCTGATTAAAGCGCTGAAACTGTAATGATTGGTCGGCAATAATGTGCTGTTGCATCGCCAGTTCACTGGCGAGTTGGTTATTTGCATTCACTAAACGCTTGCGGGATGCTTCGCTTTTGTCCAACAAAAAGATAAGGCATCCCACAAGGAATATACTAATGACAGCCAATGTCAGCGGCGTTTTACTCATAACAGGCTGTACGCTTTTTCAAATTGCTGTTGGCTATAAGGTTGCTGATTACTGTTTTCAACCTTGATAATCGCCTTGCTTATTTCAAATAAAACAGCTTTATCTTCCAATGTTAAGCAATCATCAGGACTAACATTGAGACTATTGGCTACGGCCTGAATATAGTTTTCTGTATGATTTTCAACGGGGGGTGCATAGCGATTAATCACTACGCGTATAGAACACAGGCCATGCAATTTTTGATAATTGAGTAGCAATTTAAATAATGCACGCAGTCCCCAAACAGGATCCGTGAACTGGCAAAAACTACGGTCTGTTTGCTGTTCGCTTAAACCTTGCCATTTAGCCCCATGGCGAATATTTCCGGGGTTGTGATTACGTATGCCTCGTGGTGTCATTTATCCCCCAATCGTTTGTTAATCATGCGGTGTGCGATTTCACGAATTTTCTCAACACCTAAAAAGCCTATAGCACCACCAATCATGCCAGAGGCTGCTTCAGGAATACCGATAAACTCAGCACCACTGATCACCGCCCAAGAAAGTGCGCCACACAATAAACATTCGGCCCATTTGTTTTTACGGGTATCACCGTCATAAATAAAAATGGCGTAGCGAATAAATATGGCCAATGCGACACCGGATAATTGCGGCCATGCGTTTTTTAATGCCTCGAAAATGTCCGTTAAATGTTCTTTCATCGTTTTCATACCATCCCCCTATTGAGGGTGTTATTAATCCCAAAGTTGGATCATGGCTTTTTGCGGTGGCTCGGTGATATCAGGGAGTTCAACTAAGGTGCCATGTTGCAAAATAGCGCCCATTTCGGCTAAACGCGGGTTAAGCTCTAAGGCTTTTTCGACCATGCCAGCGGTTTGGCCTAATACCCGAAAACACAATGCGTCCAGTGTTTCGCCTTGCAATGCGGTCACTTTCATATCAACTCAACAATATTGTGTGATTGCCCTTTGATGCGCTGAATCGCCCACTGCACATCACGCCATAGCTCGTCGATGGTGGTACCTAAACCCTCGGCTTTTTTCTCACCGCTGTTAGTGGTATCAACATCGCGATAACGTTCGGTTAAATTGGCCTTGGTTTGGCTATAAACGGCGCGGCGGTAAAGCAGAACTAATTCACTGTCATCATTGATAAACTCTGCCGGTACTTTATCCATCGAAACATAGCCATTATTGATTTGCGTTTGTCGCCAGTTGGCCAACTCACGGTTAATTTCAATGATGGCGTTTGTGATGGCGTGGCGAAGGCGTTCAGGCGTGACTTTGCCATCGGTTAGCATGGATTGCTGATAATCCCGCGCGTGAATATCGGGAAAAAAATCACCACTGTGAAACACTTCATCAGTGATGCTCTGTGATTGCGTGGATGTAAAATCCATACTGACACCTCTTAATAGGTGGGCGGTGAACAGAGGCGTTAACCTAAGTTGTGCCTCTGTGCCGCCCTAGCGCTGTGGCTCGTTCTGTGATGCTGTGTTGGCTTGTTGCTGCTTTTCTAAGTACTTCTCAAGCTGCTTTAAGTCTTGCTTCACACCAACACGTTCATTTAATTCAAGCGCTCGCAACCATGAGCAGGTTGCCGGTTGTGGCTGATTATTGTCTCGTTGGGCATAGCCTAACCACTTGTAAAGGTTTGCTCGTACTTGGTCGGGCATGTCTTCATCAAGGGTTAATGCCATGGTGCGAGTAAGGACATCTAAGGGGATCGGGCTTTTGGCGATATATTGCTTTTCAGCTTGATCGGCAATCTCTTCCGCGATAGCACAACCGGTTGTTCGAGTGTGTTTTTCGGGCATGCTGAGGTTATAACGCAAAGCATATTCAGCAATATCTAGCGTGCCGTGATAATCGCCAGCATCGATACGCCAAAGCATGACGCGCATGGTGACATCATCTTGCTGACCTCTGCCACTGGCCAAAATACCCGCCACCCATGGAGCATAATTGGGTAGCATTTCCCGCTTCACGCTGGCTTTACGTTCAAATGACTGAATACGCTTTAGCCGGCGGCGGTCAGCGTTCATCATTAATGTCATTTGGGTGTAAGCCGTACCGGTTTGAGTGATGGGATCACGTTGTTGCGCGTCCTTTTCAGCACTCATGCGGATAACGTGACGACGAAAAATGCTACCACTCATTATGCGCCTTCCTCTTCTGTCTCAGTTTCTTCGGCTTTAGGCGCTTTGACTGGCGCTGTAAGCATTTCGATATTTTCAATTAAGGCCACGCCGCGATAGTCTTCAACCACATAAGCCTCATTGACTGACTCGTAGTTTTCGATTTGATCGCGTTTCGGGTTATCAATAATATGACGGCGGCGGGTCTCGTTCTGCCAGTAAATCGACAAGTTATCGAGACGCGTGACAAATAACGCATTTTCAGGGAAATACGGCGCGCGAACGGCTTGTAATCCACCGATGCGTTTTTGGCTGATGATCATATCAGCGGCCAGTTTTTCGCTGTTTTCTTGGTCTTTATTGACCAGCGGGAAATATTTGTCACTTAGCAGCTTGCGACCACAGATCACCACAATGTCGGTGTCATCTTGGTACTCTTCATCAATCAAATCATCAACAGCACTCATAACCAGTGCGTCGAGGTTGAAGAAGTCACCACCGGCACCAACGCGAATAGTTTTTGAAATTACTGCGCCGTTCTCATCTTTGACATCACTCACGACATGCTCAGGGGCATCATTGCGGACTTTTTGCAGCCAACCAATATTGACGTCTTGCAACAATTTATTCACTTCACGATTGGATTTTTTGGCACGAGTCACACCGTTAAAACCAATCATGATGCGGTCAAGCGCTTGGCGGCGAATGATCGCGTTACGAATACGTAGCTGGAAATCTTGGAATTTTGCCCATAAATCTAATTTTTTATATTTCAATGCGGTATCAAAGTTGGTTTGCTCACACTTATATTCAATATCCGTCAGTGTGCTTGGGTCTGTCGGCACACGGTCTTCTTTGGTGGTGTCGGTTGTGCCGGCAATGGTGGAGCCAACACCCAAGCCGATCACTTGGCCAGACTGCTCGTCAACAGGAACAATATTAATCATGGTCAGAAAAGCGGCGCTTTGCTGAATGTTATCTTCCAGTTTCTGAGAAATTGAGGGATTGACTTCAACTTTGGTCGAAAGCGCTTCAACCTCAACTTCAAACAATGAAGCCAGTTGTGTCAAAAATGCATTAAATTGAAATCGGGTATGTTTTTTCATGTCTGTTCTCAAATTAGGGGCTAATTAGCAATCCGTCAGATATTCCGCCGCCGGTGCACCACTATTGCCCAGCGATTGAGGGCGTTGTTTGCCGCTGTGATCAGTGTTGGTTAACTGGGTTTTTAGTTCAGCCAGTTCAGTGCGTAGCGCTTTCAGCTCATCGCTGTCTTTTTGGCGATCGTTTAATTGCGCTTTCAGAGTAGTGACCTCGGTTTGTACGTCATCAATCGTTTTGGCGCACAACTCAACGCTTTTATTGACGTCCGTAAAACGGGCATCATCGTTTTTACTTTTGCGGCCAATAATTTCACTAATACGAGCAAATAAAGATGGACCTTTTGGTTCTTCGGGTTGTTCGTCTTCAAACTCAAAAAGCGTCTCTTCAGCCGCAGTGAAAACGTTGTCTTTTGATTGTTTGCGTTCTGAAAGTGGGTGAGTGCCACTGTTTTGACTGAATTGCAGCATTTCAGTGCCGAGGCTTGCAGGGCGATCAGTGACCGCGAGGCCAACTAAGTAAGCCTCGCCAGTATCAGAAAATTTGGGGCTAATCTCGACAGAGGTATAAACTTTTTGGCGTTTTTGGTTCATTTGGATCAAGTCGTCAGTCGGCGATAATTTTGCATAAAGCCCTAACTTGCCCTTTAGTGCGCCTTCAGTGATCTCTTCGGTATAGACGGAATCAACATCACCAAATCGAGGCATCCATTCATAATTCAAATGCTCAAGATTAATGCGCGCACCGTAGACCTTCGGATCGTAATTCTTTTCAATTTCAGTTAACCAATTGCGAGGTACTGTGCGTCCATCTGTCGTGGCTCCTTCAACACAAATACGCACTGGCTTTGATTTTTTCGCCATGTAATGACTCCATCAGTCACATCAGAATAATGGGCTTATGGTTTCAGTGTTTGCGGCACAGAGACAATGATTCACTGTTGTAAAGGGTGGGGATACAACACAAGGCGAGGGCGCGGAATAAATACGACCAGTAATCTGACCGCATGAAACTATTACACGATTTTGAACCCCGTAAACGCGCGATGCACCTGTATTTTCAAGGTTACAGGATCGCGCGCATTGCTGAACTGCTTAACGAAAAGTCAGCGACTATTCACAGTTGGAAGCGCCGCGACAAATGGGATGATATCACCCCCGTTGAGCGCGTTGAAATGACACTTGAGATGCGACTTTGTACGCTAATTAGCAAAGAAAATAAAGAGGGGAAAGACTATAAAGAAATCGACTTACTTTATCGCCAAGTAGAGCGGCATGCCAAAATTCACAAGTATCAAAACGGTGGCAATGAGGTTGATTTGAACCCGAAACTAGCCAATCGCAATAAAGGTGAACGCCGAGCCCCTGAGAAAAATTTATTTAGCGAAGAGCAGATTGAAAAGCTGGAAGAAATCTTTCGTGAAAATATGTTTGCCTACCAAAAGGTTTGGTACGGGGCAGGCCACAAACACCGTATTCGTAACATTTTAAAATCACGCCAAATCGGGGCGACTTACTTTTTTGCCCGTGAAGCCTTTATGGATGCACTCACAACAGGCCGAAACCAAATATTTTTATCGGCAAGTAAAGCCCAAGCGCACGTATTCAAAGGATACATCATTGATATGGCGCGAGAGGTTGATGTTGACTTAAAAGGTGATCCGATAGTTTTGCCTAATGGCGCAGCCCTGTATTTTCTCGGTACCAATGCACGGACAGCACAAAGTTACCACGGTAATTTATATTTAGATGAGTTCTTTTGGATACCTAAATTTCTTGAATTGCGCAAAGTGGCCAGCGGTATGGCGATGCATAAAAAGTGGCGTCAAACCTATTTTTCAACACCTTCAAGTCTCACACATAGCGCGTACCCGTTCTGGTCAGGAAAATTATTTAATCGCGGTCGCTCTAAAGCTGATCGCATAGAGATTGATATTAGCCATAGCGCACTTGCCGCAGGCAGACTGTGTGAAGATGGTCAATGGCGTCAAATTGTCACCGTGGAAGATGCGATAAAAGGCGGCTGTAATCTATTTGATATTAATCAGTTAAGGCTGGAATACAGCCCCGATGAATATCAAAACTTACTGATGTGTGATTTTGTTGATGATATCGCATCTATTTTCTCGCTAGAGCTAATGCAGCGCTGCTTAGTTGATAGTTGGGATGTATGGGAAGACTTTCAACCTGAAATGTACCGGCCTTATGGATATCGTTCTGTTTGGATTGGCTACGACCCCGCCAAAGGTACAGAAAATGGTGACAGTGCAGGTTGCGTAGTGATAGCGCCGCCATCCATGATGGGCGGATCATTCCGCATTCTTGAACGCCATCAATGGCGCGGTATGGATTTTCGCGCCCAAGCGGAAGCCATCAAACAACTGACCGAACGCTATAACGTCGAATATATTGGCATTGACTCAACTGGTATTGGCCACGGTGTTTATCAATCTGTTTTAGAGTTTTTCCCGCAAGCCCGTGAGTTTGTCTATAACCCTGCGATGAAAAATGCCTTAGTGCTTAAAGCATGGGATGTAATCAACAGCGGTCGCTTAGAGTTCGATGCCGGTGACACTGACATTATTCAATCTTTTATGGCTATTCGCCGTTCAACCACCGCCAGTGGTAACCGACCCACCTATGAAGCCAGTCGCAGCGAGGATGCCAGTCACGCTGACCTTGCATGGGCAACCATGCATGCGTTATTCAATGAACCGATCACGGGTGACAGTACCCAACATCATAATATCGTGGAGCTTTACTAATGAGCCGTAAAAATCGAAAAAAGCTAAATCAGTCGCAAAACACTGGCGGCGTAGAAGCGTTCACATTTGGTGAGCCGGTTTCCGTTCTTGATAGCCGTGAAATCTATGATTACCTTGAATGTGTCAGAATGGAAAACTGGTACGAGCCGCCGATTAATTTTAATGGATTATCAAAAGCGTTTCGTGCCGCACCGCATCATAGCAGTGCGATTTATGTCAAACGTAATATTTTAACCAGCACATTTAAGCCACACCGATTATTAGACCGGCAAACTTTCGATAGCTTTTCACTCGACTTTTTGATGTTCGGTAATGCATATCTTGAAGAGCGAACCAACAAACTCGGTGGATTATTAAAATTCAAACATACACCGGCGAAATATACCCGCCGTGGTACCGATGACGAGCAATATTGGTTTGTGAAATATGGCTATGAAAGTGAGCCGTTCGCATTTAATCAAGGTAGCGTATTTCATTTGATAGAGCCGGATGTGAATCAAGAGCTTTATGGCCTGCCTGAATACTTAGCGGCTTTACCTTCTACGTTGCTTAATGAATCCGCAACGCTATTTCGCCGCCGTTATTATCTGAATGGCAGCCATGCCGGTTACATCATGTATATCAGTGATTCTTCGCAATCTCCCACTGATATAGATAACATTCGTAAAGCAGTGCGTAGTAGTCGAGGACCAGGCAATTTCCGCAATCTGTTTTTGTATGCGCCAAACGGAAAGAAGGACGGTATTCAAGTTATGCCACTGAGTGAAGTTGCGGCCAAAGATGAATTTTTGAATATTAAGAATGTCAGCCGTGATGATATGTTAGCAGCGCATCGGGTACCGCCGCAGATGATGGGGATCATTCCACAAAACACCGGTGGCTTTGGTGATGTTGAAAAGGCGGCAAAGGTATTTGTGCGCAATGAACTGATACCACTACAAGCCAAGATGAAGCAGTTGAACGACTGGTGCGGGGAAGAGGTGATACAGTTTGAACCATATAAGTTAGATGATAACGAGTAAGTTACTCACTTCAGAATGAATATTACCGCCCACCGAGGCGGTATTTTTTCGCCTACAGGTAGGTGATCTCGATGGTCTTAATAATAATAAGACCCCATGATATTATACCAAAGCATCAGCACCAAGACGAATTAGCCGAAATTACTCCACATCAAACAGCGATTTAAGCGCGCTATACGCCATTGTAAGCAACGCAAAAATAATTGCTATCATGGTATGAATAATTGATTTTAACGCCGCTGTGATGCTGAGATTTTGCGGACGGATAATTAACAATAAACATGTCGCCGCGCAATCGTAGCCCCGCCACGCCTGCCCACTAAATCGGTCGGTTTTCATGCACCTGCACGAGATAGCCCGAACCGTACTAGCAGTAGTGCCGTACATAGATAACGATCCTTTATTGATCTTGCAGATTGTGGCGGGAAATTGCGGAAAACCGAACTTACTAGTAAGTTCGATTTTAATAGTTTAGTATCTTCTAGTTAAATCATAGATATGCAAATATAGCTATAAATGATTCTAAAAAATACTTATGACATATCGGTAAATAAAGTGGATTAATGAACATGAATATGCATATTTTTAGAAATAATGATGAGATTGGCAAGTTAGAAGCTGAATCTGACTCATATTTAGACTCTTGTTTCTATGAAACTAATATTTTTAAAGGAATAATGAACTTTGATTCATCCGAAAAAAATCCTGACTTTACTAAAAGAATTATCGTAGGAAGAACTGGAAGTGGTAAGTCAGCACTTCTAAGAAAAATAATTGATGAAGGAAGTATAAAAATTTACGATAAAATTGAAGCTGAAAATACTATATTTGAGCATGTCAAAAATAATGTGTTCATATCTTCACTCAGCGACAGAGGTATTGATTTAAGGGTGTTTTACAAATCATTATGGCTACATGCTTTACTTATCAAGGTGATACCTGCCCTACACAGAACAAGCTACCAAAGTTTTTTTAATTATATTAAAGACCTTATAGGCGGTAAAAAGAAGCCTTATAACCCTGAGCTTGCTGATGAATATATAAGCGAATTTAAAGATACTTTTTTTAATGATAAAGCTTTGGTTGAAATCAGTAATAAAATGCAACAAGAACTTTCAAGCAAAATAGCTATGAGCGGGATAGATATTGGCGGTAAACTTGGGCGAGAAGACACTCAGAAAATACAATCTGAAACATCTAGTTATGTTAGCAGAGAGCTAATTAGAAAACAAAAAGAACTAATTAAGATTTTAAATGAAGAATTTTCAGAATCTGGTCAATTTCGCATCATAATAAGTATTGATGATCTTGACCGCTCATGGTTAAGCTCAAGTGATATTAGATATGATTTTATAAATGCCTTGCTTGAAGCATTTAGAGAATTACTTAACATTAAATCCGTAAAAATTTTAATTTCTATAAGAACAGATATCCTAATGGGTATTTATAATAAAACTTTAAGGCAAGACGAGAAAGACCAATCATTAATATATGCAATTTCATGGAATAAGACTGAAATACGTGAAATAATCGACAAACGTATTAATCATTTAGTTAAAAATAAATATCAAAGTGCCAAAAATATATCTATGAAAGATATTTTTGATTTTGATATAAATGGAACATCCGCTGACGATTATATATTAAATAGAACAATGCTACGACCTAGGGACGCTATTAGCTTTGTTAACTATTGTCTCAAAGAGTGTGATGGAAGCGTCAGCATTGATAAAAATATTGTTTTGATGGCAGAAGAAAAATACTTTTCCTCAAGGAAAAGAGCTTTAGTTTCTGAGTGGGTAAGTATTTATAAAAATATATCAGTCTATGTTGATTCACTATCACTCCTTACTATTTCCGATTTCTCTATTGCGTTGATTGATGAATCTAAGAGAAACCTTATCTTAACCTATATACTTGATAAAGTATCTTCAACTGATGATGAATTACATTCAAAAATAGTAATGAATTTCGATGAATTAGTGAACGTCTGGTTTATAGTTGGAGTAATTGGAATAAAAATAGCTGAATCATTGGTTGTATATTCATCATATGACAAACCAAATTTAGATATAACGGATATGAATCGGACATTCGTTATTCATCCTCTATTTAATAGAACATAAGTTTCTTGGCTACATATTTAAATCATATCTGTGTAGCCTTATAATCGTACCAATCAATTGATTTGTTTTGTTATTTCCTTATTGCTGCAATTCTTTCTAACGCATCAATACATCGTTGATAATATTGATTTTGTATGGTTTTCTTTTTTTCCTGTAACGCTTGTTTTTGCTTCTTTTTGCCATCTTTTGTTAACTCTAATCTCAAACGTTTTCCATCAAATTTCATGTGATAAATGCCGTCACTTACCCCCATGCCTTTTATAAACATGCTTTCTAAATGGGAAATGTTGAATTCAAAACCGACTTCACGGGCAAAAGTGACTATTTCCAACTTAATTTTTTTATCACTTTCACTTAATTCTATTTTTGAAACCTGTCTCTGCTGCTTAGCTAGCGATTTTTCGCTTCCTACCGTGTTCTGAGCGTCTGTTTCAATAAAGGCAAAACCGTATTCCTCTATGTTGCATACTTCACCAGAGCAGCGCTCTGGCTCGTAAAATTGCACATCTGAAAGATTGGATGTGATCCGCGATCTACAGTTATTGACAGGACTCCGAGGCGCGCCGATGGCGCTTTTTAAAAGACCATCGCCCGCAGCTTCGGTGTTTTTCTTCACAATCTTGTACTGCCTGTCGCGAGTTTTGAGTGTCGGCTTGTTTGCAACAAGCTGATTGTAAATACCCACGACTTTCTGAACGTCTTCACCGTAAACATTCACATCAGCGACCTCGCGAGCAACACGTATTGTCTCTTCTTTACGACGAATACATGGACCACCTTGCGACATCACATACTCAAAGAAATCACCACCATCAGCAGCGGCGCGGACTCGCTCCGCAACATCACCAAGTTGATCAGCAATAGAAACGCCTCGTGGAAGCCGACGGCATTCGCGATAAGCACCTTTTGAAGGAAGTTTGTAGAAATGAAATTGCGGTATACGCCACGTTGAAGCCCAAGCAGTCACTGCTGCTGCCATGCTTTTTAAGTCTTTGCCGGTTTCGTGGTCTATCTCGCCATCAAGTGCATAACCGTCAATATTTTTAGCGATATACTTTGCAATGTAACCCACGGCACCGCCGCGATTCATGTGCTTACATTCGAAACGGTATTTATGTGCGCCGGCCTCGTCACCATCTTCTTTCAATGCGCGTTTACGCATAATTTCAATGGCTTTTGCCCGACTGGCTTTATCAACAAATAACAACATATGCCAGTGTGGCGTACCGTCATGATGCGGCTCAACAACACGAACCCCATAAACATCAATGTTATTGTCATTAAAGGCTGAACGAATACGCGACCAAACTTTAACTAAATATTGCTGCCCGTCTTTTGGTGTGTAGGCTTCATCTTTCCATTTACTATTAAGCACCGCGATCACGTCTTTCTTACGCTTACGCAGTTTTGTTGGATGATATTTAGAAGGGCAGGTCATGGTAATAAACATGCCGATATCACCGCGTTCTTTCGCTACACGTTCAATACCGGCCATTTGCGCCATTAATTCCATGCGACGAATTTCAGGGTTTGAAACACTTGCCATCACTTTATCGAACAGATCAAACCGCTCGCCCGTCTCTACGTCTTCAATATCCATGCCTTGTAAATACTGCATATTAGATAAACGTTGAGCTTGAACAGCTCGAATAGCTTGCTTACTGGCGTAGGGGTTGCGATTCTGGCAAACATCCATATTCGCGATCATCAAGGCTTCAAGCCATTGGGTGCGATGGGCTTTTAATTTGCGATACCAATAATCTGTGTTTGTTAGGCGCTGAACGGCGGCAATCACTTTGCGAACATCTAAATTTTGCTTTTTTTTGCCTCGTTTGCGATTTTTAAGTATTCGACAATAGGCTTGATAGTGAAGTGGTGATACATGTAGCCCTTTTGCTAATTCAGCTAAATGGCCATAGATTTTTGTTTGTGTTGAATCATCATAGATAATTTCACGATCGCCGTTATGGTGTTCGGTCAGCGTATCGCAATATTTTTCATATAAGCTGAAAAAGCCAGCCGCGATAGTTTCAGCCAGTTTTTTTACTGGTTTATCGCTAAGATCAAACAGTTTGTTAAATTGGCTCACTTCGACAGATAAACGAGTAGAAAGCGTCAATAATGCTTTTGCATCCATCTCGTAGCTTGAGTTTACAGCGATAAAGCGCGGCCAAATTTGCTCACGAAAACGGAAATACAAAAAATCATGTGCTTTGCGTAAACCTTTTTCTTTAATGAGGTTTTCATAATGTTTTTGATAGCGGTAGCGTAGAACGCGCGGCAGGGCTTCAATGTCATTTAAAATCGCTTGCCCCTGAACGACTTGTTCACGGGTAAGCGGTCTCTCTACATCAGACTTGTAATAACAATTCTCTTTAGGCTTATTCCACGGATACGGAAATACCATATCCGCAGTATAAGTTAACGGTTGCCACGTAAAATCTAATACCTTAGACATTTAGCGCACCACCCAAGGTTTCAGGTCGTAATGCGTTGATGGCCGTTTCACAACGGCGGGAAATAACATCTACTGCTTCACGGTAAACATCTAATGTTTTTATGCCTTTTCCTTTCACGTTTTGGACGTGATAAGAGGTCAATTCAATAGCCAGCATCCACGGATCAGAATGACAACATACAAGGCTATAGCTACGCTCAAAGCGATTAATTTCAAGTAATCGCCAAATGACTTTATTATTTTCAGTATCAACATGTCGCTGAATAGCAAAGCGTGTGCCGCTAATGTACACGCCGTTTTTAGGATCAAGTTCCATTACATGACCCCCTCTAAAACAGCAACAATTTCTTTGGCCGGCTTGCGGTTGCCTTTTGCTGATATAGTACGAGGCGCATCTATTTCATGGATTGTGAAACCTAAATCAGAATAAAGCTCTTTGGCATCAGGTGAATTAGAAACCGTGATCGGATTGCCTTGAATATCATTGATATCTTTTAAAGCAATAGCTAATGCCTCGTGGTCTGCATCAGAAAAACCGGCGGTATGATATTGAGTAAAGTTATTACCCATGTATGGCGGGTCGCAATACACGCCGTCATTATCTTCAACTAATGAAAGTGTGTCTTGCCACTCAAGGCAAACAATATCGGCATTTTGGGCTTTTTCAGAAAATGAAATAATTTCATTTATTGGGTAGTATGTTTTTTTATATCTACCATAAGGAACATTAAATTCGCCTTTAGAGTTATAGCGACATAACCCATTGAAACAATGACGATTTAGATATAAAAAACGAAATGTATGATTAAAACTATCAGGCGGCAGAATATTAAATAAATTACGTTGGGCTTTATAATTAAATTCAGTATTTAAGTTTGGCCATTCAAGCTCTTTTTTTAAAAAGTACTCAATGTCATCTTGTACCATTAAATACAAGTCGATTAGATGACTATTAACGTCAGCAATTAAATACCTTTCATAATCAGTATTCATCATCACAGCACATGAGCCGGCGAACGGCTCAACTAACCGTTTTGCTTTTGGTAGGTGCGGGCGTAACTGTTCAATAATGCGAACTTTAGAGCCAGCCCACTTTAGGATGGTTTTAATTGGTTTAGCCACGATAATTATCCTCTGTTCGAATAATTGAAAAGGAAATCATCACAAATTCAGGTAACGCCCTTAGCTCTGGGTAAACATCGTTAATTTTTGTAATATCAGTGATTAGGCATGAAATAGCGCTTCCAGTGTAACTAGCATATGGTTTATTGATTGAATTGAATTCACGCAAAAACAACTCATCACCCACCTGAAAATCTCTATCGGCACGGCGAAATTCAGCTGTTTTCAAACCATCTTGAACCAATTGAAAATAACGAGGTGCCACTTTAAGCTCGTGTTTCCTTTTCATCGTTACACGCTCCGATAATGTTTACTTTTAAGCTCAAAAATCGTTTGGCAGTCAATGCAGCGAGTGCAACCCTGTGATGCAATGCGGCGTGCTTCTGAAATAGGCTTGTCGCAATCTTCACATTCAAAAGCGGAAACACTGACTAGGCGATTAGTAATGGTTTTGATTTGTTGATCACGCATGAGCATTTCGTGGTCGCTGGCGCGGTCAATTTCTTTAGACATAATCTAACTCCGCCGCCAGATTTGAGTAATGTTCAGACTCACCAACTAATAACTGGTGAATTTGTTCGTCGTTCATTTTTTCTTTAAGTATTTTGCAAGCGAGTAAATCAAGACGAGATGAGAACTTATCAAATAATGTTTTACGTTCATCTTCTCTGATGGCCTTAATGCTTATGGCCACAGCGGAGTAATCACGTTCACCTGTAGCAAGGTCAACACCAATTAAAATTGGTTTCACTTCTATATTTTTCATAATAAAAATCCCATATTCAGAGTGTAGAAATCCCTGACGCGTCAACGTCATTAATTTTTCAGTTATGGCTAAATAGGCATTGCTATATTTTTAGGTAATAGCGCTGCGAGTGCTTTAATTTGATTAATCGCTGTAATAATTAATTGTTTTTCCCCTTTATTAAATTCATCAAAACTTAATTGATGTTGATTACTTTTAATACCTGCTAAATAAAAAATCATACTTAGCGCTCGCTCATCGTTTAATCTTAAATATTCAATAAAGCCTGCTAATTCTCTATTATCTGGATTATCCTTATTTAGATGAAAAAGCGATGTTCTAACCCTTGATGCCTGATTTAAACCTTCAGCTCTTTCGGTTAGAGATTGTCCAGTACTCTCATAATTTTTGATATTGCCTAATAACTGAATAATACCTTGTGCTTTAGATTGTTCAGTCGTTGAGCTATTCATAGCTAATACTTAAATAGAAACCGTGACTAAATAGAATAGAAATAAAGCACCAATAGCCATAAATAATTTATCTGCTACTGATAGTTTCTTTTCTTGCTTTTTATGTTTGAAATTATTAACAGATGAGCCTGTTAGCTTGTGTTTATACTGTTGAAAATGTAATTGACTCATTCTACTTTCTCCGCTCCGTTAAAAACGAATTTATTAATACCAGTATGAATGCCGCGCATTGCATATAGTTTATCTATATATTCAGCAGCAGAATCAATTGAATCAGATAAACCAAACTCTTGCTCATTAAGTTGAACACTGTAATTGTGTTTACGCTGAGTACCTTTTTTGACCCTTAACTTTATAATTTTAAAGCCTCGGTATTTAAAACTATGCGTTGATATTTGCGTAACCATAAAATAACCTCTATCAACTATTTCTGATTGCATCTTTCAGCATCGCAATCATGTTGATTTGAACTTTCTCTTTCGCACCTTTCTTAGGTCTTATAATTATGTCGCCACGATGCACCATTTTTCGCACTGTCTCTAAAGGTATACCTGTCAGCTCTGAGTATTTATTCACAGAAACGTAAGGCGCTGAGACACTAAACTCATAAGTGATATTGCTCATAAATTACCTCTGCGCTATTACTTTCAGGCCTTCAAGAAACACAAGGCGCGCCATTGCTGATTTAGAGCGGCTTTCTTGCTCTGCTAATACTTCTAATTCGATATTTTCGCTTTCTAATAATCGCATAGGAATCAGTCTCTTATTCCCGCCAGATGCAGTTAAACGCGATCTAGGTACATTTTTTTCTTGTGTCATAATGTTATATTGTGATCCACTAAGTATTGGTTAGTTGTATTTTGGTATTCAATTGAATACATGTCAAGGGTTTTTGTATGCGAATAGATATCGGTGAGCGCATTCGCTCAGAAAGAGAGCGAATTGGGCTTAGTCAAATGGCGTTTGGCGAAATGGGCGGCGTGAAAAAATTAGCGCAACTTAAATATGAACAGGGTGAACGCTCACCAGATGTTTTATATCTAGCGGCTCTTTCAAAAATTGGTGTTGATGTCCAATTTATTGTGACTGGAATCAGATCAAGTGAAGCATTAGCAAATGATGAAGTGGAGCTAATTAGTTACTACCGTTCCGCGCCTTTGGCAGTAAAGCAAGCTGTATTTGCAGCTTTAACAGCAAATAAGCCTACCGATAGCGAAACAGCAATTAATGTAACAGGATCAGGCCAACGTATAGCAGGGCGTGATTTCCACGAAAATAAAAAATAGTCTTTAAATTATTAGGTGGTATGAGTGAGCATTGAAGTTAAAGGAAACGACAGCCGTGTATCTGGTCGAGACTTTAAAGAGGGTGGTGTTCATATAGAGCGATATGAAGACAGTAAAGTCATTCATATAAACAACTCAAATAATGATGAGAAATTATTAGTCTACGCCCAAAGAAAAATATTAAATGAACTAGTAGCTGAGATCTCAGAGTTAAGTAATGAGGAAAAATTTGTTATTTGGAAGCTTGTGCATGCAGAATGCGGCGTAAATAAGATTGATGAAATAACGACGGAACAATATCCATCAATTGTTAATTATTTAAATAAGATGATTGATGAAAAAAAAGAGGAGGTCAATAAGTCATCATTAGTTCATTTACTATTAAAAAATACACAAAATGACAAAGTACTCAGAGATGATCTGATGGTTTATTGTCAATTTAAGTTTGCAATGAAATCACTTTTAACAGAACTGAATTGTTCCCAGCTTAGACAAGCTCTCGGTTGGCTTTATGAAAAGAAGCAGGAAAAAGAACAATCACAAGGTGTTAATTGGTTAGATGTATTTCGTAAGTACCCACAACAATTCACAGTTGTTTTTGTAATTGGTTTCTTTATTGGACTAGTTATTTTTTAATTATTAATTCTATATGAGAGGATTTAATGAAAAAGTCAATCATTGGTATTGCCTTGCTTTCGTTTATATTGTCTAGCTTACCAGCAAAAGCAGAAGAAACACTTAGCTACGGTGAAACTGAGGAATTAGCTTGTAAAAATAAAGTATTTGATCGTGATATATCTGAGACGATAGAAGATTTTGGAGATTATTATCCAGAAAATAATTCATTTAAAGTGTTAAATAAAAAACCATTGAAATTACAGTTTACTCCGAACGGATACGCAGAAGATGCTAAAGATGTGAAAGAGTTGCTAGTAAAACGTGCGGTAGTCTACGGTGTATATAGAACATTTATACATAGTAACAATGATAAAGTCACAATAGTTTCTTATTTAACAGACTCAACAAATACAAAAAATAAGCTGAAAGGTAGCCCTGAATATACAGTAACGCTCACAAAAAAACATGCTGAAGATATCTTGAAAAAATACCTTCCAGTGAAATCTATTGATGCAATAGTTAATGATGATTGTTCATTTACTCAACAATTTAACGAGCTTCGTTATGACGATTCTGGCAAGAAAGGTTTTAATTCATTTTTTAATGAATTAGTTAAATCATCAAAATAAGAATGATTTGAAAATTATTGCTGTTTAGTATCAGTTATTAATTCTGATATAACTTTAAGATCATGTTTTTCACTCTCATTTTGATAATTGATAGCGGCTACCGCGTTATTACTAAACAGTATTTTTGATGCCTGTCTTAGTAAGTGATAGGCAATTTTGATTTTTTGTAAAGGAGTATTCGCGCTGATGATGACTAAAAACATAACAGATCTCCGAATCAAGGCTCATGGAGTAATTATACAAGAAATAGCGAAAGAACTCGATAGTGCTGATATTCAATACAATCGAAGCCCTATATGCTTTTCCGCTGGTGCTCCTGAGTGGGTAAGCCTAGCGTTATCTACCGGAGGTATTACTAGTTTCATTGCTTCAATAATAATTGCAATGATTAACAAAAATAGAAGAGTCAGAGTCGTTTTTAACGATAGTGGCTTAGTTAAAGAAATTGACGCACCTAACAAAGAACAATTAATTGAGATACTTAAAGAAGTTAAATCTGTAGAGATAGATAGATAATATGGCTGTCAGCAAATTACCTAATGGCAAATGGTTATGTCAGTGTTTCCCCGAGGGAAGAGAAGGCCCTCGCATAAGAAAGAGGTTCGCTACAAAAGGTGAGGCGCTGGCTTATGAACGCAAAATGATGAAAGGTGCGGATGCATCAGATATTGCTATCAATGAGTCTAACGCTATTCGATTAAGTGATTTGATTAGTCGCTGGTATGAAATGCATGGAAAAACGCTAACATCAGGCGATGGTAGAAAAAGTAAGCTTGAGGCTATTTGTGAAAGATTAGGGGATCCCCTAGCTTCTGATTTTGACCGAAATATGTTTGCTCAGTATCGTGAACATAGATTAAAAGGCAAGTGGAATGCCAAAGGCCGAACAACGCCAAAACAGGCAACAGTTAACCGTGAGCAATCATATTTACATGCCGTTTTTGCTGAGTTAAAGCGTTTAGGTGAATGGGAAGGAGATAATCCACTTGATGGCGTTCGCCAGTTTAAAGAAGGTGAGCAAGAGCTGGCATTTCTTTATAAAGATGATATCAATCGCTTACTTGTTGCATGTGATGATTCTCAAAATAAAGACCTTGGTTTTGTTGTTCGTATTTGTTTAGCAACTGGCGCTAGATGGAGCGAAGCGCAGAATTTAACACAATCACAAATCATTCCACACAAAGTGACTTTTGTTCAAACTAAGTCAAAGAAAAATAGAACGGTTCCTATATCAAAAGCCCTTTATGACATATTACCAAAGCGTCGAGGGGCGTTGTTTTCGAATTGCTACGATGCATTTGAAGGCGCCTTAAAAAAGGCAAATATAGAATTACCGACGGGGCAAAGAACTCATGTTTTACGGCACACATTTGCAAGCCATTTTATGATGGGCGGTGGAAATATATTAGTTTTACAACAGATTTTAGGTCATAGTTCTATTTTGATGACGATGCGTTATGCGCATTTTGCACCAGAGCATTTGGATGCTGCTGTTTCTTTAAATCCGCTGGATAATTTGAATAAATAATGTGGCAACAAGACGATATACAGACAGATTTCACCTAATATCGGCTTACTAATAATTCATATTTATCAGTAATTTATTGTTTTAATTGCCCCATATCTAATATTTAAAATCCCTCGGCCTTTAGGCTGTGCGGGTTCAAGTCCCGCCCTGGGCACCACATTATAGTTTACTAAAGTCTACTAAAGTAAGCTAACCCTTAGAAAGGCCTGATAAATACATCAGGCCTTTTCTTTTATGGTCTTCTAAAGTCTATTGCAATCTACCCTATTCAAGGGGCATAATTTGGGGCATATCACTTCTATCAGGATTGTGCCCCCAAATGAAACTCAATGTACGCCAAGTCGAGACAGCTAAGCCAAAAGAAAAAAGCTATAAATTAGCTGATGGTGGTGGGCTGTATCTTGAAGTATCTAATCGAGGCTCGAAATATTGGCGAATGAAGTACCGCCGTCCTGCCGATAAGAAAGAAGACCGTCTAGCATTTGGCGTTTATCCTACAGTATCTTTGGCAGAGGCTCGCTTAAAAAGAGATGAGGCTAAAAAGTTATTGGCTCAGGGGGTGGATCCTAAAGTTGATAGAAAAGAAACCGAACCTAAAACAATAGTAACCTTTGAACGAATAGCACGTGATTGGCACGCCAGTAATAAGCAATGGAGTGAAGATCATAGCGAGCGGGTGATACGTAGTTTAGAAAATTATATCTTTCCTCATATAGGTAAAATGGATGTGCGCTCTTTGCGAACAAGCCATTTATTAGCACCAGTTAAAAATGTTGATAATGATGGGAAGCATGATATTGCTAAACGCTTACAGCAACGGATTACCGCAATTATGCGCTTTGCTGTGCAAAATGATATTTTAGAGGCTAGTCCAGCTAATGATATGGCTGGTGCTTTGGCAGTTGTTAAATCAACTCATCATCCTGCATTACCTTCCGACCAGTTAACAAACTTTCTAAATCGAATCTCTCGCTATCGAGGTCGATTACTAACAAGGATAGCTTTGGAATTAACTCTACTTACATTTGTTCGTTCTAGCGAATTACGTTTTGCCCGTTGGGAAGAGGTGGATTTAGATAATTCTGTTTGGGTTATTCCTGCCAAACGAAAGCCTATACCGGGTGTTAAGTTTTCAAATCGTGGTATGAAAATGAAAACTGACCATATCGTGCCATTAAGCAACCAAGCAGTGTCGCTTTTTCGTACATTATATAATTTAACTGGCCACGGTGAAGTTATGTTTCCTAATGACCATGATCCTAAAAAAGTTATGAGCGAAAGCACAGTCAACAACGCTTTGCGTGTGATGGGATATGACACTAAAACAGAGGTTTGCGGTCATGGTTTTAGAACCATGGCACGTGGTGCTATGGGAGAATCTGGCCTTTGGAATGATGATGCGATTGAACGCCAGTTAAGTCATATCGAAAGAAAAAATGTTAGAGCTGCATATATTCACACCTCAAAGCACATAGAAGAACGTCGATTAATGGTTCAATGGTGGGCTGATTTTTTAGATGCTAATAGAGAAAAAACGATTACTCCGTATGATTTTGCCAAGAAAGCAAGGAACGCCAAGAGAATCAATTTTGGTGATTAGTGAGCTAGCCTACCAGCAACCACATACAGAACCAGACAATAAAAGGTCTGGTTTTTTATTAATTAATTCTAGTTAATCCTTTTTTGATTCTAATAAAAAGTTATCCACAGAAAGCCTCAGAAAAGGGCACTTGATTATAAGTTAATATATTATACACTTTATCTTAATACTGCTTAATAGACAGTAATGGACTACATGGAATCTCAGGGAGATGAGGCGTGGATATATCTGCATATCGTGAATGGCTAAGCTATTCAGAAATAGTGAAGCTTTTGGCGGACAAACAAGAAATACAAGTATCTATTGGCGATATTGCAAGACTTGTCGCAGATGAGGCAATTTCTCCATCTATATATTTTCAAACTCCCGCACCGGCAAGAAAGGTTTCATTGAAAACTGTTCCATTATCAGTAGCACTAGATGATCCTGACGCATTGATAAAGGCTAATTTAGAAATGCTGAATAGTGACGCAGTAATGCCAGAAACCTTAATTCAGCATGCAATACCAATAAATAATGAGATAGTTAGAATTGATGGGCTATGGGATGCTATGTTTTGTGGTGTAATTAAGCACTTCAATGAGTGCCTTTATAGCCAAGGTGTTGGGCTTAATGAACCATTGAGAAGTTTGTATGGTGTAAGAGGGATTGTGTTAATCAAAGGCAATGACTTATATCAGATATTATCACCCGTTGATATTGGTGAATCTCTAAAAATAGTAGAGGCTATGAAATTAGCCCATGCAGACCGTTTGAATCCTTTAGTCGACAAACATATAGCTCAATTAACCCACCTTCTTAATTTGGTAAATAATGGCGATTATTCTCATCAACTCATGCCTTGCACAAGCGTGCCAAGTGGCGCATTACCTGTAATTAAAAAATCTAATATTTTAAAATTAATAAATAAGAATAGCTGTAAAGCAGATAAAAAAGAGTCACCTAAGACCATTAATGCGATGGCTCAATATATATATGGATTAACTTGTGTGAAATATGGGAAGGATATTGCAGATAACCCTCGTTCTCATATTGATAACCCTAGAGGGGAAATAAGAAGTGATTTTGACTTATTAAAACTTCCTTTACCTAGTGGCAATACTGTTTCCGGCTGGATTAAAAATATAGATTCGTAATATTACGAACTATTTTTGTCATATTACGAAAACCTCCGACCTAAAAAAGTATATTTCCTCCTGAGATCTACGAACGTCCATTAAGGCGTATCATTAAACAGATAGCAGGGGGCATAATGCCAACAGTTACAACCTTAAAAGAAAATCTTATTCGCTTACCTGAAGTTATGCGTCGTACAGGCTATGGTAGAGCGTGGATTTATCGCCTCATTGAAACAGGTCAATTCCCTAAATCAGTAAAAATCGGTACTCGTTCTATTGCTTTCGTTGAGTCGGAAGTCGATGAATGGATCGCTAATAAGATTGCTGAATCACGCGCTGGTGAGGTGGCTTAATGGAAAAGAAAAACCACCCGTCACAGGTGGCTTCTCAGAATAACGTTGCGTCATCTATTCTATCAAAGAACCCACCAAAAAAAATCAAAGCATGGAAATATTTTTTATCTGCCTATAACGGTTCTACTGAAAACGATATTTTAAAGTATTGCCGCTTATCATCAGGCCGTAATTATTTTTCAGAACTGGAGCGCAAACTAAATATTAATTTAGATCGCACTGACGAACCGAACCCTGACGGTATTGGATCACATTACCGTTATCGCATTCGCAGCCAGAAAGACGCGCAGAAGGTAATTAACCTCATCAACCAACGCGCCAATGCTGGCGGATATGAAGGTATTTCGAAATCACAATCTGAATTAATTTTGTCGCAGTACCCTACCGAATAATAAGGAAATAACAATATGAAAAATAAAATGACCGTAATGGGTCAGGGATTCGCTCACCCTGAAATCAAGTTAAACGATATTAACGAAACAACTTTCGCCGATATGTTGCCTATTATTAATCATGAATTGAATGGGGAAATAATTAATTGTGTCAGTGCCAACTCATTACATGAAGCTCTAGGGGTAGACACTCGACTAACCGATTGGATCAAGCGTCGCATTAATGAATATGGATTTATCCAAGGGGTAGATTATTTAGTTGTGGAAACTTTGAGCAACTCAAATTTGAGTAGCGCAAAATCTAGACAGCAAATCAAACACGAGTACCTAATCACTTTCAATATGGCTAAAGAACTTGGCATGGTTGAACGTACCGAACAAGGCCGCTTAATCCGTCAATACTTTATCAAGTGTGAGGAAGCATTACACAAAGTAGCGCCAACTATCACCAAGCAATTACGCCATCAACTTAAATCACGCCTCAAAGTGGCTAGTTACTTTAAGCCGATGTGTTCAGCGTTAGAGCTGGCACGCATGGAGCAAGGTAAAAGCACACTCCCACACCATTACACGACTGAGTCAAACATGCTGAACCGTATTGTATTAGGTGGGCTTACAGCTAAGGTATGGGCGAAGCAGAACGGCATTATTAGCAATCCTCGTGATGCTATGAGCGAGACACAGTTAGAGCACCTTTCATACCTTGAGCAGACCAATACAACGCTAATTGAGCTAGGCATGGACTATCACGCACGCAAGGACAAGTTAATCGGGCTGTCTCAGAAGTGGTTAGCGCAACGTGTAGAGGTGGCGCAATGATTGCCTACCAAGTGAATGATTCCCTACTGGCAGGTGGGGAGTCGGTTAAAGTGGACGCCCTTTTATCCATCTTGAATCTAACTTCAAGTTATAGTCAATCAGACAAAATTTCGTCAGGTTACTTGGCTAATATTTTGGCTCATCAACCAGCTAAAGTTTTAGCCGATGTATCAGCGAAAATTTACGCCAATCAATTAATCCTAACCACCGTTGGAGGATGGGATAGTAGCGAGAACCTAAAACGTGGAAAATTTACACCATTTGCTAAAGGTGATTTTTCTCACCTTTCTAAAGATGCGAATTATCCTCATTGGCAAGGTTTAAACTGGGTCACTACACGAGGCGGAATTGAGTTTTGCGAGTCCATAAAAGGCAAAATAATTGAGTTTTTACAGTCCATAAAAAAGGGCGGCCAATCGGCTACCCTTGGAAACGTCGATATTGAATATCGAGCAAGTGAGAACTATCAACATAGCGATCATTTTGCAGTCAGTACAGATAAATCCGAATGCTTAGTTAAAAACTTTGATGACAATCACTTTACTTTCCTACTCACTTTTGGCTATAGTAAAAACGCACTAGCAAAATCTAGTGTCAGGATTGGAACCCTGAGCTTACAAACGGCGACACATGACGCGCCTTGCGTCTTTTTTTGTATCTATGCCTACGCATACCTATTAAATGCGGTATTATATCGCGCTTATTCAATGGTGGCGTTGGTAAGGCAGCCTTCGGGCTGGCTGGTTTCCGTTTGTGCCAGTAGTTCCAACCTTGCTAACGTCACCACCCCTATAGAGATTGGAACCTCTGGTGGTGACTCCGAGTTAAAACAAACGGAGATCATCGTCATGATGGCAACCCCTACCCAAACTCAATTTAAATTTCTATTTTTGAGCATTAAACGCTCAGATACTACCGCTAAACCTTGCCGTATTGCTGTTACAGCACCGAACGAGAACAGTGCAAGACTGATGCTTGTACGTGATTACATTCTGTCATTCGCTGGTCGCTTACCTGCTCAGGAGGTGACAGCATGAGCGCAGAAATCACCATTCATCAAGCCGCTGTAAAGGCGCATCAATTAGAGATGATTGCCCTGATGCTTCCTAACTACCCCCGTAACCTTACACAGTCTGACATCGTAGCTATATCGTCGCTCATGGCGGACTTATCCGGCTATGTAGCTTCATTTCTGATTGAAGAATCATCACGGGAGGCGACCAAATGAAAACAATCAAGTTAAAGGTTGGTCACTTATCTACCTTGGAAGAAGTCGAGCATATCAACGAAGAACTCCAAGCGTTGTTAATCCCACTGTTAACGGCTGTAGAGAATGAGGCTGATACAGATACACATTTTCTACTGAGAGCAGTTAATCGCCTTGTACATGCTCAAGGGAAAGAAATTACTCGGTTAGCGGAGGTGATGAAATGAGACAGGTTACTATCAATGCCACCAGCCTAAGCCCATTCATGTATCAAGGTAAGCGAGTTGTAACCTTTGCCATGATTGACGAGGTACACCAACGCCCAACGGGTGCGGCTAGAAAATCATTCAATGCTCACCGTCAATATTTTACTGAGGGTAAGGATTTTTACCGCCTAACTGGACAGGATTTAGAACTGTTCAAACTTTGTGCGTGCACAAAACGGACGCACAAACATTCACCAATTAGTAATAAAGCCCGAGAAGTAACACTGATTACTGAATCAGGGTATTTGCTAACCGTGAAGCCGTTTAATGATCCGCTTTCTTGGCAGGTACAAAACCAGCTTATAGATGCGTATTTTCGGCTGTCTGAATTCCCTGAATTACAGCACATCAACATTCCCACGCTGGCGGAACTTGAAGCCATGCCAATTGGTGAGGCTCAAAACTTGATTAGCAGTTTAGAA
Source organism: Providencia stuartii (assembly GCF_029277985.1). NCBI lineage: Bacteria > Pseudomonadati > Pseudomonadota > Gammaproteobacteria > Enterobacterales > Morganellaceae > Providencia > Providencia stuartii. The sequence goes on along the minus strand of NZ_CP119546.1, from coordinate 2,774,494 downwards.
GCTGACTCTTATCAAGGTCACGGTAGGCGCGGCAGTTATGCCATGAACCTACGCCGCAAGGAGAAGAAAGCACTTAAACCAATGGTAATGGCCATTGAGCAAGCCTCGCAGCTACACATTCAGGATATTGGAGATTATCGCTCATGAGAACGTTTCAAATCGCAGGGTATGGCACAACACCGAAAGGGTTAACGCTAGGTATTTGTAAACAGGTGATATCAGCCACCCAGAAAGACGCTCAATCGCAAGTGATGCGAGAGGCGCAACGTGACGGTTTAACCGATATCCGAATTAACTATGTGCGTGAGGTGAAGTAATGGCTAACAAAGAGATGGTTTTATCACTGGAAGTACCACGCATGAAAGTAAACCGAGTGTTGACACTGTTAAGCGTTTGGCAAGAGGCGAATCAGGACGAGGAAACCGCCCACATGATAGATGTTGTTTTCTCTATGGTGAGTGATGCTGTTAAGGCTATTGATTCTGCTATGGAGGGCAAATAATGAACATTTCTAACATTAACGCATTCGAGCACAGCGAACACGGTGTAATTCTCATTACTGACGCAGCGAATCAAGAGGCTATTAGCTATACGGAGGCATTGGACACATTAAATGATGGTAGTTTTGATGGTCATTTATCAATGGGTTTTGAGTTGGTTTTAGCCATTAGCAAAGGAGAGGTTGAAGGCTTTTTTAAATCCACGATTGAGCAAACCGTCATTCTCTGGCGTTGGATTGTTGCTGCCTCGTTTGTCATGGAACAGGCAGATAATAACGGGTTTCAGCAAACCGATAACGGGAAAGGCGGAAAGATTACCGCAGCAGTGTACCGCAATGAACACGCAGCCTTAACTGTCTATGCAGCAAGCGAACGTATGTTATTGGCAAATCACATCGAAGGCGCAGCATATGACCATTATGGGGCAGAGAATGGCGCAAGCATGGCGGTGGCGATGTATAGGGATTTTATCAATCTTGAGCCTCGGCAAGGTTGCCGACTATCAGACCGAGGGCGCGAAATGCTGGATATTCTTCACGATGACCTAATCAGAGCTATAGAAAATGGCGAGTTCGGCAACACCGTAACCATTCATTAAAAGGACGCAATGACATGAAACCGATTGATGTTATCCGTGAGGTGAAGCTGAAAGCCAACGGGCAATGGCAAAACATATTATCTAACCTTGGGGCAGAAGTGCCCCTAAACACGCACACCGCTTGCCCTCATTGTGGCGGTAAAGACCGTTTTAGATTTGACGACAAAGACGGCAACGGCACGTTTATTTGTAGTCAGTGCGGCTCGGGTGATGGGTTGGACTTAGTTCAGCGTGTTCTGGGTGGTAGCGTGACAGAAGCCGCGTATGAGGTGGCTGGCATGATTGGAATTGATACCCATTCAGATAATCCACCAGCCTACCGTAGCCATGAGGTAAAAGCGCAACAGGACGCATTGAAAGCGCAGCAAGCCCAGAACCAAGCTAACGAGCAGATAGAGAAGCATAAACGCTTTACAGCGCGATACAGCCGCACTATTGCCAATGCTAAACAGGGCGAGTCCGATTACCTCAAGGCGAAAGGATTTGATAGTACCACCGTGACCCTGTTAGCCGATGGTTCGCTGATTATTCCATTGATAGACACTGACGGCACAATCACAGCAGCACAAACCATTAAACCTAATGGCGATAAACGGCTATTACTCGATAGTACGAAGAATGGCAGCTATTACCCTATCAATGAACCTGTAAACGTTTCTACGGTGATTATCGCCGAGGGATTAGCAACCGCCATGACGTGCCATTTACTGAACCCAGAGGCGTATACAGTAGCGGCAATTGATGCGAGTAACTTAATTCATGTGGCTAAGGTAATGCGGACGAAGTATCCAGAAAGCAAGATCATTATAGCTGGAGACAATGACAGTAAAAACGAGGTCAACACGGGCAAGGAGAAAGCAGAAGCCGCAGCGCGAGAAGTTAACGGGTATGTATCAATACCCCCCATTGGGGGAGATTGGAACGATCACCATCAATACAGAGATAGAAAAGCCACAGCAACCGCTTTCATCGAAGGAATATATCAGCCACAAGGAGACGAGGCAATGAGTGAATCAAACACAGCCGTGATTGATACCGCTAAGACTAAAAAGAAAAAACGCCGCATTGATACTGATGCCAATATAGCCAAATTAGCCCCAAATCAGTTGGCTATGCTGTTAATTGAGCGATACGGGCGATTGGCGGTAAATACTGACTCAATGACGATATACACCTACAACGGCGTAATATGGGAGAAAGTTAAAGATAGCGACCTAGCCCGAGAAATGGCGGATTTTTTTATTGAGAACGAAACGAATTTTAGTATGCGGTGGATCACTGGTGTTATTGATGTTTTGAAAGTCATTGCTGAGCCAATGGCTGAACCCGATATCGATGTAATTGGATTCGCTAACGGCATATTGAACACAAAGACACATGAATTTAGAGCGCATGATGCTAACGACTGGCTATTACATCAAAATGGGATCACCTACACCGAACCCGCAGCAGGTGAAAACCTGAAAGATAACGCGCCAAACTTTACCGCATGGTTATCCCATGTTTCCGGTGGAGATGAAGCCAAAGCAAGACGCATCAAGGCGGGGTTATATATGGTATTTGCTAACCGTTATGACTGGCAGCTATTTATTGAAGCCACCGGAGTAGGCGGTAGCGGCAAAAGTGTATTTGCTCATATTGCTGAGTTATTAGCTGGCAAGCACAACACATCAAGCGGCGATTTAAAGGCATTGGACGATGCGAGAGGCAGAGCGCAATTTGTGGGTAAAAAACTCATCTTACTACCCGACCAACCCAAGTATGTTGGGGACGGAGCAGGATTAAAAGCGATTACAGGCGGTGACCCAGTTGGTATTGATCCCAAGTATGAAAAGCAATTTTCGATGGTGATGAAATCCGTTGTATTCATGACAGGAAACAGACCCATGCAATTTACTGAGCGCAGTAATGGCGTTGGGCGTAGGCGCGTTATTTTTCACTTCAATGAAACGGTTAGCGAGAGCAAAAAAGACAAGAACCTACCAGAAAAGATACAGGCAGAAATACCCGTGATTATCCGTGATTTGTTGCGTGAGTTCCCAGACCCAGAAACCGCTAACAGGCTATTGATTGAACAGAGGGGATCTAATGAAGCGGTAGACGTAAAGCGCGAAACTGACCCGCTTATAGACTTTTGCGCCTACCTTGTCGCACTTGATAGCCCTGAAGGTATGTATATGGGCAACGCGAACATATCACCACAATCACCGCGTAAATACTTGTATCACGCTTATATGGCTTATATGCAGGGGAACGGAAACAAAAACCCCTTAACGCTTACAACGTTTGGGCGGTCAATTGATAGCGCACTTAAGGAGCTAGGGAAAAAATATATTAAAAACAGGTTCACTCATGGGGTAAGAACAAACCTCGAATTAAACGAATTTGAAGCCGAAGACTGGCTACCACGAACACCGATAAAATAGCATGTGTGAAAAGTTTTAGAGAAAAGTGTTCATAGTGTTCATAAGTGAAAAATAGATATAAATATCAATAAGTAATTTATGAACACTTGAAATTTAAGTATTCATTAAGTGTTCATGAGTGTTCATTGTTGATATGTAGACTCTACATAAGTCTTCATAGGTGTTCATTGAAGTGTTCATACTTAATTAATTGTTATATATGGAAAATAACTTTTTATGAACACATGAACAGTTAGAGCACAAAACTTTTTCACACAGTTAAAACAAAAACCGCACGAGGGGAGAAAATGGCAAATAACTCGAAATTATCGAAATATACAGACACTCACTCACTGGTTGGAGTGTCGGCTCTATCTGACGGGACGCGCTACGCCATCATTGCCTACGATGGGGATTTGTACGCGGTAAAATACCGTCGTTACCTGAAAGATGGGTTTAACGCTATATGCGAATGTAATGATTGGCTATGTTATTTAATAAGAGTTGTAAGGCGCAGTGATAAAAATGGAAGTAAATCCGTTCTAATTTCTTGTTATAACGACCATCTAAAAAAAGAAGTAATCGAAGAATTTGCGCTATCAAAGCAATGGCGGCGAGAGATGATGAATAAAGGCATTGGAATAACGGCTAATTATCAAAAACGCCGTGTTTTGTTGGCGTGGCTTAAACATGAATCAGGAGTATAACAGTAAATGACTAGAGCTATCTTATCGCTAAAAAAAGGAAATAACACCAAAACGCCACAGGAAGCCCCACAGCAACCGAAAAAGAAAAATAAGGCAGATATTCACGCGAAGAAGAAACAACACCGTATCGACCGTATAGCGAAGCACTGGACGCTATTTAGTGAGCCAGAAGCTAAGCCGCTAATGATTGGCATCAAGGAAGCTATGATTGCTGAGGTTAAAGATAAAGGGCTGAATATCCCAGAGGGGCAAATAAAACAAGGGCTACACGCTTATATCAATCGTAAGGTATATTTAAAGGCTCTTATCTTGGGCGGCAATCGGTTTGATATGCACGGACAGCCTAACGGAGAAATCACGCCAGAACAGCAAGCCATAGCAGAACAAACGCTGGTGGAATGGAATAAAAAGTAACACGGGGTGAATGATGAAAATCACGTATCGACATGAAGAAGGTCAAGATATTATTGAGTTGGCTTATACGATTTTAGAGAAAGATAATTTGAGGTATGCCCTTGAATCGGTAACGAGAAAAGCCGATGTAGAAATCAAAACATACGGTTTTATCTTTAAGCGAACAATTATCACAGGTCAGCCTGACCAAATCCAAATAGCAGGAAAAGCCCTAGCAAGGCGTTATAGCCATTAATTGAACACCGCCAGAGCATAAGCCGAGGCGGTTATGTATAATTGGCCTTATCAACTAAAGGGATCACCAAATGAAAAAAATTATGATAACGGCTCTATTGGCTTTGTTTCTATCAGGATGTGATAACAGTCCACCAGCACCCTACGGATTTAAGTGGGGGCAAAGCATGGAAGAAGTGAAGGCTTTAAATCTTGAGGGAGTTAGTGAGTGTAGCGGAATAACATGTGTGTTATCAGATACTCCAGATAATACTAAAGGAAAAACAGTAATTATATTTGATCATGAACTAGGATTAGTTCAGGTAGTACACTCAGAGGAGTTAGAAAAAGTAAATAAAAATATAGTGTTGGATAGGTTTAGCAGCGTTGAGTCTAAACTAGCATTAGTTTATGGTGAGCCTGTTAGTAAAATTATAAGAATTGATAACGAGTATGATTTTTTTGCCTGTTTAGACAAGCTAGGATGTAGCACAATTAAATCTGAATATGAAAAGGAAGGATATAAGGCATCGGTATCAATAGGCACTAGAAAAATTGATAATAAATTAGCCATCCTGACCGACTTCACAAAGCCAATAAAATAATACCTACCAAGAAAAAAGCCGACCTTGAGTCGGTTTTTTGTTGTCTTGATTCTAAGTTAAATAAAAATAATAGAAAATATTTCTATATTTATATCTATTTGTGGATAAATTTTGTTGTTTATTTTTTGCTCTGAATTATAATTGTGGTGTATATAAAAACAGGGTGGATAAATAATCATGAGTAAGCAAAGCAGAACCTACAAAGCAGTGGCAATTGACAGCGAGATAGTAGAGCGTGTCAAAAAGTTTAAAGAAAAACAGGGTGAAAAAGATTTTTTCATTCGACGAGCAGCGATAGGCCAATTAATTCAAGGGCTATTAAGCGATGCCTTGCAGCGTGAGGGGTTCTAATGGAAAAGTTACAGCAGTTAGCAAACACTATAGCTCAGATTTATGTTGATGGGCTAAAAGCGGAAACGGGAACAACATTAGTGACTTATAACGGCATTACAGGCGAGGTGATCCCTGAGTTGCTGGCGGCAGGGTTATTTGATAATGCGGTATCGATTGTTAAGTCTCGTGGTGAGTCGTTCGATGTTGAGAGTAAGGCCTGTGATTTATTGCTCCCGTATTTGAATGTATTCACTAAGCCATACTCCATCACAGATCAGTGTATTTATGTGATTGGCGAAATGACACGTTTTGCATTACGTGACGGTAATGTCAGTGGCTTATCAGCCGTGCATTAATTAGAGGGAACAATTATGACGTATCACGGTGAAGGTTATACAATAGACATACATGGTGAGACTGAGAGCTTGCTTGAAGCGAATAAAGCGATTAGAGAAACAAAGCGGAAAATGGCTGAAATGGGTAAGCAGGCTGATGATACGTCGAAAGCCTTTTACCGTTTTGATAAAACAGCAATGGCCGTTTCCAGTGCGTTAAAAATGCCTGAAATTAACCGATTATCACGTCAAATGAGTGAGTTAACGGGGCAAATTGGCGCAGCGTCAGCCGCAACAGATAGAGCAACTAATGCAAATGCGCGTTTTACAGGGATAATTAGTAATGTCTCTGGGTTATTAGGTGCGGGGTATATTTCTAACATTGGCAGTGCGACCTCCTCACTCTTACAGCACACTCAAGGGGCGATTAACGCTACACAAGCCGAGGTTTCACATACTCGCGCTATTCAAATGAAAGCACAGGCATTACAAGCCGCAGCCTCCCAAGAAGTCATTAACGCTAGAAATCTGACAGTATCAGCACAAGCCGAGTTAAAAGCGGCTCAGGCAGCGTTAGAGCACGTTTATTCACTAGAAGCGGCTAATGATGCCAAGCAACGTGATTTAGAGTCACTGAGAGCACGACAGGCGGTACAGCTCAAGGATGCCGAAATAACCTATCAAATGGCAGCGAGTGAGGAAAATCTACAACGAGTCACCAAAGCTAGCAACGCCCTACACGCCACAGAAACCAAAATCAAAACGCATTTAGCCACAACAGGGAAAGAAATTGCGCGTGTTGAGGCTCAAGTCGCTAAAGCGAAAGAAGTTGAAGCCAACGCAACCCATAAATTAAATGCGGCATTAGCATTAGAGCAAAAAGCGAAAGCCACACTAGCGACCACAACTGACGCTGTGACCGCAGCCAATAACCGCGCAGCCCAAGCCGCTAAAACTCAGTCTATGGCTATGCAAGGGTTACGGGGTGCGGTGGGATTATTAGGTGGCCCTACTGGTGTATTCTTTTTGGCTGCCGCAGGTGTTTACGCGCTGTATAACGCCATGAACGATGACACCGCCACTAAAGAGTTTAACGACAGGGTAGATCAGTGGATTGATAAAATCGACGAACTGTCAGCAAAACAGGCGCGTGTTGTGGCTAATCGCTTAGGCGAGAAGATAGCGGAAACAACCACAGAGCTAGACGGTCAGAAAAAAAGTCTTTCGACTGTTAATCAAGAGCTTGAGGGTTTTAAAAACCAATTAGCTACTTCTGAAAAAGCAATACAGTCAATGAAAGATCGCGGGGATGCGGTAGACCTAAAGCCAAATATTGGTAGCGAATTCATTAAAAAAATCGAAGAACTCACTAAAAAACAGCAGCAATATGAGCTACTTATATCCGAAGGTGAGCAAAATATTCGACGCTGGACGGTATCACAAGGCAAAGCCGCTGATATTGCTAAGGTTAGAGCGCAACAAACGGATGAACTGACCAGAGCCGAATTAATTTACCAACGCCAAGCTAAAGGCGTGATTGATGCTAACCAACAAGTAGCCCGATCACTGGAGTTAGGCAGCGAGGCAGCTGTTAAGAAAGAGCAGGCTATCAAAGAGCTAGAAAAGGCATTGATTGCTGACGGCTTTGTTAAAGACTCTGAAATATTTAAACAGAAAATCCAAGAATTAACGGATGAGTTTGATAAAACGGTCAGTTTAAATCTTGCTAACTCGCTCACTGAGATTGAGCAACGCACCCAAGCCCTCACAATTGGCATGAAAGACGGTAAGCCGGCACTGGATGAATACAACGCCTCGTTACTCCTTATGCAAATGGGATTACAAAAAGGTTCAGCCGCCTACAATACCGAACTCCCGAAAGCCATTGAAGCCATACGTAAGTTACGTGAAGCCCAAGAAGCCGCGCTAAGCAGTAAATCAAAAGGCAATAAATCAGCTAAAGCCGCCAACCAAGCGAATGAAGCGATAAAGCGTCAAAGTGAGCAATTGGCCACGCTGAAAAAACGTTATGGATTATTGGAAAGTGGCGCAGCCGATGTTAACCGCCAAATGGCAATCTATGAAGCTGTTCAGCGACTAGGAGCACAGGCAACAGAGAAACAAAAAGCGGCTATCTCAAAAGAGGCAGCGGAACTGTTTGACCTCAATCAGCGCGTGAATGATTTTATTGCGGCCCAGGAAGTCACCCCAGAGTTGAAACTAGCGCATACCTTTGGTGAGGAAGTGAGAACCCTCAAGCGCATGTTAGATGAGGGATTCATTGATAAAGCCGACTTTGAGCGCATGGGGCGTGAGGCTATGGTGTCATTCAATCAAGGAATGAGTGATATTAAAATTAATGCCTCAGTCAATTACATTGAGGAAAACCGCGCCAAGTTTGACCCTATCCAAGCATTAGCAAATGAGCAAGCTAAAAAGCTGGTGATGATGGAGAACTTCCACAATCAAGAGCAGGCGTTACTTGAAGAGGCTTATGCAAAACAGCAAATGACTCACGAGCAGTTTACTGCCGCAAAAGAGGCGACAGATGCTCAGTATTTAATGTTGAGGACAGCTTCTCAGAACGAATTCAACAAGCAGATGACCGAGGCGGGATGGCAAATACTGAGACAGCAAAATCTCGGTTTTGAAATGCTCACAGGCGCTATTGATTCGTTTGCGGGAAATGCTTCTAACGCGCTAACAGGGATCATTACTGGCAGCATGTCAGCAGAAGATGCTTTGCGCTCAATGGGAAGCACGATATTAAATACATTGGTTAACTCATTTGTTCAGATGGGTGTTGAGATGGTGAAGAACTTCATTTTATCTCAAACGCTCGGCAAAGCATCAGCGATGGCAGCAGCCGCAACAGCAACAGCAGGAGGCGCGGCAGCATTGGCAGCATGGACTCCGGCGGCAATTGCGGCCTCTATAGCAACGTTAGGTACGGCCTCGGCAACTGGATTGACGGCATTTCAAACAGCGATGGCCGGTGGGCAGATGGGAAGTAAGCTTTCTGGTATGGGAACTCAAGCAGTGGGCATGGCATTTGGTGGAGGGCGTGAAAGCGGCGGCCCAGTATCAGCGGATAAATATTACCGAGTCGGTGAAAATGGCAAGCCTGAAATCTTCAAAGCCAGCTCCGGTAAGCAATACATGATACCGGGTGACAATGGGCGAGTTATTTCGAATAAAGATATCGGCGTCGGTTCTGGTGGCGGGGGGAATATCACTCAAGAAATAAGCATTACAATCAATACAACTAATGGGATTCAAGATGATCAATTAAAGAAACTTAAAGACATGATGGAGACGATGGTACTTAAGGGAATTAAAGACCAAAAAAGGAGCGGTGGTTTGCTTGAAAAAGTGCCGTGATAGGAAAAGTACAATAGGGCAGAAACCTGCCCTTTACATTGAGAGCCAACATAATGATAAAGATAAAAGCGTCTAAAAAGAGAGGTAACAACCAATCGTTTCAACAATATTGCCAACATGTAGAGCAGCGAGTATCACGTGCTATGCAGCGATTCCTTATCGACGCTGGAGCACAGGCCGCAATCTATACACCTATCGATACCTCAACATTGATTAATAGCCAGTTTCGCACAGTCACCATTAACGGTACGCGAGTAACGGGGCGTATTGGTTATTCCGCCAGCTATGCCGCTTATGTGCATGACCCGAAAGTTAAGCAGAAGTTTAAACGCCCAACGGCTAAAAAAGAGTTTCTAAAAAAAGGTGTTGAGGAAACGTTACCCAATTTAGCTAAGTATATTCAGGAAGAATTGAAGCGTTAACTTTGATGATTTAGATACCAGTACGCGCGAGGGGCAAATATGCAGAAAACAATCAAGAAGAAAACTAACCGTTATTTTAATGATGTGCCTACAACGCGCCTAATCGTGACGTGTGAGCAGTCAGTCATTGACATGGTAGATATTCACATTAGAGCCGATAGAGTGACTAGGGGCAATCGTGCGGAGTTTGTGAGGCAAGCAATTATTGAGAAGCTACAGCGTGAACTTTGATGATTAACGGAGCAGTATGCGCACACGCACAAGACTGTAAATCTTTGACGATTTAGTGACACGTTATGAATGATGATTTTCGGGCACGTTAACAAAAGCAGTTAGATAGTTTTTACACATCGTAGGACGGGAGTTTTTACACACGCTAGACGGAATTATCGGACACGTTAGCGGTTAGTTTTCGGACATCGTAGCAAGAGTTTTCGAAGTCCATAAAAAGGGTTGAATTAGCGACAAATATAGACATTAAATCTTAACAATTCTTAACGTTTTTCTAATGCCAAAATCTTAAGAAATCCTAAGATTATTACTGGTCGGATGTTAACAATTGTAAACATTCAGATGATAACATTTGATAACGTATTTCAGGCTGTACCACCTCACGAAACATCACGCTATTGATATTTTACTACTAGGGAAAACTAGAGTTGCTACTACAGAAAACTACAGGTTGAACTCAGTAAAATTTAGTCATTGCTGGTGGCTTGAGATGTATAGATATGTCGAGGTGAATTGTGCATATCACTACAAAAAAATGGCGTATCATATCGCTCTGTTTAATATTAAGTATAACAAGCACAATTAAATTTTTGTTTGCGACTAATATCACGATATGCAGATAAATAATTTTTCTTGTGCATTAATAGGTAATCCCGATTAAACTATATGTGGTGTGTATATTTGTTCAAGTCATCTATATATTGAATTTTATGTATGTGAAAGTTGGATTAAGGTAAAGCTAGTGTTGTAGCTTCTATTGACTTATTCAGTTTATGTAGTAAATTTTATCTCAACTGAGCCCGATCCTCTGTTTCTCCATGCTTAAATGCTTTGTGAGTCTCATGGTCGGGCCTTCTATTTTATGGCTCAGATAAAAATAAATAAATCATGATGATAGCTGCAAAACCACATAAGGAATATGCCGAGCAATTAAGCCTTTTACTTGAAAGGGGAATGCAGATTTCTGATCATGATCGAGCAATAAAAAAATTAACTCAAGTTGGTTATTATCGGCTATCAGGTTTTTGGTATACAGCTAGAATAATTGTTACTGGTGATGATGGCCTTTCACGCAGAACAGATCAGTTTCTATCAGGAACAACGTTTGAAAGCGCTTATGACCTCTATTTGTTTGATAAAAAGCTTCGCCTATTAATGCTAGATGCCTTAGAGCGTATAGAAATACATATTAGGTCAGTTGTCGCACATGAAATAGGCCGATTAGATCCTCTTGCGTACCGTAAAACCTCCTTTATGAATCCTCGATTTACTTCTGAGGCAAATAATAAATTTGTTCAATGGCTAACAGCTCTTGATGGAAAAATAAAAGCTAGTAGAGATGAGTGTATTCATTGGCATATTGAACAAAAAAAGGAAATTCCATTTTGGGTTGCGGTTGAAACATGGGATTTTGGGCAAATGTCGAAATATTACTCAATGCTCAATGGTAACTTACAAAAGAAAATCACTCGTCGATTCGGTATAAATAACACACGGCTATTTGCTAATTGGCTGAATGGACTTAATATATTACGAAATAGATGCGCACATCATTCGAGAATATGGAATCGTAAATATGTGCCTTTAATGATTCCGCAAATAGCTTATTTTGATTCACTGATCTCTACCAGTCTCCAAAAAGAACGAATCTATGGACTAGTTTGTGTAATCTGGTATTTAGTTAAACGCATTGCGCCAAACTCAAATTGGCTTCGACAAGTTGCTGACCTTATAGACTCTAAACCGAACATGCCAGGATGTAGCTTTAATCATATGGGATTATCTTCTAGAGGATTCCCTCGGGAAGCATTTGGCGCTGATTTAGGATTTATTACTGCAAGCAATGAGGATAATATATCTTAACGCCCAACTTGTAGTTTTCCTGCTATATCCTTGTGACGCTTCCACGCTGAATAAATATCCTTATCCCACGCTTTACCGCCTTTAGTTTGATATCCAGCCTCGTTAATTCGCTCAGCGATAATGCGACCGTTATCTATACCCTCTGACAGCACCAAATTAACCACAGAAACGACAGCAGACTCATTATAGGTATACGGTGGGATATCTGCCTTACCAGCAATCAAAGATGCCACAGACGATTCTAGGCGTTCCACCAGCGACAGCATACGAGCATCAGGATTACTGTCTGGGCGGTTTAACTTCTCTTTGATAGCTGAGACTATCCACGCTGTTTTATCGCTGCCAGAGTTCGATACAGCATCATTAAACAGGGCTTGCAGTTCAGCAGGTAGGCGGAAGGCAATAAGATTAGATTTACTCATGATAATAGTCCGTTATTAATTCAGTGAGTGCTTATTATATCAGCGTATAACACTGTTATACAGGTTAGAAAATGTAAAATTGCTGGTGGATTTAACGGATAAATCCATAACTTAAAGTTAGGGTAACTTACTGTAAAACAAGCAAAGCGTATTATTGCGCCTTGTAACTGACTGAATACATGGCAAAGCTCAAATTTGAGCGCAGTATAATTTTATCAATAGAATCAATCGGCTCATTTTTGAGCCTGTATTTATCAATAGAAACAATGCCCTCAAAATTGAGGAGAGGTAACGATTGTGATTATGGCCATAGTCGGAAAGGGTGACAGTTGAAATGCTACCCTTGATACTAAGGACGGCTTGAAATGAAGCTCTCATATCAAAACCACAAATTAGTGCCTTTAGCCAAAGTAGCTAAGTATTAGCCTGTACAGCTAATCATCCAAAAAAAACACGGTGTAGTTATTTTGATATCAAAAAGAATCGCGGTAATAACGTACCGAAATGGTACTAATATAAACCACGGTGGTACTATGGTGTTGCTATAATGATTGTAAGGTATCCGCTTTGGTATCCACCGAAAAGGCTATATTTTAGTGGATACTCTATCCGCTGAATGTTGACAATTGTTGACATCAGAACCAGACAAAACCAGACATGAGAACCTGACAAAACCTGACATCGTGTCAAATAAATTTATAAGCCCCGTCCAAAATAAAATAGGTACGCAGTAGGTACGTGCTTAATTCTAACGATTCGTTATAATCAAATAAAATCATGATGTTGTGTAAAAGTACGCAGAATGGTACGCAGCAAAACAAGGGTAATAAGTTTGGACTAGTCTTGACGGATTTAACTTGGTTGCCATTTTGACGGTTGCCACTCTGGTTGCCAGCAAAACAGCATGTTTTATGCTAGTGGATTGATAGGCTTTGATTGTTCCAATCCAGCACAATTAAGGTATAGCGATAATCACACCACCTTTGAGGTATAGCCATGTTACAACGTGAAGCAATAGAAGCCGTTATGATGGAGTTAGCCCACCAGCAAGGACAATCACTCAACGGACGCGATATGTTAGCGATTAGAACAGGTGTAGCGCAGACCATACAGGCTAAAGAACGGCACAGGCGGAGAATGACCGCACCTACCTACAAATGGGCGAAGCCAGCACCAAAGCGAACGCCTACCAAGTGAGAGATTCCTTACTGGCTGGCAATGTTCTAATAATGGCCACGAGATAAAAGTAACCACTCTGGTAACCACTAAAAGTAACCACTCAGGAATGGTTGCCGATGGTGATTAATCCCACAATGCAAATAAGCACTCTGAATAAATATCAATAAGTTACCGTGATGCAAATATATGTTACCCATGAAATCAACAACTTAAACTATGCTACCCTCATTGGCGAGGGAACCAAAATAAACGTTAGCGCATTATTTTAAAATTGATGTTGCCCTCACTAATGAGGGAAAGATAGGTAGCGGCAATAACGAACCACGACAAAGTTAAACGGGGATGTTACGGGGAGGTTTCCACAATAGTTTCCAGTGAAAACGGACTTTAGCAAATGGAAACTTACACTAAGGTTACGCCAAGGTTTCAGATGGTCAAATTGACCGTTTGTAGTTATATCAATGAGTTGTGGCAAGTCGAGAGGTCACTGTGACCACTTGTAATAAAAACAATGCGTTGCCACCTATTACCATTGGTTACTGAAACGATGACCAATGAGCGTTAATCTGGTTTTGTGACAGAATTAAGCGTTATCAATCAGTTATATTTTGATTCCGTCGATTTAACGGAATTAAGCATAATCAATAGCTTATAGATACATACGGGATTATCCCGTATCATCATGGATAAATTAACGTTTAGATCACCCCTAGAAATTGGAATTATTATCCGATCTTCCAGAGTCCCACTGGCATTATATTTTAACCCCTAGCTTATATTGTGATGATATCAAGATGAATAAACCAGAAATGAGAAAAGCAAAATCAATCAGGATCACCACATCAGGAACGGTAATAAAAGCCCCTGAACGAGTCAAAACAGCCACAGGTAAAGTTATGGCCACAATGACTATTCAGGCTGAGAGTGACAAGCGTAGCCCGTACCCATTAAAGATAGTGGCATTCGATATTAACGCGCTGGAGCTAATGACCTGCCAGAAAGGAAACAAAGTAACCGCTATAGGTCGTTATGAATGGTTTAATGGTTATCAGCTAACAGGGGCGCAGATAGTTACTGGTTAGTAAAAGTTAGTATTAATATTGACATTAGCCACATCAATTTTGACGTTACGTTGATCTAAAGTCTTAGAAATCGTTGACATTACGCTGGTGGGCTTGCCTATATGCTTGACGTTATCGAAATATCACCCTTATATAAATATTTTTCTATAAGTCTGAATTGATCATAACTAAATGTGTACTAAAGCTAGCTGTATCAATGCTTACGCGATAATTATGATAAAAAACATACGTCAACGTAACGTCAACATTATAAGGTGTTTTTTGTTGATCTAATGACGTATTTCTCTGTATTTATTCGCCCTTGAAATTTTAGCCTTATAGCTCACGGTAAACAGGCTATTTCTCCTCTTTAAACTAACCCAATATTATTAGACTAGCTCACAACTAAAACTCTTAAAGATATGTGGTTCAGCTAACCCGAAATTATCGGGGCAGTTTAAACCTACCTACTATTTGTGGGTAGCCTATCTAGCTCTATTTTGTACACCTCATATTGAGGAACGCAAATTAACTAGAACTCTTTAAGAGTTACACTTATCAGATGAAAAATATTTTTCGGTTGCTATAGTTCCGTTTGAAACGGAGTCGTGAAAAACACGAGTAGGGTTATTTCTGGTTGGTGTTTCGTTATCTGCAATGAAACTCCCATTGATGATATTTTTGCAATGTTGGCAATAAATTCTATCATAGTATAATGAGACGATAATTTTGCTCATAAGAAAGCCATAAAAATACAGGTGGGGGCATAAAAAGGGGCACTAAAGCTATGTTGAAAAATAAAGTTATTAAAAATCATCGTGTTGTAAGTATTTGCTAGTCCCGCCCTGGCACCAAATAAAAACCGCGTTGAACAACAACGGGTTAGGGAAAGAAAGAAGCCACCTTTAAGGTGGCTTTTTTGCATATGGAATTTGTCACCGAAAATCAAAAGTGGCAGCGGAATGGCGGCACTGTTTATAATTACAGTATCCTTTCTTCATAATAGTCATTCTTCATAACAGTGATATTTGTCACGTTCTTCAGATAAAAAACATTCGCTCCAAGTAGACTTAACGTAAATATTGATTATAGTCACTGTTCAATAAATTTTATAAATAGGATGCGAGTAGTGAAAAAGTTTGTTATAGGCATTTCCGCAGTTTTAGTGATGTTCATTTCTTTAACAAATTCAGCTAATGCAAGAAATTACCCCTGTTCTGGCAGTAAGGGAGGGGTAAATTATTGTGAGAATGGAAAGTTTGTTTGTAACGATGGTTCGATAAGTAAATCTAAAAAAACTTGCTCTGGATATACAAAGCAAAATACTGCCAACAGCAAGTCATCAACAACAACGAAAAAACAATCCCCGCCAGCAAAAACCAAGCCTACAAAAAATACAGATAAAACTACCAACAATTAAGACCAGCCCCATGTAGGGGCTTACTTCCAATCTCTGTAAGTTAGCTTAACGTCATCTCGTTTGGCGATAACGTCACATAAACTTTCAATTTTTTGATACTGCTCTTTGTCTTCTTTTTCTTTGAGGCCATACATTACCGCTTTGATAGAGTAAACCCCAAATAGAGCAGCAAACGCACATTTAAAAAGCGTTGCAGAAACAGCTAACCGCTTTTTTAATGAACCCGTAATATAGATAACTTTTAACATAACGAATCCTTAAATCTGCATTGTGTATTGATCATTTTTATAATGTGCAACTACAGCATCAATAAGTTGAGTCTTAACGATGTATCGCGCCACGGACTCATGACTTACAAAAGTGGTGCTACAATTGATATTTTGGCACTAATTATAATTTTCTTTGGTTTCGTTGGTGATATAGCGTGAGCTACGAATGCGGGGAGGTTCATTATCTCACCTAATGTCTACGCAGATTCTTTAATTGAAGATCCAGTAAAAATATTTGTGATGATAAATTATAACTGGGGAATAGGCCACACAGGTTTAGTTGTAGGGGAAGGCGAAGAAGCGCTTCTTTATGATCCCTCTGGAGAATATAGTAAATGTGGATCTGATAATTGTTTCGGTAGTATAGAAGCATATCGACTTCCTAGAAGTCCGGGAGAGTTTTTTTAGCTATCCTGAGTTTACATGGAATGATTATCTTTCATTTCAAAAATGGGATAGTGAAGATATTCAACTGATTGAGTTTACAGTACCTAGGGCGCAAGCTGAAAAAATCACAGAATTAATTTATGATCATGGTATGGCTGGATGGGCTATGTGTTCAGATACTGTGTTTACTATTTTGAAGCAAAGTGGTGGTATCTTTAGCTCACTTGAAGCGAATTCGCTGATGCGTGAAGACCCATGGACGTTAAGGCATAAATTACTTGAATTGTATTTTCCAAGTACAAGAGGTTTTATGACCTACACTGTAAAATAGTGTTTTATAAATTACAGGAATATTTAAAAGTTATGAATGACGCTAAATTAAAATTAGCATATATCTTATGCTTCACTGTTCTTTAGTGTTTTGTTTTTTTATCTTGAATTAGTTCATGAGTATTTTTTTCGATTCTATCCTGTTTCGGTTAACTCAAGTTTAATAATGCCCTCTATAAAATTAATCTCTTACTCTTTATTTATATACTTGGTGCTGCTTTGTTTTTTTATTGTGTTTTTATCAAAAAAGTCATTAATGATCAGTAAAAGATATCGATTAACTGTTTATTTTTTAATTCCATATTGGATTAACATTGTTGTTTGGCTTTCTAGTGATAATGTAATAAATAGTTCTATGAAGCTTAGCGTTATTTTTTCGGATACTTTTATAACCTCTTATATAATTCAATTCGTTTTTCTTGTAACACTCATTGCCTATTTAGTTGATTATTTATTGAGGTTAATTATTTTTAGAAATAAAAGTGAGTTAGTACATTTATTTTAGTATTTGAAAAATGAAGTCAGGCTTATCTGGCAGCTATAGTATAACCGTTATTAATGTTTACATTAATAGTGGTAATTTTAGGTGAAATTGATGGAGATAATTTTACGATTAAGCCGTGATGGTAAAACCGGTACCGCTTATGCTCAATTGGTTAACTCGTATATCAAAAATATAAACCAACGAGATGCAGAACTATTAGCCTTTAAAGGGCGAAAAAATAACCGAATTTACTCTCAAAAAGGAACACAAAACACAAACGCATTTTAAGCAGTTAACAAGGCTCGACCAAGCCATTGATCAATAAATTAGAGGCAGACCATGATAATCAAAGATCTTATCACACACGAATTACGCGTGAATGATAACAGGCCTACTTTTCCTGATGATGGTTGTGACTATTCACAATGTCATATCGACTGCCTTCATGTAGCAGCAAGGGCGAGAATGAAAACACCTTATCAACCCAAGTTAAAACCACAAAAAACGACGAGGTAGCTATGTCAGGTAAATATTTGCTTGATGGGTTACCGCACAATCGTGCTTTGTGGCCAGAAAAGTATCAAGAGCTGGAGCAGCGTAATTTATTGGTGAGTCAGCCAATTCGGCAACTGAAAAATCAAAAAATAAACAGTGAACGCATGCTAGCGTATATTGAGATGGCACTGGCAGTATTAGAGAGAGGCTGAATTATTGACGTAAGGTGATGCCAGAGAAAGAGTCGCATTTGTTACTTACTGAAGTAAGTTCTCATGCACCAATATGAGACTTCACAGTCACCGGAATTGATATATCCAACAAGGTCATAAAGAGTCGCAATATTAATAGAAAACATCACCGTTATAGTAAGGAAGTAAAGAATGCCAAGCTTGGTTAAATCATTTGTTAGTCGTCGAAATAGTCCTATTAAAATTAAAGCTGAAACTAAAGTCTGTAGGGTTCTAGATGTTGCAGTGAGATAAAGCACAGTCTCTATTCTGTATGATGGATTTGTACTGGGAAATTTTTCAAAAACAAAGCTAATAAAAGTGGTGATCAAATACCAAGAAATGGCTAAGAAATGAATTGAATATTTGCCTCTAATAATTCCGTTTAGCAACTCCATTATTTATTTCCCTTAATAAATTTGAGGTACGGAAAATACTATAAGTGAACATTTAACGCAAATATTGAAATAGGAGAACTAACAGTGAGCGACAACGAAATGGTCTATACAGCCACTTAGATTGCTCCAGTATTTACTGAAGTACCAATCTTGGCACTACTGAGTCTGACTGGAATTCTGTGAATGAAGATGAACGAGAGGAGGCTATATCGCATTGTATTGCTGACATTGTTGATCTGTGCGTAGCGCCAAAAGACGATTAAAAGGCAATACTAATGAAATGACTACGTCAGAATGGTAAAGCTGAGCAGCGGGACAGGCACAAGTAGCATGGCTTAGTTAACGTTGATGTGACAAAGCATTACAAATAGTTCAAATTTAAAATATCGCTATTAATTTTAGGTGGGGATACAAGATGTGCTGTTTTCCTCTTTTTTACCCTTTATTTTCTCACTTAGAATATATTGGTTAAAAATCAAAAAGTTAAATAGTGTTGAAGTATAAAAGGTATTTCTCATAAATCAGGTGTAATTTATTGTTGAATATGGTTTTTTTCATGATAAGTTATAGTTTACTGCCGCATAGGCAGCTTAGAAAAGTAATGTTGCTAATTAAACCGCGGTAGACTGGTTTGCTATCGTATAGGCAACTTAAAAAATAAGGTTTGATGACACTAACTGGTTATATAATTTACTTATTGGTCTGAACACCCAATCTTAACACTTGCTGTGTCTACTGAGAGAAACGTATGGCACAGCATAGCTTTATCAAAATGTCTAACGACACTCTTGTACCTGCCAATCCAGCTGCGAGAGATTTTTTGCATTCCAAAATCAAGTGTGGTGACGTGCTTTATGCTGATTTTAAGAAGGCACGTAACCCTCGATTCCATCGTAAATACTTCGCATTACTTAACCTTGGGTATGAATACTGGGAACCAACCGGTGGCACTATTTCGCCTGAAGAAAAAGAGCTAGTATGCGGTTACGTTAAATTCCTCGCTTACTACACCGATAACGACGATGCCCTCCAATCCGCTGCTGATGTTTATCTTGATGAGATAGCACAGAAACGCGCTCACAATATTTCAGCGACTAAGTCATTTGAAGCTTATCGTGCTTGGGCTACTGAGCAAGCTGGATATTTTGATACATACATAATGCCTGATGGCAGCAAGCGTCAAGTTCCTAAATCAATTAGCTTTGCCAGTATGGATGATTTTTCATTTAGTGAACTCTATAAAGCAACGCTTGATGTGCTTTGGAACTCCATCCTGTATCGCAAATTCCCCACCCAAGAAGCTGCTGAAAATGCGGCGGCTCAGTTATTAGATTTTACCTAGAGGCAAGACCAATGACCAAAAAATCAAAGAACAAAGAAGAGATGCAGTGGTTATCAGATGTAGCAGAACTCGGCTGTATTTGTTGTAGAAACATGGGGTATGGGGCAACTCCTGCGGAAATCCATCATACACGAACAGGGCAGGGAATAGCGCAGCGTGCTAGTCATAAAGATGTATTGCCGTTATGCCCGCCTCATCACCGCGCTAGCTATGGCACCGGCTTTCATGCGGCCCCAAAAACATGGCAGCAAATTCACGGTACCGAAGCGGAATTGCTTGAGCAAACCAAAAGAGAAGTCATGGAGCTGCGCGCATGTCGTATCTGATAGCCATTAAAAAATATTGTTGATGTGTAATAGGTGGTGAACCAATGAAACTCGAAAATACACTTAAAAACTTTCACCCTAAGTCACCTACATTCGGTAATGTAGCAGGTTGTACATCTCCTGACCGAATAACGGGAACAGATATCATGGCAGCTATGGGGATGACTGAACCACAAGCTAAGTTCGGTGTGACAGCCTTTCTAGCGAAGAATGATATCAGCGAAGAAGATAAATTTTCTACCGTGGAAGCATTGACCCAATACGCTAAAAAAATTACACCAAAGCTGGTGGCTAAAGCTGCAGGTAAAAAGTTGGGTTACTGTCTAATTGTTCTGGCCAGAATGGCATTTGAAGATTATGCCCGTTCAGCAGGTTCAGTTTTTCCATGTTCAGCATGTAGCGGTAAGGGCCTTATTTATAAGCGTAAGGACGTAGTCAAACATCCTGGTATAACGAGACTAGACGGAGCAGTGGTTATTGAGCCATGGATTGAAAATGAAAAGGTGGATGAGTTATGTGTTCCTTGCAATGGAAAAGGGCAAATAGCGCACCGTTGCCGCTGCAAAGGGCGAGGTAAGGTATTAGATGACATTCAAACTAAGCTGCAGGGCGTGCCTGTATTTAAAGATTGCCCTCGTTGTGCTGGCAAGGGGTTCAACCGGGTGCCGTCGTCTGTGGCATATAATGCGATAAAACACTTAGTACCTGATTTAACCCAATCGTCATGGTCACGAAATTGGAAGCCATTTTATGAAAAGTTAGCTAGTAAATGTTTTATTGAAGAAAGTGCGGCAGAACTGGCATTTAGCAGGGTAATAAAATAATGTGTTTTATTTTATTTTTGCATAAAATTGGCTTATTATCTTCTAATAATGGACTTTCTATACCTAGTCGCATTAAACAAATTCAAGGCCTCGCAATCGCGGGGTTTTTCGCACTATAGAGGTTTATATATGTTTGATTATTTTGAGGGGTTTGATGAGTTCGAGTGGGTTTAATTTATTGATATTGTTAAGTGGCTTATTGCTGAATTAAGCATATCTATATGATTAAAGTTAGTAATTAGATGAATTAAAGAAAAAAGCCATTCAGTATCAAATGGCTTAAATATCGAAAGTTGATTATTTATTGTTAATTATTAATTATCGTCATATACATCATTGTCTGGTACAATGTTGTTTGACATATCAAAGCCAATCAGGCCGCTATCATCTAACGAAATTCCAGCCCTTAGATACTTAGGGCCTAATAAATTATTAGGGTTTGAAAAAGATGGCGATCCATAGCAATATGAGAGCAGTGTTTGGTAGAACATCATGTCAAGTTTTGAGTGTAGATTTAAATTAACCACCTCTGTCCCTCCGCTAGCTCTTTCTAGCGTTAACCTAAAAGGAATATCCTCCCCCGCAAAGTCATTATATATACTAGAAAACCCTTTAACATTGAAAACTATATAACGGCGCCTTTCCATAAAAACCTCGCTTAAATTTTATTAATAGACTAAGTTTTTGAAATTCAATTTAACTGTAGTTAATTAAAGCAACAAAAGCTAATTAATATTAAAATATTTAATGGAATGTGTTTTTTGTATTTAAGTGAGTATCTTTGATTGATTGATTGATTGATTGATTGATTGATTGATTGATTGGTTGATTGGTTGATTCAAAATTAACACAGTCAGATCTAGCGAGAGAGATGGGAGTTAAAAAGCAGGAAATCACCCGGCTTTTTAATCTTCAACACTCAACTAAAATTGACACTATTAATCAAGCTATTATTGCAATGGGGCATAGACTAACCCTTTCATTATTATAGTGCAAAACATCTAACCAAGAGGTCGCCTAGTGCGGCCTTTTTTCGTATACAGCCCCCGCAAATCACTATTAACACGTTTAATTACTGCAATGACGTTGCGGTTGGCTACCTATTAACTAAATCATGGAACACTCCATCGGGGGTGGATATGCGTATGCCACATAGAGATCCAAATAACTATAGCTGGTTCCGCGAGGTGCTTATCTTATTGATGACCATGCTCGGCGTGGCTGCCAGCTATGCATATAAGGTTTTAAACGGAGAGAGGTTCAGCTGGCGGACTTTTATCTTACAAGCAATTGTTGCGGTATTTGCTGGCGCAATTGTATTTCTTGCATCTAGTTATTATCAATGGGTTCCTGAAATAGCTGGCGGAGCTGCTGGCTTTGCTGGCTGGTCTGGTGCTGAGCTCATTAAAACAATTGAAAAGCGATTTTTAAGGAAGGTATCAGGTGAGTAAATTTAAATTCAGTAATCGCAGTGAAGAGAACTTAAGAGGTGTTCACCCCGATCTGGTTAAAGTGACTCGTCGAGCACTCGAGTTAACTAATATTGACTTTATGGTCATTGAAGGCAAGCGAACTGAAGCCCGACAACGCCAATTGGTGAAAAATGGTGCTAGCCAGACCATGAATAGCCGGCACTTAACTGGACGCGCTGTAGATTGTGCCCCGTTAGTCGGTCGCGAAATACCTTGGAATGACTGGTCTAAGTTCAAGTTAGTTGCTGATGCAATGCTTCAAGCAGCCAAGGAGCTAGGTGTTGATCTCGAATGGGGTGGTAACTGGAAAAGTTTTAAAGATGGCCCTCATTTCCAGTTGTCACATAAATCATATCCGGCTTAATACTTATTGGGGTTTGTAATGAAATTCGATAAGTCATTTTGGCTATTTATCATGGTAGTGATATTAGGCTGGTGGATAGTTACCGAGCACGATACAAGGATTGAAGCCCAAAAAGAGAATAAGCAGTTACGCCAAGATAATAACAATCTAAGCGAAACGATTTCTAAGCAATCACTTCAATTTAACCGGTTTAATCAAATCGCTTCAGTTGCATACCGAAACGGCATTCAGGCCGACACTAAAGCACAGGAGAAAATCATTGAATATCGTACGATACTCAAAAAAGAGTCTGTTTGTGATCCTTTTGTGCCCCAGCCTATTGCTAACGGGTTGTACGAGTACACAAACGAGTTACGTTCCAGCGCAATGTACACCGATACCGGCAACATTAACTGAACCTGTACTAGCACCACTACCGCCCGATAGCGATGGAAAAACATTGCTATATTCACAAGCCATTCTATGGATCCCTTTGTTATTAGCGACAATTGATAAAGCCAATCAGCAATTAGGTGCTATTCGAGAGGTTGAAGCGGATAGAAGCAATACAAGATTACATTAAGACTGGCTGCTTAAAGTTAGAAGAAATTTATGTATACTCTTCGGCTAAAAATTCTGCTAACGAGGAGTATTAATATGCAAACAGCAGGAACTGATTTTTGGACAATCGCTACTGCAATAGGAACATGGTTGGCTGCGATAGCAACATTTACTGCGGCTATAGTAGCGTTAGTTGCAATGAGCAGTTGGAAAAAACAAGAAAAAGCAAAGGCTTTTAAAAATGTAATGATGGGATTGCGGGCATTTTTATTTGAACTAGAAGCAATGCCTGACAAGCTTAATGCTATTCATGGTCCACGAACGATTATGCTTAAGGACGAAGAGCACAAGAGTGCCATTAAACTCTATACTCCTTGTTGTGAATCTTGGGGAGGATACAGAGTATTTTCAAGCAACAAAGATTTAGTGAAGGCTTGGGATAATGTCAATTTTAATATAACTAGTTATTTATATAGAGGAAATAATAAAGATATCAAAAAAACAACCAACTTAGTAAATGAATTAGAAAAACAATATGAACTAGCAAATGAGAGTCGAATAAAAAAATGGTATGAAAAAGCGGTTGCAGCAAGGGTATGTGAGTAGACGGATAGTAAATAATGTTACCAATAGTGCAAAAATGCCCCATTAAAAAGCCCACTTTTCAAGTGGGCTTTTTAATAGGCTAAGGAGATAAACACAATGGCTAAACCGGATTGGGGGACGCTACAGCAACAGTTCCTCGCCGCTCATGCTAAATCAGGAATATCACCTAAAGAGTGGTGTGAAGACCAGGGACTTAATTACGCAACTGCACGACGATATATTAAAAAGCCGGCTGCGCAATCTGCGCAAAAAACTGCGCAAAAGAAATTGCGCACTGCGCACGAAAATGAATGTGCAAAAGAACCATCACACAATAGTGATATATCAATTACGCGGAGTAGAGAACAAGATAGTACGCATGATGATGAAAAATACCTTTGATGTGCGCAATTACGGGCTTAGTGACCTACAAGCCAAATTCGTTAATGAGTATCTAATCGACTTAAATAGAACTGCCGCATATAAGCGAGCCAGTGGAAATAGCGGAGGTAATACTGCATATGTTGGCGCCAGCCGGATGTACAGAAATGCTAAGGCCAATCGCGCAATTACAGACGCACTAGCGGATAGGGAACGTAGAGCTTAAATCACCCAAGATGGCGTATTAAAAATGTGGTGGGATATTGCGACTGCGGACGCTAACGAACTTACTGAATATCGCCGATTATGTTGTCGTCATTGTTGGGGCTTTGGCTTTAATTATTAGTGGTGTGATGCGGTCGAATATGACGATGCTGTGAAAAAAGCCATGTTAGCAAATAAAGCGCGTGGGTGGCTACGGGCACCTGTGAGGAAGCATGATAGCCAAGTATGCATTGGTTAGATCCAAAGGGGAGCTGAGATGAACTGGTATGGTGAACTCAATGTCATGAGGAAGGTTACTGCGAAAGTGTAGCTATTTTCTATAACGATAAGGTAACTTTAAGTAGTAGGCCTGCTGCTCTTGAAATCCATTCGAAAAACTGGGAACTACCTTTTCGTTGTGGAGAATGCCAAAGCTAATTGGCTAAATATCAGTAGAATTTAGAGGTCCACATGAGCAACATAAATGAAAGAAATGCGAGTATTACACCAACAGATATACCGAAAGTTCCTTTGCTTTGGCTGGACGAAATAATAATTATGAATGAGATCGCAAACCCAATTATAGGGGCGGCGACTAATAATTGAACAATACCATCAAGCATAGTAAATCCCATTTAAGTGACTGTGTTCTATCATGCATGAATAAAAGACACAACCGCTATATTTTGCTATTAACTATTTTCCTTTTTAAAATTTAGAACTATAGTGTACTTAACCTAAATTTCAATGAAAGTGAAAATATATGAGTACGGAAAAAGTAGAATATAAAGTAGTTGGAAAAGGAATTTTAAATGCATTCTGGTTCGGGCTTATCGTATTCATCATTGCATTGATCATCAATCATGTTAACCCACATAGTCACTATGGAGGATGGTCAACCCTTTCCAGAGGGTTGTCGATGGTATTTATTATTTTTGGTGCTGGCGTTTATTGCTTTTTTTGTTTCATAATTGCTATAAATGAGTGGTTAGATAACAGGAAAAAGAGTCATGTTAATACTGAAAAGGCAATGATAGCCACATTTTTACATGGTACCGTTGCTTTGTTTGTGGGGGGTTGTACGTTGATTATCTTCTATCAGTAGCTTTTCCTTTTTATTCAAAAAATTACGCAAAGGCTACACACATTGTGTAGCCTTTTTCTATTTAGGAGAGGTGGTTGTGAGTCAAAATACCAGCAGTAATGATATCTCCATCATAATTTAGACCACCTAATTGGCGGTTTTTTTATCTCTAAAGGAGGCGTGACATCATTAATGGATATATTCTGTTCAGATTTTTGAGTTTGATACACGCCAAGCCGGTGGAGCATCTGATCGTGTTCGGTTCCCAACAGATGACATTATTACTGCCATTAAAGGTGCACAACAATCTGCAACTGAGGGTAGAAATAATGGAATATAGTATGTTTTATTTTAGATAAGATGTGCTATTAATTGTTATTATAAGATAAATCCTAATGATATTTGTGTAAGCCAAGGTGTAGCTTTAGAATTCACATTGACAACTTGAGTTACTATCACATGGGTTACAATAAGGCTATGTTATATATCTTAGCTACTCTCACTTTTTCATCACAAGCTAATTCATTATGGACTTACGAAGGTAGTGGAGCACCTGAAAATTGGGGGAAGCTGAGCGACGAATTCAAAGTTTGTGAAAATGGATTTAACCAATCCCCGATTAATATTGATAAGGTCATTGATGGCAAATTAAAGCCATTATCTATAAACATACATACCCACGCACAAAAAATCATCAATAATGGGCACTCAATACAAATCAATGTTAATGATGATGATGACTTTTCTATTGATGGAGCAACTTACCAATTAAAACAATTTCACTTTCATAGCCCAAGCGAAAATGAAATAAAAGGTAAGCAATATCCATTGGAGTTGCATTTTGTTCATTCCAAAAATGATGGTGGAGTTGCTGTACTCGCAATTATGTTAGAGGAAGGTGATGAGAATCCTGCCATCGAGCAAGTGTTGAGTAATATACCGGAAGAAAAAAATCAGGAAAAAGAGTTAGGTACAAATATTAACTTAGCTGCTCTTTATCCAGAAGACAAAAGCTATTATCGTTTTAGCGGTTCTTTAACGACACCACCGTGTACTGAAGGCGTGGTATGGTTAGTGATGAAACAGCCGATAAAAGCATCAAAAGAACAAATAAAGAAATTTCAACAAGCCTTGGGGCATTCAAACAATCGGCCCGTTCAGCCATTATATGGTCGGTTGATTGTAAACTGATATAAGCTTCAGTATAAAGCGCCAACGGGAGTAGTTGGCGCATTTTCAAATCACATAAAGTGTTTTTTATGGCCTAATTCCTATGTTTCAGGGTTACCATAAAAATGCTTTTCCAGTTGTTTCAATCAATCTTTAGCTATCTGTTAATGTATAAAAGACTAAAGAAGTTCTTTATTAACTGTTTCCATTTTTAAAACATCTTTATGAAAACGAGGAGCAGGTAATGTCATTTTTATCAATAAAACATCGGGGATAAAGAAAGCTCTTTTACTAAAGAAATGAGTTTAACTTAAATTTTCTCGATTTTTATTTAAATAGTAGTTGAATTGAAAAGAGGAGAGGCGAAATGACAGCGTGTCATGCATTGTTTATAAAAGCGGCTTAGTAATGTATAATAAGCATTGCTAAGTTAATTTACGGCTGCGGCCGGAGTTCTAGTAAAAGTGATAATAACTGACCCTATCTTATTTTGTATAATCTTCGGCATTGCTTTAGTCGTAGCTGTAATCTTTGAAATGATATCTGAAAATAATAGTGCTAACGAACTGAATTCAATGGGAGGTCATATGATGAAAAGATTTTCAAAATATATCAGTAAAATGTGTTTTTTTGCAGTAACAGTAACCTTATCAACCTTTCTAGGGCAGCCGTAAGTTAATTTTAACACTATGTACCATCCTGATTAGCTATAGTTCTCATTTTTCCTATGTTGTATTTGTCTTATTAGTCAGCCAGTGACTTAATTTTTTCAAAAAACATCCATTTAATTATTGAATAATGTGTCAATTATACGCTTAGTTAACGAAACGATATATGGGGCTAACTGTTTTAGTGATTCTTTGAATTAGATACTCATATTCCTACACGGTTCTAATGCCAATCATTGCGTTTTCTAAAGTGCTTATCACCTTTTTTATCAGTTGCAGCTTCTGGTAGTGATTTTTGCTTGAAAAGGTCTTTATCTATCATCGCTCATTTATAGTCATAGCCGTCTAGTTATTTAGCCTGACTATTTGGCTTTTCTAAAAATATTTTTCACCTTAAGTGTTTGGGTGACGGAATATAAAATGGGTAAAATAGGAATATTACTGATGATGATAATTTACTGAAATAAAATGCAAAAAGTGGTAGCCATCGGTGGTTAATGAAAATGTTTGTGTTATTAGAGAATAAAAAGGAAAATAGATATTCAGAAAATAAATAAAGGTACCTTAGTATGTTTAAGAAGTTCATGTATATCTTATTATTAACGTCAGGACTGGCTAGCGCTGAAAATCTTAAATTTGATGATTTTTTTCGCGAGAATCAAGACTTGAACACGCCTCTTTTAAAAAAGGTTATCATGGCGCAAGCGATTGGTATATATGAAATAGAAACGGTTCCAGAAAAAGAACTCAGGATATTAAATTTTGATCAGTCAGAACGAGAAAAAAGAGAAATGATCAAAAAACTATTAATTGAGCTTGATCCTAAAAGTTATGAGTATGCTAAAAAAGCGTTGATATTTCTACAAGACCTCTGTGATCAAGGCTATGGCTCAATATACAAGTTAGATGATGAAAATTGCGACATAATTAAAAAGCATAATCAAAAAGCATAACCAATGACGGCAAATAAAACTTTTACGAGAAATAAGCAGCCACTTGTGTATGGGCGTAATAACCTTTCAGAGTTGTTGTTATAGTGTTTTACTATCCTATTGATTTAATTATTTATTAAGTTAAATGATTGTAGTGAAAGCGTTATATCATTATTTGAAATATACAGTTAAAAGTGAATTTAAAATCTCTTGATGCAAAGTCGTGAAGGGGCTTCTCCTGTCTTGTGTGTCAAATAAAATAGCTTTTAATAATAAAGGGTTAGGAAAGAAAGAGCGACCTTTTAGGTGGCTTTTTTGTCATTGAAATCCTCTTTCGCTACTCACTTAACCATTCATGAATGGTTTTCTCTCCAACCGCTTCAGGAGCAGTGCTCTTCGAGCAAACTAAGTTGTTTTTGATGACGTTTGTGGTTAGAAAGACATTGTTTCTCATCAATAATGCCTGATAGGCCTAATATTCGTTTCACCTTCAAAACATGAAACGTTAAAAATCTAATTAGATGAGCTGTTTCCAGCTTCCTCTTTGGTTTTTGGTTAGTGGGATTAAATCTACTATGGAGGTACATTGAGTTTATCGGTTGAGATAGGCATCAAGGCGGCTCACTTCGCCATAGCGGTATGAGACAAATTACAGTTCATAGCCCTGCATGCCATTCAAATAAATCAAACATACATTATAACTAGAAATAATTTGATTATTAGCTAGCCAGTTTGTTCGATATCTTAAAAGTTTGATGCGTTTACAGAGAAAAAATTGAAAAATCGCTAATGCGGCATGGGACATGTTCTAGAGGTTGGTGAGTTATCAGCAATAGGTTATGAGAATATGACTGACGATACACTTGGAAAAAGTAAAATCGCTCCCATCATATAACTACATATTTTATAGCGGATAGACAGCCGTTTTGTCATAAGGTTATTGAATGTAGTGAGTTGGAGTGAAAATGAAAAAGTCGGTTTATAAAGCTAGCGGTTTATGGAACGAAAAATCTTTCATAACTCTTTTTATTGCAACAAGTGAAAAAGATGTTCTCTCAACAATCGCATTCTGGGCAAACTTAGATGGCGCCAGAGTCGATGAGTTATCTATCGAGCATTTCTGTTCTGTGCACTGATGACATTAGGATGAAAGAGTTGAGTTATTCATTTAGCTTAATCTCTTTCATCATGAAAAATTAACGGGTAGCAAGAGAATGACTAAAAAATTAGCTCTCAAAGAAGAGAGATAAACCCTATCAGGTTGGTTGTATTTGCTGATGTGGTCTGGTCTATGATGCTAGTTAAGCGAAAGCAAAAATGACTCGCCTCCGAATGGCCGGAGGCGAGGGAATGTTATATTGATAAGTATCAAATACATTATTTGGCAGCTAGCTTGCTAGTTTCGAGAGCTATTTATTCAGAGTAGTGCAGCGTAACGAGTTTTAAATTCCCAGTTATACGCTACGCCAGCCTTACTTTTTCCATTGTCCCAGTTCACTGACCAAGTCATTAAGCCTTTGATGGATAGGTTTTGAGCATCAAGACGTGAAAAAGCGTTATAAACTGCTTGCTTATCGACGACATAACCGCTACCAGCGGCATCATTATTACTTGGTAAGCCAATAACAAATTTTGACGCTGGGATCTTAGTGTAGCCGCGAGTACCCGTTACTAAACTTTCGGTGAGGTAATACAGAAAATCTTCCTTCATGGCGTCGTTATTTTGAGCGAGCCAAGCACCTGTACCAGCTGTTGTTTGATCGACCCAGATACCGTCACCACCTTGGTTATAATATTGCGGTGCGATGAAATCATAATAGCCTTCGAGCGCGGTAATATAGTCAAGATAAGTACCATTAATACGTAAATAAGGAAATTCAGGCGCCATACTAATAATAAAGTTTTTACCTTCTGCCGCATAATGTGCTTTTACTTTTTTCAACGCGGCAGGTAAAACAGTTTTATTATTGGCAGCACCAATGGCAGCCTGTTCTAAATCGATATCCAGACCATCGAAACCGTAGACTTCTACCAAACGGATAATTTCATTAGTCAGCTTGTCTTCATCGCCAGATGTCAACGCGATATGTGCATCTGCGCCACCGAGAGAGATCAACACCGCACGACCTTGGCTATTTAGTACGCCGACTTGACGACGAAATTCGGTGTCAGTCAGATTATAAGGCTTGAAGGTTGGAATGCCTTCTCCCTTCATGAAGGCGACGGCGACAACGTTATATTCTACGGGAATATCAGTTAGATCCATGTTGGTGAATTGGCCTTGTTGATAACCATCACTAGTCCCTGCGGCCCAGTTATGCCAAAAACCCATCATGATTTTTTTATTGGATATATCAGGCATAGTGGCTGCATCATCGACAAGGGATGTATTGGTAATGTCATTTGAGCTCATAGTAACCTCATTATTGTAGGTAAGATTAATTCCACTCGTTCCCAATATTCAATATTGGTAGAACGTAAAGATATAGTGCGAATTTTCTATGAGGCTGTGCTGAAAAATTTTCCTACCAATAATAAATTAAATTCAAACTAGCAATAATACGCTATATTCTAGCGTTTGAGTCGTCATCTAATATTAGAGTAAGCTATCGGCGATAGCGAATATAAGGTCGATTATTTAGATAGTTATAAAATAACAACTTTACTTTTATAATAAATGTTTTTCAAAATTCATTATTAACAAATAAAGGTGGTTTATGTTCTGCTAGGTAATATATTTTTACTAACAATACTAACAATACTAACAATACTAACAATACTAACAATACTAACAATACTAACAATACTAACAATACTAACTCACTGCCTGAAATTAATGGTTGCTAAAGAAGAAATGATAGAGTCAGCGTGAGTGTTTGAGGGGATAGGGAATGGAGAGAGGCGAATATACCATTTATGTCCTATTTTTATATTTTGTGAAGCGTAATACTGTTAATATTCAAAAGCATACTCTTCGTATTCCAGTGATTATATTTTATTTCTGATGATAAATTGCTTCTATTTGTTAATGAAGAGGTTATTCACAAGATGATATGGATTGCTTTTACACATAAACAAAAGTATTTATCTAGTAGAGTTTAAATACAAGAGACAAAAGAATTACGGTAGGTGACTATTCTTTTGATAGCTAACTTAGCGAGCCGACTTATGCAACCGATGAAAATCGAAAAATTGGCAGAAGGGCGTGTGTTATTCAAAATTGAAAATTCTTAACGTATTTCTATCTTTTTTGAGGGGATGATATAAGTTTATATAAGGTTCAGTATTTTTTACTCCTTTATTTTTCTGGCTGAAATGTTTCTATTAAAAATCAACTGGTTATATGTCATTAAAAAATAAAAGGTATTTTCCACAAAATCAGATGTAATATATTGTTGAACTTAGATTTTTTGCTGATAATTTATAGTGCACTGCCGTATAGGCAGCTTAGAAAATTAATCGACCATTGATAACCACATGGTTTTCATGCACTGCCGTATAGGCAGCTTAGAAATACACGGCAGTGAATGTTAACAGTAAAATTATGTGCACTGCCGTATAGGCAGCTTAGAAATGTGACCTACGGCATAGAAGGCCGTAGGTCACTAGTGTGCGATTATATCAGTGGCTCAAAATCCTCTTATCACTATATGCCTGCAATACTGTAAAAATTATTATCTGTTAGTCTTAATACAACATATAAGTTATTTTTATGATATGGATTGGGATCTGCTTCCCAAAATCACCTTATGCACTATGAAATTAAAGGCGTAACGGTAGACGCAGCCTAAGTTAAATTGTATTAATATAGCAAGGTGGCTTATCAAAACAAACGGAAGGTTGGCTTAGCATGGATGATCTCTCTCCGTCAGATTTAAAAACAATCCTTCATTCTAAACGTGCCAATATGTATTACTTGGAGCATTGCCGAGTGATGCAAAAAGAGGGGCGAGTTCTCTATTTTACTGAAGCAAAAAATGAAAATCTTTACTTTAATATTCCGATAGCGAACACAACGGTTTTACTATTAGGAACCGGCACCTCTATTACTCAAGCGGCGATGAGAATGTTATCACAAGCAGGGGTACTGGTGGGGTTCTGCGGCGGTGGTGGAACGCCTTTATATATGGCTACCGAAGTTGAGTGGTTTACACCACAAAGCGAATATCGGCCAACGGAATATTTACAAGGTTGGATGAGCTTTTGGTTTGATGAACAGAAACGCTTATCCGCTGCGAAAACGTTACAGTGTTCACGTATTAACTATTTACAGAAAATATGGCAAAACTCTCGGGAACTGAAAAGCGAAGGGTTTATTTATGACGACACAGTTATTCAAAACGCATTAAAAACCTTTCAAACGCGAACTGATGAAGCCAATGACACACAAATATTATTATTAATCGAAGCTCAGTTGACTAAAGTGCTATATAAATATGCAGCAAATAATACTGGGCAAAACAATTTTACCCGTCAGCATCAAGCAATAGATAAAGCGAATACTTTTTTAAACCATGGTAATTATTTAGCGTACGGTTTAGCTGCAAGCTGTTTATGGGTTCTGGGGATCCCTCATGGCTTTGCAGTGATGCATGGAAAAACGCGCCGTGGTGCGTTAATATTTGATATTGCAGATTTAATTAAAGATGCCATTGTACTGCCATGGGCATTTATTTGCGCTAAAGAAGGGGCTACAGAACAAGAATTTCGTCAGCAAATTTTACAGTCTTTTATTGATAATCACGCTTTAGATTTTCTGTTTGATACCGTTAAAGCTATTGCATTACAAGCGGGGTCACAGCAACAAATACAAAGGTCAGAATTATGATGGTGACTTTTGTTTCACAATGTGAAAAACATGCTTTAAAAAGAACTCGGCGTGTATTAGACGCATTTGCCAATCGTATTGGCGATAATACATGGCAAACGCTTATTACGGAGGAAGGGTTACTTACCGTAAAAAAAATGTTGAAGCAAAGCGCGAGTCGCAGTACTGCTGTCAGTTGTCACTGGATACGCTCTCGCTCACGTTCGCAACTTCTCTGGACTGTTGGAAATCGAAATAAATTTAATTCACAAGGATATGTGCCAGTAAATCGCACTGAAAAATCATTTTTGGGGCGAGAAGATGAAAATGATTGGAAATACCTTTCTTTAATTAGTACTTTTGCAAAATTAGCCGCTTTATTTCATGACTGGGGTAAAGCGTCACGCTTATTTCAAGATAAGCTCAATCCTGCAATTAAAACGACATTTAAAGGTGACCCTGTTCGTCATGAATGGGTATCCACAATATTGTTTAGTTTATTAGTTAAAAACCAAGGGGGTGAGAGCGATGAGCAATGGCTTGAAACCCTCATTAAGAATGAATGGGATGAACTGCAATTACAGCAAGGGGCAACTGAAAATTATTTATTACAATCACCGTTGGCTAATTTGCCTGATGCCGCAGCTTTGCTAGCATGGTTGATATTATCTCATCATCGGTTGCCTTTTCTTGATGAACAAGAACTTAAAAATTGGCAAGACATAGCGCTTAATACACATAATCAGTTACTAACTGAAATAAGGCAAAATTGGGGTTATGAAAATAATGATGATATATCTCAATTTCAACGACGTATTAAGATGTGTTTTGAGTTCCCTAATGGCTTATTAAGTCACTCGACTGTTTGGATTCGCACTGTTCAGAAAGTCGCAAATGAGCTAAAAAATCAATTACCGTTATTTCGACAAGCAATGACCGATGGAAGTTGGAGAGTGATTGCCCATCATGCGCGCCTTTGCTTAATGTTGGGGGATCATAATTACTCATCCAAAGGGAATGATCCTCAATGGCGCAGTGAGATAGCGCTATATGCTAATACCCATAAAATTAATCATATCCCCCAATTTAAACAAAAACTTGATGAACATCTGGTGAAAGTAGCAGAAATAGCCGGTGATATTGCAGAAACGTTACCTTATTTTGAAAGCGAGCCATCTCCTGTCAGTGATATTCCTCAGTTAGCTTATGATAAAAACAGTAAAGGGAAATTTAGCTGGCAAGAAGATGCAGTTAATTCAATCTATCAATATCGTAAAAAGCGCGATGATGAGATAAAAGGTTATTTTATTGTCAATATGGCGAGTACTGGCTGTGGTAAAACACGCGCGAATGTCAAAATTATGCAAGCGTTATCAGAAGATAAGCAAAGTTTTCGTTTTATTTTAGCGCTGGGGCTACGTACGTTAGCATTACAAACAGGGGATGAATATAAAGATAAAAATAGTATTGGGTTAAATGAGGGGGATATTGCGGTTTTAATTGGCTCTAAAGCGGTCGCTCAGTTACACCAACAAGCAAAAGAGAATGACGATAACTTAAAAGCCCATGATCAAGATTCATCGCCGCAGCTTAATACCAGCTCGAATAACTTATTGCCTTATCAAACCGGTTCTGAATCACAAGAAATGTTGTTCGATGAAAATGAAGAAGAACTGAGATGGGCAGAAGATAAATGGCAGGGAGTTCTCCCTGAGGAACTGTTATCAACGGTGCTTACTAGAGCAAAAGATCGGGCTCTACTCTATGCACCTGTTTTAGCTTGTACTATTGACCATATCATGGGAGCCACTGAAACAGTTCGTGGAGGTCGCTACATTTTACCTTGTTTGCGGTTAATGTCTTCAGACCTTGTCATTGATGAAGTGGATGACTTTACTGATAGTGACTCGATAGCCGTAGCGCGTCTTATCTATATGGCTGGACTATTAGGGCGTAAAGTCATGATCTCCTCTGCTACGATAACCCCAGATACTGCGTTAGCTTACTTTCATGCGTATCAGTCTGGGTGGTATGCCTATGCTAAAAGCCGTCAACAGCCCTTAGAGGTTGGTTGTCTATGGGTGGATGAAGGTGAATACGACTCAATAAAAGATAAATGTCAATCTTCAACCTTGGCGGCGACATTAGTCGCTAATGATGACAATACGCCTTATTTATACCAGCAGTACCATGACAAGTTTATTAAGAGAAGAGTCAATGTGTTAGCGCAACAGCCTGCACGTCGTAAAGCATTAATAGTACCTACACCGAAGGATAATACTCAAGATAGTCAACAATGTTATTTTAATCACATCCTCAATGCAGCATTAGCTCAACATGACCAGCATGCCTTTCTCGATAAACGTACGGGTATTCAAGTTTCATTTGGTGCGATACGTGTTGCGAATATTTTACCTTGCGTTGATTTAACACGTTTCTTACTTGAATGTGCATGTCCTGAAGGTGTTGAAATTCGCACCATGGCTTATCACAGCCAGCAAGTTCTTTTACTACGTCATGAGCAGGAGCAACATTTAGATAGCGTTTTAAAACGTAAAGAGCAGGTCGGAGAAGAGGCGAATGCACTCAATAATCCAATTATTCGCCAGCATCTAGAAAATGTGAGCATAGAAGGGAAAGCTCAGCATTTGCTATTTATTTTAGTTGCAACTCCGGTGGAAGAAGTAGGGCGTGACCATGACTTTGATTGGGCAGTTGTAGAGCCATCATCTTATCGTTCTGTTATTCAAATGGCAGGGCGCGTTCGCCGACATCGAGAAGACGAAGTTCAGCAGCCTAACATCGCATTACTACAATACAACAAGAAAGGGTTTGAAGGTGGGATAGATAATCCTTTTTCTCGCCCTGGCTATGAAAATAATCATATTGGACTTGGCTTATCTACTCATAACCTTTGTGATCTTGTTGATGAGCAACAGTTACTCAAATCAGTTGATGCGACACCACGGATACAACAGCAAACTAATTATGAAAATAAAAAGCACAGGGATCTAGCTTGTCTAGAACATGCGGCAATCAAGTATACACTTAAAACTGAATATATTTTCCCTCCTAAACAGGTAGAAAAACCGGTGGCTACAAAAAGACGGTCGCAAAGTAAAAATTATCATACGTTACCCCGTAATGCGGCATCGCATATTTGGGGATACACCCATGGTTGCTGGTGGATGACCGCAGTGTCCCAGCAACTCGCCTCTTTTCGAAGTCAAATGCCATCTTTTCGGCTTGTTTTGGAAATATCACCAAAAGGCACAATACAATTTAGTGAATATACTCGAGAAAGTGGGTGGATATCGGTAGGGCCTCAAAATGGCATCTATTACAACAAATTTCCTGAGTCGATAAAAAAACGATTATGGTTGGTTCGGGACTATGAACAATCCATTCAATCGCAGGGAATGGATGGGAAACAAGCGACTTCACTGTCACGGTTTTATGGTGAGTTAACATTTTTAAAACAGCAGAATAGAGACGTTATCTATCATTATGATGATCAAATGGGGATCTATCCGGTAATAAGATAATGAAGATAAAAGATACCTTTTGATCATTCGATGTTGGACGGTGATGTAAATCTAAAAGCGTTATATAGATGATAAATAATTACATTTAACTGAATGAAATTATTCGATGTAGATAGATGAAAACCATGGTGGTTATGTTATTTGTGGTATGAAGAGTCAATATTTTGTTCAGCTAGATTAATGTATAAGTTTAGTCACAAGGACCCTAGATATGTTAGATCCAGCAATAGAGGCCTTTTTTGAAGAACGTAAAGAAGGTTGGCTTAAAAAGACTTTAAAGGCATCAATGAGTGAGGATGAGGTTAGTCAAATAAAGCAGAAGTGTGAGGAGGTATTTGCGCTATCACAGTGGTTACCAAATGCTGCAAAACGTGCTGGACAGATATCACTTTCGACTCATCCTTGTACTTTCAGCCATCCAAGCGCCCGTAAAAACAAAAATGGCTCTGTGAGTGCAATCATTGCTAATGCAAAGGCCGCTAATGACGGTTTTTTACGTTCCGGTAATGTGGAAGTCGAACCCGATGCATTAGGCAATGCTGCTGCATTAGATGTTTATAAGTTCTTGACCTTACAAATGTATGATGGAAAAACACTGTTGGCACATATTGAAGCAGAAACTTCACTTGCTAAATCGTTGCTTACTTTCGAGGGGATGCCTTACGAACAATTAAGAGAAGGTTTTTTAGCAATGAGTGCAGCAGATGATTCAGTCGTGACAAGTTCAAAAATTAAACAGGTTTATTTTCCTGTTTGGACGGATGAAGATGATTACCATCTACTTTCACCTTTGACGCCTTCTGGATTATTATTTGAAATGCGTCGTCGTATTGATGATATTCGTTTTTCAGAGCAAACCAAGGAGCTGCGGGAATTAAAACGTAAAAGGGAATATAGTGAGATTGGCTTCAAAGAAATCTATGGGATCACCACGATCGGCTTTGGCGGTACTAAGCCACAAAATATTTCCGTTTTAAATAACCAAAATGCAGGGAAAGCGCATCTATTGCCTTCTTTGCCTCCGGTATTAAATATTCGCGAAACGCGCTTGCCTAAAACTAATTTCTTTACTGATGTGATAAACCCATGGCATAGCAAGGAAACATTTCAAGCATTTCACGGATTAATCACACTTCCTAAAGAAAAAAGAAATAGCGACTTTGCTGAATATCGTGATAACCGCATTCAAGAATATGTGGATTATATCATCGTCATGATGTGGAAAATTCGCCGTATATTAGAACAAGAAAAAGTCGTTCTTCCTGTGAATATTGCGAAGTACCAACAAATCTGGCTATTCCCTGATACTGAAGAGCAACGAAATAATATGGAGGATTGGCTTGAAATATTAATTCCTGAAATCGCTCGTCAATTTATAGCAGGCTATAAGGCTGTTAATGGCAAGAAAGCATTATTCTTAGGTAATGATGAGTTTAATTTCATTAAGGATCTTGTTGCGAAAAATAAGGAGCTGCTGAGATGAGCAAGCCAATGAATTTACTGAAGCTCCCACATTTGAAAGTGCACAATGCCAACGCATTATCAAGCCCATTTACAATCGGATTTCCTGCAATGACTGCGTGGCTAGGGTTTATGCATGCATTGGAACTTAAATTAAGAAAAATTGGTTTTTCGGCGTTAGAGTTTGAATCAATCGCTGTGATTAGTCACGAGTGTAATTTACAGACATATCGTGGTCGTGATGACTTTGTGAATTCAATTATAGGAACGGGTAATCCTCTGGATAAAGAGGGTAATCGCTCTGCATTTATTGAAGAAGCGCGCTGCCATTTAGATGTTTCATTGGTGATTCACTTTTCTGATACTGATAACGAGCAAGGTGACGTGTTATTAGATACCGCCAATGTACATCGTGTTACTGAAATTCTTTCTACTATGAAGTTAGCGGGTGGAGATATTTTATCGGCTAAAAAGCCTGAAATATATTATTTACCTGCCAATGATAGGGACGGTAGTTATAAGCGTAAATTACTCAATAGCTTAATGCCTGGTTATGCCTTGGTTGAACGTAGGGATTTAATGGTGGCTTCAATGGAGGAGGGGCAAGATGCAATGGATGCACTATTGGATTATGTGACAGTTAATAACCAATGTATTGAAATAGAAAGTAAAAACGAATCAAAAGATAAGTCGTTTGAATGGAAAACACAACGTAAAACGAATGGTTGGATTGTTCCCATCGCGACGGGTTATCAAGGTATTTCCTCTTTAGGCATCGCTAAAAATCAGCGTGACCCCAATGTTCCCCATCGGTTTGCAGAAAGCGTTGTAACGCTAGGACAATTTGTCATGGTAAACAAAATTGGCCATCTAAATGAAATGCTGTGGGAATATCACACTGATTTAGAAAATAATCTCTATTTATGTCAACAAGTTGAATCTCAATATTTTACGCGCGGAGAGTAAAAATGGCAAAGAATAATGATGTAGCATCCGTATTGGCATTTGAAAAAAAATTGGTTCCATCGGACGGGTATTTTTATGGTACGAGTTGGAAAAATAGAACAGAGTGTATACCGCTTGCTTTGCAAGAAAAATCGGTCCGAGGAACAATCTCAAATCGTCTCAAAGGCCCTGTCAAAAACGATCCGCTAAAATTAAATGCTGAAGTTGAAAAGGCGAACTTACAAACAGTCGATGCTTGTGCATTAGGTACACAGCAAGATACCTTAAAACATCAATTCACCTTGAAAATCTTAGGTGGGGTAGAAACGCCATCCGCTTGTAATAACGCACTGTTTAAAGAAAGCTACACAAAAGCGGCAAAAGAATATATTGAAAAAGAAGGCTTCCGTGAACTTGGCCGCCGCTATGCCCATAATATTGCGAATGCACGTTTTTTATGGCGCAACCGAGTCGGCGCTGAAAAAATAGAGGTTGAGGTAAAAATCTTGAGTGAAGGTCTCGAGCAACAATGGACTTTTGATGCAACGCAATACAGCATTCGTAGCTTTGACCAGCAAGATGAAAAGGTGAATGAACTCGGCGCTAAAATTGCTGCTGCCTTAGCAAACAGTGAGGGAGCATTACTTCTTGAAATAACAACTTATACTCTGTTAGGCCAATCTCAAGAAGTTTATCCCAGTGAAGAGTTGGTATTAGATAAAGGTAAAGGGAGTAAAAGTAAAATTCTTTACCATGTGAATGGGCATGCCGCAATGCACTCACAAAAGATAGGTAATGCATTACGTTCCATTGATACTTGGTATCCCGATTATCATGATGACGTGAATAGTGGTGGTGCTATCGCTATTGAACCTTATGGAGCGGTGACTAATCTTGGTCGAGCTTATCGAACACCAGGAGCAAAACAAGATTTTTATACTCATTTTGATAAATGGGCTCGTGGTGAAAAGTTGGCACGCATTGAAGATGAACACTATGTTATGGCGGTATTAGTGCGTGGTGGTGTCTTTGGCGAAAGTGACAAATAAGGTGAACTATGAACTATTATCAGGAGATTACACTACTACCTGATTCGACGATACCGTTGGACTTTCTATGGCAAAGGGTTTACCAACAAATACATATCGCATTGGTAGAAAATAAGTCTGAAACGGGTCATAGTGAGGTTGCTGTTGCTTTTCCTGAATATGGGAGTGTCGGGTTCCGTTTAGGTAAAAAGATACGATTGATGGCAAATACAGAAGCTATGCTTGCCCAGCTCAATGTCAATCATTGGCTAGCACGGTTATCTGATTATGTGCATGTTAAGTCGATTCTGACAGTACCGGAAAATGCCATACCAGTCAGTTATGTACGACAACATGTGAAAGGTAAAAAACGGACTGAACTGGATATACAAAAGAAAGCGCAATTTCTCTCAATAAAATCGGGGCAGCCTGCGGAAGTTTGCTTACATGTGTTGAGGAAAAATCAGGTTAATGAATTTAGCCGATTGCCTTTTATCTGGATGGAGAGTCAACAGAGTAAATCTAAATATGAAGGAGCAATTCATCGCCCGTTTCCGTTATTTATTCGCTGTATTTCTGCGGGAAAAGCACAATTAGGTGGGTTTAACTGTTATGGATTAAGTCAGCAAGTCGGAAGAGATGTTGAGTTAGCGACAGTTCCTCATTTTTAACCTTATTATTTTGCTCTTTAAAAATAAAATTATAAAACAATGAGTTACAATTAACGGTAAAAAAGAAGGTATTTTCTCTAAAATATCACTAACTGTTTGTTGTAACTTATTTTTTATTTGATAAGCTCGCGTTCACTGCCGTATAGGCAGCTTAGAAATGCACCAACGGAGGAGGTGAAACGCTTCTTATGTTCACTGCCGTATAGGCAGCTTAGAAACTCTATCTGCATGTTGATCGTAACTTTTGTTCGTTCACTGCCGTATAGGCAGCTTAGAAAATCGAATGCCGATTTGATAATTTCTTTATAGCGTTCACTGCCGTATAGGCAGCTTAGAAACAGGTTTTCCTGGCACCGTTCAGTTGTAGTACGTTCACTGCCGTATAGGCAGCTTAGAAATGCTATCAAACTTCGCGTTGAGCTGTTCATGGGTTCACTGCCGTATAGGCAGCTTAGAAAGAGCAAAAAGATATATAGGCGAGTATATTAAAGTTCACTGCCGTATAGGCAGCTTAGAAAATCATGTTGATAGTTGCGAGTTCTGTTTTTGTGTTCACTGCCGTATAGGCAGCTTAGAAAAGAGTTCTGCTGATGCGCGGATCCTAAGAAAAGTTCACTGCCGTATAGGCAGCTTAGAAAAAGAGCCATCGCAGCACCACCCATCGCCAATGGTTCACTGCCGTATAGGCAGCTTAGAAACAGTTCCATTTTTGCGCCCAGTAGTACACGATGTTCACTGCCGTATAGGCAGCTTAGAAAAGTCGGCGCAACACTGCGGCAATGGCCATGGCGTTCACTGCCGTATAGGCAGCTTAGAAATGCGATTTTTTTAATCGGTGGGTAACTCAAATGTTCACTGCCGTATAGGCAGCTTAGAAAGGTATTTTTCGTTGAAAACGGACAAGTGTTTAGTTCACTGCCGTATAGGCAGCTTAGAAAAATAACT
This sequence comes from Providencia stuartii, assembly GCF_029277985.1. NCBI lineage: Bacteria > Pseudomonadati > Pseudomonadota > Gammaproteobacteria > Enterobacterales > Morganellaceae > Providencia > Providencia stuartii. Next base: position 2,732,518 of record NZ_CP119546.1, on the reverse strand, counting down.
TTAACAATATTGCTTATGGCTTCGTGTTCACTGCCGTATAGTCAGCTTAGAAATACTATGATTGGGTTGTTTATGAATCCTGAGTGTTCACTGCCGTATAGGTAGCTTGTTGGTGTTTTAAATAAGTGAAATATACCATCATCATAAAAATGGGAATTTATAGTCGCTAGTGTTGTTTGTGAGATATCATCCCATTAATAGTTAAAGCTGAAGATAATATATAAAAAGAATCTATCAATAGAGCAGTAAATAATACTGCACATCAAATACGTAACCTAATAAATAGAATGATATTATTTAATAATAGTCAAATTTACGTTTTAGTTGTTATGATTTAGATAATGTTTAGCGTATTTGTAAATATTCGCTAAATAACATTGCTATTGATATAAATAGTAAAAAATAGCCCCAAGATATATTGGGGCGAAGCTTAAAATCAGCATTACAGGGAAAATCCAGTAATCAATGCATTCTCTCGTAGGGGGAGAATGTGATAAGTATAGTACAGTAGTTTTAATTAATTGCATAACAAGAATATGTTACCAAATACTGAATGGAATGTACTGTTTTGAACTATTTTAGTGAATGAAAGACAATGTTATTGATAAGGTAATATAAATAAAAAAGATAATTTAATTTACACTTTTAAAGTGTTTTGTATATTAAGAGCAATATATGATCAGAGGAGACGAAATCCTTGATGAAATAAACGGTTATCACGATTTACTCTTTCGTTTATATTGTTAGTATATAGTGGTGGGGGCAGTTTCTGTAGCAGAGCATGATATCAAAGAAACTGTAGAGATTATCTCGTCATAGGTGTTGGTTTCCATGAAGGTGTTCGTTGTATTCTTAGGAGGATTGTTATTTTCATCCTTAGCATTTTCATCTGTCAATTCTGTTATGCTTCTTGGGGATGATTACCGCTACAATTTAGTTAATGCGTTCCCGAACAAAAAATTTGTGGCACCTAAAGTTAGTAATTCGCTAATTCAAGATGTTAAACAGGCATTTAGCCAAGAAAGTATCATCCTAGTTGTTAATATGGCTGATGGACCTACTCAAAAACTTAGAGAATCAATTTTAGTTGCAAGGCAATCAGGTCATAACTCTGTCCAAATCTACTTTCACGGTAAACATCTACCAAAAGAAATGCTGGATGACGAAGATTTTCAGCAACTTATGTCATTAGTTATTGAGGAAGTGAACGAATTATTAAACTTATATGATATGCAAGTAACCGCAGTTTATCATGATTGGTTAGATGATTCGTTTGAAAAATTTCTATCCCAGAAAAATACGGTGGAGAGAGTTCTACCAGAAAAAGCGATATTAATGAATCAAATCTATAGTCACGCCTATATCTTCAGTAAAGAAGAAGCGGCAAGTAATGACGCTATTATGGATGGAACAGTTATCGAATTTGCTTGTCAGGATGTCATAAGCAGTGGCACCGTGCGAGTGCAAGAGCCTATTCAGCGAGGTGAGACTTATTCAAACATTATACTACAATTAGAAAATCCAACACTTATTCCAATTTATGCACGTTGCTTAGGGACATTAAATAATAAATTAAGTATGGCTTTCATTACGATTTCTAAAAATGATATTTAAAGCGCGTTAGTCTTTGTTAAAGATATTATAACAAGATTAGTCTGGTTTTATGTGACTAAATTAGGGGGTGTCAATTGTAGGGTAATAGGCTAACGTAATCAGCACAAAATGATATTGTTAGTCTTATTGATATATTCACTTTATAAATCTGTCTTAGTTAGCTGCCGATTTTAGAGTAAATGACTGCATTAATGTGCTATGTCAGGGTTATGGATGATAATATTCTTTAATTAGGGCTTTATTCTAGGAATATTACCTATAGAGGCAAGGTCTATTGAGGTGTATTTTGGATGCTACAGCGTCAATGAGGGTATCATCATGAATAAAATGACTAAATTGTCAGGCCTATTGATTTTAGCGACAAGCTTATCATTAGCGCCGTACGTCTCTTACGCGGAGCCAAATGGTGGCCAAGGTCATGGACAAAATAAAGAGCACCCTAAAAATAAAGGAAATAAGAGTAATCAGGGGAACGGTAAAGATAAAAGGCATGATGCTTCTTCAGATAAAAATAATACCTTATCAGTGGCGTTGACATACAATGAAGCGAGAGCATTGGCTTTAGATAGTGGTATTACAGGTTATAATGCCTTACCGCCGGGTATCGCCAAAAATTTCGCAAGAGGTAAACCATTGCCTCCGGGAATTGCTAAGAAAGCCGTTCCTCAATCCATGCTACTTCAATTGCCACATTATCCAGGATATGAATGGAATATTGTAGGTAATGACTTAGTATTAATAGCGTTGAGTACAGCAATCGTGACTACAATTATTAATGATGTTTTTGATTAGTTAACTTTAAATAGTGGGTTAGCGATTCAATAATTATTTTATGGCCCCCGTTTAATTTAGATAAATTAAATGGGGGCTTTATTGTTTTCAATATGCCTTAGGCATACGTCTTGGTGACTCAGTGATTAAACACGCAGAAATCTAATTAAAGCGAGAGATAAATAGCCACTATTGGTTTTTTAGATAAACACTCTTAAATGGATACTACGATTAATACTCGCTTATTGGACTCTTAGTGATAAAGATAATGTCTATTACTTTTCATCTTTATTTTTTTCTAACCACTTTTGCATTTGCTCTATTTCTGGGCCTTGGGCATTAATGATTTGTTCTGCGAGTTTTTTCATTTCAGGATCTGTACCATATTTTAGTTCAATTTTAGCCATCTCTATTGCCCCTAAATGGTGAGCGATCATGCCTTGAGCAAAGGCGACATCTGCATTTTGTTCATTCATGCTTTTGGCCATATCTGAATGCATTTTATCCATAGATTGGTTTAACTCCTTCTGCATTTCATTTGTTGTTGAAGAAGACATATGCATTGAATGACCTGAGTTAGCGAAAGCACTCAATGAAACGCTAGCGGCAATAAGTGTGGCGATAGGAAGTATTTTTTTCATGGTAATGTCCTTATGAAATGATAGATTAAACGGAAGTAACCATAAAGCTTCCCCTAAGGTTAAGGTCAATCGGCCCTATAACAAATTTAACTTATTTTACATATGAATTGATTGTGAATTTTTAATTCGATATGGGGTGGTGAAGATAGCGGATTGTTTAATGTGGGTTTTGCTGAGAAGAGCGATACAATGGCATTGATAATGCAGAGCCTATTGCGGTACAAAAAAGCCAATCAGCGGGTGCTCCCCCTGTTGGCTTTAATCGTCTGGCGCTATTTGAGGTTGAATTTAGATCTCTGATACTAATAGTAAAGAGCTAGAGTCATCAATCTGTCACTGTAGATATTTTTTCACTGATATAATTAATCGTTGAAACACCTTTTTCACACGCTGTTTCTTTGAGTGCAGAAGGGGCTTTTTCTGCTGATTTTTTTAAATTATTTAATTGTTTAATATAGGTCTCAGCACCAGCAATTGTTGGGTTTGCTGTTAAATATTCAGTTATTGAGTCTATATTTTGGTAGAAATAGGCACACTGACTTTGGCCAGGTTGAATTGTATCGATGCGCTTTAGCCCCTCAGGAATTAATTTGGCTGTATTATCTTTAATTAATTCAGCATATTGACCATTTTTTATTTGTGCAACCGTTGTATCAATTTTGCCTTTTAAGTTAAAAAATAGTGTTGCCATCACGATAATAGCGATAAGTAAAACGAGATTGATGAAGAGGCTAATGGGTAGTAAATATTTTTTCATTATATTCCCTTAAAAATTATTACTATAGCAGAGGTGTTTGTTTTCCTATTACTCATAATATAACATCTACCTTTAATGACAGTGAAATAAAATAGGTAAATATTTGTAACCTTATATCTTAATTATGCGAGTAAACCGAAGGCTTTTTATGGTCGAGAAACGGCTAGAAAAGAGATAACTTTTTACGATAAAAGAAGATACTCAACTAGGTAATATCTGTCGCTCAACTTTATTGAGAACCGCTACGGGGTTGCATAAAGTGTAAAAATTTCATGTTAATTTTTCAGCATGTAGGGCGACATTGACCGTATTTTCTGTACCTTCAAAGCGCTGTGGTTGATGCGTTATGTTATCCATCAAACGATGTGACATGTTTTAGCGGTTATATTCCTTTTAGATCTTTATTTAGAATATTGTAATCTGACAAACAAAAATAACTTTAAAATAAAGGTTATTTATGTGGTGTTACTTTGGGGCAGTATAAATGATGATTATTTTAAACGATTTTTCATCTTTCAGTATTGAGAACGTTTAAAGTGAATCTAAACAACCCATTTTTACTCTTATAATATCTTGATTAATTTAAGTTTTAACATATACCAGCTATTTTAAACGAACCACATTAGGCTGTGTAACATACAGAAAAGCTAAAAATCCATCAATTAAGTAAAATAGAGTGAGACTATAAGACTCACTCTATGGTGTGATCATCAGAAATCGTTGTAGATGAATAACGTTAATAATAAATGATTAAAATAATTTTTTCTGAGGAGGCCCAGAGAAATTCATTTTACCAATATTTTCCATTAAAACCTCGATAACAACAGGTTGTTTTAAGTCGACGGCAAGCTGTAAAGTTGACTTAAAATCGTCTGCTTTATCAATAGTTAATGCTTTAATTCCCATTGATTCGGCTAATCGAGTGAATGAAGGTGTCAGTAGGTCATTATAATATTGGCGGTCAGCAAAATATTTTTCTTGGATCCCGCGCATAACACCGTATCCATGATCGTTCATGATAATTAAGACAATGGGTAATTGTTCTTGGGCCATGGTGGCGAGTTCACCGACACCTAACATCAAACCACCATCACCGACTAAACCAATAACTGGAATTTGTGGGTTGGCTTTGGCACTGCCAATCGCCATGGCTAAACCAAGGCCTATAGCTCCAGCTAACGAATGTATATTATGCCGTGGTTGAGTGGCCTTTAATAATCGGCTCCCCCATAAACTACCCGAAACTGTAATATCTCGAACAAAGATACCTTGAGTCGGTAAGGCGTGTTCGACGGCATCACTGAGTTGGCTGTAGGGGCCACACTGTTCTCTAAGTTGTTGTTCTGCTAAATGAGTCGCCTCTTGTACTTGTTGTCGCCATTGCGGTGAAATCACACTATTCGCTTTTTCAAGTCTTTCAGCCAATGCACTTAGAATGCTGTGGCAATCCGCGGTAACGACAAGGTCTGCACTATAGTTGCGATTGGTCGCTTGAGGATCAATATCAATTTGAATTAAAGGTTGCGGTAATGGCAATGACCAGGTTTTGGTTTCATTGCTGCGTAATCGTGAACCTGCAACGAGTGTGATATCACAAGTGCGCATTAATTTATCAATTGAATCCGCATTATGGAAAGCCCGTAAACTGAATGGATGGTCATCAGATAAAATGCCTCGACCATGGGTACTACTTATCACGGCGACGCCTAAATCGGCTAGTTTTTTAACCGCTGCTGAAGCATGGAGAGCGCCGCCTCCAATCCATAATAAAGGGCGTTGTGCATGTTGTAATCTTTGCCAAATCGCATCAACTTGATCTGTGGTTGCGGTGGGTAGCGGTTGAGTGGTCAGGGGAGTACTGAGTATTGATAAGGGAACGGGGGTATTTTGAATATCAATAGGAATTTCGATAGAAACAGGTCCGCAAGGGATGGTTTGAGCCACTTGAATCGCTTTATGCAAAATTGCGACTGCTTGGGCAGCGCTGTGAACACGAAAAGCCTGTTTAGAACTGGCTCTTAAAAAACCGAGTTGATCACGTGTTTCATGAATAAAGCCAGCATCCATGTCGAGATAGGCTTTTTCAACTTGCCCAGTTATGTGAATGAGTGGTGAGCACGCGTTCATTGCTTCAATCATCGAGCCTACAGCATTCCCCGCACCCGCACCTGTGCTGGTTAAGGCAACGCCTAATCCTGTAAAGCGGCTATGTGCATCAGCCATGGTAACGGCTCCCGCTTCCCCACGACTAGGTGTGAAATCAATAAGGCCTCGTCGACCAATGGCATCGGCAATGGGGAGATTGTGGATTGAGATAACGCCATAAACAGTGCTAACTTGATATTGTTCTAATGTTCTGGCGATCGCCTCGCCAACCGTGATTGTCTCATGCATAGTGTTCTCCTTAAGAATTTGATAACCAATTAACAGCGACGTATGTAGGGCTGCATATCAATGGTCATTTATTCACACCAACGGTTTGGTTGTGGGTTTAGTGCCAGAAAAATACTTTTTTGTTGCATATAAGCTTTTAGGCTTTCTAAGCCTTTTTCTCTACCGAGTCCGCTCTCTTTGAACCCACCAAAAGGTGTTGAAATGGAGAAAACTTTGTAGGTGTTGATCCAAACGGTGCCAACATCTAATGCATCCGCGAGTTTAAATGCACGTGTATAGTCTTTAGTCCAAATACCTGCTGCGAGGCCATAAAGTGAGTCGTTGGCTTCTTCTATCAACTCCGCTTCATTATCAAAAGGGATCACGACTAATACAGGACCAAATATTTCTTCTTGGCATACAGAAGCTTGATTATTTAGTCCTTCAATAATGGTCGGTAAGAAATAATTACCTTCTTGTAAGTGAGGGTCTTGAGGTATTGTTCCGCCCAAGCGGATACTACCGCCTTCTGTTATTGCTTGAGCGACATAGCGCATTACACTTTCTCGATGCGCTGGTGATATTAATGGGCCAACATGCACACGCTCTTGACGGGGGTCGCCAATAATTAATTGTTGTGTGAGTGCAGTTAACTTTTCTAAAAACGGTTGATAAATTGCACGTGAAACAAAGAGTCGAGAGCCTGCGATACATGCTTGACCCATCGAGCTAAAGATGCCGTAGCAAACACCATGTGCAGCAAGATCGAGATCCGCATCTTCTAAGACGATGGTAGGTGATTTGCCTCCAAGCTCTAATGAGGTGGTGATCAATTTGTCAGCAGCGATATGAGCGAGTTGTCTGCCGGTATTGGTACCACCAGTAAAGGATATCTTTCTGACTAATGGATGACGAACAAGGGCATCACCCACAACAGAGCCTTTACCGGGCAACACGCTGAGTAGCCCTGAGGGTAATCCGGCTTCTTCAAATAATTCGGCTAGTTTTAACGAAATTAATGGGGTTGCTTCCGCTGGTTTTAATATCACCGCATTTCCCGCCGCTATTGCTGGAGCAATTTTTTGCATATCACTGGCAATAGGGGAGTTCCATGGGGTTATCGCAGCGATGACGCCAAGAGGTTGGTAGGTACTTAATGTCATCATATCAGGTTGGCGGCGAGGGGGTAATTCGCCACCACTGACCTCACAAACGGCGGCAAAATAGCGCGCTGTTGCCGCTGCACTCATTACTAAGCCACGGGCTTCTGCCCATGGTTTACCGTTATCGAGAGTTTGTAAACGTACTAATTCCTCAGCGCGTTCTTCAATGAGTGCACTGACTTTCAGCAGAATTGCGGCTCGCTGGTGGGCGGGCATATAGCGCCAAGCGGGGTCACGCCATGCGTTATCTGCGGCGAGAACAGCCTCTTCAACATCGTCTAAACTGGCGCTGTTAAGTGTTGCAACAATATGTTGATCACCAGGGAAACGTGAATGCATTTCGTGACCACGGCCTAGTTGCCATTTTCCCCCGACAAAGATATCGATTTTTTTCATGGTCCTACTCCAGTCAGATAATGGCTTTTTGTTCTGCAATGCGACGACAAATTTCGACGGCGCTTAATGCTGATAACAAAGATGTTTTGGCATTTAAAGGCAGCGGATTACCGTTTAGTTCTATACAAAAATGGCCGAAATCCCCCGAGACATCGATGCGATGACTATTTTGGGTGGTGATTGGATCAACCATTAACTCAACTTTAGTCTCATCCATGCCAATACCATAAAGAGCGACAGTTGCTGCGACATTGGCATTGGCAGGAAATTTCAACGCCGCTTCTCGTGCAGTTCCACTAAAAAACACCGTCGGTTCGGAAACCGCATCAAGGTCGATATAATTTTCAGCAGGGCCATTACGCCAACTGGCAGGGCTCTTTCTTGATTGGTAGGTCACTTGATTGATCGTGGCTTCTTTTGCGCAGCGTAGGCCATCCAATCCAGCAACCGCACCTGATAAGGGTATCAATGTGCCTTGATGCTGGTGAGCTTGATGACGGAGAGTGTCAGCGAATTGCGCATCAGCAAGAGCACCGGTTGAAATAATCGCGAGTGTCCACCCCTTTTCTAATATTTTGGCAGCATATTGTTTTACAGCTTGTTGACTTGCACACTCTAGAACCAAATCAGGTTGTTGTATGGCCTGAGTCGGCGAGCTGAGTGGCGTCACACGGTTTTGAAAGCGTTGTTGGATATCAGGATGATGATGTTCTCTTGCCACTATCCAACGCAATTCAATGCCTTTGGGTAAGCGACTAATTACTTCATTGGCCATTGCACCATATCCGATCAGCATTAATGTTTTCATCATAATTCCTTTAAATGTGATGGCAGAAACCACCTGAAACATCCAATGCCGCACCTGAGGTAAAAGAAGTCATTGGTGAAGCTAAAAAGACGAGAGCTCTAGCTGGCTCTTCAGGTTTACCAAGGCGTTGCATTGGAATACCGCGTTTTTGGGCAATCTCGCCAATCCAACTTTCCCAATTAAGACTTTTATCACTGCGCTGTTCAAAACGGCGCCGCCACTGCTCTGATTCAACCATGCCGAGCAAAATAGAATTCACACGGATGCCTTTTGGTAAGAGGGTTTTTGATAGGTTTAGAGTGAGGTTGAGTAATGCTGCACGTGCAGCAGAGGTTGCTACCATGTGAGGTTCTGGTTGTAAGGCTAACAGTGAATTGACACAAGTAATGGAGGCAATCTCAGATTGCTCCAATAATGTCATAAATGCATTAACGGGGTTAATGACGCCAAATAATTTTAGTTGGGCCTCGTGTAACCATGCCTCTTCGGGCGTGTCGGCATAGTGAGCGACATACCCTTGTCCCGCATTATTGATCAGTAAATCAGCTTGGCCAAAGTGCGATTTTACTTGTTGTGCAAAGGCTTCTGTTTGTGTTTTATCCATAACATCACAGCAGACAGCAAGAAGCTCCGCTTGTGGATAATCAGCTTGTAACATCGTGAGTGTTTGCATCAATTTGTCTTGATTACGCCCACAGAAAGCCACTTTACATCCCTCTTCGAGCAATAATTGAACGGTCGCTAATCCAATCCCTGAACTGCCACCGGTGACGACGGCAACACGATTTTTTAGCTGTAAATTCATAGCGCTTTCCTTAATTAAACTTCTACAACGGCAGAGTCGCCAAAAATTGTTTCAGGTAATGATTAAATGGCTGAGATGCATCGAGATAGCTTGCATGTCCAGCCTGTTCGATATAGACGAGTGAACAACCTTGTTGTTGAGCGATCGCTTGGACTTTTTGAGGCGGCGTAATGGTATCATCAAGGCCTACTAGCATCTGGAGTGGACCAGAATAATGGCTGAGATAACGATTAATATCATCGTATGCCAGCATCCAAGCCGCCGCTAAGAATCCTTTAGGATTGAGTTTACGCATCGTCTGCCTAACCCAATCTATTTGTTGCTCACTGGCTGTTGGGCTTAACAAGGCGGCTGCACGTTGTTGCGCATAATTTTCAATCCCGGAATTGAAGACGATAGTCTGTCTTTGTTCATAAACTTGTTTTTGTTCCGTTTTGTCTTTAGTTCCATAACCTTGCGCTGGGTTAGCTAATAGTAATCCTTTAATACGCTGTGGGTATTTTGCCGCAAATGCACTGGCTATAATGGCACCAAGGGAATGACCAACGAGCACCACTTGCGAAATAGCTAAACAGTCAATCAAAGCCACTAATGCCTCTGCATAATCGTTAGCTGTTGGTGTGTCGGTCGTCAGGGCTAGACTATTGAGGTAACCCGGCGCCTCCCATGCGAGTAGTCGGTATTGTTGAGTCAGTGATGAATCCGCCAGTTGATAAATCCACGATGCAGATCCAGAGCTGATACCGTGAAGTAAAATGATAGTTTCTCCTTCACCTGCTTCACGCCAGTTAACATGATATTGACCAAAATCAGCGGACCGAATAGTTGGCAATTGTTCAATAGGCAGTTTCATCACTCAATTCTCCTGTTAACCACGTTTCACTTTTGATAATGGATGATCGTCTGGATAGGTTGGAATCGCAGGTTTTGGTGTACCAATCATGACGCACATTAATGCTTCTTCTTCACCATGGTTGAATAGGCCGCGATAAATACCTGCTGGAACTGAAATCAGGTCGCGCTCTTTAAGTATCGTTTCATATTCTTCATCACCATCCTTAATGAATAGGGTAATTGTTCCTTTTAGCATGAAGAAAACCTCTTCAACATCAGGGTGTAAGTGAAGAGGGCCCTCACATTTTGAGGGAAGAACCATTGTTGAAAAGGTAAAATTTTCAGCGGGAACGGTATTTACATCGTTAGCAACACCTGTCGCGCCTGTACCGATGTAGCGCATTTGTGCACGGCGATATTTGGGATCAAAATCAGCCTGAAATTTCAACGCGTTCCAATCATATTTACGACCTTCGAAGCGGGCGATGCGTGATTCAACCCAATCTGCCATCGAGGTGTCTTGTGGTTTTATTTGGGCTTGTTGTGACATAGTGATATCTCCGGATATTGAGTAGTAAAATCAGTATTTTTTGATGATAGGTAGCAACAAGACGCTACCGATTAAACCGATAATGACGATAAATAGTAGGCCGCTATCCATATCGTGGGTCAGTGTGATTAATACCCCCATCAATAACGGTGCTGCCGCGCCAGCAAGATTGCCGAGTCCATTAAATATGCCACCAGCGAGTGCGCTGACTTGTTTCTGTGTGGCTTTGGCGAGTAGTGCAAAAATATTGGGTGCTCCCGCCCCCCACATGAACATGCTAAAAGCCATCATTAAAATGATGCTGTAGGTCGTACTTAGGAATAACACGCCTGCCAATCCAGCGACGGCGCCTAGCAATGAGATAAAGCAAACCAGAGCGCGACGGTCATAACGATCTGAAAGCCATGCGCCTATCGCTTCACCAAACAACATGGCGATAAAGGGGAGAGAAGAAAGGATCCCTGCATGCTCTAAATTGATGGATTTACCCTTGATTAAATAACTGGGTAACCAGCCATTCATTCCCCATAGATAAACGAGGAACGCAATATTAAATAAGCAGATAATCCAAAAATGGCTATTGCGTAAGAGGATGTTGCGTTGTGTTTTGGCTTCAGCAAGTTCGGTAATGGATACTTTTCCATCAACTTTTTTAGCGTGTTGATTGACTAAATTAGGGTGGCGAATACCAATAACGACAAGCCACCACACAGGCACCGTGAAAGCCGCCATAACAAAAAAGGTGCTTTGCCAGCCAAAACTGTGCAGTAAATAGATAGAAATAGGAAAACCGAGTGCGGCACCAATCGGTGTACCTAATAACCAAAGCATTGTCGCTCTTGCTTGCATTTTTTGTGGAAAGGTGCGACGAACAATGGCATAAGAAATCGCCAGTAAGGGGCCTTCAGCAATGCCCAGTAAGACACGTAAGACAACCATCGTTGTGTAGTGATGGGTAAAGCCCATAAAAATCATCAAAATACACCAACTGCTAATCATAAACAGTAGCATTTTTGTTGGATGAAATTTATCGCCAATACCACTGAGTAGCATGGATGAAATACCATAAGAAAACAGAAAAGCACTCATCAACAATCCAAGACGAGTTGGATCAAAATCAATCCCTAATGCTTTTTGGAATTGTTCATCAGAAAATAAAGCGGCGATGCTGATTTTGTCGAAAAAGGCTAGCAATACACAGGAAAATAGAGCGATTGGGATGAGCCAATTCACTTTTTCTGTGTGTTGGGTAGCTGTTTCACCGGTTTGTGTCACTGAGGGCACAGATATTGATTGATTTGCCATAGTATGTCTCCTGTCTGTACATTTACTTCAGTGACATGAGTGAAAATTGAGGATCAGCTAGCTCTAAAGGGGATAATTGACGGCTGTTTTGCATCCACCTTTTGCCTAATTTAATGGTGCGAGCATCGTTAAATGCGACCATTTGAACTAATTCATTGTCATTATTCAGTGAAAAATGCACTTCGGACGTTGGCGTTATTCGTTGAATATGTTGGGTTGCCTGTGAAGTAGGGACTCCTAAAATCTGGATATTATCTTGGTATTGGTCTGACCATAGCCACGCGAGCTCATTAAACCCTTCACTATGGTGGTTAAGCATGGCCTTTGCGGTGCTAATGGCTTGGTTCTGTGCATAAGCCCAAGATTGCAAACAAAGGGATAACGTGGGGTGACAAGCGACATCGCCAGCGGCATAAATATCAGGGTGTGAGGTTTGCCCCTGTCCGTTGACAACGATGCCATGGGTTAATTCAAGGCCTGCCTGAGCCGCTAATTCAAGATTTAATTCAACACCAATTCCCATGACGGCAAGGTCAAATGATTGGTTAGGCCGCGTTGCACAGCGAATACAGAGTTCGTCTGTATTTTCATCAAGTAAAATTTCACCGCAATCGGTAATAACATTCACGCCAGCTTGTTGGTGGCGTAGGGCTAATGCGTTTGATACGCTGCTGGGCACACTTCGCTGACATAAACGCTCTTGGCGTTCAAAAATAGTGACATCGATCCCCATTAGGCGTGCGGAGGCAGCGACTTCTAAACCTATCCATCCACCACCAATAATGGCAATTTTTTTGGCTGATAATAGCGCGCGGCGTAATTTTTGCCCGTCATCCCAAGAGCGAAGGGCAAATACTCGTGGGTGGGACTGCCAAGCAGAGGAAAGGTAGCGAGGCCGCCCGCCTGTAGCAATCAATAGCTTATCAAATGTTAAGCCGCGTCCATCACTGAGTTGAACCTGTTTTTTCTCGCTATCAATGCCAGTGGCCCGAATAGGGCGATACCACGTTAAATTTAACGCCTTGGTTTCTTCTTCACTGAATAGACGTGATAATGTGGTGTTTTCTTGAACAAGGGCTGCTTTTGATAACGGTGGTCGTTCATAGAAATCATGTGGTTCATCACTAATAACGGATAAACGCCCTTGATAACCTTGGTCCCGTAATGTTTTGGCTGCCCAGCCTCCGGCTTGTCCACCACCGATAATCACGATACCGCCTTCAATTAATGGTTTCATCGCTTCACCCCTGACCTTTTTTCACTTGTCGACGAGTTTCATGGTCGATACCGCCTTCCACAGCCCATTCGGTAAAGGAAACGAGGGAGTGTTCAAGTTCACGTGGTTGCCATTTTTCGGTTAAATAATCGTCATTGGTGTAGTACTCAAAAGCCCCGCCAGTTGGGCTATTGACATACCAGAAATAGGCTGACGAAATAGGGTGACGACCGGGACCGATAAAGGTGCTCCATTGTTGCCGATTCATTGCGAGACCGCCGCCAATAACCTCGTGGATATCGCGAACGGTGAAGGCTACGTGATTCAAACCACGCCCACGATGAGGGAGTTTGAGTAAAAATAAATTGTGATGGCAGCCATTAACTTGCGTGCGTAAAAAAACGGCACGATCGATATAGCGATCAGAGACTTGAAAACCGAGCTTATCGCAATAAAACGCTTCTGTTGCTGCTAGGTCATCAACAAAAAAGACGACATGACCAATATTAATAGGGGTGGCTTTGTCGTAAACAGGGCTTGGTGCATCAATACGACGAATATCCCCCCATTGGTTGATGGGCGAAATATCAACGGAGACTTGTTGTTGTTGCGTGATACAAAAAGCGACAGTCATTCCATTCGGATCAAGGCATTGTGCGCCATCAGGCGTCAATTGGAAATTTGGGCTGTTTTCGATTTGTTGAATAATGTGTTCAAGTTCTGCACGAGTATTCACGCCCCAAGTGATTCGGCGTAAGGTCGAACCGGATTCAAATGGGGTGGGTAAGCGGGGATCATCAATGGCTGATAATGTCACGCTAGCACCGGACAGTGTTGTAAAATAAGAAGGGGTATTGGGTGATGCTTGCAGACCGAAATCCTGTAAAAATTGCTGACAATCGGCAATGTTATCCACACCAAATTCTAATTTTTCAATACCAATGACTGACATAATTTGACCCTCTATGTATGCATTTGTTATTGCCCACCTTGATTTTGGGCAAGCAGAAACCCGAGGCTTATGGCAATAAACCTAATGTTTGATTTTTTTATGGGTAACGCTATATCGCTTTAGCGGATGTCATACCACCTATAAACTCAGTAAGTTTTTGCGCGGCGCTGCTCACTTCATTCTGTAGCCGTTGTCGTTCCTGTACAGGGATGGTATCCATAGGAACCATAATACTGATCACAGCTTCCACACCGTTATCACGATTGAAAACAGGATAAACAATCGAGGAGATGCCTCGGCGATAAAATGATTCTCCAATCACGTAGCCACGTAATCTATCCGCTTGGATCATTGCCCAAAACGCTTGTTTACTGCCTGCATCATCCGGTAATTCATCATCGGGGTAGAGAGCATCAAATTCCTCTCGCCTCAATCCACTGAGTAACATACGACCAAGTGATGTTCGATGAGCTAATAAACGTGTTCCCACGCTGACATGGTTAATTTTTGACTCTGCGCCACTGACCCGAGCAATGTAAATAATGTCACGCCCATCACGTATGACTAAATGGCTGTTACATTGGCTACGGTCACGCAATTGTTCAATAATGGGTTGACCTAATTGTGTAAGATCCAGTGACGCGATATAGCCCAACCCTAAGCTAAGTACTTTGCGACCAAGTGAAAAAGCCCCAGTTCGTGGGTGTTGCTCAATAAAATCTAAATGTACTAACGTCTGTATCGCGCGATAAGCAGTGGCTTTTGGCATATCAACTAGGCGTAAAATCTCAGCGAAGGTTAGCTCGCGGTGCTGTTGTGCGAGGAGTAACAAAAGCTGCAATCCTTTTTCCAGACCCGGGATCAAATACTTGCATGTTGAACTCAAATCCTTAACCTCCCCGCATTAAAGCGGCGCCTTTAGTTAAATACAAAACCACCATTCACAGGGATGAGTTGTCCAGTGACGAAATTGGCCAGCGGTGACAGCAAATATAAAACCGTACCAGTGACGTCTTCAGGTTTTTGTTCACCTTGAAGAGCTCGCCCATTTTCGTATAGCTGGTGGCGCTCCACAGGAACATATTCAGTGGCTTCAACTTTGGTTAACCCAGGGGCGATAGCATTGACACAAATTCGTTGTTCACCCAGCTCTCTTGCCATAGAACGTGTCATGCTGATAATGGCTCCTTTGCTCGCAACATAAGCCATGAGTTTAGGGGCACCCCATAATGCCGTATCGGAGGCGATATTCACGATCTTGGCATTGTTACTCTGGCGCAAAAAAGGCAGCGCGGCTTTGGTCACGAGCCAAGTTCCTTTCACATTGACCGTCATAACACGATCCCATAACTCTAGGTCGTACTCTTCTAATGTCTTACCCCCTACGCCTGTTGCGAGGGCTGCGTTATTAATCAAGCCGTCTATCTTGCCTTGCTGACCAATAGTCTGGAATACATCCTCTATCGCTTTGGGATCGGCAATATCCAGAGTCAATCCATCGGCAGCCAAACCTTCTTGACGTAGCTGAGCAACGCTTTGTTGCAAGCGATCACTGAGGATATCGCAAAGCACCACTTGCGCTCCTTGTTGAGCAATCGCTTTGGCAAAATCAAACCCTAGCCCTCTCGCTGCGCCGGTGATCACAATACGTTTGCCTGCCAACAAATCATGCATTTGACGTTTCCTCTTTGTAGATTTGGTCAAATTGTTTTTTGGCTTCACGTTGCATAATTCGACGAAGACGCGATAACCCGACATCATGTTGGTAGAGGAATTCACGCTGACGTGCATTAGGCGCCATATTTTCAAGAATAACTCTGTCTTGTTCTAAAACATCCCAGTGCAAGCCCTCTAGGCGGTTGCGGTACATAAAACGCCAAAGATCTCGTTGCCAATCTTTAACTTTACGGATACGCCAGAAGAAGACTCGGGTATTGTCTCTATCTTCAGGCACGACCATACCGATAATCCAAAAATGGCCACCGGGCCCGAAACGCTTTTGGTAAGGGATAGAGAGTCGAAGCCAATTAGCGCCGGTGCTCGCGAACTCTACCCAGTCAAAATTGACACCCATTTGGTCATTTTTGCGAAAGATAAAACCATTTTGGGTCGGTTCTAAGATCATTTCAGACTGTTTGTCACCGTCAGCCATGGAATGTGAAGAGGAGTGTAAATAAGTGCCATGCATTGGATCCATGACGTTTTCCAGTGCATATTGATAATTACAATGCCAAGTTGCAGTACATAAAAAGTGGCTATGGTTTTCACTATCAGCAAGCTCTTCAGGGAATGCGAGCTGCGGTGGTGTTTCATCGGCGATGGCGAAATAAAGAAAAATCGCGCCATGACACTCTTGAACTGGATAAGTTTTTAGGCATTTTTGGCCTTCTAATGGGCATTGATTAACAGCCGGCACATCTTTAACAACGCCATCACCTCCCACCTCAACACCGTGATACCAGCAAGCGATACGTTCACCAAGGTTCCATCCCATCGATAAACGAGCGCCGCGATGTGGGCAACGGTCTTCCAATGCGTGAATTTGACCTTGTTGGTCTCGCCATAAAACAATTTGCTCTTCTAAGCGAGTAATTCCGATCGGATTACTGGTGACTTCCCAGCTGGATAAAACAGGGTACCACTGGCCTCTAAGGCCAATGTCTAAATAATCTTGATAGTTCTGAGGTTGTGTATTAGTTGTCATAATTTGCTTCCTGTTATCAGCGGTATCATTCTTTATTATTATTTCTGCGCTAGCGGCAGTGAATTAATACCCATTTACTTGGAGAAATTCGCGGAAACTTGCCTCATTCCATGGTTGGCCTTGCCTATCAAACACGTGTTTTTGATTGAGTGCACTGATGATTTGTTCGAGAGTCTCAATACCGGAATCAAATAGGGTCTCTAATGCGGCAATGAGTGCGACTTCGTATTCATCGGGGAGCCGTGAACGAGTTTGCCAAATAATATTGGGTGCTGTACCAGGC
Organism: Providencia stuartii; assembly: GCF_029277985.1. Taxonomy (NCBI): domain Bacteria; kingdom Pseudomonadati; phylum Pseudomonadota; class Gammaproteobacteria; order Enterobacterales; family Morganellaceae; genus Providencia; species Providencia stuartii. The sequence goes on along the minus strand of NZ_CP119546.1, from coordinate 2,715,346 downwards.
GACTGGATTTGCCCTTTACCGCCTTCACGTGCAGGTATAATCTGATGATTAGCAGGTAAATAAGGGTTGAAATTCTGTATCGGTTCCATTTCTACTCCTCAATGAAGCTAATTTCGATTTGGTTGTTATTAACGCGAGTTTGGTAAGTTTTTAAGTCACGTCCCCCAGGCTCGCGCAGACATTTTCCTGTTTTGATATCAAATACCGCTTCATGCAGTGGGCATTCAACTTTGCCATCTTCAACAAAACCTTGGCTCAGTAAAGCGTAAGCATGGGGGCAAACGTCCTCCATGGCGTAGTACTGGTTTTCCACTAAGAAAATACCAATCTCTGCATCATTGACTCTGGCGGAATAAGGAAATTCTTCTTGTACTTGTGAGACATTACATACGGCGACCCAACTCATATTACTTCCTCCACAGCAAGACAGTTTGTTTCATATATAAAACATTGTTTATTATTTAAAACCAGACTAATGGGCTGAGCGATAAACAGTCAATCTAATGTTGCGGATATGTAAAATATTTGTTTTAAAATGTGCGTTGTGTCGAGCTTATCGTTATTTCTGGTTTCATATAAGAAACCGTATCGGGAAATACAGCATAAGGGTCGCTTATACATTGAATTGTCGAGTATTCAGTTTAGGCTAGCGTGCCTACAGCAAGGAATAATGACTGTAAAAAGAGGTGGTTAAGAAAAGTTTAAACGATGAGGTGGTAGAACGATTCTGAATATTATTTTGGCGTATATCCCATGGGTAGGGAGGTGAAACTTGTCAGCAAAGACGGGTTGATAAAACCATGTGTTGTATTATTCGTTAACTGATAGGTATTAACACCCACCGATAAAGTGGGTGCAAATATTAACGTATAGTTAAAACAGAAATGTTAGAGTTTTGGATAATCATTGAGGCGGTAGAACCTAAGAAGTAGGTGGACATACCGGGCCGTTTTGAGCCGATAACAATCAAATCTGCTTGTATCTGATCTGCAATACGTAAAATTTCATCTCTCGGTGTGCCCATAACAACTTGAGCCGTATATTTTTCTTTTGATAATTTGAAATCTTTAATTATATCAATCAATTGATTGGTCACTTTATCTTGTTCACTATCCGCTTTTTCAGCAAAACCAAATCCCATAGAAGTATAAAAAGGAATGGTTGGAATGACGGCTAAAAAATGAACGTGAGCATTTTCTTCCTCAGAAAGGTATTGAATGTGAGGAAGGACAAGGTTCGCTAAATTTTTTTCTGTGATATCAATGGGGACTAAGATTTTTTTGTACATATTGTTCTCCGAACAATCATGAATAGTATGCTCAAAACTTATCTGATTAAAACAATCGCTGGAAACAACATTTACCCTAGCTTTTGCACGGTAAAAAACTCTCTCTTAATACAAGTATAAATATAGCGCTAACTAACAATTAGAGTACAACATGATAACGTTTGATACTTTGACGGAGGATTCAAGTCAGAAAATTAAAATTGGCTGTTTTAAACAGGTTCATTCGTGCGATTTATTTCTAGATAGTTATTTAACATCTATCTTTATCATGGTAGATATTATATGGTTTATATATAAACCATAACGTTTTATATGCTTTGAGGGACTATTTTGGGAATTGTCAAAATTTCAGATGAATTACATGACTATTTGCGTCGAGCTAGCCATGTTATGTCACGTTCTATTAATTCTCAGGCGGAATTTTGGATAAAAATAGGTATTCAAGCAGAATTAAATCCAGACAAAACCTTCACGACACTGATTAGTGAAATGTTAGAAAAAGAATCTGTTAATCATAAAGGGAAGTAGCATGAGTAATATCACAATCAAAACAGCGGAAGAAATTGAATTGATGCGTGAGTCAGGCCGCTTGCTAGCTAAAGTATTTGCCATGCTGGATACGTTTATCGTGCCAGGTATTACCACCATGGAAATCAATAATAAGGTTGAAGACTATATTGTAAACGATCTACAAGCTAGGCCGGCCAGTAAGGGGCAGTATGATTACCAATATGTGTTAAATACCTCGTTGAATGAGGTCGTTTGCCATGGCGTACCGAAAGTTGATGAATATTTAAAAGCCAAAGATATTATCAACGTAGATATTACATTAGAAAAAAATGGTTTTATTGCTGACTCAAGCAAAATGTATGTCATGCCAGAGGCTTCTCCACTTGCGCGTAAACTAGTTAAAGATACTTATGAAGCGATGTGGGAAGGGATCAAGCAGGTCAAACCTGGTGCAACTTTGGGAGATATTGGTGCCGCAATTCAACACCATGCACAAGCCAACGGGTACAGTGTTGTGCGTGAATACTGTGGTCATGGTATAGGCCGCGAAATGCACGAAGATCCTCAGGTCCTCCACTATGGCGTACGGGGTCAAGGTGCGGTGTTGAAAGAAGGGATGACATTTACAATCGAACCAATGATTAACCAAGGTGGCATGAAAATTAAAACTAAAAAAGATGGTTGGACTGTGGTGACTCGAGACAAGAAGTTGTCAGCACAATCTGAGCATACGATTTTAGTGACAGCAACAGGTTATGAAGTGCTAACCCTGCGCGATGAAGAAAAGGCTTATGTCGCTAAACATCACCTCTAATAGAGCGAAAATGAGTGTAAAAAGCCGCTTATGCGGCTTTTTGTCTATTTATTCCTTTATTTACTAAGGGAATGCGTTGCTGTTAAAAGCTCAGTTTGATTTTACTGATTTCACTCAAGTTAATATGCTGCATTGACAGTAGAATAACATCACGTCTAACAGACTTTTGACTGTATGAATCGATTGACTCGCCATTGGCTTGGTCATATACCATTCTGTCGTTGTCGTGATAACACTGATGTTTTTAGTCACTTTTACAATGCTAAGTTGCACATTTAAATCCGACATCATGTTATTGAGTTAATCAGATGTATAATTTTATAACAATTTGATTTTATACAATAATAGCTATGTTTTGGCGATGACTCAGTGAATAAATTCGTGCTGGCCATTCTGTTTCAATAAATAAATTTATTAGGTTTTACTAATATAGCGAGTTATCGGCGTTTTTGAGTACTTGATTCACATTAAAAATGATAATTGAAAGTCATAATTACAAGGAAATATCTTTAATTATTAGAGAGCTGCATGGTATATAAATAATAGCGTTTTTTACATTTTCTCGGTAAGCGTAATTATTATTAATGACTAAAAAATTAACGTCTTTAATTTGGCTTTTGTGTGTGTGAGGATACAAATCTATCAGCTGCTATATATAAAAATAATATAAAGTTAAATATGTTTTCAATTAATGCTTTTAGTTTTATTTCTCAAAGTTAAAAGGAGGTTTTTGCAATAATGTCATTTGGGAGATTTTTCTGTGTCAGTAGCGATAAAAAATATCAAGGGTAATTGAGATTAATTACGACTTGATATCAATGATAAGGGGGCTTCATTTATTGATAATAATTTTCACTCCATTTAGGAGGTTTCATTATGCATGAGAAAAATATTGATTTTTGGGAGCAGGTTTTTCGCTGGATTCAACTCAATTTTCCTTTATTAAGTGGTGTTATGTTGGCAACGCTAATTGCATTTATTAGAGAATGGCGAGATGGTAACAGCGCATGGCAATCATTAGCCGAAGCAGTCATTTGTGGTGCTATTACCGTTAGTGCTATTCGTACTCTACAATGGTTACTTGTATATATGAATTATTCTGAGGCTTGGTCATCCCTTGCGGAGTTTTGTGGAGCGATGATAGGTTTTCTTGGGACAAAAAAATTAAGTTGGATTATTGATTCTTTTTTAATTTCAATAAAAAAACGCTATGGAGATAAAGAGTAACGTGTCATTTTAGTTTCCGAGTAATGAAGAATGAAAACTGAGTAGTACGATAAGCCCTAATGAGGCTTATCGAAGTATATTGTTATTCATAAAAAGAGTAATCGCTAATATAAAACTTAATTGGCCCGTCTCATCAACAGAGATAACTTATATCCATTAATCCATTAATCCATTAATCCATTAATTCATTCCTTTCATTGGGTTATTCTTGTTAAGATTTATAATTCAATTTATGCGTTTTCCAGACGTGCGGTCATGTGTGTGAACAACGCGTCAGAGATCCGGTCAAAATTATCTTATTGTAGAGAAAAGCGTAGGGCATTTGATCTGCTGAGCTAATCGACTTTGCCAAGGGAACGATGTTACCTCATTTCATACACGTGGCGGTAGATATTCTGACTATATGCAAACACTAAAACTAGGTTGATGAAATTTTGTATTAAAAGGGACTTGGGTTAATTCACGATGACACACTGGGATTTAATTGGGGAAGCTCGAGGAGTGTATGCCAAAGCTTGAATTTGAACATCAAAAACCAATTAAAAAACAGTAGGTTAACTAGCTGTTTTTTTAGGTGTGAACATGAGTAATGGCAAGCAAATAATCATTTTTAGATGGCATTTTAGCGTTAAAATCTGAACTTGTTTTTGGTCGTTAAAAAGCTAGAAAGTGTTATTCTGGATATGTTATATCATCGAGAAATTTCTTATCTGGAACTTCTCTATGTTTAGCCTTTCTGAATTAATTAATGACACACCTATTGACTCTATTCTCTTATTTGTTATTACGTTTATTTTGTTAGTGATTTCAGCTTACATCGGTAAATTTATATTTAAGCGTAGGAATGCACATGAAGACATTGCGGATGACGAAGCGAAAATAATATTGGGTGCAATTTTATCCTTACTGGGGTTATTGATTGGTTTTGTGTTGTCAATTTCAATCAATGGCTATAATAGCCGTCAACAAACTGAGGAAAATGAAGCGATTGCGATTGGCAATGCTTATCAACGGATACAAATACTCAACAATAGCGATAAAAATGATGCAATCCATCTATTACAGCAGTATTTAGAAGCAAGAATTGAATTTTTTAAATCGGGTATCAGTGATGAAAATAATCAATGGCGAAGGGTATCTTTAGAAAAGCAAGCCGCACTCTGGGATATCGCCGTTAAGGAAGCGAACCAATCTCCCAACCCAGTCATTGCTTCTGTACTCACTGCGTTTAGTGACCTCTATCTTTCACAGCAAAAAACCATGGCAAGTTGGCGTCATCAAATACCAAACGCAGCTTGGTTTTTACTCATTTTCTTTGCGATTTGTTCTAATATCTTGATCGGATACAACATCCGAGGCACGAAAGGAAAGAACTGGTTAATTTTAATATTGCCTTCCTTAACAACATTAGCGTTATTTATGATTGCAGAGATTGATATTCCGGGAGAAGGGGTTATTCATGTGACTCCGGATGATTTGATTTCTTTGCAGGAGTTCTTATTTAAAGAAGGGGCGTTAGTGGGTAAGTTGGGCTAATAGCATTTGGAAATTGATTGCTTAATGAAGTGAAAAATCCCCGTAGCCAAGGTGGCTATGGGGATTTTATTTCTAGCGTACAATAATACCTAACAGAATACCGATAGCTCCAAAGTCAGCATCACTAAATGTTGTATTTGCGATACCGATATCACCAAGAACAGGTAATAGGAATACAGGTAAGAAGGTAATCAATAAACCTTGCGCAAAGGCACCTAAAATGGCACCTCGACGTCCGCCTGTTGCATTACCGAATACGCCAGCTGCTGCACCAACGAAGAAGTGTGGCACAACGCCTGGAATAATGACGGTCATATTGAGCGCATAGAGAATAAACATACCGATTATTCCGGCAGCAAAGCTACTTAAGAAACCGACTAATACAGCATTTGGCGCATAAGGGAAGACGACAGGGCAGTCTAGAGCTGGTTTTGCATTTGGTACTAATTTATCCGAAATACCTTTAAAAGCAGGTACGATCTCAGCAATCACCATACGAACACCTTGCAGGATAATATAAACACCCGCAGCAAATGTAATAGATTGCATTAATGAGAACATGAACCAATTTTTACCGCCACTCACTTCACGTACATAATCACCACCCGCGAATAGGCAGGTAATAATGAAAATAATGAACATAGTGAATGAAATAGCCACTGGGGTATCACGTAAGAAAAGCAAGCTCTTTGGCACATTCATATCTTCAGTTGAATGTTCTTTATTACCAAATTTACTGCCAATAAAACCGGCGAGGACATATGAAATAGTGGAAAAGTGACCAATGGCGACATCATCAGAACCCGTGACTTTTTTCATGTATGGGTGCGCGATGGCTGGGAAAAACACCATACAAAAGCCGACAATCAGTGAACCAACGACGACTAACATTGTTCCTTGCATTCCAGCAGTTGCTAGAATAACGGCAACCATCATTGACATGAATAATGTGTGATGGCCGGTGAGGAAAATAAATTTCCATGGTGTCAGGCGTGCAATGAGTATGTTGATTAACATGGCAAAGAACATAATCATCGCCATTTCACGGCCAAAGCTCTTCTGAGCGATAGAGACGATCGCTTCATTGTTTGGAACGACACCGTTAATGCCAAAGGCATGTTGGAAAATCGCTGAAAAATCACCGAGTGAACTAACGACTAAACCAGCACCTGCACCTAAAATGACAAAACCCATGATGGTTTTGATAGTGCCTTTAATGCATTCGGTCACCGGTTTTTTTTGAGCAATCAGACCGATAAGTGCGATCAGACCCACTAATATAGCGGGTTCTGATAGCACATCTTCCATCAGAAAACGAAAAAATGACATACCGCCTCCGTTTATAGCGCGCCGAGATTACGCAGAGCGACACTCAAATGTTCTTTCATTGCAACTTTGTCGATCATATTTTCTAGCGCAACAATTTCACCATTAACGTGTTGTGCGACTAATTGCTCCGCGATATCTTTAGTTCCGACATAAATATCACTTGCAGTCCCTTTTGCTGAACCAAGATCAACATGATCAACATCTGCATTGACTTGCAAGTCTTTCAAAATTGTTTTGATGCTCATTTCCATCATTAGGCTAGTACCTAAACCATTTCCGCATACGACTGTGATTTTCATGTGATTTCCTTTTAATAATTAGTAACGAGCGATGATATTGAGAATGTCATCGATGTTTTCTGATTGCATAATGCTGTCAATATCTTCTTGATTATCAAAAAGTTCTGCAAGTTTAGCGATGGCGCCAATATGGCTATCACTGTCAGTTGCAGCAAGAACAATTAACAGCTTGATTGGGTCGTTGCCTTCAGATCCAAACTCCACACCATTCTTGATAACGGTTAAACCCAGTGATAATTGGTTAACACCGTCTTCCGGGCGAGCATGGGGCATTGCAATGCCTGGACCTAGCACATAATAAGGGCCAATTTTTTCATGTGAATGAATGATGGCAGCAATATAAGAAGGTTGAATGGAATTGTTTTTAATCAAGGGTTCGCAAGCGATATTAATCGCCTCTCGCCAATCAGTGGCGTTTTCGACAACCTGAATAACATTGGGGGTCAGTAATGTCGTTAGCATTAAATTTGCTCCTGGTAATGTAAAACTCTTTTTTTAGCTTTTCTTCTAACTAAGAGCATAGTAGTGATCAATGGTAGCGCTATCTAGTTGAATTATTCATTTTCGTGATAGCGCTATCATTTCGCAAAAATAAAGCGAATAAAAAGCAAAGAGCATAAAAGTCCGCTCATTAACAAAACTAACCTGTGGTAACTTATAGCCAGATAGAGAATGAAATAGAGCAAAAAAACCTTTTATGGAAAAAATACGCAAAAGAAAAAATACAGGACGGGTAACGCTTCAGGATGTGGCCAAATATGCAGGTGTGGGATCAATGACTGTATCGAGAGCGTTGCGTACTCCTGATTTGGTATCAGATAAACTGCGAGAAAAAATTAATGAAGCCGTTGCCGAGTTGGGATACATACCAAACTCTGCGGCTGGAATATTAGCATCAGGCCAAAGCAGAACCATAGCAGTGTTAGTACCGTCATTAAGGGACTACGCGAGTTCGGCATTCCTGCAACCATTACAAGACGTGCTGAATAAAAATAGTTATCAGGTTGTCATTGGTAGTCATGATTATCAGCAAAAAAAAGAAGCAGAGGTTCTATTTACGTTATTACAAAGTAATCCTGCTGCTGTAGTGATTTTTGGGGCAATTAATTCCGAGAGCGTTTTTAATTACCTTAAAAATATTGATATTCCCGTCATCGGTGTTGCAGGTGAATCGAATTATCCGCTGTCATTAAACATCAGAAGTAATATTGGTGAAGCCGTGTTTTTTTTAACCCACTATATGCTGCAAAAAGGGTATCAAAGAATTGGTTATATAGGCGCCCAGATGGATAGCAAAGTACAAAGTCAGCAATTGAGTGGTTGGACAAAAGCCATGCTCAGTCACTATCATAGCGCTGAACAAAGTATTACGACGCCCTATGTTGCGACGATGGATTTTGGGCGCCAAGCGATTAGCGAAATGCTAACACGGCAGCCTGAGCTTGATGCTGTCATATGTAGCCATGAAATGATTGCGTTAGGTGTGCTATTTGAATGTCAAAGAAGACTCGTAAAAGTACCATCTATGTTAGCGGTTGCTTGTGTTGAAGGATCATCTAATTGTGATTATATTCATCCGTCATTAACCTCTGTGCGTATTGATTATAGCAAAATGGCAAAAGAGACGGCGAAGAAACTACAAAAATGGTTAGCAGATCCTGATAGTGATTACTCGAATCAACACGAAGAGATCATCTTTCCTTATAAATTTGAAGCAAGGCAAAGTGCATAATGATGAAGTTTATAACTTTCGCTTTCACATTAGCGAGTTTATTAATGTCGACGGCATCAGCAGAAAAGGGATATCTGCCAGCAATACAAAATATATACGCATTGTACAGTGGGGTATTAATAAAGGGGCCTGTAAAAGAAATAAATGCGACGTTTTATACTGAAAATAATATAGTCGCTCATGAGATTAACTTAAAATTGGACGAAAACAGTTGTATTGAGAGTTTTGAGTCCATTTCTTCTGCCGCTAACCAGCATATACAATTAGCAAGAGAAGATAACCAATTAAAAGGTCGTAGCGCTCAAGGGGAGATTATTATTAATTTAGACGACCAATGTCGTTTTATCTCTCAAAAAGATCATTATGGTACTGCGTATTTTGAATACAATGAACGGGGTTATATCAAGAGTATTACCAATAGCAGTAGCGATACCATTGATACATTAGTTTATAGTCATTTAGGTGAGCTTCAGGAAATGAATTACTATGATAACAATCAATTGTATATGCAGACGATCTACACGCCAATAGCCGATAGTGAGCGTTATGCGGATATTCGGATAGAACAGAAAATGCTTGGTGATTTGGGGTATAGCGTTGACAGAAAATGTCAATATAATCCGTCGGGAGCACCAACAACTTGCCAAGTTTTAACGACCTATGATGTTGATGGAAAAATGCAAACTCAAAAGCAGTCTTTAGTGATTGAAACACAATTCTATGAGGTTCAAGGGGAAGGTAAATAACTCACCGCTTAAGTGATAAGTGAGTGTGACAGTTATCGATATGGTCGTAAGGATTGATGATTTCTGAGTTGCTGTCCTTTGAATGAAATGCGCTATATCTCCGGTGAACGCCTCTTTAGGGTAAGTTAAAGAGGCGTTTGATTTCTTATTTTTTATTAATCAACGTTTTATTATGAATAAAACGCGCTTCCGCTTGTTGCAAATAACTCAGAATGAGTTGATAGATCTGCTCAGATTTATGGCATAAATTGCTATTGCTCGCCAAAGTGGGTTCCACTTGTTCGATAAATTGTTTTAAAAAATCATCAATACTTAGATTCTTATGAGCAATTTGTGTATGGTAAAACTGATATACATATGATGCTTGTGTATCTGAAAGATCGATATTTGCATTTATATTGTTGATTGCAAGTAAGAGCAATTGAGTATTTGTCATAATACACCCTATCACAGAGACGTATAAATGCTACCTGACTAAAATGAAATCCATTGTCAAAATTGGCCGTAAAATTTTAGTTTTCTCATTCAAGATAGATTTATAGGAATATTCTGTATTGGTACGCCTGCTATTTTGTATCCGCAATCAATAAGGCATGGTGTATTCACTATTTCTATTGGGCTTTTAAGTATATTTTTAAGGGGTATCTGGCGCAAATTGCACCTTAAAAGCGTGTTGAATGCTAACCTCTTATTCTATTGATGTACTGAGTTTCTCACTATGTCGTGTTTTGACGCGCTATGGTGATGTGAGATTAGAGTCATATTTTCCCAGATGAGTGAAGCGCGATTAGTCTAGTCGACGAGAAAGGTAAAATAGCACAAAATAGAAAAAAGTGGTTTATTGATTCATCTGTATAAATTAAAGACCGCCGGTACTGGTGATATAGCCGAACGACAGATAACAAATTTAGATTGTATTATGAATTATCGTTATGATTTCTATTTTTTATCCTTCATTTACTCCTTTTGCGGGAGTGTAAATATTTAGATACAAATATTTGCTTATTGAAGGAAATATTTTTATTTATTCATGTTTTAAAATGCCATATTATTTGTTCTTAAGTTAAATGTTTTATGGTGATTATGCTGAAAATATTCTTTTTCGCTAAAAGAAACAAACTGTAACAGTTTGGTGGGGCAATAACTCTTATTTTCAATCGTTATTACTGATAGGATTACTCTTTGATTGTGTGAGACGAGTTAAAATAATTTAATTTTATTAAACTGAGTTATTTTTAACTGTTATATTTTCATCGCTGTTTCTCGCCTTATCATAATTATTTTTAATAGATAATAGTAAGAAAAATTTAAGTTATTAATGTGAGACGTATCGTTACCTAAAGCTGTACTCTACCTTATACTATTTAGAGATGCTTTAATTAACACGCTTGTTAAATATCTTTTTGTTTAATTATCAATGTGTTGGTTTTTTAAGAGCGTAAAGTATGAATATAGTCAAATTGCTCACGATCGTGCTGATTGTCGGTGGTGCATTTCTATTAGGGGTTATTTTTAATTATAAGCCTCAACCGGACCTGATCAAATCGGTTAAATATAGTGTAGTGGATTATTTGTCTTATCCTGAGTCAGCGGCATTTAGAAATATAAAATATAATTTTATTCGTGCAACAACTGACAAAGGGGAAGTCGGTTATGTTTGTGGGGAAGTATTAAGGGTAAAAAATGCAAAAATAGAAGGATATAAACGGTTCACGGTAAAGGTTTACAAAAATCAAGACGGCAGAACAGTATTGTCAATTCCATTAGTTGAAGGGGATTATGATCTGTTACCGTTGTCAGTGATGGAATCGTTATGGAAGCGATATTGCAGCTAAATTAATGCTTAGTGAATTTAGCTGTAATAGAGAATAGTATATAACCACTCAAATAACTTATTTTTATGATCTAATAGCCAAATCGGAAATTGCGAAAATTCGCTTTATAAGAAAACACTGGATAATTGCGCTGTTACCCAGTGTTTCCTCTGTGATTACTTATTTAGCGTGTTTATAAGTAGCTGATGACGATTATTATAAAATTTAAGGTAGGTCATATATCCTGTTAAAATGGTCGATAAACTGGCCGTAGCTAATAACATAAATGTTACCATGATCTGATATTTAACAGCTTCCAATGGATCAACACCAGCAAAAATTAATCCAGACATCATTCCGGGTAAACTGACGATACCGACTGTTTTTGCTGAGTCAATTGTTGGGATGAGTGATGCTCGGATACTATCACGAATGATAGAAATAGAGGCCGTTTTTGGGGTTGCACCTAGGCTTAGCATCTCTTGTATTTGCTGTTGTTGATTACTAAAACGCTGCCCTAAATTATTAAAACATAAACCGACAGCAATCATCGCATTGCCGGCAATCATGCCTGTAATTGGAATCACCTGCATAGGTGTAAAGACAATGGCTTTGGTGATAATCAAGATCAATAAGGTTAAAAGTGTGCTGGAGGTAATGGCGATAAAAGCGGTTACGAAAACTTTTTCTATATATTTACTTCTCTTTCTCGCATTCCAGGCAGCATTAAAGCAGATAAACATAACCATAGCGATAGTGAGAATTTCATGATCAACATGAAAAATATACTTTAGAATATAACCAACAATTAATAGCTGGACGATCGCACGGCATGTACTCCAAATGATGTCTTTTTCTAGAGTGAGTTTTTCTTTGTGACTAATAAAAATGGCAACCAGAACAAGCATGATAGAGAAAGCCAAGGATTCATTGGTAATATTAGGTTGGTGCATGGCTTATTCCTATTTTTCGGTATGATGAGCGGGAAGGGTAATCATGTTATCTGCATGTGAAATTTCATCTTGGTCATGTGTAACCCATAAGATGGCAATATTTTGTTGTGTTGCTAATTGATGGATTAATTCATTGACTTTCACTTTATTCGCCTCATCCAAAGCGCTGGTTATTTCATCTAATAATAAAACTTTAGGCAAAAATTGAAGGTTACGAATCAATGAGATGCGTTGTTTTTCTCCTCCAGATAGCTCATTGATGCTTTTTTCTAAGATAGATTCGGGTAAAGAAAAATAGCTTAGATCTTGAAGCACTTTGTTTTTATTAAAAGTTTGCTTACGTATTTGATAAGGAAAAAATAGGTTGTCGTAAACAGTAGAACCAAATAAAGAGGGAGTTTGTGTACAGTAAGAAACTTGTTGGCGATATTCTTCCGGTGAGAGAGTCGTATAATCATGACCATTAAAAAGCAGACGTCCAGAAGTTGGCGAGAGTAACGAAGCGATTATTTTTAGTAGTGTGCTTTTTCCGCAACCAGAAGGCCCTGTTATTAATTTGAATTCACCTTCATATAAACGAAAATCTACTTTGTCTAGTATGACTTTATTATCAATGACGTATCCAATATTCTCCGCGGTCAATAGTGTGCGTTTTTTATCCATTTTAGATTTATCCTATGAAAATTAATCTGACTTCATGTGGAAATTTTATCATTGATTATCGATCTCAATAGTGACATGAAACGATATAAGCCGTTATATGCTTTGCAGTGCAAAACATTATGCGCCATTTACGTTAAAATTTACATATTAAGACGAAATAGAATGCCAATCGGAAAAAGATATTAATAAAATTTACGTTTTATTGTTGAGTTAATATGACTGCAAGACTCGGCGCTTTACCTTAATATTCATTATGGATATCCTATTGATAGGAGATGGCATTCCTCCTATCAAAAACCGCCCAAAGAAAAAGGGCTAATGATGCCTACGTTAACCTTTTCAATTGATAGGGGGCGTAGCGATTATGCGCCCTGAATATTTTGGGGCATAAATGCTTTCAACGTTTCCTTCTCATTTATCCCCTGTTTACAGCTATAAGGGATTGTCTATGTATGCATCACTTTTTTCTATTGCGTTAGGTTCCGTCTTGGGCGGTTGGCTAAGATGGTTTGTCAGTTTAAGGCTTAATCATCTTTATCCAAACATTCCAATGGGCACAGTGTTTGTGAATTTAGTCGGGGGCTTTGTTATTGGTTTTGCTATTGCTTATTTTGCTAGCTCAAATTTAAATCCAGCTTATAAATTGTTTATTGTGACTGGTTTTTGTGGTGCCTTTACGACGTTCTCAACGTTTTCATGGGAAGTTTTGATGCGGATTCAAGAAGGAAAATTGATGATTGCGCTGAGTACTATCGCAATTCATGTTGTAGGAGCGTTATTTTTTACCTTCTTAGGCATGCTTTGTCATCATTGGCTATTGCAACAGTAATGCCTGAAAACGGCTCTTCCATTGTGGATGATGATTAACGATAAATTGAATATTTTCGGCTGGATGCATAATAGGCGAAAAATAGGAGTAAGCTCACAAGGGCTGCTTAGAAGAAAAGTATTGATATCACCGCCTTACTCTGGTTGCAAAAACTAGGCGCTTATTTGTTAATGACAACGGGTAAGGTGGGTATTTATAAATATTAAGATAATTTTTATAAATGAATATTCCTTATTAATCCCTAATTACGATCAGTTATTTTAAAGGAGACGATATTGAATCTCTTTATATTGTATTTACGTTTCTCAATGAGTGAAATTTTGTCTAGTTAAAAATATGATCAATTATCCTCACATCGTATCTTTAAAATGAAGAACGCATTATTTCAGAATGGCTTTTAGCAAAAAAACACTTTTTATACACTAATTTTAACAAAATGCTAATAAAGTAGATTGTTTGGAGTAATTTGATTCTATTATGAGAAAAACAACCTTTTTTCCTAAATCATAAGTGTATTTTTTGGAATTATGGCGGTCGACAACAGAATATAATCTCGTTGAACAAAAAATAAATCAAGAAATTATTTATTATTAACTCTGTATTTTGTGAAATATATCGCTAAAAAATCACGCCATTGTCAGCGTATTCCTGATGTTGCAATAGATTTTTTATTATTTATCACTATTTTAATAATGAGTTTTCTATTTGGCAATTTGCCTAGTCTTCCAGAGCGTTATCTATACATATTGATTTTCGATGATATTATGATTTTTGTTGCTATTTTCCATTATCGATAGCGAAATAATCTCATATTTGGCTATATATCAAACTAATTATGAAGTTATATCGCGCGTTATAAAAAATAATAAAACGTATAGCCTTAAAAAAATTGAATTAGAAAAAGATATTGACGGGGAAAAGTTATGTCACAGATGTTAGCTCTGTTTATCATAGTTTTGATATTGTATATCGGCGATGCAATTGCGGTGAGAACCAAAGCTTGGATCCCTTCTGTATTCGTGTGTGCCGTTTTATTCCTATTCGGTTATTGGACATTCTTTCCAAAGGATATTGTAAGTATTGCTGGAATACCGCAAGTGGTTGCAGTGATGTTGATGTATCTGTTAATAACCAATATGGGAACACTGTTATCGCTAAAGGAACTTTTACGGCAGTGGAAAACCATTTTAATTTCCTTATCTGGAATTTTAGGCATTATTATATTTATATTCGCTGTGGGAATGGTGTTATTTGATCTCAATACAATCTTGGTTGCTATTCCACCCTTAGTGGGGGGAATTGTTTCTTCACTTATTATGTCTAAAGGGGCAGCGGATGCTGGCCTGATTGATTTATCCGTGTTTGCTATTTTAATTTATGTTATGCAAGGTTTTGCCGGATACCCATTAACAGCGGTCATGTTAAAAAGAGAAGGGCGCAGAGTTCTTGAACAATACCGTAATGGTCAATGGAACGCGTCATTATCTGTTGAAGGGGCAAAAGATGTTGCAGTAAAAACGGTGGTTTCTGAAGAAGAGATGCCGCGTTTATTCAAGAAAATACCTTCACATTACAATACCAGTTATTTTAAGTTTTTACGCTTAGCAGCGGTTGGGTATCTTGCCTATTTAGTTTCAACATGGGCTGCCCCTATTGTGAGCATTAGCCCATTTGTATTATGTCTGTTATTTGGGGTTATTGCTTCTTCACTCGGCTTTTTAGAAAGGCAACCTTTACAAAAAGCCAATGGGTTTGGCTTTGCCATTATGGCGTTGATGCTGTTTATTTTCGATACCTTAAACCATGCGACTCCAGATATGTTATTACGACTGGTTTATCCAATGATTGTTTTAATTGCTGCCGCAGTAATTGGGATGTATCTCGCTTCTTGGATAGTCGGAAAGATACTGGGTGTCTCTAAAGAAATGGCATTCGCCGTATCGTTAACCGCACTCTATGGTTTTCCAGCCGATTATATCATTACGAATGAAGCGATTAATGCGCTGACGAAAGATGAGAAAGAAAGGCAAATTCTGACCGGCCATATGTTAGGACCCATGTTAGTCGGTGGATTTATTTCAGTGACCATGGTCTCTGTGGTACTTGCTGGAATTATGGTTGGTTTTATTACACCACTTGCAGGGTAAATGATGATGGAAACAAGCACATTCAGAATTCAACGGCATTTAGAGCAGTTGGCCGAATTTACATCGACACCGGGTCAAGGAACGACTCGTATGAGCTATAGTGAGCAAGATAAGCAAGCTAGAGCATATTTAAAAGAGCAAATGCATCTGCTTGGCTTACAGGTACGTGAGGATGCCATCGGTAATCTCTATGGACGATTAGAAGGCACGGAAAGTGGGTTGCCTGCCGTTATGATTGGTTCACATTTTGATTCTGTACCCAATGGTGGCGCTTTCGATGGGCCAGCAGGGATTGTGGCAGGGTTGGATGTTGTGGCGCGTATTCGTGAGCAACAACTTCAACCACGTTATCCCCTTGAAGTCATTGCATTGGTTGAAGAAGAAGGAACCAGCTTTGGGCGTGGTTTGATGGCTTCGAGTGTGATAACAGGTCTGATTGGTCGCCAAGAGTTGCACCAATTAACTGACAGACAAGGTATTTCTGCGGCACAACGTATGGCTGATGCGGGATTTAATGCCGATAAAGCAGCAGAAGCCGTACTTGTACCGTCGACAGTGAAAGCTTTCTTAGAACTGCATATTGAGCAAGGCCCCGTCTTAGAGCAAGCAAATGAAGACGTTGGCATTGTTGATATCATTGTTGGCATTGCTCAGCTTGAAGTCAAATTAACGGGTAAAGCGGGGCATGCAGGAACGACACCAATGCATATGCGTGCTGATGCATTGGTGTGCGCGAGTCACATTATCAGCCAAATTGCGAACATAGCGATAACAGTAGGTGAAAGTACGGTTGCAACAGTCGGAAGATTGAATGTGTTACCTAATGGGGCAAATGTGATCCCGAGTGAAGTCACATTCAGTGTTGATATTCGTTCGAGAAATGAAACGGCGTTACGTCAAGCCATTGCACAAATCATCGCGCTGGTTGAGCAGGAAAGTACTAAGAGGAATATTCAAAGTGATGTTATTCAGCCTCTTTATGTTTCACCCACAAAATTAGCCCCTGAAATTCATCAATTGATGGTAAATCATGCACAAAAACAGGGATTACGTTATCGAACGATGGTAAGTGGTGCAGGGCATGACACGATGATTTTTGCCGGTATCACAGCCACTGGGCTAATTTTTGTACCGAGTCGTAATGGATTAAGTCATCATCCAGATGAATGGACGGATTATGAGCAAATCGCTCGTGGTGTTGACGTTATGTTTGAGTCTGTGCGGTCATTAACCGAATGTTGAACTCATAATCAGTCTTATCGTGATTAAGCAGATGAAGAGATCTCTGCTCTGAGGTAAAGGTAGAACAATGGTAAATACAACAATTACTGAAGCAATCAAAAAATACACAACAGCGATGATTGCCTTTCGTCGAGACCTGCATGCGCATCCTGAATTACCGTGGGAAGAAATACGGACAACAAAACGGATTGCAGAAGAGTTAACTAAGATTGGTATCGAATATCGACTAACAGAGCCAACAGGGATTATTGCTGAAATTAAGGGCGGAAAACCAGGCAAAACGGTAGCGTTACGTGCAGATATTGATGCGTTACCCGTGCTGGAATTGAATGATTCTTTGGAATATAAATCACAGAATCAAGGAAAAATGCATGCATGCGGACATGATGCACATACCTCGATGTTATTGACAGCCGCAAAAGCGCTATACGATGTTCGCGCGGATTTGAAAGGCAATGTGAGGTTGATTTTTCAGCCGGCTGAAGAGATAGCCCAAGGCGCTAAAGAAATGGTGAAACAAGGTGCCGTGGAAAATGTGGATAATGTATTTGGCATGCATATCTGGTCAACGACGCCTTCCGGAAAAGTCTCTTGTAACGTAGGGGGGACATTTGCCTCCGCTGATTTGTTAGTCGTGAAGTTTAAAGGGCGTGGTGGTCACGGTTCAATGCCTGAAGCCACAATTGATGCCGCTGTCGTGGCATCTTCTTTTGTGATGAATCTACAATCAGTTATTTCTCGTGAGACATCGCCATTGGAATCAGCAGTGGTCAGTATTGGGAAGATGGAGGTTGGTACTCGCTTTAATGTGATTGCTGAAAATGCGGTATTAGACGGAACTGTTCGCTGTTTTAATCTTGAAACTCGCAGTCGTATTGAAGCGGCAATCAGACGTTATGCAGAACATACCGCCGCAATGTATGGCGCGACAGCGGAAGTTATTTATACTTATGGCACACTTCCTGTGATTAATGAGGAACGTAGTGCATTGTTGGCGCAATCTGTTATTACGCAAGCATTTGGTGAAGACACGTTGATGTTTGAGAAACCAACAACGGGTGGTGAAGATTTCAGTTTTTATATTGAAAACATTCCTGGCTGTTTCGCTTTATTGGGATCAGGTAATCCAGATAAAGATACACAATGGGCACATCATCATGGGCGTTTTAATATTGATGAAGATGCAATGGTGACAGGTGCTGAACTTTATGCTCAATACGCTTGGTCTTATTTGCAACAAGATGAATTTTAATTAACCGCGTTAACCTTGTCGTGACGATAGCGACAAGGTTTATATTTTTGACAATATAAGCCGATTCCCTTCTCAAAAACGTCTCTCCACTGCCTATTTTCAAACTCATGATCGCGCTATGACAATCATCACACTTTATCCTGCATATGAAAAGAAGGGTTCTTGTCATCAAGTAAAATGCTATTGAGGTGAGTTAGGCGTAAATGAATAAAAATAGTACGGTTACTTTTAAAAATGAACATAAAAATTCTCATATACAATCTATTGATTATTTAATTGTTGATAATTAAATTTCAAAAATAGCTAATGCTAGATGTTTTTTTTGAATTTAAAGGTGCTAATGGTTTTTATGTGTTTAATTTTTAGAGAATTGCCTTACTATATAGGGTGTTATTATTGGGGGTGTTCAGGGTTGTTTAAAATAAAACCTATCATCACTATAACTTGTTGAATTTAAATAGGTAAGCTAATCAAGTTAGAGGTTGATAAGCAAGTAAAATAAAGAGTGAGAGTTTAAGGGAACAGTTATTTATGATTATTTATAGAGACAAAGCCGCGCTGAAATGACGAATAAATAAAATAATTATTATTGTTTTTAATATACACTGATATTAATAAACTGATTTAATTTAAACAATCGATTATATATTTAGCGTAATTGATGCTATATATTGACATGACCAATTTAATTAGACAAAATTCGATTAAGCATGTGATGGGTAATAAATGTTTTATTTTATACTCATCACATTGGCTTTACGATTCATGATGTTTAAAAATTGCGTTTCTTAAGCGTTGCTGTTGTTCGAAGCGTTGCTCTTGTGTTAACAATTCATCGTGGGAAAGTTGCATAAGTAACGCATTCATATTAGGGATCGAATTCTCTTCTAATAGCGAATCGACGTGTTTAACGATATTTTTATAGTGTTGCATAGCATCCTCCAATCGTTGTGATGAAAAGATTATAACATATGGAATGTCGGTCTCCTTATTTATTATAAGTAGTGATTAGCGTATTTTTATATTAAGACAAGCATAGGAATAAGATATTGAAATTAACCGTTATGTTGATGTGTTTGTTGTTATTTGCCTGCACGTCAAAATGGGAACCCGTAGGTTTATCTGAATGGACATATCAGGAGGCGGATTCACAATGTGAATTTGATGCCTTTAAACGATTTCCCGTTCGTAACGAAGTCGCCCAGCACACTGTGTATGAAACCATTTCAAAAAAGTGCAAGAAAGACGATGAATGCGGTAAAGAAAAAACTTATGAAGAGAAAGTACCGAAGACAGAGAGCTATGTTTTAGATGTTAATAAAGAGAGTCGTCGTCAAGAATATGTTCGTTGTATGAAACGTAAAGGCTGGCAAGAAAAAAACGATTATTTTTGGCAGTCGTAAACGTTTCTTGCATTATAAAGTGTAGGTTCAGTGAAGTTTATCACAAAGCCCTTATCATCATTAGGGCTTTAATTCTTATCGCTGTGGCAAGTGATCGTGTGTGACTATTTATAACGTTACATGGAGATTATCTCTGTCAGTGAAGTGGTATTTTATTATCGCTGCTGGAAACTGACTGGATAGATGCATTGGAGGGATCTGATAATAGGAAAGCGCGATTTCAGCTATGGCTATTATGACGTTATTTCCAGAAGCAATGACATCAATGGCTTTTGAAGGTGAACACTTTTCTGACATAACAAAGTCATGGCAATTTCGGTTGGTGATATCAGAATCCTTTTATTACCCCTGTACGATGAGTCTTTGTTGTGACTGAATGAGTGTGCTTTATTAGGCGAGTTGCGCATAAAACGCCTCGTAGGTTCACAAGGCGTTTCAGCCGTTAAGTCGAAAAACCTTTTTTGACGCTATGAAGCGGTGAGATCTTTGATTTCCTCTGTTACGGCATTTTTTTGAACAGATGCAATTCCTTTTAATGCAGCTTGCTTCGTCGAATACATCTCGCTACTTGCGATGATTTCATGATTTGCAGCTTTAAGAACAAAATAGTATGGCTGAGCCGTATCTTTTGTCGATTTTTTCAGTTCGAAATAACCCATGATTTGCTCCAACGGTTGTATAAAAATAGATACTCAAGTCTACACAATACTGTTTGTTGCTTATTAAGATTAGAAATAAATAAGGAAATTTACTAGTTTTAGACTAAATTTAATTAGGATAAAAAAAAGCCTCTATAAATAGAGGCAATTCGTAGGATTAATAGATCTACTTGTTATTCGCTTAAGATAACGAACATTTGCAAGAGATGCTATTTGATTCTGCGTATTAGTCTAAAAGGTAATACCTATGAGGTATTTTATCTTAAAAAACTATTGTGCTGGAGTCGTTGTAGCTGCATTGTCCGGTTGCGGTGCTGCACCTCGTCTCATG
Source organism: Providencia stuartii (assembly GCF_029277985.1). NCBI lineage: Bacteria > Pseudomonadati > Pseudomonadota > Gammaproteobacteria > Enterobacterales > Morganellaceae > Providencia > Providencia stuartii. Next base: position 2,694,572 of record NZ_CP119546.1, on the reverse strand, counting down.
GGGGCATACTCAGGCATTTCTACAATGCTCATTTTAACCATGTAACGTTTACCTTCTGCCACTTTGGGTGCATCATTAGCAAGTTTTTTCAATGTTTCATTTGGGGTTGTTGTCTGTTGAGTCACACTGAATAGCATATTAGGGTGATTCCCTATATGGCTGCGTGGCACTTTATTATTAGGGCCATTAGCAGCAGCCGAAAATCCAATTGACATCAATATGATAGCAAGTAAACCAGAATTTAATTTTGTCATTGATATATCCTCTTATTTGCACTGATTTGAATAATCAATGAATTGGTTTTTTACCGCAATCGGTTTTACCTGCTTTGACTGAAGCTTCACAATTGCTGCACTTTTTCCATATTTTCTACTTATTTAGCTTCCTAACACAAATAGCAGAGTCAATTAAGGCTTTATTATGGGGTATTAGTATAGCGAGATAGCATCACTTGTGCTGTAGGAAACAGAGTGACTGGCAGGTGAGAGAGTAATCGATTAGCATGTTGTATAACGAACAAAATGATAACAAAGTGAGTCATTATGTCTGATATCAATATGCCTTTTTCCGTGTTAGATCTTGCGCCTATCCCTCAAGGTGCTACCGCTAAGGAAGCCTTTTCTCATTCTCTCGATTTAGCTCAATTAGCTGAAAAACTCGGCTATCATCGATATTGGTTAGCGGAACATCATAATATGACTGGGATAGCAAGTGCTGCCACATCAGTGCTGATTGGCTATCTTGCTGCGAATACCACAAGGTTACGTGTAGGTTCGGGAGGCGTTATGCTACCTAACCATTCACCTCTGGTGATTGCTGAGCAATTTGGAACATTGAATACCTTATATCCAAATCGAATAGATTTAGGACTAGGGCGTGCTCCGGGAAGCGATCAACAGACCATGAGGGCACTACGTCGGCACATGAGTCAGGATATTGATAATTTTCCGCGAGATGTGGCTGAATTAGTCAATTGGTTTGATGCAATAGATCCTAACCCACCTGTTAGGCCTGTTCCCGGTTATGGCGAAAAAATTCCAGTTTGGTTATTAGGTTCAAGTTTATACAGCGCACAGCTTGCTGCTCAGATGGGCTTACCTTTCGCCTTTGCATCACATTTCGCACCTGATTTGTTACTACAGGCACTGCATGTATACCGTGAAAACTTTCAACCTTCAGCAAGGCTTGAAAAGCCTTATGCAATGGTTTGTATCAATATAATTGCAGCTGATACGGTGCGTGATGCTGAATTTTTATTTACATCAATGCAGCAAGCTTTTGTTATGTTGCGTAGAGGACAGCCTGCTCAATTGCCACCACCTGTTCAAGATATGGATAAAATTTGGTCTCCAGCCGAGCAATTGGGTGTGCAGCAAGCCCTAGGGATGTCATTGGTAGGAGATAAGGCGAAAGTTCGTCATGGGATAGCGTCTATATTGCGGCAAACTCAGGCCGATGAAATCATGGTTAATGGGCAAATTTTTGACCATCAGGCTCGCTTATATTCATTTGAATTAGCAATGGAAGCCATGACAGAGTTAAGGGAAGAATAAACATATTAGCGTTTTTTTGCGTAGATAACGCTTTAACATCCGCAAAACAAAGAAATAGTCCTTGGAAGCCATTTAAATCCTCAACATAACCCATTCGGGTTATGTTGATTAACGTTAGATAAACAGTCGATCTGAATATCATTCAGAGGCATCAAAGAAGAGGGGATGTGGCTAAAGGAGATGACCATTTTTCATTGTTATTCGATTAATCTATTGAGATGAATAAGCTCAATTTCTTCATTGAAGTAAGATGTATCATCAATGGATTCAAAGAGATAACCCAGAGTGACCTGGGTCATAGACGGTTAACACGCGATCTGTGGCAAGTGAGGTTCTAAAGGCGGAAGGCCATGGGCTGCTCGAGCTCGGTCACAAGCTTCATTGTGAACTCCTGATAACCATGATTGTTCAAACTCGCGGCAAGGCGTTGGTCGTTGTGTGTAAATTGAGCAAGAGACACATTCGCCAATGGTACCTGTCAATGCGGTGCAGCGCGTATTGTGTTTTTGGTTCGTCCCTTTCATTGCACTCATAAAGGGGGTGATTTGCTCAGTTAACTCTTGAGGGACTAACCCACCACCACTTTCACTCTCAGCCCAATAGAAAGAGACGCGAAAATAAGCGCAACATGCACCGCAACTTACACATGGGTTATTTTCAGGATCAGTTTTTAGTATATGAATATTGGTCATATATAAAATCACTAAAAAATATTGATGATGGTGACCCGCAGAACACGGGCTGACGTAACATAGGCAGATAGCCTAGAATCGTTACTCAGCCGCTATTATCTTACGTACTATTGACTATTGGCAAGGTATTTTAGAATTAAACACTGAAATTTATCGTTATCCATACGATAAATAAATTTAATTAAAGGCGTGAGATAAAAAAACACCCTGTCAGCCTAAGACTCACAGGGTGTGATTGTTATTTTACTAACCGAGCCCGATAGGACGGTGAGCAGTTAATCATGAGCGAAGATTAGACGTGTTTTAGTTCGCCATCCTCTTCTTGGTTATAAATTGTTTTGTTGGTTTCACCCATTAACTGACTGGTTACGGTACCCGCAGTCATTGAACCGCTCACGTTTAATGCGGTACGGCCCATATCAATCAATGGTTCAACGGAAATCAATAATGCTACAAGCGTGACGGGGAGACCCATCGCTGGCAATACAATTAATGCCGCAAATGTTGCACCACCACCAACACCCGCAACCCCAGCGGAACTGATTGTGACGATACCAACCAAGGTGGCAATCCATAGAGGATCAAATGGGTTAATTCCCATTGTTGGCGCAACCATTACCGCCAACATCGCAGGATAAATACCTGCACAACCGTTTTGGCCGATAGTGGCACCAAAGGAAGCGGAAAAGCTAGCGATAGACTCTGGCACACCAAAACGGCGAGTTTGCGTCTCAATATTTAATGGAATACTCGCTGCACTAGAACGGCTTGTGAAAGCGAACGTTAATACTGGACCTGCTTTTTTGAAAAATTTAATCGGGCTTAGGCCAGTTACCGCAATGAAAATACCGTGGATAATAAACATTAATCCGATTGCGACATAAGAGGCAATAACAAAAGTACCTAAGTTGATGATATCGGATAAGTTAGAGCTTGCGACAACTTTTATCATTAGTGCCATTACACCATACGGTGTTAAACGCATCACTAAACGAACCAGTTTCATCGCCCAAGCTTGTAACACATCGATAGCCGCTAATGCTTTCTCACCACGCTCTTGGTCATCTTTGAATAATTGTAAGGCAGCGACACCTAAGAAGGCTGCAAAAATCACGACGCTAATAATTGACGTTGGGCTAGCCCCAGTCAGATCAGCAAATGGATTTTTTGGAATAAAGGATAAAATTAACTGTGGAACAGCTAGATCGGATACTTTACCGACATAGTTATTTTGAATCGCATCAAGACGTGCGGTTTCTTGCTGGCCTTGAACCAAACCTTCGGCCGTTAAGCCAAACAGATTAGCCATCAAAATACCAATCAGTGCGGCAATGGCTGTCGTTAATAGTAGTGTACCAATCGTTAAAAAACTAATTTTTCCCAAAGAGGAAGCCTTGTGTAGGCGTGCAACAGCGCTGAGTATTGAGGCAAATACTAATGGCATAATAACCATTTGTAATAATTGCACATAACCATTACCGACGATATTAAACCAGAGAATGGAATCCTTCAGCGTTTGGTGACCAGTACCATACACATAGTGTAGCGCTACACCATAAGCAACACCGAAAACCAAGCCTAATAAAACTTTTTTAGATAGACTCCAGCCCTTTGCCCCTAATTTTGCTAGCAGTATAAGCAGTGCTACAAAGATGAGCACATTAATTATTAAAGGAATATTCATTCCGAACTCCAATCGCAGTTTTTGAATTATGTTATTAGCACTGTAAACCTTAAAGGTTATAAGGGATTAGCTTATCCTAACAACTGGTTATATGTTAACAGTAGATAAAATACAATTCTTATAATGAAAAGTAATAACATATAAAGATTGATACTTACAGTATATTACAAAACGATTGATTAGGTAGGTAAGTATGTATCTATTTGATTATGAATATATTTTATGACGCTATCAAATTGTGAGTGCAGATCAAAGTTGTAGCCAGCAGGTAGAAGGCAAGCACAAACCGTCAATGCAATAGCAACAAAGCGCTCAGCCCGTTTATTTGACTTACTACGCAGTAGTGGCAGGCAAAAACGCAACGGCAGTGGCCATAGGAATGGCACTCCAGAAGGCGTTAGTATATCTGCAATTAAGTGGCTGATATAACCGAGTAAAAATGCTTGCAGTAAATCATTCGGGATAGCCCATTGTGATGGTAACCACTGGTAGCAGGCGATCATTAATAGTAGCCAAGCAATCAAGCTATGCGTGAATCCACGGTGTCCGCATAATTTAGAAATCGGTATTGATAAGATCCTTAATAGCCGCCCAGGAATAGAAGAAGGGTGATCGATATCTGGCAATAAGGCACCCAGCAGAACGCCTGGCACCATATGTAGCCAGTCACCTTGAGCAAGCTCAGTCGTGATTTCTAGCTTATGTGCCATTATTAATGAGGCGACAGAAAATAGCAGGTGCCCTTCAGCAGTCATGGTGGATAAATTACCATCTGTTTATCTATACAGTTAGGCGGGAAGTATAAAGTGTTTACAAGGAATATGATAGGTGAGTAGCGAAAAAAACGCTTATTTATTAGCGAATAACATCAGAGCTTTATACTTTTTCGTAATATCCCTATCAAAAAATGATAGGGATTAGATAAAAAAAGAAATGAATAAAAATTAACGCAAATGTTTTTCAGTTAATTCATTGAGTGAAGATAGCTTAACATCAGCGAGGCCCCAACGCGGGTCATTAAAATGTTGTTTATCGGGTACGACGATCGAGCGCATCCGTGCTGCTTTAGCGGCAATCATGCCATTAAAGGAATCTTCTAATGACACACAATGAATAGGCTTGGTGTCTAACAACGCTGCGGCATTCAGATAAACTTCTGGGTGTGGTTTGCTGTGAGGTAAATCAGCAGCAGAGACGACCGCAGAAAAATAATCGCGAATATCAAATAAGTTTAAGACTTTTTCCAGCATATAGAGTGGGGATGCTGAAGCGAGCGCGATATTGAGATCCATTGAACGGCACAGTTCAAGGGCATGATGCACACCAGGTAGGAGAGGACGTTGTTCCTCAACTAATCCAATGACACGGTCAATAATCATTTGCTCAACTTCTTTGAGGCTATGGCCTTGCCATGGAGAAGCGTGGTACCAAAGCTCTACAACATGGTCGATACGTAAACCGAGAGTATCAGGTAATTTATCGGCAATAGACAAGTCGATGCCTAACTGAGAAAACACCTCTCGCTCTCCCTGTGCCCAAAAAGGCTCAGAATCAATCAGCAAGCCATCCATATCAAAAATAACAGATTGGATGGTTAAATTATGGTACATGTCAAAACTCCATTCATGTATGTGTGACCTTGCCATGCTTCAATCCGTTGTATGCAGTGAAATGATGGATTGATTTCACTGGTCACTTGGTTAATGAGTGGCATACAACTTGAAATGCTTAGCCCTTTCGTGTGACGAGATATTGTAGCAAGTCATTACTTGATTATATATATCAGAACGGGGATCTTTGTTAATAGCCTTAATAAATAACAAGTTAAAAAATCTGAAAATAGTCGGAACACTATTATTCAGTGTTGTAAATTTGGTGGGTTTATGAAAATTCAGTTATGATTAGTTATAAAAAAAATTTTTTGAGGGTTAATAATGAATTACCAGACTGCAAGTTATGTCGCAATCGGCAAACGTATTCTCGGTTGGATTGTTTTTCTTGTAGCATTGCTTTCTACCTTAGCTTCACTCATCAAACTTGCAGCAATAAAAGGGCTGGAAGGTGAGGGAATTAACGCGGTCGCCAATGATTTTATTAAATTAATGGCTGAAATGACCCGTCAAAGTACACCATTTCTCAATCTGTTTTGGCATAACTCTCCCATTCCCCGAGTCTCTGAAGGGTTTGTCGGGGCGAATATCGGTTTTATAATCATTTTTATTTTTATCTTTGTTGGTATAGCGCTAAGTGCGTCGGGCCTACGAATGTATCGACAAATTAAGTTTATTCGTGAAAGTATTGAAGACCATGTGATTTTAGAAAAGGCGAAAGGTAACGACGTTTCGAAAGAGGAATTGGAAGCCAAGGTTACGATCCCTCGTCATACCATTTTTACTCAGTTCTTTATTCTGTATTTTTGGCCGATCGTGTTAGGTGTCGCAATTTATTTCGCGTTAAAATTTTTGAATTGGTAATCAGTCAGGCCCAGTCAAACAAAACTGGGCCAAAACACGTCGTTACTTTTCACCAAGTAACTCATCGGTAATCGTTCGAGCATGCAAGTAGCTCTTTTCAAGCCCAAATATGTTTGACTGACAAAGTAAATAGTACAGTTGATAAAGGGGCTGCCTATCGAGAAAACCGCTTGGTAATGGCCAAACACTTTGATAGCCATCTATAATCTGGATTGGTAATTCTTGATACAGCGGTAACATTGCGATATCACATTCTCTATCCCCCCAATAACAAGCGGGATCATATAAAATACCGTTTTGCTCCAAGGTAATAGCGCAATTGGCGGGCCATAAATCACCGTGTAACAATGAGGGTTGAGGCTGATGTCCTGCAAGGCGTTTTCTGACAATATCAACGATTTGTTGAATATCACCAAATACCATACCTTTTTCTGCTGCAAGTTGTAATTGTAGGCCAATGCGTTTTTCAGCAAAAAACGAGTTCCAACGCTTTTCCCATCCGTTTGGCTGAGTGATGGTCCCTAACATGGTGTCAAAGTCAAAACCATAACTAGGCTGCTCTTCCCATTGGTGAAGTTGTGCTAATTGTTGACCAAAGCGCCATGCATTGGTTGCATCAAATTTTTTCAACGGAAAATATTCGAGTAGCAGGAAGCTATGGTGTTTATTACTCCCGACGCCGTAGACTTTTGGCACGGTGATAGTATTGCTTTTGGCAAGCATCTCAAGCTGCTCAGCTTCTTGTTTAAACAAAGGCAAAAATTCACGCAGGTTCTGTTTGACGAAAATGGTATGTTCACCATAATCGATTTTCATCGTGTGATGAATGTCTCCTCCAGACAGGATCTCTTTGTTATGAAGTTCTGCTTCACCCAAGTGTTCGCTTAATAAACGATACATTGCTTGCCACATGACACACCTCGCTTTGCTTTGGTCTTCATTAACACAATTCTATAGCGACAGTTTAGGAATTAACAGCAATAATTATTTAAAAAGAAGAGCCTATCACGAAATTACCCAGTGATAACATTTGATGGAATATGGCTTTTTTGAAAATTTGTTGTAATTAAATAATCATTATGACGTTGATAAATCATCGTAATTAAATATTGAAATATGACAATAAATAGAGTGAATTAAATTTGAGTCGTAATAATGACATATTTTTAATTCTATTTGCCTATTAATAAAAATAATGGCTTATTGTTATTAATATTATTTGCTATATTTTTCTATGTATATAATTAAATAAAATTTAATCAAAATTAGATTGTAATTATTTGATGTTCATTATTTGTAATATTTTAAATTTAAAAGAGTAATGAAAATGAAAGAAAAAATTGAAAATTACACTGGCCCTGCTGCGGGCTGGGGCGCGGTAAAAGCCGTCGCGGAAGCCATTAGAGGCCAAATGGATATTGGTCATGATGTGATAGCAATGTTTGAAATGAATAAACCTCAAGGATTTGATTGTCCAGGTTGTGCATGGCCTGATCCAAAACATTATGCCTCATTTGATATCTGTGAAAATGGCGCAAAAGCCATGTCATGGGAAGCAACATCAAAAAGAACCACTCCTGAATTTTTCGCTAAATATTCTGTTTCCGAATTATTAAAATGGGATGATTACGATTTAGAAAACGAAGGTCGATTAACGCATCCAATGAAATATAATGCACAAACTGACCATTATGAGCCGATTGAATGGGAAGACGCATTTGCACAAATAGGTCAGCTTTTATCAAGTTATCCTGATCCAAACAGTGTAGAGTTTTATACTTCAGGTCGTACGTCAAATGAAGCCGCGTTTCTCTATCAATTGTTTGCGAGAGAATACGGTACTAATAATTTTCCCGATTGCTCCAATATGTGCCACGAACCAACGAGTGTTGGGCTTGCTGCATCGATAGGTGTTGGTAAAGGTACGGTATTGCTGGAGGATTTTGATAAGGCCGACTTAGTCATTTGTATTGGTCATAATCCGGGAACGAATCACCCAAGAATGTTAAGTTCATTGCGTGAGGTGTCAAAACGAGGCGCTAAAATCATTGCCATTAATCCGTTGAAAGAGCGTGGATTGGAGCGTTTTGAGTACCCTCAAGACCCGATTGAAATGTTAACGTTTGAATCAACGCGGTTAGCTGAGCACTATTATAAAGTACGCATTGGTGGTGATACCGCTTTGATAAAAGGCGTGATGCGTTGTGTGATTGAGCAGCATGAAGCTGCGATTGCACAAGGAAAAGCACCTATTTTGGATAATGAATTTATTCAAACTCATACTGTTGGTTTTGAGGCCGTTAAGCATGATGTCATGACAACAGGCTGGGAAGATATTTTACGTGTTAGTGGTCTCTCAAAAGAAGACATTGAACAAATAGCACAGTTATATATTGAGGCGGACAGAACGATCATTTGCTATGGCATGGGGATCACTCAGCATCAACATGGTACGCAAAATATTCAACAATTGGTCAATTTACTCTTGCTAAAAGGCAATATTGGTCGTGAAGGGGCGGGTATCTGTCCTTTACGTGGGCACTCCAATGTTCAGGGTGACCGTACTGTCGGGATCACCGAAAAACCAAGCCAATCTTTCTTGGATAAACTTGAGCAGCGCTTTGGATTTAAACCACCAGCTCAGTTTGGTCATGCCGCAGTTGCAAGCATGCAGGCAATCGCGGAGGGAACAGCTCGCGCACTGATCTGCATGGGAGGAAATCTAGCAGTAGCAATGCCTGATCAAGATGCTTGTTTTAATGGCATGAAAAAATTAGATTTGGCGGTACATGCAGCCACAAAACTGAATCGCTCACATCTATTAACGGCAAAAAATACCTTTTTGTTCCCTGTATTAGGGCGTACTGAACGTGACATGCAAAAAACAGGGCCACAAAGTATTACAGTGGAAGATTCCATGTCGATGGTACATGCTTCTCACGGTAAGTTAAAACCAGCTAGCCCACATTTAAAATCAGAATGTGCCATTGTTGCTGGTATGGCAAAAGCCACATTGCCAAATACTAAAGTGGAATGGGATGATTTTATTGATGATTACGATAAAATCCGCGACGCAATGGAAGCTGTTTTACCTGGTTTTGACGATTATAACGCACGTATTCGTGTGCCTGGCGGTTTTCACCTCACTAACGCGGCGTCAGAACGACGCTGGCTAACGAAGTCTGGTAAAGCAAATTTCATGACCACAGAAGGGGTGATTGAAGATCCTAAATCAGCCGTGAACAGCGAGTTAATCTTAGCGACAGTTCGCAGCCATGATCAATATAACACCACGATTTATGGATTAAATGACCGTTATCGAGGCGTGTTTGGTCAACGTGACGTGATGTTTATCAGTGAAGCGCAAGCGAAAAAACAAAACTTGGCAGCTGGTGATAGGGTCAACATTATCGCACTTGATAGTGATCAAAAACGCACTCATCGCCGTTTAGATAACTTGAAAGTCGTGATTTATGATATGGCAGACCGTTGTGTTGCGACCTATTTTCCTGAAGCGAATAACCTAATCGCATTGGATAATTTTGATCCACAAAGCGGTATTCCTGCTTATAAAAATATTCCAATCGTATTGGAAAAAGTTGATGTAGCTTCTTAAGTACTCATGATTAATCTGCATAGTCAAAGGCCGCTTCTTATAGGAAGCGGCCTTTATTTTTTAATAACAAAAGAATTTTTAGGCTGATTGTAACTTTTCTTGCGGCATTTTAGCTCTTTTGCGTGTTAATACCATTTTGCTGTAGAGCAGAGCAATAATGAAATAAACCGCTTGGGTAATCACGATACAAGGGCCGGTTGCCCCATCAATGTGGAAGCTAATAATAGTACCAATCACGCTGGAAGTGACGGAGGCGATGACGGCAACCACCAACATCCATCCAAAACTTCGACATAGCACGAATGCGATGATCCCCGGTGAAATCAACATGGCAATAACCAAAATGATCCCGACGGCTTGTAGCGAGGCGACAATAGTTAAAGCAAGTAAGGACAGTAAACCATAATGGATGAGTTTAACGGGGAGTCCAATGACCCTTGCCTGATTAGGGTCAAAACAGTACAACATAAAATCTTTACGTTTTAGTAAGATTATGGCGATCGTGATACCTGCGAACCATAAGTTCTGTTTAAACTCGGCATCAGTAATTCCCAAAATATCACCGAATAAAATATGGGTAAGGTGTTGTTCTGTATCGATTTTAGCAAACATCACTAAACCGACGGCAAACATGCCGGAAAACACAATTCCCATCACGGTATCTTCTTTTATTCGACTGTTCTCTTTTAAATAGCCCGTCGCGAATGCGCAAAATAGCCCTGAAATAAAGGCGCCTATAGCAAGAGGAATACCTGCCACAGAAGCGATGACGATACCTGGTAATACGGCATGAGAGATAGCATCCCCCATCAATGACCAGCCTTTTAGGACTAAAAAGCAAGATAAAATGGCGCATACAGCACCTGTCACGATGGCGGTGATGATCGCTTTTTGCATAAAAGGGAAGAGAAACGGTGCCGTTAGTAAGTCAATAAAATCACTCATTAGAGGCTCCTTGTTGCTTTATTTTATGCAAATTCTCCACTTCTTGTTTTGCTTTGCGTCGTGATGCAAAAATACCGTGTTTGGGTGCAAAGAAGAAAGCCAACAAGAAAATAATTGTTTGTAAAGTAACAATTAATCCACCAGTTGCACCATTGAGGAAATAACTCGCATAAGCACCAATTGCACTGGTTGCTGTACCAATAGCCACCGCAATGATCAATAATCGTTTAAATTGGTCAGTCAGTAAGTAGGCGGTTGCCCCAGGTGTCACGACCATTGCAATAACCAAAATTGCCCCAACTGTTTGTAACGCAGCAACAGTACAGGCGCTCAGCAAGGTAAAGAAGATTATTTTTAAACGTAGTGGATTTAACCCAATTGAACGCGCGTGGCTTTCATCAAAAAATACTGCGAGTAGATCTTTCCAAAGCGCGAGTAATACAATGAAAGAGACGGCAATAATGATTTCAACTTGCAGCACATCGGCATCCGCAATACCTAAAATATTACCAAATATAATAGTCTGCACATTCACTGAAGTGGGGTTTAACGATACGATCAATAAGCCCGCAGCAAAGAAGGTGGAAAAGATAAAGCCAATTACGGCATCTTCACGCAAACGGGTGATATGCTTGATAAACGTCATCGCAAGAGCTGCCAAGATCCCAGTAAAAAAAGCACCAGCGGCGTAAGGCAACCCTAACGCATAAGCGCCTGCTACCCCAGGAACAACAGAATGGGAAAGGGCATCCCCCATTAATGACCAGCCTTTGAGCATCAAATAAGCGGACAGAAATGCACAGACGGCACCTACAATGGCACTTACCCAGATGGCTTTAACCATATAGTTGTACTCGAAAGGCTGAAGTAACAACTCGATCATTCTGAATCCTTAGGTTGGTTCGTTCTAACGGGTGCATCGTGGTCGTGACCATAGAAGACAGCAGCCCTTTCATCATCGGTAATGACCGTGATAGAGCGGGGGTCATCATCATCATGAAGCTCTTGTCCGGAGAGATTGATATGACGCAGTACGCCACCAAAAGCAACTTGTAAATTCTTTTGGGTAAAGGTGGTTTCAGTTGGGCCACTGGCCAGTACTGTACGATTAATCAAAATCACTTGGTCACAAAATTCGGGTACGCTACCTAAGTTATGGGTTGATACTAAAATCAGGTGGCCTTCATCGCGTAAACTGCGTAGTAAATCAATGATGGCATTTTCAGTTTTAACATCAACCCCAGTAAAAGGCTCGTCGAGCAACAGAACTTTACCTTGTTGAGCAAGAGCACGAGCGAGAAAGACCCGTTTTTTTTGGCCTCCAGACAGCTCACCTATCTGGCGATGCTCAAGCCCTGCTAAGTCCACGCGCTCTAGCGCTTTTTTGACTGCTTCTTTATCTTCATTTTTGGGGATACGGAAAAAGCCCATTTTACCGTAACGTCCCATCATCACTACATCAGAAACGAGCACAGGGAAGTTCCAATCAACTTCCTCTGTTTGTGGAACATAGGCGATAATATTTTCTTTTAGCGCAGCTTTAATTGGCTCGCCATTTAAAGTGACGCTACCAGATGATGGGGTGACTAACCCCATGATCGTTTTAAACAAGGTTGATTTGCCACTACCGTTGACGCCAACGAGTGCGCAAATTGAGCCACCAGTAATATTAAAACTTGCATCATAAATAGCGGTATGACCGTTGTTATACGTTACAGTGGCATCATCAACAATCAATTTAGGGTGTTCAAAGCGGTTTGAGCTACTCATCATTACTGATCAAATCCTTTCGCTATGGTGTCTACTGTTGTATTTAGCAAATCAATATAGGTGGGTACAGGGCCATCAGCAGTTGATAATGAGTCCACATACAGTACCCCACCATATTTTGCCCCAGTTTCTTTGCTAACTTGGCGTGCGGGTTTATCTGAAATAGTACTTTCGCTAAAAACAACAGGGATATTATATTCGCGTACGGTATCGATAACTTTTTTAACTTGCTGTGGGGAGCCTTGCTCTTCAGCATTGATAGGCCATAGATACACTTCTTTTAAACCGTAGTCTTTTGTTAAATAACTAAATGCACCTTCACTGGATACTAACCAACGCTTATCTTCAGGGATACGGTTAAGACGTTCGCGAAGCGGTGTATCAAGTTGTGCGATTTTTTCAGCATACTTTTTAGCGTTTGCGTTATAGATTTCTGCATTTTCTGGATCATACTTTACCAAGGCTTTGCGAATATTTTCGATGTAAATTTTGGCATTGGCAGGAGACATCCAAGCATGAGGGTTTGGGTTTCCTTTATATTCACCTTCTCGAATTGGCATAGGTTCTATACCTTCAGTGACTACGACGGCAGGAACGTTTTGGAAATTCTCAAAGAAACGTTGAAACCACACTTCAAGGTTTAGACCATTCCATAAGATTAAGTCAGCATCATAAGCTTTCATAATATCTTTCGGGGTAGGTTGATAACCATGGATTTCTGCCCCAGGTTTAGTAATGGACTCTACGATTGCGGCATCACCCGCCACGTTTTGTGCGATATCTTGAATAATAGTAAAAGTTGTGACGACCTTAAACTTTTTAGCCAAAGCAGGTTGACTGACTAGTAGAATAGCGGATAAAGCAAAGAGAGCAGAAAGCAGTGGTTTAGAAAAGAGCGAAAATTTTTTGTTCATAGTTCAGACCCTGACATCATTGGCTTAGTGGATTTTTTAATTGTACTGTTATTAACAAAAAAGCATAACAGGATTAAAACTCAATTGATAATGATTATCAATATCAATTGGATAAAGTCAAGACAAAAAGTGTGTGATTCATCAATTATTGTGATTATATATTGGTATGAATAGAACATGTCTTAAAGTAAAAGTTAAGTAAAAATTGTTTTATTTTTCTTACGATTAGTTATTCTTCCGTCAGTTTTGTTAGCAGAGGATATCTCGGTGAAAAAAAATATCGGTGGCGCATTGGTATTTCTGTTACTGGCGGGATGCTCCAGTGAACCAGAAAAACAAGTATCAACACAACGGATGTTAAATAAAAGTAGCAATTTATCAACCGTACAGCAAAATATTTCATTCCCTCGCACGCCATTTGATGAATTTATTCGAGAATCAGCAAATCGGTATAATGTCGATGAAACGTTGATTAGAGCGATAATTGAGGTCGAATCCAACTTTAGACCTGAAGTGGTGAGTAAATCCAATGCTATTGGCCTAATGCAAATAAAAGCATCGACAGCGGGTCGTGATGCTTATCGTTATCAGGGTAAGTCGGGGGAACCGTCAAGTCATGAATTAAAAGACCCAAAAACCAATATTGATATCGGTACCACCTATATTCGTATACTTAAAGAGCAGCACCTAGCGGGGATTAATCATCCACAAACCATGTACTATGCGACTGTTGTTGCTTACGTTAATGGTGCAGGGGCGTTATTACGAACATTTGATAATGATAAGGGCAGAGCTATTGCGATGATTAATAGTTTGACGCCTGAAGAGTTCTACCAGCACGTTCAATCTAAGCATCCAGCGCCTCAAGCTCCGCGCTATTTGTGGAAAGTGAAAAATGCCTATAATGCATTAGCCATAAACTATTGATGTGTTGCGATTAAATGTGGGAGTTGTGCGACTATTTCAACGATACCGTTGATAACGAACTGGACTCCCATACAAATTAATAAGAATCCCATAATACGAGAAATAGCATCAATCCCACCGTTACCTAACCATTTCATAATTGAAGTTGCGCCCCTTAGCGCTAACCACACGATTAGGCTGACAATAAAAAATGTCAAAACAGGAGCAACTTTTAAGATCCAAGGTGCAAATCCGACATCACCTTGCAAAGATGCCGTAGAACTAATGATGATAGCGATAGTTCCTGGTCCAGCAGTACTTGGCATGGCGAGGGGAACAAAGGCAATATTTGGAGATCGTTGACGTTTTTTAGAAATAGTCGAATCATCAGGCGCTAATGCACTAGTGTCATCATTATTTTCACTGCTAGGGAATAGCATTCCAAATCCGATAAAGGCCACAATGAGCCCACCTGCAATTCTTAAACCGGGGATGGATATACCGAATGTATTCATGACTAACTGTCCAGCATAAAAGGCAATTGTCATGATTGCAAAAACATAGATGGCAGCCAAAAGTGATTGATGGTTTCGTTGTTCTTTGGTCATATTGCCAGACAAACTGAGCATTACAGCGATTGTTGTCAGAGGGTTGGCAAGTGGTAGTAATAAAACCAATCCAATACCGATGGCCTGAAACAGTTCCAAAATATCATTCATAATAGGCAAATTAAGCTCTTATAGATGTTAACAATTTTGAGTATGAATGAGCACTATAACAAAAATTATTATTGTATGCCCCGTAAAAGCACTCCGACTGCTGTTTGCTAGTGAAGTTAACGATAAAATATTGCCATGACGAGTCTCATAATGACATTTCTAAATTACAAAGAGGTGTATTCAAATAATATGAAATAAGAGCAGTTGTTCACATTAACTGTGGATAACATTAGCATTCCATTGTGAATAACTTATCTTATTTCTTATATAACAGTTAGATAGGCTTGTGTTTTAAAAGTGTTCAATTTTTAGGGTAAAAAAAACCCTTTTTATGGGGGACATAAAAAGGGAAAGGGCATCTATTAGTAGGTTGTCAAAATTTCGATATGCTTTAAGTTATACGCTTAATTATGTTAGTTAACTATTGGTTATGTAAATTCATTAAAAGAATAAACATTTATTGTTTATTATTATCGAAATACCCATCCGTATATTATTTAACTAATTGAATATATATAAAAAACATATTTTTTTGGCAATTTAATATAGAGGTTATATGCTTACGGGGATTAATCATTTGACTCTGGCGGTCACAGATATTAAGAACAGTCTGTTCTTCTATCATTCAATATTAGGAATGAAGCTTCATGCAAGATGGAAAAATGGTGCTTACCTCACTTGCGGGGAGTTATGGGTATGTCTTTCAGTCGATCCCACCCGAAAGGCCCAACGACCAGAGAAGACAGACTATACGCATTATGCTTTCACCGTATCATCAAAAGACTTTTCTACGGTAGTTGAAAAGCTACAACGTGCAGATGTTACCGTTTGGAAAGATAATCGTAGCGAAGGGGATTCGTTTTACTTTTTGGATCCGGATGGCCATAAGCTAGAAATTCATGTTGGTTCATTAATAGAGCGTTTAGCACATTGCCAAAAAGCACCTTATGAGAATATGGTGTTTTACGATTAGTGTCCTTGTTAACTGGCCTTTGCAGAATAACTATTTTTGATGCTAATAACAAAATAAGGTATTAAGGAAAAATACAATGTCTATCAAAGAAATGACATCTATAGAAGGCATAGAACAGCAGTTAGAGTCTCTATTAATCGATAGTGTTAATAGTGGAGCGTCAATCGGATTTATTGCACCATTAATGCCGAAGGATGCCCGACAGTATTGGCAAAAGGTCGATAAGGATTTACGTAAAGGTGAGCGCCTATTAGTGGTGAAATATATTGATCAACAGTTAGCTGGCGCCATTCAACTCTCTTTATGTTTAAAAGCAAATGGACGTCATCGAGCAGAAGTTGAAAAACTCATGGTACATACTGCTTTTCGGGGGCATGGTATGGCGAAACAGTTGTTGATGAATATTGAGCAGTTAGCGCTTAATCATAAACGGACATTATTGGTACTGGATACCCGAACGGGGGATACCGCGTCTCATTTGTATTGTAAACAAGGCTATATTAAAGCGGGAGAAACCCCTCATTTTGTGACAAATGCACAGCATGAATTTGAAAGTACAACGCTCTTCTATAAATTATTGGACAATAACGTATCATCTTAATTTGTCTGCTTTTATTAGTAAAATACGCTTGCTAAAGTTTTCTTTACAAACAATTTTTTATTATAAAAATTGCTTTACGCCTTATGCAGTATCCTAGAGACAGTGAAACAGGACAGTTTGGGGTTGTAAATGAAAAATGTAATGACGGCTCTAACAGCCTTAGTGATGCTGATTGGTATCTCAATGGCTGCACTATTTATTGTTTTCCCACAACAATGGAAACAAAATATTTATCCTAGTGTTGCAAACCTTTTGCCGGAATCCATTAGCTCATTAATACCAAGTCGGGATGTCAATAATAATGTATGCGATAGTTTAGAAAGTAACCTACAAACGTTCGCAGACTATTTAAAGACCAATGAAGATATCGTCAGTATCAAAGGGATGAATGGGCTAGATGATCAACTCAATGGAATTCGCTCGCGTATTGATAGTATGCCAATGCAAGTGCGCAAATTAGTTTGTCAGCAAGAATATGCTCGTCTCGAAGGATTAAAAAGTGTTTTCTTTTTAGGACATAATCAGCGTTGATGGTACAAACGCACAGCCGCTTTATCCCCCCAAGATCAAAAAATATGATTGGCGACTTAAAACAAGCTAATTGATTTATGTTAGTCTACGTATGCTAGGTTGATTCAGGAAGATTGTCATGAGCATATTTAGATTACCCTTCTTAAATTGGTTAATTTTAAACACAATTGCCTTCTATGCGCTCTACGCAAAAAACATATTGGCGTGGAGTTTTTCTGGTTGGACGGGGGTTCTAGGTATCTTAGTTGCTTTAGAAAGCTTTGGATGGATAGCCGCCAGTTTATATTATTTTTATCGTTTCAAAACGTCTCCTAATCCTATCAGCCCTGCGACAGCTTTAATTACCGAAGGCCCATTTAGATTTTCTCGCAACCCTCTCTATCTCGCTTTTACTTCAATGTGCGTTAGCTTAGCGCTATTCACTCAATCCCCCTATTTTTTGGTGTCTGGCCTAGTGTTTTGGTTAATCACCGATTTGTATACCATCCCGCAAGAAGAAAAATGTTTAGCGGAACACTTTAAAGCAGAGTGGCAACGTTATCGCCAACAGACTCGGCGCTGGTTGTAACCATACACAATAGAATCGTGACTAAAATAGCGACTAAATATTATCTCTCTTTATGACAGCTAGAGAAATATATCGCGATTGACCACATAGTTTGATTTATAGATAGGTAGAAAAAGCAATGACCAGTTATATCTGTTTGTGAATTAATGGGGTTAAGCTAAGCATGCGCACGTAGAGATAAAAAAGTTGAAATCAAACCGCTTTACACTGCGAGTTACTCAGTATTCAGCGGGGTAAAAGTTGCTGTATTGAGTAAAGGTTCTGTGGTTATTTTTTATTAATAATTTGCTCAATAGATGCACACACTATGAATATTGAAACTTTCTTATCTTTATCGATGTTTTCTTTCGTAACCTCCATCACGCCTGGACCCAATAATATTATGTTGCTTGCGTCAGGAATGAACTTTGGATTGAAACGGACTATGCCGCATGCTTTAGGGGTATCCCTTGGCTTTTTTGTGATGTTGGTTGCTGTTGGCCTAGGTGTAGGGGCCTTAATTCAATCTTCAGAAGTGGTTTACAATATTCTGAAATATATAGGCATTATTTATTTATTGTGGCTGGCATGGAAAACGACGATTAGCCGTTCAGTTGGCTCACCGAAAGACGGTAATGAAAAGCCATTAACCCTATTAGAAGCCGCACTCTTTCAATGGGTTAACCCTAAAGCCTGGATGATGGCCGTGTCAGGGATGGCTTTGTATACAGAATCTATGAATCCTTATAGCTCCATGTTGATAGTCGCCATTATTTTTAGTTTGATTAATTTTCCGTGTGTGACGATTTGGGCAATGTTTGGTAGTGAATTAAGAGAGCGATTGAAAAATCCACAGGTATTGAAAAAATTTAACCTAGTGATGGGGTTATTATTAGCAGCCAGTGCAATATCTGTTCTTTTTCAATAATCAAATCATACGAGTACTATTGTCCATGATGGGATGGTTAAATAGTACTCATATTTAAACTATGTTGTTTTGTCGGTAGCTTTATTGATATTAACGCGAGTGGCTTGAATCTCGATATGTTCTTTTTTATCGCTGATATTTTGCTTGATGTTTTGAGAATGAATACCCAAACGTTCATCGATTTGCTTGGTTGCTTGATCTTTAATTGCTTTTTGTGTGTCACAACGGCCGGAGATTCCAATTTTTTGATCCAACATTTTATTCCTAGCGGCTTTTTTTAAATGGCAATCAGCTAAAGAGGCTGTTGATACAAAAAAAAGTCAGTAACAGTATAATTTTTTCATAAAAACACCCCATAAAAAAACCGATGATAGAGATCTATCTCGCGGCGGCAAGAAATTAACGGTGACAAAGTATATTGCTGATTATTGATAGTTTTTAAGGATATCAATAACGCTAAGTCGATACTGAGATAATCTGTTGGTTAATCCATCATGATTTGAGTGTAGAGAGGCTCTTAAATTAAAGAGCCTCTCTTCTTAATAAAGGGATAAAGAGAGCCATTATTGCGTTAATTGCTTAAATTAACATCAATAACTTGGTAGAAAGCATTATTCGTATCAGCAACATCCCATATTGCGAGAATAACATGGTAGCCTTCTCGGTCCGTCGGAATATAACATTTAAACTCTATATTTTCTTTTGTGGGTGGATTAATGCCACTCACACTGATTGGCTCAGGATCACAAATAGAGTTTTCTAAATCAAATGCTGCTCGAGTTAAAGCTTCTGATTGATTCCAATCTGCTTTAGTGATGAAAAAACGCCATGAAGCCGATGTATGGCTCATTGTTAGATACCAAACGAAAGTATTCTCGCCGGTTTTCATATCAACTTTTGTCCAACGATCTGGGGTTTGTACATCCAACTCAGAATAGGTTGAAATATTTCCGCTTGCAATATGACCATCTGGAGGGCCAGCTTCTGGAAAACCTTTATAACCTTCAATACTTTGTGGGTCAGATGTGCCTCTAATACCACAATCAAAGTTGGTTGGTTCTTTGCCATTTCCATAGCCATTATAGCATTGATAAGCACGGCTTTCAGGGCTTAACACGTAACCATGAGCACTCACTTGGGATGACGACAGGAGTAACATAACACCAATAGCACAGAACGATAGTATAGCGTTACATAAGCTTTTCATATTACACCTCACTTATGCTCCTTATAAGTCAAGTTGTGCAGATAATAAGATTGGCAACGACGCTATCTGAGTTAATTCACTATTAACGATTATCAGATCTGATTATGTGTTGTCTAAGCACAACCTAATTTATTTGGAGTCAATGTCAGTTAGATAATTACTGTTTGCTGACTTGTCGCTGAGTATACGGCTAGGCTAGCGATGATGAATATCAGCAACTTTATATTTACGCTTTTCAATGGGGTGAGTTGCTGAATAATTTTGTGCAGTATTGATTAAATTTTCGGTCCTTTTTATACAGGCATATCTTTTTTAGCGGCTTTATATAATGGATTAATAATCTTATCTCTCTATCGCCTTAAAATATGTCTGTGTTATTATTGTCTTTGAGTTGCATTTAATGTGCATAGTATTTTTGTCATTTGTGTACAGACTGGTGTGCATACCTCGCATTGTGCAGCGAGAAATTAAAGGTAACGTATTGATTTATAAACTTTGGAATAATCAAGCAAGTGATCTTTCGTGTGGGTCACCACTGCTGATAAGGATTTATTAATGCCTGTTATTACTCTTCCTGATGGAAGTCAGCGTCAGTTCGACCATGCCGTTTCTGTCATGGATGTTGCGCGCGATATTGGCGCAGGTCTAGCAAAAGCGTGTATCGCGGGTCGTGTAAACGGTGAGCTAGTTGATGCTTGTGAAATCATCGAAAATGATGCCAATCTATCCATCATCACAAGTAAAGATGACGATGGCCTTGAAATTATTCGTCACTCTTGTGCTCACTTGTTAGGTCATGCCATTAAGCAACTTTGGCCAAATACCAAAATGGCTATCGGTCCAGTGATTGATAACGGTTTTTACTATGATATTGATCTGGACTATGCGCTGACGCAGGAAGATTTGGAGAAGCTTGAAAAGCGCATGCTGGAGCTTGCCAAAACAGATTATGACGTAATTAAAAAACGTGTTTCTTGGGCTGAAGCTCGTGAAACATTTGTTGCGCGTGGTGAAGATTATAAAGTGGAAATTCTTGATCAAAATATTAGTCAAGATGATCGTCCTGGGTTATATCACCACCAAGAATATATTGATATGTGTCGCGGTCCACACGTGCCAAACATGCGTTTTTGTCACCACTTTAAATTACAAAAAGTGGCAGGCGCATATTGGCGTGGTAATAGCGATAATAAAATGTTGCAACGCATTTACGGCACCGCATGGGCAGATAAAAAACAATTGAATGCCTATTTGCTTCGTCTTGAAGAAGCCGCTAAGCGTGACCACCGTAAAATTGGTAAGCAATTAGATTTATACCATATGCAGGAAGAAGCGCCAGGTATGGCATTCTGGCACAATGACGGTTGGACTATCTTCCGTGAATTGGAAACCTTTGTACGTACTAAATTAAAAGCTTATAACTATCAAGAAGTGAAAGGTCCATTCATGATGGATCGTGTACTTTGGGAAAGAACAGGTCACTGGGAAAACTATAAAGACGCGATGTTTACAACCTCTTCAGAGAACCGTGAATATTGTGTTAAACCAATGAACTGCCCAGGACATGTGCAAATTTTCAACCAAGGTTTGAAATCTTATCGTGATTTGCCGTTAAGAATGGCGGAATTCGGTAGCTGCCATCGTAACGAACCATCAGGTGCACTGCATGGATTAATGCGCGTACGTGGTTTCACACAAGACGATGCGCATATTTTCTGTACCGAAGAGCAAATTTTAGGTGAAGTCACTAACTGCATTAAAATGATTTATGACGTTTATGCAACTTTTGGTTTCGAAAAAATAGTTGTTAAATTGTCTACACGCCCAGAGAAACGTATCGGTACTGACGATATGTGGGATACCGCAGAAGCGGATCTGGCTCAGGCATTAAAAGATCAAGGTATTGAATTTGAATACCAACCAGGGGAAGGGGCATTCTACGGTCCTAAGATTGAATTCACGCTGTATGACTGCTTAGACCGTGCTTGGCAATGCGGAACTGTCCAGTTGGACTTCTTCTTACCAGGGCGTCTCAATGCATCTTATGTCGGTGAAAACAACGAACGTATCGTTCCTGTGATGATTCACCGTGCGGTATTAGGTTCTCTTGAGCGTTTTATCGGTATTTTGACAGAAGAATATGCAGGTTTCTTCCCAACTTGGTTAGCGCCGCAACAAGTCGTTGTGATGAATATTACGGATGCTCAATCAAATTATGTTCAAGAATTAGTTAGCAAGCTACAAAGTGTTGGCATTCGTGCGAAAGCGGATTTACGTAATGAGAAAATCGGCTTTAAAATTCGCGAACACACCTTGCGTCGTGTTCCTTACATGCTAGTTTGTGGTGATAAAGAAGTTGAATCAGGTAAAGTCTCTGTTCGTACCCGTCGTGGTAAAGATTTAGGCAGCCTAGATGTTAATGAATTTACAAGCAAACTGCTGGAAGAAATTCGCAGTCGTCAGCTCAATCAGATGGAGGAATAAGGTATTAAAGGCGGAAAAAAACTCCCAACAGCACGTCCAAATCGTATTAACGAAGAAATCCGTGCAACTGAAATCCGTGTCACCGGTTTAGACGGTGAGCAACTCGGTGTAATGAGTGTTCGTGAAGCACTCGCTAAAGCGGAAGAGGCTGGTGTTGACCTAGTTGAAATTAGCCCTAATGCTGAGCCACCTGTTTGCCGAATCATGGATTACGGTAAGTATCTTTATGAGAAGAGTAAATCTCAAAAAGAGCAGAAGAAAAAACAAAAAGTTGTTCAAGTGAAGGAAATTAAATTCCGTCCAGGAACAGATGAAGGTGATTACCAAGTTAAATTGCGTAGCCTCATTCGCTTTTTGGAAGATGGTGACAAAGCCAAAGTGACATTGCGTTTCCGCGGTCGTGAAATGGCTCACCAACAGATTGGTATGGAAGTGCTTAACCGCATTAAAGCTGATCTGGATGAACTGGCGTCAGTGGAATCATTCCCTTCAAGAATTGAAGGTCGCCAGATGATCATGGTATTAGCACCAAAGAAAAAATAATTAAGTCATAATGACCAGCACCCACAGTAAAAGTGGGTGCTATACTGCCTTATTGTCATTAGCAAGGTTATTGAGTATACCGGCGTTAATAGCCTTTTTGCCTATACGCTAGTGGTATATTGAATGACGCGATACCACGGCAGACCAAATAACCTAAAACGTGTTTATTTGTTTATATTTCGTTCTGTTAGGCCCTGTTGGTAATAACAAAAGGCAACGATTAATGCGAAAAAATTGATTATCTACTTGAGTAATCGGGCAATAAGCATTAAAATCCGCGGTCGAATCGCCATATCGGTCCGTAGAGATTGGAACCCATATAGGCAAATGAATATGACATTTTAGTAATCAACATGTTGAATATGTTACCTTTAATGATTATTGAAATGTATGCTTTAGAGAAGATTAGCAATTCTCTTTATCCAGTTGGAGGAATAAAGTATTAAAGGCGGAAAAAGAATCCCAACAGCACGTCCAAATCGTATTAACGACGAAATTCGTGTGACTGAAGTCCGTTTAACCGGTTTAGACGGCGAACAGCTTGGCATTATGAGCTTGCGCGATGCGCTAGAAAAAGCAGAAGAAGCAGGGGTAGACCTTGTTGAAATCAGCCCAAATGCCGAACCGCCAGTTTGTCGTATCATGGATTACGGCAAATTCCTTTATGAGAAGAGCAAATCTCAAAAAGAACAGAAGAAGAAGCAAAAAGTTGTTCAGGTGAAGGAAATTAAATTCCGCCCTGGTACAGATGAAGGTGATTATCAGGTCAAACTACGCAACCTGATTCGCTTTCTCGAAGATGGTGACAAAGCCAAAGTTACACTACGTTTTCGTGGTCGTGAAATGGCTCACCAACAAATCGGCATGGAAGTACTTAACCGTATTAAGGCTGATTTAGATGAGCTGGCGTCAGTGGAGTCATTCCCTTCAAAAATTGAAGGACGTCAGATGATCATGGTGCTGGCACCGAAGAAGAAATAATTAGGCCATCAAGTAGTAACTGTGCAGTAATGCACGATTATTCGCCTAATTAATTCGTAGTTTATCACAATGCGAAGTTGGAAATTAAAGAAATGCCAAAGATTAAAACTGTACGTGGCGCAGCAAAGCGCTTTAAAAAAACTGCAGGCGGTGGCTTTAAGCGCAAGCATGCAAACCTTCGTCACATTCTGACTAAAAAGTCTACTAAGCGTAAACGCCATTTACGTCCGAAAGGAATGGTATCTAAGGGCGATCTGGGTCTGGTAGTTGCCTGCCTGCCTTACGCATAAGTAAACATTGGTTAATAAGATTAAAGACGATAGGAGATAGCTATGGCTCGCGCAAAACGTGGTGTAATCGCCCGTGCACGTCACAAAAAAATTCTGAAGCAGGCGAAAGGTTACTATGGTGCACGTTCTCGTGTTTACCGCGTAGCATTTCAAGCGGTAATCAAAGCTGGTCAATACGCTTACCGTGACCGCCGTCAACGTAAACGTCAGTTCCGTCAACTGTGGATCGCGCGTATCAACGCTGCGGCTCGTCAGAACGGTCTGTCTTACAGCCGTTTCATCAATGGCTTGAAAAAAGCGTCTATTGAAATCGACCGTAAGATCCTAGCAGACATCGCCGTATTCGATAAAGCAGCATTTACTGCTTTAGTTGAAAAAGCGAAAGGCGCTTTAGCTTAATGTTTGCTTGAAAAGAGGAAGGTAACTTCCTCTTTTCATTTATGTTGTTTTATGTTACTACATTAATAGTACACATTATTTACCGAGTTAATTATATGCTAATCGTCGCTTTTCGTTTCTTCTTTTACTTTAGCACCTGAATGTCGGGGGCTTTCGCGCGTAAGAAAAGAAACTAAAAGTTACGCTAAAGCCTCCGCTAGGAGGCTTTTTTGTTTTTGATTGAAGAAAAATGCAGTAAAATCAGTTAAGTGCTTATCCATTTAACGAATGGCAAGTGATAACTTAATAAATCGGTGAATAACTAGCAAAACGACCAGAAGGTCATAAAGGGGAAACAATGCCACATCTCGCTGAGTTGGTTGCACAGGCAAAAGCAGCCATTGAACAGGCCCAAGATGTTGCTACGTTAGAGTCAGTTCGTGTTGAATATTTAGGCAAAAGTGGCCACTTCACACTACAGATGAAAACGTTGCGTGATCTGCCAGCTGATGAACGTCCAGCAGCAGGGGCTGTGATTAATGAAGCCAAAGTACAGGTACAAGATGCATTAAATGCGCGTAAAGAAGCCATGCAGGCTGATATATTGAATGCACGCTTGGCATCGGAGAAGATCGATGTCTCATTACCTGGCCGTCGTATGGAAAATGGTGGATTACATCCAGTTACCCGTACCATTCAGCGAATTGAAGAATTTTTTGGTGAGTTAGGCTTTAGTGTGGAAACGGGGCCAGAAATTGAAGATGATTACCACAATTTCGATGCCTTGAATATTCCTGCTCATCACCCAGCACGAGCAGACCATGATACTTTCTGGTTTGATGCTAAACGCTTATTGCGTACCCAGACTTCGGGTGTACAAATTCGTACTATGAACGGTCAGCAACCGCCAATTCGTATCATTGCCCCAGGCCGTGTCTATCGAAACGACTATGACCAAACGCATACCCCAATGTTCCACCAAACAGAGGGGCTGATTGTGGATAAAGATATCAGCTTTACTAACCTTAAAGGCACATTGCACGATTTCTTGAATAACTTCTTTGAAGAAGAAGTCCAGGTTCGTTTCCGTCCGTCCTATTTCCCATTCACAGAGCCTTCTGCTGAAGTGGATGTTATGGGGAAAAATGGCAAATGGTTAGAGGTGTTGGGCTGCGGTATGGTTCATCCAAACGTTCTGCGTAATGTGGGGATTGACCCTGAAGTCTACTCTGGCTTTGCATTCGGAATGGGAATGGAGCGCCTTACAATGCTGCGTTATGGTGTTTCTGATCTACGCGCATTCTTCGAAAATGACCTTCGTTTCCTCAAACAGTTTAAATAAGGCGGGACTTTCTCATGAAATTCAGTGAACTTTGGTTACGTGAATGGGTAAACCCAGCCATTAGCAGTGAAGCATTATCTGAACAAATCACGATGGCCGGTTTGGAAGTTGATGGTGTTGAACCGGTGGCAGGGCAATTCACAGGTGTGGTTGTTGGTGAAGTGGTTGAGTGTGGCCAACACCCAAATGCGGACAAATTACGTGTCACAAAAGTCAATGTGGGTGGTGAGCGTCTACTCGATATCGTGTGTGGTGCCCCAAACTGCCGTCAAGGTTTGAAAGTTGCAGTTGCAACGGTGGGTGCCGTGTTGCCTGGTGATTTCAAAATCAAAGCAGCAAAATTGCGTGGTGAGCCTTCAGAAGGGATGCTTTGCTCATTCTCTGAGCTCGGTATTTCTGATGATCATAGTGGTATCATTGAATTGCCACTTGATGCGCCAATTGGTACTGATTTGCGTGATTATTTGAAATTTGATGACCGTGTTATTGAAATTAGCATTACACCGAACCGAGCGGATTGTTTAAGTATTCTCGGTGTTGCTCGTGATGTTGCGGTGATTAATAAGCATGAGCTGATCGAACCGCAAATTAACGCAGTGAAAGCAACCACTTCAGAGACATTCCCAATCCGTGTTGAAGCACCAGAAGCTTGTCCTCGTTTTCTTGGTCGCGTCATCAAAAATATTGATGTGTCCGCACCAACTCCGATGTGGATGAAAGAAAAATTACGTCGTGGTGGTGTCCGTTCAATTGATGCGGTTGTTGATATTACCAATTATGTACTACTCGAATTAGGCCAACCTCAGCATGCTTATGATCTTGACCGCTTAAACGGCGCTATCGTCGTTCGTATGGCGAAGCAGGATGAAAAGCTAGTCTTGCTAGATGGTAGTGAAGCGACACTGAAAACGGATACATTAGTCATTGCCGATGAGCAAAAAGCACTTGGTATCGCGGGTATTTTTGGTGGTGAACATTCTGGTGTTAACAGTGAAACGAAAAATATTCTTTTAGAATGTGCATTTTTCAATCCACTATCTATTACGGGTCGTGCGCGTAATTATGGTTTGCACACGGATGCGTCTCATCGTTTTGAGCGTGGTGTTGATCCTGAATTGCAATTCAAAGCAATTGAGCGTGCGACACAATTAATTTTAGATATCTGTGGTGGGGAAGTCGGTGAAATTATCGATGCGACCCATGCAGAATATTTACCAAAAGCAGCAAATATTACGTTAACACGCAATAAACTCGATCGATTGATTGGTTATGTTATTGCCGATGATGTCGTGACCGATATTTTGACGCGATTAGGTTGCCAAGTTGCGGTGTCTGAAGGCCGTTGGGATGTTGTTGCACCTAGCTGGCGTTTCGATATGCAGATTGAAGAAGATTTGGTCGAAGAAGTTGCACGGGTATATGGGTATAACAATATTCCTGATGTACCGTTACGTGCCGATCTTGTCATGACCGAACACAAAGAGGCTAAATTGCCACTTAAGCGTATCAAAGCGCTGTTGGTTGACCGTGGCTTCCAAGAGGCGATTACTTATAGTTTTGTCGACCCTAAAGTACAAGCCTTGCTTCACCCTGAACAAGAAGCGTTAGTGTTACCAAACCCAATTTCAGCGGATATGTCAGCGATGCGTTTGTCGCTGTTAACCGGACTTTTGACAACCGTCGTCTATAATCAAAATCGTCAGCAAAATAGAATTCGATTATTTGAAACAGGCCTACGCTTTATCCCTGATAATCAAGCAGAATATCAAATACGCCAAGAAACCATGCTGGCGGGCGTGATCGCGGGAAATCGATTCGAAGAACATTGGTCATTAGATAAGCAAGTTGTGGACTTCTTTGATTTAAAAGGTGATCTCGAAGCTGTTTTAGAATTGACTGGCAAACTGAATCAAATTACATTTAAACCTGAGGCACATCCAGCGTTGCATCCTGGACAAAGTGCTGGGATTTATCTGGAAAATGAACATATTGGTATCATTGGTGTTGTTCATCCTGAGTTAGAACGTAAACTTGATTTAAATGGTCGTACAGTGATTTTTGAGGTTCGCTGTGATGCGATAACAGAACGTGTAATCCCTGATGCAAAGGCGATTTCACGCTATCCATCGAACCGCCGTGATATCGCTGTTGTTGTGCCAGAAGACGTTGCCGCCGCAGATGTTCTGGCAGAGTGTAAAAAAGTTGGCATAAATCATATAGTTGGCATAAACTTGTTTGATGTGTATTGTGGTGAAGGGATAGCAGATGGTTACAAGAGTCTGGCTATCAGTCTCATCTTCCAAGATACCGCTCGTACCATGGAAGAAGAAGAGATAACCGCGACCGTTGATATGTGTGTTGCTGCGTTAAAACAGCGATTCCAAGCCTCCTTGAGGGACTAAACCTATGGCGCTTACTAAAGCTGAAATGTCAGAAAATTTGTTCGAAAAACTGGGTGTTAGCAAACGTGATGCTAAAGACCTTGTGGAAACTTTCTTTGAAGAGGTCCGCCTTTCCTTAGAAAATGGTGAGCAAGTAAAATTATCTGGATTCGGTAACTTTGATTTACGTGATAAAAATCAACGTCCCGGACGTAACCCAAAAACTGGGGAAGATATTCCAATTACTGCACGCCGTGTTGTTACTTTCCGCCCTGGCCAAAAATTGAAAAGCCGTGTGGAAAAAGCAACACCGAAAGAGTAATTGCAAACTTGCAGTGCTAATAAAAGACCGCCTAGGCGGTCTTTTATTTTTTTAATAGCAAAGCATTATCTCAATAAATTTTATCTATCTATACTGAGGCAGAAGAGGACTTTCGGACGGTCAGTTAAAAAATCGTTAGAGGTTATTGAGAATGGATAACACGAATGTATTTATCGATATTTTAAATAGCTACCAATGGTATCGGTAGCTATAGATTTAAAGGTGTAAAAATTTATATTCAGACGTCTATCTATGCAACAATGCGCTAAAATAATGAATCGGTAATTGTGCAAGTTCTATTTGTTTGAGTTGATCAAGCGGATTTCCCGTTGTTTTAGAATAATCGGTTCTATCGAGAGTCGGGGCAAAGGCAATCGATAAATTTTCTGGGGTCATCTGGTGTTTTTCTGCATGACGGCCAATTTCGATCAGCAGAGGTACTGCTATTTGTAATATCAATGGCTGTTTTTTTAGTGGTGGCAGTGAGGCTGCAATTTTTGTATCAGAAACGGCTAAAATATGATTTTCGCTTGTTGCTAATGTTGGTTTTGTTTCAATAAAACGTTTAACTGCGGCTTTGTTTACGACGGCATCATGATATTTTGTGAAGAGAGTCGATAATGTTTTTCGTTCACTCGATGAGCCATCTAACACGTTGCCAACTAATTTTTTATATGCTGATGTTAGATCAGATACTTCAATATTATTTTGTTGAATAAAAAAGGAATCAATAGATTTATTACTAGCGAGATGCTGCAATATTATTTCAACTCTCTGTTTGTTGCCTGAGATTCGAAAGGGTCCTGTTTCATATAAGTAATTTGGATGAGATAAAATAGCCGTACCAATCTCATTAATTTGTTGGTATTTAAGGCGATCTTCATAAGCGATACCAATATACTCATTGATAGCGCATACATTCTGTTTTTCAATCCGTTTTGCTGTTTGTTGCTGTGTTATTCTTGATTCCATCTCTTGTAATTCATCAAATGTTTTATAATGCGAAGGTGGCAACAAAGATTCTTGCTCCTGTATATCTAATCTTTTGATACTTATTAGCTCAATAGATTTATTTTTTTGTTCTATTGACTCATGCTGATATTGAGCAGGAATACCAAAGTAACTTTTACAACAATTAATGATCTTGCGAATAGAAGCCAGAAAGCCTTTTTGCTCATGATGGAAGGCTAATTCAATAAATGATACGAGTTTATTTATTGGAGTGTTTGAAGTTTTTATAGCCATATAATACCTTATTTAATAATGTTCCTAAAACTAAGTTGGAGCATAAAATCGTTGCTTTGGTTTTGCTTTCATAAAAAGCTATAATTCTTTAATCCATTGGAAAAATCAGATAATTTTTAAATGAATCAATCGGTTGAATACTTACAGGCCAAACAGCGTAAAACAGACTGCCGACGTATTGCTGTACTAGGGCTATTGCTGATAGTGATCGCACTATTTTCTCTTTGTGCGGGGGAAGTGTGGTTATGGCCTCATCAATGGCGTGAAGAGGCAGCGCAATTATTTGTTTGGCAAATTCGTTTTCCTCGCTTATTGGCTGTTATTACGATTGGTGCATCTTTGGCGGTGACGGGGGCTATTATGCAAGCCCTATTTGAAAACCCATTGGCGGAACCAGGGCTATTGGGTATCAGTAATGGGGCGGGGGTAGCAGTCGTATTGACCGTCTTATTATCCCATGGCATCACTCAGTATGGGTTAATCAGTGTTGGTGCCATTATTGGTGCATTATTATTAACCTTACTATTATCTTTTTTCGCACGTGTAAAACATTTTAATAATAGTAGCTTGTTGCTTGTAGGGGTTGCCCTTGGCGTAATATGCGGTGCCATCATGACATGGATGGTTTACATGAGTAGTAACTTGGATTTGCGTCAGCTACTTTATTGGATGATGGGCAGTTTTAGCGGTATCGATTGGCGTCAATTTGGATTAATTGTGGCATGTGCTCCTTTTTTGTTATGGGCTATTTGCCAAGGTAATACACTTAATTATTTGTCCCTCGGTTCGTTACAAGCTTATCAACTTGGTTTTTCTCATCATCGTTGGCGCCTTGTATTAATTATAGTCACAGGGGTTTTAATTGGATTGAGTGTTGCTATTGCAGGGGCTATCAGTTTTGTCGGTTTGGTGATCCCACATGTTTTACGTTTAATTGGCTTGACGGATAATCGCACATTATTACCAGGATGTGCCATTGCGGGGGCAGGCGGGTTATTATTAGCCGATATTTTGTCCCGAATATTAATTGCTAATGCCGAAGTGCCAATTGGCGTGATAACGGCAACCTTAGGAGCCCCTATTTTTATTTGGCTTTTAGCGCGTAATAACCAATGGCGATAAATATGAGCATGAATGAACAACCCACCATTGAGCTAATTCAATTTTCATTAGAGCATCGACTTATCAATATTAATGAATCCGTATTTCCGGGGGAGCAAATCCATATACTCGGCGCAAATGGGGCTGGTAAAAGTACACTGTTGAATGGGATGAGCGGTTTTTTGAATTTTACAGGTCAGTTAAATATCAATGGTAGGGCACTTAAAGAGTATCGAACTCAAGATCTACGTCAACAGCGAGCCTATTTTCCTCAGCAAGTTGCGACACAGCCTATTTTAAAGGTGTTTCAATATTTAACCCTTTTCCATTCGTCAACGGATTATCAAATTGCACTGTTTGAGGAACTATGCCGAGATTTTCAGTTAACATCGTTGCTCATGAAACCTATTGCACAACTTTCAGGTGGTGAGTGGCAGCGAGTACGTATTATTGCAACTTTTTTGCAAGTTTGGGATCGTCAAGATTTAAGTGGAAAATTTATCCTATTTGATGAGCCAACGAACAATTTGGATATTATTCAACAATCCAGATTCGATAAATGGGCGAAATATTTTTGTGATTGCCAAGGAACGGTTATAATGAGTGGTCATAACCTTAGCCACTCTTATCAACATGCCAACCGAATTTGGATGTTAAAAGAAGGTAAAATTATTTTTTCAGGTAAACCTGAGCAAGTTATGACTGAGGTTAATTTATCTGAGATATTTGCAAGTAAAATAAGTTTAATCACAAATAATGATGCCAAAAGTTGGCGAGTAATTAGTTTTGACGATGAGTAGAAAAATTGTTTTAATCGTCTGTTTGGTTATGCTTTATGTAATAATAAATGTTTTCAGGTGTTGATGTTCGGTTAAAGTAACTTTGACTAGAATACTCTCTTCTTAATAAAAAAATTAGGCTGCAAACTATATGAGCAATTTCCTTCCGTTTTCAAAACCGGCAATCGGTGACGAAGAGGTTAAGGCAGTAGAGAAAGTTCTGCGTTCGGGGTGGATCACTACGGGTCCTCAGAACCACCAGTTAGAGCAAGATTTTTGTGAGCGTTATGGTTGCAAGCATGCCATAGCATTAGCTTCAGCCACTGCGGGTATGCACGTTGTGTTAATGGCATTGGGGATTGGTCCCGGCGATGAAGTTATCACGCCTTCACAAACGTGGGTATCCACCCTCAATATGATTGAGTTACTAGGTGCGACACCGGTTATGATCGATGTCGACCGTGATACGCTAATGGTGCAACCTGACGCGGTAGAAAAAGCGCTCACTGCGAAAACGAAAGCGATAATTCCTGTGCATTATGCAGGTGCTCCTTGTGATCTCGACGCTTTACGCGCTATTGCGCAAAAAGCGGGGGTTCCATTAATTGAAGATGCTGCCCATGCGGTCGGCACCCGTTATAAAGAGGAATGGGTTGGTCAACACGGCACGGCCATTTTTTCTTTCCATGCCATTAAAAATGTCACCTGTGCAGAAGGTGGTCTTGTTGTTACTGATGACGACGAGCTGGCGCAACGTGTTCGTACATTGAAATTCCATGGACTTGGTGTTGACGCTTTTGATAGACAAATGCAAGGACGAAAACCACAAGCCGAAGTGGTTGAACCCGGTCTAAAATATAATTTATCTGATATTCATGCTGCGATAGCTGTTGTTCAGTTGTCCCGTGTTGAAGAGATGAATCAACGACGCGCACAATTGGTGGCACGTTACCGTGAAGCGCTGAAAAATTCGCCATTGCAAATGCTTTCAGTTCCTGAATACCCGCATTTACACGCCAATCACTTATTTATGGTGCGTGTTGATAAAAATGTCTGTGGTATTGATAGAGATAGCTTTATGGAAAAATTGAAAGCGTATGATATCGGTACAGGTTTGCATTTCCGTGCAGCACATACACAGAAATATTACCGTGAGAAATATCCGCAACTCTCACTTGTAGAGTCAGAATGGAACACCGCGACGCTTTGTTCTCTGCCTCTCTTCCCTGATATGTCTGATGCAGATGTTGACCGGGTTGTTAAAGCGATAAATGAAATCCTTTTGGAGTCAAAATAGTGTCATTTGTAGATGAATTTGAAGAGATCAAAAAGGTCTCTGTTGTAATCCCTGTTTATAATGAAGAGCAAAGTCTTCCTCAGTTACTTGAGCGTACAATTAAATCATGTAAACAACTTACGCAAGATTATGAGTTAATTTTAGTTGATGATGGCAGTAGCGACCGTTCAGCTAAAATGTTAACTGAGGCGGCAGAAAATCCTGATAACCACGTTATCGCGATTATTTTGAATCGTAATTATGGGCAGCACTCTGCAATTATGGCTGGTTTTAATCAGGCAGATGGTGATTTAGTTATCACTCTGGATGCAGATTTGCAAAACCCTCCAGAAGAGATCCCACGTTTAGTCCAAACTGCGGCTCAAGGTTATGATGTAGTTGGTACGCGCCGAGCAAATCGTCAGGATTCTTGGTTCCGTAAAACCGCATCTAAAATGATTAATGCGATGATCACGAAAGCAACTGGCCGCTCAATGGGCGATTACGGTTGTATGTTACGCGCTTATCGTCGTCACATTATTGATGCGATGTTGCAATGCCATGAAAGAAGCACATTTATTCCAATTTTAGCAAATACGTTTGCGCGTAGAACCATTGAAATTGATGTCGCTCATGCTGAACGTGAGTTTGGTGATTCAAAATACAGCTTTATGAAGCTGATTAATTTAATGTATGACCTACTGACTTGTTTAACAACGGCGCCTCTACGTTTGTTAAGTGTCGTTGGTAGTATTATTGCAGTCGGTGGTTTCTTGCTAGCAGTGTTGTTAATTGTATTACGTCTACTCTTCGGTGCAACTTGGGCTGCCGACGGCGTATTCACACTGTTCGCCATACTGTTTATGTTTATCGGTGCACAATTTGTCGCGATGGGCTTACTAGGTGAGTATATCGGCAGAATTTATAATGATGTGCGCGCGAGACCCCGTTATTTTATTCAAAAAGTCGTCGGTGCTAGTGATAAGACTGACAAAAATCAGGAAGAAAACTAATGAAAGCTATTGTTTTTGCCTATCATGATATTGGCTGTGTAGGGCTGAAAGCGCTTAAAAAAGCAGGTTTCGACATTCAGGCAGTCTTTACTCACACTGATGATCCTAACGAAAACCACTTTTTCTCTTCAGTAGCGCGTGTCAGCGCAGACATGGAACTTCCTGTTTACGCGCCAGAAAACGTGAACCATCCACTGTGGATTGAACGTATTCGTGAATTAAAACCAGATGTGATTTTCTCATTCTATTATCGTGATATGTTGAGTGAAGAACTGTTGGCTCTCGCTCCTAAGGGGGCATTTAACCTACATGGTTCTTTATTACCTAAATACCGTGGCCGTGCACCTATTAACTGGGCGCTATTGAACGGTGAGAAAGAAACTGGCGTCACGTTACATAAAATGGTTGCGAAAGCGGATGCTGGTGACATTATTGCGCAAGAAAAAGTCGCGATTACTGACACAGATACCGCATTGACTTTACATGCAAAAGTTCGTGAAGCTGCTGAAGTTTTGTTAGACAAAACATTACCATTAATTGAAGCGGGCAGCTATAAAGCGATCGCTCAAGATGAGAGCCAAGCAACCTATTTTGGTCGTCGTACTGCGCAAGATGGTTTGATCGATTGGAATCGTTCTGCAAAAGAGATTGATTGCTTAGTTCGTGCAGTGACTGAACCATATCCAGGAGCATTCACCTATTTAGGTGAGCGTAAAATGGTTATTTGGCGTGCCCGTGTATTAGATGACAATCAAGGTAAACGTGCGGGAACGGTACTCTCAAGCGATCCTCTGCGTATCGCTTGTGGTGAAGGTGCGATTGAAGTCGTTAGCGGACAAGGCGATTCCGGCTTATATATGCAAGGAAACCGTCTGGCGAACGAAATGGGCATCGTCACCGATGTTCGTGTAGGACCAAAGCCAACCGCTCAAATCAAGCGTCGTAAGCGTGTTCTGATTCTTGGTGTTAACGGGTTTATCGGTAACCATTTAACTGAGCGTCTATTGCAAGATGATAATTATGATATTTACGGTATGGATATCAGTTCATCGGCGATTGATCGTTTCATTGGTAACCCACGTTTCCACTTTATTGAAGGCGATGTCAGCATTCATACTGAATGGATCGAATATCACATCAAAAAATGTGATGTCATTTTGCCGCTGGTTGCCATTGCAACGCCAATTGAATACACGCGTAACCCACTGCGTGTCTTTGAATTAGACTTTGAAGAAAACCTGAAAGTTGTGCGTTACTGTGTGAAATATAACAAGCGTATTATCTTCCCATCGACCTCTGAAGTTTATGGTATGTGTGATGATAAAGAGTTTGATGAAGACGAATCACGCTTGATTGTTGGCCCAATCAACAAACAACGTTGGATCTATTCCGTGTCTAAACAATTGTTAGACCGAGTGATTTGGGCATACGGTGCGAAAGAAGGCTTGAAGTTTACACTATTCCGTCCATTTAACTGGATGGGACCACGTTTAGATAGCTTGAATTCGGCTCGTATCGGTAGTTCACGCGCTATCACGCAACTTATTTTGAACTTAGTTGAAGGTTCGCCAATCAAGTTGGTGGATGGTGGTGAACAAAAACGCTGCTTTACTGATATTAAAGATGGTATTGAAGCACTGTTCCGTATCATTGAAAACAAAGATGGTAAATGTGACGGTCAGATTATCAATATCGGTAACCCAACGAACGAAGCGAGCATTCGTCAGTTAGCGGAAATGTTGCTTGAAAGCTTTGAAAATCACCCATTACGTGGCCACTTCCCTCCGTTTGCGGGCTTCCGTGAAATTGAAAGTAGCAGCTACTATGGTAAAGGTTATCAAGACGTTGAGCATCGTAAACCAAGTATTGAAAATGCGCGTCGCCTGCTAGAGTGGGTGCCAACCATTGACATGAAAGATACCATTGAAGAAACGCTGGATTTCTTCTTGCAAGGTGCAGTGGAAGAATTAGGTAAGAACTAATGAAAAAAGTTGGCTTGAGAATTGATGTGGATACCTATCGAGGCACATTAGAAGGTGTACCACAGCTACTCAAAGTGCTTAAACAGCATAATATTCAGGCCAGCTTTTTCTTCAGTGTAGGACCCGATAATATGGGGCGCCATTTATGGCGCCTTTTGCGTCCTAAATTCCTGTGGAAAATGCTAAGGTCGAATGCAGCTTCTTTATATGGACTCGATATTTTACTTGCGGGTACGGCGTGGCCCGGCAAAAAAATAGCTAAAGATTTAGGCTATTTAATGAAACAAACCTTAGATGAAGGCCATGAGGTTGGATTACATGCTTGGGATCATCAAGGTTGGCAAGCTAAAGTCGCCAAATGGAGCGATGCTCAATTGACTGAGCAAGTTAAATTGGGGGTCGATGCATTGCAGCAAGCGATTGGGCAACCAGTGACCTGTTCGGCTGTTGCAGGGTGGCGAGGTGATGAGCGTGTCTTGGAAGTTAAACAAAAATTTGGGTTTCACTATAACAGTGACTGTCGTGGTAAATACCCATTTCGACCTGTTTTACAAGATGGTTCAATAGGTACAGTACAAATTCCTGTCACATTACCCACTTATGATGAAGTTGTTGGGACTGTTGTGAGTGATGAGGATTTTAATGATTTTATCCTACAGGCCATTAAAGATGATCTAGGTGTGCCTGTTTACACCATTCATACCGAAGTTGAAGGGATGTCGAAATCACAACAATTTTCACAATTATTGGAACGAATTGCCCAAGAAGAAATCCAATTCTGTACATTGAGTGATTTACTGCCAGAAGACATAAACACACTGCCTAAAGGAAAAGTGGTTCGTGCACCATTCCCAGGGCGTGAGGGCTGGCTTGGCTGCCAAGAAGAGGGATAGTATAAGCATGTTGAATAACCGAGCGAGCAAAGTAGGAGCCTCTCTGCTGGCTCTTTTTTTTATCTTAACTTATTTGCTACCGTTAAATAGCCGTTTACTTTGGCAACCAGACGAAACACGATACGCAGAAATTAGCCGTGAAATGCTGCAACGCGGTGATTGGATCGTGCCGTATATGCTGGATATACGCTATTTTGAAAAGCCTGTTGCGGGCTATTGGATTAACAATATCAGCCAAATGATCTTTGGTGATACTAACTTTGCGGTTCGTTTTGGTTCAGTATTCTGCATCTTGCTCAGTGCGCTACTGATTTATCGCATGGCAAAAATGATGTGGCGTAACAATCATGTAGCTTATGTTGCCAGCTTCATCTATGTGTCTATGTTTCTCGTATTTGCCGTAGGAACATACAGTGTACTCGACCCGATGTTATCATTGTGGATTGCGGCAAGTATGTACTGTTGCCTATGGGCGATGAAGGCGAGAGGGATAAAAGAAAAACTAGGCGCTTGGATATGCCTTGGTTTAGCGTGTGGGATGGCCTTTATGACAAAAGGCTTCTTAGCATTAGCGATTCCTGTGATTGTGATGTTACCGATTACCCTTTATCAAAAACGCTTCTTAGAGATGGTGAAGTATGGGCCATTGGCGATTATTTCCGCAGTAATCATTAGCTTACCTTGGGCACTATCTATCGCCAAGCAAGAGCCTGATTATTGGAATTACTTCTTTTGGATAGAACATATTAAGCGTTTTACCGCTGATGATGCTCAGCATATCGCCCCATTTTGGTATTACATTCCTATTATCCTGTTAGGAAGTATCCCTTGGGCTGGTCTGCTACCAGGCTCGCTAATTAAAGGTTGGAAAGAGCGTAAATCCAATCCAGATATGTTTTTCTTGTTTTGTTGGTTTATTGTGCCAGTTATTTTCTTCAGTATCTCGCGCGGTAAGCTTCCTACGTATATGTTGCCATTTATGGCTCCGCTCGCATTACTTATGGCCAAATATGGTGTGGATTGTGTGCGTAGCGGTAAAATGAAAGCTTTAAAAGCCAATGGGATCATCAATGTTGCAATTGGTGTTCTAGCAGTGATCGCAATTATTGTGGCGGGAACGGTGATTAAGCGTCCTTTGTATGAAGCGGATGAGTGGTCGAAAATGGTGCTTGGTATCGTTGCTTTTTCCATTTGGGGCATCATTGGTTACCTATGTACCGTGTTAAATGCGAAGTATTGGTTATGGGCTGCATCTTGTTCACTCGCAGTAAGCTTATGTATCGGTAGTGCTCTGCCAAACAACACCATTAATTCAAAATTGCCACAAAGTTTTATTCATAAGCATCATGATTTATTGATGGATAGCAAATACTTAATGGCAAGTAACGTTGGTATTGCGGCTGGACTGGCTTGGGAAACTAAAAACTCAAATATTTACTTGTATAATAGCAGTGGTGAATTGACTTACGGCCTAGAGTATCCAGACAGTCAACATCGTTTGGTGAAACCGGATCAATTTGCAGCTTGGCTAGCAAAAGCGCGTCAAGAAGGTCAAGTCACGGTCGTCTTCTTGCTCGGCCGTAAAGAGGGATTACCTGACATTCCTAAACCTGATGAAGTCATTAGTAATTCGCGTATTGCGATAGTGGTATATCACAAACAATGATTGCACAATTATTCCTATTGCTTTTCGTCAGCGTACTAACGTGTCTTGGGCAAATTGCACAAAAACAAGCCGTTGTCTGCTGGCAAGGTGATAAACATAATAAAACAGCAGCGGCCATTCGTTGGCTGCTGCTAGCAGTATTGATGCTTGGGTTAGGTATGTTGTTTTGGTTAAAACTACTGGAAAGCATGCCACTCAGTATTGCTTACCCTATGCTCAGTATTAATTTTGTGTTAGTTACCTTAATTGGCCAATTTGTTTACCATGAACCTACAGGTCTTAATCATTGGTTAGGGGTAGCGGCAATTATGTTTGGTATTTTCTTGATGAGTATAAGTGGATGAATAAAGGCTATTTTTGGGTAATAGGTAGCGCACTATTAGTCACGATTGCACAATTAAGCTTAAAAGCTGGCGTTGTGGGATTGCCTTCATTTACTTTAGGCTGGCATTGGTTGCAACTCGAATGGTTAATCACCAATGTGGTTAATCTGAGTATTGTATGCGTTGGTTTAGTTTGTTATGCCTTATCGATGCTGTGTTGGCTATTGGCATTAAAATCAATTCCACTTAATAAAGCCTATCCATTGATTAGCTTAAGCTATGTTTTTGTTTATCTATTAGCCGTTATTTTGCCTTGGTATAATGAGCCTGCGACATGGCTAAAAGCAGGGGGAATTGCTTTTATTATTCTGGGCGTCTGGTTGATTAGTCGACCTGTGAAAGCAAAGTCTCAATAATAGAATGAGGTAGTTTAAACTTCTGATTATTTATTTTTCATCTTTCAGCGGCTATGATAATAAATTAAACATGTCACTGATTTATTCACAGGGTGCAGCATGATAATAAAATGGCAGTATCTACCATTATTGTTTTCATTGGTGTTAATCGGCTGTTCGTCTACATCGGTAAAAAAGACGCCGCCCCCGCCATTAAAAACACAATTATCGGATCCCATTATGACAATTGCTCAACTTAAGGAGCAATTACAACAGTGGTATGGCACGCCTTATAACTATGGTGGGATGAGTCAAAGCGGTATTGATTGCTCTGGTTTTGTTTATCGAACCTTTAATGATCGTTTTGCCATTCAATTACCTCGTACCACGATAGATCAAACCCGATTAGGTACCCGTATTGATAAATCAGATTTAATGCCAGGTGATTTGGTTTTTTTCAAAACCGGTTCAGGTGAAAATGGCTTACATGTTGGGATTTATGATACAGATAATACCTTTATTCACGCTTCAACCAGTAAAGGTGTCATCCGTTCTTCAATGGATAACGTCTATTGGCGAAAAGTGTTTTGGCAAGCTCGCCGCATCTGATTTCACTGTCATTGCCTCATTTTTATCTTTATTTATGCTATCTTAAGAGCAAATTTTGCTTTTAAGGTAGCACTATGTCTAGCTTACGTTTATTGATATCTGAATCGTTCGATCCTTGGTTTAACCTTGCTGTAGAAGAGACTATTTTTCGCCAAATGCCAGCAGACCAGCGGGTCATGTTTTTATGGCGCAATGCGGATACCGTCGTCATTGGACGTGCGCAGAACCCATGGAAAGAATGTAACACGCGTCGTATGGAAGAAGATAATGTCCGCTTAGCTCGCCGT
Source organism: Providencia stuartii (assembly GCF_029277985.1). Taxonomy (NCBI): domain Bacteria; kingdom Pseudomonadati; phylum Pseudomonadota; class Gammaproteobacteria; order Enterobacterales; family Morganellaceae; genus Providencia; species Providencia stuartii. The sequence goes on along the minus strand of NZ_CP119546.1, from coordinate 2,654,222 downwards.
AGTAGTGGAGGAGGGGCTGTTTTTCAGGATGTAGGCAATACCTGTTTCACCTTTATGGCGGGCAAACCTGAATATGATAAAAGTATATCGACAAAAATTATTGTTGATGGTTTGATGCGTGTGGGGATCGACGCTGAAGTTTCTGGACGCAATGATTTAATCTTAAATACGATTGATGGGCCGCGTAAAATCTCCGGCTCAGCGTACCGTGAAACAAAAGATAGAGGCTTTCATCATGGCACTTTATTAATTAATTCAGATTTAAACCGTTTAGCTGATTACCTCAATCCCGATCCCAAAAAATTACAGGCGAAAGGGATCACCTCGGTTCGCTCACGAGTGGCTAATTTGTGCGAATTGGTCGCGGATATTAGCCATGAAAAGGTGTGTGAAGGCATTATACAAAGTTTCTTCGATTATTACGGCGAAACTGTTGACGCTGAATTTATTTCCCCTGAAAAACTGCCAGATTTACCCAATTTTAGTGACACTTTTGCGAAACAAAGTCGTTGGGAGTGGAATTTTGGGCAAGCCCCCGCTTTTACTCACTACAGTGATACTCGTTTCCCTTGGGGAGGTATTGAGTTTCATTTTGATATCGAGAAAGGGGTCATTAAACGTTGCCAATTTTTCACGGATAGTCTTGAACCATCACCGTTAGAATGGCTTAGTCAGCAGTTGAGCGAACAAGTTTATCAAACTGACACTGTCCGTAAACTGATTGTACAAATGCGTCAGATGTGGCCTGAACTGGCTGAACAAATTTCAGACCTAGAAGGTTGGTTAATACACGAGTTAAGCTAAATAAAATTCACCTTTCGTTAACGGTTACTTAGCCATTGAACCTAAATAGATGGAGGCTAAGTAACAGTTAACGTTATTTATTTTTCTTGAATATTAATCGCATCATCCATTCTAGCTTCGAGTTTTTCACTTAAGCCAAAATCTTCTTCATCGCTCTCTGGAGTAAATAAATGATAGCTTTCCTTTAAATGTGGGTTAGAAATACCAAGCCAACTTGCTAATCCATTAATAAACATCATGCCTGACTTTTTCGCGATAATATATTGTGTCGATACCTGATCTGAAGAAAGCTGAATTAAAGGTACGCGATACGCATATTTCGTTTTTCCATGCATAATTTTTATTTGTTCTTCTGTGTCTTGATGAGAAAGACCATGGTCAGCAAAATAAATCACTGAGAATGTACGATCTTTTTGTTTGTATTGCTTTTCTAGTAATGAGTAAATTGCCTCAATCACTTCATCTGTTTTATTGATGCTAGCGACATAACACGAGATATTGTGATATTTAATATCTTTAGTGGTAAACGGATTATCATAGTCCTCAATTCTGCCACATGGGTTCGGGTGAGAGCCATAGAGATGTATAATAAAAAGCCTTTTTTGTTTTTTTTGAGTCGGGCTAGTCAATTCTTTTTTAAAGAGAGGGATCAGTGAAAAATCACTCTCATCATTAGAATTAAATGCGCCAAGTTTATTAAATCTTTTGACATCGGCATGTTTTGCGATAAACGTAATCGGTGTATCATGTTGACCAATATAACCTTGATTAGATATCCAGTACGTTTTAAAACCCGCTGATTTAGCTAATCCAACAATATTAAGTCCGTAATTTGGTTTAACTGTTTCTTTATCCGATAACGTTAGCATTAACCGCAATGAACCAATGGTGTTGTTATCTGCGCTGTTTAAACCATCAATAATGGTACTATTCACGCGATTCAAAAATGGCGTATTGTTTATCGGGTATCCGTAAATTCCCATATAATCACGGCGCACACTTTCACCAATGATTAACACATAATCATCATAATGTTGGTTATTATCTAATGTCGATTTTCCCCACTCACTAGATTTAGTAAAATCACGTAGTGTGATAATTTCTTCTTTCACCTTGGTGGCAGATTCATAAACGTTATAGAAATATTCAAATGGAGATTGATTAATCAAGGCGATTATGACTAAAACAATCATTAATGTTTTGTTGCGATAGTAATTAATATTTAGCTTAGAGCATAATTTTTTAAAGGCTAAAATACCAATAATAATTAATATGGCATAAAAATAATTTACTATTGAAATCTGTGTAAAAAATTCAATCCCTTCGATCGCATCGGTTGCAATAACCGATGCAAAATATTGATATGTCGGTTTATCAAATGTTAAGCCAATGGGCGTATAAATTGCATACAGAATAGCAATTGGTATTCCTATCCATACATAGGCTTTCTTGGATGCATAGAGAATAATATAAAGAGCACAAACGAGAGTAATATCTCTAAGGGTTGGATGGGCGTAGCCTGATCCCTTCAACATTAATTTAGATGAAATAATAAGTATGATAAGAGGGATAATATAGATAAGTAAGTTTTTTATTTTTACAATCTTATCTTGTAACTTATTTTTATACCATTCAGATAATCTGGGGTGTTTCACAAATAGCCTTTAAAATATACTTAAGAGTGACTTAATTATAACGCTGTGGAATAATTGAAAGAAGGTTATTGCTTTTTTTGTAGAATGTCAAAAGATCATAGCGAGCGTTTTATTTAAAAAGAAAGCGAACTTAAGCGATTATTGGAACGAACGTAATAGTAGCAGGCGGAAATTTTTCTCTTTTTAAAGAAAGATTCAACGTTAGTGTGGGGCTGACGCGGTATAAAAAAGAGCCGGTATTTACCGGCTCGGACATAGACTTCAATGTTTAGGGAATGAAAAAATTGTTAAGGGGATTAATAATACTCAACTATACAACTGAAATTTACTTAGCTATTACAATTGCAAGACATAAAGGTTTTACACTCAGGCATTTGACCACTTTGGCGAAACTTTGCTGGAGTGATATCAAAATGTTTTTTAAATATACGTGTGAATGTCGCTTGTGAGCTAAAGCCATACTGTAGAGCAATATCTAAAATAGGTAGATTACCATCACGTAATGATTTTGCTGCTTCGAGTAAACGACGTTTACGGACGTATTCGCCAAGCGTGCAGCCTTTCATTTCTTTGAAAACACGCTGTAAATGCCATTTAGAATAACCACTTTTATCGGCAATAGTGTCGATTTTGATGCCTTCATTGCGTTGTAACTGACTTTCCAGCCATTTAACAATATCGTTGACTACACTCTCAGACATATTTACCTCCCACTGCTATGGGTTATTGTTCATTAATAACTAATAATAACTAAAGAAATTAGTATCTATTCTTCCTATTTTTCCGATATATCGATAGGCATAACGTGCTTTTTTTTAATGAGAATAATAATAACTTCGATAGTTTTTACCAATCGGTCAATTTTATACATACATTAGTGTATGTTATTTATTATTTTAAATCAATATGATATGAATTGTGTGTTTTATTTTAATCAATCTGTATCCTTATCCGACCCCTTATTCAAATTTTTTGTCGGAAGCATTCGAAATTATTAACCAAGTAAAATATTGAAAAATTAATTTTGCTTAAATCTGTAGTGAGACGCGATTTTAACCATCAATCGTTAGGAAATACCGAGCTAATAGTAATGAATGTAAATGCTTTATAATTTTTATTTTTCAATGTTATTAACTGTATTTTTAATTTTAGGAAGATAATTTGACAAGCAATTCGTATTAACTTATTGGTAACAACCTAAAGCGTCATTTATCGATGATAATAAAAGGTCAGTGATGGGAGAGGGGGGAAGCGGTCATGACGCATATTTGTCGCGACTGTATGGCGTGATAAATTGATAAAAAGGAAAGAAGGTTTCTTGAATAAAATGCGCCAAGAAACCTAAGAGATTGTTAGCGTCGTAGGTATACGTGAGGTGTTGCAATTTCTGGGTGTGAGATCACACCGAGATCGGCTTTATACCATTGAGTTAAATTTGCGGTAGTGAGTACCTGTTCAGGTGTACCTGTTGCAACGAGTTGCCCTTGATGAATTAAATAAACCCGATCAGCATAAAGTGCAGTGAGGTTGAGATCATGCAAAACACAACATACGCCAAATGGGCGCTCACGAGTTAGCTGATGCAATAAACGTAAGCTATGTTGTTGATGATAAAGATCAAGAGCAGATGTTGGCTCGTCCAGAAATAAACAGGCTGGCGTCGTATTTGGTTGCCACACTTGCGCCAGTACTCGCGCAAGTTGAACCCGTTGCTGTTCACCGCCTGAAAGTTGGCGAAAATCACGCTGGCGTAGTTCAAGACAATCTGTTTGTGTTAAAGCTTCTTCGATGGCTTGTTGCTTATGCTCTGAACCGTAAGGGCTTCGCCCCATGGCAACGACGTCTTCAACGGTAAAAGCAAATGATAGGCTATTTTGCTGCTTCATCACCGCACGTTTTTTTGCTAATGCCTTGTGTTGCCATTGGCCCAGCGCTATGCCTTCTAATAAGCATTCGCCGGTGGTTGGGGGCGTAAATCCAGTTAATAGCTTTAGTAGACTGGATTTACCTGCACCGTTAGGCCCAATAATGACAACCATTTCATGCGGTTGTATGGATAGACTAATGTCCTGTATTAGTCGCTTATCACCGATTTGGTAACTGAGATTGCGTGCCTCTAGGAGAGATGATGTCGTCATGGTTTTTAAACCCTCCCTGTTGGTTGACGTAAAATTAGCCATAAGAAGTAAGGGCCACCAATTAAACCGGTAAGTAACCCAACTGGGATTTCAGCGGGGGAAACCGCGATCCGTGCAAGAGTATCTGCGACTAGGAGTAACGTTGCGCCAACAATTGCGGAACCAGGGATCAGCCAACGATGATCTGGACCCAGAGTCATGCGAATGAGATGAGGCACGACTAATCCCACAAACCCAATCACACCACTCATTGCGACAGCACACCCGACAAGTAGAGCGCTGAGGAAAAGCAAAATAAATTTTGAGCGTTCAACGTTTAATCCGAGATAGTGCGCATCTTCATCACCCAGTTGAAGTAGGTTAAGTTTATTACCTTGCCAAAGGCAGACAAAGCAGGTAGGTAAAATCACACTAGCGGCAATGGCCAGTGAGGACCAATCGACATTCGCCAGTGTTCCCATCATCCATAAACTAAAGGTACGTAATTGTTGGTCATCACTGATATAACTTAACACCCCAATAAATGACATACATAATGCATTGATAGCAATACCAGCAAGTAATAAGCGTGACAGGTTGCCATGAGAGTAACGATTCAAGCTAAAAATAATCACTGAAACAATAAGGCTGCCAATGAAAGCCGCACCGATATGCCCATAGTTAAGTAAGACACTTGGCAATGAAAATGAAAAAACGATAAAAGCGGCAACGCATAAAGCCGCACCGCTACTGATCCCTAATAAGCTTGGGTCGGCGAGAGGATTACGGAAGAGTCCTTGCATAATAGCGCCAGAAACGGCAAGCGCTAAGCCGACTAAAATAGCCAATAAGATACGCGGTAGGCGAATATTAAGCCAAATTTGCCAAACGGGGTCTGTGGCTGGTGTTTGCCACAGAGTCTTAAAGGAAACATTCATTACACCCGCATTGGAAGCGAGTAAGGCAATGACGCTCAAAAGCAGTAAAAGGACAACAATAGCTAACCTTGGGTGTTTAATTCGATTCATTGAAACTTCTCTAATGCCTCTCGCATTTGCTGCATGACTTTTGGCGTACCGAGACTAAAACCAAGCATTCCCATATCATCAACAACGATCAGTGCTTTATTTTTTGCTGCCGGAGTCATGGCTAATCCGGGGAGTTTCCAAACGTTATCTTCTCCACCTAACGATTTAATGCCTTCATGAGTCACGATAATGAGGTCAGGTTGGCTCGCGATAACGCCTTCTTGTGATAAAGGTCGATAGCTATTAAAGCCTGTCATTGCATTTTTAGCCCCTGTTGCTTTGATAAGGCTATCTGCGGCAGTTTGTTGTCCAGCGGCAAGAGGGAGTACACCACCATGACTCATGATAAATAATACTTTTTTATCTATTGGTGACGTATTTACGGCGGCAACTTGTTGATTAAATTGTTCCACCAACTGTTGACCTTGTTCTGTTTTGCCAACTGCGTTGGCAACAGTCGTAATTTTTTCTGGAATGGCTTCTAATGCAGGTTTACCAGTGACTTTGATAATCTTTACGCCACTTTTTTCTATTTGGGAAAGTGCGATTGAGGGTTTTGCTAGTTCACTGGCTAGCACAAGCGTTGGGCGCATAGAAAGTACGCCTTCAGCGTTGAGCATTCGCATATAACCGACATCGGGTAGCTTAACAGCTTGAGCGGGATGAAGGCTGGTGCTATCCCGAGCAACAACTTGTGAACCTGCATCAAGCTCAAAAACAATTTCAGTGACATCACCACCAAGTGTGATGATACGTTCTGCCGAGTGAGCAGTGAAGCTCATGATTAAAGTGACTGCAATTAGAAGCCATTGTTTCATTTTATTTACCTACGATTAAATGTGCGGTAGCGCCATAACCTGATTACGCCATTGTTCTTGCTCAGGCGTACCTTCTGTACGTTGCCCATACATCTGTACAATTTGATGACCGTCTTTATCGAAGACTTCAAGGCTTGTTACGAAACCATCTTGAGTTGGTTTGCGCGTTACCCAACACTCTGAAACACCATTTTCAATCATATGTAAGGTAAAATCTGGATTGAAAATATTCAGCCATTTAATATCAGAACCTTCAGCTTGATATGGCATCAAACGTTTGAGTTGGCCTGTAAAAATTTGTACGCAACCGCGGTTACCGACAAAAATCATAATTTCATTTTGATCGTTAAACGCAGTATTAACCAATTGGTTAAATGAATCAGCAGGCACTCGCCACGCGAGATCATCACTGACAGCGCGGAATACTTGTTGGCGACTTAAATTGTTTTTCTTCAGTAAGATAAAGAATTGGTGAACATCGGTCATGTTGCGCCATTCTTGCTCAAGCTGTTGTTTCAATTCATCGCTGATAGGCTGTTCAGAGAAAGGCTCTGCGGCTTCAATAACCAATGGAGGATTATCAGAGGTTGCATATTGTTCAATCAATGCATGCCAAGCAGCCATGTCGGTCTCATCTGTAGTATAGACCTTATGTAGCGCATCACCTTGTTTGTCAAAAAACTGAATGCTATGACGTTCACCGTTTTTAGCGTCTTCAGTCAAGGTGAAAACCGAATCCCAATGGCTGAAAAACATGCGTAAATCGAGTGCGCGTGGATTTAAAATCAATCCGGCATGCGCACTGAATTTAGCATTGTCATAACGACCAATTTGTTCATGAACAACATATTCATTGCGAGTGATGGCTTTAACATTGCCAACCGCCGCTAACGCTTTGAGTAGTGTAGGGGCATCAACATTCAGTCTTTGCGCTTTGTCATGGCCAACACGGCTATGTAAAAGTTCGCCTTCCGAAACATTGAGATAAGCAGCTAGATCACGAGCATATTTGGCTTTGTTTTCTACTTTTGCTTGTTGATAACGCTCAAACAGTGTTGAACTCACAGTGTATCTCCTTAATTAACAATAAATTACCATTGGAAACTGACAAATAGCTTCGCATTACGTCCATCCTGCGGGACGCCTTGTGATGAGTAGTATTCTTTATCGAAAGCATTACCTAAAACGACACTGGTTCCTAGGCCTTTTAATTGGCCTTCACCTTGATAGCTAACGTAAAAATCATGAACAGCATAGCCTGCTTGGCGTGGTGCTTTGGATGCATCGTTGAAATCGGTATGACGAGTAAATTCACCTAACCAACCCACAGAAAAACCACTGTCTGAAATGGGGACGTTAAGGTTGCTGGTTAGCGAGTCAGGTTTAATGGAGGTAATTGATTTACCATTTGATTCGTCTTTACCTTCGGTATGGTTGTAAGCCAAATTCCAACCAAAATAGTCGTTTTTATAGTCCATTGAAGCATCCCAACCCCAAATTTTAGCTCGTTTTGTATTGATGGAGGTTGTGTAGTTATTCTGAGGATTTCTAAAGTCAACATTCACATAGGTATTGATATAGTCTTTTGCTTTAGTATCAAAATAACTAGCTTTAAATTGTAGATTGTCACGCTCAGTTAGGAGGTCATCAAACCTTAGCCCAAACCCATATTCAGCAGTACGTGTAGACTCTGGTTTGAGGTTGGGATTTGGTCGCCATCTATTGACTATTGGGCCCATTTGGAAATGAATTTCATCGTTATACATTTCCATCATAGAAGGTGCTCGGAAAGCTTCTGAATAAGAGGCAAATAACATTGACCAGTCTGTTGGGGTAATGCTAACGGCGCCTTTAGAAGACCATTTGCCTTCTTTCACGTCCTCATTATCTTTAGCGGTTGCTTTATAATGGTCATAGCGAGTGCCAACAATAAACGATACAGGTAAATCTTTTAAGGCGATTTCATCTTGCAAGAAACCGGATGCAAAGGTGATATCAGCATCAGGGAATTGCGTTGTTGACGCGTAAGGTGTTTGATTTTGTTTGTATGTTTCGCCGCCATAAGTAAAGTTATGGGCTGCGATAGGTAAATCATACAAGTGTGTTTTATTATCAACTTTCAGACCATAAGTTTTTTGGGTACGGCCTTCATAGTGAGTATTTTTACCTTTAGCGGTAATATTGACGTCAGAATAGTAAGTGGTCGCTTTAAGATTTAACCAATCGTTTGATTCTGGATTTAATTGGTAAGTCGCTTGGGCATCACGTTGACGTGTAGTGCGGTTAACCTTTAGATTATCCTTAGTAATATCGATTTGTTGTGGGTCTTTGGGTTCATAAGCATTGTTATTGTAATAGCGCAGTTGCCCTGACAATTTTTGGTCATCATTCACCTGCCATGTGCCTTTAGCAAGCATGTTGGCTATGGTTTCTTTGTTTTCCATATCATCGCCATTACTCAAGCGAATATCACCCACTTGTTTGGTGACAAAACTGAATAAACCATCAAATTGTTCAGTTCGCCCAAAAGATGTACCGCCGAAACCAAAACTATGATCCCCTGTCGCCGCTTGGCTAAAAACACGGAAACCGCTGTTTTGGCCTTCGCGTAATAGATCTTTAGCGTCTACGGTTTCCCAAGCGATCACACCGCCCATTGCGCCGCTACCATACAGTAGAGCTGAAGGACCGCGAACAATTTCAACTTGTTTTATCAATGCCGGATCAATAAAAGTACCATTTACATGGCCAGTATCAGTACCTTGGCGCACATTATCGACTAATGTCAAAATACCGCGACGGTCGAAACCACGCATATAGATATCTTGCCCATTTACACGGCTGGTGCCTGTGACACCAATACCCGGAACTTTACGTAAGATGTCATTTACAGTACTTGCCGTTTGTGTTTCAGGTGAATTATTTTTGATAACAGTCACCATCATCGGGGCATCGAAGCTATCTCTTTCAGTACCTGTAGCATAGACGGTCATCACATCATTGCGATTTGATGTTGTTGTTTCTGCATGAGCGCTTGCCATAACGGAAAGTATTGCGCTTGTCAGAACGGATAAACGTAAAACATGAGACATATAGTTATACTCCATAAAGTGTTACCGGTTTGCTCCCTAAGTTTCGATTTTGCCTAAAGCCGTATGCAGGGAAACAAACCGGCGAGTATTATTTATTTTATAATTATTAAATGGTTACCATTGATAACTCACATTGAAATAGAAATTACGGCCTTCTTGAGGAACCCCCATCGAAGAGACATATTGACGATCAAAGGCGTTTTTCATCGTTAATGTCGTATTCAACCCTTTTATAAATTGGTCAGCTTGATAGTGCATATAAAAGTCATGAAGGCTATAGCCTGCATACTGGATGACTTCTTTATGGTAACGATCGAGTCCATGCTGAGATTTGTGTTGTTTTAATTGGTATTTAGCATTGCCTTGGAACTGTGTTTTAGCCGCAAATTCACCTACCCAGCCAAGACTAAGGCCAGTGGTTGCAATAGGGGCATTGAAGCGAACAAGTAACGTTTCAGGGCGAATGGAAGAGAGGGAATAGCCTGTGCCGTCCTCTTTACCTGTTGTTTTGTTATGACTGATATTTAAATCAAACCAGTGGGTTTTATAGCGAATAAAGCTATCAATACCTCGAATGGTGGCGGAAGGAATGTTGCTAAAATAAATTTCATTAGGGAACCATTGATATTGCCCTTTCATGAAATGGTATTTTTTGGTGTAACGACCTTCAACGGCAATATGATTTTTCGCTTTGGTATCAAAATACGTGGATCCGAATTGCAGCTCGTCGCCATTTGATAACAGATCATCAAAACTTGCTTTTAAACCAACTTCTACTGTTTTATTTGTCTCAGGTTGTAAGTCAGGCGTAGGTCTAAAATCGGAAGTTAGCCAGCCGCCCATCACCGAAAAGTGATTAGAATTGTTATACAGCTCTGCCATACGAGGCGTCCGATAACCTTCGGAGTAAGAGGAGTATAGGTTTAACCAATGTGCCGGCGTGATACTGACCGCAAAACGTGATGACCAATTCGTGTCTCTATTTTTTGCAAACCCTTGGCGTGAAGCTTCATAGCTTGTGAAACGGGTTCCCGTTGAAAGCGTAATAGGCAGGTGGTGCAACGTCATATCGTTGTTAATCCAGCCCGAAATATTAGCGAGTCGAGTCGGGGGATAGCTGATTGCGTGTTGATTGGGTTTTTGTTGTTGTTGATAATACTCGAGACCACTTTCTATTTGGTTGTTCACCCAACCCTCAATAGGGACGATAACGTGATTCGTCAATTTTGTACCATAGGTATATTGCGTCCGCTTTTCGCGTTGATATTGATGATCGGCTTTTGCTTTTTCTCTATCTAACTGACTCAAAGCGAGGTCGGTATAGTACAGCTCCCAATTTGTTTGCCAGTTAGGAAAACGGTTTGACGTAATATACTGACTAATTGAAACATCACGCTGGTGACTATTGCGCTCGTGGGGCGTGTTTTTAAAACGCGTATCTGCGAAATTGTTTACTGTCGGTTGTTTGAGACCCAATCCATCATTGCGATATTCACGTAGTTGTAGGGCTAAATGATAATTAGGCTGTGCATACCAAGTGGTTTTTAATAACCAGTTATGCACTTTCTCGTGATTATCTTGGGTCGGAAAATCCGCAGAGGTGAGTGAGTATTTTTTACGTTGGCTATAACTCAATAGCATATCCAGAGGGCCTGTATGTCCGTATACAGATGCCCCAGCAAGGTAGCTATGGTCATTGCGGTTGATCCCACTGAATAAACGACCACCTACACGCTGACCTTCTTTTAATAAGTCGGCAGCATCAACGGTTTTCATGGCCACAACACCTGCTAATGCGCCGCTACCGTGTGCAACAGAGGATGCACCTTTATGGATAAAGACGTTTTTTACCAGTGACGGGTCAATAAATGTCGCGTTATATAACCCAGAATTAAAATCTTGAGTAACGTTATCCACCGTGATTTTTACTGCGCGAGAATCGTAGCCACGCATATGAATTTCTTGGCCATAAGTTCCCCCAGTACCTGAAACAAAGATACCTGCTTGGCCTTTGAGCAAATCGAGTGCAGAAGTTGCTGATTGATATTCAGGGGTTTGCGCATCAATGACATCAACTTGCTCGGCGACGGCAATGTTTTCGTGATGATAAGGGGGGGCGGTGACATGAACAGTATCACCTATCGTTTTTTTTGCTGTTGCCACCGCGCTAAATCCTGAAATAGCAAGTGTTGTCGCAATGGCGGAAGCGGTGAGTTTTGATCCATTTAACGATAGGGTAGGTGTAGCAGACATCAGTTTAAACTCCATAGGAAATCCTTTCCTTATGTGGTGAATTAAGCTGGCTGCCTTGATACGAGATCTGGGTGGCTTGCTATGAACAAATTTTGAATAAAAAACTATTTAGTGAGAATAAGTTTTCCAGCGCGAGTTTGCCTTAATTGGTAAATCTCTCCATGATGTTGAATGGTCAGTTTACCTTCAGAACCTAATAGTTGAAGGCTATCGACAACATCAACTTTGACTGGTTGAACCACGGGTTTGGCGATATTTTTAACGGCTGGTTTTGTCATGTTATCAGTCATAATCAACCCAAGTGATAATAAAACTCATAGTGAGAATCATTATCTTTAAGTTGTTTGGTAACATCAAGAGGTTTTTACATTTAGGTGACAAAATGGCGACAATCGGTATGTTAATCGTTTACCTAGTTGAATAGCTGGGGGATTTGTTCAGAAAATTTGAGAGAAATCGGCTTTTTTACTCAGGATAGGATGAAAAAAGCCGATGTGGTTAAATCATTCGTCGATATTATTTGAATCGGCTTTCTACCGCTTCCACTAAAACGTCGATTAGTTGTTCAGTATCATCCCAACTTAAGCAAGGATCAGTAATGGATTGACCGTAAGTGAGAGGATGGTTAGGTATAATTTTCTGAGTACCTTCGATTAAAAAGCTTTCAGCCATAACCCCACTAATGGCTGTAGAGCCTCCTTTGATTTGTTCCGCGATATCTCGAGCCACTTCCAGTTGGCGACGATGAATTTTTTGACAGTTGCCATGGCTAAAATCAATGACTAAATGCTCAGCTAATTCAAACTCACGCAATGTATCGCAAGCGGCGGCAATATCACCAGCAGAGTAATTTGGTTGTTTACCACCACGCATGATGATGTGACCATGAGGATTACCGCTGGTTTGGTAGATGGTCATTTGGCCATGTTTATCTGGGGACAAAAACATATGTTGTGCTTTTGCCGCACGAATAGCGTCAATAGCAATTCGAATATTGCCGTCAGTGCCATTTTTGAAACCAACCGGACAGGAAAGGGCCGATGCCATTTCGCGATGGATTTGGCTTTCGGTTGTTCTCGCGCCAATTGCCCCCCAGCTGATTAAGTCGGCGATATATTGTCCAGTGACCATATCGAGAAATTCTGTCGCAGTCGGTAGCCCAAGTTGGTTAACATCAATAAGCAGTTTTCGCGCGAGACGGATCCCGGTATTAACTTGGCAAGAATTATCTAAATTGGGGTCAGAGATTAATCCTTTCCAGCCAACAACAGTGCGTGGTTTTTCAAAATAGGTCCGCATGACAATTTCGAGGCGATCTTGGTAACGTTCACGTAATACATTAAGCCTATTTGCATATTCTAGAGCGGCATCAATGTCGTGAATAGAGCAAGGACCCACGATCACCAATAAACGAGGATCTTCACCCGATAATATTTTTTCTATGCGTTGACGTGACGCTGTCACGTTTTGTGCGACTTTTTCAGAAATAGGAAATTCATCAGCGAGTGCTTGTGGTGTAATCAAGCTATCAACACGCTGAGTACGTAGTTCATCAGTTTTTTGCATTCTTTTTTCTCAAAAGCGGTAATAGGCTGAGCCATATCAGTGATTGAGATCACAATAAACGAAAATGGCTCAAATTCAACCAACAACATGAGATTGAATGAAAGATTTTTTTAAAAATGCTGACGAATTAAAAAATTCGTCGTTGTAAGCCCATTGTATCAATGACTTTGGCTGAAATTTCTTCTACAGAATAGTTGGTTGTATTGAGGTAGTTAATTTTGTTTTGTCGAAACAATGCTTCTACTTCTGCAATTTCAATACGACACTGCCTCAATGAGGCGTAACGACTATTTTCCCGACGTTCTTCACGAATGGCAGCTAATCGTTCTGGGCTAATGGTTAAACCAAATAATTTGTGAGTATACGGGCGTAATGCGGCTGGCAGTTGTAAATTATCCATATCATCGGCAGTAAAAGGGTAGTTTGCTGCTTGAATACCGAATTGCATGGCTAAATATAGGCTGGTGGGCGTTTTGCCACAACGGGAGACACCCAGCAAGATGATTTGGGCTTGATCCAAATTACGTAATGAAATGCCATCATCATGCGCTAAGGTATATTCGATAGCGGCAATACGGGCATCATATTGGTTGATATTTTGTAGGGATAAACCGTGAGTGCGATTCAGTTTAGGTTCTGGTTCAAGGCCCACTTCTTGTTGGATGGGGGCAACTAAGGTTTGTACGATGTCCTGACAAAAACCGGCGCTTTCAGTAATAATTTTTTTAACAGAAGGTGAAATAATGGAATAGAACACGAGGGGGCGATTTTGTGTTTCTTGATAAATGGTATCTATTTTCTGTTTTATCTCTTGAGCACGTGCTTCTGTCGTGACGAAGGGCAGCGTATAAGAGTTGAAAACTAAAGGGAATTGCGACAAAACAGCATGCCCTAATGTTTCTGCGGTAATGGCTGTTCCATCAGAAATAAAGAAAACAGTTCGTTCTGCGAGGTTTGTTTTACGATTAGTTGCGGTTATTTCACTCATATATTTTATCTTTTATTGTATTTTTCGTTGGTTTTAGAGAGATATTATATTTGATTAAAGTTTAAAAAATAGTTTATAGGGGAAAGTATAGCCAATATTTGAACAATTTTTAGAACAAAAATTTTTTCTTGTTAGTTGGAACGATTCACCTATCTATCTTCATATATTGTCTGTGCTAGTCTATTTCGTGAGGCGAATTATCGCCAATGAGATTTTTTTACGATTTGTACCTTGTCACTAAATTGCTAGATAAAGATAAAGGATCGCTTTCAATGTCCACAAATGGCCTCACTCCGTGTAATGTACTTTGGTATAACCAATTAGGGATGAATGATGTTGACCGTGTTGGCGGCAAAAATGCCTCGCTCGGTGAAATGATTACCAACCTGTCCGATCTTGGTGTATCCGTACCTAACGGATTTGCGACAACCGCACAGGCGTTTAATGATTTTCTTGAGCAGAGCGGCGTCAATCAACGCATTTATCAGCTGCTAGATGAAACGGATATTGATGATGTTAATCAACTCGCTGCCGCGGGTGAAAAGATCCGTCAATGGGTAATTGATACACCTCTCACACCACAGTTAGAAAGTGATATTCGCGCCGCGTATCAAACGTTGTCGGAAGGCGAAAAGGATGCTTCATTTGCTGTGCGTTCATCTGCAACGGCAGAAGATATGCCGGATGCATCATTCGCTGGGCAGCAAGAGACTTTCTTGAACGTTCAAGGTATTGATGCGGTATTGGTCGCGATTAAACATGTTTTTGCTTCCTTGTTTAATGATCGTGCGATTTCCTACCGTGTTCACCAAGGTTATGACCACCGTGGCGTTGCGCTTTCTGCGGGTGTTCAACGGATGGTTCGTTCAGACTTAGCGTCTTCTGGCGTGATGTTTACCATTGATACTGAGTCAGGATTTGATCAAGTCGTGTTTATTACCTCCGCCTATGGTCTAGGTGAAATGGTTGTACAAGGCGCGGTTAACCCTGATGAGTTTTATGTTCATAAACCGACGTTAATCAATCAGCGTCCAGCGATCGTCCGTCGTACCCTTGGCTCTAAAAAACTGCAAATGGTTTATGCAGATAGCCAAGAACATGGCAAACAGGTACAGATTGAAGATGTACCAGAAGCATTGCGCAATCGTTTCTCTTTAACTGATCTGGAAGTGGAAGAGTTAGCTCGCCAAGCGTTGCAGATTGAAAAACACTATGGCCGTCCGATGGATATTGAATGGGCAAAAGATGGTCATAATGGTCGTCTGTACATTGTTCAGGCTCGTCCGGAAACGGTTCGTTCAAATCAGCAAGTGATGGAACGCTATCAATTAAAGCAGCAAGGTAATGTTTTGGTTGAAGGGCGTGCAATTGGTCATCGCATAGGTGCAGGGCGAGTTAAAGTGATTCATAACTTAAATGAAATGGATCGCATCCAACCTGGTGATGTATTAGTGACGGACATGACTGACCCAGATTGGGAACCTATCATGAAAAAAGCCGCCGCGATCGTCACTAACCGTGGGGGGCGTACTTGCCACGCTGCAATTATTGCGCGTGAATTAGGTATCCCTGCTGTTGTGGGTTGTGGTGATGCAACAGAACGCCTAGCTGAAAATAGCCCAGTCACTGTCTCTTGCGCAGAAGGCGATACGGGGTTTGTCTATGAAGGTGAACTTGGCTTTGAAATTCATAGTTCCGCTGTAGATGAAATGCCTGCCCTTGATGTCAAGATCATGATGAATGTGGGGAATCCTGATCGTGCATTTGACTTTGCTTGCTTACCTAATGAAGGTGTTGGTTTAGCAAGGCTGGAGTTTATCATTAACCGCATGATTGGTGTTCATCCAAGAGCATTACTGGAGTTTGACGCTCAAACACCAGCGCTACAAAATGAAATACGGACCATGATGGCAGGTTATGATGACCCTATTGAATTCTATGTGGGTAAATTGACCGAAGGGATCTCAACGCTAGCCGCTGCGTTCTGGCCAAAACGTGTGATCGTACGTCTGTCTGACTTCAAATCTAATGAATATGCCAACCTTGTGGGGGGGGATATTTACGAGCCTGAAGAAGAGAACCCAATGTTGGGCTTCCGTGGGGCAGGTCGCTATGTGTCTGACAGCTTCCGTGACTGTTTTGCACTTGAATGTGCAGCAGTTAAACGAGTACGTAATGATATGGGCTTAACGAACGTTGAGGTTATGATCCCATTTGTGCGTACCGTTGCTCAAGCTGAAGCGGTTGTAGACGAATTAGCGAAGCACGACCTTAAACGTGGCGAGAACGGCCTGAAAGTGATTATGATGTGTGAGATCCCATCTAATGCGTTATTGGCTGATCAATTCCTTGAGCATTTTGATGGCTTCTCAATTGGCTCTAACGATATGACACAGCTAACGTTAGGCTTAGACCGTGACTCAGGTGTGGTATCTGAATTGTTCGATGAGCGTAATGATGCCGTGAAAGCAATGCTATCGATGGCAATTCAAGCCGCTAAACGTCAAAATAAATACGTCGGTATTTGCGGGCAAGGTCCTTCAGATCATCAAGATTTTGCACAATGGTTGGTTGAAGAGGGGATTGATAGCCTCTCTTTAAATCCAGATACTGTTGTCCAAACTTGGTTAACATTAGCGGATTCTTAATAACTTAATACGTTATTTAAGACGAGAGTCTCAAGCCGACAAATTTATTGTCGGCTTTTTTATAAATCAAATTGAATATACCAATTAAAGAAATTAATAAAATCTATCGATAGGTTTCATTGCCGTTATTGGTTTTAAAATAAAAGAAGCTATTTGATAAGTCATAAAAAATTTAATTAGAACTACTCATATTAGAATCCTAAGAAGGTTAATAAACCGATCCATTAGTGTTAATCATTTTAAGTAAAATTCGAATTGAATAAGTAAATAAACATATAAACCCAATGCGATAATGCTTTACTCTAAATTAGAGTAATGTCATGGGGGAAATTATTGCTATGGAAACGTGTTCGCTTAGGGAATATGAATAAACTTCATGTTGAATGGGGAGATAAAAAAAAAGCCTATCATGGGCTGACAGGCAAAGACTACACACAGCAATTCTATTGAGACAATCACGCTTAAAAAAGAGGCATGATTTTGAGATCTGTATTAATCAAAACGTAAATCATTAGCTTACTAATAATAATTTATTTAAAATTTATATTCATTAAGAAGACTCTTAATGTAAACTTTAGTGACTGTAAGATAAATAGAATTCGTTTCAACGCAAAGGATAATATCACAAATAAGTTTGAATACTAATATAAGTCTGTTAAATATTGTTTCTAAATATTAATGAGAATAAACATTAATCCAACAGTATGCTTAATAGCAAGCATACTGTTGGTGAATTTTACTTTAATTTATTTTTTACTCATAAACTCTTCCTCAAGAAACTTTTCGGTTTCTTCAAGGTTTTCATTTGGCATTGCGACTTCATTCATCCACGCTTTTAATAGGCTATATGAAACGGCAAGTACGACAGGACCGATAAATAATCCAATCATACCAAAAGAGAGGATGCCGCCGATCACGCCGACAAGAATGAGTACCATAGGTAAGTCAGCACCCATTTTTATTAGCCACGGGCGTAACACACCATCCATGGTTGCGACAACGGCAGCCCATATAGCAAGGATAATCGCCCATGTTGTATCCCCCGTCCAAAATAACCAAATCACAGAAGGAACCATAATCAAAAGGGGGCCGAGTTGTGCGACGCAACAGATAAACAATAATACGGTGAGGATAGCCGCGTAGCCGATACCTGATAGTGCTAAGCCGATACCGCCGACAATGGCTTGAATTAATGCCGTTACAACGACACCTAATGCTACTGCTCGAATAGATTGTGCGGCTAATACCACCGCTGCATCACCCCGGATCCCTGCTAATCTAACCGCAAAATGGCGGATACCAAGCATCACGGATTCCCCTTTTAGGTACAGTAATCCACTAAAGAGCAGCATTAATGCAAGATGGAACATAAAGCGTCCTGCATTGATGGCTTGAGCGAGAAACCAGCCAGCCGCTTGGCCAAAATAAGGTTGAACTTTCGCTAATAATGCGTTGCCTCCGCTAGCCACTAAGCTATGCCAAGCATAATAAATTTTTTCACCAATAAAGGGGACTGTATTAAGCCATTCTAAATCCGGTAAGCGTAAGCTGTTTGGCGATTTCGCCAATTCAACAAGCGGGGTGCTATTTTGAATGATACTACCAATGAGAATACCGAGAGGTATTACAAATAGAAGGAGTATTAATGAGACCATGATCAAGGCTGCAAGCCAGCGCTTATTCCATAATCGAGATTCGATACGTAACAGTAAAGGCCATGTAGCAATCACCATCATACCAGCCCACACAAAGCCAAGAATAAAGGGATTTAGTACCCAAAAGCAGGCGGCTATCATTAAAATGATAGATGCCAATCCAAAGATAAGTTTGGGTAAGTCGAGTCGTTTTTGCGATTTTTCCATTAATGCCTAATCCTTAACAAATAAAAACACTGCAAGTGAGCCGTTTTTTTAGGTGAAAATAATGTAATTTTTTTTCACGATCAAAAAAAACAATATTGTGATATGGTTCATCACTGACAATGTCATCAGCGGTTGTACTCTCTCTATCAACAACAGGTTTTGCAGGAGAAACTCTGCAAACCAATCAGGCACTATTGTGCTACTTAAAGTAAAGATAGTACATAACGAGTAATGCGAACACTAAACAACAAGAGTCATCGTTAATAATGATCCCGCGTATAATAGAAGCACCTAATTTAAGTAAGCTTGTCATTGAATTTCTACATCAACTGCAAGAGCACGGTTTTACCGGTGATAATGGTACTAGTTATGCAGAACGTCTATCAATGGCAACGGATAATAGTATTTACCAATTATTACCTCAGGCGGTCGTCTTTCCACGCTCCAGTGCCGATGTACAAATTGTTGCTCGGGTCGCTGGGCTAGAGAAATTCCGTGAGCTGACTTTCACTCCAAGAGGTGGGGGAACGGGCACCAATGGTCAATCGCTAACGGAAGGGATTGTGGTGGACATGTCCCGTTACATGAACCGCATATTAGAGATTAATCCTGAGCAAGGTTGGGTGAAGGTGGAAGCGGGGGTGATCAAAGATCAGCTAAACCAATTCCTCAAGCCTTATGGCTATTTTTTCTCACCTGAGTTATCGACCAGTAACCGCGCGACGTTAGGTGGCATGATCAATACCGATGCGTCTGGACAGGGCTCTTTGGTGTATGGCAAAACCTCTGACCACGTTCTCGGCGTTAAAGCAATTTTATTGGGGGGCGAATGCATCGATACTCGCGCTATGCCTGTTGCGCTTGCCCAAACGATTGCGTCAGAAGATTCTGTGACGGGACGTATTTATAAAACTGTACTTGAGCGTTGTTTGGAGCAACGCCCTTTGATTGAAGAAAAATTTCCCAAACTCAATCGTTTTCTAACTGGGTACGACTTACGTCATGTCTTTAATGACGATCTTAGCGAATTTGATTTAACGCGTATTTTAACGGGTTCAGAAGGCTCGTTAGCTTTTATTACGGAAGCGACGTTAGATATTACGCCTTTACCAAAAGTGCGCCGTTTGGTTAACGTAAAATATGATTCATTTGAATCCGCCTTGCGTAATGCCCCTTTTATGGTGCAAGCGAAAGCACTATCTGTTGAAACGGTCGACTCAAAAGTATTAAACCTAGCGCGGGAAGATATCGTTTGGCATTCAGTAAAAGCATTGATTACCGATGTGCCTAATAAAGAGATGCTTGGCCTGAATATTGTCGAGTTTAGTGGTGATGATGAAGACGAAATTAATCATTTGACAATGAGCTTGTGCCAGCGTCTAGATGAGTTAATGGAGCAGCATAAAGCGGGTGTGATTGGTTACCAAATTTGTGATGACCTAGATGATATCAACCGTATTTATAATATGCGTAAAAAAGCCGTTGGCTTATTAGGGAACAGTAAAGGCGCGGCGAAACCAATTCCATTTGTTGAAGACACCTGCGTGCCCCCAGAGCATTTAGCCGATTATATTGTTGAGTTTAGGGCGCTTTTGGATAGCCATAATTTAAACTATGGTATGTTTGGTCATGTGGATGCTGGGGTGTTACA
Organism: Providencia stuartii; assembly: GCF_029277985.1. Lineage (NCBI taxonomy): Bacteria > Pseudomonadati > Pseudomonadota > Gammaproteobacteria > Enterobacterales > Morganellaceae > Providencia > Providencia stuartii. The sequence continues at coordinate 2,633,740 of NZ_CP119546.1, read as the reverse complement.
TGTTCGCCCAGCCCTAGATATGTGTGATCCACAGCAAGAAGTATTGATGAAACAAATTTCGGATGAAATTGTTGCGCTCACCGCAAAATATGGCGGCTTGCTATGGGGAGAACATGGTAAAGGCTTTAGGGCAGAATACAGTCCTGAATTCTTTGGTGAAGTGCTGTACGGTGAGCTGCGAAATATTAAAGCCGCTTTTGACCCAGACAATCGCCTTAACCCCGGAAAAATTTGTCCTCCCGCTGGTCTCGATGCGCCGATGAAACAAGTTGATGCGGCGAAACGAGGCACTTATGATCGCCAAATACCCATATCAGTACGTCAAGAGTTTCGTGGCGCTATGGATTGCAACGGTAATGGCTTGTGTTTTAATTTCGATGTAAAAAGCCCTATGTGTCCATCGATGAAAATCAGTGGGCAGCGAATTCACTCCCCGAAAGGTCGTGCGACCTTAGTGCGTGAATGGTTACGATTACTTTCCGAGCAGGGAGTAACCCCTGAAAGCCTTGAAAAAGGTATCAAAGAAGATCGCCCATCACTACGTGGATTAATAGATAAAACTCGTAACACATGGCGGGCACAAAAAGGGGATTATGATTTCTCTCATGAAGTTAAAGCGGCTATGTCGGGATGTTTAGCCTGTAAAGCCTGTTCAACGCAATGCCCGATTAAAATTGATGTACCTTCATTTAGAGCAAAATTTTTGGCGTTATATCATGGGCGTTATTTGAGGCCGATTCGTGATCATATCGTTGCGGGAGTTGAAAATAGCGCCCCTTTATTGTCTAAGGCTCCTAGCGTATTTAATTTCTTCTTGCGTCAACCTTGGGTACAAAAGTTAAGTGAACAAACCATTGGTATGGTCGATTTGCCTTTATTCTCACAGCCAACATTGAAACAGCAACTCTCCGGCCATGCTGCGATAACTGTGACGCTCGAGCAGTTAGAAGCGATGTCTGCATCACAACGTGAACATTATGTTTTGGTTGTACAAGATCCCTTTACGAGTTATTACGACGCCAAAGTTGTCGCGGATTTTGTTAAATTAGTCGAAAAATTGGGCTTTAAACCAGTATTGTTACCATTCTCTCCAAATGGTAAAGCCCAACATATCAAAGGCTTCTTATCTCGTTTTGCTAAAACAGCACAAAAAACAGCAACGTTTCTCAATAGAGTGGCTAAGTTAGAACTGCCTATGGTGGGTGTGGATCCTGCGTTGGTGCTGTGTTATCGCGATGAATATCATGAAATCTTAGGAAAACAGCAGTGTCAGTTTACTGTGCAACTTGCGCATGAATGGCTTGCTACATTGCCAGAGCCGCCACAACGCCAAACAGCACCGTCGGAGCCGTGGTACTTCTTTGCTCATTGCACTGAAACCACAGCACTGCCAAACAGTGGTTCCCAATGGGCAAACTTATTTAAACGTTATGGGCAAGAGTTGAAGAATATCAGCGTGGGTTGTTGTGGCATGGCGGGAACATATGGTCATGAAGTTGCGAATATCAAAAACTCAAAAGGCATCTATAATTTGTCGTGGAAGCCAGCAATAGAGAAGTTACCTAAAGAACGTTGTCTGAGTACTGGGTATTCATGCCGTAGCCAAGTGAAGCGGATGGAAAATACGCAAATTAAGCACCCTATACAGGCGCTATTGGAGATAGTTGAATGATTTGGAAACGTAAATTTACGCTTGACCATATGTCGGAAATGGCAAAAAACTGTATGTTAGGCCATCTCGGCATTGAAATCACAGGTTATGGTGATGATTATATTGAAGGAACGATGCCTGTTGATCAGCGTACCAAGCAACCATTTGGATTATTACATGGTGGCGCCTCAGTGGTTTTGGCGGAGTCATTGGGGTCAATAGCAGGTTATCTGTGCAGTGAAGGTGAACAGCGTGTTGTTGGCCTTGAAATTAATGCCAATCATATTCGTTCAGCGACACAAGGTACGGTTAAAGGTATTTGTAAACCGATTCACCTTGGACGTCGTCAGCAGGTCTGGAACATTGATATTTTCAATGAGAAAGGGCAACTGTGTTGTACTTCTCGATTAACAACAGCAGTACTCTCTGATTAATCCTCGTTAACCTCAATTCATATCGAGTTGAGGTTACTTCAACTATTTCATTATAATTTCAATTCTTGTTGAGTAAATTAAGTTGTATAATAAATGTATGTTTATTAATTTGTGCCATTTAAATGTATTGATGAGTACATAATATTAAAAAAAATGTAACTTTTTTTAATCGTTAATATTTAATAAGTTAGAATAGCTTCTTGCTCTGTTTGCCTAATAAATAGGCTCACAATGCCTAAAAAATAGACTGAAATAGGTATAACCTTTCAAAACAAATGGTTGAAGTGACAAGGGTTATCGCTACCATAGTACAAACGGAGTGAATTCTCCTGATAACTGGCTGAAAAGCCATGAAAATTGTGGGGTCAATATGACTGCAAAAATGAATGACAATGTAGAAACTTTTTCTATAGATGAAACGAATTGGCAGGGTGTTAACCTGACTGACAGCGCAGCGAAACAAATCAAAAAATTGATGGAACAACATCCTGAAACTAAAGGGCTTTCGCTGGGAGTTAAACAGTCAGGCTGCGCCGGTTTTGGCTATGTTTTCGAAATGATAGAAAACCCAACAGAGAACCATTTACTCTTTGAGCACGATGGTGCATGTCTATTTGTACCTAAAGAAGCAATGCCATTTATCGATGGCACAGTGATCGATTATGTCCAAGAAGGTCTTAATCGTATATTTAAATTCAATAATCCGAAAGCGCAACATGCCTGTGGGTGTGGTGAAAGCTTTGGTATTTAATATGTGAAGTCAGATTATGTCTCAGAGCAATGTAGAAATTGGCGATGAAGTTCAAAGCTGGCTTAATGACCAGCGTTATAAAGAAGGCTTTTTTACAAATGTCGCGACAGATGAAATGGCCAAAGGGATCAACGAAGATGTTGTCCGGGCTATTTCCGCGAAACGTAATGAACCAGAGTGGATGCTAAAATTCCGCCTTGATGCTTATCATCATTGGAAAGGTATGGAAGAGCCACATTGGTTAAAAGCCCATTACCCAAATTTAGATTATCAAGACTACAGTTATTACTCAGCACCGTCTTGTGGTTCGTGTGACGATAGTTGTGGCTCGCAAACCGGTGCGACACAAGCAACTGGCGTGACAGAAACGAATAATTACCTGACAGCTGAAGTTGAAGAAGCATTTAATCAGTTAGGGGTTCCTGTACGTGAGGGGAAAGCCGTTGCTGTGGATGCGATTTTTGACTCAGTGTCTGTTTCTACTACATATCGTGATGATCTTGCGAAACACGGTATTATTTTCTGTTCATTCAGCGAAGCAATTCAAGAGTATCCTGAGCTGGTGCAAAAGTACTTAGGTACTGTCGTATCCAGTCACGATAACTTCTTTGCCGCTTTAAATGCAGCAGTTGCATCAGATGGCACCTTTGTCTATATCCCGAAAGGGGTACGCTGCCCTATGGAACTTTCGACTTATTTCCGTATTAATGCCGCAAAAACAGGGCAATTCGAACGGACTATTTTGATTGCCGACGAAGGTAGCTATGTTAGCTACATCGAAGGATGCTCTGCACCTGTGCGTGATAGCTATCAGCTGCATGCCGCGGTCGTGGAAGTTATTATTCATAAAGATGCCGAAGTCAAATACTCAACTGTACAAAACTGGTTTTCAGGTGGAGACAGTGAGGAAGGGGGCATCCTTAACTTTGTGACCAAGCGCGCGTTATGTGAAGGTGAAAATTCGAAAATGTCATGGACGCAGTCTGAAACAGGCTCGGCTATCACATGGAAATACCCAAGCGTTATCTTAAAAGGGGATAACTCTGTTGGTGAATTTTTCTCTGTCGCACTCACGAACGGTAATCAGCAAGCGGACACGGGAACAAAAATGATCCATATCGGGAAAAATACCCGTTCTACGATCATTTCTAAAGGTATATCCGCCGGTAAAAGTCAAAACAGCTATCGCGGCTTAGTCAAAATATTACCAAGCGCTCATAATGCACGCAATTTCACTCAGTGTGACTCAATGTTAATTGGAACTCAGTGTGGAGCACATACCTTCCCTTATGTTGAAGTCAAAAACAACACTGCGCAACTCGAGCACGAAGCAACCACCTCCCGTATTGGGGAAGATCAGCTATTTTACTGCTTACAGCGTGGAATTAGTGAAGATGATGCGATTTCAATGATCGTAAATGGTTTCTGTAAAGATGTTTTCTCGGAACTTCCATTAGAGTTTGCGGTAGAGGCACAGAAATTGCTGGCAATCAGCTTAGAACATAGCGTCGGCTGATCACAATCAGGTTTATATGCGCAAAAGCGCCAAAGGCATGTTGATATGTTAAGTGTTAAAAATTTACATGTAAGTGTAGAAGGTAATGAAATTTTAAAGGGCTTATCACTGGAAGTTAAACCGGGTGAGGTTCACGCCATTATGGGCCCAAATGGTTCCGGTAAAAGTACGTTATCTGCGACGTTAGCTGGCCGTGAAGAATATGAGATTGACGGCGGCGAGGTGATCTTTAAAGGGAAAGATCTACTCGAGTTAGACCCTGAAGAACGTGCAGGGGAAGGTATCTTTTTAGCGTTCCAATATCCGGTTGAAATTCCGGGTGTGAGTAACCAGTTTTTCTTGCAAACAGCCGTGAATGCGGTACGTGAATATCGTCAGCAAGAACCCTTAGATCGTTTTGATTTCCAAGATTTTATTGAAGATAAAATCGACTTACTTGAAATGCCACAAGATCTACTGACTCGCTCAGTGAATGTTGGCTTTTCGGGGGGGGAAAAGAAACGTAATGATATTTTACAGATGGCAGCTCTTGAGCCACAGCTGTGTATCTTAGACGAAACCGATTCAGGTTTGGATATTGATGCATTGAAGATTGTTGCAAATGGTGTTAACTCACTGCGCTCTCCAGAACGTTCTTTTATTATCGTGACGCATTACCAGCGTATTCTGGATTACGTCAAACCTGATTTCGTGCATGTACTGTATCAGGGGAAAATCATCAAATCAGGTGATTTCAGCTTGGCGAAAAAACTGGAGGAGCAAGGTTATGGCTGGCTTATTGACCAACAGTGAAAGAGCAAACAAACGTGCTCAGGTCGCTGCACTAAATGAGCAAGCAATGGCGCGTTTTGCAACACTTTTCGAACAACGTTCTGGGGATAAATCCCAGCATGCAGCAGCACATTGGGAAAAAGCGAACCACGTTGGCTTACCTGCCTTTCGTCATGAAGATTGGCATTATACGCCATTGCAAACGGTCTTAAATACTCAATATCGCTTTGCTGAAAACGTTGTTGATGAAAAAGCATGTGAGTTATTGGCATTACCTATCGATGCTTACCGAATTGTACTTGTTAACGGTCGTTATAATTCGACACTCAGTTCAATTGATATGGGGCCGTTCAAAGTTGCGTTATTAGACAGCCAAGATATGTTACCAGATGCTGTTAATGGAGAGGTTTTCTTGCATTTAACAGAAAGTCTTGCGCAACAACCGATTGTTATTCACCTCGGTGCAAACCAAATCGCACCAAAACCACTTTATCTGCTGAATATTTCGAGTGGTGATGATGAGGAAACCGTGAATCACAGTCATTATCGTTATCACATGACATTGGATACCAATAGCAAGGCACAAGTGATTGAGCACTATGTCAGTGTTAATGATAAACCGCACTTTACGGGTGGTCGTTTAACGGTTGAGGTGGGCGATAACGCACAATATCAGCACTTCAAATTGAATAACGAGAATAACCAAGCACAACATTTTGCGCATAATGACATCGTCGTTGGTCGTGATAGCCAAGTGTTGAGCAGCAGTTTTCTGCTTGGCGGTACTTTGACTCGCCACCATACTAGCGCACAGTTATCGGGTGAAAATGCTGACTTTTCATTGAATAGCATGTTATTGCCTAAAGATAATGAAATTGTCGATACTCGTACCTATCTCGAACATAATGTCGGTCACTGCGAAAGCCGTCAGCTACATAAAGTTATTGCGATGGATAGCAGTAAAGCCGTCTTCAACGGCATGATCAAAGTTGCTCCGGATGCGTTGAAAACAGATGGTCAAATGAGTAATCACACCTTATTATTGGGTGATAAGGCCGAAGTTGATACTAAGCCTCAATTAGAAATCTATGCTGATGATGTGAAATGCGGACATGGTGCAACGGTTGGTCGTATCGATGATGAACAATTGTTTTACCTGCGTTCGAGAGGGATCGACGGTAAAGCAGCAAAACATATGATTATTATTGCTTTTGCAGCTGAATTGACAGAATCGATCGAATCTGAAGAACTCAAACAAGCGGTTATGGCGAATATTCGTCAGCGCTTAGCAGAGGTCTAATACGCGTATGACATTCAACGTAGCAGCAGTTAGGCAGGATTTTCCTGCCTTATCCCAAAGTATCCATAATCATCCTTTGGTTTATCTTGATAGCGCGGCTAGTGCACAAAAGCCTCTTCAGGTGATTGAAAAAGAGAGCGAGTTTACGTTGCATCAATATGCTGCGGTACATCGGGGCATACATACGCTTAGTGCTCAAGCCACAACGATGATGGAAAACGTTCGCCAAAAAGCCGCGGATTTTATTCATGCCGCCTCAGCAGAGGAAATTGTTTTTGTTAAAGGAACAACAGAAGCAATTAACTTGGTAGCGAACACCTTTGGCCGCAAATTTATCGGTAAAGGCGACAATATTGTCATTACCGAGATGGAACATCATGCCAATATCGTTCCTTGGTATTTATTGGCAGAGCAGATCGGCTGTGAAATTCGCCTCATTCCTGTTTCTGATCATGGTGAGTTAGAGTTAACAAAACTTGACGCATTGATTGATGCGAATACGCGCTTGTTGAGCTTTACTCATATCTCTAATGTACTCGGTACTGTCAATCCTGTGAAAACCATTATTCAAGATGCAAGAGCGATTGCCGCCGAGCGTGGTGCAGAGCTTTATGTACTGGTTGATGGTGCTCAAGGCGCAATGCACAGTGTTGTTGATGTGCAGGATTTAGATTGTGATTTTTATACTTTTTCTGGACATAAATTGTATGGGCCAACAGGGATAGGTATCCTTTATGGCAAAAAATCCCTTCTTGATAAGATGCCGCCATGGGAAGGGGGTGGAGCAATGATCCGCCATGTTAGCCTTAAGAAAGGTATTACCTATGCCGATGCGCCATGGCGTTTTGAAGCAGGAACCCCGAATGTCAGCGCAATTATTGGCCTAGGTGCAGCGTTTGATTATCTGAATGCTTTAGGAAGAGCTGACGCATTTGCTTATGAAAAAGCAGTGATGGAGTATGCCACCGAAAAGCTGAAACAGATTCCATCGTTAACGTTATATGGTAACGACCAGCGTGAAGGGGTGATCGCTTTCAATCTGGGAGTTCATCATGCTTATGACGTCGGTTCTTTTTTAGATCAATACGGTATCGCCATTCGAACTGGGCATCATTGTGCACTGCCATTAATGGAGCGCTATAATGTTCCTGCAATGTGTCGGGCATCCGTGGGTATCTATACAACGAAAGAAGAGATAGACTCTTTATGTGATGCATTACTGCGCATTAAAAAATTATTAGGCTAAGCATTAACGCCTGATGATTTTTTGTTATTATTGACTGAAAAAGCCAATCACGATTGGCTTTTTTAATTATTAGCATAACGAGTTTTGTACTGAGTTAGCCTTATCTCCATCATGAATCGATAATAAACAAAGCGTTAATCAGGCCAACTAAGCTTAGATACATTTGTGACTTATTAAGGAAAGAAGTATGCCTGCTTTACCCGATGAACATAAATTGCTACGGAATTTTGCACGTTGCCAAAACTGGGAAGAGCGTTATCTGTATATGATAGAGCTTGGTGGACGTTTAACGGCATTAACAGAGCAACAGCGTAGTGACAAGAACCTGATTGCAGGTTGTCAGAGCCAAGTATGGATAGACATGCAAAAGCAAGCGGATGGGCGCATTCATTTTGCTGGTGACAGTGATGCAGCTATTGTGAAAGGGTTAGTGGCAATAGTCATTATTCTTTTTCAGGATAAAACAGCAGCAGATATTCTGTCGTTAGATGTAAAAGCATTTTTTTCGCAACTTGCTTTAGAGCAGCATTTAACCCCGTCACGCACTCAAGGGTTAAATGCAATGATCCGTACCATTTTGTCTCGTGCAACCGAGTTACAATAAGCGGTAAGCAGGGGAATGCATTTCCCTGCTCTTTTTTCGTGTTATTCCTATCAACGGCACTTAAGTGAATTGTTAACCTATTCATTAATGATTGTATGTCGTTTCGTCAGCCCACGGCAGCGGTTACAGCCTAAAATATTTAATAGCTATTAAAGATATGTAATATAGTTGCTATTATGTACATCTCTCACTAAACGGTATACTCATGAGGCTTTAAGTTGCACCTTGAATAATTAGAGTATGCATATGGTATTATTCCCTGGAGTCGGTATGAAGAAAGCGTTAACTGTAGCAAGTTTGTTTATAGCGAGTGCATTGCTGTCGCCAGTGCAAGCAATGGATTATCCATTACCAGATAGCAATACGCGTCTTATCGGGGAAAATGCGCGTTATGTCGTACCTGATGATGGGCGTTCGCTAGAAATGATCGCCAGTGAATATCAAATCGGTTTACTTGCGATGTTAGAAGCGAACCCAGGTACTGATCCTTATTTACCGGAAGCGGGAAAAGAGTTGATTATCCCAACTCAAATGTTACTCCCCGCCACGCCTAGAACGGGCATTGTTATCAACCTTGCTGAATTAAGGCTCTATTACTATCCTGCTGGTAGCCAAGAAGTGGTCGTCTACCCGATCGGTATTGGTCAATTAGGTCGTGACACACCGGAAATGGTGACGTCGGTCAGTCAATCAATTAAAGATCCGACGTGGACACCTACAGCCAATATTCGTAAAAATTATGCAAAAGAAGGTATTACATTACCAGCGGTAGTACCTGCTGGGCCAGATAACCCAATGGGACTCTATGCACTACGCTTAGCCTACGGCAGAGGTGAATACTTAATTCATGGGACTAATGCCGATTTTGGGATTGGTATGCGTGTGAGCTCGGGATGTATTCGTTTACGCCCTGATGATATTGAAGCCTTGTTTAAAACGGTACCTAAAGGAACGCGCGTTCAGGTTATTAACCAGCCTGTTAAGTATTCCAAAGAGCCAGATGGTAGCTACTATATTGAAGTACACCAACCCCTTTCGAAGAAAGCGACAGATGATCCCCAAACGATGCCTATCCCGCTATCTGATGATTTCAAACGTTTCCTTGAGAATGAAGGCATTGATAAATCCTTAGTGGAAAAAGAGCTGGCAAGACGTTCAGGGTTGCCTGTGAAGGTGAATGTAGAGCAGGGCGTAGAGAGACAATATGAGCCTGAATACGCAGTCAACGGACCAGAAAAGAGTGAGGAAGCTTCTGATCAGGGGCATTATCCTGAATTAAAACCGATCGATCAGTTTACCATTACACAGCCTCAGCCTGTGTATCAGGAGTCTGAAAGCCACTGATTGGGGTTTTAAAGTACAAAAAATAAGGGCCTAAAAATTAGGCCCTCTTATTATTATTTATTGTACGATATCAAAACATACTTGCTATATCGCAGCTAATTTAAACTTACTTTTTGTAAGAACGAACTTGGTTATCAAGACGTTGGTTAGCACGAGCTGCTTCTTGTTGTGCAGCTTGTACTTCAGCACGGATAGTCTGAACATCGTTGCTCAGTTGATCAACTTTACCATTCAGAGTTTGCACGTCTGAAGAGAGTTTTTGCACTTCAGTGCTGTTAGAACAACCCGCCAGTAATGCTGAAGCTAATACGATAGAGCCCAGTACAATTTTAGTACGAATCATTATTTTACCCTCTAGATAGATTTATCTTGAAAATATCAAAGTAAGCTACCAACAAAATAGATATTAGATTGCTCCACATCTACTTATCCACTTTAACACTTAATGTGTTGTGGAATGGTACCCACTTAGTCTTATGCTAGTACTTAATTTCCAGTTTTGCTAGAAATACTTTACGCCAGATAGTAGGAAAAATAAGAAAATTAATTTTTAACTCTCAAGGCTATTACTCGGTAGAACTCAGTTAGCTCTCAGATATTAGTCTAATATAGCAAATGAATAATAGATTGCAATAATGTCATAAATTAAAAAGTTATCTAATGAAAGCATTTTATGTTAAACCAAAATAGCCTTCTATATTAGACGAATAGTATTAGTCTGAAATTAGCGGATAACGACGACCTGTTTATTGCGCTAGGACAAAGTCCTGTGAATTGTGTTATTGAAATGTCGGAGATAAATAAAAAAACGGGAAAAAGTGAGTTTTTCCCGTTTCAAAGATAATCGGAGTGCCTATAGTAAAGTCATGCTATAGGTAATATTACGATTATAAAACGTGTACTGATGAAGTATTTGTTGTTCCACTTGGTACGAGTGCGCCAGAAACCATGACAATGGCATCACCTTCTTTAGCGAGACCACTATTTAGCGCTGCACGTTTACCTTCACGATAGAAGTCATCTGTTGATGTGAATCCACCGACCATCATTGGAATAACCCCTTTTACCAATAACAGCTGACGCGCCGTCTCTTCATTGGTGGTCAATGCTAAAATTGGTGCGGTAGGGAAATATTTACGGACCGATTTTGCAGATTTACCACCGAAAGTCGCCACAACGATCAGTGGTACTTCCAATTTTTGTGACATTTCTACTGCACCACGGCAAACGGCTTCGGTGACGCGTAAACGCTGACCAGGTTTTTGGTTATCGATACGTGAAGGCATAACACGGTCAGTACGCTCACAAATCGTTGCCATGATAGTGACTGCTTCAATAGGGTATTTACCTTTCGCACTTTCACCAGAAAGCATCACGGCATCGGTACCATCGAGGATAGCGTTCGCTACGTCACCCGCTTCGGCACGAGTAGGGCGAGGGTTTTTGATCATTGAATCTAACATTTGTGTTGCTGTGATAACCACTTTGCGTGCAGCAATACATTTTTCAATCATCATTTTTTGCGCGAAAATGACTTCTTCTACTGGGATCTCAACACCCAAATCCCCACGAGCAACCATGATACCGTCAGAAGCTTCAAGGATCTCATCAAAATTATTTAAACCTTCTTGGTTCTCAATTTTTGAGATAATTTGAATATTCTCGCCGCCATGTTTTTTCAGATGCGCACGAATTTCTTCAACGTCAGAACGTTTACGGATAAAAGAGGCAGCGACAAAATCAACGCCTTGTTCACAACCAAACACCAAGTCTTCTTTATCTTTTTCTGCGAGAGCAGGTAGGCCGATAGATACGCCTGGTAGGTTAACGCCTTTTTTCTCGCCTAAGTCACCATTATTTAAGACTTCACAGATAACTTCTGTTGCGGTGACATCTTTCACTTTCATACCAATCAAACCATCATCAACTAAAACGGTATCACCAGCATTCAGATCAGACGTTAAACCCGCATAGGTTACGGCAACTTTATCTTTATTACCGATGACTGAGGTGTCTGTCGTGAATGTGAAAGTTTGACCAGCGACTAAAGAAACGTCATTACCGCCTTCGAGTTTCATTGTGCGGATTTCTGGTCCTTTAGTATCAAGCAGGATAGCGGCTTGTTTGCCTGTTCTCGCACAGACTGCGCGTAGGTTTTTGATACGTTGACCATGTTCTTCATAGTCGCCGTGGGAGAAGTTAAGACGCATGACATTCATGCCTGCATCAAGAAGTTGACTCAATTTTTCTTCTGATTCGGTTTTTGGGCCGATGGTACAAACAATTTTGGTTTTTTTCATGGCAGTCTATCTAAAGGTTATAAAGGAAATCGGTATCGTCGCCGGCTTATTTACGGTGCGCAGAATATTAAAAGTTGCGCAACACATTGTATTAAGAATAGGCGACGGTCTGGTGTTTAATCCAATTATATTGTGAATTAGATCTCATTTTTTATGCAAATTATTGTTATTGTAACCTAAATCACTAAAGCTAACTTACTGATTTATTTTTGATGAAACCTTTCAGCTAGTGAGCTTATTATAGACAACAAAAAACTGTGAGACAAATCAAATTTTACAAAATTGAGCGAAGGGATATTTCAGATCAAAAAATGATGGTTTTAAGATGGGAAGTTGCGCAACAAAATCAAGTTACGTGCACTAATGCATGAATATAAGCGGATATTGATGATACTAGAGAACGATAAGATGGTGCGTCCGAGTAGACTCGAACTACCGACCCCCACCATGTCAAGGTGGTGCTCTAACCAACTGAGCTACGGACGCATTACAATTTCGTTGACGTCTTTGAAATGGTGCGTCCGAGTAGACTCGAACTACCGACCCCCACCATGTCAAGGTGGTGCTCTAACCAACTGAGCTACGGACGCATTATGATTTCATTGACGTTTTTGAATGGTGCGTCCGAGTAGACTCGAACTACCGACCCCCACCATGTCAAGGTGGTGCTCTAACCAACTGAGCTACGGACGCATTTCAAAATTGTCTGGGTGACAACGGGAACGAATATTAACTTTCTGTCGCCGTTCTGGCAAGGGGAAAATGTATTTTCGTGATAGTTTGCTCGTATTTACAGCGACTAAGTCGAAAATACATTCCCCAATACGATAATTTGCTGATTATTCGCTCAACTAGCGTGTTGATCGTAACAGCACAACGCTATCAGGTTGTTTATGGATCCACCAAATACGCGTTGCCATACCGATAGCGGCAGCGCTCAGACCAACAATAAAGCCAATCCAAAAACCTTGAGGCCCCATCGCTGGCAATAGGATATCTGTTAAAGCGAGCACATACCCAATAGGTAACCCTAAAATCCAATAGGCGGTAAAAGTAATAAAGAAAATAGAACGAGTATCTTTATAGCCACGTAGGATACCTGCACCGATAACTTGTACTGAATCCGATAACTGATAAATGGCTGCAAATAGCATTAAGCTTGAAGCCAGTACGACGACTTCAGGACTCTTGTTATACATTAAGGCGATAGGTTCACGTAAGGTTGCAGTGAGGATCGCCGTCATACAAGCGACTAATAACCCAACAACCAAACTGGTATAAGAGGAGACTTTGGCGGCTTCAGTGGATTGCTGCCCAAGGTTATAGCCAACACGAATCGTCGCTGCAATGCCTAATGACAATGGGAACATAAACATCACTGAGCTGAAGTTTAATGCAACTTGGTGACCCGCTACAGCGACAACACCTAATGGCGCGACCATCAAGGCAACGATGGCAAATAATGTCACTTCAAAGAACAACGCTAAACCAATAGGTACACCTAATACAAAAATACGTTTCATAATTTGTGGGTTAGGGGACGCAAATCGTTGGGTCGCTCTAATATCACGTTGTGTCGGCGCTCTTCGAACATACCAACGCATCATTAAACACATAACCCAATAAACCGACGCCGTTGCAACACCACAACCCACGCCACCTAACGCAGGCGCACCAAAATGGCCATAAATAAAGATGTAGTTAATCGGAATGTTAACCATTAGACCCAGAAAACCAATCACCATCCCCGGTTTGGTTTTTGACAGGCCTTCACACTGGCTACGGAACACTTGATAAAATAAATAACCAGGCGCCCCCCACATAATGGCATGCAAGAAACGAACCGATTTATCTGCCAGTTCTTCATCAATATGTGGCATGTTGCCGATGATTAACTTGCTATTATAAAGTAAAAAAATCACGCCAAGTGAAAGAAAGAAGGCGAGCCATAATCCCTGCTGAATTTGATTACCAATTAAATTACGGCGACCGGAACCATTCATCTGAGCGACGATAGGTGTCAATGCCATTAATAGCCCTTGACCAAAAAGAATAGCTGGCAGCCAGATAGAAAATCCGACTGCAACTGCTGACATCTCAGTTTCACTGACGCTACCTGCCATGACGGTATCCACAAAACCCATTGCAGTTTGTGAAAATTGGGCAAGAATGATCGGAATGCCGAGAGCTAGCAAGCTACGCGCTTCTGTAAAATATTTCTGCACGCATACACCTTTAGAGTAATAAACACTGATTAATAGAATTTAGAAAAAGAAATGCTAATGATTTTTGATATATCAAATAGTTAATAGCAACGTTATATTTTAACTCTTTTAATAATTTAATCCAATGGCTCGCAAGTCTGAATATCAAATAAAGTCATTAATAGACAAGTGTGATGGCCTAGAAGAATTCATTACGAGGTTAGATAAAACCACTCAAATTAGGTAGATCTCTAAGAAATGTCAGGTAAACTGAGTCTATCAATTCACAGCACTGAGAATCATTATGTTTACAGGTATTGTTCAAGGCACAGCCCCAATTATTGAGGTCACGGAAAGAGCGAATTTTCGTACCCATGTGATGAAATTTACACCAGAACTACTTGTCGGGTTAGAAACCGGCGCTTCAGTTGCGCATAATGGTTGTTGCTTGACCGTGACAAAAATAGATGGCGAGTATGTTAGTTTTGATCTCATCAAGGAAACATTAAGGCTGACCAATCTTGGCGAATTGAAAGTTGGCGATGTCGTTAATATCGAAAGAGCCGCGAAATATGGTGATGAAATAGGTGGTCATGTGGTATCAGGACACATTGTGACGACCGCGGAAATTAGCAAAATTTTCACCTCAGAAGATAACCATCAAATTTGGCTGTCTATTTATGACAAATCGCTGATGAAATATATTTTGCACAAAGGGTTTGTTGCGATTGATGGTATAAGCCTAACGGTAGGCGATGTTATCAATAATCGTTTTTGTGTTCATTTAATTCCTGAAACCCTAGCAAGAACGACATTAGGTAAAAAACGCTTAGGGGACAAAGTGAATATAGAAATAGACCCACAAACGCAAGCCATTGTAGATACAGTGGAAAGGGTTTTAGCGCAGAAAGAACAAGAAAAGAAAGCCCAAGAAGCGCTTACACAAGAGAGCGATAGTTAAATACCCGAGCGGGGTAGGCAGTGAGGCTTACTTAAAATGCTATAACACCGTAAGATCAACGGCGGTTATAGCATTAAAAAATTCAAACAAATTAAAGGTGTTATGCATTAGCGTGAAAACCTATTTGTTTGAAAAGTTAACGGTGAGGGGGCGCTTTGCAGCCCTTGCCATTAACTTACTTAATTAATCTTTGCATTGATAATTTTCACTAAAATTAATCGAGATGCTTGCATTATCACGTTCAATAGCTTCAACCAACAGTTTAAAATGCGCTGATTTTTTATGCATCTCAAGAGCATCAGCACTTTCCCATTCTTCAAAAACAATGTAGCCATCATCTTTAGTGAAGAGGTCGTATTTGATACACCCTTGTTCACGTCGACTTAATTTAGCTAAATTTTTGATAATATCCTTGGTTAAATACCCATCCTTATTTTCCGTTGTGATTTGTGCATATACAACAATACTCATTCCGTTCTCCTTAATGTGTATTGAGAACTATCTTAAAGGGTACTTGGCTTTTGTATTGTAAAAAAACGAATAGCTGGACTTTAAGAAGGCGGACGGGGTCATGGTAAAATAACGCTTAAAATCACGGTAAAAGTGAGACTGATCATAATAGCCTGTTTCCAGCCAACGATAGGTATCTTGCTCGTGAAGCATGCTTTTAAGTAATTGTTCTAAACGGCAATTTATCTGATATCTTTTAGGCGTGATCCCATATTCTTTGACAAATTCTTTTTGGATAAAACGTGCACTATATCCCATTTCATCGGCAATATCGTTAATCTTTTTGTTTGGATGGCGATAGAGAATAGCCAATATATCATCGACTAATTGATGCTGTTTTGAGGCCTTAGTCACAGTAAAACATTCTAATAGCTCTTTAAAAGAAGCATTGATTAAGTTTTGATACCAAGGTTCTGACCATATGCTCTCAAGCGAGGTGGGATTATCCGTATAAGCTAAGGTACGTTGAGGCAGTAAAAAACGCACCGCATCATGACGCACACGTAATATAATTAATTTTCCTTGATTCGGTTTTGCTGTAAATGTCTCGACTCGGGGAATGACAAGTTGATATTGGCTAACTTGTTGTTGGTGTGCTGTTGATAAATGTAACTCTTTGGTGGAAATCCAAATCTCAGCGCCAGTACCAGGAAAAATTTTAATGGGTTTAGTAAATTTTTTAAAAATTAAGATGGAGCTAATAAAACCATTCAATTCAGCTGGTGGATAATACTGTTTGAGCATAGTCTATACGTAAAGAGTTATTAAGATAACATATAATAACGTTTTTTAGTCGAAAGACTAATAAATTAATACTCACGACGAAATTAAGGCTCTATCAAGAGATTTTTTCTCAATAATAGAGCCTTAACGACGGTTTTAAAGAATACTCGCTTGGTTAATTAACGTGGTACTCTCATTCCGCCGCTGACCCCATTGGGGCTCCAGAGAATTTGCCATAGCTGAATATCTCTGGCTCGAAAAGCACCAGCACAGGAATTTAAATAATAGCTAAACATACGTTTAAAGCGAGGCGTATAATTCTCGCTTAATTCAGGCCAGCTATTTAAAAAGCGCTCATACCAAGCCATGAGCGTTTTGTCATAATCAGCACCAAAATTATGCCAATCTTCCATGACAAATTTTCCTTCACTGGATTGACCTATATTTTGAATGGAAGGAAGTACGCCATTGGGGAATATATATTTACCGATCCATGAGTCGACATTTACCTTATTTTTATTAGAGCCAATGGTATGTAACAAAAATAAGCCATCGTCTTTAATATTGCGGCGTGCTACATCAAAATAGGTTGCATAATTTTTAGGTCCAACATGTTCGAACATACCGACAGAAACGATACGATCGAATTTATCATTTAGTTCGCGATAGTCTTGCAAAATAATATTAACATCTAGGCCAGCGCAACGTTCTTGAGCCAATTTTTGTTGTTCTTTAGAAATGGTAACACCGGTAACAGATGCGCCATAATGGCGTGCAGCATAAGCACTTAGGCCACCCCATCCACATCCAATATCTAACAGACGCATACCCGGCTCAATTTGCAATTTGCGACAGATTAAATCTAATTTATTTTCTTGTGCTTGCTCAAGTGTCGTTGCATGATTCCAATAGCCACAAGAATATTGCATATAAGGATCTAGCATTAGGGTAAAAAGATCATTTCCCAAATCATAATGTTCTTCCCCAACAATCCAAGAGCGTTTCTCTGTTTGCAAGTTTCGTAGGCGCGCCATGGCGATTTTCATGATATCTGTGAGGTTATTTGGCAGCTTTGTATCAAGCTTGGCTTTTAAAACTTTATAAAAAAAGATATCCAAGCGTTCACAGTCCCACCAACCGTCCATGTAACTCTCGCCTAGACCGAGAGAACCTTTTTGCAGAACCCTTTTATAAAAATCAGTATTATGTATTTGGATGTCGAACGGTCTAGAGCCGTTTATTTCAATTCCAGCTTGATTTAATAAAGATTCTGCGATTCTTTGCCAATTAGAAACTTTAGTTTTGGTTTCATCTACACAAGTGCTCATATGCTCTCCAACTTGAGATGAAGGTTTTTGAGATAGAATTTCAGCTTGCTGAAGGTGTAGGATTGCGAAGAATTGCTTCACAAAGACAGGAACGCATTTATACCGTCGCGCCCTGAGTTTAAACCATGAATATCGTATTAACTCAAAAATCACTTCGGACTAAGTATTATCCGAGTATAGAAGTGATAATTTTATTTAACAATGGCGAAAAATGTCACTTTTGGTAAAAAAGGAGAATTTTAAACGATAACACTGAATTAGAGTATCAGATAAGGTGTGGATAATCATAGAAAGATGGTCGGAAGAGGGTTTTTTGAGGAAATCAGCCACGACAAAGCAGTGGCTGATGAGTTAACAGGTTGTTAATTCTGATAACTTGTTCTTTCATTAGTCTGTTTGGTGCAATCTTTTGTATATTGCATAAAATAACCAATAACCATCGGTATGATGGTCACCGCCATGACACCGGTTGTCGATAATAAAGGATCGAAAGGTAACGCTGAAACCAATAAACTGGCTAAAAAACATAAACCAAGTTGCAAAGCATTTTGTAATGCAGCGGCTTTACCGCTAGCCTGTGGATAGGTATTGAGTGCTTTTGACACCGCGATTGGATAAGACGCCCCATTCATTGCTGCCATAAAACAGAATGGAATTAAGATCATGGTGAGGCTCGGTGTTGTGTATATCGCCATCAAAAAGAGTATCGACATGCTCACCGCATAACCGACCAACAGTAATGGAAATAATACTTCAGCACGAATTTTGATTAATAGAAAACGGCAGCCATAGCCACCAATAATAAATGCTAGCGTTTGTGGGATGTAGCTCAAACCAATATCAGCAGGGTTAAAACCCATATTTCTTAAAATAAATGGTGAACCTGTTAACCAAGCAAAAAAACCCGCACTACATGAAGCGTAGACTAACACGTTACCACTATAGATACGTGAACCCAGTAGTTTTAAAAACGAAATAGATTCTTGGTCATGGGAATCCACCGTCATGTCTTTTGAAGGATTCTTTTTCAATAACAGGGTTGGAATTAACAATAAAATACCAACAGCCATTAAGACAATAAAAATAATTTCCCAATCATAATGTTCAAGAACCCATGCACCTAATAACGGTGCTAAAGCCGGAGAAAGAGCCACTAAAGGCATAATCGAAGCAAAGACTTTTTGAGTGCTCGCAGCATCATAGCGGTCAATGACCAGAGCTTGCCAGAGCACAGCCGCACTACAGACGCCAACCGCCTGTAAAAAACGCAAAATAAGGAGTTGAGTCGCATCCGTTACCCATAAAATGCCTAAACAGCTCACAATGAATAACGATAAACCTGCGATCAATATCGGTTTGCGTCCCAGTTTGTCAGATAATGGCCCCCACAAAAGTTGTGCAAAGGCAAAACCAGCTAAGAAAATGCTCAAAGAAGCACTAATCGCACCTTCAGAAGTGTTTAATGCCGTTTGCATTGAACCAAATGCAGGCAGGTACATATCGATGGCTAAAAAACCAAGCATACTCAAACCAGCAAGGTAAAGCATAAAGCCTGGGGAGTTTTTTGTCGCAGAATTTGTCATGGAAGCTTACTTATCCAGAATTTACATAATTGTTAACAGAGACTCTATTTTATAGGTTGTATTTTTACATTGTGAAACGGTAATATTTGGAATCTGCTATCAAAATTTTTGAAAGGTATCATTATGTGGTCAGCTCATGCTCTAGAAGTTATTGATGCCGTTGCAAGAACGGGAAGTTTTAGTGGCGCTGCGGAAGAACTGCATCGTGTTCCTTCAGCAATTAGCTATACGGTTAAGCAAGTAGAGGAATGGCTTGCTGTACCTATCTTTGAACGTCGTCACCGCGATGTTGCCTTAACTGAGGCAGGGGAGATTTTCATCAAGCAAAGTCGCTCCGTTATCAAAAAAATGATACAAACGCGTCACCAATGTCAACAGGCAGCAAATGGTTGGCGAGGGCAGTTTAGTATCGCGGTAGATTGTATTGTCAAACCTCAGCGAACAGAGCAACTGATCTTAGATTTCTATCGTCATTTTCCTGATATCGAATTATATATTCATCCTGAAGTGTTTAACGGCGTATGGGATGCACTCGCCGATGGGCGTGTTGATGTTGCGATTGGTGCGACGCGTGCTTCACCCATCGGAGAGCGTTATAGTTTTCGTGATATGGGGTTTATGTCATGGCGTTGTGTGGCCAGTCCAAACCACCCTCTGGCGCAGCTAAAAGGAAAATTGACAGACGATCAAATGCGCGAATACCCAAGTTTATGCCTTGAAGATACCTCACGTAACTTGCCGAAAAGAGATACATGGGCATTAGATAATCAGCGGCGTTTAGTGGTGCCATTTTGGGAAAATGGTATGACATGTCTTGTTAATGGCTTATGTGTTGGCATGGTACCTGAGCACCGAGCAAAGCCCTTTTGTGATGAGGGGAAATTAGCCCAATTGCAGCTATCTCAGCCATTCCCTCCGAGTCCTTGCTGTCTAACGTGGGTGGAAAAGAATACATCACCGGCGTTGAGTTGGTTACTTGAATATCTTGGGGATAGTGAAACACTCAACGCCGAATGGTTAGCGCCTTAATTAACGACGGTAGTCAATAAATGGTCCGTCAGCGACAGAACGACGCTCAACTAGGCGAGGATGGACTTCAATCGTTTGTGCATCTTCGCGCTTGTTCACAATACGATCAAGCAGCATAGCGAATGCCATCTGGCCTAGACGCTCTTTAGGCTGGTGGATAGTCGTCAACGCGGGAGTAAAATAACGCGCATTGCGCACATTATCATAGCCAATGATAGAAATGTCTTGAGGAACACGCAATCCCATCTCATCCGCAGCGCAAATTGCGCCCATCGCCATAATGTCACCGCCACAGAACACGGCAGTAGGTTTTTGCTTATTACTTAAGATCTGCATCATTGCTTTATAACCAGATTCTGGTTCAAAGTCGCCTTGCACGATCCATTCATCACGTAAAGTCACTTTCGCTTCTTCCATGGCTTTTTTAAAACCCGTCAGTCGACCAATACCGGTGTTGCGTTCTAAAGAGCCAGGGATCACGCCGATGTCACGGTGACCCCGATCAATTAAATAACGACCTGCGAGGTAACCGCCATGAAAAGAGTTATCAATGATACTGTCGGTAAAATCACCACGGGAAGTGCCCCAGTCCATGACGACCATAGGAATATTGCGATAATCTTCCAGCATATGGATTAGTTTATCGGGATATTCAGAACACATGACGAGTAGCCCATCAACACGCTTTTGCGCAAGCATTTGTAAGTAAGCTTGTTGCTTACCTAAGTTATTATGAGAGTTACATAAAATAAGGGTATAACCTTTCTCATAGCAACTATTCTCGACTGACTCAATCACTTCAGCAAAATAAGGCGCCTCACTTGATGTCGCGAGTAGGCCAATTGATTTTGTATGATTAACTTTCAAACTACGAGCAACAGCACTCGGTGAATAGTTGAGTTCTTTTATCGCAGCCCAAACAGCCGCTTTAGTATCATCAGCTACGAAGCGCGTTTTGTTTATTACATGGGATACGGTTGTGGTGGAGACGCCAGCGCGCTTCGCCACATCTTTAATCGTTGCCATGGGAAAAAAAAACTCCTGACCAATAATCGGTCTTGTTATGAATTCTTATTAAAAAATTACCTAATATTACCTACATATTGAGGCATAGTGCCTTAACTGGCAATAATTTAGCGATTAGTTATCGATTTTGTCTGATCTAGCGCAAAAACAAAAGAAATAATTGATGTTATAACCTGTGATATAGACACTGGTTTTTATAAATCGTCATGTCATACTTATTTAACCATGTATAAGTTATGGTTATTTTGCTGGTTAACTGTTCGTTATGATGAGAGGGACTCATGGATACAGATTTTAAATTTGGACTATTAGCAGCGTTAGGTTCTTTGGCTGTGATCATTGCTTTTGCAGTACATATTTTTTAATTTTACTGTTTAATTAAAGGTGAAATTAAGAAGGGCGAGTATTGACTCGCCCTTTAGCTATTCTCTAAAGAAAATGATTAAGCGAGGTTTTCTTCAACGAATTTCCAGTTGACTAAGGCCCAGAAGTTCTCTAGGTATTTAGGGCGCGCATTACGGTAATCAATGTAATAAGCGTGTTCCCAAATATCGACAGTGAGGATAGGTTTATCATCACCAGAGATAGGGGTTGCCGCATTTGATGTATTCACAATAGCTAAGCTGCCATCGGTTTTTTGAACCAGCCAAGTCCAACCGGCACCGAAATTTTTAATCGCAGCATCTGTGAACTGTTGTTTGAATTCAGCGAAAGAACCAAAAGCTTTATTAATGGCTTCAGCAACTTTACCGGTTGGTTCTCCACCCGCATTTGGTGCTAAGCAGTGCCAGTAAAAAGTATGGTTCCAAACCTGTGCGGCGTTATTAAAAATACCCGCATCTGAAGTCTTGATGATCTCTTCCAGTGATTTACCTTCGAAAGCCGTACCTTTGACTAAATTGTTGAGATTAACAACATAGGTATTATGGTGTTTACCATAGTGATACTCTAAGGTTTCTTCCGAGATATAAGGTTCTAGCGCATTTTTAGCATAAGGTAGAGCGGGAAGTTCAAATGACATTGCGTACTCCTTGTTTGCGTTTAAAACAACACATATGGGTGTGGTGCTCATAAAAGTGAGCAAATAATTTAATACGTATATCTTGCTATGAGTTATACACGAACCGAACGTTCATGCGGTCTTGCTTATTCTTTAATAGATTAATAATAGCATGAGATGCTTGCCGAGTTATAGGCATGGATATTCTGCGTCATATATTACCAAATTTTTTCAACAAAAACACCTTAAAATCATAGAGATAATTATCTTAATCAATAGAGTTTAAGATCGCGCTTTTCTGCCTTGCTGAAGCAAGTTCGTGTAACTTAAAACGGGATTCTAGAAAAAATCCCTTTTTCCAGCTTGGAGTGCTATAGTAATACCCCTGTAAAACTGGCATATTGTATGAAACAATCACGTTTTAACATTCCGGTCAAATATTCTAGCTTAGTCGCCATCGTTGAGAAAATGGCTGACGATGGCGACTGACTGCAAATCAGCACCCATGTTCTAAGGAAGTAAAAATGACGACAATTGAAAGAATCGAGCGCCAAATTAAAGAAAACCCAATCCTTCTGTACATGAAAGGCTCTCCTAAGCTCCCTAGCTGTGGTTTTTCTGCTCAGGCAGTTCAAGCTTTATCTGCTTGTGGTGAACGTTTCGCTTATGTCGATATTCTGCAAAATCCAGATATTCGTGCAGAACTACCAAAATACGCTAATTGGCCAACTTTCCCACAATTATGGGTTGATGGTGAGCTAGTAGGCGGTTGCGATATCATCATGGAAATGTATCAGCGCGGTGAACTCCAGTCACTGATTAAAGAAACTGCTGATAAGTATCGCTCTGCGGATGAGACTCGTGCGGAGTAAGTATCTGCTTAGTTAAGAACGCCGAGTAAATCTAAAAAACCGTATTAGCCCCATAGGTTAAGCTAATGCGGTTTTTTTGTATCTTAAGGGGCTTAAGGGGGGCGGGGTTACTCTTGCTCTGCGAGTGGCCAACCACCTAGCTTTTTCCATTTATTTACTAATTCACAGAACAACAGTGCGGTACGATTCGTATCATATAAGGCCCCGTGAGCTTGCTTGCCATCAAATGGAATACCCGCTGTCACACAAGCTTTCGCTAAAATCGTTTGTCCGAAAACCAGACCACTTAATGCCGCAGTATCGAATGTGGCAAATGGGTGGAATGGATTACGTTTTAAGCCTGCACGTTCAGCTGCATTCATGACAAAACTATGATCGAATGTCGCATTATGAGCAACAATAATGGCTCGATTACAATCGGTAGCTTTCATCCCTTTGCGTACCATTTTAAAAATAGCGTGCAAAGCGTCGTATTCACTAACTGCACCACGTAATGGGTTAGTGGGATCAATACCGGTGAAGGCTAAAGCTGTTGGTTCTAAATTTGCTCCCTCAAAGGGTTCTACATGAAAATGTAAGGTCTCATCAGGGGATAACCAGCCGTCTTTATCCATTTTTAAAGTAATGGCGGCAATTTCAAGTAGGCCATCCGTTTTGGCGTTAAACCCACCCGTTTCCACATCAATGACGACAGGATAGTATCCTCTGAAGCGGTTAACGAGTGCATTGGGATTATTTTTATCAGACATTAGGTTTTTATATTAGGTTTCTGGTTAGTGGCTATTATGCCAAAGCCAAAAAAATTTTGCAGATAAACTAAAACTAGGCAGGAAGCACACTGCCTAGTGATTCACTCATCAAGGTAAATTAATTACCTAGGCCTTTACTGGCACTTTTATTTTCAATCAACTCGATTTTGTAGCCATCGGGATCTTCAACAAAAGCAATAATCGTGCTGCCCCCTTTTACTGGGCCTGCTTCTCGAGTGACGTTACCACCCGCGTGACGAATATCTTCGCAGGTTTGAGCAACATTATCGACACCAAGCGCAATATGGCCAAAAGCGGTTCCCATCTCGTAGCTATCAACACCCCAGTTATAGGTTAGCTCAATGACTGCACCTTCACTTTCGTCACTGTAACCGACGAATGCCAACGAATATTTATACTCAGGGTTTTCACTGGTACGCAGTAGACGCATACCCAAAACCTTAGTATAAAAATCTATTGAACGCTGCATATCTGTCACACGTAACATAGTATGTAGTAAGCGCATAAAGAACTCCCTTAAAAGTAACTAAGTGAAACTGAATCGTTTAACGATCAATATAACGCACCTATAGGATCGAACACAATGAAATAGGTTTATTTATTAACCAAATAGTAGATATAATCTAATTCATGGAGTATATCATTAATGGGTGTTTTTAGTTAGGTGATATCAATATGGCGGAGCAACTCGAGTTTTTTGAAATTCAAAGCCCTTGTCGTGGAATTTGTCAAACCAATGAACAAGGTTATTGTCGAGGCTGTTTTCGTTCGAGGGAAGAACGCTTTCAGTGGTTAAAATTTACAGATAGCCAAAAACGCAATATTCTACGTTTATGTCGCCAGCGCTACCTTCGTTCAATCTCGGTTAAAACACAAAAAGATGAGCCACCTTCAACGCAACAAGAGCTGTTTTAGTCGATATCTAAACTGAAATAGAGAGTAACTATTTTAAAAAGTAAATTTTATTCGAATATAATTAATTTCAATTCTAATTAATTCAAAAAAGTTAATAACCACACATATTCTTCAATTAAATTTTAGTTATTCAAAATAATTATTAAATAAAGTGTCGGTGATTAAAAATAGCATGATTTTAAGAATAACTATATTTAATTGTTTTTTAAGAAGTAATTTGGAATTGTCTTTTTTATTGTTAATTGTAATTACTATAAGGGTTAAAATAGATAGATTTGAAAGAAGAGTAAGGCTATTCTTATTAACAAGATAATTGAGAGTTCATATTAGTGAATAAAATGATATTTAATATATAAGAAAATTGAATTTGATTTATGATGGAAATCACAAATCAAATGATTGACTATGACCATAAATGGGTATTTATCATGGTTATTTTTAATAATTAGTTGTCATAGCGAGAGGGAGTGAATATATAATTTAAAAAATAATTTATTGGTTGTATATTTGTTAGGCAGAATAGTGTTATATAAGGAGGGAACATTGGAGTCACAAATAGGAACTGATTTATCACGTGTGGTACGCATGTGGAGATCACTCATTGATCATCGTTTGAAACCGCTTAAGTTAACGCAAACGCATTGGATTACATTGCACAATATTAGTCAATTACCACCTGAACAGTCTCAAATTCAACTCGCAAAAGCTATCGGTATTGAGCAGCCATCATTAGTGAGAACACTTGATCAGTTAGAAGAAAAAAAACTGATATCTCGACACACTTGTGTCAATGATAGACGTGCGAAAAGAATAAAGTTAACGGAGGAGTCTGAACCTTTTATTAAGAAAGTAGATGAAGTTATTGATAACACACGGAAAGAAATTTTAGGCAATATATCTCAAGATGAGCTTGGTCAATTATCCGTTCTGTTGTTAAAGCTAGAAAAAAATATCTTAAGATTACAAGGAGATTTGTAGTTAGAGTTTAATAATAAATTAAGTGTATTATTAGTGTTTCAATTATTACAGCAGAATTAATTTTCTATTTTGCTGGGGCCATTATTGTTCTGAGTTTTTGCTAAATAGATGTTTTTTGATATTTAATTATTGATTAAGCTTATTGTTTAGTAATAACTCGTTTTTAACTAAATTGACCAATTAAAGATGAAAAGTTATTCAAAGCGGTATTCATGACAAGCTTTAGTATTCATAAACTTTTGTAAGATTAACTGGTTTTTAAGGAATAAGTCACACAGAGCAAACAAACAATAAATCAAATAGGATTGGCAATTGATGGTGGTAAATCACTTATACATTATCAATCGGTTATTAGAATCCAAGATGATGTAAATACAAATTAGGTGAGTATATAGACAACTAGAGGTATGAAGAGGCTATACGGAAATAGTTTATAAATTCCCTAAGATAAAAAGTATGTTCACCGGTAGGGTACCGGTGAACATATACTCATTATTATTAACGTGGTGATACAGTGACTGTGCCGCCACTATTTGCAATCATGACACGTTGGCCAGAGCGGAAAACACTTGGATCTTGTTTTTGAACAACGACGATATTTTTACCGCTATCAAGACGAATTTCTAATTGTACACCTTGGCTCTTATTCAGCGCACCTTGAGCTTGTTGGCCGGCTAAGCCACCCGCAATTGCTCCCGCTGCGGTAGCAAGCGTTTTACCAGAACCGCCACCAATGGTATTACCCAATAGGCCGCCTAGTACTGCACCACCAATCGCACCGATAACATTTTCATCTTCACCAGCTTGGATGGTAATAGGGCGTGCATTCAATACAGTACCGTAAGTTACAGTCTGTACTTGTTTAGCGTCTTTAGCTGAAATAGTATCACCAGAAAGTGTACTGGTATTGACACAGCCAGATAATACAACGACTGCTACAACACCGACGAAAACTTTCTTAAGCATAATTACTCCTATGAGACTTGCTGTCTGTGGCACTAACATAGCATTGGATAGTTGTTTTAACCATATTCGCAATATGAATGTTACATTTGGGTCAA
Source organism: Providencia stuartii (assembly GCF_029277985.1). Taxonomy (NCBI): domain Bacteria; kingdom Pseudomonadati; phylum Pseudomonadota; class Gammaproteobacteria; order Enterobacterales; family Morganellaceae; genus Providencia; species Providencia stuartii. The sequence goes on along the minus strand of NZ_CP119546.1, from coordinate 2,606,863 downwards.
GTTAAAACGGGTATAAGACTACTGATTCTGATTTAAACAGAGTGTAAACACTAGGTAAAATATCTCAAAGTAGGAAATATTTCATAAACTAAGGCACACTTTGTTAAATTCTTGCATGATACAAATTCATGAACAATCATAATTGAGTATTAATCATACAAAAAATATGTTCTTACGATCAATTATCTTTGTCTTTATTAAATTCAGTTTAGTAATTATACACTAAATTATAATTAGTGAGATATAGATATCAGTGCGTTCAAATAATGAGATTTGCGTATATTTTAAACATAGAAGGGGATTATTTCGTTAACTCTCTTTTTTTCTGCGAGTCAGCCCGAGAAATCACAATGTCTGGTTGACAAAAACTTCCATCAAAGCACAATCTTTTTAGGTTTAAACTCACAAGCCGTAACGCTAACTAAAGGAACGATAATGATAAAGCAAGGTCGTTATATAGGGATCATGTCAGGAACCAGCTTAGATGGGGTCGATGTTGTTCTTGCAGCGATCAGCGATAAATTTGTTGCTGAGCAATCCAGTATTAGTATTGCGTTTCCTGTTGAGTTGAAAAAAAGAATTCTCAATATATGCCAAGGTCAGGAAACCACATTATCTGAAGTTGGAAAAATTGATCGTGAGTTAGGTTCTCTTTATGCAGATGCTGTGAACCAGTTGCTAGCTAAAACGGGAGTCGCGGCTACCGATATCATTGCAATAGGTTGTCATGGGCAAACAGTTTGGCATGAGCCTGATGGTGAAGCACCTTTCACAATGCAACTTGGTGATAATAATCGGGTCGCCGCATTAACGGGTATTACGACAGTCGGTGACTTTAGACGGCGAGATATGGCGTATGGCGGGCAGGGGGCTCCACTTGTGCCTGCCTTTCATTTAGCGGTATTGGGTCATGCGATAGAAAAAAGAATTATATTAAATATTGGTGGCATATCGAATATTACAGCTTTACTGCCAGGCGCTTATGTCAAAGGTTATGATACCGGGCCTGGGAATATGTTGATGGATATATGGGTATGGCGTCATAAACAATGTGGCTATGACGAAAACGGTAATTGGGCAAGCTCGGGAATTGTGCATCAACCACTACTTAAAGCGATGTTACGCGATCCCTATTTTAGACGTTCGGCGCCTAAAAGCACGGGGCGAGAATATTTTAATATGCAATGGTTAGATAAACATTTAGCGAATTTCCCCGCACTGTTACCTCAAGATGTGCAAGCCACCTTATGTGAATTAACTGCAGTGTCCATTGCTGAACAAATATTGCTTTGTGGTGGCTGTGAGCGTTTAATCGTGTGCGGTGGCGGAGCAAAAAATACCTTTTTAATGCAGCGCCTTGCTGCGTTACTGCCGGGAACAGAAGTTGGCCCAAGCGATAAATATGGATTAAGTGGTGATGATATGGAAGCGCTGGCTTTTGCTTGGCTCGCTGCACGAACGATCGCGAATCTACCGGGTAACCTTGCGTCAGTGACAGGTGCTGAGCGTGCCACTGTTCTTGGCGCGATTTACCCTGCCAATACCGATGAAAAATAATTGCGTTAAGGAAATGAGACAACGATGAACGACGCACAAAACTTAAAGCTTGCAGCACTACGCCGTGAATACACTCAAGGCGGCTTAAGACGAACCGATTTAACGCCAGAACCTCTGGCATTATTTGAACGATGGTTAAAACAGGCCTGTGAGGCAAATCTCAGTGATCCAACGGCTATGTGCGTCGCGACGGTTGATGAAACAGGTCAACCTTATCAACGTATTGTGTTATTGAAGCACTTCGATGAAAAAGGGTTAGTTTTTTACACGAATATGGGGAGCCGTAAAGCTCAGCATCTAGAAAAAAATAATAAGGTGAGCTTACATTTTCCATGGTATCCACTTGAGCGACAAGTGAGTTTTTTAGGTGTGGCAGAACGTTTGAATCCGATTGAAGTGGTGAAGTATTTTCATAGTCGGCCAAAAGATAGCCAAATTGCAGCTTGGGCATCTCAACAGTCATCGAGAATTTCGGCTCGAAGTATTTTAGAAGGTAAGTTTTTAGAGCTAAAACAAAAATTCCAAAATGGCGAAGTACCTCTTCCTAGTTTTTGGGGCGGGTTTCGCGTGGTCTTTAATAGTGTTGAGTTTTGGCAAGGGGGAGCTAATCGTTTACATGACCGTTTTATTTACCAGCGTGATGGGGACGGATGGAAAATTGATAGGTTAGCGCCGTAATAAATTGTTTTTTAGCTGGCACTTAAAAGCTAGGCGCTTTATGCTATAGCTTCGTTTACGAAAACTGACAAGCGATCCCCATGAGATCGGGAGAGTCTTCTCATCTTAGGGGCTTTTTATTAAAAATAGATAGACAAAATTCAACTGATGGAGTCATTGATGTCTAGCAATAACCTGATTAAACAATTGCAAGAGCGGGGCCTCGTTGCCCAGGTAACGGATGAGGATGCGTTAGCAGAGAGACTGGCGCAAGGCCCTATCTCTCTCTATTGCGGCTTCGACCCTACCGCCGACAGCTTGCATTTGGGACATCTGGTTCCCTTGCTGTGTTTAAAACGATTCCAACTAGCCGGGCACAAGCCTGTGGCGTTGGTCGGTGGCGCGACGGGTCTGATTGGTGATCCGAGTTTTAAAGCCTCTGAGCGTAAATTAAATACCGCAGAGACCGTCCAAGAGTGGGTGGAAAAAATCCGTAATCAAGTTTCGCCTTTCCTGAGTTTTGATTGTGGCGATAACAGCGCTAAATTAGCCAATAACTATGACTGGTTTGGCAAAATGGATGTGCTGACTTTCTTACGTGATATCGGCAAACACTTCTCTGTTAACCAGATGATCAATAAAGAAGCCGTTAAACAGCGTCTAAATCGTGATGATGTAGGTATCTCTTTTACTGAGTTTGCTTATAACTTACTCCAAGGCTACGACTTTGCAAATCTGAACAAAGAGCACGGCGTAGAATTACAAATTGGTGGTTCAGACCAATGGGGTAACATTACCTCTGGGATCGACTTAACCCGTCGTTTACATCAAAACCAAGTCTTTGGTATGACGGTGCCACTCATCACAAAAGCTGACGGGACAAAATTTGGTAAAACAGAAGGTGGGGCAGTGTGGCTTGATCCGAAGAAAACAAGCCCATATAAATTCTACCAATTCTGGATCAATACCGCAGACGCCGATGTTTATCGCTTCTTGAAGTTCTTCACTTTCATGGAGTTAAGTGAAATTGACGCCTTAGAAGAAGAAGATAAAAACAGTGGTAAAGCTCCACGTGCACAATATGTTTTGGCTGAAAATGTCACGCGACTGGTACATGGTGAAGAAGGCTTAGCGGCTGCTCGTCGTATTACTGAAAGTCTCTTCTCAGGCGCTGTTTCTGATTTGACTGAGGCGGATTTTGAACAGCTTGCTCAAGATGGTATGCCATGTATTACGCTTGAAAATGGTGCGGACTTACAACAAGCATTAGTTGATTCAGAGCTAACACCATCACGTGGCCAAGCAAGAACAGCGATTAGCTCAAATGCCGTTGCCATTAATGGTCAGAAACAAACTGACCCTATGTATGTATTTAATGATTCTGACCGCTTATTCGGCCGTTTCACATTGATTCGTCGTGGTAAGAAAAACGACTGTTTAATCAACTGGAAATAACTCTGACTAACCGTTGTGATAATAGCCCGAGAAAATCTCGGGCTATTTGTACTTGTGATAGTTCAAGCTACTTGGCAGGTGTGATGTATTAACGTGCTTTACGGATTGCTTTGCATCGACAGTTGGCAAGATAACAATAGCAAGCAGTGTTTGTCACCAATGCTATGTCTCTGAATTATTAGCGTATATCGACAATGGCTAATCACTAATTTCTCTTCATTCGTCATAATAAATCCTTGGATTTTCCATGAAAAGTATTCTTTCAATTCAATCCCACGTAGTTTTCGGTCATGCTGGAAACAGTGCTACGGTATTTCCCATGTGCCGTATGGGGGTCGATGTTTGGCCACTTAACACTGTACAGTTTTCGAATCATACGCAGTATCCACAGTGGACGGGAACGGTTTTTCCAGCTCAGCATTTGACAGATATTGCCAGTGGTTTAGCCAAAATTCATAAACTGGAAATATGTGATGCTGTCTTAAGTGGCTATATTGGCTCAGCGGAACAAGGTAAGGATATTCTATCGATTGTTAAGCAAGTCAAAGCGGCTAATCCACAAGCAATTTATTTTTGTGACCCAGTAATGGGGCATCCTGAAAAAGGTTGTATTGTTGCACCGGGAGTGGCTGAATTTCTTTGTCAGCAAGCCCTACAAATGAGTGATGTGATTGCGCCTAATTTACTAGAGTTAGAAACGTTATCAGGTGAAACGATTGTAACGGTAGAGCAGGCGGTACATGCGGCACGGCAATTGTGTCGTAAAGGACCTAAAATTGTTTTAGTCAAACATTTGAGCCGAGCTGGCTATCGTGCTGATCGTTTTGAAATGATCTTAGTGACGGCTGAACACAGTTGGCATGTAAGTCGTCCACTGGTTGATTTTGGCGAAAAACAGCCCGTGGGCGTAGGTGATTTAACCAGCGGTTTAATGTTGGTGAATTTATTAAAAGGCGCAAGTTTACCAAAAGCTCTGGAACATGTTACCGCAGCAGTGTATGAAGTGATGCTAACCACCAAAGAAATGGGCGAGTATGAGCTTCAGTTAGTGGCGGCTCAAGATAAATTAGTGACGCCAAACCATAAATTTTGCGCCACAGAACTCGATTAATATTTTTATCGTTTACATAGCGCTCCAGTGATGAAGCGCTATGATAAATTAGATCAGCCCTTCAGCCGATAATGCTTCTTGAACTTTAGGACGTTTAGCAATTTTGTCGCAATATTCAGTCAAATGTTTCAAGTGAGTAATATCAACACCCACTAATTTTGCCCAATTGCTCACGGTGAATAAATAAGCATCTGCAACAGTAAAGCTATCATCTGCAAAGAAAGCTTGTTTAGCTAATACATCATCAACATATTGGAATTTTCTTGAGAGAGTTGCTCTGGCTATTTGCTTGTATTCTTCAGGGGTTCCTGGTGTGAATAAAGGCGCAAAATTCTTATGTAGCTCAGTGGAAATAAAATTCAGTGCTTCAAGTTGATGATAACGTTTCATCGTGCCAGCAGGGGCGATTAAATGTCTATCTTGTTTTTGGTCAGCGAGATATTGCACAATCACTGCACCTTCCGTCAACTGTTCACCATCATCTAAAATCAAGGTAGGAACTTGCCCTTTAGGGTTGATAGCTAAGAAATCTTGGCCATCTTCCGTTGTTTTATCTTTTAAATTGACGCGTATAATGCTGAAGTCCAGCCCTGTTTCGCGCAAGATAATGTGAGGAGAAAGAGAACAAGCACCGGGAGCATAATACAATTTCATCATAAAACTCCTAAATAGTTATGTTGGCAATCAGAAGACACATATTTTATAGAGTATATCATGACTGGCGGGAAAGAATTTGCTTTAAGGTGTCAGTTTAATCGCAAAATAGTTAATTGGCTTAGTGCAAACCGATAAGTCGCGCGATATCAATAAATAATTACGATTGTTCCTTGCTTTGATTTTGAAGATATCCAGCTTAAATGGACGTGTGATTAATGATGTATACAGGGGAGAGGAAGGCTTAGCCATGATTGGTGAGCGTGACTTTTATGATTATCGTTCACCTTAGCGATATAAAAGAAAGGTTGCTATTGGACGTTAAGAGGAAAAACGCCATCATAAGATGGCGTTTCAAGATAAACTGACACTTATTTTAGTTCTAACTCATTCATCGCAGCGATGCTGAAACCACCGTCAACGTGAACGACTTCACCAGTAATACCGGCTGCAAGGTTAGAGCACAGGAAGGCGGCTGTATTACCAACATCTTCGATCGTGACAGTACGGCGGATTGGCGTTACAGCTTCACAATGCGCAAGCATTTTACGGAAATCTTTAATACCAGATGCCGCTAGTGTCCGGATTGGACCGGCAGAAACCGCGTTCACACGGATACCTTGAGGACCCATAGCATTGGCCATATAACGCACATTAGCTTCCAAAGAGGCTTTTGCCAGGCCCATGACGTTATAGTTAGGGATTGCACGCTCAGCACCTAAGTAGGTCAGCGTTAACAGAGAGGCATCTGGGTTCAGCATTTCACGACATGCTTTTGCCATTGCAACAAAGCTATAAGCACTGATGTCGTGAGCGATACGGAAGCCGTCACGAGTGACCGCATCAACATAGTCACCATCGAGTTGGTCTGCTGGAGCAAAGCCGATTGAATGGACAAAGCCATCAAATTTAGGCCAGGATTTTCCTAATTCAGCAAACAGAGCGTCAATACTTGCATCAACAGCAACGTCACATTCAATAACGAGGTTAGAGCCTAAAGATGCTGCAAACTCTTCAACACGCGGTTTTAATTTTTCGTTTTGATAAGTGAACGCCAGTTCAGCGCCTTGATCATGCATTGCTTTAGCAATACCGTATGCAATTGATAATTTACTGGCAACACCAGTGATTAGAATGCGCTTGCCGGTTAAAAAACCCATAGCATTATCCTTGTTTATTTTCTATTGAAAGCGCGAATATACCAGAAGACACCGTGTCTTGGGTAGTTTTCGCGTTCCTTATTGACGAATTATCGATATCTTACCATGTATTACATTAAGAAGGGTATTTTGCTGTTCTCCTCGGAGCAGTCAAATATCCTGGCGCCATGCATCAATGGATAGTGGTTCACCGAAATGGCTCTCAATTAATCGGCGTGTCACATCATGAAGTGGTGATGCGAGTACCTCAGCGGTATTGCCCCGTTCGACAACAACGCCTTTATCCATGACGAGCATTTTATCGCTAATATGTTTCATCATCCCTAAATGCTGGGTTACGTAAATATAGGCAATATCTTGTTTGGCCTGTAGTTCCAACATGAGGTTAATGATTTGTGAACGCATTGACATATCGAGTGACGCCAATGCTTCATCCGCAATAATAATTTCGGGTTGTAAAATCAGTGCCCTTGCGAGCGCAACACGCTGTTTTTGACCAGATGCTAGCATATGCGGATAATATTCTGCATGATCGGCTAATAAGCCTACTTGCCGTAGTGTTTGAATAATACGGCGTTCTCGTTCAATTCCGGTCAAATCAGTATTGAGCTTTAACGGTAATTCAAGTGTTTGCCCAATACGTTGTCGTGGGTTTAATGAGGTACTAGGATCTTGGAATATCATACGCACCCGCTGGCTACGATAGCTATAATCGCCATAGCTAAGTCGATGACCGCGGATCATAATTTCACCCGCGGTTGGTTCAGTGACACCTGATAGCATGCGCGCCAGTGTTGATTTTCCTGAACCATTCGCGCCAATAATCGCTAAAGTTTGCCCTGCTTGCAGATTAAAACTTAACGGTTTAACGGCTTCTAATTCATATCGGCGGAATAACCCTTCACGAAAACGAAATGTTTTTGTGAGGTTACGTACCTCAAGTAAGGTATCCATCAGTTTGGTTCCTCCGTATTTAACGGGTAGTGGCAAGCAAATAGATGGTTTTTAATATTACGTAAAGGGGGAGCCACGATACAGGTTCGTTGAGCATAAGGACATCGAGGGCCTAAGCGACAGCCAATGGGTAAATGCTCCAGTGATGGGATCGCACCGGGTAATGTATTTAACCGTCCTTTATGCGGAATAGGGCTTTCGAAATCAGGTATTGAACGAATAAGTGCTTGCGTATAAGGGTGATGAGGTCGCTGTAGAATATCTTCAGGTGTGGCACTTTCAACGGTTTGCCCACAGTAAAGCACATTAATTCTATCGACGAGTTTTGACATCATTTCCATATCATGACTGATCAATAAAATAGTCATGTTATTGTTTTGATTTAGCTTATCGAGTAAACGAAAAATTTGTGCCTGCGTCGTGGATTCCATCGCGTTAGTGGGTTCATCAGCAATTAATAAACGAGGCTGATTAGCAATAGCGATAGCGATCATCACTTTTTGGCATTCACCATCGGTCAGTTCATAAGGGTAGCTACGCATAATATCTTTATGATCTTTAATACCAACACGATGTAACAGTTCAATAGCACGACATTTTCGCCAATTAAATCGCTGCCACCAACGGCCTTTATACGTCCATCTTGGGATGGCTTGTATTAATTGTTTGCCAATATCCTCAGCAGGATCAAGGCAAGATTGCGGCTCTTGGAAAATCATCGAGATATTGTGACCAATTAGTTTTCGGCGTTTACGCGGACTCAATTTTAATAAATCGATATCTTGAAAACGAAAGCGGTCTGCCGTGACGCGAATATTGTCTTTAGTTACCCCACAAATGGCTTTTGCGATTAAGCTTTTACCTGAGCCTGACTCACCGACTAAGCCTCGAACTTCACCTTCGGTCAGCGTCATAGAAATACGGTCAACCGCCTTGACGGGGCCATTGGCGGTCATAAACTCAATGGTTAAATTGCGGATGTCTAGTAAAGGCATTATTCAACCCCCGCATTAATGGCTCGATGTAAACCATCGCCTAATAAGTTGACGAATAAGACACTCATCATAATGGCAGCGCCAGGCAAAATCACAGACCAAGGTGCAACATAGATCAGTTCCAAGCTATCACCGAGCATAGCGCCCCATTCTGAAGAGGGTAATTGTGCACCAAGGTCAAGAAATCCTAAAGCCGCAATATCTAAAATGGCAATAGAGAGCGCTCGGGTTAATTCGGTGACTAATATCGGGGTGATGTTAGGTAACACGGTATACCACAAAATAAAAATATTTGAAGCGCCATCAAGACGTGCTGCAACAATATACTCTTTATCCAGCTCATCGTGAACGGCGACATAGATGGTTCTGACCATGCGAGGGATCAAGGCTAAGCAGATAGCCAGCATCGCATTTTGTAAGCTCGCCCCCATAAATGCCACGACAATAATTGCAAGTAACAGAGAGGGAATTGAGAGAAGGGTATCGAGTATATGATTAAAAATGGCGGATTTTAAGCCGCGTGTCATACCGGCAAGACAACCAAGCACCAGCCCTATCATAGTGGCTATAAATGTTACCAATAGAGCCGCACCGAAAGTGGATTTAGTACCCAGAATAAGCCGGCTAAGGATATCTCTTCCAAGGTCATCTGTACCCAGAAAAAATGCCACATTACCGTAATGAGACCAAGAGGGCGGCAGTAATTGATAACCTAGAAATTGCTGGTCGATAGTATAAGGTGCGAGGTAACTGCCTATAAAAGAAAGGGCTAATAAAAACAATACGCCATAGAAGCCAATCATCGAAATAATATCAGATGAAAAAATATTCCAAACTACCCGCGTTGGGGAAGGCATTTTTTGTTCACGATAAAAATTATCTGAGGACATACCAATCCTTATGTTTTAACGGATCCATCATCGCACCTAAAATGTCTGATAACACGTTAACGGCAATCACTAAGGCTCCGATTAGCATGACACCTGCTGAAATAGCGGAATAGTCTTGTTGGCGTATCGCTGTCACCAACCAACGGCCTAGTCCGGGCCAGTTAAATACGACTTCAGTCACCATGGTTAATGTTAGCATGGTAGAAAACTGTAAGCCTAATTTAGGAATAATGGGGGGAATTGCGTTATGAAAAATATGGCGGCGAATAATCGTCAGCCTTGATAGCCCACGCGTTGCAGCGGCTTTTATATAGTTTGCGCTGGCAATTTCCTCGGTACTGTTTCGCACTAAGCGAATGACTTCGGTTGTTGGTGCTAACGCGAGAGTTAATACAGGAAGCACCATATGTTCTAGCACATTGATAATCATCTGTTGACGATAAGGTGAATCAGAAAGCCAAGCATCGATTAATGCAAAGCCAGTAATCGGCTTTAAATTATAGAGAAGGTCAATACGTCCAGAAACGGGCAGCCAACCGAGCCGCAATGAAAAGAACAGTGTGAGTACTAATGCGAGTACAAATACAGGCACCGAAAAGCCTAATAATGCAAACGTACTGATTGCGACATCAACAGGTTTATTGCGCCAAAATGCAGCGATCATACCAAGAGGAATACCGACGATGAGAGCAAACATGAAGGCTAAAATACACAGCTCCATGGTGGCGGGGAAGGTATCCTTTAATTGCTCGGTAATAGGTTCGCCATTAATGCTGGAAACGCCAAAATCGAAATGGAGTAAACCATCGAAATAGAATAAATAAGCATCAACTAATGAGGCACCACTTAAAGGCGCATTAGGCGTAAAGTAGCTGAGGCTAAAACTTACCAAAGAAAGGAAAAAGACGGTAACTAATAGCAACAGTATACGGCGCAGCGAATAGATGATCATGGTTGCTGCTCCTGTTTAGGTTTGATTTTTTGAGCATATTCACTCATATCTCGGTATACGCCAGCAAACGAGGTATTGCCAAATGCACTGATCACTAATCCTTTCATATCAAAACGGTATGCCTGCAAACGTAAAGAATAGGCTAGGGGTAAAACAGGCAAATCATCACTTAATATCTGCTGTGCTTGATGATAATAATCAATTCTAGCGGCAAGTTGTTCTGTCAATAAAGCTTTATGCAATATCTCATCAAAGGAGGGGCTACACCAATGACTTAAATTGGTTTGAGAAGCTATCGCGGCACAGCTTAACAGCGGACGGAAGAAACTATCGGGATCGTTACTGTCAGTTGCCCAGCCAGCGAGGGTCATATCATGGGAGCGATCCATTAATTGGTTTTCCTGAAAACGCCCTTCAACAGAACGAATGTTCATGGTAATCCCAACTTGTGCTAGATCGGCTTGGATAAGCTCTGCCATTTTAAGTGGGCTGGGATTATAGGATTGTGAGGAGATAGGCACCCACAAATCAAGGGTCAGGTTTTCGAGACCTAGTTCTTGTAGCATCTTTTTTGATAGCTCAGGATTATAATCTGTTACTTTGGCTTGATTATCATAAGCCCAAGACGCGCGAGGAAGAATAGAAGCTGCTGTTTCCGCGGTACCATAGTAGATTGATTGCATTAAACGTTCATTATTAATTGCATAAGCAATCGCTTGACGTACTTTCAATTGGTTAAGCGGTGGTTTGCTAGTGTTAAACGCTAAATAAGCAATGTTCATACCTGAACGCATCGAAATACGTAAACGAGGGTCATCACGTAAGACAGAAAGTTGGCTAGCTGCGGGATAAGCCAGTACATCGCACTCACCCGTTAGTAATTTTGATATGCGCCCTGTGCCACCCGCTCCCATATCGATAACAATTTCCTCCATACGAGGCTGACCTTTCCAATAGTGATTGTTACGCAGTAAGCGAACAAATTGTCCTGCTTGGTAATCATCAAAACGGAATGGGCCGGTTCCTACTGGACGCCAATCAATCATTTCTTGTCGATTAATACGAGAAAGATGGTCTGCATACTCGGCTGACAAAATGGGGGCATAGTGTGTGGCTAAATGCCATAAGAAAGAAGCATCGGGCGCATTAAGACGAAATTCGACAGTGTAGTTATTCAATTTACGGACACTCTGCACACTATTAGCAAACTGTAAGCTATCAAAGTAGGGGTAATGACCTCCACTGATATAGTGATAGGGGTGATTGACTTCAAACATGCGGGAAAAACTAAAAACGACATCATCCGCATTCATATTACGTGTTGGTGTAAACCACGGCGTCTCTTGAAACTTTACGTCTTTACGCAGTGTTAATCGGTAAGTGGCACCATTATCAAGAACCTCCCATTTAGAGGCGACCTCCGGAATTAGCCGATAGGTAAAAGGGTCAACATCCAGTAAACGGTCATAGATTTGTGCTGCTAAAGGATCGACGATCAGGCCACTGCTCGCTAACTGTGGATTAAATGTGGTGACAATGCCATTAACACAATAGATAAAGCCATTTTGGCGGATGTTCTCAGGAACATCGTTTGCCATGGTATCTTTGTATGACATATTGCCACTAAGAGCCTGAGCTGTTAGTGAAAGAGTATATAGAAGCCAAAGAATTATTAGGCGCATAGCACTGATATCGTTAACCTTAAAAAACGTATTGTATCGTAAAAATGGTTCAACAGGGTATAAGCAAAATCGTGCTTATTTTTCGTTCTAATACCAATGATTATGATGAAAAATTATCTAAAAAGAAAATATAATTATTTTTAAAATCATATTATTACCTTTTAATGAGAAAAAATCTCATTAAAAAGCTTTGCAAATGGTACTGATAACTATTATCATTCGCTTTGCCACCTAAGTGAAAAGCTTACGGTCTGGCATGACATTGCTCACATTGCTTCCAGTGTTTTTTTATAGCCAGCATGGGTGCTGGCTTTTTTTTATCTAAAAACTATGGATTTAAAGTGGTTTTTAGCTAGTCTGTGTGAGAGTTAATTGATTAAACCCACTGTTTTCAAATCATTCTCATTCACATTACCCTGTAAAGTACACATTATCCTGACGATCCCACTTTCCTTGTTTGCTTCAATAAAAAAGAGTTTTTCTGCCCAGTCATTTGTTGGGGAGATACGACTAATCGGCGTTAAATTTTTTTGCCAAGGCGCTGAAATAGCATCTCTTATCATTGAATTAGCGACATAAAACTCACCTCCCTCAGTGAGTGGGATCTGGGTGGATAAACGTTGAATGACCTCCTGTTCAGGTAGCGATGTTTCAAACCCCCAATAATAAAAGGTTTCATCAATTTTATTATTCGAAATTTTGTTGTCACGCTCGAGGTCAATCGCGATAGCCACAAAACGAGTCAACTCAATGCCTTCTTCGGTCGTGTATTGCAGTGGAATGGTGAGGCCGGAATCACTAAATAATTGTGAAAGCGTGATATTTTGAGGAAGGGTATCAAGTTGCGAATCGTGTTTGACTTTATCAAAAAACCGATGATCGCAGAACGAGAGGGATTCGATAATACTATTGGCATTGACAGAGTAGGTAAGACCCATAAATAAAAAAAACAAGGTCACTTGTTTAATGATTTTCATTTATTACCCTCAAATAGTAGTCATAAGCAGTTATAAGTGCAAATAATGAGTAAGTTAGAAATTCAATTGTTATCGATATAAATTAAATTAAAGTAAATGTCATATATTTTCGTTATGAATTATTTTATATTTATTTGATTGTACGTAATTTTACTCATTTGGTGTTGAGGTGGTTAAATCTCAATATATTAGATAATAGTAGAGTGATATATGAATATTAACAATATGAAAAAAACAATGCCTATTATTTTAACTACGTTATTATTATCTTATTCAAGTATGTTATTCGCTGCAAACGGAAATATAGCGAATTCATTAGCGCAATGTTACCAAGAAATAGGTGATAATCCACGGACACAAATAGCGGATTGTTTAAAAGTCAAATTAGTTGTTGCAGAAAAAAATATGAATGAATCTCTGTTAAAAGCCAGAGAAAGCTTAGCTGCCGTTGATTCTAGCGCCACTAAACCAGCACTTGAATCGTTGGCGACATCGCAAAAAGATTTTATCGTATATCGTAATAGCGAATGCCAACGTCAATCAGATACCCTTTTAGGGGGGAGTGGCGCAGGCGATATTTATCTCGCTTGTCAAATAGAGCAAACAGAAATGAGAACGAAAACATTACAAGAAAAATAATGCATTGATGATGAGTAAGCCGATTGTTTAGACTTACTCAACTCATGTGTTATTTTACAAAAATAATGAATAAATTAAATATGATTTCAATTAGAAAACTCATCGTTATCAAAATTTAAATTAAGTTCAATCTGATGCTTTTTAATTAAACCTCTGATTTGATCGTAGCTCAGAGATAATCGTTGAGCCGCTTTTCGTTGATTAAATTGACTCTGCTGTAAAGCTCGCTCGACTAATTGTTTTTCACTTTGTTGCTGCCAAAGGCGTAAATTACACGGTAAAGAAGGAAGGGATATAGACTTATGCACTATTGGCGTATTTGTATCTGAAAGTTCAGCGAGTTTTTCGCCGAATGGGTCAAAAATAATAGTATCAACAGGCGCTTCTTTGTTTCCATGACGATAAACGGAACGCTCTACAACGTTTTTTAATTCACGGATATTGCCGGGCCATGAATATTGCTCTAAGGCCTGTTGGGCCGCAGAGGTAAAACCTGTGAAATAAGGGCGTTTTAGTTCACCACTCATGGCGATAGCAAAGTGCTCCGCGAGCAACATAATGTCAGATATTCGTTCACGTAATGGTGGAATGCGGATGACTTCAAACGCTAACCTATCGAGTAGATCTGCCCTGAAGCGGCCTTCCTTCGCCAATATCGGTAAGTTTGCGTTAGTTGCACACACCAGACGAACGTCAACTTTTAATGATTGGCTACCGCCTACTCGTTCTAATTCACCATATTCGATAACGCGCAGGAGCTTTTCTTGTACTGACATGGGCGCAGTAGCCAGCTCATCGAGAAAGAGTGTGCCTTTATCGGCGCGCTCAAAGCGGCCTTGATGTCGTTTTTGAGCGCCTGTAAAAGATCCCGCTTCGTGGCCAAATAATTCAGAATCCAGTAAATTCTCATTGAGTCCGCTGCAATTGAGAGAGATAAAAGGCTCTTGCCAGCGAGGTGAAAGATAATGCAGACGATCTGCAATGAGCTCTTTTCCGGTTCCTCGTTCACCAATAACTAATATAGGTTTATTAAGTTTGGCCAGTTCTGAAGTTCGCTCAAGTACATCTAAAAAGTTGGAAGAATTACCAATAATGATATCGTTCGTATTTTTCATGGTTATTTTCACCAATAGTTGGTTTTATTGACCAGTCCAAGACTATAGTCTAGAACGATAATTATTGATACTAAAATAATTAATTCATTATAAATCAGCGTGTTGTGTTTTATTTTTATAAGTTGGCACAGTGGTTGCAATATACTGATTGTAATAAGCAAGATATCACTGCCATCATTTGGCTAAGTCAGTTTTACTATGGAGCGTCACGTATTGGTTGGAAGCCAAAGTGGGTTGAGGCTCTACTGAATGATAAATCCATCAAGAGGATATAAATAATGGGTATTTTTTCACGTTTTGCCGACATCATTAATGCAAATATCGCATCTTTACTCGATAAAGCAGAAGATCCACAAAAAATGATCCGCCTGATGATTCAGGAAATGGAAGATATGTTGGTTGAAATTCGTTCTACATCGGCTCGAACTTTGGCAGAGAAAAAAGGTTTAGAGCGCCGAATCGAAATGGGCGAAAAACAGATTGCGGATTGGCAGGAAAAAGCTGAGTTAGCCTTAGTTAAAGACAAAGAAGACTTAGCGCGTGCCGCACTGATTGAAAAACAGAAAGTTAATTCAATGGTTGATACCTTGAAACATGAGCTTATTATTGTTGAAGAAACGCTGGCTCGCTTAAAAGGTGAAATTACTGAGCTCGAAAACAAACTGCAAGAAACTCGCGCGAAACAGCAATCAATGGTGGTTCGTTTAGAAGCCGCGCAATCAAGCCGCAATGTACGTCGCCAACTTGATAGCGGTAAACTTGATGAAGCGATGGCGCGTTTCGAACAGTTTGAGCGTCGTATTGACCATATGGAAGGCGAAGCGCAAAGCTACGGTATCGGTAAGCAAAAATCGTTGGATCAACAATTCGCTGAATTAAAAGCGGATGATGAAATCAGTGCACAGTTAGCTGCTCTTAAGGCTAAAATTAACACTAATAAAGAACAGTAATTTATCATCCTAATCCCTAGTGCGGTTCACGATTGCACTAGGGAGAAACGGATATAACCATTTGATATAAGGAAATGTGATGGGCTATGTTTTTCTGTCTCTCGTCTTAATTGTTTTTCTTATTTTTATTCTGCCATTTTGGTTGTGGTTGCATTACAACAAGCAAAATAATAGGCAGGGGAGCCAGCTAACAGAAAATGAAATTCAGCGTTTAGTGCAGCTTGCAGAACAATCACAGCGTATGCAACAACGTATCAAGACGCTAGAAGATATTCTGGATGCGGAACATCCTAATTGGAGGCAAAAATAATGACTGATTTTCGCAACCGTAAATTATATCGTTTAACTGACCGCCGTGTTTTTGGTGGGGTATGCTCTGGTATTGCACAGTTTTTAGACCTACCGGTTGCATTAGTCAGAGCATTAGCTGTATTAGCACTGTTTATGAGCTTTGGGATAACTCTGATCCTCTATATTGTGATGTGTTTTGTGGTGCCGAAAGCACCGAGTGGTTATCAAAGCGAACAAGATATCAGTGTGGAAGTAACGAATTTATTTAATGAGGTTGATGCGCAGTTAAAATCGGGAGAACAACGTCTACGTCAAATAGAACGTTATGTCACGTCTGATACCTATACCGTGAATAGTAAGTTCCGTCATTTATAATACATGAATGCCCTCACATTTTCGGGGAATAGAACTCGGGTTGTATTCCCTAAAATGGCTTTCTTGATTCATTAAATTCATGTGGTAGCACCATGCAAATGGATATTAAGCGTAAATTAAAACGGCAAGCCAAAAAGCAAGCGATTAGTAAAGGGTTAAAAATCATTGTCACTCTTGCAATCACTTATGGGCCCGGTGGGATTATTGGTAAAATATTAAAAATAGTAGGCAGTAAATGGGTGATAGGCTGTTTCACAAAAAGGATGGTGAAATAATCATATTAAACGTTGTGTTTATTTATTGAACGATATAAAAACAATTTGCACTCAACAAATTAGAGATGCTGAATTTATGCTAAATTAGGCATTAATAATATTGAGCGAGTGGGAGAACTATGAAACGGCTGCAAAATGAATTGACCGATATGGTAAATCGTAGTGTCGATCGCCATGTCAGACTCGCAGTAACCGGACTTAGCCGTAGTGGAAAAACGGCATTTATTACTTCTCTTGTGAATCAACTATTGAATGTGAATAGTGGTGCTCGATTACCGCTATTTTCTGCTGCGCGGGATAAGCGTTTACTTGGGGTAAAGCGCATTCCTCAACGTGATTTTTCAATTCAACGTTTTACCTATGATGAAGGCATTGCGCAACTATATGGCAATCCACCTCAATGGCCAACACCGACGCGCGGCGTGAGCGAAATACGTTTAAAATTACATTATCGTTCAAATGACTCTTTTTTCCGGCGGTTTGTGGATAACTCATCGTTATACCTTGAGATCGTCGATTACCCCGGCGAGTGGTTACTTGACCTCCCGATGCTTGACCAAAACTACGTAGATTGGTCACTTCAAATGCAAAAACTGCAAAATGGGGAACGCGGTAAATTAGCGCAAGAATGGTTAACTTTGTGTGAGTCCTGTGACCCATTGGCACCCGCTGATGAGAATTTATTGGCAGCGATTTCGACAGCCTACACCGCTTATTTAGAGCAGTGTAAAGCACAAGGACAGCATTTTATTCAGCCTGGACGTTTTGTTCTGCCCGGTGAATTAGCAGGTGCGCCGGCATTACAATTTTTTCCATGGCCTAACATTGAAAAATATAGTGAAAAACAACTTGCTCAAGCCGATAAACATACCAACTTTGGCATGTTACAGCGTCGCTACCAGTATTATTGCGAAAACGTGGTAAAAGGTTTTTATAAAGATCACTTCCAGCGTTTTGATCGCCAAATTGTGTTAGTTGATTGCTTACAGCCATTAAATAGTGGGCCTGATGCCTTTAATGATATGCGTATGGCGCTGACGCAATTGATGCGTAGCTTCCATTATGGTAAGCGTACTTTACTAAGACGCCTATTTTCTCCCTGTATTGATAAACTCTTGTTTGCGGCAAGCAAAGCAGACCATGTCACGCCTGATCAACATGCTAATTTAGTATCGCTGTTGCAACAGCTGGTACAAGAAGCATGGCAAAATGCGGCATTTGAAGGGATCAGCATGGACTGTATGGGGCTAGCCTCAATTCAAGCTACCGAAAGCGGCATTATTGATTATCAAGGGGAAAAGCTACCCGCATTAAAAGGTGAGCGTTTGAGTGATGGTCACTCAATGACATTCTATCCTGGCGAGGTGCCGAAAAGATTACCGAGTGAAACATTTTGGCAAAATCAGCGGTTTGAGTTTGAAAATTTTCGTCCTCGACAAACACCGTTTGACCAGCCGCTGCCTCATATTCGAATGGATAGTGCGCTTGAGTTCTTGTTGGGAGATAAATTGAAATGAATGAACCTATCAAACAACGCGTCGATTTTAATCAAAATAGTCGTGTTGAACAGACTGAAACATTAAAAAAAGCCCATCATTTTGATTCACAAGAGCAACATAAATTTATCCCCGTAGAAGCTGAAGCGGAACAAGATATTCAGGAAGGGGAAGTGGAAAGTCTCATCAATGAGGCGCTAAGACCAAAACGTAGTTTTTGGCGTAAGCTAGTCGGGACAGCGATAGGTATCTTTGGGGTGAGTGTGATCGCGCAATTGGGGATCTGGATCCATACCTCATGGGTAACTCAAGATTGGACAGCACTAGGTACTGCGGCAGCTGGCGGATTAATTGTTGTTGCTGGTGTTGGTTCTGTGGTCACAGAGTGGCGTCGTTTGTATCGTTTAAAAGAGCGCGCTCAGGAACGTGATATTGCGCGTGAGTTACTCCATAGCCATGGCATGGGGCAAGGGAAAGCATTCTGTGAAAAACTGGCCAAACAATCCGCCCTTTCTGCTCAACACCCAGCAGTACAGCATTGGCAGGCCACGCTTCATGACTCGCATAACGACCGTGAAGTTGTTGAGTTATATAGCCAGTTAGTTCAACCCGTTCTTGACGAACAAGCACGTAAAGAAATTAGTCGTTCATCGGCAGAGTCTGCTTTGATGATTGCAGTCAGCCCACTTGCAATTGTTGATATGGCATTTATTGCTTGGCGCAATATTCGCTTAATAAATAGAATTGCAGCCATTTATGGTATTGAGTTGGGCTATTACAGTCGCATTCGATTATTCAGAATGGTACTGATCAATATCGCTTTTGCGGGAGCTTCGGAATTAATTCGTGAAGTAGGCATGGATTGGCTATCTCAAGATATTACGGCTCGTTTATCTACACGTGCGGCACAAGGTATTGGTGCAGGACTATTAACCGCTCGGTTAGGCATCAAGGCGATGGAATTGTGTCGACCATTGCCATGGATTGAGGATAAGCCAAGGTTAGCCGATTTTCGTGGACAATTACTGAGCCAAATCAAAAGGGCAATGCCCAGTAAAAAAGCACCCCAATAAATCACGATATTGCTGGTAGGTGGACTGAATAGTAAAGTACACTTTCCAGCAAAAAAACGCCTAATTGTTATTTGTCCGATTAAATGCGTTTATTATTCCTTGTTCTAATAGTGATTTTCTCTGTTTTTCCTTATTGTAAATCACGGGTGTCAACAATATGTGACACATGTGCTGTATTCTTACCGTAAATCAAGCTAAAATAATAAGCCTATATCATTTCTGCTAAAGGTTTTTATCCATGCGTCTCGAAGTAACTTGCCAAGATCGGATCGGTCTAACACGTGAATTGCTTGACTTATTAGTCTTACAGAATATTGATCTTAAGGGTATTGAGATATCAGCACAGAGACGGATTTACCTTAATTTCACACCTGTTGATTTTCAGGTATTCAGCACACTAATGGCGGAGATACGTCGTATTAATGGTGTGATTGATGTACGTCGCATCTATTTCATGCCGTCAGAGCGAGAGCATAAGGCGGTATGGGCACTGTTAAACTCATTCCCTGAGCCTGTCCTATCCATTGATAATAAGTTGAATATTGAATTAGTTAACCCGATGTCATTACAGATTTTTGGGGTTGATGAAAACAAGATAAAACAAAAAACCTTTTCACAGCTCGTTGGCAATCATGGTTTACAACGTTGGTTTGAACGCGAAGATCCCGAACCTTACACAGAAAGAGTCACCGTTAAAGGCAATGATTATCTGATGCAAGTTACGCCGATTGTTTTGGCGGATGAGAATGGTAAGTTGCACTGTACCGGTGCCGTTTTATTATTAAAATCTGTCGCGTTACTCGAAAAGCAACGAAAACAAATCGTTGGTGTGGATACGGAAGGATTCGATTTAATTATCGCCAATAGTCCCGCAATGTCACATGTGGTTGAACGTGCAAAACGCATTGCCATGTTAGATGAACCATTATTATTGGTTGGGGAAACTGGCACAGGAAAAGATATTTTAGCGAAAGCATGCCATTTGCACAGTCCGCGTGGTAATGCGCCTTTCTTAGGTTTAAATTGCGCATCAATGCCTGATGATGTGGTTGAAAGTGAATTATTTGGCTATGCGGCTGGTGCATATCCAAATGCAGTAGATGGTAAAAAAGGTTTCTTTGAACAAGCCAATGGTGGAACCGTCTTATTAGATGAAATCGCCGAAATGTCGCCACAAATGCAAATCAAGTTACTGCGTTTTTTAAATGATGGCACATTTAGACGGGTGGGTGAGGAGCGAGAAGTGAAAGTGGATGTGCGGGTTATTTGTGCAACACAAAAAAACCTGCCAGAACTCGTCGCTCAGAAGAAATTCCGAGAAGACCTTTATTATCGCTTAAATGTTTTGACGTTAACTATTCCGCCACTACGTGAAAGACAAGAAGATATATTACCCCTCACAGAAGCTTTTGTAGCTAACTTTTCTAAAGAACTGAATATTACAAAACCACGACTAGCACCGTCTCTAATTGATTATTTAAGCCGTTATTATTGGCCTGGTAATGTCAGACAACTACGAAATGCGATTTATCAAGGATTGATACAGCTAGAAGGGGAAGTGCTAAATTCACATGATATTGATTTACCAGAAACAGATAATTTGCCCGCAGTAGCTGTTGATTCATTAAATGGCTCATTAGATGAAATAACCAAACGCTATGAAGCCTCAGTGTTATCACGTTTATATCGCGATTACCCAAGCACGCGTAAACTCGCAAAACGTCTTGAAGTGTCTCATACCGCGATTGCCAATAAATTACGTGAATATGGGCTAAACCAGAAAAAAGAGCCGGATAATGAATAAGTCCCTCATATTAGGCTTTTTATTCGTCTGCTTCATTGGGCCGAGCTATGGGCAGGAGTCAACACATTCACAAGTATTAGAGGATCTGTGCCGCAATCAACAACAAACACCTGAAGAGATTTATGAGAATGGTTATTTAATCGAATGTCATTTTGATGGGGCAGATATTCCTTCGGCATTTGAACGCTATAAACAGCTGGATATTGAAAACAACGCTAACTTTATTAACAAACTGGTTAGAAATAAAAATATGAAGGTGACATGCAGTCAAGGTGGTTGCGTTGAAGCAGAGTATTATTGGCCGAATGATAAACAGCTAGATATCAGTTTACTATTTGAAGGTGGAGAAACAACTTACAAATATACTGAAGAGGCAAAGGGAACTAAGCTAGAAATAAGGATGTTTCCTGATTAATCAGGCTGCACCCTATGCAAGTAACTCATCATTTTTTGAAAATATGTGATCGTTGGCGATTTTTTCGACCACAGTGATATCTTTTAGCACAGAAAGCAAACTATACTTAAATTAACTGAATATTCATTTGAAGTGTTAAAGCGATATTTTGATTGATGATAACGAAAACAGCAAGGCCGCCCGTGTGCCTGCAAGGAGTTGCTATGGATCAATTTGCTCTTAACTTTATTGTGAATACCAAACTGCGAGAATATCTCAATCAACGTCATTATCAAAATGATATGTTTGAGTCCGCCGCTTCAGCAGCAGAGTTATATTTAATGAATAGAGCGGCAGTGCGTTACCTAGAAAAAAGAAATCGTTTCACTTGGGAAGCGTTGGTCAAAAATGGTAACAAACCCCGTGATCTGATTATTGATATTCTCACCTCATCATGCCCTGCCAATAAAGAGCAGGCACTGAAAATTCTCAGCTGTTGTTCTCACTCACTCGTGAATATGATGAGTGAAAATAAGTTATTTGCGAATGTGGTTAACGCAAAACAGCATAAAACCCTCAATTGGCTTTACGTAGAGTGATTGATTAGGGATGAGCAGCCAGTTTGAAACTGGCTGCATAATAGACTTATTTTAATGCATCAAGTGCTTTATCGTAATCAGGCTCTTCTGTAATTTCTGGAACCAATTGGCTATAAATCACTTTATCATTTTCATCTAAGACAACAACGGAACGCGCAGTTAAGCCTTTCAGTGGGCCACTGGTCATTGCAACGCCGTAGTTTTGAGCAAACTCAGGATTGCGGAAAGCGGAGAGGGTAACGACGTTATCTAAACCTTCTGCACCACAGAAACGTGCTTGTGCAAACGGTAAATCAGCTGAAATGCACAGTACAACAGTGTTGTTAAGGTCATTTGCTAATTGATTAAATTTGCGCACAGATGCCGCACAGACGCCGGTATCGACGCTTGGGAAAATATTCAGTACCTTACGTTTACCTTTGTAGTTTTCTAAAGTGACTTCAGACAGGTCTTTAGCCACTAGAGTGAATGCTTTTGCTTGTTGGCCAGCTTGTAAAAACTCACCGCTAACAGTGACATCATTACCTTTTAATTTAACTGACTGTGACATATCGATTTCTCCCATTAATGAGTCAGTGCGTGAAAGCGTGGATATTATTATTGATCAATTTGTTAACGACCAAGCTAGCACTAGATGCATTCAATATCAACATAGCACAGTGATTTTGGCTTCGGGGGGGATGCCGTTGCGGATAACTGCGTTTACGCATTATTGCGCGAAAAAAGTCAGCTAAGTCGATGAACAATCATATGAATTGATAAAAAATTGTTCATAATACCTTGAAGAGATTAGGATAAATTTTAAAAGTATGAAATGCTTACAGATTAAGTCATCGTGTATAGATTTTTAATCGCTGAAAGAATATGATGCTGGAAAGGTTTTTTTGGCCGTTTTATAACGTCAGCAACCTTTAACCGAGGTATTTTATTGATTAATGGTATTTAAAGTACCTTCTTATTTGCTTAGTTAATTCTTTCTGTTTGTCCATTGACTTATATCCATAAGAGAGAGTTGCTAGTTCACTTTTGCTAATACGACAGAATTCCCAACATGCATAAACGCACACTTTCATCTTTAGCGATTGTTTTCACCGCGATGTTTACAGCAGCTCCTGTTATTTCGGCAGAGGTTCCTGCCGGAACAGTACTGGCAACAAAGCAAGAGTTAACCCGTCATCTTAAAGATGAACCGGCATCATTAGATCCAATAAAATCGGTTGGGTTGACCGAAGCACAAGTTATGCGTGACTTATTCGAAGGATTAGTGAATCAAGATAAGCATGGCAAACCGATTCCTGGCGTGGCTCAAAGTTGGAGTACGACGGATAATAAAACATGGCTTTTTA
Organism: Providencia stuartii; assembly: GCF_029277985.1. Classification (NCBI taxonomy): domain Bacteria; kingdom Pseudomonadati; phylum Pseudomonadota; class Gammaproteobacteria; order Enterobacterales; family Morganellaceae; genus Providencia; species Providencia stuartii. The sequence goes on along the minus strand of NZ_CP119546.1, from coordinate 2,583,462 downwards.
AATTACGTCCAGAAGCGCGCTGGTCGAATGGCGAACCTGTAACAGCGGAAGATTTTGTCTATAGTTGGCAACGTTTAGTGACGCCAGAAAATACCTCTCCATTTGCATGGTTTGCGGCATTAGCTGGGATCAATAATGCACAACAAATTATTGATGGAAAACTACCTGCTGAGCAATTAGGCGTTGAGGCCGTTGATAAACAGACGCTTAAAGTCGTTTTAGATAAACCAGTTCCTTATTTCCCTTCATTAACGGCTAACTTTAGTTTATTTCCGGTTCATGCGAATACGGTTAAAAAATATGGCGCAGACTGGATAAAAGTGAACCACTTAGTTGGAAATGGCGCATTTAAACTTACCGATAGAGTGGTTAATGAAAAAATCGTTTTAACCCAAAATCCATTCTATTGGGACAATGCGAATACGGTGATCACCAAAGTGACGTTTGTGCCAATAAACCAAGAGTCCAGTGCGACTAATCGTTATTTAGCGGGAGATTTAGATATTACTGAATCATTCCCTAAACAACGTTATCAAAAATTACTTGCCGAAATACCGAATGAGGTGTTTACCCCTGATCAACTTGGCACCTATTATTATGCCTTCAACACGCAGCGAGCACCGACTAACGATATTCGTGTACGCAAAGCGTTAGCGATGACGATAGATAGGCAAGTGATAGCCAAAAAGGTATTAGGTACTGGAGAGAAGCCTGCAAACCGTTTTACACCAGATGTAACCGCTGGTTTTAAACCACAAAAAAGTATTTATGAAAATTACACTCAAAAAGAATTGGATGAGCAAGCCAAAGTCTTATTGCAAGCGGCTGGTTATGGGCCCAAAAAACCACTTGAATTAGTGCTTTTATACAATAGCTCGGAAAATCACCAAAAAATTGCGATTGCCGTTGCCTCAATGTGGAAGAAAAAATTGGGCGTTGAGGTTAAATTAGTTAACCAAGAATGGAAAACTTATATTGATAGCCGCAATACAGGTAACTTTGATGTGATTAGGGCATCTTGGATAGGTGATTTTAATGAGCCATCAACCTTTTTGTCGCTATTAACCTCACAGCATAATGGCAATATTCCAAAATTTAATAATAAAAATTACGATGCGGTGATGGCTTCAGCAAGTATAGAAACTAACGAAGATTTACGTAATCGTTATTATAATCAGGCGGAAGCGATAATTGCACAAGAAGCACCAATAGCGCCAATTTATCAATATACTAATGGGCGATTGATTAAACCTTGGCTAAAAGGATACCCGATAGAAAACCCAGAAGATGTGGCTTACAGTCATAGTTTTTATATTATTGCACATTAATCGTACATTCAGCCTATATAGGTGATATGGGCTGTCTCTTTGTACGGCTAAAAAAGAAAAAACTCCTTCTGCTGGAGAGTCAGAAGGAGGACCAAAAAAGGAATAAACACTACACAGAGAATACTAGTGTAGTCCGATGTTAATTTATTGTTCTTTTGTGGCAAAAAGCCGTTGTTATTTAGCAATTATGGCGGTTCGGTGTTTGTCGTTATTTCATGACCTCTCCTTAATTGCAGGTTTTTTAACATTAGGTCTCAGTGTTATTCTCAATATGCGCTTGTTTTATAACCTTTGCTTGATATTCCTGCTGTATTCCCTCTATGCTATAACTAATAAATCGCTTAAATGGAAGGAGAATGCCGCATGGCGCTGATTTATGGTTCATTATTTCAGAGCTCAAACCCCGTACATGCATTTCAATTAAATGGAGACGGTGGGTTTCTTCCCATTGATGTTAATGCGAGTGCAACTCAGCAATCTCCTTTTTGGTTGCATTATGACTATAAAAATCGTGAGAGTGAGAAATGGATCCAACGGTCAGAGCTACTTGGCGAACAAGTCAAAGCGGCACTTTGCGGTCATGCTGGCCGTTGGCGGATCTTACGAGTAGGGGATGGTGTTTTATTAACGTTACAAACATTAAATACGAATGCTGGCCAACGTCCCGAACAACTCGTTGCCTTTCGAGTATTTATTAACAGCCGCCTCATCATTTCCAGTCGCCATCGAAAAGTCAATTCATTAGATTCTGTGATAACAGACCTGAAAGAAGGCGTGGGTGCACAAAGTACCGGAGATTGGCTGGTGGAAGTTGCTGATGCCATTACCGATGAAATCAGCGATTTTACAGATACCCTACATGAACGTTTGATAGAAATGGAAGATACCATTCTCAATGGTGATATCCCTGAACGTGGTGAGCTCGCATTATTGCGTAAACAGATTATTGTCATACGCCGTTATATGGCGCCACAGCGTGATATGCTGGCACGTTTAGCGACGGAAAAACTATTGTGGATTGACGATACTGATAGAAGACGATTACAAGAAATTTCAGATCGTTTAGGTCGTTGTATTGAAGATTTAGACGGATTTGTAGCACGTACCGCGATTATGTCCGATGAAATAACGAACATGATCACCGAGATGATGAATCGTCGTATTTATACGATGTCTATGTTAGCGATGATTTTTTTGCCAACTACCTTTTTAACGGGGCTATTTGGCGTCAATTTAACCGGTATTCCTGGTAGTGAATCCAGATTCGCTTTTAGTGTATTTTGTCTTTTACTTGCTGCATTAATCGGAACCGTTTTTTGGTGGTTGAGAAAAAGTCGCTGGCTGTAGTCTGCAAGTTATTGGCATAAACCGACCCTAGTTTGAGGTAAATCAATAAAAGACCTATGGTTTTGGGGCACTATTAATCCCGCAGGTGAATGCAACGTTGAGCGATGAACGTTGTGCTCCATAATTGTAGTTTTTCTCATATTGAGTTCTTATACAGAATAATTGACCACTGTAATGCCGATGTATGTTACATCGGCTTTTTTTTATTCTAAATTTACGCAATCCACAGCCATTAGCGGTGTTTGAAGCATTAGCGCTGCAAACGTTCACTTTACAGATAGCTTATCGGGAGTGAATAGATTCTGTGAGTAAGGAAATAAATGCTCAAATGGGCAAAACAACCACCCTCTATCAAGGGTGGTGGGCTGGTTATTTAACTTCAATCACATCCAGACGTTGTGCCGTGAATGCCGGTCGCTCATCGTCGTCGAGCTGAGTTTGAGCAGGCATCTCTTCTCGATCAAAGGCAAGATCACCGCCATTAACGACTTCATCACCATGAGAAATATTTTTAAAATCAAATAGCTCAGTATCACACAAGTGAGATGGAACAACATTTTGTGTTGCTCTAAACATCGTTTCAATACGCCCTGGGTAACGTTTATCCCAATCACGAAGCAGATCTTTGATCACTTGACGTTGTAAGTTAGGTTGTGAACCACACAGGTTACACGGAATAATTGGAAATTCTTTTGCCTGCGAATAACGTTCAATATCTTTTTCACGACAGTAAGCAAGAGGGCGGATAACAATATGTTTTCCATCATCACTCATTAGTTTAGGGGGCATCCCTTTCAATTTACCACCGTAAAACATATTCAGAAAAAGTGTTTGTAATATGTCATCGCGGTGGTGTCCTAGCGCAATTTTAGTTGCGCCTAATTCTGTCGCTGTACGATATAGAATACCTCTACGTAAGCGTGAACATAATGAACAGGTCGTTTTTCCTTCAGGGATTTTTTCCTTGACGATGCCGTAAGTATTTTCTTCAACAATTTTATATTCAACCCCTAAATTATCGAGATATTCAGGCAAAATATGCTCGGGGAAGCCGGGTTGTTTTTGATCTAAGTTAACGGCAATCAGCGTGAAAGAGATTGGCGCACTTTTTTGTAAGCTTTGCAAAATAGATAGCAAAGTATAACTATCTTTACCACCAGATAGGCATACCATAATGCGATCACCCTCTTCAATCATATTGAAATCGGCAATAGCTTGTCCTACGTCACGGCGTAATTTTTTTTGTAGCTTATTGAAGTTATATTGTTCTTTCTGTGCGTTCATGTTTTGCTGTTCTGTACCGTTGCTGATTATACGTTAACTTAATGATAATTAATGGCTTATGTGTTCTTTTTGGATGCTAAGTTGATATAACAATTTGCACAACCTATGAATATTTTCTCTCACAAACAGAAAGAATAGGCTGTTACATGTGACAAACGATCCATTAAATTATCAAAAAGGAGGCCATAATAACAGATACAGGGGGGGTTTTGGTATGGATAAGTCTAGACAGAACAATTTTTTTGGGGCTGTAGTGGGTCACTGCGCCTCTATCGGGGGGCAATACAAGCAGAAGCCAAATGAAAAAATGAATATTATCAGACCAGTATTATGATTATTGTGGGGGTGATCATTTTGTATCTAACTGATTTATATTAATTTAAAAAAATTTTTGAGTATTCCATTCTGAAGTGTAATAACGGAATAAGTATAGCGTTAATACTATTATAAAATACAAGTATTTATCAAAATCTGCCGTCATTAAAGTAAAAACAGCTTTATAAAATTATTATTTTTAAAATAGCATAGGGTTATATCGATTACTCAAAATATGATTATTATTCTCTGTGAAGCGATAATATAAAGATATATGAATCATCAATTTTTAAAATGTCGACTAATAATAGTACGGAGAGGATTTATAAAAGATAATAAATATGATGATGCTTGAACAGTAAGGGGGGGCCTCACTGCTCACTCTATAATATTCAACGAATGATGGACTTTTTATATCCATATGTTTTTTTCTGCGCCTTCGAAAGCATTAAGTAGATGCTTAATATCAATATCAAGAATACTTGAGATAATCACAAGATGCTCAACATAAATAGAAGAAGTTCCTGTTTCATATTGAATATAGTGACTCTCTGATATCTCCAGTGCCGTTGCCATTGTTAATGTTGAAATACGACGGGATATACGTAATTCTCTAATATATTTACCTAAAGCGATCCCTCTAGAATTTGAGTGCCTCATGATTCTATTATCCCTAGCATAAAAGAGTAATACTATTATCAGAAATAAAATGGATAATTCAATAGTCTAATTCCTATGTTAAATAAAAATAAAAGCGATAAAATGTCGCTTTATTAAATATTGGATTTACCCATAAATTAAGTAAAAAAATAGCTAATTGGTGAATTTGAAGAAAATAAAACTAATTTACGATTATGGAGATACTATCGCTAGATTAACCATATAAAATATGCTTATTCATTTATTTTTCATTGTAAATATAAACTAAGATTAAAAATGAAATTTAATATCAATTAGTTACTTAGTCTGATGAAAAAAGTGTCTGCCATTTTAATAAATAGCAGACATGTAATCATAGTGAGTCCAAATATGACTTAACGCAATATTTAGCTTAAGGCCAATTCAATGGCTTTTTGTGCGTGTAGGGCGGTTGTATCAAAAATAGGCACGGAAGTATCGTCTTGATTGACTAAAAGGGTTATTTCAGTACAGCCTAAAATGATCCCCTCAGCACCTCTTTCTACTAATGAAGCCATGATTTGTTGATACTGTTTCTTTGATGCATCTTTCACTTCACCCATACAAAGTTCTTGATAAATAATGTCATGGATAATTTTTCGTTCTTCAGGCATTGGCGTGATCACGGTAAGGCCATATTTATCTTGAAGTCGCTGTTTATAGAAAGGTTGCTCCATTGTAAAAGCGGTTCCTAATAAACCGATGGTCTTTATTCCAGACTCGATAATATTTTCTCCAGTTGCATCTGCAATATGAAGTAGTGGGATATTAGTGCTCTCTTCAATATATTCGGCGACTTTATGCATCGTGTTAGTACATAACACAATAAAATCGGCTCCAGCGCTTTCAATACTTTTTCCCGCTTGCGCCAAATGTTGACCAGCCAGCGCCCATTGACCTGTCGCTTGCATATGTTCTATTTCAGCAAAGTCGACACTGTATAAAACAATTTTTGCTGAATGAAGGCCACCCAGTTGCCGTTTGACACCCTCATTGAGTTGCTGATAATAAAGTAAAGTTGATTCCCAGCTCATTCCCCCGATTAAACCAATGGTTTTCATTTTTATTTTTTCGCCTATTCCGTTTAAAAACATATTCTCGTTATAACAATAATGTCATTAAATGAACAGCATTAGCATAGTAGTCTATAATGATACTAATTTAATAAGTATAAATTCTTATTTTAATTTAATGGGCGAAATTTACAGGTCAAAAAAAGAGTAATTACGGATGAATCTTATGTATCAAATAACGATTTTTGTAATGATATAGGCGTAGAGTCATAATGGTTCTAAGTGTTTCAAGGAGAATTTATGCGTAAAGTTATTACAGTTTCGGCAATAGCGCTTTTATCTGCATTAACAGCATCTTCTGCTTTTGCAGCAAAGACAGATACCTATAAGTGCGAAGATCAAAAAATTAGAGTTTCATTCCCAGACGAAGATACGGCTGTGATGCTTTATAGCGATGAACTTATCGTATTAAAAAGTGCTCCATCAGCAAGTGGTGCTCGTTATGTTGGGGAAAATATGCAGTTATGGGCTCAAGGAAAAAATGAGTTTAATCTAGCCTCAATTTCTGAAGATGATGTCGTCAATAAACGCGTTTCTGATGACAAAGGCCGTATCTGTAAATTAGTGAAGTAGGCAATTACTCTCAACGAGTTGTCTATTTTTTATTAATAAATTTAAATATTTATTATTGATTCTATAAAATAAAGTGGGGCAGTTATCTCTGCTACCACTTTATATAGGTTATTCTGCTGCTATAACGGGTTTAAGCAATATTCGGGTCTAAATATAATTTTGCAGTAGGGCGAGCTAACATTTTTTGATAATAATGAGCGATCGCGGGAGCTTCTGGCCGAGTAATAGGCGTGAGTAACCAGCGATGAATCGATAACGCAATTGTAATATCTGCGACAGTAAATTGCTGACCACTAATAAAGTCACCGTTTTTTTCCAGCGCCTTTTCAAGAAGTAACATTTTACTATTCCAATCATGGGTACTCTTAGCAATTAATTCAGGGTATTGACTAAAACTGTCACTGTTGCGAACGAGAGTTAAAAAAGCGGCTCTCCATGCACTATTGAGTTCTGTTGCTTGCCAATCCATCCACTTTTCAACATCTGCTCTTGCTTCAGGATTTTCAGGTAAAAGATCGACACGTTGTGCCTTTGTGGCAAGATAGCGACAAATCGTATTACTTTCCCATAACACGCCACTGTCATGAATAAGTACGGGAACCAGCCCATTAGGATTGAGTTTAAGATAATCAGCTGATTTTAAACTTAATTCTTTTCCCCACTCAGGTTCATGAATAAAAGGTAGCTGAGTTTCACTTACAGTCCAAAGCACTTTTCTAACATTGATGGATGTAGTACGACCTAAAATTTTTAGCATAGTGGCCTCAAAAAGCATCAATAGAGATACTGGAAATAGCATAGCCTCGTAAAAACTGCAATTTGAAAGTCGTTATCGAGGGAAAAATAGCCATTATTGCTAATGCAAGAAATGTTCTAGCCCTTTATCAATAATAAAAAGGGCTAGAAGGCATCAATTTATTGAATAATACCGTTTACCATCGTATTAAGAGAGAGATTGCTAAGTGCTATATCTCTTGATGAAATAAGCTGATCATCAATAAATAACTCCGCTTTTATTGGGTTTAAATCACGCTCAATATTGATGTGGAATTTATTCATTAAATCTTTATTCGTTTGTTTTTCATCAAGCTGATATTTCTTTTTAGTTCCATCTGCTAATGTCACTGCAATATAAGGTTTAGTTTTATTAATCGTATGAGTGTCATACACCATGCCATAAGATCCTTCTAAAGCGGGGTAAATGTAACTCTTTAATTGATTGTTGGTATCATAAAAACCTACCAAGGTGACAACGGGAACACCTTGTTTATAAGGTGTCTTACTGTAAGTATATTCAGAATGAGTCTCCCATGTGTTTCCATTTGAAATATAGTAAATTTTTGTATTTTCTTTGATTGTTTCAACCTGATCATTAACGTGTAGCGCTATACTGAGCTGAGAAGTACAATCGATTTCTATGACTTTATTGATATTTGTTACATCTGCTTTTGGTATATAAACATTTGGTGGGTAATGCGCGTTATAGCTATTGATTTTTATGTGGTCATTGACGTTAAGTAAGTCTATTAGTTGAGTTTCGGTTACATCATGACCGTTTTGGATTTTTGCCTCAATGAATATATTCTTTAGGCTATGAGGAAGTAAAAAATCTTCCATTGTTTGTGTATCTGAATTCCATTTTTTATAACCTGTTGATGATTCTTTACTAAAGACCGCATTATTTTCGAAATACTGTTGAATAGCTTCTGAACTTGCAGGCGTGTGTAATGTATAGGCGTTATAATCTACATCATAGATTTCTCCGCCAGACATCGCATCTTTCGCCATAGAGTGTTGCATAAAGGGTTCTGCCGCCATTTCACCTTCTTTCTTCTCTTTTAAATAGGTTGTTTGGTTTCGTTGTGCCTTTTCAAAATTTGGAATAAAGAAGTTATTGTCTGCATCCCAGCCCCAAGTTGAATTAGGTTTATCGGCTGTCGCATGAACGCCACCATGGAATCCTTTAAAATAGTGGCTTATGTGGTAGTTATGACCAAGTTCATGGCTAAATTCATTATCTACTGATTTCGACAATGTGGCTTTTCCTGCACCGCCAGACCAGCCGTGTACTTGTAGGCCATTTTTATACCTACCACGTGAATGATGGAGAGTGATTTGTGAGGTAGGTAAAAAACGGTTTTCTTCTAGTGAGGAAGAGTTAACCCCATAATTTGCCAAGTTAATACCATCGGAAATCAGGCCTTTACCGATTATTTCCCTCATATCACCTTTATGGCCTCCACCTTCATCCGTTGAACGTTCAATTAAATATTGCCCATTAGGAAAAACAATTTCTTTTAAATAGACAGGGGCATAACTAGATACAATCATACGATTGACAGGAATTTGTTGATAGTATTGACGCTGAAGCTCAGGGTCTGTTTGAAACGCGAATTGATTTTTGTTTGGCGTTAACATTCCAATATCAATTGTATGCAATAAGAGCTCACTAGCAGCTCCAACTTTAATATCCGATAAAGTACCTTTCTGGTTTTTGTAATTAAATTCAAGCTCAATGCCGGGTTTAATAATGTGTTTAGGGAGAGAAATAGACCAACCATTTTCGATATATTTTATCTCTTCAGTTAACTCATTGATCAGTGGCTCATCTTTAGAAGTGCGCCAAAAGCCGTTTTCATCACAAACAAACAACTGATTTTCATTCGTTTTTATGGTTAATTTTTTATCGCCATAAAAAACATGACTACTATAATCCGCCTCAGAAGAGAAATAGATTTTTTTATTTTTAAATTTAACGTTGTTTTCTAATGTAAAATGTCTTGCCCAATTTGCATTGCGTGTTGCGATATGAATTGTATCATTATTTTCGATGATTTTATTAAAATAATCAATATCTCTGGATAGGGTTAGTAATTCTTTATTGGTGTTAATCTTTAAAGTAAATGAATTGGGAATATCATAATAGCTGTTTTCTTGGGTATTAGATTGAGTCTTTGCGATGGACCAAATACCATTTTGATCACTGACAAAAAGGAGACTATCATTAGTGACGATGCTGACTTTCTTATCCCCGTAAACAACATCACTATTATAATGTGCCTTAGACGTGAACAGTATTTTTTTATTGGCATATTGACGACCATTAGGAATAATAAAGTCTTTTGCCCAATGGCAATTTTTGGTCGCTATTTTGATAGCATCATTTTCACTGATAATTTGATGAAATAGCTTTGTATCATTGGATATTTTGTTAATATCGGCATTAGTACTAAACTCAGTGTCAAAAGAGTCTGGGATTTGATTTTTATGTTGATGTAACGCTTGTTTTAAATGTTGATTGAGTCTAGCCTCATCGCGGCTATACCAATTCCCAGAAGCATCACTTACCATAACAAAGGATTGTTGGTGTTCTCGTGAAATTGATTTATTTTTGTATTTTATATTAAGTTTAGCATTATCATCTAATTTAAATATAATTTTTTTATTAACATGATTTTTTAATGCATTCAAATTAATGTTTGATGTTGAATTGCCAATATCTAGTTGTATGATATTGTTTTCACTTATAATTTGATTAAAGTAACTTTTATCTGTCATGACTTTTTCAAGCATGTCGGATGAATTAATGTATAAATCACTTGCCTCGGGTATGTTAAAATCACTAGGTGTTAAATGGGTAAAGCTGTATTTTTTCCCTGCAATACTGGGGAGTTGAGACGGTGATAATAAATGAGTTGAATATATTTCTTCTTTTTTATCATTGTAGACTTTTACTTCAATATTTTCATTCTGCTTAATGGTTTCATGAGGTTTGAAAATAATAAGCGTTTTACGATCAGGAACAAGGTGAGGGTGTATATCACCGTCTATCCGGTTAACAGCGGGAATAATACTATTTTGAGCATAAAATACGTTCCCTTTAAGGTCGCCGACGGTATCACTCGGGTAATTATTTTGATTAAAATAAAAAACCTTACCTAATTTTTCTCTATAATCAGATAGTAATGCATTATAGCGTCTATCTTCATTTTTATTTTCAAGGGCTAATTTTCTATTATGCAAGGCCACCTCTAAGTGATGAGAAATTGAGGTGTTTTCATTCAGGAATTGCCATATATCATAGAGTGATAGGGTGTTACTGTGTAATGGATCAGAGGCTCCAGTGATAGTTGAATTATTTATATTTTCATTAAATGAATTTGTGACCGGAATAATATTGTTTTGCTGGTTCTGACATACGCATATCGTGCAAATTAACATATAAGTTCCTTTTAAGTGATTAATACTTTACTAATGAGTCCATCCTATTAACTAACGTTAATCATATATAAAAAAATAAAAATGATAAGAGAATAATTTTATAGTTAATCTTAAACTGCTACTTAATTATTCATTAAATAAGTAGCAATAAAATAGGGATTATCAGTGACTGCTTACCTATTGATTAGATTAAAAATAATCAACAAACACATCAAATGAAACAAACATTTCATTTTTATTGTAAGGAAATATAGGTGAAATGTCATGAAAAATTCAGCGATATACTGTCAACTATTGCTGCCATAGCGGGAATAATCTGTGATCCTCTTAACACTATTTTATGACTTTTGGCTTAATTTCGTTATCAACGCTACAAAAATAAAATTTTCATATAATAAAAATTGGAATGTATATTTCATTGATGTATACCTATGTTATCACCATGTTAATAATTGGTGAAATTTAAACACATCTCTATTCATAATCAGTGGAAGGGCAAAATGAAAAATATCATGAAATTAACCGCGCTGGTTGCTGTACTTGGCTTGTCATCGCATGCGATGGCAAAAAATGAACAAATCGTATTTAGTCCACCAACACTGGCAAGCCCATTTGAAGTGCATATGCAAAAATCGGCGGTGAAAGTGGCCAAGGAACTGGATGTGAATATTCAAGTCTTGGATGGACAAGGTAGCTCACCTAAACAAGTTGCGGACATCGAAAACGCCATCACGCGTGGCGCACAAGGTTTCATTGTTTCACCCAATGATGTTAATGCTATCGCTGATGCCGTCGTTGAAATTCAAAATGCAGGCCTACCCGTTGTGACTCTGGACCGAAATATTAATGCTGAAAAACCTGTACCGCATTTTGGTGCCAATAATTATAAAGGCGGTTATGCCATCGCAGAGTATGTTAAGCAGCAGTTTCCTAATGGTGCTGATTTAATCTTAATTACAGGCCAACCAGGCTCCTCTTCTAACATTGAACGGACAAAAGGTATCCGCGACAGCTTAAAGGCAGGGGGGAGTAAATACCATTTAGTTGCAGATCAAAATGGTAATTGGATGAGAGCAGAAGGTATGAGGATCACAGAGAGCTTATTACCATCCTTACCCAAAAAACCGGATGTCATTCTCTCTGCTAATGATGATATGGCACTCGGCGCGATTGAAGCATTAAGTGCACAAGGATTTAAACCGGGTGAAGTGCTAGTGACAGGTTTTGATGCAAGTCCAGAAGCGCTTAGCCGTATCAAAGAGGGTTGGATGGCAGTAACGGCCGATCAGCGGGCAGGGTATGCAGTGAAAATGGCGATGGAACAATTGGTGAATAATATTCGCGATAAGCAAGAAATCACGGGGGCGGATTACCAACCGACTATTATTAGCAAAGATAACCTTGAACAAGCTGAACGTATTGGTGAATTGAAATAGTTACTTAGCATTATTCGGGGCTCTACGAGCCCTGTTTTCCTGAAAAGGAGTTTTTATGTCAGAGCCATTACTTAAAATTACTAATCTTGCCAAAAGCTTTTCAGGGATCTGGGCATTAAGCCAAGCACAGATGACTGTGATGCCAGGAGAGGTACATGCTTTATTGGGTGAAAATGGCGCAGGTAAATCGACCTTCCTCAAAGCATTAGCAGGGGCTCAACCGCAAACCAGTGGCGATATTTGGTTTAATGGTGAAATGTTGTCAGCCGTAGACTCTCCAATAGATCGTCAACAAAAGGGCATTATCACGATTTATCAGGAGTTTAATCTCCTTCCCAATATGACAGTAGCTGAAAACATGTTTCTCGGACGTGAAGCGCTTAAAATGCATTGGATGGTGAATGAAAAGGTGTTGAATCAAGAAGCTAAAGCGATTCTTGATTACCTTCAATTAGCGATTTCGCCAACGACTCAAGTCGCACGGTTAAGTGTGGCTCAACAGCAGATGATTGAAATTGCTCGAGCGTTAACCCTTAACGCTAAGCTTATCGTGATGGATGAGCCGTCTGCTGCATTAAGTGATACAGAAGTCGAAAGTTTACATCGTGTTGTCAGAGAATTGAAGAATCGAGGCGTAAGTGTCATCTATGTTACACACCGCCTACATGAGGTGTTTCAAATCTGCGATAAATTTACCGTGTTTCAAGATGGTCGCTATACGGGTTCAGGTAATGTGGCAGAAACAACCGTCCAAGAAATTATCCGTATGATGGTAGGCCGTAACGTTATTTTTGAACGTCGACCAGCGAGTGAAACCTATCATCGTGATAAGCCTATTCGTCTATCGATAAGGCACTTATCTAAAGCTAAGCCTCCACTCGACCCGCACGGTATTGCGCTTCATGATATTAGTTTTGATGTGCATGAAGGTGAGATTCTTGGCATTGCAGGATTAATGGGAGCTGGCAGAACTGAGATTGCACGTTGTTTGTTTGGGGCGGATAAATACACCACTGGGACGTTTTTTCTCGATGGAGAACCATATCACCCAACAACGCCAATGAATGCGTTAGACAAGGGAATTGCCCTGGTTCCTGAAGACCGCAAAAAAGAAGGTGCGGCATTGGGGCTGTCGATTCGCTATAACCTTTCGCTTTCCGCCTTATCCCATCTATTAAAAATGGGATGGATAGTGGATACCAATAAAGAAAACGCCTTGATAGACAGTTATCAGCAAGCACTACAAATAAAAATGGCCAGTAAAGAGCAAGAAGTGCGTAAATTATCGGGCGGAAATCAACAAAAAGTGATTCTTGCACGTTGTATGGCAATGGATCCAAAAGTATTAATTGTGGATGAGCCAACCCGGGGAATCGATGTTGGTACCAAATCAGAAGTGCATCAGGTCATTTTTGAAATGGCTAAAAAGGGGGTTGCAGTTATCGTTATTTCGTCTGATTTACCTGAAGTTATGGCTATTTCAGATAGGATCATCACATTAAGTGAAGGGCGATTAACTGGAGAAATGACGGGTGATGATGCGACAGAAGAAAAATTAATGACGATGATGGCGATTTGTCATCAAAATTTATCAGCAGAAGCTGCCGTATAAGAGAGGTTAATATGTTGCAACAACAATCTTCTACGGCAGTTAGCCGTAAAAAAATAGATTTTATTGCATTTTTCGAACGTTTTGGCGTATTGATTTTCATGGTACTGCTGGTGCTCTTTTTTCAAACACAAAACAGTAATTTTCTCACTGAACGTAATATTACTAACATACTCACTGAAGTCTCTATTTATGGAATTATGGCTGTTGGTATGACACTCGTCATTCTGACAGCAGGTATTGATTTATCGGTGGGATCGATATTGGCTGTTTGTGCAATGACAGCGGCATTCGTGATTAAAGGTGACAATTTAGTTGGTTTAGATCCGAATGCATGGGGGGGAATGAGTTGGTTGGTGGGATTAGCTATCTGCCTAGCAGTAGGAACGGGCATTGGTTTTTTACACGGTCTCGGTATCACTCGATTAAATATCCCCCCTTTTATCGTGACATTAGGCGGAATGACAATTTGGCGTGGTTTAACGTTAGTGATTAATGATGGCGCACCAATATCAGGTTTTGATGCCGGCTATCGTTGGTGGGGAAGAGGAGAATTATTAGGGATATCGGTGCCTATTTGGATTTTTGCGTTAGTGGCATTAATCGGTTATTTGGCTCTGCATAAAAGTCGTTGGGGACGTTTTGTTTATGCCGTGGGTAGCAACCAAGAAGCCGCACGATTGGCTGGAGTGAATGTAAAACGCGTTCTCGTGAGTGTTTACGTGGTCATTGGTTGTTTAGCTGGTCTGGCGGGTTTTGTATTAAGTGCTCGTTTAGGGAGTGCTGAAGCTGTGGCAGGTATGACGTTTGAGCTGCGTGTGATCGCCTCGGTCGTGATTGGAGGGACATCATTAATGGGAGGATATGGGCGTATAGGCGGGACAATAATTGGCTCAATCATCATGGGAATATTAATTAATGGTCTAGTTTTAATGAATGTCTCAGCGTATTACCAGCAGATCATTACAGGTTTAATTATTATTTTAGCTGTTGCTTTTGATACTTATGCGAAAAATCGCCGAGGGGCGAGTTAAATAATTAACCAATGATGATAGTACAAACACCTTTTTAAATGAATAAAAAGGTGTTTTTTTATCATAAAATAAAGTTAACCTTATAAATTAGTTTATTTTTAATTTGTGGATGTCGTTATATTTTATTTTATGATTAGCACTTAGTGAGGTTTTAAGTATATATTTTTTCTCTCTCACATAATTACGCCATGAAACTAATTAGTTTAATTTCATTCACTTATGTTTTATTGCTGCTATAATACTATCGTTATTTTAGCTTCCCTATGGAAAGAAAAAAATAACACCATGTGGTCAACACTGACTATGTTTTTGATATTCAGCATATCGCTGAATTTAAATGTTGTAGTTAAGGAGTCGATAATGGTAAGTAATAATACAGCACGTCGCTTATTAGGAATGCCTTATAAATTGAGTCGTTCTAAAAAAAATATGCGTGTTTCCATCATTGCAAAAGAAAATGCAACTCAACAACTGCCTACTGAGTTACAAAATAAATCAGTAGTTGCTGCATTAAATAATAAAGCGACAGAGAAAAAAACATATCATTCAACGACAGTATTCTATCCAGAATATGTTATTAGTTAATTGAATGGATGTTAACCCTCTGGCATTGCTAGGGGGTTAAAGAACAAAAAAATAATCATTTTGATATGCTGATTTACTAATAGCATACCTGTCTTATTTCCCCCAACATATTGATTGTGAGATAAATATTCAGTTTTAACGTGATTTAACGAGTCAACATGTGATGTGGTAAGCGTTTCTACATCACGAATAACATCGAATATTAAGATATTTCCGATGAAAAAATAGCAGAACTTGGTTACATTAAATTAGCTCATAAATATAAAAATTAACTAGGTATCTCTATTGATAAACTTCAAATATTTATTCTGCTATTTTTGTCTTATTATTGTGACAGGCTGTTCAACCGGATTTAAAAAAGATGAAGAAAGTAATCGGCTAAAGTTTAGCATTCAGCAGCCGAACACCATACCGATTAAAGAGTCGGTAGAAGTGCTGGCCGTCTCTGATATGTTACCTGGTGATATTTTATTATCTTCAGCAACAGGACTGAATTCATGGGGGATCCGACTATTCAGTATTAGCGGTGTTAGCCATGCATCAATCTATTTAGGCGCTGGTGAAGTCGCTGAATCAGTAGGGAGTGGGGTGAGGATTATCTCTCTCGACCAAGCAATTGCGGATTCAAATAATATGGTCGTTTTACGGCAAGCAGGTTTAACCTCTATTCATGCGGATAAACTTCGCGAATTCTCAATGCAAAATGATGGTAGCAAGTATAACTATAAAGGTATTGTGATGATCGCCCCTTGGATGCTCACTAAACGTGTTTGTGAACTTCCCTTTATTGGCCAAACAATACGTAATTTTTGTTTAAAAACGCTTGCGACAGTACAACTAGGTGATGATGTTGATCAAGCGAATGGTTTCTTTTGTTCGCAGTTTGTCCTAGACGCATATAAATATGCGGGGCTGCCTTTGTTTGAAGGTAATTCTGCATGGATAACGCCAGCAGATATTCTGCATATGCGAACAGGAGATGTTCCAACCTTTGTGCCAACTCAGCGCTTAAGTTACGTTGGACATTTAAAATCATGGAGCTTTTCCAGCGCAATTAGTCGGAAATAATGCAGGACGCCAAACGGAGTATTGGCGATATTTATTGAAAAAAAAGGCCAACTCAGAGAAGTTGGCCTGCTAAAACTGGAAGCAATGTGAGCAATGTCGTTTACGAAAGCTTGAGTAAATTACTCAGGTATTCGTTAGGTAAAAGATAACCATTCTCATTTAATAAATCAACCCCTTTTTTATGTGTTAACATGATTTTATTTTCTTACGCATTAATCAGTCTTAAAAAAAACTGAAATTTCAAGTTGTTACCTTTTGACGTTTTTATGCGATAGGTTTTAAATTCTAAGAAAACAATGGGTTTATAAAGAAATTATTCGTTATACTCAGCGGAATGCATTTGTGAAACCTCATATACAGGTTATGGTTTAATGAGAAAACTACGTGTCGGCATTGTTGGTTTGGGGGCTATTGCACAGAAAGCCTATTTACCTGTGCTCAGTAAAACTGAGAATTGGCAACTTATGGGGGCTTTTTCGCCTAACCAAGCGAAAGCGAAAATCGTTTGTGACAGTTATCGTATTCCGTTGTATTCAGGCATAAAATCACTAGCAGCAGACTGTGATGCGGTTTTTGTTCATAGTAGTACCTCAAGTCATTTTAGTGTGATCCACAGTTTGCTATCGGCGGGTGTGCATGTTTATGTCGATAAACCACTCGCCGAAACCCTGACTCAATCAGAACAGCTTATTCATTTAGCATATAAACAAAAACGCTCGCTGATGGTTGGCTTCAATCGACGTTTTTCACCTTTTTATCAGCAGCTAAAACAACAAATTAATCAGGTCTCTTCGATACGGATGGAAAAGCACCGTAGTGATAGTGTTGGCCCTAACGATGTGTGTTTTACTTTGCTTGATGATTATTTGCATGTAGTGGACACCGCTATTTGGCTGGCGGGAGGCCATGCGTCGTTAGTAAGCGGTAGTATTAGTACGACAGCGAATCGAGAGTTATTTTACGCTGAGCATCATCTTAATGCTAATCAATGCTGGATAACGACATCAATGCATCGTCGTGCAGGAAGTCAACAAGAGCAAGTCTCGGCCATCTGTGATGGTAGTGTTTATCAAGTGACAAATATGAATCATTGGGTCAGCGAAAATCAACAAGGTGTGATACAAAAACAGCCTTCTAATTGGGACTCGATATTAGTACAGCGTGGCTTTGATGGCGCGATCCGTCACTTTATTGAGGCAGTAAGCCATAATACGCCACCGGATATTAGTGGAGAGCAAGCCATATATGCGCAACAAATGATTGAAAAAATGTGGTCTATGGCTGAGTCGCGTTTGAGATAAGCGGAAGGGATTAACCGCAAACAGTTATATGATAATTGCGCTATAAAAATTATTCCGTTTAGGTTTTTCAGCGCATGATGTTGGAGAAGGACGTTATTACTCAATTCTTGGATCCTAAAAATACATTCGTTGGATTAACAATCACACGATGGCTAAAAGAATAATCGTTAATCATTTGTAGCGGTAGATCTCATTTATCTTGTTGTTTTAGAGACATTCTTGAGTATTCGATTATAATTTTACCGTTAACTTAAATTTTATTTTCTATCAGGAGGGGTATATGTATAAAACGATTCTGGTTCCTATAGATCTCACCGAAGATGAACTAACAAGTAAAGCTGTTCGTCATGCGGTTAATTTAGCCAAACAATCAGGTGCAAAAATTCACTTGATTCATGTATTGCCAATTTCTTCTGCGATTATTAATGCATACGCGCTGGGTTATATGGAAATAAAAGACCGAGCAACGGTTAAAGCAGAAGAAGATATGAAAATGTTAATGGACTCCATTGATTTACCTATTGCCGATGTCAGCTATACCATTACGTTTGGCTCACCTCGTGATGAAGTCATTAATACAGCGAAAGATATTAATGCAGATATTATTGTCATCGGTTCGCGCCGTCCTAATATATCCACTCACCTCTTAGGTTCAACAGCCGCAGGAATTGTTCGTTACGCAGAAACTTCTGTATTGGTTGTCCGTTAATATTGACCGTGAGCCTATGCTAATGCTTAGGCTCATGGAATTGTTCACTAGGCTTTCTTTTTATTTTATTCATCGTTAAATGATGATTTACGATTAGATTCGTATTTTACTGTTATTCACCTAATGCATTGAATGTTATAGTTCAACCTGATTATTGTTATTTCTATCGGGATGGTAAACGTATTTATGGAAAAGTTTTCTCAAGAAGTGCTGAGAATTGAGCATTTCGTATTAAGGGTATTACGATTCTATTTTATATCATTACTGGTTTTTTTCCTTGGGCTATTACCGGGTATTCTTGGTTTTTATGTTATTGAAGGACATTCGTTAATGGAGTCGATGCTTAACGCATTATCGATGTTAAGTGGTCAATCAATAGAACCAGCGCCAATAACTCAAGGTGGACGATTTTTTATTGCTATTTATGGCTTATTTTTACAGAGTGTGTTCATTATCAGTATTGGTTTAATTGTCACGCCTTTTTTACACCGTATTTTGCATAAATGGCATTTAGAAGATAACTAGTGTCTTGATAAAATTGTGAACTCGATTTTACAAATAGTCTGGTAGCTCACGGCAGTTTGATTTTATTAATACTATACTTTTAGTGAACAAAAATGATAAGCATCCAACAGTGTCTCCTTGTTATCAGAACTTAGTCATAAATGGTTTAAGTGACTGATAACAAAAATATAAATAATTAATGGGGGTATCGCATGTATAGTAAAATTTTGGTTCCTGTAGATATTTCTGAGGATATTCTGACAGATAAGGCATTAAAACATGCAATTTATTTGGCAAAAGTGTCAGGAGCAAAAATACATCTTTTTCACTCAGTTCCCGATGTATCAAGATTTTCGATGAGCTATAGCTATCATTATGATCTTTTATCTTCATTCGCCAAAAAAGCGGTTGAACGCTCAGAAGAGCAGTTAAAAGAAATTATCGCTAAGATCGATTATCCGCATGAAGATATCTCTTATAAAGTGGCTTTTGGATCGCCGCGCGATAAAGTACTCGCGGAAGCGGAAGAAATTGGCGCTGACTTAATTGTTATTGGCTCACGTAACCCTAGTATTTCAACACATTTATTAGGCTCAAATGCTTCAGGTATTGTTTCTTATGCGACAATCTCTGTGTTAGTCGTGAGATAATATTATTAAGGGTAAGACCAGTATGATACTGGTCTTACCCAAGTTAAGTTAATGTAATGGCATATTGAGAGATAATATATTGTTACGTTAACTCGAAGGGCATTTATCCCCATATAAGTGAAGTGCTATGGGTATAAAAATAAAACGATTATTTACCTTCTACGGCTTCTTTCGCTTTTTTGATTGCTTCAATACCTTGTTGACAAGCTTGTTCTTGAGCTTCTTCAGGGTAATCAGCAAGTGCTTTTTTGGCATCTTCTAATTGCTGTTTCATTTCAGAAATTCTTTCTTTCACATTAGGATCACTTTTGTACTGCTCTTCCGCCTGTTTAACAAGCGTATTCATTTCTTGAAAATAAGTATCACAATTTTTTCCTGCATTCGCGCTAAATGCAGTTAATGCCGTCAATATCCCGAAAACAACTGGAAGTAATTTTTTCATAATTTATTCGCTTTTTTGATGTAACAATAAGCCGAGAATAGCATCCCATATTCAAAAAGACACCTCCTCCATCAATCAATATTTTCAGCAGAAGGTGTTTTTTAAGCATATTAGGAATAATCTGTAATATTGGCATTATCAAGATAGCATAAATTGCATAAATATTAATGAGAATCATTCTTGACTCATTGGACTTCAAAAGTGTACAGTTAAGTACACTTTTAGTCATGAAGGAAATAAGGTATGCAGAATAAAATAGTGGTTGATACGACGGAATGGCCTGTTTGTGTCATAAAATCATTCCCTGAAACAGTGGATGAGACTCGTTTATGGCTAGAGGAGATGGACCTCTTATTAGCAAAAAGAATGCAATTTGCGTTAGTTTATCCACCCGTTAAACAGAAAAAAGGGAAAGCTTCAGATGAGCATATCGCCGCGATGAAATATGTCCGCCGTTGGTTAAAGCATGCGAGAGAACCCATGTTAGAACATTGCCGAGCCATGATTGTGACATTACAACCTGATGCAAGTGATAAAGAAGATATGGAACAAATGGCGCCGTTACTTTCTGCTTTATATGGACCTGAGGTATTGATTGAAAATGACACCGCCGCAGCAAAACGACGTGCTACGGCATTGGTCGCATCATGACAGGTTATTGGCTAATTTTTCGAATATAACTGGCGATGATATCTACGGAAAGCGTAATTTGCTTGGAGATAAATTCATCGCTAGGTTTAAAGTTAGAGACACAGAAAGTTTTAATAAAAACATCGGCTTTTAACATTTCTAAAAATCGAGATGAGATGCTTAATAATGTTTGTTCATCGACTTTGACTTCAGGTAGGCTGAGCAGCTTTTCAGTTAATAGCCGATAGCTACGAACAGGGCCCTGTTCGAAAAAAGCATGGCTAATTTCAGGGAAACGATTATATTCTCCGAGGATTAACCGATATAAACCAATAGATTGTGGCTTGATCACATTTAATAAAAAGCGAGCGCCATAAAAAGATAAAATGGATTCAATAGTCTGTTTTGTCGGTGTGCTGTCATCATCATCGGTGAAAATATCATCAATCATAGACTCAATAACGGCAGCAAATAATCCTTCTTTATCCCCGAAGTTTTTATATAAAGTCGACCGAGAACCTCCCGCACGCTCAATTATCATATCAAGCGTTGTTCCTTCAAACCCATATTGAATAAAAATATCAGAGGCTGCACTGATTAATGCTTTATTACGGCGCTGTCCTTTAGGGGTTTTGGCAGGAAATGGGCTATTCATGCAATGTTTATCCTAGAATTATGATTTTTTACGATTAATTTTAACTATTCTTAACACGAAAGACGCAGCTAGTGCTGACTAATCATGCTTTAACCTGAAAGAGATCATGATTCAGGCTATTATTTCTCTTTATGATATTGTCAAAGATTATCATGTTTAAATAATTATCTGAATAATGGCACTGTATTCGAGGGGAAGGGGAATGAAAGGATATGCAAGTGATGAGTGGCAGGGGGATCATGCCGTATCTGAGATGCAAAGAGAAATTACACGATTGTGTATGCAGTGTGGCCTGCTATTGCTTCAGCATGGTGCCGAAAGCATGTTGGTCGAACAGTTAACAACTCGTTTAGGTATCGCTCTAGGCGCAGATCAAGTTGATAGTGCTATTTCTTCAAATTCATTGGTTTTGACAACCATCATTAACGACCATTGTTTAACTTCTACTCGACGTATTATTGACCGTGGAATTAATATGCATGTCGTCACGGAAGTACAGCATGCCGTGATATTAGTTGAGCATCATTTACTCGATCGTAAACATCTACAGAAAAAGTTATCTTCTATAAAACCGCTACGCTATCCACGTTGGATAATGGTTTTAATGGTAGCACTATCTTGCGCCTGTTTTAGTAAATTAAACGGTGGGGGATGGGATGGTTCACTAGTGACCTTTATTGCGAGTGGCTGCGCCATGTATATTCGGCAGGTACTCACTTCTCGACAAATGAATCCATTAATTAATTTTTGTATTACTGCTTTTATCGCCACTTCTGTGTCAGGCTTATTACTTAAAATGTCTTATTTTGCACCGACGGCAAGTATTTCTATGGCAGCAAGCGTATTGTTATTAGTACCTGGTTTTCCATTAATTAATGCGGTAGCAGATATGTTTAAAGGACATGTTAATACCGGACTCGCTCGATGGACGATGGCCAGTTTATTGACGCTTGCGACCTGTATAGGTGTTGTTATTGCAATGGCTGTGTGGAATTTAAGGGAATGGGCATGAGTTTTTTATTCGCACTTTTAGAAGATATGTTGCTTGCGGCAATTCCAGCGGTTGGCTTTGCAATGGTATTTAATGTGCCGGTTAAGGCATTAAAATATTGTGCCTTGCTCGGAGCTATTGGCCATGGTTCCCGTATGACTATGATGACGTTAGGTCTCAATATTGAATGGGCAAGTTTTATTGCTGCTATTCTTGTTGGGGCGATTGGGATCCAATGGTCAAGAACGTGGCTTGCACACCCTAAAGTATTTACTGTGGCAGCAGTTATTCCCATGTTTCCTGGCATTAGTGCTTATACAGCCATGATCTCTGTTGTAAAGATTTCTCATTTAGGCTACACCCCCGAATTATTTGAAACATTAGTCACTAACTTTTTAAGAGCTTCATTTATTGTTGGCGCTCTATCAATCGGATTATCCCTTCCTGGTTTATGGTTATATCGTAAGCGCCCGAGTGTATAACATTGAATAGAAACCTTTGGCAAATATAATATTGCTGAAGGATTCTATTATCTTCGTTTTTATAAAAATATTGCAATTGATAAAATAGATGTTAAAGCTATTTAATTAGCTTTTATTATTAAATATTCGATTAATTAATAGACAGACACTACCGACGATTAAGATAATTGCGATTATCAAATTGCTTTAATATCAGTATATGATGCCCTATTGGGAGTATTTTTTAATTGTAAAATAGTGTGCCTCTAATATTCATTCACGACAAAAAAGCTTATATTTAGCTAACTGAAGCTGCGTTCAGAAAATATGCAGTATATTACGGGATGCAGTAAAGCATCTATGTTAATCGTTTAATCTTAAACCATCAGTGGTGTTATTTTGAGTAGAACAGATGTTTTTTGGTGCCCAAAATGGGTGCTATCATTTTTATTATTGTTATTTACATTCCCACTTATCGCAGCTCCAGCTACATTTGATGAAGCAAAAGTCTTAAGTAAAACCAAAGTGTATATGGATCAAAACCATCAAGGAGAGGGAACGCTATATTGTGGATGTGAATGGAACTGGGCAGGAAAAAGTGGGGGGGTAGTCGATTTAGCCTCATGTGGTTATCAAGTGCGCAAACAACAAAATCGAGCGCAACGTATCGAATGGGAGCATATTGTTCCAGCATGGGTTTTTGGTCATCAAAGACAATGTTGGCAAAATGGTGGGCGTAAAAATTGTGTGTCAACAGATGCTATTTTTCGCAAAATGGAAGCGGATATGCATAACTTAGCACCATCAATAGGTGAAGTTAATGGTGACCGTAGTAATTATAGTTATGCTCAGCTACCCGCAAATGCCGCGTATGTTTATGGACAGTGTCGTAGTCGGGTGGATTTTCAACAGCGCGTTTTTGAACCTCGTAATGAAGTCAAAGGGCAAGTTGCACGTGTCTATTTTTATATGCACGATCGCTATAATCTTTCCATGTCTCGTCAGCAGCAGCAATTATTGATGGCTTGGGATAAACAATATCCACCGAGCCAATGGGAAAAACAACGTGACCAACGTATTGCCGCAGTGATGGGACACCATAATCCATTCGTGACAGGAGAAATGAAATGGGAATTAGGGCATAAAAATAGCGGGCAAGGGATAAAGACACCCGAAAAGGCGTCATCACAACCAATGACAAAGGCATTAAAAGCGGAAACGCCTAAAGCCACGACGCAGGTAAAAGGAAATCGTAATTCGCATAAATACCATTTGTCACATTGTTCTGGTTTTAAAACCACGGCAGATAAAAATGCGGTAATGTTTGTTGATGAATCTGCGGCACAAGCTGCGGGATATGAATTAGCAGGTAACTGCAAACCTTAACGTCATCAGGTAAAGGGCATTTTAGTTTTATCTTCTCAGTAAAGGATCCCCCAATTATATTGGTTGGGGGATTTTTACGTTTATTGTGCAGTCACTATCTTGCCATTGATGACATTAAATTTTTGGATTAACTGGCCATTCTCATCAAATTCTGAAATAGTACCTTGAGGTTCACCATTTTTAAATACACCAGAAGCCTGAAGTTTGTTGCTTTTGGTATCATGATAAACTTTAAATGGACCCGTTAATTTCCCATTGCTTGCGGTCATTTCGAGATCTTTACGCCCATCTTCATGATATATTTTCACCAGTCCATTGACCTGACAATTTTGAATTGGCGTGTACATTTTCGTTTTACCATTTTCATAGAAGTATTCAAGATAACGATCTAAACAACCATTCTTCACCCAGCTTTTTGACTCTAATTGACCATTATCATAGTGGAACTCATAAGGGCCATTCGGTGTACCTTTAGGTACTTGAGTTGAAGGGAATTCGTAGCCTTTAAGCTCATTGAGAGCATTCAAATCTGATTGAGAGGAGGTTGGTGTGAGTAGCTGACAACCCGAAATAAGCAAAGCGAATGAAAAGGATAATGTTGGTTTTAATAGATTTAGCTTTAGCATAATATCCCTATTGATAGAGGTATGAAATTTTACTTAAGTAGTGATAAATAATGTTTTTTCCAATAAGTATCAATAAACTATAGTCATAATAAGCCAGATATCAGTCAGAATTTTCTTAAGCTAGACTAAAACACAAATTAAATACGCAGTGAGAAAAATGTTAATTTATTGTTGCATACAACGTGAAGGCAGAGTTATAGTCTGGTAATAGGAATAAGCGTAACTCAATAATAGCCAAAGCATTTAAGTTTTATCGATTTTGTCATAATAGTGTCATAGAAATTCATTAGTTTACGGGTATAACCTAGCAGGGAGGAACTAATGGGAACTAAGTCTTTGTTTGTATGCGTACAAGACCGGTTACTACTCCATCATGTTGTTGTCATGGTGAGATAAGTAACCGGTTTTTTTATTGCATGTTCAACCAACATGAGCTTGAAGGGAGCTCCTCTCTGTTCTGAATAGTCCGTCATTTGAATTGACTTTAACGATACCTGGAAGGGTTAATACTATGAGTAGACAGAAAGCTGCAACAAAGACGCGCCGTGAAATGAAACGTTCATTACGTAAAGAACGCGCTGGTCGTTACGAAATGGCAAGTGTATCCTCTTTTGCTGATTTTACTGGGATTGAGCCAATCGGCATGGCAAAAGAACGACGTGATATGTCGCCAATTACCCCACGTAATGATGCTCAAAAGCTCTATATTAATTCCATTAAACATAAACAGTTAATTTTCGCTAATGGTGAAGCTGGCTGCGGTAAAACTTATATTAGTACCGCATTGGCGGCTGACGCGTTAATTAATAAAGATATCAATAAAATTATTGTCACACGACCTGTTTTACAAGCAGAGGAAGACCTAGGCTTTCTGCCCGGAGATATGGCTGACAAATTTGCGCCATATTTCCGTCCTGTCTATGACGTATTAGTGAAAAGGCTTGGCAGCTCCTTTTTACAATACTGTTTGCGGCCTGAAATTGCGAAAGTTGAAATTGCGCCATTTGCTTACATGCGTGGTCGTACGTTTGAAAATGCCATTGTGATTTTAGATGAAGCGCAAAATGTCACCGTTAGCCAAATGAAGATGTTTTTGACGCGGCTGGGGGAAAATGTCACCGTAATTGTGAATGGTGATGTGACTCAGTGTGATTTACCTGAAGGTGTCATATCGGGGTTGGCCGATGCATTGCAACGTTTTAGCAGCGATGAAATGGTCTCGATGGTGAATTTTTCAGTTGATGATTGTGTTCGTTCGACACTGTGTCATCGTGCATTATTAGCTTATAGCCATTAATAGCTTGTTAAGCCCCAGCGGCGAATTAGCTCGCTGGGGCTATTTAAAGTATTAATGCCAATTAGTGGTGTAGCATTTCATGAACAATTTGTTCATCATTTAGCGAATATGGGTAATAAGTCGGCCAGTTATCCATTTGTTGTAATAATTTTTCATGGGATTCATTCCCCATATAAAGATGGAAATGACCTGAAGGTTGCGGTTCTATAATATGGTCACTAAATTGAATATATTTAGGGGCTTTCGATGCCGCATCTTGGCATTCAAATAAATAGCGAACGCCTTTCTTACCTGATGCATACTGTAAGATCTTAAATCCTGAATAATGATATTCGCAGCGGCTGACATGACCATTTTGGCTAAATTCAATGATATTGTTTTCAATACTAATATTATCGACGTCTGTTTTATAACCTTTTTTATAATAATCGCGATATTCTTCAATCGTTTTATCTTTATTGGTTTTTGCTTTATGTTCTAAAACAGGATCTAATTTCCCTGACAATAACAGTGGGTTAATAGATTCCCATATCCCATCCCAATCACTGAGTTTTCTATCTTTGACATCTGCATCATCAAAAAAGCCTTTGCTGGCTTGTTTGGCTTTTTCTGACTGAGGATGTGCATGGCTGTGGGCTAGAGCATTAACACTCATCAATAGTGAGCTGAAACTCAGAGCAATAGCAATAAAGGGTTTGTTAATCATTGAAATGTTCCCATAGTCATAAATGAATTCCATTATGTTATAACATAACATTAGTTAGGTGCAAAAATTTATTTTTAAATTTGAATAAATAGAATTTATGGGAATATGTCTAATCATTTGAAATAAAAGGAAAAGAGTGCAATAAATCTTTTCCTTTGATAATTGATAAATGAGTCATTGATTATCTAGGTTTGCTTTCTTGTTGTTTTTTATAAATGTCCTGATTTTTTTTGATCGTATTTAGCACGCTATCTTCATATGGGTCGCTCTTTACTTGAACCTCTTTTTTATCATCAGGGGAGGGGGTTGAGCATCCTGAAAGGACGACTATCAAAGCGGTTAATAATCCTATACGCATAAGAACTCCTTCTTAAAGTTAAGCAAATACAATAGATCACATGATAATTATTGAAAAGTGAGTGACAGAATAAAGCACATATTGACACGCATTGCGCTATAGAAAAAGTGATGGTAATAACCATCACTTTCATGTTATTCGCTATTGTTACTTCTTAATCGTCAGGGTTATCCATGACGTGATGTCTTTCTTGATGATAACCTTCCTCATCATAGCCATAACGCCAATAAGGAATAGCATAAATGCTTTCACGACCAAAGCCTTTATCACGACGTACAAAACGGCGCAAATCGCGAATTATTTGGTCTTCGCCAGCGATCCAAAATGAAGCATCTTCAGAGGGAATATCCCAAGATTTGAAGGTATTGATTAATTCTTCAGTTTTGTTGATGCCGCCACAAACCCATATCACCTCAATCCCTGCTGGTTTGATTAATTCACGCATATCGTCTGGGTGGTCTAAACGTAAAACCACTTTACCGGTTGCTTTTGCATGCATTTTTTCCAGTAAGGCTGCAATGGCGGGCAAGGAGCTAGAGTCTCCAGCCATAAAATAATGCTGGCTATGCGGTAATAATGGGTCTGGGCCACCTGGGTTGGTTATTCCCATCCAGTTACCTTCTACAGCATCACGAGCGAACAAGTAAGCAGGACCTTCATTACCGTCATGCATGGCGAACTCAATATCTATTTCTTTCACTTCCGGACGGATCGCACGCACCGTGTAGGTACGAACAAACGGACGCGGCTTATCGGTAGGCCAACTACGGCCATGTTCACTGAGGATAGGTAATGCAGGCTGGCTTTTTAAATCGGGGGCAAGGAAAATTTTAATATGGCCACCTTCACATTGGGTTGGATAGTCACCAAGCCGTTCGCCAGTGAAAGTGATACTACGAATTGAAGGGCTAATATCGGTAACAGATTTGACCTGAATCAGCTGTGGTGGCGCCGGGCGGTAAATATTTTTTTCGACTGGTTTGTCATTTGCCACAGGCGGTCTCCTTTTATTAATGATAATGATAAAATTATTATTTGGGAATTGTTATCATTATCATATCATGCTTTTCTTGAATATAAATCACCGAAAACCAAACATTTTTAGAGTAAAAAAATGCCGTATTTGACACAATACGGCATTCCAAACAACGAAATTTATTTCACTTTCATTCCCGCGGCGGTCATTAACAGCCTAAATAGGGATGAGAAGGCAAATAACGCTAGGACACTCCCAAACCAAATTATTGCCATCCAACCTATTTTTTTCCACCATGGCGATGAAACAGTGTGATTAGTGGTAGCCTTGGTCTGGGGTAATTTTTCCTCTGAAGACATAGTAACTCCAATAGGTGTAAACCAAAATAATAGGGATAATAAACAGTGCGCCAACCAGCATGAAGCCTAAACTTTCCATTGGTCCTGCGGCATCACGGAAGCTAATCGCAGGTGGGATCAGGTTTGGCCAGATACTGATGCCTAAACCAGTAAAGCCAAGGAAAATCAATGTTAAGGCCGCTAAAAAAGGCACGCTGTCTGACCGTTTGCGTTTGGCACTGATTAACATGATATAGACACAACCAAGGACTAATAACGGTACTGGTAGGAAGAAGAATAGGTTTGGAAGGCTAAACCAGCGCTGATAAATAGCCTCATTAAGGACAGGCGTCCATGCACTAATGACCGCGATCACGGCAAGCATTAATAACGTTAATGGGCGTAATAAACGGTACATTGTTTGTCGTAAGTGTCCTTCGGTTTTCATAATCAGCCAGCCACAAGCGAGTAGGGCATAAGCAATAACTAAGCCGAAACCACAGAATAATGGGAATGGTGAGAACCAATCAAAATAGCCTCCCATGTAAACACGGTTTTCGACATGGAAACCTTGAATAAAGGCACCAACAACAACACCTTGTACAAAAGTGGCAAAGATAGAACCCCAGATAAAGGCATGATCCCAATGCTTGCGGTGTGATTCATCGGCTCGGAAACGAAACTCAAAAGCAACCCCTCGGAAAATCAAGGCCAATAGCATAAAGGTGAGAGGAATCGATAGCGCATCCAGTACAATGGCATAGGCGAGGGGGAAGGCACCAAATAAACCCGCACCACCTAATACTAGCCATGTTTCATTGCCATCCCACACAGGCGCGACACTGTTCATCATCAAGTCGCGATCTTGGCTATCTTTCAGGGCTGGGTATAAGATACCAATCCCTAAATCGAAACCATCCATAACAATGTACATCAAAATACTGAATACAATGATGACAAACCAAATAAGTGGTAAATCAATGCCCATGAGTTGTATCCTCCTGGATCCCTTTGCGAATTAATTTCATCATGTACATATAGCCAATACCAAAAACACTACCGTAAACAATAAAGAATGCTAATAGACTGATACTCATATGCATTTCGCCATGAGCACTGACGGCATCGGATGTCCTTTGTAATCCATAGACGACCCAAGGCTGACGTCCTATCTCTGTGGTAAACCAACCGGCTAAAATAGCGATCAAACCAGAGGGTGCCATGATAAACATAAAACGTAAGAAGGTTTTTGATTCATAAAGATTTTTACGGTAGCGCAACCATAATCCCCAAACGCCAGCGGCGATCATCAATAAACCCAGCCCAACCATGACACGAAATGACCAGAACACCATAAACACATTCGGTCTATCTTCGGGGGGATAATCTTTTAACGCGGGAACTTGCTTATCCAAGCTGTGTGTCAAAATGATGCTCGCAAGATAGGGAATTTCGAGCGCATATTCAGTTTTCTCTTTTTCCATATTAGGAATACCGAACAGGATCAATGGGGTAGCTTCACCGGGTTTATTCTCCCAATGTCCTTCCATCGCGGCGACTTTAACGGGTTGATGTTTCAATGTATTTAATCCATGAGCATCACCAATAAGCGCTTGAAGAGGTGCTAAAATTAAGATTAACCATAGTGACATGGAAAACATTTTCTTCATGGCGGAAGAGCGATTGCCTTTAAGCAGGTGCCATGCCGCTGACGCCCCTATGAAAAATGCCGCCGCGAGGAAGGCCGCCGTTGTCATATGCAATAAGCGATAAGGGAAAGAGGGATTGAAAATAACGGCTAACCAATCAACGGGGACGATACGGTTATCAACAATTTCAAATCCTTGTGGCGTTTGCATAAAGCTGTTGGATGCAAGGATCCAAAAAGTTGAGATAATCGTCCCGAGAGCAACCATACAGGTCGCAAAGAAATGTAATTTTTCCCCAACACGGTTCATGCCGAATAACATGACACCGAGAAATCCTGCCTCAAGAAAAAAGGCAGTAAGTACTTCGTATGTTAATAAA
The DNA here is from genome assembly GCF_029277985.1 of Providencia stuartii. NCBI lineage: Bacteria > Pseudomonadati > Pseudomonadota > Gammaproteobacteria > Enterobacterales > Morganellaceae > Providencia > Providencia stuartii. The sequence goes on along the minus strand of NZ_CP119546.1, from coordinate 2,552,853 downwards.
GGTCCAGTCACACTACCGGCAAAATCGGAAAAAAAGCTCCAGTTAGTGCCGAATTGGTATGCCATTACCAAACCAGACACCACTCCCATACCGAAATTGACCGCAAAAACTTTCGACCAGAAATGAAATAATTTTATATAGTCCTTATCCCGAGTTTTCAGCCATAAGCCTTCGAGTACCGCAAGGAAACTCGCGAGCCCAATGGTGATCGCTGGGAAAATAATATGGAACGAGACTGTAAACGCAAATTGAATACGAGCCAGTTCCAGCGCAGTTAGTCCAAACATATTGACCCCTGATTGGAATTGATAATGCGCACGCTGCATGTTTGATATTCAGCCAACAATAACGGTGCTATCCATAGCAAAATTACCGATTAAAACTGTTGGTTTGTGACAAATCGCAAACCTATCGAAAAATGCATTGTGCTTATAGTGAAAAAAGTCAGGTAAATGTATGGATAAGTAGAACATGAGACGATAAACTATAATAGTAACAATTTTTTAGTTATTAACTATAACAGTTGAGGCGGGTATGACGCGATACGAACAACTGGCTGCACAAATACGCCAACAGATTGAAGATAATATCTGGCAAGTTGGTGATAGGTTACCGTCACTTAGGGAAAGTGTAAAACAGTCTGGATTGAGCTTGATGACAGTAGTGCAAGCTTATCAATTACTTGAAAGCCAAGGTTGGATAGCCGCACGGCCACAATCGGGATATTATGTTGCCCGCAGAAATACCAATTTCGCTGCGGCAAAAGGCGGTAAAGGACTACATCTTAATGAAAATGTAGAAATCAATGCGTCGATTTTTGGTGTCCTACAAGCTTGTAAGGATCCTGATATTGTTCCATTTGGTTCGGCTTTCCCTGAACCCGCACTACTTGATGAGCCTAAACTAGGAAAAACACTAGCCTCAGTAGCTCGTCGTTTAGCAAGATTTAATACAACAGCCAATTTACCGCCGGGTAATGAACAATTACGACGAAATATTGCTCAGCGATACGCTAGCCAAGGGATCCACGTGGCTCCCGATGAGATAGTGATCACCGCAGGAGCGATGGAATCGTTAGTGCTGAGTTTACAGTCAGTGACCCAACCTGGTGATTGGGTTGTTATTGAATCACCGGCCTTTTATGGTTCATTGCAAGCGATTGAGCGCCTCAAATTAAAAGCAATCGCAATTAAAACAGATCCTTTGTTTGGTATTGATTTGGATGCGCTGGAAGATATTGCGGCAAAATATCCAATCAAAGCGTGTTGGCTCATGACTCATTATCAGAACCCGTTAGGAGGCACAATGCCACCTGCCAATAAAAAAAGGCTGGTGGAGATCCTCAACAAGAATCAAATTGTTCTCATTGAAGATGATGTGTATGGCGAGCTTTATTTTGGTAATCAACAACCAATACCCGCTAAAGCCCTCGATGTGAAAGGCAATTTTTTTCATTGTTCGTCATTTTCAAAATGTTTAGCACCAGGCTACCGTGTCGGTTGGGTGGCTGCCGGTAAGCATGCGAGCAAGATTCAACATTTACAAATGATGAGTACAGTATCTGCCAGTGTGCCAACCCAGCTTGCCATTGCGGAATACCTTACTCAAGGTGGATATGACAATCATTTACGTAAGCTACGGCAAACGATGGAGCAACGCCAACATCAAATGTTAGGCGCTATAGCGCAATATATGCCATCCTCAGTCAAAGTGAATACACCAAAAGGTGGCTATTTCTTATGGTTAGAATTTGAACCTCCATTTAATGCGATACACCTTTATCAGCTCGCACTTAAAGAGGGAATCAGTATTGCTCCAGGCAGCATGTTCTCAACCAGTGATCAGTTCAATCATGCATTTAGATTAAATGCGTCATTCACTTGGAATGAGCAGTTGGAACAGGCAATGAAAACTCTGGGTCGTTTATGCCATTCGTTGATTGCTGAGAAACGCGGCTAGTCACACTTTACATGTAGGAACATTGCCTTGGGCGGTTAACTTTGCCACTCTTAATACGAGAAACGAAAGTTAATGGACAGCGATTGCTCGGGGGAATGTATGAAAATTAAATGTTTTGATGCGACTGAGTTACCGATCGAAGAATGGCAAGAGAGTTATGGTACTAATGCCGAAATTTTTTGTTGGCCTGTCGCATCTGACTTCTCACTACGAGCAAGTCTTTCGCAGGTTAGCGATTCGAATTATTTAAAGCAATACACAAAAGGGAAACGTCTTTGTGTTTCTCTTGATAACGGCAATTTGTCGATTGTTGATTGTCAACAACAGAGGCATTCAATGGCCAAAATTGGCGATACTTTTTATGCTCCTGCCCAGCAGCTTGCCAAGCTTGAATTACAAGGTTCATCTGTTCGCTTACTCAATCTTTTATTTAATCCTGAACGCTGGTCGGTGACGAGTCAAATTATTACTCAGGAACATCGTTTACCAATAGGACAGGCTGGCATGGTATATGTATTAGCGGGTGAATGGGATGTGTTTGGTGCGAATTGTAATAGCATGAAAGTAAACCAAGGAGGGTGGTGGTTGCCCGATATTGGTGAAGGGCATCTGACTCCCAGCGAGGCGGGTAGCAAATTAATATGGCTTGATATCACCGCATATTCGGTTAATAAGCTATAAGTAGAGGGGAAAATATCTACTTTCCAATAATGGTTTTCTCATCATATTAAAACGTTTTTATGCTCTTAAGTTAGTTTTCAAATAACGCATTGTTTAGCGGATTATTTAAACAACGCGTTATTTAAATAATACTCTATAAATACGCATTATTTAGCTGACATATTGGCATCGATAACCTGATAGAATGCATTAGAGGTATCAGCAATAGTCCAAACACCGAGAATAACCTGATACCCCGTGCGTTCTGGAATATTACAGTCTATTTTCACTCTATTTATTGGGATATTCCCATTATCATATTGTTCACAAAATGGTTTTAGATCAAAATCAGCACGCGTTAAAGGTTTATTTTGTTGCCAATCTGGCTTAGTGATAAAAAATTGCCATGACGTGGTTCTGTGTGGCGCGGTTAATGACCAAGAAAATATATTTCTTCCACTACGGATATCGACTTTATGCCAACGCTGAGCAGTTTGTTCATTTAATGTAGAAAAATTCGCATTGCCACCACTGGCGATTTCCCCATCTCTAGGGCCACTATCTGGAAACCCTTTTGCTCCTTCAACCGACTGAGGTTCATACTGGACGGCGCCACACATTTTATTGAGATTATTCCCCATTGATGAACAGAGATATGCTCGGCTGGGTGGATTATCAATATAACCGTGGCGGGAGGTCGTATCATAAGCTAATGTGGTTGTTGAGATAGATAACACCGATAGAGTGATAAATGTCTTTTTCATCAGAAGTGCCCTTATATTATATATTTATCAAAAAATATTTTAAAAGTGATTAAGAACGATGAGGTCAGCGCCTCTCTATGGTTTTTTACTATTTTAAAATAGTAAAATATCATTACTTATATTGGTCTTGATTCAAGTAGCAATATAAATAGCAATATTGTTTTAAATAAAAAACAAATTAATGGTTTTTTGAAAAATGAATAAGTAGTTATAATTTTAGGTTAATCATGTTTTTTCAAAAATCACTATACGGTTTGTGTTATTATGTTCCGAACCCTGATTGATGGCGATATTCGTTTTTTAACTTGTTGAGCAGTGGAAAAACAATTACAGATAATCAATCGATTGTCTATTAATTAATTTATCCACTCTCTCCATTATATTCTGTAAACTGAGATATATATCAACAGGTTCAGATAAGTAAAACTGCCAATAGTTTAAAATGTCATAAATAAATTTTCTAAAAATCACTTAAACTCAAAAACAGCTGAAAGCTCTCCACTTGGAATACTAAATCATCAGTTTAAAATACACATCGTTAGATGATTTAAGACATTCATTACAGTAAACCCCATGCCTTTTCAAAAATTAATTCATCATAAGGTTGTGAGTTGTTTTCATACTTAATGATTGACGTCGAAAGATTGATTAAAATGGTTTTGTTTTCAAGGTTAATAAACGTATCAGGGGACACATTTAAACTTTGAGCAACATAATGAACATAATCATCTGTATTATTTTCATCGGGTGGTGCCAATCGTGTGATTAATTGCGATACGGTTTGTAGTGAGTATCTACGTTGATAGGTACGAAGTAAGGCGAATAATGCCCGAACACCATATTCCGGAGATTCAAAACGACAAAATTTATCTTCAATAGAACTATCATGTGGTAGCTGTCCTTTCCAATAATGAGCCTCATTGTAATTGATATTACCAGGGTTATTATTTCGTACACCTCGAGACATTTTTTTCATTTTTAACTTACTCCAAATTGCGAAAAAATTAATACAGTTAGATTTAGAATTAAATTTTCATTAAAGTAATGATTGACAATATTTAAAAAGATATTGTCTTAATAATAGAGGCCGCTTAAATGTCGAAACACACGAGTCTTATGTAGTGTTTTATTTGACTTTTGGGTTCAATTAGCTCGCTGCCATTGAATAAAGTACATTCGATTTTTAAAGTTAATCATATGTTCGTTTTATTTCTCCTTCTGTTTTTGATGACGAATTTTATCTATAAAATAAATCTGTGTTGGCGCGAAAATCAATGAAATATAAAGCTCAATGAGCAAATGGTAATTGCTCATTGAGCAATATGACAGTAGATAGATTAATATAATAAACTCATAATTAAATATGTATGAGGTCATATTAGTTATTTATTAAAGCATAAATAAAAATTAACCTGTACATTATAAATAAATTACTGAGTTATTGTCTTTTGTTGGTAGGTCATTACCATTCTCATCTGTCGCACCCGTATCATCAATAGGGTTACCTGCACTCGCAATTCTAAATGTATTACCTGTTGAGTTTTCAATTTGGAGAACATTAACATAAGCCATAGCAGTGACTTCGACATTAGGATATAAACCTGTCACGTTCATATCAATAGTCACTCGACCAGTCACTTTCTGAGAGTTCTGTAATTGTTCGAGCACCTCATGAATTTCTTCCTTATGAACTTCAGCATTAACGCTAAGCCCAATCCATGTAAAGAAGCCTGAAACGCCTCCACCAAACTTATACTCATTGAGTAATTTATTGTAGGTTGACGAAGACTCTAGACTTATAATATCAAAAGTCATATCACCTTTAAGTTTAACTGTTGCACCTAGGCCTGATACCGCACCAGTAATCCCCGTCAGCATACCTTTCTTTTGTGAGATTTGCCAAGACTCGCCATTATTATTACTTGCAAATGCAATGCTGTTATTTTCAATAAATGTTGTACTCATTTTAATACCCCTTACTTTTAAATAAATTAATGTTTGAATGTTAAATAAACGGATAAGTGGTTTATGCTCATACCACTTCCTATTTAACGGTGGTCATATTATTTGATATTTTATGTTGATAATGTGATCAATAGTGGATTTTTGTATTGTTATGTAAAGTGATTTTGGTGTATTAAACTAAATAATTGTTTTTTTTGATAATTTGGATCAAAGTATTTACAAGTTGGATATTTATTTGAAAAAATGACGGTTATTTTGTTATTAGTTGGTTTTGTTTTTGGTATATTAATGAAAATAAAGATGATTTTTCAATTTCGTTATCTTGTGTTGAACTTTTTTTGTTGTTATTAACGATGTCATGCTGTTTGATTTTTATAAAAATGAAATGGTATGGATACAGCATATCATGCTTATAGTTATCCATATGGCGATATGGATGCGAAGTTTTGCGAATAAGGCAATGTTTAATAAAACTGCATAGTTTTAAATAAAAACTATACAACATGACAAGTAATTGACTATTTTTTAATGATGCTAAGTTGATAGTTGTGTTTCATTTGTCTTTTTAGGGCTGACTAACATTTTTTTAAACGTCTTAACGAGGATGAATTGCTCGATTACCATTATTCTAGAAATAGTTGTTATCCTGCCAATTTAAGGATGTTTTATAAGAATGATATAAAACCATTATAAAAGGATGAATCGAATTAAAATAAAAAATTATTCATAATAATTGTATTAACTATAAATCAATCTTATAAAGGATATCTTTAATTAATGTTTTAAGGCTATTTTATTATTCAGGTGATCTCTTGATTCATTATATGAAGATTTTTTATATTAATGTGTATTACTATAAACTATATATATTATAACGTGACTATAAAGATATTCGTGTGATGATGCTATTCTTGGTTTTACATACTGTAAATGATATCTGAAAATGAAAAGGTGTAATTTAATATAAGAAAATAGCACTTCTATTCGATTTTTTATTTTTATTTGTTGGTAAGCAATGAAAATAAGAAAAAGCATTCTAATATTAAATTGATTGATAAAACCAAAAAAGGATAAAATTATGAAAAAAACAGTTAGGTTGATTGTTAAAATAAAATTGAAACATATTTTAATTGATAATGTCTTAAGATTTAGAGTTAAAGAGGATATGATAAACGATTATCAGCTAAAGAATTATCATTTCATCCCAGCTATGCCAGATTCGTTTGTTATGAAGCTTAGTAATAATAATAACAAATTGAATACAGAAAATCTTTTAGGTATCTATTATGTTGACTTAAAAAAAGAGGTTACTGATGAACAATTGAATAAAATAATCAAAAAGCTATCATTGCTTCCTTATTTTGAATATGTTCAGAAAATATCAGAAGTACCGCCTCCAACAGTATCATTACAAACCTCTTCATATGATACGCCTGATTTTACCTATCGCCAAACTTACAAAAATGGATTTATGGGTAATTATAGCGGTATCGATATGGAATATGCATGGTCTCTCGGTATTGCAGGTCAAGGTATTAGAATTGCAGATATAGAGTGGGGTTTTAATTTTGACCATATTGATTTAAAAAGAGAGAGTTTTATTCAATTAATCCCACTGACAAGACATGAGCATGATTATCATGGAACGGGTGTTGCGGGAGTATTGTATGCAAAAGATAATGGTTTTGGTGTTACAGGTATGGTCCATGATGCCGATGTTCTATATGGTGTTACTGAATACATTAATGGTGATGGCGCTCGCCCAACCTGCATCGCGATTGGATTAGAACAATTAAGGGCGGGGGATGTTTTTTTATTCGAAATGCAGGAATATCATGGAGAACCTGCGGATTATAATAAAGCCGTTTGGGATATGATTAAAGTGGCGACCGATGCGGGTATCATTATTGTCGCGACAGCAGGTAATGGTAACTGGGATTTAGATAGCGAGCAGTTTGCCGAGTATCGAAGTTGGGGTGACAATGGCGTGATTATGGTCGGTGCGGGAACCGCAATAGGCCGTAATAGATGCAATTTTTCTAATTATGGAACAATGGTTCATGTACAAGGATGGGGCGATTGGTCTGTTGTCACAACAGGGGGCGGGAACTTATATAATGGCCTCCCTGATGGCGATAATGATTATACAAATACTTTTTCTGGTACATCTGCCGCTGGGCCAATCGTGACTTCCGCAGTTGTAGCGATTCAATCTTGGTATAAAAGAGAAACAAACAATGTTTTATATCCAGAGGAAATGCGAAATTTACTGATTGAAACGGGTCTTGCCCAAGGTAATGAAGTCCATGGTCATATCGGGCCTTTGCCTAATATTAGGAATGCAATTGAAAAGCTAGAAAAATCTATTACTTATTTTAACGTTATCAATAATGAAAATATTTACGCAAATGAAATTAATTCTTATCTTAATAATTATCAAGTAGTTATTATTAATTTTGGCAATGGCAATTGGAGTAATACAACTTATATTCCTGCGGTATCGGGATTTAATATGGGTAAACGAATCTATATTAATAATTATGCGACACTTGATGCAGAAGTCTATTTTAACTTTAGTTCAACTCCTGTTGTTTTAGAAACGAATGAATCTATTTCGTTGGTTTCTGATGGTGAAGAGTGGAATGTCAGATAATAATTCATGTAAAAAAAGATAATTTATTATCGCTTTCTATTTTAATAAATACTATTAAGCATTTAATTGTGATGAATACCTATCTCAATACTTACCAACACGGAGGGTATTGAGTTGGTATTCTTTAACTTATTTATTGACTAATGAGTATGTCAATATTTGATAATGTTATATATTAAACTCTATTTTCAACGCTCATCTTATGAGGTGATTCGGGTGTTAAATTAAGGAGATATTCTGATATTTTTATACTGCATTATGTTATGAAGTGTAAATGTAGTTATTGATAGGATAGGTCTCCATATAGTGGAGTTATGACTGCCTTACGCTGGAACATCAAAATACGAAAATAAAAGCATTTGTCTTTAATTGAAGGTTTGAAAATCATTAATGGTTTTCAATTTTGCAAAAAAGGAAGTCAGTTGTGAAAAAGCTACAAAGATTAATTGTTAAGGTGAAATCTCGCTATTTATTAATCAATGATGGATTGAGCATTAATATTAAGGATTGTATTAGAGAAGATAATCCATTAAAGAATTTATATTTTATTCCTGCTATGCCAGATTCTTTTATTAGAAATAATAATAAAAATAATAAAGTTAATACAAAAAGTTTAGTCGGTATTTACTATGCTTGCATTAAAAAAGAAATGAATGAAGAGCAACTCAATGCCACAATAAACGCGTTGTCAATGTTACCTTATTTTGACTATATCCAAAAGATACCGGAAACGTCCCCGTTGCCTCCAGCAGTTTCAATAAATAATACTTTTTGTGATTCTCCTAATTTTACGCATTACCAAGATTATAAATATGGGAATAGGGGGCATTATTATGGTATCGATATGATGTATGCGTGGTCTCTTGGTATTGCGGGCCAAGGTGTTAGGATCGCTGTTATCGATTGGGGTTTTAACTTTAACCATATTGATTTAAAAAGCGCGCGTTTTGTTGAGTTAATTCCATTATCAAAGCATGAGTTTGATTACCATGGCACGAATGTAGTCGGCGTATTATATGCAAAAAACAATGAGTCTGGAATTACAGGCATGGTCTATGATGCCGATGTTGTGTACGGTGTTACTGAATTTACAGAGGGTTACAGCACCCGGCCGACCAATATTGCGATTGGATTAGAACAATTAAGGGCTGGCGATGTTTTTTTATTCGAAATGCAGGAATATTATGGAGAGCCCGCAGATTACAATAAAGCTATTTGGGATATGATTAAAGCGGCGACCGATGCCGGTATTATCGTGGTCGCGACAGCAGGTAATGGTAATTGGGATTTAGATAGCGAGCAGTTTGCCGAGTATCGAAGTTGGGGAGACAATGGCGTGATTATGGTGGGGGCGGGAACCAAAATAGGCCGTAATAAATGCAGTTTTTCTAATTATGGAACAAGGGTTCATGTACAAGGATGGGGTGACTGGACTGTTGTAACAACGGGGATTGGCGATCTATACGATGGTGTGCCGGCCGGTGATAATGATTATACGCATACTTTTGCGGGTACCTCATCTGCTGGCGCTATAGTGACTTCTGCGGTTGTAGCGATTCAATCTTGGTATAAAAGAGCAACAAACCATGTTTTATATCCGTTGGAAATGCGAAATTTGCTGATTGAAACGGGGCTTGCTCAAGGGAATGAAGTTCGTGGTCATATCGGTGCGTTGCCAAATATTAGAAATGCCATAGAAAAACTCAAAAGGGTCATCATTTATTTTGATATTAAAAATGATGAGGATATTTATGCGAATGATATTAAAGGATACCTGCAAGAACATGAAGTCGTTATCATCAATCTTAGCGATAGTGAATGGAGTGAATCCATTTTTATTCCAACAGCATCTTTACTTAATAAAACGAAAAGAATTTATATCAACAATAATTCTCAATATACCTCCGAAGTGTATTTGAATTTTAGTGATAATCCGCGTTTTTTGAAAAAAAACGAATCGATCTTATTAGTTTCTGATGGTCAAGAGTGGCGTAATAGATAAATAAAACATAAAAGATTGAGTTTTATTTAAGTTAATCTATCAAGAAAGAGTGACTAAACCGAACATTTTTTATTTGCTGGATAGCGGTTCTACAGTGAGACTAAGAGATAAAGGATAGGGATACAGGAAAATCGCAAAAGCAGCGCAATAATCAGTGATGAGATGTTGAGATAAAATAGTCTCTAACCTTTTATTTTACGAAATTTATATATTCGATATGTTGTGGAGTTTGCCGTATTTAAAGCATGAAATTGAGTCATTAATAGCAATAATAAAAATTGCTAATAGGCTCTATATAGGTAAATACGGGTATGAACATTGAAAAAAGCGATAAAGCGACTTGCTGAGGTGCCATTTATGTAAATTCCTCACGACATGCTAGGAAAGGGATAGTATCATGGCTATCCATTAGCTTTTTATTATACTCGGAATTTTTATTGTGACCTCATTTGCTGAACTTAACACGCTCCCTGAAGAACAACTTACCAACCTCACTGAACTAGGTTACTTAACGATGACGCCCATTCAGGAAGCGGCGTTACCCGCTATCCTGGCGGGCAAAGATGTTCGTGCACAGGCAAAAACAGGGAGCGGTAAAACAGCCGCTTTTGGATTAGGTATTTTACAACATATTGATGCGAAACAGTTTAATACGCAATCTCTCGTTCTATGTCCAACCCGTGAATTGGCAGATCAAGTCGCGAGTGAACTACGTCGTTTAGCACGTTATATGGCCAATATTAAAATTTTAACCCTGTGTGGTGGGGTGCCATTTAGTGTGCAACGTGATTCTTTGATTCATGCCGCGCATATTATTGTGGCGACGCCAGGTCGACTCCTTGATCACTTAAGTAAAGAAACAGTCAAACTGGATGCGCTGCAAACTTTAGTATTGGATGAAGCTGACCGCATGTTAGATATGGGATTTGCTGATGATATTGATGAGGTGATGAGTTATGCCCCTGTCGATCGCCAAACACTATTGTTCTCAGCAACATGGCCGGAAACTCTTCCTGCGATGAGTCAACGTATTCAGCGTAACCCAGTAACGATTGAAATAAATACTGTCGATGAATTACCCGCGATTGAACAGCAATTTTATGAAGTTGCTCGCCATGAAAAAATGGATTTATTACAGAAGTTACTGAGTCAACAACAACCCGCTTCTTGCGTTGTCTTTTGTAATACCAAAAAAGATTGCCAAGCAGTCTATGATGCCTTGAATGAAAGTCGTCAAAGTGTATTAGTTCTTCATGGTGATATGGAACAGCGTGAACGAGATCAAACATTGGTTCGCTTTGCTAACGGTAGTAGCCGTGTATTAGTGGCAACGGATGTAGCAGCACGTGGCCTTGATATAAAATCACTCGAAATGGTGATTAACTATGAGCTGTCATGGGATCCTGAAGTGCATGTTCATCGTATCGGTCGTACCGCGCGAGCTGGGGAAACGGGGCTAGCGATCAGCCTGTGTGCTCCCGAAGAAGCTCAACGTGCAAACGTGCTAGAAGAGATGTTGCAGATGAAGCTTAACTGGAAACAACTGCCAACAGGGTTAAGTATCACACCGCTTGAAGCGACAATGGCAACCTTGTGTATTGATGGTGGTAAAAAAGCGAAAATGCGTCCGGGGGATATTTTAGGTGCTTTGACTGGTGATCTGGGCTTTGAGGGCGCGGATATTGGTAAAATCACTCTTCATCCGACACACGCTTACGTTGCGATAAAACGCTCTATTGCTCATCAAGCATGGAAACAATTGCAACAAGGTAAAATTAAAGGCAAATCAGTGAAAGTGAAATTGCTAAAATAAATTATAACGGCGGGCAATATGCTCGCCGTTTTTGTATAAGCCTATTAGATGGGTCGATAACATATGAAGATAGCACTTATTGGTTCTGGAAAAATAATCATGTCAGCTTTAGATGCTTTAACAGAGGTTTCGGGCATTGAGGTGATGGCTTTATGTGTTCGAGCATCAAGTATTGCAAAGGGTGAAGCGATCTGTCAGCAATTTGCTATCAATAAACTTTACACAGATTACGAGGCGCTATTACAAGATACAGAAATTGACGTTGTTTATATTGGTTTGCCAAATCATTTGCATTATAGCTATACGTTTCAGGCATTAATGGCAGACAAGCATGTCATATGCGAGAAGCCATTTACGCCAGAATGGCAGCAGTTACAGGAGCTTGTGCTGTTAGCGAAAAAAAAGAGACTGTATTTATTTGAGGCGATTACGGCAATACACACCCCGGGCTTTCATTTCATCCAACAAAATATCAATAAAATAGGGGAAATAAAGGTTATACAAGGCAACTATTCACAATACTCAAGCCGATATGATGACTATTTACGTGGTAGCGTGCATGCAGCATTTGATCCACAGCAAGCCGGCGGTGCTCTATACGATATTAACCTTTATAATATTTATGTGTTATCTGCACTAATGGGCGCTCCTGATAATAGCCATTATGTGTGTAATAAAGGTTATAACGGCATCGATACCTCAGGGATATTAACACTACAATTTGGTTCAGCCATTGCCGTGTGCTCAGGTGCAAAAGATTCTGCTAGTCCAGGTTACTTTATTATTCAAGGGACTAAAGGATACATCCGGGTCGAAGGTGCACCGAGTCTTTGCCAATCTGTGGAAGCTTGTATTGAAGGTCAGGTGACCTCAGTTGCGCATGAAGCATCAACTAATCATATGATATTTGAATTCGCTTTCTTTCGAGATCAAATCGCATCGCAAAAGTTGACGCTATGTTATGAACTGCTCGAATTAGCGCTGACGGTTTCAAAAATACTCCATAAATCAAGAAATGATGTGGATATTTCTTTTTCCTGACTGTATCAGTGACTCAGGGCATCGCTGGCAACCTTGATATCCATCGTCAAAGCTGCCAGCAATAACATCAATCAAAATCATTTAGAACGAATATAAAGACGCAATGGATTGCCCCAGTTTTTCGGCAAGTTCTGAGGATGCATATCTATCCATCACAATCTCGATATAAGCCGCACTGTCTTGAGATTCTGCATGTTGAATTGCCTTATCTAATTCATCACAGGTGGTGACTTTTTGACAATACCAATCATTGCAGCCAAGCGCGGCAGGTAATTGAGCATAATTCCACTGTGGCAGGTCGTTGTAATACGCTTCAGGATCTTTACAGAGTAAACGTTCAATAAGATAACCATCATTATTAAGTACAAAAATAATGGGTTTTAGGCCAAAGCGAGCGAATTGACTGACTTCTTGCGCTGTAAGTTGATGGGAGCCTTCACCGGTGACTAAAATTACTCGGCGGTGTGGTTCGGCGATTGCAGCTCCAAAAGCAGCAGGTGTCGCCCAACCGATCGAACCCCATAAGGTTTGATTGTGGAACTGTGCATTTTCAGGAAGCAAGGCAAACCCTAATCCCATTGAGGCAGTTCCTGTTTCCGCGATAATAATATCATCTTTTTTAAACATTTTTTCGAGGCGAGGGTACAAATAACCCGCCGTAATTTGCCCATTTTCACCTTGGATAGGCGCCCCAAGATCTTGAGCTTTGATACCTGAGTGATTTAATGCTGGAGCCAGTTGCTTAAGTTGAGCGAGCACGTCATGCATATAGACTTGCGGATAAATGGCTGAGCCAACCTTAACATGATCCGCAAGAATATTAATGCGGTTTTCTGGGCGGATGGTCGCGGTAAAGCTTCCGGAGTTAAAATCTGTCAACACAGCGCCAATTCCCATCACACAATCACAACTTTCAACAAAGTTGCCAACTTGTGTGTTCATCAATTTACCATTGTAAATGCCCATATAAGATGGATTGGACTCGCTGACAATACTTTTATCCATAAACATCGTGGCATAAGGTAATCCTGTTTTATCAATAATTGCTTGAACATCATCGGCATAGCCTAAACGAGCACTTAAGATACCAGGAATAATACAGGCTTTTTGGCTTGAGTTGAGTTTTTCCAAAATAGCAGTAACGGCGGATGATAATGACTCACTATTACTTTTATGAATAATGGTTTCTTCAGTGTTTTTATCTGCTATAACGGGCATTACTGCATAGTCTGATGGTAATCCTATGTAAACAGGTCGACGCTCATGAAGAGCCGTCGCTATCAAACGTTCTGTTTCGGCAATGCAGTTTTCAGGTGTCAAAATCGCATGAGCACAACTTAAATGTTGGCTCATCTGATAGAACACGTCGAAATCACCATTACCAAGTGTATGGTGGACTAAGCGATGGTTTTTTTGTACACCACTGGTAGGCATACCAACTAAATGAAAAATAGGAAGATGTTCGGCATAAGATCCAGCAATACCGTTTAATGCACTTAATTCACCGACGCCAAATGTTGTAGAAAGGGCGGCAACGCCTTTAATACGCGCATAGCCATCTGCTGCATATGCTGCATTCAGTTCATTGCAGTTACCTATCCAGCGCATATTCGTGCTTTCACAGACGGCATCCTCTATTGGAAAGGCATAATCACCTGCAACACCAAAAATATCATTGATGCCGATCTCATTTAGACGAGCTAAAACATATTCGATGACGGTTTTATTCATTATATTATCTCCTAATACTTAATATGGTCGATAATTCTGCTTTTTATTAGTTTTAGCGTGGATTTTTCTTTAACGGAAATTATTTATAATTATTCTATCTATAACTAAAAGTCATAGGGGGAGCAATGGATATACGTTCATTACGCTATTTTGTTGAGGTCGTACAACTGAATGGGTTTAGCCGAGCGGCAGAACACTTATTTGTCACCCAGCCCGCCATTAGTCGTAGTATAAAAAAACTGGAGCAAGAGCTTGGTTATACATTATTAGTCAGAGAATTTGATGGGGTCAGACTGACAGATGAAGGCGAGATTTTATTCAGTCATGCAAAACAAATATTGATGCAATTCCATAGTATGAATAAAGCACTCAAAGAAAGAGCAGGGCCGTTATCTGGCGTTTTAAATGTCGGACTTCCCCCTGTGATTGCATCGACGTATTTTGCTGACATTATCATGGTGTTCAGTCAACGTTATCCGCAGATAGAATTAAAAATTATTGAGCTTGGCTCTCGTAAAATGATGGAGGCGATGCTGAAGGGCGAAGTCGAAACCGCCGCAGTCATGCTCCCATTCGAAAATGAACAATTTGATTTACATGTTTTTTCGTCAGACCGACTAATGTTACTGGTGAGTGAACAGCATCCATTAGCGCTGCACAGCTCGGTAAAATTTGCAGAGGTTGTCGATGAACCATTTATCTTTTTCTCAGATGATTTTCGAATTAATGAACTCGTCACTAGTGCGTGCGGGATTTATGGGAAAAAGCCTACGGTTGTGGGGCGTAGTGGCCATTTAGATTTAGTTACTGCAATGGTGAGAGCAGGTGTCGGCATCACCTTGCTGCCTGATAGTATGTGGAATAAAACGCGGGCTGATGGTTTATCGATCATCCCTGTCGTTGAGCCGGTACTTTCGTATGAATTAGCATTAGCAACACTGAAAAATATACCGCAAAGCCGTAGAGCGAAAGCATGGCATGATTTGGCGATAGAAATGTTGTAGTTATTGTAAAGATTATAGATATCAACATACTGTGACTATTTCTATGATTTTTATCCCCATAAAAAGTGGTGGCCTTTTTATTGATGGATATCGAGGTAGTAAAATCGGCCTGATCCTTAAAATAAGCCATCCATAGTTAGATTTTCATCAATAAATAAGTCACAATAGTTCCATTATCTTTATTGATGTAAGTAATGGAATCATGGCAAGAAAACCAAAAGAGACAAAAGTTGAACCATTAGAAGTTATTCTGTGGAAATCAGCAGATAAGCTGCGTAAGAATATTGATGCTGCCGAATATAAACATGTTGTTCTTGGACTGATATTCTTAAAATATATTTCTGACTCTTTTGAGTCGCATTATGAAAAGCTCAAAAAAGGTGAGGGTGAGTTTGCTGGTGCAGATCCTGAAGATCGCGATGAATACATGGCTTATAACGTTTTCTTTGTTCCAGAGAAAGCCCGTTGGTCAAACCTTCTCAATAACGCTAAACAACCGAATATTGGTAAATTAGTCGATGAGGCAATGGAGGCGATTGAAGAGGATAACCCGCAACTAAAAGGGGTGCTTCCGAAAGTTTATGCACGTCAAAACCTTGATGCGACGGTATTAGGGGAATTGATTGACCTTATTGGTGATATTGCTTTAGGGGATGCTAAATCACGTTCCGCTGACGTCTTAGGCCATGTTTTTGAATATTTTTTAGGTGAGTTTGCTCTTGCGGAAGGTAAGCAAGGCGGCCAGTTCTATACACCTAAATCGATAGTTTCTCTATTAGTGAATATGCTTGAGCCTTATGAAGGTCGTATATTCGATCCATGTTGTGGTTCCGGCGGTATGTTTGTGCAGTCTGAAAAATTTGTCGAGTCACATCAAGGAAATATCGATAATATTTCGATTTATGGGCAAGAATCTAACCAGACCACATGGCGTTTGGCGAAGATGAACTTGGCTATCAGAGGCATTAACTCTGAACAAGTGAAATGGAATAGTGAAGGCTCGTTTCTTAATGATGCTCATAAAGACCTACGTGCTGACTTTATTATTGCTAACCCACCGTTTAACGTTTCTGATTGGTCTGGTGAACAGTTGCGCAAAGATGCCCGTTGGCAGCATGGAGCTCCGCCTGTAGGTAATGCTAACTTTGCATGGATGCAGCACTTCTTGTATCACCTTTCACCAAAAGGACAAGCCGGTGTTGTATTAGCGAAAGGCGCATTAACGTCGAAAACTTCAGGCGAAGGCGATATTCGTGCAGCATTAGTTAAAGATGCCAATGTAATCGATTGTATTGTTAATCTGCCTGCTAAGCTGTTTCTTAATACGCAAATTCCAGCGGCATTATGGTTTATGCGTCGTGACCGTAAGAACTCTACTCAATATCAAGATCGGAGTGGTGAAATTCTGTTTATTGATGCGCGTAATCTTGGTCATTTAATTAATCGCCGCACTAAAGTGTTATCCGATGATGATATTAAGCTAATTTCGGATACTTATCATAATTGGCGTAATAAAGACGGTGTTTATGAAGATGTTGCAGGTTTTTGTGCATCGGTTTCCGTTGAGAAAGTGGCTGAGCTGGATTATGTGCTAACTCCAGGTCGTTATGTAGGACTTGCCGATGAGGAAGATGATTTTGATTTTAAAGAGCGCTTTACCCAGTTGAAAGCGGAGTTCGAAGCTCAATTAGAAGAAGAAGCAAAACTCAATCAAGCAATTGCTGAGAATTTGGCGAAGGTGATGATATGAGTGAGTGGCAAAATGTGACTCTTAAACAGTTAGTCAAATTTGGAAATGGTAAAAGTAGACCAAAAGAAAAAGGAAAAATACCTGTTTATGGTGGTAATGGAATATTAGACTTTACTGATAAGTATAACTATGCTGGTGAAACACTGATTATTGGTCGGGTAGGGGCGTATTGTGGGGCAACGTATTTAGAGAAAAGTCCTGTATGGGTTTCTGATAATGCGTTATCAGCCAAAGCCTTAGATAATAATAATCCTGATTATTTATATTATTTATTTAAGTATTTAGATTTAAACCAGTATGCTCAGGGTTCAAGTCATCCTTTGTTAACTCAGACATTATTAAATGCAATTGAAGTAGAAACAACACTTGATGGTATAGAACAAAAAGCTATCGCCTCGGTGTTATCTTCGTTGGATGACAAAATAAATCTTCTTCATCGTCAAAATAAAACTTTAGAAGCTATGGCGGAAACGCTTTTTCGACAGTGGTTTGTGGAAGAGGCTAACAATGTATGGCCCTTAGTACCACTTAGTTCATATATTAAATGTATTAATGGTGTTTCTTACAAAAGTTCAGAGTTAAAAGATTCTTCTACAGCTCTTGTTACATTGAAAAATTTTTCACGCGATGGAGGGTTGAGAGCTGATGGATTTAAGGAATTCGTTGGTAACTATAAAGAATCTCAGCTAGTTATTGATAAAGATATTGTTGTTGCCCATACTGACTTGACTCAGGATGCATCTCTAATAGGAAATCCTATCTATGTTCAAAACATACATAACTATACCAATTTAGTCATAAGTATGGACTTAGTTAAGGTTGAGCTAATTTCAGACTCTTTGACTAAAGAATTCCTATTTTATTTGTTAAAAAGTTCTGATTTTAAAGAGCACGCTCTCTCTTGCTCAAATGGCTCGTCTGTGATCCATTTGAGTAAAAAAGCATTACCCAGCTTTATATTCAAATTACCACCGAATATTCTGGTAACTAAATTTACGGATATAGTTCAATTATTAAATCACAAAGGAAGTGATAATCAAAAGCAAATCCAAACCCTAGAAAAACTCCGTGATACCTTACTTCCTAAACTGATGAGTGGGGAAGTGCGCGTAAAATATACTCCAGAAGCAGAACAATAATTGTAGTAGGCAGCGTGAATTGAACGCTGCTTTTTTATTACCTCTACCTGATAGGATGATAATAATGTCAAAAATGACGGAATCCGATATTGAAAAAATGGCGATTGAGCAATTACAACTGTTAGGCTATAAATATGTTTATGGTCCTGATATAGAGCCAACAAGCATTAATTCATTACGCGCCTACAACCAAGTCATCCTTCAGGAAAACGTATTAACAGCATTAAAGCGTTTAAATCCTCATTTAAGCGAAGAAAAATGCCAAGAAGCACTGAAACAAGTTACACAAATAAACTCCCCAGATTTAATGAATAATAACCTCAATTTTCATCGTTTATTGACGGAAGGAATTAATATTGAGGTGACCAAAAATGGTCATACACAAGGTGAATATATTTGGCTGGTGGATTTTTCACAGCCCGACAATAATGAATTTATTGTTGTTAATCAGGTAACCATTAGAGAAGATCGTAAAGAGCGTCGACCTGATGTAATTATTTATATTAACGGCTTACCGCTTGTCGTTATTGAACTAAAAAATGCGACTGATGAAAATGCCACGATAGAAGGGGCATATAAACAAATAAAAACCTATCAACAGGATATTCCTTCCTTATTTACCTACAACGCTTTTAGTGTTATTTCTGATGGATTGGAAGCCAAAGCTGGAACGTTATCGGCTGATTTTGAGCGTTTTATGGCATGGAAAACCGATAATGGCATGACTGAAGCGAAAAGAACGCAACCACAATTAGAAGTATTAACGCAAGGTTTACTAAATCCAGTGACCTTACTCGATATGATCCGCTATTTTATTGTATTTGAGTCGAGCAAACAGGAAGATAAAAATGGCATTATCTCGATCAAAACGGTCAAAAAAATGGCCGCTTATCACCAATATTATGCAGTGAACGCAGCGGTACTTTCGACAATACGTGCCGCAAATGTGAATGCAGACTCCCCGTCAGCAGAAGTTGCATTACGTTATCAAGGGCGTAATAAGCAGCACTTAGTACAAGAACAAAAAATAGGTGATAGAAAAGCAGGGGTTGTTTGGCATACACAAGGTTCTGGTAAATCGCTTTCTATGGTGTTTTATACCGGAAAAATTGTATTGGCACTCGATAATCCAACCGTAGTGGTTATTACAGACCGTAATGATTTAGATGATCAGCTTTTTGGTACCTTCTCATCTGCGGTGCAATTATTACGTCAAACACCAAAGCAAGCCGACAACCGCGAAGAATTGAAAGAATTACTGAAGGTTGGTTCGGGTGGCGTGATATTTACGACTATTCAGAAATTCCAACCCGATACGGGTAGCAGTATTTATGAATTACTTTCAGATCGCAGCAATATTGTGGTCATTGCTGATGAGGCGCATCGTTCTCAATATGGTTTTGGTGCAAAAGAGGTTGATGTTAAAAATGAACAAGGAGAAGTTGTTGGTAAGCGAACCGTTTATGGGTTTGCTAAATATATGCGAGATGCGTTACCTAACGCAACCTACCTTGGATTTACAGGAACACCGATTGAAAAAACGGATGTGAATACACCAGCTGTATTCGGTAACTATGTTGATATCTATGATATTGCCCAAGCAGTGGAAGATGGTGCAACAGTACCGATTTATTATGAAAGCCGCTTAGCCAAAGTCAAAATTAGCGAAGAAGGCAAACAGCTTATAGAAGCTTTTGATGAGGAATTTAGTGAAGAAGAGCTCACATTGACTCAACAGCAGAGAGCAAAATGGGCTCGTATTGAGGGAATTATTGGTAGCAAGGAACGAATTAAAGCGATCGCTGAGGATTTAGTGACCCATTTTGAAGAACGTTTAGTCGCGAATGCTAATCAAGGTAAAGGCATGATCGTGGCAATGTCACGTCGTATTGCTGTGGATTTATATAATGAAATAGTTGCGTTAAAACCTGAATGGCACAGCGATGACCTTAATGACGGCGTGATTAAGGTTGTGATGACATCTTCTGCATCTGATGGACCTGAAATTTCTAAACATCATACAACGAAAAGAGATCGACAGCTATTAGCTAACCGTATGAAAGATGAGGATGATAAACTTAAATTAGTCATTGTCCGAGACATGTGGCTCACAGGATTCGATGCTCCAAGTATGCACACCTTATATATCGATAAACCGATGAAAGGCCATAATCTGATGCAGGCCATTGCACGTGTTAACCGAGTGTATAAGGATAAATCAGGTGGGTTGGTCGTTGATTATTTAGGTATTGCGGCTGATTTAAAATCGGCGCTATCTTTTTATTCGGATGCGGGGGGGAAAGGTAAACCAACCTTAGATCAGGATGAAGCCGTTACTGTGATGCAGGAGAAACTAGAAATTCTGCAAGGAATGCTATTTGGTTTTGATTATAGAGAGTATTTTACTGCAAGTACTTCTCGTAAATTAGCCATTATTTTAGAAGCAGAAGATTTCATTTTAGGGCTGGATGAAGGTAAAGGAAAAATACGTTTTCTCACCGCAGTGACAGCATTGTCTCAAGCATTTGCCCTCGCGACTCCTCATCCCATAGCAATGGAATCCACACCCGAAATCGCTTTTTTTCAAGCGGTGAAAGCGCGCTTGGTGAAATTCGATAATACGGTTGGAGGAATAACAAGTAATGAAAATATAGAGCTAAGAGTTAAACAAACTATTGATCAGGCATTAGTGACTGATACAGTTGTGGATGTTTTTGATGCAGCTGGAATTAAAAAACCGGATATATCAATTCTGTCTGACGAGTTTTTAATGGAGATGCAAGACTATCAACATAAAAATATTGCATTAGAAACATTGAAAAAGCTATTAGCAGATGAAATAAAAGTTAGAACCACCACTAGTATTATTCAAGGTAAAAAACTAATGGAAATGCTTAGTGGAGCGATAAAAAACTACCAAAATAAAATTTTAACGGCAGCTGAGGTTATCGATGAGTTAATCAAATTAGCTAAAGATATTAACAAAGTAGATGCAGAGGCAAATGAGCTGAAATTATCGCCATATGAATATGCCTTTTATACTGCGGTTGCTGAAAATGACAGTGCTAAAGAGTTAATTGGTAAAGATAAACTGAGAGAACTCGCGGTGGTTTTGACTGAAATGATTCGTAGCAATGTAACGTTAGATTGGACAATAAAAGAATCTGCTAGAGCAAAAATCCGAGTGATCGTAAAACGCTTACTTAACCGCTATGGCTATCCGCCCGATATGTCATTGTTGGCAACAGAGACTGTACTGGCACAGGCTGAATTACTATCAAATGAACTATTAAGTTCGGAGTGAATGAAGCTCGATTTATATTTATGCGCTAATAGCGAAGAAGGGGCACTAATGGAGTGCCGGAGTGAGATAAAAGTGAGCTAATAATCTAGTGATGATAGTATCACTTTAAGCTAAGTAGACAAGGATGTCTTTGCACTATGGATAAAACAAAAAATTATCGTCTCTCTTGTTATTAATGACCGCACTCTATAAAGATATACCTATTTATCGTTAATAAACGTAATCATCTTATCTAAATCTCGAAAAATATTAGTTGATTATCAATAACACGAGTCATGATATAACGAGTAAAATCGATGCATAAGAATAAAGGCTGATATAATCAATGTTACTCTATAACTAATAATAGGCTTTAATATTTATGATGATTAATAAAATATAGACATAAAATTACTGATTAATTAAATGATAATATCAATAAGATGAAACTTTTTTCATGTGCTCACTTAATAACAGTTTTTATTGTTATGTTTTATGATAAAGATAAGAAAATGAAGTCATTAGTGAGAGAATATACGGATATCAATCATAATAAGTATTAAATATAAGGTTTTTCTTCCTGTTTTATTTTCTGCAAAGCTATTTGTTTTTATTTTTTACTGTAAAGGTGTTTTTTATATTCTATGCTATAGTTTAAAGAACTACAGATATCAAAGAGGAATTTTATCTCTAGTGGTGGATCCCATTAACGGTATTTTATTGTTATATAAATATTAAATATGGGTATCATTTTAAGAATGAATAATGATTTTAATAAAATGTTTTTATGGATTATCGATAATAGAAAAATCAATTAATGGTGATAATTAAATGTGATGAGGTGAATTTATGAATAAAATAACAATGGTGATAATGGTTTTATTAACGACTTTTTTATTAGCATGTCAAGATAGCATCATCAATAATGAAGAGGGTGAGGTAAGTTCAAGTCAAGAAATCTTATCAAACAATGATACAGCTGTAGAACGTTAAAATATAACTCAATCAATTCATTATAAAGTGAATTGATGATTGGTGCTATATGAACAGATAATAGTATTGTTTATATTGAAAATTAAATTCCTATATAGAAGCATAGAAAATGCTATTTGATATTGTTGTTTCAATATCTTGGATATTAAAGTTAATCCAAAAAACAAGCAAAATAGAAGGAGGAATACCATTGGAATTATAGGAGAAAATGTGAGAGTAATGAGAATGGCTCATGATGTCTATAAAATAACTGAATAAGATTTATGTATATTCACTCAATGATTTTTTAGTATATTTAATAATGAGTCTATTCTTAATGATAAATACAAAAAAAGTCATTGTCACTAGCCCCATGTAATGGATTTTACTGTGGGTAATATAACAAAAGCAAACTGATATGATATCTTTTATCGTGTGCTTTTTGTTTGAGTAGTTCTTATGATTAAATATCATAATTATGTTTGCTTATTAGGGGGTAATTAAGTTAGTCTATTTATCATGATGATGGTCAAATGTATTTAAAGTGATATTTTTGTTAATTTAATTTTAAATGCCATTCTCTATATCATGAATACAAAGGCGCAGATTTATTCACGAAACGCTAAGCGGTTTCTAAAAAATATTTTCCCTACTAACAAAATAACGGGTAATATTGTTGCCTAAGTCAATTTATTGTCTATCCATGATGCACGGTTATCATTAAAAGACACTGACATCTTTGTCTCTCCCCCTAAATTGCATTTGAGGTATATTCCTTTATCGATGGCTATTTATTGAAGGGAAATGTAGGTTTACTTACTCTTAGGGAGACAAGACGATAGAACATATGCGTTAGTAAGAGGGAATATATTATGGCAGAACCGCAGTATTTATTTGGAGAAATACCTTTATCACGGGCAGCCTTTGATCGTTGGTTAAAATCAGAATTTACGATAGCAGAAGCATCAGGTCATACCCAGAAATTACAGCAACAAACCATTGCTCAATCGTTTTTAACTTATCTCAATGCCCCTTCAGATGAATTACGCTTTTTGTTGTTACATGATAAACAGCAGGCAGTTTTACGTTGTGGATTATGGTTAGTATCGGATGAGCTTAGTGATCATATTTTACATCTTGTTGAGATTTTAAAAACAACGGCCTCTTTTGTCGCAAGAAATACTACCGCGACGGTAATATATGGTGAAAATATCGCAGGTACTTTGATTGTTGAAAAAGACAAATCAACCCTATCAGATAAAGTCACTCGTTTTGATACTCCAAACTGGGCACAGGAGTGGTTGCAAGAGCTTGAGGATGCCAGTGAAGATAATATAAAAAAATGGATTGATAGCAAATTATGGAATCAAACTAAACGTCAGTACAATATATATTTGCGTAATGCGACCCCAGATAACCGTATTCATATTAAAAACACAGATTTCTTCTCTAATGGAACTCAGGTTGTTAGCTGGGAAAATGAGGTATTGCCTAATGCTAATCCTTTCACGTTTAAGCGCATATTTACCGATAGTTTAAACAATATCTATTCTGACAATAATTCGGTATGGCTGCATCCTAAACTATCGTTAAATATGCCCATATTGATAGATACGAATTTATTAGGAAAAACGATTCGTTTGCTTGAGGGGGATTACGACACTGACTTTATATTACAAATTGACAATACATTATGGTTTTCTGTGATAGAAAATCGTCAATTTAAGCTTGGCGCTATCACCGTGGATATGGCAACTTTTCAAAAAATCAATGATAGCCATTATATCGATAAAAATGCTTTTTACGGCTCAAACCACCAGCAGGGAGTTTTTAAAATTGAAGGAGTCGACCCTCGTACTGTGACAAAATTTGACAACATATTTTCAATATCGGGTAATCAAGTCTTTTATTATAACGGTGTGTTAGAACATGCTGACGCAGCAACATTTCGCCAACAAGAAAATTATTATCTCGATAAAAAACATGTCTGGGAGGGAACAAAATTATTAGAAGGTTTCGATCCCCACAGTTTTGAAATTGTTGATTGGCGTTTAGGGTTAGTGAAAGATGCTAACAATGTTAGGATTTGTTGGAAAAATATAGAGAACGCTGATGCGTCAACAGTAGAACTCATTGATGTTTATCATGGGGCTTATTGGCGTGATAAGCAGCATATATGGTACTTCAATCAACAACTTCAACCATTAACACTACCTGATGATGGTGAATTATATTTTTATCCAAAAAGCAATTTTTGCCGTGTTGGGCAAAACATCTGGTGTCAGGCACATTTACTTGAAGGTGTTGATGTTGAGACCTTTACAGTGATTAAGCCTACTATTGGGCGTGATAAAAATTATTATTACTACGAAGAGCATCGATATACACACCAAGAGTATGCGGAAAAGGATGTTGAGCGTTATTACACTTTTGGTTAATTCAACAATGAGTATTTAGATAATAAGTGGCCAAGGTCACTTATTATCATGATGACTCGCTAAAAGAAGTTATGCATTGCTCATCATTTACTTGATAGCATTGTTGTTCTAGCAATCACATCATACTGTTCTCTTTGAAATTAATCTTTTCTTATCTTTCGAGTGTTAGAGATAACAGTCTATTACTATTGAAACTATTTTGTCAGTGAATAAATATACAGCGCCTTTAATTAAATAATATATTATTAGCCTCTCTTTATGAAAATTTAGGATGATTATAGTTAGATTCTCTATATTGTAATGGAGAAGTTAACATTAACGATTTTACTATGCTTATGGCCGTAAGAAATTACAGATACACAGAATTATTTACAGGGTCTATCAAAGGCGACGGTATTTGGTCACATCAGCCCAATCTTTCATTTGCAACCATTCTTTTGCGATGATTTGAAATGTATTTGCAGATTCGTTCGCTTTTCTGATCTTATCTAGTTGCTTAGCTTGTGTTGGATTAATCCCTTCTGAGACGAGTTTTCTAGCATCCATCACATTTAGATCTGGCTTCAGCTAGTGTTACCAATGGGTAGTTGCCTAATGCCAGCATGCTCGATTTTCCATTTATTTGAAAATGAAACTGCCAGCTTTTTTACCATTAGGTATCACTTCAAGGTACAAACCGTTGAAGTCATTGATACGGAAAGTTTTTCTTTAGATTTTGCTGTTCTGTATTTTGTGTCAGTAAATATAATAAATTCAAGTAATTATGTGGATTTATATAATTATATTCACTGAAAAAAGAGAAGATAAATAAGCAATATATTTATTTAGGTGTGAGTTTTCATGAAATTCAGTGAGACATTAAACAGCATAAAACCATAGTAATATTATGAATTTTATGCTGTTTTTAAATGATGCTTAATGAGACAATCTAAAACTAGAGTATAGGCTTACACATTAAACCGTTAGGTTTAGGTTATTTAATTGAATCATAATGATTTTATTTTAAGGTTTATATTTTGTACTCAGCGGTGTACTCATTTAGAGAAAAGTATCGTATTAAACTTAGTGCTGATAACATTATCTAAGTAAAAGTATATCAGCATAAAGGCTATTCATAATAGGGAGCACCTGAATAAAAGCGTAACTCTAGACTATTCATTAATACCCATTTCTTGGTATGTGGTGTTAGGTAACTAATTGTTGTAAGAACAGATTGTTCCCATTTTGATGAGTAATGAGTACAGGTTGTGGTGATTCACTTGCTAAAGACAACACCACTCCATACCTTGCTAAGTCGCTTATCCCTAGTAGGGCATCAGCATCATAAAAATATTCAGAAAGACAAGCCATGTTTTGCTGAATATAACCCTGAATACATTCCCCTTTATTATTATCACTAATATTACTATGCCAGATGGCGGTTAATTGCTCTCCACTTAATTGAAATTCACATTGTGTTTTCAGTGCATCAGAAAAAGATTCTTTATCCGTAGATATTGGGCGCAGGATCTTCGCTTTGATAGGTACTCTTAAACTCTCGTAGAATCCTTGAGGGGCGAGTAATAGACTAGCGGCCTCTTCACTTGCCGTTGAGTCTAATTGAAATGCTAAAATAGCGTATAACTTAGGTTCAAAGGAGTTTTCATACAGTGTCAATAGCCATTCACTGAGAGACATGTATGGTAATATTTCAACAGATTCAAGTGGCAATGATAGGCGAGCAGCTTCCTGCTCAATAAGTTCCGTCCAATTAGTCCCACTTTCTTCTGCTTGCCAATACAGTGTTATCGGCTGTGTGAGAGCGTGTTGATGATAAAATGCCGCGATTGGGGCAAGCAATTTTTGTATCGCCGTTTCTTGTTTTTCCCATGAAGAAAGGGATTTCAAGGCGTTTAGTGTCAATATATTATCTTTATTGATTGGTAATGAAGATAAAGGTACGCCCTCTAGTTTCTCTTCATCGATTTGAGTTAATCGTGAATGCGTTAATAATCCAAGGTGCTTACCCGCCCAATAACGCCATTCATTGTGGGCGTCATCTAACATATTCGTAAAAAGTTGATGACGATAAGCCGTGATTGAATAAACAAGTAATCGGATGAACAAGATAATGATCACCGGAAGAACAACAAATAAAGCGATTATTTGATTGTTACTGATTTCGCTAGACAATAAGGTAATTGAAGATAAATACACGCCAATACCAAATCCAGCAATACCAATGAGAACAACCAAAAACAACCAAAGCCCCACACGCGGTAATGGAGGCTCTGGTGGATGCTCTAAAGAGGGGATTTTCCAACTCATCATGACTGTTCACCTGACGAGGAAAGGCTCGCAATGAGGGTACAGCCACATTCGGTTTGAAAATCATTCAATGCCGCTTGGCGACCGGATATTAAAATGCGCGTTGATCCGGGTAAAATGGCATTGACACCATGTCCTTTTTTCGGACAACTGACTTTATCTCCCACTAAGGCAATGGGCTTACCGTACATCATCGAGCCAGAAGCGGAAATAACTTCGCCGCCATGAGTAGTTTTGTCACCTAATCGAACAAGTGCGCGCATGTTAAGATCCTTTTATTGGTTATCCTGTTGTTTTTTATATTCAAACGTGCCATCCCATTCCGGTAATTCGGCGGGAGGGAGGGGAACGATTTTATCGATATCGGGGAATGTGGCGGTTTCGTCAGATGCGTCAATTTCTTTGACTATAGCCGCATAGCGAGCTGAGCGTACCGGATCTGGCTTAACCGCTAGATAATAATAGTCTTTTGATGTAGTCGCTAAATCAAATACATCAGAGAGGGTTGATGCGGCATCACGATTTCCATTTTTTGTTGATAACTGGAAATAAATACTAGCTTTAATATTATTTTTTTCAACATTGCGCATATAACTAGCGAGTCGATATGCCGCATCTCCATGCCCCTGCATAGATGCACAATCTAACATGGATTTACCTATTTCAGGATGATATGCAGGATTTTTCTTATCGGATACTCGTTTAGAAACAAATATATCCCCAATGACATATTGAGCTTCGGGGCTACCTAAATCCGCTGCTTGGCGAAAATAGGCTAACGCTTTTGTGCGGTCGGCTACAACACCATAGCCTGTATCAAGATAGTGCCCCATTTGGTAATAACCATAGCTGATGTTTAATTTAGCCATTTTTTGGATAATATCCCAAACCTCTTGCGCTGAACCTTTTCCCTCAATCGGTGGCACCTTACCGTAACTGATTAAATTACTTAAATTAATCATCGCTTTAGGATGGTTACGCTCTGCGGCTTTACGGTATAGAACACCAATTTGCGTATAATCTCTTTGATATTTATTGACTTTTTCAAGTTCACGAGCTTGTTTAAACCAAATATCCGCTTCAGGATCAACGGGAGGTAATGTGTCTTTTTCATACACACAGGTGAAGGCTAAATCGGATTCTGTTTTTTGAGTCACAGTGACGTCCTTTTTATCAATGGGTTTACAACCCATCAATAGCAAGCCTAATACGACGACAGCATATTGACTGGCTAGATGGTTAGAGGATAAAAAGGAACAAGTCATGATTATTGTCCTACAACCTGTTTTTTATATTCAAAGGTCCCATCCCACTCAGGGAGTTCAGCTGGGGGGAGGGGGACGATTTTATCGATATCGGGGAACTTGGCTGTTTCGTCAGATGCGTCAATTTCTTTGACTATTAATTCATAACGGGCGGAGCGTTCTGGATCAGGTTTAATTGGTAGATAATAATAATCTTTAGGTGTTGAATTTGGAGAAAATGCTTTACTTAGCATAGAAGCTCCCATTCGATACCCGTTCCTTGCGGAAATTTGAAAAAACTTTAAAGTATTATCAATATTTTTTTCTACATCTCTTGAGTACGCAGCTAAATTATAACTGGCTTCTCCATGTCCTTGTTGCGCGGCACAAGTAAGCATTTTTTTACCAATATCGGGACGATAAGCTGGATTATCGCTATCTGAAACTCGTTGTGATATAAAGATATCACCAATAAAATACTGCGCTTCTGGATTACCTAAATCAGCCGCTTGGCGAAAATAAGCCAAAGCTTTTGTGCGGTCAGCCGCCACGCCATAACCCGTATCGAGATAATGTCCCATTTGGTAATAACCGTAACTGATGTTTAATTTAGCCATTTTTCGGATAATATCCCATACTTCTTGCGCAGGACCTTTACCTTCAATCGGAGGCACTTTGCCATAACTAATTAAGTTACTGAGATTCAACATGGCTTTGGGGTGATTTCGCTCGGCTGCTTTACGATATAGCACACCAATTTGCTTATAATCCCGCTGGTATTTATTGACCTTTTCTAGTTCACGCGCTTGTTTAAACCAAATATCCGCTTCCGGATCAACGGGTGGTAGCGTGTCTTTTTCATACACACAGGTGAAGGCTAAATCGGGTTCTGTTTTTTGAGTCACATTGACGTCCTTTTTATCAATGGGTTTACAACCCATCAATAGCAAGCCTAATACGACGACAGCATATTGACTGGCTAGATGGTTAGAGGATAAAAAGGAACAAGTCATGATTATTGTCCTTCAACCTGTTTTTTATATTCAAAGGACCCATCCCACTCAGGGAGTTCAGCAGGGGGGAGGGGAACGATTTTATCGATATCGGGGAACTTGGCGGTTTCGTCAGAAGCATCCATTTCTTTGACAATTGCTTCATAACGGGCTGAGCGTTCTGGGTCTGGTTTAACCGCTAGGTAATAATAGTCTTTTGGTGTTGTGTCTATTTTAAATGTATCAATGAGTATTGAAGCTGAGATTCTATGTCCATTTTCCGATGCTAATTGAAAAAATTCTAATGCTATGTCAAAGTTTTTTTCCACACTCTTATAAAACATCGCTGCTGTAAATGCAGCTTCTTTATTACCTTGTTGAGCAGCACAAGCAAGCATTTTTTTTCCAATTTCAGGTTGATAAGCAGGATTGTCTTTATCTGATAAACGTTGAGCGAGAAAAATATCACCAATAACATATTGCCCTTCTGGGCTGCCTAAATCGGCAGCCTGCCTAAAATAAGCTAACGCTTTCGTTCTATCAGCAGGTACACCATAACCCGTATCGAGATAATGTCCCATTTGGTAATAACCATAGCTGATGTCTAATTTTGCCATTTTTTGAATAATGTCCCACACCTCTTGTGCGGGGCCTTTGCCTTCAATCGGGGGGACTTTGCCATAACTAATTAAGTTACTGAGATTCAACATGGCTTTGGGGTGATTTCGCTCGGCTGCTTTACGATATAGCACACCAATTTGCTTATAATCCCGCTGGTATTTATTGACCTTTTCTAGTTCACGCGCTTGTTTAAACCAAATATCCGCTTCCGGATCAACGGGTGGTAGCGTGTCTTTTTCATACACACAGGTGAAGGCTAAATCGGGTTCTGTTTTTTGAGTTACAATGGTGTCCTTTTTATCAATGGGTTTACAACCCATCAATAGCAAGCCTAATACGACGACAGCATATTGACTGGCTAGATGGTTAGAGGATAAAAAGGAACAAGTCATGATTATTGTCCTTCAACCTGTTTTTTATATTCAAAGGACCCATCCCACTCAGGGAGTTCAGCTGGGGGGAGGGGTACGATTTTATCGATATCGGGGAACTTGGCGGTTTCGTCAGAAGCATCGATTTCTTTGACAATTGCTTCATAACGGGCTGAGCGTTCTGGATCAGGTTTAATTGGTAAATAATAATAATCTTTAGGTGTTGAATTTGGAGAAAATGCTTTACTTAGCATAGAAGCTCCCATTCGATACCCGTTCCTTGCGGAAATTTGAAAAAACTTTAAAGTATTATCAATATTTTTTTCTACATCTCTTGAGTACGCAGCTAAATTATAACTGGCTTCTCCATGTCCTTGTTGCGCGGCACAAGCAAGCATTTTTTTACCAATATCGGGACGATAAGCTGGATTATCGCTATCTGAAACTCGTTGTGATATAAAGATATCACCAATAAAATACTGCGCTTCTGGATTACCTAAATCAGCCGCTTGGCGAAAATAGGCTAAAGCTTTAGTACGATCAGCGACGACTCCATAGCCTGTATCGAGGTAGTGTCCCATTTGGTAATAACCATAGCTGATGTCTAATTTTGCCATTTTTTGAATAATGTCCCATACCTCTTGTGCAGAACCTTTACCTTCAATCGGAGGCACTTTGCCATAACTAATTAAGTTACTGAGATTCAGCATGGCTTTAGGATGATTTCGCTCTGCGGCTTTACGGTAGAGTGCACCAATTTGAGCATAATCCCGTTGAGATTTATTGACTTTTTCAAGTTCACGGGCTTGTTTAAACCAAACATCGGCTTCAGCGTCAACGGGAGGCAATGTGTCTTTTTCATACACGCAGGTGAAAGTTAAATCAGGTTCTGTTTTTTGAGTCACAATGGTGTCCTTTTTATCAATGGGTTTACAACCCATCAATAGCAAGCCTAATACGACGACAGCATATTGACTGGCTAGATGGTTAGAGGATAAAAAGGAACAAGTCATGATTATTGTCCTTCAACCTGTTTTTTATATTCAAACGTACCATCCCATTCAGGGAGTTCAGCAGGGGGGAGGGGTACGATTTTATCGATATCGGGAAAGCGTGCCTCGGGATTATTTCTAATCTCATTAGCAATAGCTTCATAACGAGCAGAACGTTCAAGATCTGGTTTTACACCTAGATAGTAATAATCTTTTGGAGTTGTATTTGGGTCAAAAACTTGATTTAACCTAGATGCAGCACTACGCAAACCATTTTTAACTGCTAGTTGATAGTATATTAAGGTAGTATCAACATTATTTTCCACATTAAAAGAGTATGTAGCAAATCGACGCGCAGCTTCCCCATTACCTTGTTTAGCTGCGCAATCCAACATACTTTTTCCTATTTCGGGTTGATAGGCAGGGTTATCTCTGTCCGATAAGCGTTGAGAAACAAGTATATCTCCAATCACATATTGAGCCTCTGGATTACCTAAATCTGCAGCTTGACGAAAATACGCTAACGCTTTCGTTCTATCAGCAGCTACACCATAACCCGTGTCTAGATAATGTCCCATTTGGTAATAACCATAGCTGATGTTCAATTTAGCCATTTTTTGAATAATATCCCACACCTCTTGTGCGGGACCTTTTCCTGCTATTGGTGGCACTTTGCCATAACTGATTAAATTGCTTAAGTTAAGCATGGCTTTGGGGTGATTACGCTCCGCGGCTTTGCGGTAGAGATCACCAATTTTGGTATAATCTCGTTGATGTTTATTCACTTTTTCAAGTTCACGTGCTTGTTTAAACCAAATATCCGCTTCCGGATCAACGGGTGGTAGCGTGTCTTTTTCATACACGCAGGTGAAGGTTAAATCGGGTTTGGCTTTTTGAGTCACAGTGACGTCCTTTTTATCAATAGGCTTACAGCCCATCAGCAGAATAAATCCCAATAATAATGCGATGTTTATTTTTATGTTCATCATTTAATCCGCATTTTTTAAACTAATAGTTTTATCCTCGAAGGGAAGAAGAGAACTTACTGGTTGTTTTTTATCTTTTTTATTTTCTTTATTATCAGCAAGAAGATCTTTCCATTTTTCAAATTCTGTATCTAAGCTACTAGAAACACTCCCAGTCCTCTTATGCAATCCCCATAACTTTTCCCTTAACGGCTTCACAATTGGAAAATCATCGGTATCTTGCAATATCACGGCGATTTCACTGTCGAATGCCATGCTGCGTAAATTAATATTGGCAGAGCCTTGAATTAAAAAGGTATCATCGACTAAAGTTAATTTACTGTGTACATACACTTGCTGCCATCTATCCGAATCAGGAGAGACAAGTGTACAGATCATTGTTTCTAGCCCCTCAATTTTTTCAGGCTGAATATCATCAGGGCTTTTGATATCTTCACTTCGAATATAGACCCCCCAATAACCCGACTTAGGTTTGAACGATTGATCGTAAACGTGCTCTTTCATTAAATCTCGACGACCAAGTTGTTCTAACATCTTATAAGTTTGATAACCGCCTACTTCATTCGAACTTCCGACAGAGGGTTTTTCCGTTGAATTAGTGACAACAAAAAGATAGAACGGAGGTGGTTTAATGCTTTGTAATTTGCTGTCAGTTTCAGCAGCTTGTAAAAAACGTCGGTTTCGTTCTTCAACCATATCCCGTAAATTGGTCGCTATAGATGACAAACGAAAATATTGGTTTTCAAAATAGATGTAGTTACGGGCATGTTTAACACCATGATCATAGGCTTTTAATATATCGTATTCATCGTGTTGTGGCTGGGTTCGGCAAATTTTTCCGCCCGTGGGAACTAAAGGATTATTGGCTAAAAATGTGTAATGGGCGTTGAGTTTTTTGATATGCTCAGGTGTCGGGATATAGTCACATCGTGAGCGACTTTCTCTCTGTGCAAGTTGCTCTACATCGTCACCTTTGCTGGCGAAAAAACCATCAGTTTTTTTCCACGCCGACACAAAGTTATCATTTAAATCATACAGTAGCTCACCATACACACAGTTTGAGGTATCCTGCCACGCAGTTACGCCATCGCGACCAAGCCATGACTCTTCCTTATAACGAGTGATGGCATGTGCATCTTGATCCCAATATTCCGAGTGCATATTGTGCCCCATCACAAAACCAATCGCATTTTCAGGCTCTTCATAATCGATTAAAACCGCTTTTTGATGATGCGTTGAACCAGCCGCTAAAGCAGCCCAGCGAGCACTTAGCTCAGTTTCTTGACTCGAAAATTGATGATTGGTTCGCGCCGTAACATCTTTTAATCGCGAATCAGGTATACTCATTGTAATATCACGAGTCCGTACTGACAAGTTTTTGACAAGGCCCATATGAACTTTACGGTTCCAAGCGATATCAAACTGATATTGTTTTTGGGTTTGATAATCGAGCTTTGCACCAAAGACAAGAAAATCATTGAGTTGGGATGGCGATATCACTTGTTTCCCCCAACCGGGAAAGCTTTTCTCAAAATGTTTTCCCACATGATCAAACCACACAAGTACACGCACTTGCACACCTTCATTGGCCTTTTGCTCTAACAACTCGCCAATCATCGGATATTGACCTTCTCGGGCATCCGAACTACGTTCAAAATACATAGAGGGTTGAAAGCCCCATGTAATAATATCAATACTTTTTTTCGCTTTACGAATAGCTTCCGCAACGGCAGCAAAGGTTTGTTGTCCATTAATTAATGGTGCATAGGTAAATAAACTCATGGGGTATTTCGTGCGTTCAGGTATCCAGCTTGGCGTCACATGTGCCACCATGCAACTTGATACTGGTATATCAATCATCGGTGGCGTTGCTGATGTTGGGAGTTGAACTCCTAGCGGGAATTGGCTCCAATTACCTCCAGACATATTACTTATCCTTTTTGAATGCGGTTAAAAACTCTGAAAGGTTTTGACCCCATGCATCGCCAATACGTGCATTTTCACGCTCTTGGCTAGGTGCGCTTGGTCTAAATCCAATATTGACTGTAGGCTCGTTACTGTCATCATCTTCAGCAGGTGGTGGTACTGTAATGTCATAACGATCCCCACTGAGTAGGTATAGTTGATAGCTATCGGTGGGAATATCATGGTCAATTTGGACATTACCTTGCGCATCACTCATACCTTTTAAAATCAGTGCTCCATTGGCATACAGTTCATACGGCTCAAATGCACGCGCCTTCATCGGGCTTTGTGGTGAGGAGCTCAGTTGAAAACGCAAGGTTTGTTTTGGCATCGATTGCGGGAATTGCGGGTGAGTGACATCCATAGACGCCGGTCCTTCAACCACCCAATTAGTGGCTTTCACCGTTTGGTTATTGGGGCTACCGTACTCTATCTGCCCGCCTTTTAATCGAATATAGGCGCCACCACAGGTCAATAGAAGTTCATCTTTAGCGGCAACGACGGTTTTACCACCGGTACTAGTGACGGTCATGTCTTTGAGTGAGGTGAGATGCATTTCATCACTTTGAGCTTGAATTTCCACTTTACCTTTTGCTGCAAAGGCTTTGATTCCTAAGGTGTGAGCAAATAAGCTGATGGCTTGACCTGCGGCTAAGGTAATTTTTTTACCGACTGAGATATCTGCCTGTTTATTGGCCGTCAGGGTAATGTTTTCACCGCTGTGAGCCTGTACGGTTTTGGGTGAGGTTAAGGCAATACCTGCTGGCGCACTAAGCAATAACGCTGCCTGCTGCAATTCGTTGATGGACTCAGTTAATAAGCGTTGCTGAGCTTTCATGTCTGCCAGCTCTGCTTTTGCGACTTCGGCTGCTTCCCGTAGGGAGCTCACTAGGTTCAATGCATCATCCAGTTGTTGCTTGGCTTCGCGCATATCCAGTTGTTCTGAAGAGGCTTTCGTGCGTAAATCGGTGCTGATAAACAGCCCTTTCCCCGCACGTATCGCCCCCCAGCTGTCGGTTCGCAGCTCAAAGCCATCACCGCGCTTTTCACGCCCTTGATTAACCAGATGCCCTAAATTGAGTTGCGATTTCCCCCCGTATTCGGTGCTGAATTTGATGTGTTCTTCCCCGCGTTTGTCTTCCATGCGTAGCTTATTATTCGCAGGGGTACGAATGACATTGCGGGTATTATTTTTGTCAGTGATGTGGTCGGGACGATGGGAATCGTGTAACGCATGGGCGATATACGGTCGGTCTGGGTCACCCTCATGGAAGGCAATAGCAACCTCTGTCCCTTGAATTAACGGGAAGTGCATGCCGTAGGTATCGCCTGCGTAGGGTTTCGCCAGTCGTACGGGCATACTTTCATACCCCGTCGGTTTTTCATCACGGTCGGCATCGAATTTCACCCAATAAAAACCGTGTTCGTTTTGATGAGCGTAAATATCGTGGGATTTGGCGCTGGTGATACGCGCCATCAAAGTCCCAGCAATCACAGGGCGAGGCTTCAAAGTCGGACGCCAGCACAAAGTTTCGGTGTACGACGTTGCATCAAACTGCACGACTAAGGCATTGCTGCGGCTACCTGAAAATCGCAAGCGTGTGATTAAGATTTCAGATTGAAAGTCAGACGGTAATGTTGAAGGCAGTTGGTTATCGGTAATTTTGAGCACCAATAATGGCGTTAGCATCGGTGAGTTACTTTTACCGTGCAACTGAGTCTGACGAGCCAGAAAACGCTCATGGTCAAGGCGTGACCAAAAGTGAGCGGTTTCCGTTTCAGGTTGGTACTTCTCACCGCGCTCAAGGTGGCGAGCTTGATAATGGTACACATCACCATAATTGATGTCGTCGCCATTGCCTCGGGTCATGTCCGTTTCAATGGATTGCAAGGTTTGCATTGCTTGGCGGTGATTGTAATCTTTGGTGGTCACACTACGCTCCACCACTTGATGACGCAGCGATAATCCCCACACACTCTCCACGCCATTATCATTCATGCCAGAAGGACTGTTTAACGGGAGCTGCAAATCATACACATACGCACGTTGGCTATCCCCAAAATGAATGACTTCGGTTTTAGTGTCGGCTTGAAGACTAAAGGAATAGAAAATCCCGACTTCACTTAACAGGCGTTCGATAAATTGCCAATCACTCTCATTGATTTGGTTGATTTGCTCCCGTTTAGGGTATTGGCGTTGCAAATGAAACTCAAATTCCCAGCCTTTCATGTCATGCTCACGCAAAATGAGGTCAATGACGTCCGGCACGGATTTATTTAAGAAAAAACGGTGAGAGCGCATTTGATGACGTAACAGAGAGACAAATGGCTCTATCACAATTTGGTATTGTGCTTCATCAGCGGAGCCAGACAGCCGCTTGAAGTGGGTGATCACGCCATGAACACGTTTTTGCGGTTCAGTCAGTGTGTTCAGCGCAGCCAGCGGTAGAGTGGGTGACGAAAAGGTAAAATCAGCACTGCGGCGAAGAAACTGTGGTGCTTGCAGGTTTTTCTCTGTGGAAGTAAAGGTAATCTGATAACGGTACGTTTCGCTAATGGCTTCACGTCCCGTGAAGTGCTCAACATCTAAGTGGGTCTGGCGACCTTGTACAGCAAGCTGGTAGCGATTATGGGATAAAAAAGGTCGTAGTGCATTATCCATTAAGCTCATCTTATTTCCTTTGTGTCCACCGTGGTAACCGAAAATACAATAAGCCGCGAGTGAGGTTACCCACTTTAATGTTAAGTAATTTACGTTAAGATAACGGATTACTGCGCATAAAGACAAATTGAATGTGAAACAATATTGAATAATAGGTGATGAATAGGATTTATCTGGGTGAGATAAAGCGTTAGTCGGATTCAGCAAAGAATATAAAAAGGAAGCGGTTAGACCTCCTTGGGGAATAGGCGTGTTTTCCGTGATGTGCCATATTTTTTGATTATTGGCACTGGCTTTTCCAATAAATCAAGTACCGCAAATAATCCCCGCCATCTTCTTGCAGCCCGTGCACCAATGGCTTCATACTTTTATGAGGTAAATCAGGCCACTCACCAATCCCTTTTGGTTGATGAATATTTTCCTCTGATAGGTTTTCCCATCCATCCTCATTCGGTACCCATAAACCTTGCCATTCTTTTTGTGCTATTCGAGGTAGCTTCCAGCAGGGTTGATAACTAATGCGTCCATGTTGCCTTAATACGTCTAATGGGGTTTCAGGGCGCAGGGTGGCTAGAAAACGGTAAGAACTGGCATTGTTGCTGAGCGTATCTCGATAAGTGTCATCGCTGTGCGTATCAATCAGGTATTCAAATGGTGAGACAGATTTCAATATATTGGCTGTACCGCCTTCAACTTCGATTTCCTCGACCCAAACCACGATTCGTTGCCAGACGATAGCCTGAATCAAGCAACGGTATTCTAGGGATTGCGTATCCAGTGGTAATATCATGATTTTGCGCTCTTCAAGGTAAGTTGCATGGTTATATGAACGTCTAACGCTATTTGAGTCCATATGGGCTAATTGTGCTTCGATAGCATCAGGTCGATATCCTAACTCATTTAATCGTGTGCTGCCTGTTGTACGTGGTCGCATGAGGGCTATATATACCACTCCAACCTCTCGTTTTAAGAAATTGCCTTAGCGAGTTAGTAGACATTGGTTTATGGCAAGAATCACGACCGGGAAATAAATGTTTGCGGTTACCAGTAAAACCATAAAGAGATCTTAGAATCGTAATAGCTTGTGTAGGCAGAGGAACAATATGTTCTCTTCGTGCTTTCATTCGCTCAGCTGGGATAGTCCAAAGTGCATTATCAAGATCGAATTCAGACCATTCCGCCTCAGCGACTTCAGATGGACGAGAAAGCGTCCACCACATTAACCACATACAATAGTTCAGTTGAAAGGTGCCACGGCTATTATCAACGTTGTTGAGTAGTTGACCTATTTGATCCGTAGTGAGGGCTTTTTTATGTTGTGTTTTGTTTGCTGGGAGAGCTTTTCTTATTGCCCATACTGGATCACTATCAGCTCTTAATGTGGCAACAGCCAATTCAAAAATCGCGGATATCGTCCGTTTAGCTTCAGCTGCAACTGTTGGAGCGCCTCTTTGAACTTCACGCTGCAATATTTTGAGAATATGGTGAGATGTAATTTCTCTTATTGGTAATGCACCGATAGAAGGAAATAAAATGCGCTCCAACATATCAAGGCGACGGTATTTGGTCACATCAGCGCAATCTTTCATTTGCAACCATTCTTTTGCGATGATCTGAAATGTATTTGCAGATTCGTTCGCTTTTCTGATCTTATCTAGTTGCTTAGCTTGTGTTGGATTAATTCCTGCTGATACGAGTTTTCTAGCATCATCACATTTAGAGCTGGCTTCAGCTAGTGTTACCAATGGGTAGTTGCCTAATGCCAGCATGCTCGATTTTCCATTTATTTGAAAATGAAACTGCCAGCTTTTTTACCATTAGGTATCACTTCAAGGTACAAACCGTTGAAGTCATTGATACGGAAAGTTTTTCTTTAGATTTTGCTGTTCTGTATTTTGTGTCAGTAAATATAATAAATTCAAGTAATTATGTGGATTTATATGATTATACTCACTGAAAAAAGAGAAGATAAATAAGCAATATATTTATTTAGGTGTGAGTTTTCATGAAATTCAGTGAGACATTAAACAGCATAAAACCATAGTAATATTATGAATTTTATGCTGTTTTTAAATGATGCTTAATGTGACAATCTAAAACTAGAGTATAGGCTTACACATTAAACAAGAAGTTTAATACATCGCCGTCTTGGACAATGTAATCTTTACCTTCAGCACGCATTCTACCGGCTTCTTTTGCTCCTTGCTCACCGCGATATTTAATAAAATCATCAAATGCGATGGTTTGAGCGCGAATAAAGCCTTTCTCGAAATCTGTGTGAATTTTGCCTGCCGCTTGAGGTGCAGTTGCGCCAACAGGAATGGTCCAAGCTCGAACTTCTTTTACGCCCGCGGTGAAGTAGGTTTGAAGATTCAATAATTCATAACCTGCACGGATCACGCGATTCAGTCCGGGTTCTTCAATTCCCAAATCTGCCATAAATTCATCACGTTCTTCATCTTCAAGTTCAGCGATATCTGACTCGATTGCAGCACAAACAGGAACAACGACAGAGCCTTCTGCTTCAGCGATCTTATATACCGTGTCAAGATATGGGTTATTTTCAAAGCCATCTTCATTCACGTTTGCAATATACATCGTTGGCTTGAGCGTTAAAAAACTTAAGTAACGGATGGCTGCTTTGTCTTCAGTGCTAAGGTCTAAAGTTCTTAACATGCCGGCTTTTTCAAGGTGCGGCAAACATTTTTCCAGAACTTCGAGTTCCGCTTTCGCATCTTTATCACCGCCTTTGGCGCGTTTTTGAATACGATGGATCGCTCGTTCGCAGGTATCAAGATCAGCGAGAGCCAACTCAGTATTAATAACATCAATATCTTCCGCTGGGTTTACTTGACCCGCAACGTGAATAATATTGTCATTTTCAAAGCAACGAACAACATGCCCGATGGCTTCCGTTTCACGGATGTTAGTTAGAAATTGGTTACCTAAACCTTCACCCTTTGATGCACCTTTAACCAAACCAGCGATATCAACGAATTCCATCGTAGTGGGTAAAATGCGTTGTGGTTTTACAATCTCAGCCAATTGATCAAGACGTGGGTCTGGCATTGGCACAACACCTGTGTTCGGCTCAATCGTACAGAAAGGAAAGTTGGCTGCTTCGATGCCGGCTTTGGTCAACGCATTAAACAGTGTGGATTTACCCACGTTAGGCAGACCAACGATACCGCATTTAAAACCCATATGTTTCTCACCTTAAAATAGCAAGGGGCAGGCGAGTGCTGCCCTGAATGTTAGAAAATTGGCGCTGATTATACACAAAAAGTTGTTTTTGATGAAATGAACTCTTTGTATAGGCTGATTTTACGCTGTCGCTTTAAAACTATGCAGACGGTTTATTGCTTTATCCATTCCATCACTGAGTAAAATGTCGGTACAGCGTAATGATTCATCGATAGCTTCATCAATCAGCTTTTGTTCCGTAGCAGTTGGTTTGCCGAGAACAAAACCAACCACTTTATTTTTATCGCCTGGATGGCCGATACCAATACGTAAGCGGTAAAAATTAGGGTTATTGCTGAACTTGTTTTGGATATCTTTCAAGCCGTTATGACCACCGTTACTGCCGCCAAGTTTCATCTTAGCAACACCTGGAA
Source organism: Providencia stuartii (assembly GCF_029277985.1). NCBI lineage: Bacteria > Pseudomonadati > Pseudomonadota > Gammaproteobacteria > Enterobacterales > Morganellaceae > Providencia > Providencia stuartii. Next base: position 2,511,922 of record NZ_CP119546.1, on the reverse strand, counting down.
GTAAATCTAATTCGTCATGAGCGACTAAAATTTCATCAGGATTGATGCGATAAAAATTAGCCATGGATAAAACCGCTTTACCACTTAAATTCATGAAGGTCGTCGGAACGAGGAGTCGTACATCATGACCATTTAAATTGATACGGGCGGTGTAGCCAAAAAACTTGGCTTCCTCTTTTAAGGATTGATGGTGACGTTCTGCCAGCTGGTCGACATACCATGCTCCAGCATTATGACGAGTTTGGGCGTATTCAGCACCAGGATTGGCAAGGCCAACAATTAGTTTTATTTTGCTCACGGCTAATAGTTCACTGTCAGTTAATTCAATTATTAGGCCTAGTTTACCCTGAGAGGGGAAGATGTACAAAATTGAAATAGCGCTGATGCGGGCTGATTTAATATAAAATGTAGTTATGGGTAAAATATTTTTATAAAAAGCATCTTTTGTACAGAAATAATGAAAAAAGTCTAACCCTGTGATTGCCATCGCAAATAATTTTACTTAATGCACTATAATAACAGCATAAAGATATATTTTTTCGGAAGTTTCAAACATGCTTTGCTTATCAATCTACTGATACGGGAGGTAGATATGAAACGTAAAACAGCTCTCTTAATTGGTAATATTTTAATGGCGTTGGGTCTAATTGTCATGATAGGAAGCATTGCGCTGAATTTATCTTCTCATGTATTTAGTCTTAACTTACCAGATATGCTTACGATGGGGTCTTTATTTGGTATTTTTGTCGGCGCTATGATTTGGCTGGCGGGTGCAAGATTAGGTGGAAGAGACAAAGTTGCCGACCGTTACTGGTTGATAAAACACTATAACCATTCAAACCGTGATAATCACCGCTATCCATAAGTCATTTTGTCTGATTTAATACAATTTAGAATTATTGTGTTAAATAAATTGAATTAAGTAAAATAACGTATTCAAGTCAATTAAGCGTTTCTAAGGGTGCTGATTACAGCACCTTTATTATTTGGGGACCCGCTATTATTTTGTGGATTGAATACCAATGTTTTGAGTGAATGTTACTGTAATAATGACTGGAGCATGGGCAACTATGTGTATTGGTGTATGAGTAGCTGATTATTTAATGACTATCTTTAGATAGACTGAAACACACTGAATTTGTTTTGCGCATTTCTTCTGATTGCAACCCAGTATATTACCAACGTTATTCCTACCTCTATTTTTATTTCTTTTATGTGATAGTTAAAAGCGACATAACAGTTGAAATAAACAGGCGATAATACAGCCTATTAATAAAGAATGGCCTCAAGGTTATCATCAATATCTTTTTATTTTTTCATTTGAGTTCAGATTGACGGTGAGTGAAAGATGTAGATAACAATAAATAACAGAGTTAGGTAAGGGAATAACGTTGTTGTATGACAATACATAAAGCCCCTACGGTTGAATATCAAGCGTAGGGGCGCTACTTAAATCATGACGTTCTGCTGCTGAGCAAATAGAAAAAACGAGGTAGTTATACCTCGTTAATAATGCTTAGTGCTCAAACATCGCAGAAATTGACTCTTCATTGCTAATACGGCGAATTGCTTCGGCTAGCATGCCTGAAAGCGTCAGCGTACGAACTTTGTTCAACGCTTTAATTTCAGGTGAAAGAGGAATTGTGTCACAAACAATGACTTCATCAATAACTGAATTTTTGATGTTGTCGACGGCGTTACCTGAGAAAATCGGGTGAGTCGCGTAAGCAAATACGCGTTTTGCACCACGTTCTTTCAGTGCTTCAGCCGCTTTACACAGCGTGCCACCAGTATCTATCATATCGTCGACTAAAATGCAGTCACGACCAGAAACGTCACCAATGATGTGCATAACCTGAGAAACGTTCGCACGTGGGCGACGTTTATCGATAATAGCCATATCAGTGTCATTTAACAGTTTCGCGATTGCTCTAGCGCGTACGACGCCGCCGATGTCTGGAGATACAACGATTGGGTTTTCCAAGTCTTTCTGGAGCATGTCTTCCAGAAGGATAGGGCTACCAAACACGTTATCAACAGGAACATCAAAGAAGCCCTGGATCTGCTCAGCGTGTAGGTCAACGGTGAGAACACGGTCAACACCTACACTAGACAGAAAATCGGCAACAACTTTAGCGGTGATTGGTACACGGGCAGAACGTACGCGACGATCCTGTCTAGCATAACCGAAGTAAGGGATAACAGCGGTAATACGACCAGCAGATGCACGGCGCAGCGCATCGACCATAACAACCAATTCCATTAGGTTATCATTGGTAGGTGCACAGGTTGACTGGATGATAAAGATATCACCACCGCGAACATTTTCATTAATTTGAACACTGACTTCGCCGTCGCTAAAACGACCAACAGCCGCGTCTCCAAGATTAGTGTAAAGGCGGTTAGCAACACGTTGTGCTAGTTCCGGTGTAGCGTTACCAGCAAAAAGCTTCATATCGGGCACGAGAAAAACCTCAGGCTTGCGTCCAGAGAGATATTGTTGACCAATAAGACAGTTAAGTTTGTCACTATTGGTGCAATACACGGGTTATCCCAGCGCGGAACTTGTGCAGTGGCGATTCGTTCACTCCTTGAGCGACGAAACCATGCACCCACGATGGGGCTTTATTTAACACCTTTAGGGCATCGGCTTGCGTTTCAAATTCAGAAAAAACACAAGCCCCTGTTCCTGTCAGGCGAGACGGAGCATATTCTAACAGCCAAGAAACGAGCTGTTCAACCTCACGAAAACGTTTTCTTGCAATTGGTTCGCAATCATTTGCGTACGGAGCCAGTAATAATGCGGGTAGTGGGCGTTTTGGAGAATTTCTATTTAATTGTGGATCTGTGAAGATCATCGGGGTTGAGATTTCAATTCCTGGGTGAGCAACCAGATACCATTTCTCTTTAGGCGTGGCTGGAGTCAGAATTTCACCAATGCCTTCCGCAAAAGCAGCGTGTCCTCGAACAAACACCGGAACGTCCGCACCGAGTTTTTTACCTAATTCGGCTAAGGTTTCATCTGAAATTGCAGTTGCCCAATGTTCATTTAAAGCAATTAACACGGTCGCCGCATTGGACGAGCCACCGCCGATACCACCGCCCATTGGCAAAATTTTATTAATGTGAATATCAGCACCCAGCGGTTTGGAGAGGTTAAGGACATCACGACAATAGCATTGGAGTAATTTAGCCGCTTTGACGATTAGATTTTTTTCTGGCTCAACACCTGCCATGGTGGTGAGTAGATTGATTTGATCGTCAGCTCGAGTGGTTATGGTAATCTCATCGCCATAATTGAGGAATTGAAACAGCGTTTGTAGCTCATGGTAGCCATCTGCTCTACGACCGGTGATATAGAGAAAAAGATTTAATTTTGCAGGTGAAGGCCATGTTAACGTCATTTTTGTAAGGTCCAACTATCCATTTTTAGCTTAATTAGGCGCGAACCCTGACTCAGTTCAAGGTTGCTTGGTAACATTGGTTTAGTGCTGGTATCGTAGGAAAGATAGTTAAGCTGCCATTTTTCACCATTACCTTGTTGTAAGGTGACGGATTTGAGTAAATGGTTATCATCGAGTTCATATTCTGTCGCACGTCCCGGAGAGCCCGTTAGCCAAGCTGTTAGGTCGTCAAGAGGGATCTCCATGCCTGTAAGTTGATAAATCAACTCTGAAGGCACGTCACTCATATGAGTTTGTCCATCTTTTGTCGTCAGACGTGCTAAATCGGGTTCTACGGTGAGCTCTAACTCACGGCTACCCAGAGGGTTTGTTAACAATAAGCGATATTTTTCAGGTGTATATTGTTGCCAGAAGAATTTGGCATAGGTTTTACTTTGACCACCATCGTAGACAAAAGAGCCACGTGTTTGGTAATTCCGAAGCGCGTTCACTTCTTGTAAGTGAGCTTTCCATTCAGGATCCGCAGAGGAACCAGTACCTGATGTTGTCGTCTGTTTTGTGGTGACACACGCCGTTAGCAACAAACAGGAAAGTGGTAATAAGCGCCAAAAGCCTCGAGTGGAGGAAGGACCCAGAAAAGACCAAGTAGTAAACAGTTGCATAGCGACTCTCAAAAATCATCGGGTGAAAAATAACAACGCGTCTTTCAATAATGGTGACTCTTGCCGAAGCATCTCTGTTATCGCAATCGAGAAAATTATCGTCATGGATAACATGGAAAGAGAAAATAGCGCGACAAGGAACGGAAATATTGCGTTAAAACGACCAAATTATCAATCGGATTGAAGAAGTTTTGCCTATCTATACAATAGGAAAACGAGAGTGATCATGGATTTGATCTGTTAAGTGACCGTATTCTCACTATATATTATCAATATTGATAATTTCTTAATATATATAATAAAAAAATGGTACATCTCGAATATAATCCGGTGTAAAATAACATGACTAATAGTATTGTTATCGGCTAACTTCTTCATCATTGGTACTGAAAAAGTTAGGAGTTGATCATCTTTATGGTTTTCATTACGTGTAGACCATAGAAAGCGTGGCCTAGATCATCTACAATAGCGGGTAAACAATTAACAGTGGTGTGGTTATACTGCTGAAAAAATAATTAGCAATGTGAGCAATGTAGTTAAGCACAATGACCCTATTAGCATTAGGCATCAATCATAAAACGGCACCGGTGGCCTTGCGTGAGCGAGTGGCTTTCGGACCAGAAAAAATTGACCATGCACTTGAGGAGTTACTAAAACAGCCCCAAGTTAGCGGTGGCGTCGTGCTGTCGACCTGTAATAGAACCGAACTGTATTTGAGTCTTGAATCACAAGAGCGTGCTCAAGAGCAGCTGATCCAGTGGTTATGTGAGTTTCACGATATCAACGATCATGATTTGAAACCAAGCTTGTATTGGCACGAAGGTGATCGCGCGGTTAGCCATCTGATGCGAGTAGCTAGTGGTTTAGATTCTTTAGTTCTCGGTGAACCTCAAATTCTCGGTCAGGTCAAAAAAGCGTTCGCACTTTCACAAGATAATCATTCTTTGTCGAGTGAACTAGAGCGTTTGTTCCAAAAATCATTTTCTGTCGCAAAACGTGTTCGTACCGAAACAGAGATCGGTGCGAATGCGGTTTCTGTTGCTTTTGCTGCCTGTACTTTAGCAAGGCAAATCTTTGAGTCACTTAAACACCTGAATATATTGTTAGTAGGGGCGGGCGAAACGATCGAATTAGTGGCTCGTCACTTACGTGAACATGGTGTACAGAAAATGATGATAGCAAACCGTTCTCGTGAAAGAGCTGAGCTATTAGCCAATGAGGTTAATGCGGAAGTGATCACACTACCTGACATTGATACTCGGCTGGCGCAAGCGGATATTGTTATCAGCTCAACGGCAAGCCCATTACCGATTATTGGTAAAGGGATGGTCGAAAGAGCAATGAAAATCCGTCGTAGTAAGCCAATGTTATTAATCGATATTGCGGTTCCTCGCGATATTGAACCCGATGTTGAAAAGCTTAGGGATGTTTATCTGTATACGGTGGATGACCTTGAGTCGATTATTCAGCAAAACTTAGCTCAGCGTAAAGCAGCAGCGGTTGAAGCGGAATTTATCGTTGAACAAGAAAGCAGCCATTTCATGGATTGGTTGCGCTCGCAAGCCGCAGTGTCTACAATTCGCGATTACAGAGCGCAGGCTGAGGCAATCCGCGCGGGTATGACAGAAAAAGCACTCGCGGCGATTAGTCAGGGTGCAGACCCTGAACAAGTTATCACACAACTTACCCAACAATTGACCAACCGCCTGATCCATGCACCGACTAAATCTTTACAGCAAGCCGCTGGAGATGGTGATATGGAACGTCTGAATCTACTTAGGGACAGCTTAGGGCTGAACCATCAATAACCACATTTTAATTATGGGTCTGATATAACGAATGAAGCCTTCTATTGTCGCAAAACTGGAAGCATTACAGGAACGCTATGAAGAAATTCAAGCACACCTTGCCGATGCAGGTGTGATTGCTGATCAAGGGCGCTTCCGAGCCCTTTCAAAAGAGTATGCTCAACTGACAGATGTCGCTAAATGTTTTTCAGCGTGGCGAACTGTACAGGAAGATATCGAAACAGCAGAAATGATGTTAGATGATCCTGAAATGAAAGAAATGGCTCAGGAAGAGCTGAAAGAAGCTAAAGAGCGCAATGAAGAGCTTGAACAACAATTACAATTGTTGTTGCTGCCAAAAGATCCTGATGACGAATATAACTGCTTCTTAGAGATCCGCGCAGGAGCTGGCGGCGATGAAGCGGCTATTTTTGCCGGTGATTTATTCCGTATGTATAGCCGTTATGCAGAAGCTAACCGTTGGCGTGTCGAGCTAATGAGCACGAGTGATGGTGAACACGGTGGCTATAAAGAGGTTATCGCCAAGATTTCTGGTGAGAGTGTTTATGGACGCTTGAAATTCGAATCTGGTGGTCATCGTGTGCAGCGTGTGCCAGAAACGGAATCTCAGGGACGTATCCATACTTCAGCTTGTACAGTGGCCATCCTTCCTGAATTGCCTGAGGCTGAACTGCCAGAGATCAATCCAGCTGATTTACGTATCGATACCTTCCGTTCTTCCGGTGCGGGTGGACAGCACGTTAACACCACCGATTCGGCAATCCGTATTACGCATATTCCAACCGGCATTGTGGTTGAATGTCAGGATGAGCGTTCACAACATAAAAACAAAGCCAAAGCGATGTCTGTATTAGGTGCGCGTATTCGACAAGCTGAAATGGATAAACGTCAAGCAGCAGAAGCTTCAGAGCGCCGTAACCTTTTAGGTTCGGGTGATCGTTCTGACCGTATTCGAACTTATAACTTCCCACAAGGTCGGGTCACGGATCATCGTATCAACCTGACACTTTACCGTTTAGATGAAGTGATGGAAGGAAAACTTGATGGGCTGATTCAGCCAATTATTAATGAATATCAAGCAGATCAACTTTCTGCATTGTCTGAGCAAGACTAATGCAATACGGCGAATGGGTGAATCAAGCGGTTGCGAGATTGTCGAGCAGTGACAGTGCGAAGCGAGATGCTGAAATTCTGCTCCAACATATTACAGGGCAGAGTCGTAGTTTTATTTTTGCATTTGCAGAAACGACCTTAACACCCGCGGAGTATCAAGCTCTCGAAGCATTATTGAGCCGCCGTGAACAAGGTGAACCCATTGCCTATATTATCGGTGAGCGCGAATTCTGGTCTTTGCCTTTATTTGTCTCACCAGCTACTTTGATTCCGCGTCCTGATACTGAATGCCTTGTTGAACAGGCTTTATCAAGACTACCTCCTCAAAGTTGTCGTATTCTTGACCTCGGTACAGGAACGGGGGCTATAGCGCTAGCGCTTGCTTCTGAACGCTTAGATAGCTCAGTTGTTGGTGTTGATTTTAACCCTGAGGCCGTGTCTTTAGCACAACGAAACCAACAACGTCTCGCCATTGATAATGTGCAGTTTTTACAAAGCAATTGGTTTTCCTCACTTTCTTCACAACATTTTGATATGATTGTGAGCAATCCACCTTATATTGATGAAAATGATCTCCATTTACAACAAGGTGATGTAAGATTTGAACCTTTAACTGCATTAGTGGCAGATAATCAAGGACTGGCAGATTTAGATCATATTGTATCTAAATCGAGAGAATACCTAAGCCAGCAGGGTTGGTTGCTTGTTGAACATGGATGGCAGCAAGGTGTGGCAGTTCGTGAGTTGTTCAAACAGTATGGTTATAGCAATATCGAAACCTGCCAAGATTATGGCGGTAGAGATAGAATTACGCTTGGGCAGTGGAATAAAGCAGTGGAAAGGTAATGAAAACCATAGCAAATATTGAATTTAACAAAATACCTTTGAGCGAAGGTATTATGATTGTCTCCCAAAGCATTCGTGTCGATTTTCCTCTTATGCAAGTACAGGCTCAGTTGGATAGTCTCGTGGAGGCCGCTAAGACTGCTATTGATGTGAAAGCGGATAATGAAAGTAAAATTAACCAATTATTGATGCTTTTTTATCGTCAATGGCAATTCGGTGGGGCAGATGGCATTTATGCACTATCTGATATGCTGTGGTTAGATAAAGTTTTATCTTCCAAACGAGGCACACCAGTTTCATTAGGCTCGATTTTCCTTTATATCGCTGAAAAACTAGAAATCGATATTGAACCAGCGGTATTTCCAACACAGCTGTTATTATCAGCTCAAAAAAATGATGGCTCACAATGGTTTATTAATCCAGTTAATGGTGAAACGCTAACTTGGCATACACTAAATTTATGGATGAAAGGAACGGTTGATCCCTATTCTGAACTAGAAGATGACCAGCTCGATGTGGCTGAAAATAGTGTGATCATCCGTAAATTATTTGACACGCTAAAAGCCTCTTTAATGGAAGAGAAGAAAATGGAATTAGCGTTAAAAGTGTGTGAAACATTATTAACGTTAGACCCTGAAGATCCTTATGAAATTCGTGACCGTGGATTAATTCTCGCACATCTAGATTGTAATCATGTAGCACTGAATGATTTAAACTATTTTATTGAGCACTGCCCAGAAGATCCTATTTCTGAAATGATTAAAATTCAGATATATTCATTAGATAATCTTCCAGTAGTGTTACATTAATTTATGCACAGACAGCAAACTGTCTCGATATGAAAGGTAACAGCATGCAACAAAAAATGGTCAGCATTGGCGATATCAAAGTCGCAAACGATCTTCCGTTTGTTCTTTTTGGTGGAATGAATGTCCTCGAGTCCCGCGATATGGCAATGCAAGTGTGCGAACATTATGTGACGGTGACACAAAAATTAGGCATTCCTTATGTCTTTAAGGCCTCGTTCGATAAAGCTAACCGTTCATCAATTCATTCATATCGTGGCCCAGGCCTTGAAGAGGGAATGAAAATCTTTCAAGAATTGAAAGAAACCTTTGGTGTGAAAATCATTACTGACGTGCATGAACCATCACAAGCGCAACCAGTTGCAGAAGTTGTTGATGTGATTCAACTGCCTGCTTTTTTAGCCCGTCAAACAGACCTTGTTGCGGCAATGGCAAAAACTGACGCGGTGATCAACATTAAAAAACCACAATTCATTAGCCCTGGTCAGATGGGCAATATTGTTGAAAAGTTCATTGAAGGTGGTAATGACAAAATTATTTTATGTGACCGAGGTTCTAACTTTGGGTACGATAATTTAGTTGTTGATATGCTTGGCTTTAACGTTATGATGCAAGCATCAAATGGTTGCCCTGTCATTTTTGATGTCACGCACTCCTTACAATGCAGAGACCCGTTTGGAGCCGCGTCAGGTGGTCGCCGTGCTCAAGTTGCTGAACTCGCTAGAGCGGGTATGGCGGTTGGTCTTGCTGGGTTATTCCTTGAAGCGCATCCAGATCCAGATAATGCACGTTGTGATGGCCCATCAGCATTGCCTTTGGCTAAATTAGAGCCATTCTTACAGCAAGTTCAAGCGATCGATTCGTTAGTGAAAAGTTTTCCAGAGCTAGATACTAGCCGTTAATCCTAATCTATTATGCAGCTTAACCAAGTTGTGACCATGTTCGGCGCTGATCTTCAGCGCCGTTACGGTGAAAAAATCCATAAAATAACGCTTCATGGTGGTTTTAATTGCCCGAATCGCGATGGAACGCTAGGACGCGGTGGCTGTACTTTTTGTCATGTTGCCTCTTTTTCTGATGAAAGCCAATCAACTCAATCTATTTGCGAACAAATTCGCCATCAAGTCTCCAAGATCACCCGAGCCAATCGCTACCTTGCCTATTTTCAAGCTTATACCAGTACTTATGCTGAAGTTTGTATCTTAAAACAGTTATATGAAGAAGCGCTGAAGCAGGTTGACATCGTTGGCTTGTGCGTAGGTACACGCCCTGACTGTGTGCCTGATGAGGTTTTAGCTTTACTTAACAGTTATCGTGAGCAAGGTTATGAAATTTGGTTAGAACTAGGATTACAAACCGCGCATGATAAAACATTGCATCGTATTAACCGAGGGCATGGTTTTTCTGAATATCAACAAACGGCGGTGAAGGCACGGAAGCTGGGGCTCAAAGTCTGTACCCACCTTATTTGTGGTTTACCCAATGAAACTGCGCAAATGAATATGCAAACCTTAGAAAAGGTACTGGATTGCGGTACTGATGGTATTAAATTACACCCGTTGCATATTGTCGATGGTAGTATTATGGCAAAAAGCTGGCTTGCAGGACGTATAGAGCCGATTGCATTAGATGATTACACACACATTGCGGGAGAAATGATCCGGCATACGCCAGTCGATATTATTTATCATCGTATCTGTGCGAGTGCGCGACGACCCACGTTATTGGCTCCTCAATGGTGTGAAAACCGCTGGTTGGGAATGAATCACCTATATCAATACTTGTTGACGAATGGCGGTCAAGGTTCTGCGCTATAGGCGTTATCTTGGTATCGTCTAAGATTAAGTATGTTAATTATTGAGACTGATCATTGTGTTATCCATGATACATCGTGTGATGGGCGATTAAGGATGGCAAGTTGTTTCAAATTATATGTAGCTTATTAATAAATAAGCAAAAATGTATAGTTAATATAAATTCAGTTTAAAATTGCAGTGTCACAATGAAAGTGACTGCATGTCGTCTTAATCATGCGCAAATGACATACTCGCCATTGACCTGCAATGGCGAGTTATTAAGCCTAGTGTTGTGGATTATTTAACTCTTCTAGCGCTTTATCAATAGAGTTATGGAAACTCAGTACGCCTTCAATCGGCGTTACACGTGCACGGGCCAAAGTTTTTAATGGCTGGAATGGAATATCACAAATAACAATGTGAGTATCTTTTTTTACTAGGTCGATAAACTTCTGGAATGCTTCTAAACCACCGGCATCAAGTACAGGAACGGCATCCCATTGCATAACGATCGTTTCATAACCTTCACTTTTGACTCTTAATTCATCAAAAATACGTTCTGCCGCAGCAAAAAATAAGGGGCCATTGACGCGTACGACTAAACGACTTTTTGTTTCATCGGTTTCCGGTAGCTCACTAATTCGGGTCATATTCGCGATACGGCGCATAAACAATAAAGAGGCAAGAACAATCCCTACTGTAATAGCAATAACCATATCAAATAGAACCGTTAAAGACATACACAGAAGTAAAACGATGATGTCATCTTTAGGTGCTCTACGAATAAGGTCGATGACTTTTCGCGCCGAGCTCATATTCCAAGCGACCATCAATAATAAGGATGACATTGCAGCCAAAGGCAGGTAGGAAAGCATTGGTGCCAGTACTAATAAAGTCATTAATACTAATAGCGAATGAATGACTGAAGAGATTGGTGAAGTGGCACCCGCGCGGACGTTGGCCGCTGAACGCGCAATCGCGGCGGTTGCTGTGATCCCACCAAAGAATGGGGCGGCAATATTACCAAAACCTTGTCCAATAAGTTCACTGTTTGAATGGTGTTTTTTACCGGTCATATTATCCAGAACCACGGCACAAAGTAGTGACTCAATCGCACCTAGCACAGCCATGGAAAAAGCGGCAGGCATCAAGGCGGTAATCATTGACCAGCTAATAGGAGCACTTCCGGGAAGCTCCCAAGGTAAAATAAATTGAGGCAAAATAGGTGGAATACCATTACCTTCAGTCCCATCAGGTAATAAGTAACTAAATTGGGAACCAATGGTCGCGACTTGTTTATCAAACAGCGATAGACCCCACATAACCAGTGTTCCAGCCACTAAAGCTGGTAAGTGACCCGGTAACTTTAAACCCAGCTTTGGCCAGTAAATCAGTACCAGTAGTGTGATTATGCCGATCAAGGTATCACTGTATTGCAATGTTGGTAAGGCATTGACTAGTGCAACCACTTTATCAACATAGTTTTCTGGTACATGGGCCATCTGCAAGCCAAAAAAATCTTTAACTTGCATAGTCGCAATAGTGATGGCGATACCAGAGGTAAAGCCTAATGTTACAGAAACAGGAATATATTCGATAAATTTACCGAAACGAGCAAATCCCATTGCCAGCAAAATAATTCCTGACATTAAAGTGGCAACCAGTAGCCCACTTAAACCGAATTGTTGAGAAACAGGATATAAGATCACCACGAAAGCAGCGGTAGGCCCAGAAACGCTATAACGTGAGCCACCAGTAATGGCGATAATAATACCTGCTATGGCCGCAGTATATAGGCCATACTGTGGTGGAACACCACTGGCAATAGCAAGCGCCATTGCTAAGGGAATAGCAATGATTCCAACCGTAATCCCTGCAATTAAATCTTTAATAAAACGAGCAAAAGTGTATTTTTCTTTCCAACATGAATCTATAAGAGCGCTAAAAGGGCGCAAACGATTAATTTTTTTTGTACTCATTGTACCCCACCAAAATAACAGGGTTAAATAACGGAAAATAGAGACCAAAGGATACGCCGAACTCACACAAAAAAGTCTGTTATGTGTCAATGAATTCGCAATTATCATAACGTTTACAGTGACAAAAGTAAAAAAACCTACGAATATTCGGCATTGAACTATCTAAAAAGGGATCCTTAAGATTTTATATTATTGTGATAACCGTTTTTAAATAACACGGCTGATGAATTAAATTTAATTATTGATTAGTCATCAATATTGAAATTAATAGCCAACCCCACGCACTAATGACAAAGACAAGGGCGTAGTTGAAGAGTTTTTTTGTTCCAATCCAACGCTGTTCCATAGACAAAGCATGTTGATTTTTCTTGAAAAGAAACTGTAGAGCTAGGTCAAAATGATGAGCATCGGGGGTTTGGTATAATACTTTAAAGAGATGGTTATCTAAACTGAGTCTAAAAATATAATAATGACTAATAATAAAAAAGACAGTTCCTAAAAAGAAATAAAGATGCTGTGTAAATGAATCGATAAATAAGATTAGTTGGCAAATAAAAGCGAGTAATGATGCGCAACATAAATAACGCCAACTTGCTGTAAAAATAATCATTACATCGCCACATTGCTTATTGGATAAATGACTCATAATTGCGCCCGCTTTGAATAATATTGTTGGTACCAATAATGTAATTGCTCAAGAGTTGCAGCATTGAGGATCACTTGTGGCCTAGCCTGCATGACTTGTTCAATGGCATCTTCAATGCTAACAGCACTACGGCGATGGACTAGCCATGCAACGGCGACTGTCGCACTACGTGAGTAACCGAGTTTACAATGGACATAAACCACGCCATTTTGGGCTAGCGCATCCATTGTCGACATGGCTCGTTCAATATCAGCGGCACTCAGTGGTAACAAATCTATTTGCGGTTGGCTACAGTAAGTTAAGCCGCGACTATAAGAATTACGAGGCCATTCGCAAGTCATGTCGAAAACGGACTGAGCTGACAAATGATACAGTGGGCGTCCTCCCAAAATAAGTTGTTCATTGACTTGGCTGGGTTGCCGACATGCTTTTGCATAGTAATGATAGGTAGCAATAGCAATTAATCGGTAAGGGAGAAGCAATACCCAAGCGGAAGGGGAGATTTGGCCTTCGGGAGTCTTTTGAAATACGGAGGCACCGCACCCGAGATAACCTAATGAAACCATAAATAAGGCAATAGCAGGCCATAAAAATAGCCATGCAGCCCCTTGAATAATAAAAGCCAATAGTAGGCAGGTGATAGCACCTAAGCCATAGTTAATGGTCATCTTTAAGCTGCGGCGGCTTCCTGTGTAGTTCCAATGCCACTTGCTGTCGATTGGCAAAAAATAACTGATCAGGATTCCAACAGCAAAGCCAGTGATGACATCAATAAAATGGTGCTGCCATGTTGTGAGGACAGAAACTAATATGAATAGTGACCAGCCATGCAGTAACCACCGCCATTTTGTTGGGGTATGAGCACGAAAGCGTAACCATAATAGCCATAATAAAATAATGTGTAATGAGGGCGCTTGGTTATAGGGAAGATCAAATAATTCAAGGCTCTCAAACATCCAACCGGCTATTCCACTCGTGTCCGGTCGAGAAAAGCTAAATTTTAAGGGGAATAATAGAAAACCAATACAAGCAGTTAATGATGCGACTATTAAACGGATTCCATGGATCTTTTGTTCTCTTAATGAAGTACACATAAAAAGAGATAGGCCATAAAAAAGGTCAATACTCCAATAAGGAATAATAGTCCAAGATAAAAAAGGAATGTGCTGTTCCCAAGAATATACGTAAGAAGGGACGTTTGTTAATGTGGCAGTATAAGTATTAACTTGTCCATAGGTAAGGAAGAAAAAAGGGGCTAAAAAGAGCAACCAAATAAAAGCGTATAACCCAATTTTTCGTCGTGAAGTAGGAGGTAAAGGCTGATGTGAGGTTGTCATTAGTCTGTCCATCTATGTCCATTTTTGTCCATTTTGTTGTGTATTCTTATGGGAAATACAGGATTTATGCGTTGTGGCGGTACATAAGGCGTTATTATAGCGCCAGAAGTCTAGGGCTCTTTAATTAATCAAGAAATAAGGTGAACGAAGTCACCTTATTTATCAAAGAGAATCGCTGAAATAGGGATTATCGGCGTCGTGCAATAGAAACGCTAAATATTCCCCAGTTATCAATTAGCTGATTAAGTTTTTCGAAACCGGCATCTGCAACAAGTGAATCCATTTCACCTTGGCTACGGCAACGCATGACCCAAGCTTGACCACCTTGATGGCTTGGCAATACACGAGCAATCATTTCAACTTGTGGATGCCATGGTTGGCAAGTGTAGATAAGCAATCCACCGGAAGGAATGGCGCGGGATAAGCCATTTAAAGAGGCACGAATTAAATGATTATCAGGGAAAAGTTCATATAAACCACTGACAATACCTAGTGTTGGGGCAGGGGTAATGGCGGCTAAGTTATCGGCATCGAAAGCATTACCTTCTTCAAAAGACGCTTTATCTTCAAGATAGCGCTCTTTGATATGTAGTCGTCCTTGTTCAACGTTAACAGGGCTGTAATCACGTAGGAGGACCGATTCTACCTTGCTATAGTCATTGATGGCATCGAAGATATAGCGCCCTTGTCCTGCTGCAATATCTAAAATACGTACGGGCTGGTGGTTATCATTGAGGTCACGGATAGCTTGTCTGATCATGTTCTCTATATTGATTTTGCGTTGGCGGATCCCTTGCCAGCCGATGCTATCAAGATATTGTCTATCGATGATGCGACCAAATAAGCCGTTACCTTGAGCCTTATCGCGATAAATGTAATCAAGGGTAGAGCCTGAATCGAAACCTTTATCATAACCTATACGTATGCCTTCTGAAGCTTTACCTAGCGTACTCATAGACTTGCTAAGTAGTTTATAACCTAGATGTTTAGGGTTCCAGAGGGGGAGTGGTTGAGTAAGTTCGCGATAAGCGTCAGCACTCACGCTCCAAGTATCTTCATATTGATAATTATGTCGGTAATGAGGTAATGAAAAGAGTTTATCTATAAATTCACGGATTTTAGCGATAGGTATATGACGTTCTTTTTCCCCGAGCGTGTCGTGGTAAAAGTTTGCTAATACATGTTTTTCTTTGATCGGGGTGTTTAAACGTTCATAGAATTGATGCTGGGGTTTATGGTGTACAACGTGATCGCTACCGGAAATGAACAATTGTGTCGGTAGCGTAATTGCACCGGCATCGGCAACGACTCTATCAGCCGTTTTATATAATTCGAGCAAAATGTTGACAGCAATAGGGCGTGTAATTAATGGATCTCGATTAAAAGAATCAATACGTTTTTGATCATGAGTTAAAAATTTTGCTTTAACATAGGAGTTGACATAAAACAGGCCACGCATTTTTTGCATTAAAGCAAGCCCAGTACGAGCAAAAGGAACGTATAGCTTAACCTTGAACGCGGGAGATGCAAGGATCATTCCCCGAATGGGTGGCGCATAGTCATGCACCCAAGTAGACACTAATACAGCTCCAACACTTTGGCCGATAACAATAATATTTTCTAATGGAATTTGATATTGAGTGGAAATATGGCGAATAAACTCATCAACATCATGAATTGATGTACCTAAAGAGGGACTGTAACCGCGAGGGCCATCATTGCGGCCGTGTCCCCGAGCATCCCAAGCAAACATGGCATAGTCGGGTAAATTCAATTCATCGACAAGATGAGCGACTCGCCCGGAGTGTTCATGCCCTCGGTGAAATAAAATAATCGCTTTATCTGTTGATTGTTCTGTTGGCCAATAGCGATAAAACAAAGAAGTGCGGTCACTGGTGATAAATTGTGATTCAACGACAGGGCGTTGAGTCGCATAGTCTTCCTGAATATTCATGGAGTTTCCTTATTATGCGCCACTTTTGTGCTGAGTTCATTCAGAGCTTTGCGGGTACGGTTATAGCAGGTATAAAGCAACAATAAAGAAAGGAGAGCAAATACCATGGTAAACCAGTTTGTGGTCATCAGTTGTGGGAATAACGCGATAACGAGTCCAAATGTCCCAAAAATAAAAGCACGGTCACTTTTACCTATAGGGCCATCATAACGTCGTGAAGCTCCTATAGCTTGAGCCACGACACCAATAAATTCAGTTAAGATAGAAAGAAAGAGGAGCAGTAATATCCACCCAAAACTATGAGGAAATAGTAGGACAAAGGGAAAATACAATGCGATATCGGAAACAACATCACCGATTTCATTTAACATTGCGCCAAGATGGCTTTTTTGATGATATTCACGAGCAAGCATACCATCAATGGCATTTAAGGCCATTCGAATGAATAATACAAAGGGTAATAGAATAAATAAGTGTGGATTTGGAAAAATAAACAGTAGTGCGCCGACTAAAATCGATAACAGCATTGCAGCAAGCGTTACCTGATTTGCTGTTACACCAGCGTCATAAAGTTTTTTAACGATAGGGCGTAGCAGGTTCTGAAATTTGGGTTTCAGATCGTAAATTGTCATCCATTCATCCTTGCTAATCACAACCATTATGTTGCAAATATACACTATATCAATACGCTATTATCTTTCTACCGCAATAAGATCTATCCTAAGTTAGCGCCTTGATGGGGGACTCAACAAGATTAAGTTTCAGTGTGAGCGTTATTAATAATTTGATATTAAATGATATTTTATATCCGTTAAACAAAAGAGTTGTTTTCAAATTTGTCAAATATAATCATGTCGCTACTTGTGAGCAAGATCATCATTCAATCTTAAATGTTATCAGAGTGTAGAATAGATTGATGATATTTTGACAGGTAGACATAATGAAATAATAAGGTGAAGGAGGTGTTTAATGAATAATAAGTTGAAGAACACCGATAAAATCAAAATCCTCCAGCCTGTTTAATCATATTCATTATTGTGCCGATGAAGGATAGATAGGTAAGGTAGCCATTCTGCTATTTGGCATGAATAAAATGTAAAACATAAAAAAACATCTTAATAGAAGATGTTTTTTCGAAAAGATGGAAGAATAAGTTAATTTTAACCGTGACTTTATTGTTTAAATTAGCGGTTCATCAATCACATATTTATTCGCAATATTTAATCTCATTCGTTTAAATTGGCTCGGTGTCATGGTCGTCATTTCTTTAAATTTGCGACAAAAAGCACTGTGGTCTGCGTATGCACATTTGATGGATATTTCAGTAATTGAATGGTCTTCTTCAAGTAATTCTATAGCATGTTCTAGGCGTTTTTTTTGAATATATTGTTGAGGGGTAATGTTAAACACCGCTTTAAATTGACGATTAAGCTGTGATAATGATAAACCTGATATGTCGGCAAGCGTTGTTATTTTGATCGGGGTATCAAAATGGTGACTAATAAATTTTTCAACTTGATCTAACTGTTTATTTAATTTTTGGCTTACTGACTTTTCGTCTTGTAAATCAACAGAAATCCCTGCTACACCAATAACGTGGTTATGGGTATTGAAAATAGGGACTTTCGTCGTAACACACCAACCTAGCATTCCAGCTTTATAAAGATGTAACTCCAGTTTATTAATAACACTAATTTTTTTCTGCATCACAAGATAATCTTGTGAACTGTAACTGCGGCCTAATTCAGAATGAAAGATGTCTTCGGCACGTTTTCCAATGACGTCATCAACAGTATTCATTTTACAACGCTTAGCGAGATTTTCATTCGCAAGAAGATATTTTGCATTTTCATCTTTAACAAAAAAAGTGACATTCGGTAATGTATTAATTAACGGCATGACGAGACCGAGGTGATTTAATAATATTTCAATATTATCAACGGGAAACAGCATATTTTCCTGACTAATTAACAGCAATTTATTTAAATTAATCATGCGGCCTCCGGCAGGTTCAACAAATGTGATTAGTTCTCTGAAATATTTTTATATTGTGCTGAATTGCGCATCAGTGTGCACGAAAGATATCAAGAATCTTTAACAATAATCAAGCATTCTGTTAACAATTAATGTGAACAGAGGATGTGATATGCACAAGCGTTATACACAAATTGAGGTAATTGACTCCCATACGGCAGGTGAACCAACGCGATTAGTCATTGACGGTTTTCCTGATCTTGGTAACGACAGTATGGCATCGCGTTTACAACGATTAAAAAACGAATATGACCCATGGCGTACGGCCACCATACTTGAGCCGCGTGGCAATGATATTTTAGTTGGCGCACTACTTTGTCAGCCGCAAAACCCACAAGCCGCTGCGGGCGTTATATTTTTTAATAACGAAGGTTATTTAGGCATGTGTGGACATGGCACGATTGGCCTTGTGGCTTCTTTAGCTTACCTCGGAAAAATAACAGTGGGTGAGCACAGGATTGAAACACCGGTTGGTGATGTGCAGGCAACATTACATGCTGACGGAAGTGTGAGTATTCAAAACGTTTACTCCTATCGCTATCGCAAAGCTGTCAGCGTGAATGTTCCGGAAGTCGGCATTGTGACAGGGGATATTGCATGGGGAGGAAATTGGTTTTTTCTTGTTGAGCAATCGCCATTAGCAATTCATCACCGTAATAGCAAAGCATTGACAGAAATTTGCCTGAAAATCAAATCAGCGTTAGCCGAGCAAAATATCTATGGAAAAGATGATCAAGAGATTGATCACATTGAACTTTTCGCTCCTCATTCACAAGCAGATAGCCAAAGTTTTGTATTGTGCCCTGGTGGTGCGTATGACCGTTCCCCTTGCGGTACTGGTACCAGCGCTAAACTCGCTTGTTTAGCCGCAGATGGAAAACTCAATGAAGGGGCACTTTGGCATCAGGCAAGTGTGATTGGGAGCCAATTTGAAGCCAGTTATCTCTGGGCCGATGGTAATGGCATCATCCCAACGATTCGAGGGACGGCATATATTAGCGGTCGTAATACCTTGCTCATTGATGAAGAAGACCCGTTTCGCTGGGGGATCACGGCTTCGTGAGAGGTGCCTATGGACAAAAAATATTCCGTTATTGTGGTTGGTGGCGGCATTATTGGATTAAGTATCGCGCTTACGCTACAGGCCGATGATATCGATGTTTTGCTTGTGGAAAAAGATCATATTGGTGCTGGTGCTTCATTTGGTAATGCGGGGCATATCGCGACTGAACAAGTATTTCCTGTCGCCGACCCAGCGATTTTAAAAGCGATTCCGGCAATGCTATTTGATCCTCTTGGTCCTTTGCGTTTGGATTGGCGCTACCTATTGCCCTTAACACCGTGGTTATTGCGTTTGTTAGGTAATATGCGCCATAAGCCTTTCATGCATATTCATCATGCACTTTCTACGATTAATGGTGTAGCACTTGCCGCATGGCAAGAATTCAGCGCCCAATGGCAATTAACCGAGTTAGTCAAAATTCAGGGGTCTTTATTAGTCGTTGAAAAAGAAGCCTCCGGTGAAAAGTTACAAAAGCAAGGTGAATATCTCAATTCAATAGGGGTTAGTAACCAATGGTTGAGCCAAGCGCAATTGTTAGCACGTGAGCCAGGGCTTGCGAACAACCAATTGGGCGGGCTCTACTATCCGGATACTGGCCATGTTGTCGACTTAAAAGCGTTACACACTAAATTAACCGAGCATTTTGTGAGATTAGGTGGTGAAGTGCTCTCTCAATGTGAAGTGACTGCCATTCACTCTCCCTCAAGTGAGCGCGTCATTTTAACGACAACCAAAGGGCAGTTAGTTGCTAAACAGGTCGTTATTTCAGGTGGTGCCTTTTCTAAATCATTAGTGAACATGGTCAGTCGTATTCGCGTGCCACTTGAAACTGAACGTGGGTATCACTTAATGCTACCGAATGAAACGGATCGCTTGAGCATACCTGTCTCAAGTTTAGATAGACGTTTTATCATGACGCCAATGAAGGGGGGGTTACGTCTTGCTGGCACCGTTGAGTACGCAGGATTAAAACGTCCTGCCAATATGCAACGTGCCCGCCATTTTATTCCTCTTGCTAACCCCATGCTTAAAACTCCACTTAATGAAAACCAACGTACTGAGTGGATGGGGTTTCGCCCCACGCTATCCGATTCTTTACCAGTTATTGATAAAAAAGGACCTTACATTTTTGCTTTTGGCCATCAACATTTAGGGCTAACTCAATCGGCAATCACCGCCAAAATTGTGCATTGCTTGTTTAAAAAACAACCGACACCAATCGATTGTTCCCCTTATTCAATTGAGCGTTTTATTTAATATTTTAAGGAGATTTAATATGAATTTTCATGGCATCGTCGTTCCAATTGTGACACCTTTTCATGATGATTATTCTTTAAATATCAGTGGATTGGCTAAGTTAACCGAAACGTTAATCGAAAAGGGGGTATCTGGCCTAGTCGTCTGTGGTACGACTGGAGAATACTACGCATTAAGTGAAGAGGAACGTGAAACAGTTCTTAAGACAGTAAGTAAAATCGCCAAAGGACGAGTCACTCTAATTGCGGGTATTAATGACTTATCTACCGAAGGAGCGATTAAACGAGCGCATCAAGCGGAATCCTTAGGTTACGAAGGATTGATGCTGTCGCCTCCTCCCTATAGCTTGCCTGATCAACAGGGTGTGATCGCGCATTATGAAAAAGTCGCTTTAGCAACGCCATTGCCGATCATCATGTATAACTTCCCTGCTCGAATTGGTATTGAAATTGAATATGACACCGTAGTGCATTTATCTAAAGTTCAAAATATTGTCGCCATTAAAGAAAGTAGTGGGGATTTCAGTCGAGCGCTACGCTTATTGCAAACCCCGTTTGACAATTTTGAAGTGATTTGTGGGTGTGATGACCAACCCGTTGATTTTTTCTTTTGGGGAGCGAAAAGCTGGATTGCAGGTGCTGGAAATGTCTTTCCAGCAGAGCAAGTCGCTATTTATAACGCGGCACAGCAAGGTGATTGGTCAACAGCAAAACGCATCATGTCCGAGATTTATCCTGCCATTTATTCAATGGAGTCGGGAGATTATAACCAGAAAGCCAAAGCCGGTTGTATCAAGGGCACTGTTGATGTTGGCCCAGTAAGAATGCCGCTATCAAATATCTCACCACAGCAACAACGTGATTTTCTCGCTCTGATTAAATAAGGAGAACCCATGAAAACCACTAAAGAAGAGGTGTTTAAACGTGCACGTGCAGGTCAATTATGGGCAGGGAACTTAATCGATAACTATCGTGATAGTGGCGCAAAACTGGAAAACCGCACGCCTATCGACGATAGCCTAATCGGTTTTATTGCAGATGGTAATGCTCAAGATGTTGAAGCCGCGGTATTGACCGCAAGGCGTACTTTTGTTGAGGGTTGTTGGCAAAATTTATCACCCCAAGAGCGCAAACAGGTAATGCTGCGCTGGGCTGAATTGATTGAATATCATAGTGAGGAACTGGCGGCGCTCGATTGTATCGATGCAGGTAAACCAATTACTGAATGTTTGAATACGGACATGCCAGCAACGGTGGAAACCTTTTATTGGTATGCAGAAGCGCTGGATAAAATGTTCGGCAAAGTAGCCCCAACGGGTCAGCAAGAGTTGGGATTGATTGTTCAAGAACCTATCGGGGTTGTTGGTGCTGTTTTACCGTGGAATTTTCCAGCGCAAATGTTTGCTTGGAAAGTGGCGCCAGCGTTGGCTGCCGGTAATTCGGTAATCGTGAAGCCCGCAGAATTAACCTCACTTAGCGCTTATCGAATGGTGGAACTGGCTTATGAAGCCGGTGTACCAAAGGGCGCTTTGAGTTTAGTGTGTGGGCTAGGTGAAAAAGTAGGAGAGGCGATAGGTCGGCATAACGATATTGATATTGTTTCTTTTACGGGGTCGACTGACGTGGGCCGATTATTCCTTAAATACTCCGCTGAAAGTAATTTAAAAGAGATAGTCTTAGAATGTGGTGGTAAAAGCCCACAAATCGTTTTTGCCGATGCGGATCTCGATGCCGCAGTACCACATATTATGGCCTCCGCTTTCTGGAATATGAGTGAAAATTGCAGTTGTGGTTCGCGCTTAATTGTTCATGAAAGCATTCATCGTAAACTGTTAGATAAGCTTGTTACTGCAATTGCGGATTGGAAAGTTGGCAATCCGATGGATGAATCTGTTTCAATTGGGCCAATGGTCGAAAAAGCCCATTTTGAAAAAGTAAAATCCTTTATTGAATTGTCGTTACAACAGGGCGCAAAAAGGGTGGCTGGGGGCAAAATTCACAGTGAACTCGGGAGTGGTTGGTACATTGAACCGACGATATTCGACAATGTTACTCCGGAGATGTCACTGTTTCAAAATGAAGTGTTTGGTCCCTTACTTGCCGTCTCCACGTTTTCTAGCGATGAAGAGGCTATCACTCTCGCCAATAAGACTCACTATGGGTTAGCGGCTTCATTTTACAGTCAGAATGTGCACCGAGTCATGAAAGTGGCCCGCCAAATTAATGCTGGCACGGTATCCATTAACGGATTTAGCGAGGGCAACATTACCACGCCGTTTGGTGGATTTAAACAATCCGGTTTTGGCGGGAAAGATAATGGACTGGAAGCTTTCGAGCAATACACACAAACAAAAGTGATTTGGATGATCCACCATTAATTCCTTGATAGACCTGAGCTTATTAAGTTCAGGTTTTTTTTTACCTTGCAAACATCATGACAATAACGAAGGAGTACTCATATGGAAGCCATCGTTAACACGCTCGTTGGATACATTTGGGGTAATGCTTTAGTGATTTTATCACTTGGCGTTGGTCTCTATTTTACATTAGCTACACGCGGTGTGCAGTTTCGCTATTTGATTAAAATGATCTGTTTACTCAAAGAAAATAAAGCATCAAAAGAGGGGATTTCGTCATTCCAAGCATTTTGTTTAGCCTTATCAGGTCGTGTTGGTGTCGGTAATATTGCTGGTGTTGCAACGGCTATTGCCGCAGGTGGGCCAGGGGCGATATTTTGGATGGTTGTCATGGGGCTCTTAGGGGGTGCGAGTGCGTTTATTGAGTCAACTCTTGCACAAATTTATAAGCAACGCTCTGATGGGCAATATCGCGGCGGTTCACCTTACTATATCGAAAAAGGGTTAAAGCTAACGCCGTTTGCTATTTTTGTTGCGGCAGTAATCTGTCTGTCTTACGGCGTATTAGTTCCGGGTATTCAAGCCAATACGATAGCTGATTCATTCCAAACATCGTTTAATATTCCGCCTGTGGTGACGGGATTAATCGTGACATTACTCATGGCATGGCTAATTTTTGGTGGTGTTAAACGTATTGCTAGCGCAGCGGACAAAATTGTTCCATTAATGGCACTCGCTTATATTGTGATGATGGTGATTATTTTATCTAGCCATTATGACAAAGTGCCCGCTATGTTTAGTTTGATTTTCCGTAGTGCGTTAGGGATGGATGCGGTATTCGGGGGGATCGTTGGGACTGCTGTCTCTTGGGGGGTTCGTCGAGCTGTATTTTCGAATGTCGCTGGAGCAGGGGAAGCCACTTTTAGTTCCGCAGCCGCAGAAGTGAGTCACCCTGCAAAGCAAGGATTGATTCAAGCTTTTTCCATCTACATTGATACGGTGTTAGTGTGCACTGCCTCAGGGCTGATGATTTTGGTCACTAATATGTATAACGTCTTTCCTGATGGGAGCTCGACTGCACTCATTGAACATATACCGGGCGTCGCGGCGGGAACGGCATGGACACAAATGGCGGTTTCAACAGTCTTTGAGTCAACGGGCTCTGGGTTTGTTTCAGTAGCGGTCTTTTTATTCGCTTTTACCACGTTGATGGCTTATTACTATATTGCGGAAACGACGATTGTTTATTTGGATCGCAAACTCAAATACCCTATTTTAAAGCTGCTGCTAAAAATTGTCTTTTTGGTCATTATATTTATCGGCAGTATTCAATCCGTTAGCATGATGTGGAGCTTGGGTGATATTGGTTTTGGCAGTATGAGCTATCTAAACTTAATTGCGATTGTGTTTTTATCTAAGCCAGCTCTTCGTGCGTTACGTGACTATGAGAGACAAGAGAAATTAGGTATCGACCCTGTATTTGACCCCAAAGTAGCCGGTATCGAAAATGCGGAAGTATGGGAAGAAATTAGTCGCGAATATCAATCACATCATCAAGACAATAAGCAGGAAGAAACAGAGAAACGACTTACAACAGAACAGGATAAATACTCAGAGGACAGGCAGTTATAAATAAAATGGCGGTGAGGGAGGGATTCGAACCCTCGATACGTTGCCGTATACACACTTTCCAGGCGTGCTCCTTCAGCCTCTCGGACACCTCACCGTATTTTAAATACCTTGTTGCAGTGCTAGATAATAACTCGTACTGCAACGGGGCGCTACTATAGGGAAAAGTGGGCCTTGCGTCAACTCCCTATTGATGCTTTTTAGCAGTTTGATGGTCTGTTTAGTTAAATAAAAAACAATTTGGTTACTATCTAATCTTTCGACGAGGATCTTTAATAATTATAAACTTCAAGTCTTAATTATTAAATTCGTTATCCGCTTAACAAAACCTCAATCACAGCGCTTATCATTCGTTGCATTCGCTTGAAAATAAAACATTTTCGACACACTCTGTGGTAAACACAAGAGGAGTTGTCATGAATATTCTATTTTATCATCCATTTTTTGATGCCAGTGAGTGGATAGACGGCATGAAAGCAAGACTTCCACAAGCCAATATTCGTCAGTGGGTTAGAGGCGATAAGCAAAGTGCCGATTATGCTATGGTTTGGCTACCTCCTTATGAGTGCCTAGCAGGCCGAAAAGATCTTAAAGGCATATTTGCCCTTGGTGCGGGGGTTGATGCTATTTTAAAACAAGAGCATGAGAACCTTGGCACTTTACCCGCTGGCGTTCCATTAATGCGCTTAGAAGACACAGGTATGGCACAACAGATGGAAGAATACGCAATGGCGAAAGTGCTGTATTACTTCCGTCGCATGGATGAATACCGTCAATTTCAATCACAGCGCCAATGGAAACCTCTTCCTGCCAATCGACACGAAGAGTTTGTGGTGGGAGTCATGGGAGCAGGGGCCTTAGGGCAAGCCGTCGCCAAAAGACTGGTAGAGTTTGGTTTTCATGTGAGAACTTGGAGCCGAAGCGAAAAACAAATTCATAAAGTGAAAAGTTATTATGGGCAGGATCAATTAAGTCGCTTCTTGCAGGGCACTCGGGTAATAATCAATTTACTGCCGAGTACAGCACAAACCGTCGGTATTTTAAATCAAAGCTTATTTAGTCAGTTACAAAAAAATGCCTATATTATTAACTTGGCTCGAGGCTCTCACCTAGTTGAGCAAGATCTGCTGGCAGCACTTGACTCAGGTCAGGTTGCGGGTGCTTCTTTAGATGTATTTGCCAGTGAACCATTACCTCAGATGCACCCTTTTTGGACCCACCCACGTGTGGCGATAACCCCTCATATTGCTGCTATTACTTTACCGAAAGAAGCGATGGATATGATCAGTAGCAATATTCAACGAATTGAAAATGGACAAGAACCTGTTGGTGTTGTTGATATGCAGCGGGGGTATTAAGGTATACT
Source organism: Providencia stuartii (assembly GCF_029277985.1). Lineage (NCBI taxonomy): Bacteria > Pseudomonadati > Pseudomonadota > Gammaproteobacteria > Enterobacterales > Morganellaceae > Providencia > Providencia stuartii. Next base: position 2,485,866 of record NZ_CP119546.1, on the reverse strand, counting down.
TGAGAGACTTCAAACGGTAGGCGAGTGCGAGAGAACATTTTCCTGCGTTTAGGTGTGCTAGCCATAGAGTGATTGGTATGGCTAGCCGCTGATTCGTTTTTTGTCTCACTACGTCTGGAGTGATATAGAGTATACTTATGATAAGTTATCGCGTAATGCAACACAGGAAACTTAAATGAACGAATTTTCGATCGTTTGTCGTATTCTAGGAACGCTTTTTCAACGTGCTCCTGATGATAGCGTGGTTAAGCCACTACTGGATATGATCGCTCAAGATAAACTGAAAGCATCATGGCCATTAGAGCAGGATGAGTTGTGGGCACGTATGGCCAAATCGGTTGATATGAAAGCTATCGTTGCTGACTATCAAGCTTTATTTACTGGTGAAACACCGGCAGTTTCAGTATTCGCTCATGATTATGATGAAGAAATAGCAGAAGCCGAAATTCGTGAATTTCTTGTTGAAAGAGGAATGACACTCACTGCTGGCCGAGTCGATGCGTTTGGTGCGTTGCTATTGGCGGCATCGTGGTTGGAAGATCAAGCGGCAGAAGATGAAATAGCAGCCCAAATTGAGTTATTTGATAGCTTTATCTTGAGCTGGTATGGGGCATTTTTGGGAAAAATGGAAGCACATGCAACAACCGCGTTTTATCGTACATTAGCTCAAATTGCTCGTGATGCAGTTATTGCACTGCGTGACGAATTAGAATCAGAGTGACGCTGTCACTTTTGCGATTCACTTATTCAGAGGGAGCTCCATCCTATAGGTGAGCCGTTTCTCTTTATGAGGGACTATTCTGACGATAAGTTTTGTGTTTTTGAACCTGTTATAGGTTGCTCATGTGCAACATTAGCGGTGAAGTTCTTTCTAATAAGACGAAATAGCAAAAAGGCAACGTATTATTCGTTGCCTTTTGTGCTGTTTTCAATCGAAAAAATTTATGGATGTCACTCGACTAAAGGAATAATTAACTTCCCAGGTTTAATTTCTAACCCTTTAGCGAGTTTTTTCGCGGTTGCTTCAGCTGCACCATTGTCAGGATTTAACACATAAACGGGTTGTGTTTCAAAAAAAGTTTCCAGTGAACTATTTAAATAAGGGATGACAGCGGCGATAGCGGTATCCATATTTTCTGGGGTCACTTGGTATTGGCTAATATTGAGTTCTTTTAAGTAAATTGACCCTGTTTTTACATCAAAATAGGGACGGGCTGTCAATGTTAATGCAATTTTAGCCTCTGTTTTACCTAATAAAGTGTCTAAGTTGACGGTTGCATCACCTGTTAATGCTACTTTTCCGGGCTCACTACGACCAATTTCTGATTTCAAGTTAGCTAATTGAATATCTGCATCAGCCACACCGGAAATACCGACTTTATGGTTATATTTAACTTTTGTCGCAAGATATTGGTTAAGTGTGTTTTCACTGATAGAAAATTCAGTGATTTGACTACAGCCAGTCAGTATCGTCAAACAGCCAATCATTGCCGCCAAGATAAATTGTTTCATAAACACTCCTTTTACAGTAACCCCATTATCTTATCCTATAATTGGGGTTAGTTGGTCTTCTGTTCTGATTTTTATTGGTGAGCGTTACAATTTATGATTGCTTGAGTCACTTAAACATACGTTGAATTAGCCACTTAGCATGGTGGATTCAATTTTTTTGCGGTTAAACTGTTTATGCAGTGCCCACAGGGTAATAAATCCAATCGTTCCTAATAAGAACCAAGGTAGTTGTGGTACATTCCATTGATGACCGATATCGTACATCCAGCCGCCACCAGTGTAACCAACTGCGCCACCTAAGGCCAATCCCAAGCGACTAAACCCCATATAGCTGCCGCGGGCACGGGGATCAGCCAGTGAAGCACTTAGCGTTTCCCTTGCAGGATCTGCGGTCACCGTGCCTAAATAGAATAAACAAATTAACCCAAAAAGAACCTGTAATGAGCTTGTCATGCCAATCGGGAACATGCTTAAACTCATTAAAAAGAGTCCTGCCATCAAACGTTGCTCGAGTCGAAAATGCTTTTCACTCCAACGAGCGATAGGATAAAGCAACGTTAATGAAATCATCGCTTCAATCGCATACATCCATTTTACTGCGGTTGGGGTACCTGCCAGCTCATTAACAACGATGGGAAACATCAACATCACTTGTACGGATAACATAAAATAACCGGCGAGGGTAACAACATAGGTGACAAAGCGTTTATCTTTAAGAACACGCCCCATGCCTTCTTTGATTGGTGTTCGAACCGTTGAAATACGATAAGCCGGTAATAACCAAGCATTGCAGATTGCGGCAACCACGAAGACGAAGGCACCCGCCCAACAGACATAATGGAAGTCATATTGGAGTAGCCAGCTGCCAATCAGTGCGCCGATCACTGCACCAGCACTATCTTGCATCAAAAGTAGCGAATAAAAACGGCCACGCTCATAGGGACGGGTTAATTTGATAACCAATGCCGTTCTGGGAGGGTCAAATAAGGTGCCACCTAATGCGGATAGTATGCAGGATAGCCACAGCACCCATGGGTCATGAGCGATTGCCATTAATGCAAAACCACAAGCTCTCAGTAACATGCCTATGACAATCATTGGTTTGGCACCAAAACGGTCTGCAATAGCGCCACCAAAAATGCCTAAACCCTGTTGCACAAATTGCCTAAGACCGAGTGCAAAGCCGACAATGACTGCCGCCCAACCTAATTGGTCAACAAAACGGATGGAAATTAATGGAAACACGACAAAAAAACCTAGAACAACCAACATATTGTCTAGGAGTAAAAAATATTTACCCAGACTTCTCGCCTGTGATACCTGCGCCATGACACACCATCGTAAAAAATAACAAAGAAGGAAGGATTCTTAATGTCTCCCATCAATAATATCAGTAGAATAGGCTAGGGAAGATGATATTTTTTTATCGTTAGAACGATGAGTTATTAATGTTTTATTTTTTAGCATTACGCCGTTTCTGGTGATTCAATTTTAAAAGGGTTAACGATGTTTGGTTATCGAACAAATGAGCCAAAAGTACGTCTTGTGACAGAAAGAATGGTTGTACGTTTAGCGTATGAGCGTGATAGCTATCGGTTAGCGGATTATTACAGCGAAAATAAAGAGTTTTTAAAACCATGGGAGCCGACTCGCGATAGCTCACATTTCAATCCATCAAGTTGGAACAATCGTTTACACCTAATGACCGAATTGCATCGTCAGGGTAATGCCTATCATTTTTTATTATTAGATAATCAAGAAAATGAAGTGATCGGTGTTGCTAACTTTAGTAATGTGCTGCGTGGCGCTTTTCATGCATGCTATTTAGGCTACTCGTTAGGTGAAAAATGGCAAGGGAAGGGATTGATGTATGAGGCTCTTGCTCACACTATCCGTTATATGCAAACACATCAAGGCATGCACCGGATTATGGCGAACTATATGCCACATAACCTGCGTAGTGGCAATCTATTAGCACGTCTTGGTTTTGAACGAGAAGGTTATGCAAAACAATATTTGCAAATTGATGGTCAATGGCGTGATCATGTTTTAACAGCACTTACCAATGAAAATTGGAAACAAATAAAACCTTGATTAAGTGTCTTGCTCAATATGCTGAAGAGCTGCTAAACACCAGCCACTGGCTATGCTCGCTGGGTTGTCGCTTTCAGTAGACGAGTAAAATCCGATTTTAACTTTTCAATCATAGTCAGTTATGCTCTGCGCTGATAAACTGGCACGATTGTTTTCTTTTAGTTTGCCTATCATGAATTTATTAAAATCATTAGCAGCGATAAGCTCCATGACGATGATGTCTCGAGTGCTTGGGTTTATCCGTGATGCTATCATTGCTCGAGTATTTGGGGCTGGAGCCGCGGCAGATGCTTTTTTTGTTGCATTCAAACTGCCCAATCTGTTGCGCCGAATTTTTGCCGAGGGCGCATTTTCACAAGCATTTGTGCCAGTATTAGCGGAATATAAGAATCAACAAGGCGATGAAGCAACCCGTACTTTTGTTGCTTATATTTCTGGAATGCTGACATTGGCTTTAGCCATTGTGACTGTCCTTGGGATGATCGCCGCACCATGGATAATCTATGTCACTGCACCCGGTTTTACCACAGATGCCGATAAATTTGCGTTAACCACCGATCTCTTACGTGTTACTTTCCCCTATATTTTCTTGATCTCATTAGCATCACTGGCAGGGGCAATATTGAACACTTGGAACCGCTTCTCGGTCCCCGCGTTTGCCCCGACCCTTCTGAACGTGAGTATGATTTTCTTTGCTGCATTTGCTGCCCCTTATTTTGATCCGCCAGTGATGTCATTGGCTTGGGCGGTTATTGTGGGAGGGGTTTTACAGCTGGTCTATCAGCTCCCTCATTTGAAAAAAATCGGTATGCTTGTCCTCCCGCGGATCTCTTTTCGTGATAGTGGGGTTTGGCGAGTGATGAAAATGATGGGGCCAGCTATTATTGGGGTGTCGGTCAGTCAAATTTCTTTGATTATCAATACGATCTTCGCATCATTCTTGCAGTCAGGTTCCGTATCTTGGATGTATTACGCCGATAGGTTGATGGAATTACCTTCCGGTGTTCTTGGGGTTGCGTTAGGGACTATTTTATTGCCATCACTATCAAAAAGTTTTACGAGTGGCAATCATCAAGAATACCGTCATTTAATGGACTGGGGGCTACGCCTTTGCTTATTGTTAGCCTTACCTTGCGCCATTGGATTAGCTATTTTGTCAGAAGCATTAACCGTGTCCTTATTCCAATATGATAAGTTTACGGCGCATGACTCGTTGATGACACAATATGCATTGATGGCATATTGTGTAGGGCTTACCGGCATGATTTTAGTGAAAATTTTAGCACCGGGTTTTTATTCTCGTCAGGATATTAGAACGCCAGTTAAAATCGCTATTGTTACGTTAATCTTAACGCAATTAATGAATTTAGCCTTTATTGGGCCAATGAAGCATGCAGGTTTAGCGCTGTCAATTGGTTTGGCGGCCTGTTTTAATGCTGGGGTTCTGTATTGGCAGTTACGCAAACAAGAAATTTTCAAACCACTTGCAGGTTGGAAAGTCTTTATTTTTAAACTCATCGTCGCACTTATTGTCATGGCAGCGGTTCTGTTTGGTGTATTGCAGTTTATGCCAGAATGGCAAGACGGGAATATGGCCATGCGCATGTTGCGTTTAATGTTTGTCGTGATTATCGGTGCGGGGAGTTATTTTGCGGCTCTGTTTGCTTTAGGCTTCCGCCCAAGGGATTTTAAAAAGCACAGCATTTAATATTATTTGTTGATTCATATATAAAAAACGCGCTGTTTTGGGCGCGTTTTTTATTATTAAGATACCTATAAAAAACCCATATCCTAGGATATGGGTTGATGGTCAAGCGGTATATTACATGCGTTCGACAGTTTCGATGCCTAATGTATCTAAGCCCGCTTTCAAGGTTTTTTGAGTTAATAGTGCGAGTTTTAAACGGCTTTGACGTTGTGCATCGTTTTCAGCAGTTAAAATAGGGCAGTGCTCGTAGAAACTAGAGAACAGACCTGCTAAATCATACAGATAAGCACACATGACATGAGGCGTACCATCACGTGCTACCATCAATATTGTTTCTTCAAACTGCATGAGACGAGTAGCAAGTGCGAGTTCACGAGGATCTTGTAACGCCATTGGCTGAGTCAGATCAGCTTGTGTGATGTTGGCTTTTTTGAAGATTGAGGCGACACGGGTGTAGGCATATTGCATATATGGCGCGGTATTTCCCTCGAAAGCGAGCATGTTATCCCAATCAAAAATGTAGTCTGTTGTACGGCTTTTTGATAGATCCGCATATTTAACGGCACCAATACCAACAACATTAGCAACATTATTAAGCTCATCTTCGGGCATATCAGGATTTTTAGCACGGATTAGAATTTGCGCGCGTTCGATCGCTTCATCTAATAAATCAGAAAGGCGAACGGTGCCACCAGAACGTGTTTTGAAAGGTTTGCCATCTTTACCTAACATCATCCCGAACATATGGTGTTCAAGTGACATAGACTCAGGAATATAGCCAGCTTTACGAACAATGGTCCAAGCTTGCATCAAGTGTTGATGCTGACGTGAGTCAATATAGTAAAGAGCACGATCTGCATGCAGAACCTCGTGGCGATATTTAGCACAAGCAATATCGGTTGTTGTATATAAAAAACCGCCGTCTTTTTTCTGGATGATGACACCCATTGGTTCGCCTTCCTTGTTTTTAAATTCATCAAGGTAAACGACGGTGGCTCCTTCGCTTTCAACCGCTAAGCCTTTGGCTTTAAGATCCGCAACAATCCCTGGCAACATATCGTTATAGAGACTTTCACCCATCACATCATCTTCAGTCAAAGTAACATTGAGGCGATGATAGGTTTGCTGATTTTGTTGCATGGTGATATCAACCAATTTACGCCACATTTTGCGGCAATACTCATCACCTGATTGCAGTTTCACCACATAACCGCGCGCACGTTCGGCAAAAGCCTCATCTGAGTCATAATGCTGTTTCGCTTCGCGGTAAAACTCTTCGAGATCAGCCAGTGCCATGTCACTGGCATTTTCATTTTGCATCTTTTCAAGATAAGCAATGAGCATACCAAATTGGGTACCCCAGTCACCTACGTGGTTAGCGCGGATCACTTTATGACCTAAAAACTCTAAGGTACGGGCAGCAGCATCACCGATAATCGTTGAACGTAAATGGCCCACGTGCATTTGTTTAGCGACGTTCGGGGCAGAGTAGTCGATAACTATCGTTTCAGATTTCACGGGTGATAAGCCAAGGTGGTCACTGCTCAATGCGTGTTCAGCTTGGGTCGTGATCCAGTTTGGCTCAAGAAAGATATTGATGAAACCCGGCCCAGCAATGTCTATTTTGCTTGCAATACCTTCAAGATCTAAATGGCTGACAACTTGCTCGGCCAGTTGTCGGGGATTGATGCCCATTTTTTTCGCTGCGCCCATGACACCATTTGCTTGATAGTCACCAAATTGGGCTTTTGCTGATTGACGCACAAGTGCATCACTGCCTTCTGGGGCTCCCGCTGCCTGCATTGCAGCACTGATTTTATCTGAAAGAATAGCCTGAATATTCACCGGATTACCTTAAATAACGAACATAGTTAGCGCATTGTGCCATTACACGCGCAGAACTAAAAGAAAGAAGAGAAAATTCGGCAGGTTTTATACCATATTTTTGAGGAGTCGTGCTACAGTCAAGCCGTTTTATTCACTGTCTGCTGATCATTCTTCAATTTGAATGAGGATACCCACGACGAGTGATTTAACACACGAAATATTAATGTATGAAAAAGAGTATGTTGAATGACTGAATTTGTTGAAGTGCTTGAGTTGCATGATTTGTGGAATGCATTACCTGAGTTTGAGCAAAAATTAGCGAAGGTGGCGGCAGAGTTATCTCTTTCACTCACTGATTATCAGATTGACCACATTTCTGTTCGTTGCCATCATATTGAGACAGCACAACGTTGGCAAAAAGGCCTATTAAAATGCGCTCAGCTTTTATCTGAAAATGAAATCAACGGACGTCCTATTTGTTTATTTGAGCTTAATAGACCTTTAGTGATTGCAGCTCAGGAAGTCTCTGTCGTTGAACTCCCTTTTCCAAAAGATAAAAGGTATGCCCAAGAATCATGGGAACATATTGAGCTGGTGATGAACGTCGCGCCTGAACAGTTAGAAAGTGCGGCGCTTGACCTGTTACCTCAACCGCTACCAGAAGGTTATAGCGTGAAAATGAGCCAGCCTAAAGGGCAGAGTGAAAGCTTGCCAAATCCAACATTAGCAGTCACTAATGGGGAGATAACGGTAAAATATCACCCTTACACGCTAAAACAGGTGATAGAAAGCGAAAAATAAGTGATGCAATTAACGTTATGACTAATAATTCGGAAAAAACTGTTCATGGTGTGATATCTATCCGATAACGCTCAGAAATTAATGGCATTATTAGCTAAATGTTAACGAATAACAGGCTCATATTAAGTTGATGAATTAAGTTTTAACGTCAGAGTTTGATTCTATATTTGGAGGTGGTCATGGCAAAGCTGGAGATTTGCTGTTTTGGTATTGAATGCGCTCAAGTCGCCCAAGAATATGGCGCTGATCGCATTGAATTATGTTCTGGTGCAGCTGATGGTGGCCTAACACCGAGTTATGGGTATTTAAAGTTAGCAAACGAAAAACTGCATATTCCCGTTCACCCAATAATTCGCCCTCGCGGCGGTGATTTTTGCTATGACACAAATGAATTTGATGTGATCAGAGATGATTTGATTATGGTAAAAGAAATGGGCTTTCCTGGTGCTGTCATCGGTATCCTTGATACCGAAGGGCGTATTGATATTGATCGTATGCATATATTGATGGAAATAGCACAAGGAATGCATATTACTTTTCACCGTGCCTTTGATATGTGTATTAATCCATTGCTTGCCCTTGAGCAGTTAAAAAACTTAGGTGTGGCTCGGATCCTGACCTCTGGACAACAACAAAATGCAGAGTTAGGTTTACCATTACTGAAAGAGCTAAACGAAAAAAGCCGAGAAATCAATGGCCCAATCATTATGGCTGGCGCTGGGGTACGATTAGCCAATTTAAGTAAGTTTATGGAAATCGGTTTGACGGAAGTGCACAGCTCAGCGGGTAAATCAGTTCCCTCAAGCATGAACTACCGTAAAGTTGGTGTGACGATGGCATCAAACAGTGAAAATGATGAGTTTACACATTACTGTGTTGATGGGCCAACAGTTGAGGCAATGAAAGATTTTATTTCGATTACTGAAAAAATTTCGGCATAGCGGCGACGTTATTCAACAATAGAACGATAAAAAAGAGGGATATTTATCTCTCTTTTTTTGGTCAGTTAATCAATATTAACAATATATCATCGAATGTATTCTTTTCACGATAAATAATATACCAAGCCCATTAGAGATAATATTGCTCTAGAAATAAAGAGTAGGGCGATAATAAGAAGGTATCAACTCGACGACAATAATTTCACTCTTTAAAGGCGTCAATAATATGATTGGTTGTATCGATAAAATAGACGTAATGGCGTATAAGATAACCTTCTTTATGCGATAAATACACTTAAATTGATTGGGCAATTATAAAAAATAATGTGCCCAATTAAATGACGTTTAATTAAGACTTGGCTGGGAAAACGGCATTTGCATATGATACACCATTTTCTAGGATCTCTACGGCTAATAGGAGCAGTTCAGAGACTTTTTCACCATTATCTTCCGTCGTATAATTTCCTAACACAACGAGGTTCTTATCTTTTTCAGCCCCATGAATATATTTTACGACGGAATTTTTTATTGGTTCTAACTCATAGATCTCTTGGTTGAGTATAGAAGCAAAGTAGACATCATCACCTTTTTTATAGGCAACAACAGTGACCAAACGACCTTCAGTGGAGTCCACGACCTTGAGTGTTTCGGGGCTTAATTCATTCTCGTAGATCTCTTTTGCTCTATTAATAAGGTAAGACCTTACACGATTGCCGACGGATGAATCGTCAATATAGCTTTCTATCTGAGCTAACCCATTCATATTATCTAAAAACGCTTTATTTTGCCGATTCTGTGCTTTAACACCTTCATCATAGCTGCCATGCTGACAAACTAAGGCAGGAAAACTCTCTTTGCGAATACGATTACCAACGCGAATAGAGTTGATCTCTATATTGTCACCAATATAAATTTCACTGACAAATGGTTTAAACCCCATCAACTCATTTTGATTGTTCTTTGCATTAAATTCACCACAAACGATAGCTTCATTGGCATTTCGATGAACAACAATATCTTTATATTGTATTGAATCAGGGTCAGGGTAATATGTGGCAATCTCTTTTTTTATTGCGGTATGAATTCTATTTTCTGGAGGAGAGCAAGCGAGTAAAAGAAAAGAGAAAGGAACGATAAAAATAAGGGAAGGCTTCATAAGAATATCCAAATAAGTCTGTAATTAACAATAATTAAATTTTATTTCATATTGATATAAATATTATTATATCGATAAGCTTTGAGGAAATAAAATGTTTATACAGTTTGGTTAATCTATTATGACCTAAGTATTTAAATTAGTATTAATAACGACAGATTTAAAATGATGAATAATCGCTGGGAAAAGAATAAGCGTGGCATTAGCCACCCTTATTCTATGATTTTATGGTTTACGTGCAACAAGGATGGCGCGTAATGGCGCAGGATAGCCTTCAATAGTTTTGGTCGTATCATGAGGATCTAAAAATTCAGCCAGTGAATCTGTTTTCATCCATTCAGTACGACGTTGCTCTTCAACCGTTGTAATCGCTTGGTCAACAATGCGAACATCGACAAAACCGCATTTTTCTAACCACACTTTCAGCATTTTTGCAGAGGGAATAAAGTAAACATTGCGCATTTGTGCGTAGCGGTCGCCCGGTACTAAACACTGAAATTCATCCCCCTCGATAACTAGACTTTCTAGTACCAGTTCGCCTTCATTGACTAATTGGTTTTTCAGTTGCCACAAATGGTCGAGTGGTGAACGGCGATGATAGAGTACTCCCATTGAAAATACGGTATCAAAAGCAGCAAGCGTTGGCAGTTGCTCAATTCCTAATGGTAAGAGGTGAGCGCGCTGATCATCCCCCAATAATTTTCTTATGGCTTCAAACTGGCAAAGAAAGAGTTGCGTTGGATCTATCCCGACAACAAATGAAGCGCCTTCACCTAACATTCGCCACATGTGGTAACCACTGCCGCAACCGACATCAAGGATCATCTTATCCTTTAAAGGGGAAATGTGTGGTAAAACGCGATCCCATTTCCAATCAGAACGCCATTCAGTATCAATGTTAATCCCATAGAGCGAAAAAGGGCCTTTACGCCAAGGTTTTAGTTGCTCAAGAATATTGTTTAGGCGGCGTGTTTCACCCGCGGATAACTCAGGTTCGCGTAGTGCCGTGACACTATTTTTTAAGTCTAGATGGGTTGGTTCCATGATAGGTAAATTATCTAGCATTTTTTCCCAAGACTTAAAGCCGCCATGCAATTGGTTGCTTTTCCACTCGCTAAGTTGTGCTGGTAGCGTATCAAGCCAATGGCTTAAAGGGCCTGTTGCGATTTGCTGATAAAAACGGCCAAAATCGATCATAACTGAGCCTCTTTAAGGGCTAATAACGAGCCAAAATTAAAGCATTGGAACCACACTTCACAGTGAGTAAAACCTGCTTGTTTTAAACGTGATTTATGTGTGTCAACGGAATCTGTTAGCATCACATTTTCTAGCATGCTACGTTTTTGACTAATCTCTAACTCGCTATAGCCATTAGCACGTTTAAAATCATGATGCATATTGAATAATAATTCACCAATTTCGTGGTCTTCAAAATTGAATTTTTCCGATAACACAAGAATGCCACCAGGTTTGAGACCTTGATAGATTTTATTTAATAACTGTTGGCGGTCATTCGGATTAAGAAACTGCAACGTAAAGTTGAGCACCACCATCGAGGCATTTTCAATATGGACATCGCGAATGTCACCTTCAATAACCTCCACAGGCGTTTCTGCCTTATAGGCATCAAGATGGCGACGGCAACGTTCAATCATGGCGGGTGAATTGTCGACAGCGATAATCTGACAATGCTGAGCTGTAATATTACGACGTATAGAGAGTGTTGCAGCGCCTAATGAGCAACCAAGGTCATAAACATGACTATTTTCGGTGACAAAACGGCCTGCTAACATGCCAATCATCGTAATGATGTTTGAATAACCCGGTACGGAACGCTGGATCATATCGGGAAAGACTTCGGCAACTTTTTCATCAAATTGCCAATCACCCAAATTAGCAATTGGGGCGCTAAAGAGGCTGTCTTTGTTATTGGATTCCTGACTTGACATAAGATCTGTATATATAAAACAAAAAGTAGTTGCGGATTGTAGCAGAAAAGGGACGTAACCTGAAAATCAATCGGTCAAAAGTGCAATAAAAGTTTTACGACACTCGTTCACAGTGCCGCATTGATAATAATAACTAAAGATTGAAAGAAAAAATTTGGATCCAAGGTAGGTAGTAAATATTGGCGATAACCATTAACGTCATTGCGATATACGTTGCCGCCATACCTGAACGACGATAAGAGCCGTCATGATTTTTCAAACCATAAGAATGTAGGACTCGTCCTGCAATCAGAATTAGTCCACAAAGGTGGATCATCCAAACTTGTGCACCGTTCATTTCCATAAACAGTAGCAAAATTAAAGCGATAGGAATATATTCAATTGCGTTACCATGAACGCGGATCGCAGTCTGTAACTCATAAAAACCCCCGTCACCATAAGATACACGGTATTGATTTCTGAGCTTTACAACATTTAACGATAGCTTAAGTAGTAACAAAGCGCCCAGTACAGCATACAGAGAGCTGACCATTTATTCACTCCATTGCTTAATCAAATTGACTGACTAACTGATTAAAACTACGCATTATATTAATAGAAACTAGTAAAATTTACTAATAGTAAAACTATTAATCATTAATATTCAAACAAAGTTTACACAAATCCCAAACACGTTCAGGTTGTTATTTAATCAATTAGGTTGTCTTGTTGTAGTTGCGAAACAACCCTTGCGGCTGTGGCGGAACAATGGCCTAAATTTGAGCTATTAAACCAAGCAAGTTCTGCAATTTCCGCGGCAGGCTGAGCGACCCCATCATAATTGGCAAAATAACAACGAATACGCACTTGCGTACCTTCTTGTTTACCATCAGCAGGGCCAATAAACTCCCCATAAAAACGTATTGAGTCCTTCTCTAACGTTAAGGTTAACTCTTCGTTAATTTCACGGCACAAGGCCTGCTCATCACTTTCATCTGGCTCACGTTTTCCACCTGGAATGTAAAACAATTCTTTATTATGGGAACGAACCATGGCAACTTTTCGGTTAGAAAGTGTAATTAAACCTAATTTATCGATAATTTTATGGTTCACGGTGAGCCATTACCTTCTGTTGAATGTTTTTTACTATGCTGTGTATAGGCGCCAGTTGTTTTACGCCATTTAAGGTAACCAATAATATTACCCAAATATAATGAAAACAATGGGGAATGTGTTTGAATGACCATGGGGTGGTTGAGTGATAAAGTCCTCATGGTCGGATTTAAAATACAATAAACTTATTTTTTGGTTTTGTTGATGATTTCAACCAACTCATAACGCAGGCTTGGCGCGTCTGCTGGCGGGTTGGCGACATCAAATTGGTTGACTTTTAAGGTATATTGATAACCCGGTTGGTAGTCAAATCCTTGGATAGTGCCATAGAACAGTTCCCAATCAGCCTGTTGGTTCTGTTTGATTTTCATACATTTCATCGGAGCAACGCCGACACAATCCGCGAGAGTTGAATCGATATAAAAAGTTTTAGTGTTATCAGTAGTTTTCACTGTTTGGCAGCCTACAAGAACAAAAAGGAGTGAAGAAACGAATACACATTTTTTCATCGAATAACCTTATACATACAGTTGAAATTAGTGTAATTATAACAAATAACAGCGGTAATGATTCTGAAATCGATGAATGTGAAATGAAACAGGTAGTTTATTGGTGCGTGGAATCTTTTTATTTATCACATTTTCTTTATGACTGATGCAATATGCCATCATCAAGTCAATGCGTCGTTTGGTTATTAAGTGGCCTAGATTGCGAATATTGATGGTTTTGTCCTTTATTGGCTAGTCAATGAATAGATATTGGCGGGGGCATGGCCTGTCTATTAAGCAATCAAGAGAAAATAAACCCGAGTTGGAATATGTACATCACCGACAGAGTCACTTAAAATTACCCTCAGTCATAAATTCTGTCTCTATCAATGTACAGTACTCGTTACGTTATGTTGGCGACCTTTTAATCGATGCAAATATGATTAAAAACAAAAATATTAGGTATTGCCTCCTAATACGTAACTGTTTGTGCAACAGAATTTCCTGTATAATGTCTGCCTTTTTTGACATTCTGAATGTTCAGCAAAATGCCAAATTTCCGCAGCAAGCAAATGCACAACAAGCTGAGTAAAAAGGATATTGTATGCGTACTAACTATTGTGGGCAGTTAAATATTGCCCATGAAGGCCAAAAAGTCACTCTTTGTGGATGGGTAAACCGCCGTCGTGATTTAGGTGGTTTGATTTTTATCGATATGCGTGACCGTGAAGGGGTCGTTCAAGTCTTTTTCGATCCAGAGCGCAAAGACCTCTTTGAAAAAGCTTCGGAATTGCGTAATGAATTCTGTATACAGATTACAGGGACTGTCCGTGCTCGCCCAGATAACCAAAAAAATAAAGATATGGCGACAGGGGAAATTGAAATCTTTGCTGAAGAGCTTAATGTCTTTAATAAATCAGAGCCATTACCTCTGGATAGTAATCAAACGAATACAGAAGAGCGTCGCTTAAAGTATCGTTACCTTGACCTTCGCCGTCCTGAGATGTCAGAGCGTCTACGCACCCGAGCTAAAATCACCAGTTTTGTCCGCCGTTTTATGGATGAAGAAGGGTTTGTTGATGTTGAAACACCAATGCTCACAAAAGCAACCCCAGAAGGGGCTCGTGACTACTTGGTACCAAGCCGTGTTCATAAAGGCAAGTTTTATGCATTACCGCAGTCACCACAATTGTTTAAACAATTGCTGATGATGTCGGGTTTTGACCGTTATTACCAGATCGTGAAGTGCTTCCGTGACGAAGACTTGCGTGCAGATCGTCAACCTGAATTTACTCAGATCGATGTTGAAACGTCATTTATGACGGCGGAACAAGTGCGTGAAATCATGGAACGCATGATCCGCCAATTATGGCAAGACGTGAAGAATGTTGATTTAGGTGATTTCCCTATAATGACTTTTGCAGAAGCAATGCGTCGTTATGGTTCAGACAAGCCAGACCTGCGTAACCCAATGGAATTGGTTGATGTTGCCGATATCGTTAAAAATGTTGAATTCGCTGTTTTTGCACAGCCCGCGAATGATCCGAAAGGCCGCGTGGTCGCATTAAAAGTACCAGGCGGAGCAGCCATGACACGTAAACAAATTGACGAGTATGGTCAATTTGTCGGTATCTATGGTGCTAAAGGACTTGCCTGGATGAAGGTTAATGAGCGCGCCAAAGGGGCAGAAGGGATTCAAAGCCCAGTCGCTAAATTCTTAAATGAAGAAATCATTAATCAATTGCTTGATATTACGGATGCGGCGGACGGTGATATCCTCTTATTCGGTGCTGGCGCGAAAAATATCGTGACGGATTCAATGGGCGCTTTACGTCTGAAGGTTGGACGCGATTTTGCCATTACAGATTTAAATAGCTGGAAGCCGCTATGGGTTATTGATTTCCCAATGTTTGAAGATGATGGGGAAGGTGGTTTAACGGCAATGCACCATCCATTCACTTCTCCACGTGATTATTCACCAGAAGATCTGGCTAAGAAACCAGAAGATGCGGTTGCTAACGCGTATGATATGGTCATCAATGGCTACGAAGTCGGTGGCGGTTCAGTACGTATCCATCGCAGTGAAATGCAACAAACCGTGTTTAATATTCTGGGTATTAATGAAGAAGAGCAAGCAGAAAAATTTGGCTTCCTGCTAGATGCATTAAAATATGGTACACCACCACATGCAGGTTTAGCATTTGGTCTTGACCGTCTCGTCATGTTGTTAACCGGTACCGATAATATCCGCGATGTTATCGCTTTCCCTAAAACAACGGCAGCGGCATGTTTAATGACGAATGCACCAAGTCACGCCAACCCTGACGCATTGACAGAATTGGCGATTTCAGTCGTTGCAAAAGACGCGGAAGACTAATTCATTCGTTATGAAGGGTTTTAAACGCCCAGAATCGGTATTGGTGATCATTACCGCTGAAAACAGCGGTAATGTTCTGATGCTAAGACGTCAGGATGATCCCGATTTCTGGCAGTCAGTGACCGGCAGTTTGGAAAATAACGAAGATCGCCTTGAAACGGCAATGCGAGAAGTTGTCGAAGAAACTGGGTTTCTTCCTCAGGAAGGGCAGTTTTTCGATTTAGCGCGCGAAGTCACTTTTGAAATCTTTGCGCATTTCAGGCATCGTTATGCTCCTAATGTTACTCACTGTAAAGAGCATTGGTTTAAAATGGTACTCAGTGAAGAACGCGTACCAATTTTGACGGAACATACTGAATTTTGTTGGCTGCCGCCAGAAAAAGCGGCGGAATTAACGAAATCATGGAGTAACCGTCAAGCTATTTTAGAATTTGCTGTTTAATTATTTTATTGACGTTTTTGGAGAGATTTCATGGCAGGTCATAGTAAATGGGCCAACACCAAGCACCGTAAAGCGGCACAAGATGCTAAGCGCGGTAAAATTTTCACTAAAATTATCCGTGAGCTGGTGACAGCTGCACGTTTAGGGGGCGGTGACCCTGCGACTAACCCACGTTTACGTGCCGCTGTGGATAAAGCATTATCCAATAACATGACACGTGATACCCTGAACCGTGCGATTGCGCGTGGTGTAGGGAATGATGAAAATGATAATATGGAAACTATCATTTATGAAGGTTATGGCCCAGGTGGTACAGCCGTGATGGTTGAATGCTTGAGCGATAATCGTAATCGTACCGTTTCCGAAGTTCGTCATGCTTTCACTAAAACTGGCGGTAACTTAGGCACTGATGGTTCAGTTTCTTACTTATTTACTAAACGTGGTGTGATTACTTACGCGCCTGGTGTGGATGAAGATGCACTGATGGAAGCGGCATTGGAAGCTGGCGCGGAAGATGTTGAAACCTACGATGACGGAGCGATCGATGTTTACACAACACCAGAGACCTTTGGTGAAGTGAAGGATGCGCTTGATGCCGCTGGTTTCACAAGTGAAGGTGCAGAAGTTTCCATGATCCCATCAACAAAAGCAGAATTAGATGTCGAAACGGCACCTAAATTACTGCGTCTGATTGATATGCTGGAAGATTCTGACGACGTACAAGAAGTTTATCACAATGGTGACATCTCAGACGAAGTCGCCGCTCAGTTGTAATCAGATGTTACTCGCGTAGAGAAAGAGGCTATACTCGCCACACTTGAAGTGCACGCTTGTTGGCTACAGACATTTTAGGTAGTCACAGAGTGATATAGGCTCCTAGCAACAGGCTTTGGTTGCTGAGCTGCACCAAGATTTATTGAGAGTATATTCCTACTTTCTCTCGCGCCTCTTTTCAATTTCCATTTCTTATCAATTACTTTGCTTATTTATGTATAATAATCGACTCAACTTATGGTTGGGAAGTCGCTATTGTAGCGTCTAAAATATATCGATAAGATGATGTTAAAAGTAATAATGAATATTAATAGGCTTTGATATGGCGATTATTTTAGGTATAGATCCCGGCTCTCGAGTCACGGGCTACGGTGTTATCCGCCAACAAGGCCGACAACTTCTGTATTTGGGGAGTGGTTGCATCCGCACTCAAGTTGATGACTTACCCAGTCGCTTGCAGCGAATTTATGCGGGAGTCTCGGAAATTATCACACAATATCAACCCGATGTATTAGCGATCGAACAAGTTTTCATGGCCAAAAATGCAGACTCGGCATTAAAACTCGGTCAAGCGCGAGGGGTTGCGATTGTCGCGAGTGTTAATCAAAACATTCCTGTATTTGAATATGCAGCACGGCAGGTAAAGCAAACAGTTGTGGGGACGGGGGCTGCTGAAAAAAGCCAAGTACAGCATATGGTTAAATCGATACTTAAACTGTCTGCAAACCCACAAGCGGATGCGGCCGATGCATTAGCCATTGCTATCACCCATTGCCACTTTAACCAGAACCTACTTCGAGTAGGAGATCCCCGCCTAATATTAACGCGCGGTCGATTAAGATAGTGACTGGATATGCATCCAGCCTTTTTTGTGGTATAAACAGCGCTATTAATAAAATAACCTGAGGGCTTCATTGTGATTGGTCGTTTACGTGGCATCGTATTAGAAAAACAACCTCCCATTGTTCTGTTAGAGTTGCAAGGTGTTGGTTATGAAGTTCATATGCCAATGACTTGTTTTTATGAACTACCTGAAATAGGCCAAGAAGCCATTGTTTTTACTCATTTTGTTGTGCGTGAAGATGCTCAATTGCTGTACGGTTTTAATGATAAGCAAGAAAGGGCACTCTTTAAAGAATTGATTAAAGTGAATGGCGTAGGGCCAAAACTTGCTTTAGCAATCTTATCGGGTATGTCAGCACAGCAATTTGTTTCTGCTATAGAGAAAGAAGCTATTTCATCGTTGGTTAAGCTACCGGGCATTGGTAAGAAAACAGCGGAACGCTTAGTTGTTGAAATGAAAGACCGTTTTAAAGGCCTTAATGGTGATTTATTTAACCAACATACGGATATTAAGCTACCAGATGTCAACAGTCATCTACCTAATCGTGCCGATATTGAAGCAGAAGCGACAACCGCGCTGGTGGCATTAGGTTATAAGCCGCAAGAAGCCAGCCGTATGGTCAGTAAAGTCGCCAAACCAGACAGTGATTGTGAGACATTGATCCGTGATGCATTACGTGCAGCACTCTGATTGAGAGAATATAACGATGATTGAAGCTGACCGCCTAATTTCTGCTGAAGTGATCCATGATGAAGAAGAAGCGATTGACCGCGCTATTCGACCAAAATTACTCAATGAGTATATCGGTCAGCCGCAAGTCAAAGAACAAATGGAGATCTTTATTCAAGCGGCTAAGTTACGAGGTGATGCGCTTGATCATCTATTAATTTTTGGTCCGCCGGGTTTGGGGAAAACGACACTTGCCGGTATTGTGGCAAATGAGATGGGCGTAAATTTACGTACCACGTCAGGACCCGTGCTCGAAAAAGCGGGTGACCTAGCCGCAATGCTGACCAATTTAGAGCCTCATGATGTACTCTTTATTGATGAAATCCATCGTTTGTCGCCAGTCGTTGAAGAAATTCTTTATCCCGCCATGGAAGATTACCAACTCGACATTATGATTGGCGAAGGGCCAGCGGCACGCTCAATTAAAATTGACCTACCTCCTTTTACCTTAATTGGCGCAACGACACGGGCTGGGTCATTAACATCACCATTGCGTGATCGCTTTGGTATTGTACAACGTCTTGAATTCTATAACGTTGATGATCTACAGCATATCGTGAAGCGTAGCGCTCAATTTATGGGGTTAGAAATCAGTGAAGAGGGGGCGCGTCAAGTTGCGATGCGTTCACGTGGTACTCCGCGGATAACTAATCGTTTATTGCGTCGTGTGCGTGACTTTGCACAAGTAAAAGGTGATGGCTCAATCAATGAGCTCATTGCGAGTCAAGCGCTCGATATGCTGAATGTGGATGCAGCAGGCTTTGACTACTTGGATAGAAAACTGCTTGTCGCGATTATTGATAAGTTTATGGGAGGGCCGGTCGGTGTTGATAACCTTGCAGCGGCGATAGGTGAAGAGCGTGAAACAATCGAAGATGTTCTAGAACCATTTCTGATCCAACAAGGTTTTATCCAACGAACGCCACGGGGTCGCATGGCAACGGCCCATGCATACTTACACTTTGGTTTAACACCGAAAGACGTGTAAGTTGTACGACATTATCGGCTAAAAAAATCCCTTGTTAAAAACAAGGGATTTTTGATGAAAATGACGCAATACGTTAGAGAATAACACGCCTCAACATACGCGCGAAAAGATCAGTTTTTGACTTTTGCTAATAAACTAACAGCAAATAGTATCGCGGCCGTTAGTACCACGGAAGGGCCCGCAGGGGTATCGTAAAAGGCAGAGAAAGCTAAGCCCCCTGTTACAGATAACATTCCAATCAAAATTGCCACAACGGCCATTTGTTCAGGTGTGCGAGCAAAACGTCGAGCCGTTGCTGCTGGGATAATTAATAAAGATGTAATGATTAATGCCCCAACAAACTTCATCGCAATACCAATAGTTAATGCGG
This sequence comes from Providencia stuartii, assembly GCF_029277985.1. Taxonomy (NCBI): domain Bacteria; kingdom Pseudomonadati; phylum Pseudomonadota; class Gammaproteobacteria; order Enterobacterales; family Morganellaceae; genus Providencia; species Providencia stuartii. The sequence goes on along the minus strand of NZ_CP119546.1, from coordinate 2,465,774 downwards.
TGACTAACATCAATAACAGACGAAGACGTTGAATATCGACTCCATCAACAAAAGCAAGCTCTTGATTGACCGTCATAGATAACAACGAACGCCATCGCCAAAATAGTAATCCACACACGACAATCACGCCAATCAAGATAGTGATAATATCATCGTAAGTTACCGAGAGTAGGTCGCCAAACAAATAGGCCATTAAATCAACACGGACATTAGCCATTAGACTGACCACGACCAATCCCAGTGACAGAGCGCTATGGGCCATGATACCTAATAAAGTATCAACAGCGAGCTGAGGTCGGCGCTCCAGCCAGACCAAGATCAACGATAACAGTAAGGTGACAGCAATGACGGCATAGAATGGATTGATATTAAATAATAAACCGAACGCAACACCTAATAGAGACGCATGGGCAAGTGTGTCACCAAAATAGGACATACGACGCCATACGACAAATGATCCGAGTGGGCCCGCGGCAATGGCGAGTAGCATGCCAGCAATCCAGCCGGGTAGAAGCAACTCAATCATGTTGACATTCCTTGTTGTGGGTATGCGTTGTTACGACATTACCTTCTAAATCATGTTGGTGATTGTGATGATGGCGGTAAACGCCTAGTTGCGAGGCGCCACGATAACCAAACATAGCGACAAATTCCGGGTGATTTGACACAACGTCAGGGGTGCCTGAGCAGCAAATATGGCCATTGATGCATAACACTTTATCTGTTTTTGCCATCACCAAATGAAGGTCATGTGACACCATTAATACCGCACAACCCAGCTCAGTACGCAACTGATTGATTAAATCATAAAGAGCGACCTGACCATTCACATCAACGCCTTGAGCGGGTTCATCGAGTACCAGAAGGTCGGGTTCATTGAGTAACGCGCGGGCAAGTAATACACGTTGTGTTTCACCACCTGACAACTTTTGCATAGGTTGACTCAGTAAGTGCGTTGCTTTGACGCGTTCGAGAGCGGGTAGTAATTGTTCTGTACGCACTTTCGGCTTTAACATCAAAAAGCGTTTAACCGTTAATGGTAATGTGGCATCTAAATGTAGTTTTTGTGGCACATAACCAATAGACAGTGCTTTTGCTCGTTCAATGGTTCCTGAGGTTGGTGCGAGAAGGCCAAGCACAACCCTAACAATCGTCGATTTACCGGCACCATTAGGGCCTAATAAGGTAATAATATCGCCTTTATTAAGTGAGAAACTCACCTCTTTCAGCACTTGCTTTTCGCCAAAGGAAACAGAAATTTTATTTAAATTCAGTAATGGTTGCATATGAAAAACATCTTGCAGAATTCATGTTGTGTTATATTATAACATTTCAAAATTAAAATCACGGAAAAAGACGTCTATGATACATAAATCTCAATTCAATGCCCGACAATTTATTATAGGAATGGCGACGGCTTCACTACTGACGACAACGATGGCAACGGTCGCAAAAGCGGATGTTGTGACCTCCATCCGACCACTTGCTTTTATCGCAGCAGGCATCGCTGATGGCGTGACAGAGACGCAAGTATTACTCCCCGATGGTGCTTCACCGCATGATTATGCACTTAAACCGTCTGATTTAAAAAAAATTAAACAGGCAGACTTATTCGTTTGGATAGGTCCCGATATGGAAATGTTTTTAGATAAGCCACTCAAGACATTACCGCAGAATAAACGTCTAGCGCTGGCTGAACAGGAAAATATCATCCCATTGTTAATGAAGGATAATGAAGAAGACGAACAGGGGCATGACCATGGCGATGAAGCTAATCATGATGAGGATCACGAACATCATCATCATGGTGAGTATAATATGCATATTTGGCTGTCACCAGAGATTGCAAAACAGGCTGCATTAGATATTCACGATCGTTTGGTAGTGCTTTATCCTGACCAAAAAGAGAAGCTGGACGTAAACCTTCGTAAATTCAATGAAAAAATGACGCAAAATGATAAGAATATTGTTAATATTTTAGAGCCAGCCAAAAACAAGGGCTATTTTGTTTTTCACGATGCTTATGGCTACTTTGAAAAACACTATCGGTTAGCTCCACTGGGGCATTTTACGATAAACCCGGAAATTCAGCCTGGTGCACAGAAATTACATAAAATACGAACTCAATTGGTTGAGCATAAAGCACAATGTGTTTTTGCTGAACCTCAATTCAGGCCAGCCGTCATAGAGAGTGTTGCTAAGAATACGGGAGTCAAAATGGGAACTCTCGACCCGCTAGGTAGCGGGCTGGAAATAGGCCCAGATAGCTATATGCAGTTTTTAATGCAACTGTCGAAGCAATACGCGAGCTGCCTGAATTAAACAAGAAGGAATTGTTTAGTGCAGCAAATGGCTAAAGGACTTGCACAGGTTTACGGTAGCCTGTCCAAGTCTCACAAAATCATGTTAGGGACATTAACAATAGCAACATTGGCCGTCGCGATTTGGCGGCCAGCGCATTTACCAACAACTAACTCTGATACCGAAAATTCTGTAGATACCGTTATTCCTCTTACATTTGCACCTTTAACGGATGCAACCGATGACATTATTCAAGATAGTAGTGATCAACTACCTGATGAAGGTGTCGCGGATGGTGATGGTAGCGAAGGGGAAACCGATGGCGCACCAATCCCTCATGAATATGTCGTTGCCAGTGGTGACAACCTTTCAAGTATTTTAACCCAATTCGGCATAGAATCAGGCGATGTTGCGACGTTAGCAAACCAGCATAAGGCGTTACGCAACTTAAAAATTGGTCAAACGTTAAATTGGGACTTAACAGAACAAGGCGAACTTGCCACACTCACATGGGAAGTCTCTCGCCGTGAAACACGTGTTTATAGCCGTGTTGGCAGTACCAATAAATTTGAAGAAAAGAAAGAGATCCGTACTGGCGAATGGCAAAACAGTGTTTTACCGGGTGTCGTTAATGGTAGTTTTGCCCAAAGCGCAAGCCAAGCGGGTTTGACACGTAGTGAAGGCCGTGAAGTGATCAAGGCTCTCCAGTGGCAAATTGATTTTCGTAAACTGAAAAAAGGCGATAAGTTTACCGTTTTAATGAGCCGTGAAATGCTGAATGGCCTTAACGAACAGAGCCAGCTCGTTGGTGTGCGTTTGCGTAGTGGTGGGAAAGATTATTATGCATTCCGTGCTGAAGACGGTAAATATTACGACAGTGAGGGGAATGGTTTAGAGCGTGGCTTCCTGCGTTTCCCTACCGCCAAACAATTCCGTGTATCATCACAATTTAATCCTCGTCGTGTTAACCCTGTAACGGGCCGTGTGGCTCCCCATAAAGGTGTTGATTTTGCCATGCCAGTAGGAACACCCGTTCTGGCTGTTGGTGATGGTGAAGTTATTGTGGCTAAGTACAGCGGTGCTGCGGGGAACTTCGTTGCTATTCGTCATGGCCGCCAATATACCACGCGTTATATGCATTTGCGTCAGCTGCTTGTGAAACCAGGGCAAAAAGTTAAACGTGGTGACCGTATTGCGTTATCAGGGAATACAGGGCGTTCAACGGGTCCACATCTGCATTTCGAAATGTGGGTTAACCAGCAAGCTGTCAACCCTCTGACAGCGAAATTGCCTAGCTCAGGTGGTTTAACAGGGAAAGAGCGTAAAGAATACTTAGCTATGGTGAAAGAAACGAAACCACAGTTAAAGCTTAATTAAGCATCTCACTACTGGCAGATAATTGATATCTGCCAGTTTTTTTTGTAAAGCTTCCACTTGTTATCGTTTTAAGCTATAAAAGAGCGCAAATAGTTCTTTTAGGTACATCATGAATAAAGACAAAGATACCGATAGTAAATTAGGCTATGTGCCTACCTTTCATAAATCCTATTTACAGCCTAAATATTGGGGTGTTTGGCTAGGTGCCGGCGTGTTTGCTGCTTTAGCCTATATACCTGTTAAAATTCGGGATCCCATGTTGGCTAAAGTGGGGAAATGGGTAGGCAAATTGGCGAAAAGTGCACGTCGTCGTGCAAAGATAAATTTATTATATTGTTTTCCTGATTTGACAGAGCAGGAAAGAGAGCAGCTAGTTGATAAGATGTTTGAAACTGCCCCCCAATCATTTGTGATGCTTGCAGAGCTTTGCCTTCGTGGTGCGAATAAAACACTAGCGAGAACACATTGGCACAATCAAGAGATTATCGATAATTTAAAACAGCAAGGAAGTCATGTTATTTTCATGGTGCCTCATGGATGGGCTGTAGATGCACCCGCAATGTTACTCGCTGCAAAAGGCCATAAAATGGCAGCCATGTTTCACCATCAAAAAAATCCAGTAGCAGATTATTTATGGAATAAAGCACGCTATCATTTTGGTGGTCGTTTACATTCTCGGGAAGCGGGGATTAAGCCGTTTATCGCCTCTGTACGCCAAGGTTATTGGGGGTTTTATCTACCCGATCAGGACCATGGTGAAGAGCACAGTGAATTCGTGGATTTTTTTGCGACCTATAAGGCGACATTGCCAGCGGTGGGGCGCTTAATGAAAGTCTGCAAAGCCAAGATAGTTCCTTTATTTCCAGTCTATGACCATCGTACACATCAACTGCATATTTATATTCGACAGCCGATGGATGATATTGATGGACAAGATGATCAATACATTGCCAGAAGAATGAATGAAGAACTGGAGTTCCTTGTTGGTCCAAATCCTGAACAATATACGTGGATACTTAAGTTATTAAAAACCAGAAAAGGTGATGAAATAGAACCTTATCAGCGTGATGATTTATATCGATAGTCGCGGCTCAATACTCGCTTATTTCTGACGTACTTAACGAAAAAAACACTTCAACATGTTATTAAGGTTGAAGTGTTTTTCTTTTTTAGCCGATATATTTTATTGTATAGACTTTTCTTATCCTTTTTTAGTAATCGAATTACGATTAATACCGTAGGTATTGTGAGTAATAAAAAAATAAAAAATATTTATTTTTTACTATTATGGTTTTTTTCTTAACTTTTAATATGATTTATTTATGTCAAATATATTTAGATGTTATTGATAATAAATGAAATTATTATTATGCCGTCAACATGAAATGCCTTGTTTTTTATGTGGGTATACACTGTGAATAGTACAATGTTAAGTAAATTATCAAGCGAAAAGGTCAAAAATCCTTATCAATGACCAATGTAAGCCATATGATGAATAAATTACACGTGTGAGGGGATATTTAAGAAATTAATCTCTTGAAAAGGAAAGGAGGGATTATTATAAATATCAGTAAATGGGTTGTTTAAATATGATAATCTTTAACTGAAGTTAATATTGGTATAAATTTTAGGGAAATACGGAAAGATAAGAAACAAGATATCGAAATAACCTGAAGTTTTTATATAGAATCCGATAAAGCGAATGATAGAGAATGTCTCATTTGGTAATGAATAAAAGTCTTTATATTATTTCTATTTTATCTCACATCGGGCGAGTGGGCTGTCGAGAACGTAATAATTAAAAATAATTTGTCACTTTGATATAATGAAATATTTTTAATTATCAAGATGTATATATCTGGCTTATTGTAGTGCCTTAAGTTGAATTTTGTTTTTTGGTTTTTTATAAATAATTATATATTAATCCATTTTGTTTGTAGCAATTGAAAGCTTGGAGTTGAAAACTCGCTTTTAATTTTTATGAATATTCAATAGTAATCATCCTAATATGACTAATTTATTTTTTAAACCGTATTAAGAGACTTTACTTTAATATTATATTGAAATCTATTTAATAAACTTATTTTATATTTTTATTTTATAGCATCAACGCCATTATCTAAATCAGATGTCTTATTTTTCATCTTAAAATAAGCAAGATAGTTAATTTATAAAAGAACTCATTCAGTTTCATGATGTTTCTTGACTTAAATATTATTTAACTAATGATGGTAAAATATACTGTAAGTGCTTATACCTATTAACGAGTGTTAAATATGTTGATATATTTTTATTAAATAATAAAAATTGAGTCCAAAAATTGATTTGGAGATGCTATGGAAAAAACTCGAACTACATTGGACCAATGGATTACCTTGCAAGCTGTCGTAGATTGTGGCGGGTTTGCACAAGCAGCAGAAGTATTACATCGAACCCAATCAGCGATTAGCTATACAATCAGCAAACTTGAACAAACATTAGATATTGAAATATTTTCATTAGAAAAAAGGCGGGCAGTTTTAACGCCAAAAGGGGAAATATTATTAGCATTATCTCGAGAACTGACAAATAAAGCGATCTCATTAGAAAATAAGGCTAAATCGCTGAATAAAAACAATAATTCAAAAATAAATTTGGTGATTGATACTCTTTACCAAACAGATAATATTTTAAATAAAATGGGGGGATTTATTCAAACACACAGAGACTATGATATTGATATTGCTAAGCAAGCCATAGTAAAATCGGATATATTCTCCTTAAAGGATTATGATGTTTTAATTACCCATCATTATGTTGAAATTTTAAACCCTATTTTTTTAGAGAAAGTAGAGGCTGTATTAGTTACTGAACCTGAACATATGTTACAACATGTGGAGGATGCTCAATTATTGGAAAACCTATCTAAACACGTAAAAATTGTTCTGGAGTCTTCAATAGAAGATGCTGTTAAAAGCGCTCAAACAATCAAAGCGGCATCATTAGAAACAGTCATTGGACTGGTTGAAAGTGGTATAGGCTATGCTTGGCTACCGAAAAATTTAATACAAAATCAACTGAATAAAAACGCATTAAAACAGCTCAAAATAACAACGGATAATATTTATTATAGTTTTTATTTGTATGTTAATAAAAACTCGTTAGCTCAATATGTGTTAGAAGAGTTTATTAATCAGTTTAAATATAATAGCTCAAATTTTTACCAGTCATTAAAGGATTAATCAAAATAATACATTTATTGTTTTGATATAATAACAAAAAATTCAATGTAATAGGATGTTAACTAAATAAACGTCTGGTGTTATATTTCCATCGCACACTTGTATGTAGTAAATATATTATTAATACGGTGGCATTAATATCAGAACATCTAATTATAGGAATCGATATGAGTATTCTAAAAAAATCCTTAGTAACTTTAGGGGTGGCTTTAGCTGTAACAACTTCTCCGGCTGTGTTTGCTTCAGGAACTATTGAGTTTACAGGGGAAATTACAGATTTAGCCTGTGCTGTGGATAGCAGCTCACAAAATTTAACGGTTGATCTTGGTAAGGTATCATCAAAAAGCTTAGCAACAGCAGGGCAAGTAGCAGGTTTAAAAGATTTCACAATTAAGTTGATTGATTGCCCTGCGAATGCAAAAGTGACGGTAAGATTCGGTGGTACACGCGATAATAACGATCGCGATATTTTGCAGATTGCACAAACTACAGGCCAAGCAACACAGGTAGGTATTGCTTTATTTGAAAAAGATGCCACAACGCAAATTAAATTATTTGATGATTCAAAACTGGTTGAATTTACCAATGCGGCAGGGGACTCTGTAGAACTAGACTATGTTGCTCGTTATAAAGCAACGGGTACTGCGACAGCAGGTTCAGCAAATGGTACAGCGATTTATAGTATTCAATACCAATAACAAATATATACTTTAAAATTCTAATTACATTTAATCGATAAGCCAAAACTATTCTAAGCAACATAAATAATAACGTTGTTTGGAGGGAATGAGCATGTCAGTCATATGCTAATTTGAATAATAGGTATAGAGGGTAACAAAGTTACCCTCTCATTCTAAATACAAAAAATGGCATTATTATGAAGAAAATGATTTTTTCAGCAGTTTTTCTTTTATTTTCTATTTCACACTTAGCTTCAGCTGCGGGGGTCAGTGTCGGTGGAACGCGTTTTGTTTACCAAGAAAATAAACGTGAAATTGATATCCCTATTTATAATAGTGATAAAGAAAAACCATTTCTTATTCAAAGCTGGGTAAGCCCATTTGAAGGAGAAGGTAAAACACCTTTTGTTGCGACACCACCATTATTTCGTCTTGAGCCTGATAGTAATGGGGCGGCACGTATTTCTTATGTTGGTGAGCCGATTGGCTCAAATCAGGAAAAATTATATTTATTAAATATAAAATCAATTCCACCTAAAGATTCGAAAATTGAAAATCAATTGCAAATAGTTATTAATTCACAGTTTAAGCTGTTTTTAAGGTCGCAAGACATTGAGCCATTTGACTTTAGTAAAGTTATTATAGAAAAGAAATCAGATGGCGTTGTCATCAATAACCAGACACCATACCACTTGTCAGTAAGAGATATATTGGTTGATGGCGAAAATATTCAAGGTGCTGATCTTATCTACCCTAATTCAAAAGAATATGTGATCAAAAAAACAATAAATAATAATCAGAAAGTGGTTGTTAAATTTATTAATGACTATGGCGCGATTATTGAAAAAACATCTAATTAAGAGTATGAAAAATGTCTGCCTTAAGTTATAACAGTAAGAATCTATACCACTCAAAAATATTTATTGCGGTCAGTATAATCTTATATTCTAACAATGCTAATACAAAAGATGTTTTTGATATAAATGCAATAAATACAGGCATAGAAAGTCAAATTGCGGACGTAAATAGTTTAGATTACTTATCCTACTCAGGAGGGCAAGTACCTGGAAACTATCATGTAGACATTTATGTTAATGATAAATTTGTTGATGAACAACATTTACGTTTTATCTTTGATGAGCATAATAAAAAACTATCCCCTCTCATATCCAAAAAAATGTTATTAAGTTGGGGGGTTAAAAAAACAGCAAGTCAAGCATTTAACAATATCAATGATGAAGATAAAGTTACGGATATTTCTGCGACAATACCAGGAGCCTCTTATTCGTATGACTTTGGAAATAGTAGACTTAAAATCAGTATTCCTCAAATAGGCTTAGATAACTATAGCCGTGGTTATGTTGATCCTAATGAATGGGATGATGGGATTAATGCTGCTTTTGTTAATTATAATATTCGCCATAACCAAAATTGGTATAAAGACCGTGATGATACAAATAACACTTTTGTTGGCTTACGCAGTGGAATAAACGTGGGGGCATGGCGGTTACGTAACCACAGTAATTACAGCCGTACTTCTAATGAAAGTCACTGGAATAATTTACAAACATATATAGAAAGAGATATTCGTTCACTGAAAAGCCATTTAACAATTGGAGAAACCGCCTCTGATAATGGGGTTATGGAGAGTAATCCGTATCGTGGAATAAAATTAGCTTCAGACGAAAGTATGTTACCACAGAGTCAACGTGGCTTTGCGCCTGTTGTTCAAGGTATTGCTCAAACGAATGCTGTCGTGACGATACGCCAGAATGGCAGTGTGATTTATCAAACGACAGTGCCACCAGGGGAATTTGAAATAAATGACCTCTATCCTACATCGTATAGCGGGGATTTAGAGGTTCAAATTGAAGAGGCAAATGGAACTATTCGTTCATTTATTCAGCCTTTTTCTGCTGTCCCTATGATGCAACGTGCGGGCGCATTAAAATACAGTGTCGATATTGGTAAATATAATGCTGATAATGCTTATCGTAAGCCTAATTTTGCTCAGGCATCGGCGATATATGGTTTACCTTATAATTTGTCGATTTATGGTGGATTTATTTTATCGAAAGATTATCAGGCATATACAGCAGGAACGGGGATAAACTTAGGTAATATCGGTGCTATTTCTGCGGATATAACACAGTCAAAAACAGAATTAATTGATAAAAAAGAGGCTCAAGGCCAATCATATCGAGTGCAATACTCAAAATATTTACCTGGTACGGGAACGTCATTTTCTCTTGCATCATATCGTTATTCGACAAAAGAATATTATGATTTTTCATCATCAAATAATGATCTTTATGCGAGTGGCAGAAAAAAACAGCAGTTCCAAGCATCAATATCCCAATCACTGAAAGATATGGGCTATTTATCACTCAATGGCTATCAGCAATATTATTGGGATCGAAGCGGAGTTGATAAAAACTTAACAATAGGTTTTAACTCAAATTATAAACAGATTAATTACGGTATCTCTTATTCATATACTAAGCAAGAATACACCAATAACAACAATGAAATGTTATCAGTTAACTTTAGTATTCCGTTTACTATTGGACAGAAAAATAACTGGGTTAATTATCGCTATAATACGAGTCGAAACGGCGACTCTATCAGCTCGGTGAGTGTCAGCGGTACGCGTTTAGCGGATAATAATTTACAGTTTGATGTAACACAAAATTATAACCATAGCCGTCATGAAAATAGTGGCTCGGTCAGTGGTAATTATGTTGTTTCATCAGGGGAATATAGTGCTGGTTATAGTTATGATCCCCGTTATCAAAATGCGAACCTTGGGGCATCAGGTGCATTACTGTTGCATTCAGGTGGGGTGACGGCGGCTCGCAATATTTATGATTCAGCGATTTTAGTGAAAGCAAAAAATATTAATAATTTGCAAGTAAACAATGCGCAGGCACTTTATACCGACTCATGGGGTTATGCGGTTGTTCCCAGTGCGACCCGTTATGAAAGAAATAAAATCAGCGTTGATCCCTCTACATTAACTGGAAATAACGACGTGGGGTTAAGTACAACGACAGTTGTGCCAACTCGAGGTGCTATTGTATTAGCTGATTTTAAAGGAAAACGGGGGGCTCGTGTCATGCTCAAATTAACTCACCATCAGCAACTTATACCTTTTGGTGCACAGGTTACCGTGTTTGTCGATAAAGATGAAATAACGACAGGTATTGTGGCAAATGATGGTGAAGTGTATTTAAGTGGTGTTCCTGAACAAAGCTTAATTCGCGTTCAATGGGGAAGCCATATAGAGCAACAATGCCAATTTCCACTTACGATTGATCTCAATAACGATAAAATTCAGTTTCTGGCAAGAGACTGCCAATAGGAGCGGACATGAACAAATTATTATTACTTGGTTGTACATCGATGCTTCTATTTACACAATCAGCTGCGGCAGAGTTTAGAGCATTATTTAAAAATTTACCCTATACAGTTAACACGCCTATTTATGTCTCAAGGACAGCACCTGTAGGTACAGAACTTGCTTCGATTGAATTGGGTACCTATACCGCTTGGAGTTGGAGTGGTGTGACAGACCCTGTTCAGGTAGGTCTCTATTTTCCATCCTTACCGGGGAATTCACCAAAATATAATGGTGCCTATGTGAGAGAACTCAATAACTCCGGTGTTGGTTATGCATTATATGGTAATGTCATCAGTCCATGTACAGGGCATGCTTATGTTGATGGTTTAAATACGATTGACGGTAATGTGGATAACAGAATGATATGCCAAGTGAACTCAAGTTCTGGTGAATATATCGTATCTTTAAAAATAGTTTTTTATAAGATGCGCAATAATGTGAAGACTCAAGTGCTACCCGCGACCCAAGCTGCGATGTTAATTATTTATAATAATGGATTTAAAACTAGGGACAGTTATGGGAATACGGAACCGAAAGTGAGTTTAGGGCCCGTTAATATCATATCAACAGGCTGTGAAGTGATTAACAATAATATTGTTGTACCATTTAATAGCGTGGATAAAGGAAGTTTTTCAGGCGTAGGGAGCGTGAGTCCAAATAGCGTTAAAGATTTTAAAATAAATCTTAGTTGCGACCCAGTATCACCGATTAAGATCACGTTTACAGGTACAGCTGTTGATAATAGTTTAACACCTGGAACAATTGCGTTAAATAACCCTAGTGATATCAACACAGCTAAAGGGTATGGTATACAAGTTAAGTACAAAGACCAGCCAATTAAAATTAATCAAATGATGACAATAGAAGAGCGAAATTCAGCAACAGGCCTTTATAGTATCCCATTGCAAGCTGCCTATATTCAGACATCAAATAATACGCAAGCAGGTCAAGCAAATGGTACGCTCCAATTTAATTTGCAATATCATTAACTCCCAGAAAAATCGGACAGATTAATTCGCCATAATTCGCTATAACTCATGAGAAGCCCACATTGATAGGGGGTTGGGCTTCTTGTTATTTTTATTGTGATGAAGCTGAGGTCTGCAATGGCATTTGATAGAATGGATTGGCACTATGGTGGGGATTATCCCGAAAATTTGTCGCATGAAAATGCGGGAACACATATTGGTTTTTATCTGGCATGGCTTATTCAAAATGGATTAGTGGGTGAATTTCATCAAGAAGAATCCGTTGATGAAATCGCGGCAGTTTGCGCCCGTAAAATGGATGGTCGCACATTTTTAATCTCAATGTGCGATAAAAAATTTATTGATGAAGATGTCAATGAAGAAGGTTTAGCATTCACCGAGTTTTATTATCAGGCTGAAGAGGGCGGCTATTTCGACGATTATGAACGCATTTTAGCGAAAGGATTGCCAACGGTATACCATGTTGAGAATACATGGGAAAATTACGATAAAATAGCAACTGTGATTGCAGCGGCTTTTAATAATTGGAAAGATCGTCAGTCTTCATTCTAATTAAGTGATAACGAGCTGACTAATTCAATTACTCTGGGTATGGAAATAGATATCCAAAATGAATTTATCCCTGTTCACTGAATAACACAACTAGAACGGATGTTTTACTCTATTTGCATTGTCCACTAAAAAGGGAGCGTTAACGCTCCCTTTTTGTTTAGGAAAATAACCGTTTGGATTTATTCCACTTCTAAAATACGGCAAGTGTTTGTACTACCAATAGTGCCCATCAAGTCGCCTTGAGTCACTAAAACCAGGTCACCAGACATTAAATAACCGTTGTCACGTAGACGAGTGACGGCTTCATTTGCTGCGGCGATCCCATCGGTGTGTGTGCTACAGAAAACCGGCGTGACACCACGGTATAGTGAAGACTGATTAAGTGTTTTTTCATGGCGAGACATCGCAAAAATAGGCAAGCCGGAACTAATGCGAGACATCATACGGGCAGTACGACCCGATTCAGTCATAGCGATGATTGCTTTTACCCCTTTAAGGTGGTTGGCAGCATACATCGTTGACATCGCAATCGCTTCTTCTGGTGAACTAAATTCCGCATCTAAACGGTGCTTAGAAACATTGAGGCCAGGCATTTTTTCTGCCCCTAAACACACTTGTGCCATGGCGGCGACAGTTTCGGCTGGATATTGCCCTGCCGCCGTTTCTGCTGATAGCATAACGGCATCTGTTCCATCAAGAACAGCGTTGGCAACGTCCATGACTTCTGCACGTGTTGGCATTGGGTTAGTGATCATTGACTCCATCATTTGTGTCGCGGTGATCACTACACGGTTGAGTTGACGTGAACGACGAATCAGTTTCTTCTGTACGGCCACTAACTCAGGATCACCAATTTCAACACCTAAGTCACCACGAGCCACCATGACAACATCAGACGCAAGGATAACCTCATTCATGACTTCGTCAGTGGCAACAGCTTCAGCACGTTCTACTTTGGCAACTATTTGACATTCACAGCCGGCATCACGGGCTAAGCGGCGCGCATAATTTAAATCTTCGCCTGAGCGTGGGAAAGAAACCGCAAGGTAATCAACACCTATTTTTGCAGCAGTGATGATATCTTCTTTGTCTTTATCGGTGAGGGCTTCAGCAGATAACCCTCCACCTAGTTTATTGATGCCTTTATTATTAGAAAGTTGACCACCAACTGTCACTTCAGTAAAAACTTGTAAACCTTGAACTTCACGAACCTTGAGTTGGACACGTCCATCATCCAGTAACAGAATATCACCAGGAACGACGTCAGCGGGTAAGCCTTTGTAGTCAATCCCGACTTTTTGTTGGTCGCCTTCACCTTTACCAAGCGTGGCATCAAGGATGAATTTATCACCAACATTTAAGAATACTTTGCCGTCTTTAAATGTAGACACACGAATTTTAGGACCTTGTAAATCACCAAGAATGGCAACATGTCGACCTAAACGAGCAGCGATTTCGCGCACTTTATTGGCGCGGAGAATATGGTCTTCTGGAGTTCCGTGAGAGAAGTTAAGGCGTACAACGTTGGCGCCGGCGTTAATAATCTTTTCGAGATTATTATCACGATCGGTAGCTGGACCTAGGGTAGTAACAATTTTCGTTCTTCTAAGCCGTCTAGTCATGTATTACTCCGTTGACCTGTAATGGTGTTAATTTATTGAATGAAATGACTTCATACTTCAATTGTATGCTTTATATCAAAAATGCTATCTTGCCCATGACAGAAACCTATCCATTCAGGATCACTTCTCGTTTCTGCTTGCACATAACTTGAACCATTTTGCGTATTTTCGAGACCTTTTTGCGACAAGTTATTGTGCTGACACGAGCACAGCTATTATATACTGCTAATTAGTTAATGCTATCAGGTCTGCAAAACTATTAAAGCGATACTCGTTATATTCCACGTTGCCACCCCCTTGGTCACCTCCATCTGTGTGGCTTCTCGTATTATTACCGTACCTAGTGGCGTATTGATTTGTCACTTTGCTATAGCTTGAGTTATTTAGCATCAATAATCAAAAACAGTTATCGCTACACGCTATCAAACCGCGAATCGCGTAATGCTTCTTTGACCCGTTTCAAGTTATCTCTAAATTTTTCACCTCTTCTTAAGGTAAAACCTGTTGTTAGCACATCAATAACGGTTAGTTGCGCTAATCTAGATACCATAGGCATGTACATATCAGTATCTTCAGATACGTCGATGATGATTGAAAGGGTGGCAACGTGAGAAAGTGGGGAGTTATCGGAAGTAATTGCGATGACAGTCGCATCGTTATCTCGGGCTAAACGTGCCATATCGACTAACGCTTTTGTTCTGCCAGTATGTGAAATCAAAACGATAACGTCTCCCTCGCTACTATTTATACAACTCATCCGCTGCATAACAATATCATCGAAATAGATGACGGGAATATTAAAGCGGAAAAATTTATTCATCGCATCATGAGCGACAGCAGCGGAAGCACCAAAGCCAAAAAAGCTAATCTTGCGAGCTTGGGTGAGAAGGTCAACAGCTCGGTTAATCGCTGTAATATCTAAGGTATGTTTGACATTATCTAACCCTGCCATCGCAGACTCAAAAATCTTATGGGTGTAGGTATTTACTGTGTCGTTTTCTTCAACATTACGATTGACATAAGGGGTGCCATTGGCAAGGTTTTGAGCTAGGCGCAGTTTGAAGTCAGGAAATCCTTTGGTATCCATTTTGCGGCAAAAGCGGTTAACGGTGGGCTCACTCACATCAGCCAGTTGAGCAAGGGTTGCAATGCTAAGATGGATAGCGCGCTGTGGCATACCTAAAATAACTTCGGCAACTTTCTTTTCTGATTTACTTAAAAAATCGAGGCTGCTCTTCATTTGTTCTAAAATATTCATATAACGAAAGTGCCTATTTCATCAAAAGGAGAAATTTTTCTGCCATAAAGATACTCTGTATTTTATTAATATCGTTTTTGAAGGCAGTGTTTATAACAGGAATATACTATGGGTTATGGTTAACCTATCCGAATGTTCCAAGTTTGTGGCGTAATTTTTTACGAAACTATGAGCTGTATCTAATTTTCATCTCAGTCAGTTCACTGACGGTTTTGTTATTTTATTACAAATGCTGTCACCATTCAGTTATGATGACACGAGCCACGTTTGTTGTTTTTTTCAGCATAAAAACTGTGATCAGTATCATCAATATTTACTGAGTACCTTCAAAAGGGTACATTAGCGGAACATCTGGCTAATTTTGTAACAAAATTACAATAAATTCCGCAAATTGAGGAGAACCAATATGGCGGTAAATAATGCTGCTCAAGCCTGTGACTTGATTATTTTCGGCACCAAAGGAGACCTCGCTCGTCGTAAATTGCTTCCATCTTTGTATCAGTTGGAGAAAGCAGGCTACATTCACCCAGACACGCGTATTATCGGTGTTGGCCGTGCGCAGTGGAGCCAGAGCGATTATATTGAATTTGTTGAAAAAGCATTCAGCGAATTTTTGAAAGAAGACCTTGATCCGGTACTGTGGGAAAAACTTAGCGCACGTTTAGATTTCTGCAATCTAGATGTTAATCAAACTGAAAATTTCGATAGTTTGGCACAAATGCTTAAGCAGGATCGTCATCCCGCGATCCACTATTTTGCCATGCCGCCAAGTACGTTTGGTGCAGTTTGCCAAGGGCTGGGACATGCAGGATTAAATAAGCAACCTAACCGTGTTGTCATGGAAAAACCTTTAGGCACGGATTTAGCTTCTTCACAAGAAATTAATAATGAAGTCGCTAAGTATTTTGATGAAAGCCAAGTCTATCGTATTGACCACTATCTCGGAAAAGAAACGGTGCTTAACTTGTTGGCGCTTCGTTTTGCTAACTCGCTGTTTATCAATAACTGGGATAACCGAACCATCGATCATGTACAAATTACGGTTGCGGAAGAAGTCGGTATCGAAGGTCGTTGGGGCTACTTTGATCAGGCAGGGCAAATGCGTGATATGGTGCAAAATCACCTATTACAAATTTTAACAATGATTGCCATGTCTCCTCCCGCAGATTTGACGACCGATCGCATTCGTGATGAGAAGGTTAAAGTCTTACGTTCACTACGTCGCATTGACCATACGAATGTTAGAGAAAAAGCAGTTCGCGGCCAATATACCGCTGGTTTTGTTCAAGGTAATAAGGTGCCTGGTTATCTTGAGGAAGAAGGCGCTAATAAGCAAAGTATGACCGAAACCTTTGTGGCATTGCGTGTCGATATTGATGATTGGCGTTGGGCTGGCGTGCCTTTCTACTTACGGACAGGCAAGCGTCTGCCTGCAAAATGTTCAGAAGTTGTGGTTTACTTTAAAAAACCTGCGCTGAATATTTTTTCAGAAAGTTATCAGGAGCTTCCACAAAACAAACTCACTATCCGCCTACAGCCTGATGAAGGTATTGATATTGAGATCATGAATAAGGCACCTGGGCTCGATCATAAACATCGCTTGCAAACAACGAAGTTGGATTTGAGTTTCTCAGAAACATTCAATCAAACTCACTTAGCGGATGCTTATGAGCGTTTATTGCTCGAAGCAATGCGCGGT
This sequence comes from Providencia stuartii, assembly GCF_029277985.1. Lineage (NCBI taxonomy): Bacteria > Pseudomonadati > Pseudomonadota > Gammaproteobacteria > Enterobacterales > Morganellaceae > Providencia > Providencia stuartii. The sequence goes on along the minus strand of NZ_CP119546.1, from coordinate 2,448,675 downwards.
ATTCAGGCATTATTTGTTCGTCGCGATGAAGTGGAAGAAGCATGGAAATTTGTTGACTCCATTATGGACGCATGGGCAATGGATAACGAAGCACCTAAACCATATCAAGCGGGGACTTGGGGGCCTATTGCTTCTGTCGCTATGATCACCCGTGATGGGCGTTCATGGAATGAATTTGAATAATAACGTCTAATATTATTTTTATAAGGCCAGTTGTTGCAGAGATAAGCCAACTGGCCTTATTGATTGACGTGATATCAACGGCGATTTATCACATTCTTGTAGGTCGCCATTAAAGCACCAATTCACTGCGACCGGTTGCCGCCATATGAATAATTCCTTGCTCAATGCGTAAACAGGCCATTTTCGCGGCATCGGGCACGGATAACCCCGCTAATAATTGAGCTGTTAGCTCCGCACCAAATAAATCACCTGTGCCTTTGGGGGTGACTGGGTAACGTTTATGGCGGATAACTGACACATCTTGCTTCGTGACACAAACGACGTCGATATTCTCTTCATCGGGTTGAAATGCGCTGGTAATAATGACCCATTGAGTATGCCCCTTTAATAAACTACGGGCAGCTTTAGTTGCATCATCTAAAGTTTGTATCTCTTGGCCACTGAGCGTTGCTAACTCAAATTTATTTGGAATGATCCCTGTCGCAAGTGGAATAACGTCATTTCGATAAACGTCAGCGATTTCAGGTGGTATGTAGAAACCGCTGTCTTCATCGCCCATAACGGGATCGACGATCACGGGGATAGAAGGGTGCGTTTTACGTATAGCAGTTAGCCACTGTGCTAAATCATGTGCTTTGTTTTTAGAGCCTAAGTAACCCGTTAAAATGGCACGTACACCCGCCATACAGCCACGTTCCACTAAGCCACTTAAGTAACCGCGAAACCACTCTGAAGGTAACTCACCACCATGGCAAGTCGCGTAATGTGGAGTATTGCTTAAAATAACCGTTGGTACAGCGGCAACGCGCAAGCCTTGTTTCATTAATGCAGGGACGGCAATGCTATTACCGACACAGCCATAAACAACCTGAGATTGGATAGAGATGACATCATAGGGGAGTGGTGTCGCATTTGTGTCGTTTTGAAAACTATTAGAGGTGAGGTTGAAGGTAGCCATTTATCTCTCTTTCGGACGAAATACATATTTTACGAATATGACTCATATAAGAAGCCTGTTTGTTGTTGAAGTCAATGATAAACAGTTGATGTGTTGTCTAATAAAAGAAAACAGTAAAAAATGTATTTTTATCAATAAAAAATAGGGTTATTTAGTGAGGGTTTTTTGGTTGTTTATTCGCTATCTTATGAACAATACTGAGGTTCTTGCGGTTATAGATGCATAATTATGCAATAAAAATTCATTATAAAAAGCTGTTTATATTCATTGACTTAATATTTTTGGCATGCTAAAAATAGCATGTATTAACAATTATATGAGGGTTCGGAGTAACTTGGGTGGATGTCCATCCGATGAAATGAATGAGATATCATGCTTAGCGTGAATAGCATTAAAATCAGTAAGTCACAAAGAAGAACAACCCACAGACTTTTCCTTTCAGCTATCCTTTCCAGTGAGCATCACTGGTGCGGTGCTTTATAGCGTCTCTCTAAAATATTCACTTTGCTGAATAAAACCAGCATTTTCTTGATATTTATTATTTTTTTATACTCGCATGAAATTTTTCGCTGACGAAAAGTGCGTTTTTTCTGTATGAAAAAAAAGCAGGCATGCGGTTGTCTGTAGAGAGATTATATAATGATATATTGGATATTTTTAGTATTATCTATTATCGCCGAAGTTACCGGTACTTTATCCATGAAACACGCCAGTGTCAGTGGTGGATATACCGGAATGGTCGTCATGTATGTCATGATCGCACTTTCCTATATTTTATTGGCTATTGCGATTAAAAAAGTGGCGTTAGGGGTCGCGTATGCCTTATGGGAAGGCATCGGTATTTTATTCATCACCACCTTTAGCGTACTGTGGTTTGGTGAATCACTCTCACCAATGAAAATCGGTGGGTTAATCTTGCTAATCGTCGGTATTGGATTGATAAAATTTGGTACTAAAAAGGCTGTCGCCACTAAGTCATCTCAAAAAGCACACACCGCTGTTAAATCAAGCAGCTTGACACAATCGATGACGAAAACGGAGGCCTAATTATGGATATGCAATTTGAATGGTGGCACGGTGCCTTTTTGGTATTAGCAGTCGTACTTGAGATTTTAGCGAATATCTTGTTAAAAATGTCGAATGGATTTAAACGTTACTGGTTAGGTATTCTCTCATTATTAGCGGTATTAGGGGCATTTAGTTCCCTTGCTCAAGCAGTAAAAGGAATCGAGCTGTCAATCGCTTATGCACTGTGGGGGGCGTTTGGGATTATCGCGACAATTGCCGCGGGATGGATACTTTTCAACCAAAGACTCAACTACAAGGGTTGGGGCGGCATTGCGGTACTGCTACTAGGAATGGTGCTCATTAAAATGTCATAAAAACAAGCGCCGATACCGTGTGTATGCGGCGCTTTTAATATTTTATATGGATTAATCCACCCTATTGGCTAATCAATCAATCGCCGCAACGATTTTAATTTCCACTTTATACTCGGGTTTCATTAGTGCCGCTTGAACTGTACAACGAACAGGCGCGCTACCTTCAACAACCCATGCATCCCATGCTTGGTTCATGCCAGCGAAATCAGCTTTATCAGCTAAGAAAATAGTGGCATCTAAGATCTTACTCTTATCAGAACCAACACGTTGTAGAAGAATATCAATAGCGGAGAGTGTATCTGTGGTTTGCGCAATAATATCAGCATCTAAATTTTCAGGAACGCTGGTGTAGTAAACAACATTATTGTGAATAACCGCTTCAGACCAACGCTTATCTGGATCTATCCTTTCAATCGTCATTAGGGTTCCTTAGTGCTTTATCTATGAGTTTTTTTAAGAATAACAGTTAGTTCTATTAATGAAAATCCCTTCTGGCATGAATACACCATTTAGCTCAGCAGGTGAGGGCAAGACATGGTAAAGTAATCCCCTTCAAATTGAATGATTAATAGGTTTGCGGTGTACGACGATTTCTCTTCTGATGGCTTTTTAGCGAAAACAATCCCTGGGTTTCAACCACGTGCAGCGCAGGTGACTATGTCTAATGCTGTCTCTGAAGCCATTGCAAAACAGCAAGTGCTAGTGGCTGAGGCGGGGACTGGTACAGGTAAAACGTTTGCGTATTTAGTTCCTGCATTACGATCAGGTAAAAAAGTGATTGTTTCAACAGGCTCGAAGGCATTACAAGATCAACTTTATCATCGTGACCTACCGACGATTATTGATGCGATGCAATATACCGGTCGTACAGCGTTGCTCAAAGGTCGTTCTAATTATCTGTGCTTAGAGCGTTTAGATCAGCAATCATTAGGTGGTGGCAGCCTTGAACCTGAAATTCTCTCTGCTGTTGTACGGTTGCGTAGTTGGTCAATTGAATCCGAATCAGGGGATGTGAGTACGTGCCATGATATTGCGGAAGATCATGCCGTTTGGCCGCTAGTCACCAGTACTAATGACAACTGTTTAGGCAGTGATTGCCCTCGTTATCAAGAGTGCTTTGTTTTAAAAGCGCGTCGTAAGGCATTAGATGCCGATATCATAGTGGTAAACCATCACTTATTTATGGCTGACCGCGTGGTGAAAGATACGGGGTTTGGTGAGCTGATGCCGCAAGCCGATGTGATGATTTTTGATGAAGCGCATCAAATCCCAGATATCGCTAGCCAATACTTTGGTCAACAATTAAGCAGTCGCCAATTGTTGGATCTTGCTCGTGATATGGTAATGAGTTACCGAACAGAGCTTAAGGATCTGGTTCAGCTACAAAAGAGTGCAGACAGGCTAACTCAAAGTACCTTAGATTTTCGTTTAAATTTGGGGGAAAACAGCTTTCGAGGGAATTTACGTGAATTATTAAAAACGCCCACGGTACAGCGAGCGTTAACACTACTCGAAGATTCCCTTGAGCTTTGTTATGAAGTCATTAAAACGTCACTAGGGCGCTCACAAACATTAGATTCTATTTTTGAACGAGTAACACTGTATCGCAATAGACTCAATAGGTTGAAAGAAGTCACTATTCCAGGTTACAGCTACTGGTTTGAAAGTTATGGTCGCCACTTTTTATTAGCATTAACCCCTCTGACGGTAGCAGATAAATTTAGTGAAATGATATCTAGCGCCCCAGCAAGCTGGGTATTTACCTCCGCGACATTATCAGTCAATGAGCAACTTAACTATTTTACAGATAGATTAGGAATTGATTCAGCCAAAACATTATTATTAGCAAGTCCTTTTGATTATCAAAGCCAAACGTTACTTTGTGTACCGCGTTTTCTGCCAGAAACGAATCAAAAAGGCATCGCACAAAAACTGGCTACCATGTTAAGACCCCTGATCATCAAAAACCAAGGGCGTTGTTTTTTCTTATGTACATCACATTTGATGATGCGTGAATTAGCCGAAGAGTTTAAAGTGACCTTGACTCTGCCTGTTTTTATGCAGGGGGAAACGAGTAAAAATAAATTACTGACACAGTTTATTGAGGCAGGTAATGCCGTATTGGTCGCGACGAGTAGCTTCTGGGAAGGCGTCGATGTTCGTGGAGATGATTTAACCTGCGTTATTATCGATAAATTGCCTTTTACTGCGCCAGATGACCCCCTATTACGAGCGCGTATTGAGGATTGTCAGCTAAGAGGAGGGGATCCTTTTGCTGATGTACAAATCCCTGATGCCGTGATTACGTTGAAACAAGGGGTTGGGCGCTTGATCCGTGACACTAGCGATTATGGTGTGATTGTGATTTGTGATAATCGTTTAGTAACGCGCCCATATGGTGAGGTTTTCTTGAACAGTTTACCGCCATCGCCAAGAACTCGTAGTTTAACTAAAGCGATTGAGTTTCTTGAGAAAAAAAGAACTGATATTAATAATAGTAAGTAAACCAAGGCCATAAGGGCTTTTTTGTACTCTTTCCTCTTGAGTTTATGCTACTATAAATCGCATTTTCAGGTCACTGTTGACAGGCAGTGGCATCAAACCTAATTCATTTGCCGGAGTTGTGGCATGTCGAGCCGTATTCTTGCTGTTGATACAGCAACAGAAGCATGTTCAGTCGCATTATTATGCGATGGAGAAATTATTTCTCGCTTTGCAGTTTCACCACGAGAGCACACTCAGAAAGTGTTGCCCATGGTGGAAGACGTTTTATCACAAGCGGGGCTTTCGTTAAGTCAACTGGATGCATTAGCATTCGGGCGGGGACCGGGTAGTTTTACGGGCGTTCGAATTGGTGTGGGGATAGCTCAGGGGCTGGCGTTAGGCGCTAATTTGCCAATGATCGGCATTTCATCGCTAATGACATTGGCTGAAGGAGCATATCGCGTTGGAGGTCATGCTCGGGTATTGGTCGCAATCGATGCTCGAATGACAGAAGTGTATTGTGCTCAATATCAACGTAATGCAGAGGGAATATGGCTTGGCGAGGACAGTGAAGCGGTCATGAGTCCAGATCTTTTCCGTGATAAAATTAGCCAACTTACTGGGGAATGGAGCCACGCAGGGACAGGTTGGCAAGCCTATCCACAATTACAAGATAACGATATTGTCTTGAATGATAGCACTGTTGAATTGCCAACAGCACAAGATATGTTGCCTATCGCTGAGCGTTTATGGCGAGCAGGTAAGGTGGAGTCAGTGGAAAACGTGGAACCCACTTACTTACGCAATGAAGTGACGTGGAAAAAACTGCCTGGTCGTTAATGCGTTAATTTTCAGTTGTTGTATTTATTTTAGGGTTATTTAGCGTATTAAAATTATGAATCATTTCAATTTAAATAATCTAAATTGGAATGATTTTTTAATTAAATGATTAAAATAAACAAATAGAAATTGACTAAAGGTTCTGCAATACGTCTATAATTGACTTGATAGTACATTTCTCACTCAGCCCATTGAACATATCGTGTGATATACGATGATATTCATATTAATCCTTGCCGTCTGAATTTATAATTCACTTAAATGGAGGTGGTATATGGGAATAAAAATTAACTGTCGCACTACACTTAACGTTGTCTTATTTGTCGGCGTATTAGCGCTAACAGGTTGTGTGTCGATTCCTTCCTCAATTCAAGGTTCGTCACCAAATCCAGCGGTTAACTTATCATCAGTACAAAATGCGCCTGAAATGTATATTGGGCAAGAAGGCCGTTTTGGCGGAAAAGTCATCTCTGTATTTAATCAACCTAATAAAACACGTTTAGAAATCGCTGTTATTCCGTTAAATAAATATGATGCAGCTCCTGAATTAGGTGTTCCTTCTGTAGGTCGTATTTATGCTTTCGTGAATGGCTTCCTTGATCCAGCTGACTACAATGGTCGTTATATAACGGTTGTCGGTAAAATTACAGGAGAACAGCCAGGCAAGATAGGTGATATACCGTATAAATATGTCACTTTAGATGCAACGGGATATCAACGTTGGAATTTAACACAAAGTGTTATTTTACCTCCGGCTGGCCCATGGGGTTATGGCTATTATGGTAATCCTTATTACTATAATCACCCTTGGGGTTATGGATATGGTTACGGCTACCCTGGCGGGGTCGCGCCAGTACAAACGTATTTAACGGAATAAGATTAAATTGGACAATTTGTAAGAGGAGGCAATTTGGCCTCCTCTTTATTTGATTTGTGAGTTCGACTGACTTATTTTTAGGCGTATGCACGGGTAATGTGTTAATTTCTCCAAAAATTGTTCAGAAGAGTGTATTATTACGATATCTATACCGGATATCGTTCTGGTAAAACACACTAAAATGAAATAGGCGGACTGTCCCGCCTATTTTTGTTTCGAAGGAATGAAATTTATTTAGTGATAGAGCTCTCAACCTTGGCACAGGGTATTTTTCAAACTGGTACGCTGAGTTAATAATTTGTTAAAAGGGTGTTGAGTCATATTACTATACTAAAATTCAGGAGTCATACTTTGGAAAAAATCTGGCTGAAAAATTACCCAAGCGATGTTCCGGAAGAGATCGATCCTGATCGCTTTGCTTCTTTAGCGGAGTTACTTGAAAATTCGGTTTCGCAATATGCGGATCAACCTGCGTTTATTAATATGGGCGCAGTGATGACTTACCGCAAGTTGGAAGAGAGAAGCCGTGCTTTTGCGGCATACCTACAGAATGGCTTAGGGCTTAAAAAAGGCGACCGTGTGGCATTAATGATGCCCAATCTATTGCAATACCCAATAGCGCTATTTGGTATCTTACGTGCGGGCATGGTTGTTATTAATGTTAACCCACTTTATACACCAAGAGAGTTAGAGCATCAGTTAAACGACAGTGGTGCAAGCGCTATTGTGATTGTGTCAAACTTTGCGCATACCCTTGAGAAAATTGTTTTTAATACCAAAGTTAAGCATGTGATTTTGACCCGCATGGGGGATCAGCTCTCACGCCCTAAAGCGACGTTAGTTGATTTTGTGGTGAAGTATGTCAAAAAGCTCGTTCCGAAATATCATCTACCGGATGCCATTTCGTTTAGGCGTGCGATGCATTATGGCTATCGTATGCAGTACATTAAACCGAATATTACGGGCGATGACCTAGCATTTTTGCAATACACAGGAGGCACAACAGGGGTTGCGAAAGGTGCAATGTTGACACACCGCAACATGTTAGCGAATATTGAGCAAGCGAGAGCCGCTTATGGCCCAGTCTTAAAAATTGGCTCAGAGTTTGTGGTGACAGCACTGCCGCTTTATCATGTTTTTGCTCTTATGGTGAACTGCCTCCTTTTTATCAATGTTGGTGGGGTAAACCTATTAATAACCAACCCTCGCGATGTACCTGGTACCGTCAAAGAGTTAGCTCGTTATCCCATCACTTCAATTACCGGGGTTAATACCTTATTTAATGCGTGGTTGCATAATGCCGAATTCCAGAAACTTGATTTTTCCAAGTTAAGGTTGTCGGTCGGTGGCGGAATGCCTGTCCAGAAAGCCGTTGCCGAGAAATGGCAAAAACTCACCGGTAAGCACTTATTAGAAGGTTATGGCTTAACAGAATGTTCACCACTTGTGACCGGAAATCCGTATAATCTGACCGCTTATAGTGGTAGTATCGGGTTACCTGTTCCATCAACAGAAATTAAACTGGTTGATGACGACGGCAATGAGGTTGCTGCGGGAGAGCCGGGTGAAATGTGGGTCAAAGGCCCTCAGGTCATGAAGGGCTATTGGAACCGACCTGACTCAACCGCTGAAATTTTGCGTGATGGCTGGTTAGCGACGGGCGATATCGCTGAAATTGATAGTGAAGGCTATATACGTATCGTTGATCGTAAAAAAGACATGATTATTGTCTCTGGCTTTAATGTTTATCCAAATGAAGTTGAAGATGTGATTTCATCTCACCCTGATGTGGTTGAATGTGCGGCAATTGGCGTACCAAGTACCAGCACAGGGGAAGCCGTTAAAGTATTTGTGGTGAGCAGTAATCCGAAATTAACATCTGATGACTTAAAAACATTTTGTCGCCGTTCACTCACCGCGTATAAAGTCCCCAAGCTGTTTGAATTTAGAACAGAGTTGCCAAAGTCAAATGTTGGAAAAATATTGCGTAGAGAATTACGTGATGAAGAAAAACAGCAAAAAGAAAGCTCAACAGCATAATGTTAGCTTATCGGTTTGCATCCCTATGAGTAACGCCGGTTTTTACCGGCGTTACTGTGATGAGTATATAAAAAGAGAAATTTGTTTTGAATTATCGTTTAGTAACAACGGACAGTGAGCTTGCACAAGTATGTCAGCAGGCAAGTGAAGCTGATTGGCTTGCATTGGATACCGAATTTGTCCGTACTCGAACTTATTATCCACAATTAGGTTTGCTACAGCTTTATGATGGAAAACAAGTTTCATTGATCGACCCTTTATCAATCAGCGACTTTTCACCGTTTAAAGCGTTGCTGACTAATCAGACTGTCACTAAATTTTTGCATGCAGGTAGTGAAGACCTTGAAGTATTTTTGCATGACTTTCAATGTGTCCCTGAGCCGATGGTTGATACCCAAGTGATCGCCGCATTTTTAGGTTACCCAATTTCGTGTGGCTTTGCCTCTTTAGTTGCAGAATATCTAGGGGTAACGCTGGATAAAAGTGAATCTCGAACCGATTGGTTAGCGCGTCCACTCAGTGAAAAACAATGCCTATATGCGACAGCAGATGTTTTATATCTGTTGCCATTAGCGAAAATTCTCATGCAAAAAGTGGAAGAAGCGGGCTATCTTGCTGATGCCTTAGAAGAGTGTCAAAGAACCGTTGAGCGGAGACAGAAAATCACGGATCCGGCGCTAGCCTATCGAAACATCACGAATGTGTGTCAGCTTAAAGATGAACAGCTTGCTTGTTTGCAAATGCTGGCTGAATGGCGTTTAAATCAGGCTAAAGCACGTGATATGGCCATTAATTTTGTTGTTAAAGAAGAACATTTATGGAAGGTGGCTCGTTACTTGCCTAGTTCGTTAGGTGAACTTGATGCTTTGGGACTCACGGGGCAAGAAATCCGATGTCACGGAAGACGATTGCTCAGTATTGTGGAAAAAGCCAAACAAATGAATGAAAGCGACTATCCGCCAATGGTTGCAAACTTGAACGAACAATCCCAGTATAAAAGTTTATTTAAAGAAATTAAGGCGGTAGTAAAAGAAATCGCTGAACATGAAAAATTTAATGCTGAATTACTGGCATCTCGTCGACAAATTAATCAGTTGTTATCGGTACATTGGGGGATTAAATCCTTGTCTAAGCAGCCTGAATTATTAGATGGCTGGCGAGGTCGCTTGCTAGCGGAACCCATTACAAAACTGCTTAATCAAACACACTAGTTTGTATCCCCGCGTTATTCGACCAAATTGTAGCCTTAAATCGAGCTTGCTGGATTTAAGGCTCTCTCAACAAAGAATAACATAGCGTTAATGAGACCTTGGGTAAAACTGCCCATATAATCCTTAGGCATATTAAAAGCATTTTATTCACTCTTTGTGAAAGGTTGTTTCTGTATTTTCAAAAACAATCAAAGAACAATATTTAGCCAAAATAGCAGGCAAGATGTGGAATGAAGTTTATCATTTTAAAGTTATTGTTAATCGCCTCTATTCCTGAAAAGATAACTGACCCATTATTTTGTCGATCTTGTATACAAGTTTTATTGCCGATGAGTCTTTATTTTGGTGAAGAGGATTAAAATTAGCGTGAATAGATAGTGCGTTATGCTAATAGGGTAATCTACAAGATGCGGTGTTTAACATTTGGTTATATTGCAAGCAGAGAGCTTATCTAAAAGAATCGAAAACATTATTTTAGCGATAGAAAACCCAAGCCATAAAAAATATTATGGCTATTTAGCTTACTAATGATTAAGCCAATTCAATTGACTGAAAAACTGATAAAGCGAGCCGCTATTTATCACTTAAAAACAACGGCTATTTGCTATGATTATTTCTCAGTTGTTTTTAGCTCATCACCTTCAGGTAATGTCACGTTCAATTCAAGTACTGAGATATCGTCGTCTTTTTGTTCGAATTGTACAGAAAGCATCTCAGGGTCAACTTGAACATACTTACAAATAACCTGTAAAATATCTCTTTTCATATCAGCAAGATAAGGAGGTTCACTATCACCGCGGCGACGTTCTGCTACGATGATTTGCAATCGCTCTTTTGCGATATTTGCTGTCGGTTTTTTCCGCGACAGAAAGAAATCCAATAAAGCCATTATTTACCCCCCAAATAGGCGTTTCAAGAAACCTTTTTTCTCTTCTTCAATGAATCGGATAGGGCGCTCTTCACCTAAAATACGATCAACACAGTCGCTGTATGCCTGACCAGCATCAGATTCTGTGTCTAAAATCACAGGTTCACCTTGGTTTGATGAACGTAATACGGATTGATCTTCAGGGATCACACCAATTAATGGAATGCAGAGTATTTCTAAGACATCTTCCATACTCAACATATCGCCACGAGTCACTCTTCCTGGATTATAACGGGTTAATAATAAGTGCTCTTTGATAGGGTCTAAACCTTTTTCGGCGCGGCGTGATTTAGAGGCAAGAATACCTAGGATGCGGTCAGAATCGCGTACTGAAGAGACTTCTGGGTTGGTAGTGATAATCGCTTCATCTGCAAAGTAAAGTGCCATCAATGCACCACTTTCGATACCTGCTGGTGAATCACAGACAATAAAGTCGAATGCTAATTCATTACCTAATTCGTCGAGTATCTTTTCAACGCCTTCTCGAGTAAGGGCATCTTTATCACGAGTTTGTGATGCAGGTAGAATATAGAGATTCTCTGTACGTTTATCTTTAATGAGTGCCTGATTTAACGTGGCATCACCTTGAATGACGTTAACGAAGTCATACACTACTCGGCGTTCACATCCCATGATAAGGTCGAGGTTACGCAGACCGATATCAAAATCGATCACAACTGTTTTTTTCCCTCTTTGTGCTAGGCCTGTAGCTATGGCCGCGCTTGAAGTGGTTTTACCTACGCCACCTTTACCAGATGTAACAACAATTATGCGTGCCATGAATAATTCCTTGTAAATAAGGTCTAAATTAAGTTTTCAATATTTAATCTGTTATCAACGAGACAAAGTTTCGCTGCTTTGCCGAGAAATTCAGAAGGGATCTGATCACTCAGCCAATATTCACCCGCAATAGACACCAATTCGGCTTGCAGGTGTGTACAAAAAATTTGGCTTTCAGTATCACCAGAGGCGCCCGCAAGAGCTCGACCTCTCATTATGCCATATATATGAATATTACCATCTGCAAGTAATTCTGCACCTGCGCTGATATTACTTGTGACAATAAGATCACTATTTGGGGCATAAATTCGTTGACCTGAACGAACTGGGCTATTAATAATTCGAGTTTTTCGATAACTAAACTCAGGGTCCGCTGGCGAAGCAATTTCAACGTTAGACGGCGTTGATTCAGGCTGAATGTCAACGGCTTTTTGGCTTTTGCCTTCACTCAGTACCGCTAAACCTGCATCACTGACTTTCTTCCGTAATAAAGGGTCGGTGCATCCACTTATTCCGACAACCCTTAAACCAACTGATATAACAGCCTTATGGATACTGTATAAATCCGCATTCGCTGTTAAATCGGCAATATTAATAACCACAGGCGCGTTTTTAAGGAAGTCAGGTGCTTGACTTACCTTATCTTGAAGCGCTTTTTTGATGAGTTTAGTTTCTTCACTACGTAAGTGAAGCACTGAAAGAGTAAAGCTACTGCCTTTGAGTTCTATTGGCGACTGTGACATCTATCCGGGCTCAGCAAATTAAAATATCCGAAACAAACTTCGGGAGACGATATTCTGTAAAACAATAGCATGTTATAGTTACTGCATTCCTCAAGCAAGCCAATGAACCAAGAAAAAGAGTTAAATATAATGATTTGTGCAATATATCGTAGTCCTAACCGTGATCAAACATATCTTTATATTGAGAAGAAAGATGATTTTTCTCGAGTCCCCGAAGAACTGATGAAACAATTCGGCGTTCCACAGTTTGCGATGACATTATCCCTTACAAACCGCGATAAATTGGCAAATGCTGATATTGAAAAGGTCAAAGCAGATTTAATTGAAGTCGGATATTATCTTCAATTTCCACCACCAGTTGAAAATTTACTCGCTGAATATCGTGAGTCTTGTAGCGAATAAAATTAGGATAATCCTGAAATGATAATTGACCGGTGGGAGTGATGAAATGAAACCAACTTTACTATTTACTTTAATTAGCGGCTTATTTTTAGTGAGTTGTTCAGCGAAGCCACCGGTTTCAGCTGCACCGAAGCAATTGACTACTCAACAAAATGTCGCAATTGCGCAAGAAGTTGAAGCGCTAGATAAAGCATTTCCAATTGAAAATCGTGAGCCATCACAATTTCCGGCTTATGTTGAGTTATTAAAACAGCACGCGATAGCGCAAGGAATTAAACCGAGCACAGTTGAACGGGGATTCGCTAATATCCATTTTATTGAGCGTGTGGTTAAGGCCGATAAAGGGCAACCTGAAAAAAGAGCCACCGTGACTTTAGAAAGCTATTTAAAGAATGTGTTACCCGCCTCGCGCATTAACGCAGGTGCTCAAAAATATTGGGAAAACGAAGCAATCTTAAATGCGGTTAGCAAACGTTATGGTGTTCCGCCTCAATATATTGTTTCTTTGTGGGGACTAGAGAGTGGATTCGGTCGTTCCCAAGGTAAAGAAGATGTTATTTCAGCATTAGCAACACTTTCATTTGAAGGGCGTCGTGAAGCTTTATTTAGCAAACAATTGCTAGCTGCATTGGAAATTATGGACAAAGGCTATATCCCAGAAGATCAGCAATTAAAAGGATCTTGGGCTGGAGCCATGGGGCAAAGCCAATTTATGCCAACATCGTATTTGTCTTATGCGGCGGACGGTGATGGTGATGGAAAAATGGATATTTGGAATAACACGGCAGATGTTTTTGCCTCCATCGCGAATTATCTTTCGACAGAAGGCTGGCAAGCCGCTTTACCGTGGGGTTACCAAATTACATTACCTGCTGATTTTGATAAACAGCTCGAAGGGGTTAAAGCAGAGCAGGGTAAAACCGTTGCTCAGTGGCAACAACTTGGCGTCAAATTACCAGCATTCGCACAATTACCGTCCAGTGTAAAAACATGGGTTGTTATCCCTGATGATCCGCAGGGGCGCGCATACTTAGTGACAGAAAATTTCCGCACTATTATGCATTGGAATCGCTCATATTACTTTGCTTTGAGTGTATGCTTGATGGCTGACGGCGTTGCTCAAAAAATACAATAACGATAATAGGAGTTACAACTATGTACCAACATCGTGACTGGCAAGGTGCCTTATTGGATTTTCCTGCAAATAAAGTCGTTTGTGTTGGCAGTAATTACGCAAAACACATTAAAGAGATGGGCTCCGCACACCCAGAAGAACCTGTTATTTTTATTAAACCTGAAACTGCATTATGTGATGCAAACCAGCCGATAGTGATCCCAAAAGATCTGGGAGCAGTGCATCATGAGATTGAATTAGCTGTCTTGATTGGTATGCCATTAAAGAATGCCGATGAAGATCGGGTTTCTCGTTCAATTGCGGGTTTTGCGGTGGCGTTAGATTTAACGCTACGAGATTTACAAGCAAAATTTAAGAAAGCGGGACAACCATGGGAAAAAAGTAAAGCATTCGATGGGTCTTGCCCAATTTCGGGTTTTATTCCTGTCAATAGCTTTGGTGACCCACAAAGTGCCCAACTGTCCTTAGAGATTAATGGCGAAATTCGCCAGTCAGGCTCGACTCGTGATATGATCACGCCCATATTGCCATTGATTAGTTATATGTCTCGCTTTTTTACCTTACGTGCGGGGGATATTATTTTGACAGGAACCCCAGAAGGTGTGGGACCATTGACATCGGGTGATATGTTAAAGCTCTCAATTAATGATCACTCGTTAACGACCAGAGTGATATAAGTATAGGATTATTAAGTATTATGTCTCAGCCTTTCTGGCAGGTAAAAACGTTAGATGAAATGACTGACGATGAATGGGAATCACTGTGTGACGGTTGTGGGCAGTGCTGCTTGCATAAACTGATGGATGAAGACACAGATGAAATTTATTTTACTAATGTGGCTTGTAATCAATTAAATATCAAAACGTGCCAGTGTAAACATTATGAAGACCGTTTCAGCTATGAGGCAGATTGTATCAAACTTAATCGATACAATTTAGAGACGTTTGAATGGCTACCACATACTTGTGCTTATCGTCTGTTGCTTGAAGGGAAAACATTGCCTGCATGGCATCCGTTAAAGACGGGGTCAAAAGCGGCGATGCATGCGGAAAGGATTTCTGTGCGGCACATAGCCGTTAGGGAAAAAGATGTGGTTGAGTGGGAAGACCATATAATGAACCGTCCCGTAGACAGAACATAATCACGTGTTCATTGACACGGGATCATATAATAGCCCTATTCGATAGGGCTCATACTGCTGACAAACCTATTATGTTTGGCGGCAAGTCAAATGGGTTTTTGAAAATAAACGAGGAAAATCAATTTATTGATTTTCGGCTGATAACACAAAGCGGGAAAAATCACGCTTTTATCCCGCTTTGTCAACAACCTCAGCCTTATTCGATAGGGCTGTTACTGCAACCGCTTGTATCACTTCCTAAACCGTATTTAAAACTCTTCATACACTGCTGGGTCTTGGTTTCTTAGTCTTCCCTCTACTGAAGATAATGCATTTATTGCCTGCATATCTTCTGACGACAGGATAAAATCATAAACATCAATATTTTCAATCTGACGAGTTGAGTGCGCGGATTTTGGTATCGGCAATGCACCTAATTGTAAATGCCAGCGCATGATAATCTGTGACACAGTCTGATTATATTTTTTAGACAAATTGACCAGCGTTGGGTGAGAGAATAAATTTCCAGCTCGTCCTAATGGACTCCATGACTGCGTAATAATGCCTTTTGATGCATGATATTGACGCTGTGTTGCTTGGTTAAAGTTAGGGTGTAATTCTATCTGGTTAATGACAGGGAGCACGCCTGTTTCTTTTTCTAAAATCTCGATGTGCTCAGGAAGAAAATTACAGACACCAATGCTTCTTATTAAGCCAGAGCGTTGTGAGTCGATTAAAGCTTGCCAAGCTTCAACGAACGTTCCTCTTTTCGGGTTTGGCCAGTGGATCAAATACAGGTCAATATAGTCTAATCCTAGACGTGTGATAGATTCTTGAATCGTCTGTATTGCGTTATTATATTGCTGGTGGCGCCCTGGTAACTTTGAAGTCACACTGATTTGATCTCTTGGAATAGAACTATTTTTTATTGCTCTACCGACGATGCCTTCATTTTCATAATTAAATGCAGTATCGAGTAAACGGTAGCCATTGTTTAAAGCGCTTTCAATGATCCGCGTGCCCTGTAAGCCTTTTAAAGCATATGTTCCAAAGCCAATTTGAGGAATTTGGAATCCATCGAGTAATTCATATGTCGGGCTCATAGTGCCTCCTGTTGATATTAGCATTACATTCAATATATCAACCTTGTCGAAACTTATTTTGTCGATTTGGGTAGTACTAACAGCATGGTTATTGCAATAATGAGTGCGCAAATTGTGAGCAATACTCGGTCGAACGCGAGGATTATAGGTCCAGCGGTAGCGGTAATATTAAAAGTCAATGCAATGGCAGTTAAACAGAATGTCCAATAACCGTAGCGTTTAGCCCCAATTATTAACATGGCAAATAATAATAATCCCACCAGTGAGACGTGTAATAGTTGATTTTCATAAAAACCAAGTAACAATCCGCCAACAGCAGCGCCCAGTAAGGTGCCTATCCCCCGTTGTTTTAATCGCGCCCACGTCGCCATACGCTCAGATTTCATCACCCTTAAACCCGCAGCCGGTAACCAACAAGGATGTGAGCTAGGCAATAGCGTCGCGAGCACACTGCCTATTAGTGCGACTAAGACCATTGCAATGGAGAAGCGTTGTACCGCTGGAGAATGTAAGTCAATATGAGTGGCAGAAGCGGGGGCTTCATTTCGAGGGAGCTGAAGATAAGAAATGATAACGCCCCAACAGGTACCGAGTGTAAATGCACAACTATAAAATAAACTCCCTTGGGAAGGTATTTGTCCTATTGAAAGAAAATAAGCCAATACGCCTAATGCGATAGGTAAACGCAAATACGTGGCTCGTAATTCAGCATAGCCTTGAATAAGGGCACCAAGAGCAGCATAAATAAAAAACAAAAGGCTACCTAAAGTGACATTAATCCCGATGATTGCAAAGACAGATAAAATCCCAGCCCCTTGTAGTAATACGGGAATTGGATTTTTTTTGGGTAATTTAGGGTATGAAACCACTAATAAATAAGCACCAAAGGACATAAGAGTGCCAAACATGGCTTGTCCATAGAATATACCGAAAATCCAAGGAGCAATAACCCATAGAGAGAGTAAAAGTGCACTACGGATTTGGTGCAAAGAAATTGACATCAGAAGTTCTCGCTTCTCATTTTATGATATAGGCCAAATTTGTTTAGTATGAATACTGTAATCAATGAGTAACTTACTGACAATATTATAATTTTTATATTCATTATTAGATTATCAAAAGGGTAAATGGC
This sequence comes from Providencia stuartii, assembly GCF_029277985.1. Classification (NCBI taxonomy): domain Bacteria; kingdom Pseudomonadati; phylum Pseudomonadota; class Gammaproteobacteria; order Enterobacterales; family Morganellaceae; genus Providencia; species Providencia stuartii. Next base: position 2,431,357 of record NZ_CP119546.1, on the reverse strand, counting down.
GTTGTTTTCAATTAATTCGACATGCAACTAGTCTCAAGTCTCTTTTTATCAATACATATATTGATTAATTTCAGTTGTTTGTATCGTTATCTTCTGTTTTTGTAAAATTAAGTAATTAAGACCTGTCTTTGGCTTGACTATGGCATGGTTAACCCTCTAAAGGGGGAAATTAAAATGCATCAAATGAAAACAGAGGTTGTCGTCATTAGGTTAACTAAAAAAGAGAGAGCGGAGCTTGACGCAAAAAAAACGAAGCCCATCCTTTCTGAATGGATGAAAGAACTTGCCTTTGCCGCACCAGATCATCCCGAGAATAATGATATTGAGCACAAGTCTTCATAGTGCCATTACAGCGCGGTTATTGAGCGCACTTGGTCATAAACATCGGGATACGCCACTCACCAATTTGAAGGCAATTAACGCATCTTTACTGCGCTATAGCTATAGCGTGAATTGCATTCGCTTAATAGCGCATAAAGGTTAACTGCTACCTGTACTCTATGGCGCTTTTCTCTTGCGGATGGGGTGTTTTACTGTTCGTACCAATGGACATCATATGACTTTGCCAATGGCGGAAAGGGATAGAGTGATAGATTAACAAATAAGATTAATTAATGTACAGCTCATAGATTGAAAGAGATCTAACTCTCACTTTTAACGACAATAGATATTCAATATATGATGTGTGTTTTATGTTATGGCCCGAATAAGTTGTATAAAATGTGGCTATTTTAGCAATTAGCATCTACATTTTTAGTTAGATTATAGGATTCCTAATAGATAGGGGCTTTAATCGAATATCGATTTTAGTTAGGTTTGGTTGAAATGTGAGCTATTTTTACTCTGTAGATGAGTTTTAAGAGTTTTCTGAATGCCGATTTATAGACCTATGTTACCCAGAAAACAAATTATTTTTTAATATTAATTATCAATTGGTTACAATTTTAAAATAATTTGAATAGATAAAATTTTATGTAGAAAAAACGGCTATATATCAAATTAATTGATAACATTTACTAACAGAAGACGTTGATGCTCCATTATTCATTAAAACATTTTTAGTTATTGGCAAGAAATAAAATATTAAATTAATAAAAATTATCAAAATCCAAGTAAATTTAGCTTAGATATTTCACTTGCTAGACTAATATTATCAATATCAACACTAACGATATTGGTTATACCCAGTATTTTATCACCACAATATCTCTTTGTTAGCTTAACTTCTCAGAATTACTCCAATAGTGAGTAAATAGTCCAATTATGATGTGTCATCATTATTTCATAAATATATGCTCAAATAAGAATGAATATCAACCTCTACATAACATAAAATTAATTTATATTATGCAGAGGTTAGCTATCAAATTTAGATGACTCATTCTTCAGTGGATTTTAATTTGGAATAAGTTATTACGATAATGATGGTCATATTTAGATGTATTCTGCTGTTTTCATTTTTTACAAAAAACTATCATAAGATCATTTTTTAGAATTTATTTGTAACATAAAATTGAAAAATAAATTATCAAGTGTAATAAACTTGCATAATACGAGTAATTCAGAGAATTGGCTTAATAAAATTTTTCGATCAATAGCACTCATTTGATAGGTGCCACCTATTAAAAATTACACTATGTAATAATAAAAACGATTTAATGTAATTTAAGTTTTTATGTATCCTCTCTTCGAAATCATATAGACCACGTTATGATTATTAATTCTAAGATGGACTAATTGAGATAAAACTATATTTTTAATTTAATTATTAGTAGTAGCTTAAATACACAGAAATAAATATGTGTCCGTATTAAATATATGGTGAGTACACTATGTTAATTATTTATTAAAAAACTAGGCACTTAATAAGTCCTGTTTAGTGTAATAATAAAACCCCTCATATTAGGAAATGATAATGAAAAAAGTATTACTGACAGCAGTTGCAACTGCAATTATTGGCGCATCTTCTGCTTATGCTGGAACTGAAAATGCTGGCGGTGGCCAAGTTAATTTTTACGGTAAAGTGACAGATGTTTCTTGTACCATTTCTGTTGATGGCCAAGGTAGCGATGCTAAAGTTTATTTGTCTCCTGTTTCTGTTAAAGAAGTTAAAGATGCAGGTGCAAACATTTATCTGAAACCAAAATCATTTGTGATTGATGTAACTAATTGCCAAGGCACAAATGATGACACAGTATTAAACGTTAACTGGACTGGTGGTAACGTATTGGCGGGTGCTTCTGGTGCTAACGAAGGTTATTTAGCTAACACAGATTCAACGGGTGCTAAAAATATTCAATTAGTTTTAGCAACTAACGCTGATTCTGATTTAAAAACCAAAATCAACCCAACCAGCGCTACTCAGCCTAAGCCAAAAACAATCGATATTGCTGATGGTTCACGCTTCACTTATTACGTAGGTTACGCAACTTCTACACCAGATACTGTTAGCAGCGGTATTGTAGAAAGCTACGCAACTTACGAAATTACTTACGAATAAGATTAAATTAATTTAAAAGTAATATTTATCTAAGCGGTAGGCTCACTGCCGCTTTTATTTAGAGGTTCAAATGAAAGCAATTGTTTTATTCTTCTGCTTCGTTTTCAGTGCATCTTCATTAGCGAATAATATTATTGTTAACGGCACTCGATTTATTTATCCTGGAAATGAAAAAGAAATTACAGTGCAGTTAAATAATACCGCGGATAGACCAGCCGTCGCACAAGCGTGGTTAGATACCGGTGATGCATCTGAAACACCAGATACAATAAAAACACCATTTCAAATTACGCCTCCAATATCTCGAATTGATGCGAAAGGGGGACAAACTCTCCGTATAAAATTAATGGATAAAAACCAATTAGCACAAGATCAGGAAAGTTTATGGTGGCTGAATATTTTAGATATCCCCCCCACCGTTAGAACGGCTGGAAAAGAAGATCAAAACTTTTTACAACTGGCAATTCGTTCACGTTTTAAATTTATTTATCGTCCTGTAGGTTTAGGTAGTCGTGAGTTAGCACCTGAAAAATTAATTGTCAGTGCTAATGGAAACAATTTGACCATAAATAACCCAACACCATTTTTTATTACTATTACAAAAATTTCTACAGATGGAAAAAATGGGTTAACTGATAAAGCGATTATGCTGGCACCCAAAAGCCAAAGTTCAGTGGTATTGAAAAAAGCAATTAAAGTAGGCGAAAACATTGTTTTGAACAATATCAATGATTATGGGGCGGATATAGCAGTTAAAACAACTGTTAAATAGGACAGAAAAATGAAACAGCGAGAGTTAATAAATAAATATAGTAATACACTCTCTGTGACCTGCTTTGTCACTGTATGTATGATGCCGACATTTTACGCATGGGGTGCGGAAGGTACCACCTACGAGTTTAACAGTGGATTCATAGTAGGCAGCAAAGATAATATTGATTTAGAACGCTTCAATACCGCGCCAATCAGTGAAGGTAAATATTCCGTTGATGTGTATACCAATGGCAATTGGAAAGGGCGCTATGATTTAAATGTTGTTCGACAAAAAGAAGGGCATTTAGGGATTTGTTACACGCCAATAATGTTGAGCAATTTTGGTATCGACGCAGAAAAGCTAAACCCACAACTCAATTCACAAGAGTCTACTTGTTTACCGTTAAAAGAGTGGAATGGTTTGAGCGAGGTGAATGATAAATTTCACGCATCAAATTTACGTCTAGATATCTCAGTTCCCCAAATTTACGAGCAACGTTTATCACGTGGGTATGTTGCACCACAATTCTGGGAAAAAGGTATACCCGCACTTAATGTTGCCTATATGGCCAACTACTATGATAGCCATACGAGTGGTTCTCAAGGGCAAAATGATGCCAGTGCCTATTTAGGATTAAATGCAGGGTTATCTTTTGATGGATGGCTGTTAAAGCATATTGGTAATTTAAGTTGGCAACGTTCCGGAAGCACCAGTTGGAACAGCAACCAGACATACTTGCAACGACCTATTGCAAGCATGAAGTCCAAAATGACAGCCGGTCAGTTTTACACTGATGGCGATCTGTTTGACAGTATTGGCTTGCGTGGTGCAAAAATCGCAACAGATGACAGCATGTATCCTGACGGAATGACATCTTATGCGCCTGAAATTCGTGGTGTAGCGCAAAGTAACGCATTGGTCACTGTTCGCCAAAATGGTTCTATTATATATCAAACGTCAGTACCACCTGGTCCATTTATTCTTAATGATGTTTATCCATCGGGTTATGGTAATGACTTAAATGTCACGGTAAAAGAAGCTGATGGTAGTGAAAGTAGTTTCAGTGTTCCATATTCATCATTAGCGCAACTTTTGCGTCCTGGTTTTACGCGCTATCAAGTTGCCGCGGGTAAATCGGACACAGATGGCTTGCACAATCGTCCTTATATTATGCAAGGGACTATTCAACACGGCCTAAATAACACATTTTCTCTTTATGGTGGTGTAACGGCGTTTGATGACTATCAAGCTTATTTAATTGGTACAGGTATCAATACAGGTATTGGTGCGGTTGCGCTAGATATGACGCAATCTCGAACCGCGTTAAAGCATCGAACTGATAATGGTCAGAGTTATCGCATCACTTTTAACCGATTGATATCACAAACTGATACCAATATTTCGTTGGCTGCATACCGTTATTCAACGAAAGACTATTTTAATGTTAATGATGCTCTGTATGCGATTGACTACGATAAACGTGGACTTTCGAATAATCGTTGGCGTGAAAAAAATGGCTTTAGCTACACGGTAAACCAAAACTTACCTGATGGGTTTGGCGGGCTGTATTTCACTGGTCGTATATCCAGCTATTGGGAGCGTTCTGGCACTGAAAAACAATATCAGTTTAGCTATAACAACCAATACCAACGCCTCTCTTATTCCATTAACTTTATGCGAGTCTATTCGGATAATAACAGTACCTATGGTAAGAAAGATGACCGTATTAGTTTAAACCTAAATATTCCACTCTATTTTGGTGACAACAGAAGTACCACATTAACGTCAAACACCATATTTAATAACGAGAAGTTTGGTTCAACTCAGCTTGGCGTTAATGGAACATTGGATGATGAAAATAACTGGACTTATGGACTAAACACATCAACGGCTAGCGGTGGTGAACACAGTATTGCGATGAATACAGGTTATCGTACACCTTATGTCAACACCAATGCCAACTATAGCCAAGGGCAAGGGTATCGACAGTTTGGTGTTGGTGCGAATGGCTCTGTTGTCGTCCACTCTGACGGTGTTGTGCTGACGCCAAATACGTCAACGACAATGGCACTCATTGAAGCTGAGGGAGCAGAAGGTGCTTCAGTTATCAGTGCACCAGGTGTTCGTGTTAATAAGGGGGGGTATGCGCTAGCGCCATATGTACGTCCTTATCGTATTAACAATATTGAAATTGACCCTAAAGGCAGCGCTGAAGATATCGTGTTTGAAAATACATCGAGTCAAGTTGTGCCTTATGAAGGCAGTATTGTTAAAGTGAAATTTGGAACCAAAGTTGAACGTAACCGTACTTTTAACGTTGTACGTCTTGATAAAAAACCTATGCCATTTGGTGCTGAAGTAACTAACCTTCAAGGTGAATCTATTGGTGTCGTTGGGCAGGGGGGAACAGTATTTATTAGTAACGAAGAAGCCAAAGAAGCCATTGTAAAATGGGATAATGGCCAATGTGTATTTTCTCTGGAAGCAGGAACCAGTAAGGATAGTGTATGTCGATAAATACAATTCTACGTCATGGGATAGCACTCACGGCAGTGCTATCGAGTATCTCTGCATATGCGACATGTACCCGAGACAGTCGGGTTCCAGCAGAGAATATCGATATGCAATTTGGCCGAGTTATTGTCTCACCTGATCTTCCTGTCGGTAGTGTGATACAAGAAAAAACCTGGCCGATGAAAGAAACCGGAAGCTATTGGGCAGTGTGCTATGGTGGAACTGTTTTAGATGCAATCGTCACCGCTAAAGGGGTGACGGAAGGGCCGAATAAAGTCTACAACACCAATATCCCAGGGATAGGACTACGTTTCCAACGTATGGGCGCTGTTGCAATGACTTACCCTGATACTTATAAAGTCAAAGGGGAAAGTAAAAAGAAGATCAATGTGTATTTAGCTGGCTCAACATTTAAGTTACAAATCATTAAGACAGCAGAAAATACGGGGTCAGGGAGAATTACTCAGGGTGAGTATACACGTTATGGCTATAAACCGAATTCAGTTGAACCTGCGATTATTACCTATTTATCAGCTGATGCCATTACCATCGTATCTCCGTCTTGTAAAATTACGACAGGTGCAAACCAAGACGTTCATTTAGATACCGTTAGGCGCACTGAGTTTAGAGGACGGGGAACCACAGCAGGGGAAAAACAATTTCCAATTAATCTATTATGCAATGGTGGTGTGAGTATTTCCCCGGATTCCGTTTCTGTGAATATGAATTTCTATGGCACATTAGCTCGGAATACCACCGCTAAAGATGGGGTGTTAGCGAACACCGCCAAATCATCTTCTGCGCAAGGTATTGGCGTGCAGGTTCTTACTGATAAAAGAGAAAAATTGCATTGGGGTGAAACTTATAAAGTTGGTGAGTTAGCAACCGCACGCGATAAAGCGATTAATATGAACTATATTGCCCGCTATTACCAACATGAAGATAAAATCTCTGCTGGTGAAGTGCAGGCTAAGATGCAATTCAACATAACCTATGATTAATAGGGGATCCCAATGAAAAACTGGATAATGCCGATACTTTTTTCAGTGGTAGGTTATGCAAATGCATTACCCACTTTTGAAACAAATTATGACGAAGGAAAGGTATCTTTTGCGGGGAGAGTTGTTGATGTTTCCTGTAAAGTCTCAGTGAATGATCAAGGAAGTGATGCCAATATCTATCTTGCTCCCATCTCACTGATGGAAATCAACAATAGTGCAGGTGGTGCGTATTTAAAATCTAAAATGTTCACTATCAAGTTATCGCAGTGTCAATCTGTGGAACATAATGGTGAAGTTGTTGATGCTGATCTTAATAAGCTGAGTGTCACTTGGGCTGATGGTTATTTGGTGCCGAAAACAAACTTTGAAACAGCGGGATTACTGAAAAATATGCTAGTTGATGGTGCAAAGAATATTAACTTTGCATTATCCATCAATAACAGCACCATTTTAGATGCGGATAATAAAATTATTCCTGCGGATCCTGAACAATTGAAAGTGACACCGAAAATATCAGACAATAAAGACGCCATCTTCCAATATTATATTGGTTATACTGCTGAGAATGCGAGTGAAGTGACCACTGGATTAATGGCAAGCTATGCAACGTACGAAATACAGTATAACTAACAATTTAATTTTATAAAATCAAATAAAAAAATAACATAGCAGTTAATGGGCTATGTTATTTTTTTTTTGTCCTTTTTAAAAGGTTAATTTACAGTGTTACTATTATTGAGCTGTAGAGGTATCATGAGTGTAATAATAAAAATAGCAGAGTATCAGATAACATTTTTGCTATGAACAATAACACTTTCTGCGGCATATTTTAATTCTTGGTTCTTTATGTTTATATTCTTATCTTGAATTGAGTCATCCTCATCAATTATACAACCTTGAAAGAACCAGTCTATAGGGCACTTCAATACAATTGCTATGCTAACCAAATGATTTAGAGGTATTTTATTGATTCCATTCTCATAGCGAGATATTTGCTGTTGGCTTATATTTAATTTCTTGGCTAAATCAGAACCGGAAAAACCTAATTCTTTTCGCCGCGCTTTTATTTTAATTCCAATAAAATAATGAATGTCCATGTTGGCACCCTCGATTGATAAAGGGATAGTAGAATAAATGCTAAATGCATTGTAAAATTATACAATATATTAAATGGTAAACAAACAATTAATTGTCACATATTTAATATTTTTATTTTATTATTTTTAATATTGTTAACGCTAGGTACTATAGGATTAAACAGACAATAAATTAATGGCAGTATCCATATGAAGAGGGTATAGACATGTTGTTATGGTTAATATAATGAATTTTTAATAGAATAAATACATGATCTTTGTATGGGTACTAAATGTTATATATATAATAATACAGTGTTATTATTTTTCTCAAAAATAGATACTCTTAATTAGAGTGTCAAATTAAGTTGTTTTTTTATCTCAGTATGAGTTATTTAGTGTTTAAATATAAAAAATAATGATTCAATATTAAATAAATAGATATTAATTTTGAATTCCATTTTAAATTATAGTGATGGAAATATTATTTTGAGTAAATGTACTTATTATTAAGAGATGTAACAATGTAATGTTAATCGATAAAAGATTATAAAAATTAATGGGTGAGGGGAGTAAGCAGTACGGGTAAACATTTTTAACGTATCAGCGTTTCATATTTATTTTAAAATCAATTTGCTAATTACATTTTACTTATAAAGAGGTATGGAATATTACTTACATTTTAATGATAAAAAAATGTAAGATATAAAGAAGTTCATCATAAACTCCTAAAGAGATTAAAAAGATAACGAGAAATGTAAAAATGCTAGGTGAAAGCAAGTTTGTCATAATGAATTATAAAACTCTATCAATGAATATGCATTTAGACTTTTAGTATAACCGAACTGATATGCTAAAAATGGTGCAATATGTAAACATACATTTCTAATCAAGTTTGTTGATACTCTACTCTGATATTTCCCCATTCTATAGTCTAATAAACCTAACTTTAGTCGAATTTCAGTTATTTATATCGATATTGTTCGCATGAGAAGTGTTGATAATGGGGGGGGTGAAGCGATTCGCTATAAATTGCTGCTAATTGTAACAAAAAGCAACCTTTTATGGATGAAGAAAAAGAGTGCTTATAGCGGGCTGCTTGTAAATAAAAGAACCTCAATGAAAATTAAAACATATTTAAGGTTGATCCTATAGCTAATAACAAGTTTTATAACTTTGTCACATAGAATTCATTCACTATACTGTCGTTATAAGCGATAGGATTACACCCATCAACCAAAGAGGTTCCCATTATGAAACTCTATCTTTACGATCATTGCCCATTTTGTGTTAGAGCCCGAATGATTTTCGGTTTTAAAAAAATCAATGTTGAGCAAATCTTCCTGATGGAGGACGACAAAGCCACTCCGACCAAAATGATCGGTCGTAAGATGTTACCTATTCTAGAAAAAGATGACGGTAACTATCTACCTGAAAGTTTAGATATTGTTCATTATGTTGATCAATTATCCGAACCTAAAATGACTCAAGTTACGGTTTCTCCTGAAATAGAGAAATGGTATCAAACAGTATCAGAAACGGTCTTTAAACTCGTTGTACCACGTTTTACGCAAGCTGATTTTCCTGAGTTAAATACGCCAGAAGCAAGGGCTGCATATATTGAACGAGAAGAGAAAGCTTTTGGCGATTTAAGCATTCTATTGAAAGAAACGCATACGTTAATTGTTGAACTTGAGCCACATATGGATGCCTTAGACGTATGGTTAGAAAATCGTAAAAATGAAAACGTTATGGATGATATTTTCATATTCCCTGTATTACGCAGTTTGTCTATCGTGAATGACATACCCTTTAGTACAGTGATATTGAACTATATGAAGAATATTTCACAGATAACGGGTGTCAGCTTGTTATTTGACCAAGCTAAATAAGAACGCTAATAATCGCGAACAGGCTTTATTAAGCATAAAAAATCCCATTATTAATAAAATAATGGGATTTATATGTATATACAATAAACAAGACGGTAGAGACTAATTCATGTAGTCTTTGAGTGTATAAACAAGCTTGTATCTACCTTGCGTTAGGGTCAACTTTTTATCACTGAATGAAATGTCTGCACCATCCGTTAACATTCGGTTAATTAGCGAATCCCATTTTGATAAGTCTTCGTCAACGCACTCCAGTTCTGTTTTAGATAAATGTTTTACCATGAGGGTTGATTTGTTGATTCGACCCATTCCATGAAAATCATTACACATTGTGGCTGATACAAACATTTTTTCGCCGAAAGAAAGGCTAGGAACGCTGATTTTATCAATAATAGGTTTCCCATCTATTTCTGTCAGCACGAAATTATGGTGTATTAACTGTTGCTCGGTGACATTATCATTATTATCAGCACTGACATTCTGCGTCTGGCAAGCCGCCAATAATAAACCAAGCAATGTTAAAGGAATTATCCGTTTCATTATCATTTGGCTCAATTAGGCTTTTACAATGTTAGGACAATTTTCACCATTATTAAGTTGGCGGATATTTCCTAATGTTGTTTCGCTGATACTTGTCAGCGCTTCTTCAGTTAAAAAGGCTTGATGGCCGGTAAATAGAACGTTATGACATGATGAGAGGCGGCGGAAAATATCATCCTGAATGACATCGTTAGACTTATCTTCAAAAAATAGATCTCGCTCATTTTCATAAACATCCATACCAAGAGAACCAATTTTTTGTGCTTTTAAGGCGTTAATTGCGGCAACTGAGTCAATCAGAGCACCACGACTAGTATTGATGATCATGACACCGTTTTTCATCTTACTGAAGGCATTTTCATCCAGTAGATGGTGGTTTTCGGGTGTTAGCGGACAGTGTAGGGAAATGATGTCAGAATTTTTATATAGCGTATCTAAATCGACATATTCAGCACCCAAATCAAGCACAACTTGATTTGGGTAAGGGTCATAGGCGAGTAGACGCATCCCGAAACCTTTAAGAATGCGTAGAGCAGCTTGACCTATTTTGCCTGTACCTATTATGCCCGCAGTCCGGTTATGCATGTTAAAACCCGTTAAGCCCTCTAAAGAAAAGTTGGCATCTCGAGTACGTTGATAAGCACGATGGATCCTACGATTTAGGCATAACATCATGCCAACGGAATGTTCTGCAACCGCTTCTGGTGAATAAGCGGGTACCCTTACTACCTGAATGCCGAGCTCTTCGGCAGCGACTAGGTCGACATTGTTAAACCCTGCGCAACGTAGCGCAAGAATACGAATGTTAAGTGCTGCAAGTTCTTCTAACACTTCTCGGCTAGCATCATCATTAACAAAAATACATACCGCGTCGGCACCAATCGCATTTTTAGCGGTCTGTACTGTTAATGGAAAATCAAAGTATTCGATATTAAAATCAAACCCGGATCCTTGATTGACTTGATCCATATGTTTGCGATCATACTGTTTAGTACTGTAAGAAACGATTTTCATCTAAGGAACTCCGTGTACTATTTCGTTAGGAACCAAAATAAAAGGGTAGCGAAAAAGTGGCTACCAAGAACTTAGGTCAGAATAAGATAATTGTTGCTGTAAATCACCAAAAAAATACCGAAAGCAACCCTCGATTAACTTTTAATATGCCATTATAGTCGTTTATAGATAAAACGACCTTGATCAGAACCAACACTCGTCATTGATATAGGTAAAACAAGGAAGCAGTTTGATGAAAAGGGCTCTTAAAATACTACTAGTAAGCGTTATAGGCTGCTTTTTGTTCTTATCTATTTTATGGGTGACTATCACCCGCTGGCTTCCTATTGTTGCAAAAGCCTATCTACCTGAAAATGTGACTTTTTCATTAAGTCAGCCCGTATTTCAAGACGATCAATTATTGATAAATACTCTACAATTGAAAGCAGGGGACTGTTTGTGGTTTGATGCTAAAGAGAGCCGTTTTTCTATTTTTCCATTGCATTTAACAATGAATGAATTGACTGAAGATAATCAGTGTTTAAGCCAGCTACCCACAACAACGGCAAAAAAGGATGACTCACCCATCGAAATTGTTGCGCTGTTGGAGAGTTTACCTGATTTTTCGGTAGTTATCGAAAAGGCAAAAATATCGCCATGGGAAGAATACCAAGCGAGTATTTGGTTACACCGTAACGGAGAAAAACCGTTAGCATTAAACCTCCGAGGCGATAAGTTATTGTTATCTACTTATATCACCTCAGATAGTCAATTAGTCGTTGAGCAATTCTCAATCCAATTACCCGACCAAGAACAGCGTATCGATTTAAATGGCGAGTTAAATTTACCGTTAACCACTGAAGACCTTCCTGCTAAAGGCAGCTTAGCAACGGAATTTACCTTATCTCAACCACAAAAACAGCTGTATGCCAGGCTTCAATGGGAAGGCGCACAAGGAACGTTTTCTGTGTTTGACAAACAGACAGGGCAAGAAATTACCCATTTGCCTTGGAGAGTTGCTCCTCAGGTTATTAATATAACGGAAGGCCGTTGGCAGTGGGAAGAAAGTGGTATTCCATTTCATGGCGCTATTTCATTACAAGTCGCCAATTGGCAGTTGGGCCTAAATGAGATGGTGATCAGTGGCCGAATGAATATGATGACCGAGGCGCAAAAAGGTAAAGCTAACTTAGTGCTCAGTTTACCTGAAAATAAAATTAACCTATTAGATGCAGATATTCATTTTAATCTTAATGGCCAATTAAAATATAACGATATGGTGCTGGATATTCATTTACCATCACGTATCTCAGGGCAATTAGTCTCCCCATCAATGTCATTTCTTCCAGGCTCGTTGTTAAGAGCTTATGGCCGAGTTTCACCTACATTGTTATTGCAAGAAGCTCGTTTGCCGCTAGCAGGGACTTCATTAAGTGCTGAGGGGATTTCCGGCAGATTACAAGCTATTTTAAAAGTCAAAGAGCAATATTGGGGAAATTTTGCCATCCATCTTGATGGTCAGGCGAATAAGTTTACGGTCGATAAAGGCAAATGGTTTTGGAACTATTGGGGAAATGCACAATTACCAGCATTGGCAGCACGTTGGGATATTAAAGGCCAAGGCAGTTGGCAGGATACGTTAATTACCTTAAATACCTTAAATACGGGCTTTGATCAGATAAGATATGGCTTGCTTTCCATGACTGCAACACGTCTTATATTAACCAAGCCGCTGTTATGGCAGCGTGATGCAAATAAAGAAAATTTGCAAGGGCAATTGCAGCTGACAAGTGATCGGATGCAATTTGGTGCAGCGAGTTATTTACCTAAAATCACGATAAATGCCGCCATTGCAGGTAAATCACCCGCTGATTTTCAATTAAAAGCGGACCTGAGTACCAAAGACGTTGGGCCAATTGTTATCTTTAGCCGTTGGGATGGTGAACGTTTTAGAGGTCGAGCGCGTTGGCCTGAACAATCTGTGAGTGCATTTCAAACGTTAATCCCAAATGATCTTGGAATGACATTGCGAGAAGGGAAACTCTTTTCACAAGCGGCATTTTCTATTGGCTTAACAACAGGCTTTGTTGCTGGTGGGCACTGGCGCGTAGAAAACACAGGTTTGTGGCTCAAAGATGGTGAGATTAGTGGGTTAAACTTTGTTTTACCCTGGAAATTGGAAAACAGCACTTGGACATTAGGTGAGAAATCAGCAGTCAAATTGCGTATAAAACAATTAAATAATCTATTCGAACTGACTGATATTCGAGCCGATTTATCAGGAACTTATCCACCTACAGACGCTTTACCTTTAAAACTCAGCAATGTTGGATTTAATCTATTAGGTGGTGAGGTGCATCTTGATTTATTGCGTTGGCCACAAAAGCAACCAGCAACAATCAGACTACACCAAATTGAGCTGAGTCGATTATTCACCATACTGAAAGTCACTCAGTTTGCCGCTTCAGGTAAGGTGAATGGTGAGTTACCTTTTTATCTTAATAATCCTGAGTGGATTGTTAAAAATGGTTGGTTGGAAAACAGTGGCCCATTAGCATTGCGTCTTGATACACAATTTGTTGAATCGATAAAAGCCGATAATATTTCAGCGGGTTCAGCGATAGGATGGTTACAGTATTTAGAAATTTCTCGCAGCCGAACAGATGTCAATATTACTAATTTAGGCCTCTTAACGATGAAAACCATTATTCAAGGTTTTAACTCTCAAGAGGCGAAAAAAAGAGAAGTTCACTTAAACTACACACATGAAGAGAACATTTTTCAATTGTGGCGTAGCTTACGTTTCGGCAGTAATTTAGAAGAGTGGTTAGAAAAAAATCTCTAAAGGAATAAGGACTCACTGTGAAAATAATAAGCGCAAGTCTATTCACATTAATGTTAATGATGCTAACAGGGTGTTTGAGGGTTGAAGTTGCTACACCAGATAAACCCATTAATATCAATATGAATGTAAAAATAGAGCACGAGATACAAATCAAAGCAGATAGGCAAGTTGAAGACTTACTCAAAGAAAATAGTGACCTTTTTGGTAAGGTGGAGGCGAAATGAAAGCCATTTTCCCAGCGTTGATACTCTCTTGTGTGTTTGTTTTTTCAGCCGTGGCATTAACTGTTGAGCAAGCTAAAAAACAAGGGTTAGTGGGTGAGACATTATCGGGCTATTTAGCGGTCGTTGATACGAATAATGCGACAGCAGATAAATTGGTTGCTCAAATAAACCATGAACGAGAAATTAAATACAGTGAGATAGCTAAGAAAAATAACTTACAAACACGGGATGTCGGTAAAATTGCAGGGCAAAAGCTAGTAGAGCGTGCAGATAGTGGAGAGTATGTTCGTGGTATTAACGGTCAATGGTTAAAGAAAAAGTAGTATGCGCAAAATAAACGTTGTACGCATACTATTTTGATACACATCGAGTGCGATAAGGTTACGCAATAACCTTGTCTATGCATTGGCGGGCTTGTTGTTGCGCTTTTTCAGCCGACTCGGCACCTAATGCCGTTCCTTCTGCAAAGATAAATTCGATATCTTGAATACCGATAAAATTAAGGAATAGCGTTAAAAAAGGAACCATAATGTCAGAAGGGGTATCTTTATAAATTCCGCCACGACTGGTTAGCACGATAGCTCGTTTATTTTCTAGTAATCCCACAGAGCCTTGTTCAGTGTACTTGAAGGTTTCCCCTGATCTTGCAATAAAATCAAAGTAATTTTTTAAGTGAGAAGGAACAGTAAAGTTGTACATAGGTGCAGTGATAACCACAACATCATGTTGTTTTATTTCATTAATAAGCTGGTTAGACAGTGCCAAATGTGCTTCTTGTTGTGCAGTTTTGCTGTCGCCGGGTGAGAAAGCTGCTAAAATTTCGGCATCCATTGCTGGAATTGGGTTGCTGACAAGATCACGGACAGTTATGCTATCAGCCGGATTTTTCCCTTGCCACTGTTCAATAAAGTAGTCTGCCATTTTGTTGCTGTGTGAATAGTCTGCCAGAATACTTGATTTCAACAATAATACTTTATTCATTATTTAACCTTAGAACATAGAATGCATTGAAATTACTTCATTAATTATCATACAGATATAGATGACCTTTAAAAGAAAGAAAATCAGATAAAGTATGTCAAAAAAACTGTTGATAACTGAGCGCTAAACATTAACAAAAAATGGCCTCAGTTTTGTTGCCGTTTGAGCGTGTCTATTTTAGGTTATGCATAAACAAAATTATAAGGACTGACAAAGTGACATCCATGCTGACAGCTCTCGAAGCTGATATTGGACAAACTTCATTACGTGACCAATGGTTACTAAAAAAGCGTCTTCATGGTATCGCCAAGATTCGTGATGATAAGTCACGAATGGCGGTACTCGAGGCGATAAAAGCGGATATTGACGTTGCTAAACAAAAAATTGCGAATAAGCAGCTCAATCCACCAAAGATCGTATATCCAGAAAATTTACCGGTTAGCCAGAAAAAACAACAGATTTATGATGCGATAAAACAGCATCAAGTGGTTATTATCGCAGGTGAAACAGGCTCAGGTAAAACCACGCAGATCCCCAAAATTTGTCTAGAGTTGGGGCGAGGTGTGTTAGGGTTTATCGGTCATACTCAGCCTAGACGTTTAGCAGCACGAGCGGTAGCAACACGTTTAGCACAAGAATTAGAGAGTGAAATCGGCACAACGGTAGGTTATAAAGTTCGTTTTAGTGACCAAGTCGGTGATAATACTCAAGTTAAATTAATGACTGATGGTATTTTACTCGCAGAATTACAGAACGATAAGCTATTACTACAATATGATACGATCATTATCGATGAAGCTCACGAACGCAGCTTAAATATTGATTTTATTTTAGGTTACCTTCGCCAATTATTGCCAAAACGTCCCGACCTCAAAGTCATTATCACTTCTGCAACTATTGATCCTGAACGTTTTTCACGTCACTTCAATCAGGCACCTATTATTGAGGTCTCAGGTAGAACCTATCCAGTTGAAGTCCGTTACCGACCTATCATAGGGAATGACAATGATAGTGACCGAGATCAACTTGATGGAATTATAGATGCGGTAAATGAACTGGGGCAGGAAAGTTCAGGGGATATCTTGATCTTTATGAGTGGCGAACGTGAGATCCGTGATACGGCCGATGCGTTGTCAAAACTACAGTTACGCCATACAGAGATTTTGCCTTTGTTCGCAAGGTTATCCAATAGTGAGCAAAATCGTATATTCCATCCACATGGTGGGCGGCGAATTATATTAGCGACCAATGTTGCCGAAACATCTTTAACAGTTCCAGGTATTAAATATGTTATTGATACCGGTTATGCACGGATAAGTCGTTACAGTTATAGAACAAAAGTACAGCGTTTACCTGTTGAGCCAATTTCTCAAGCTTCAGCGAATCAACGTAAAGGTCGTTGTGGTCGTGTATCGGATGGTATTTGTATTCGCTTATATTCTGAAGAAGACTTTTTGAGTCGACCAGAATTTACTGACCCTGAAATTTTACGGACTAATTTAGCTTCGGTTATTTTACAAATGACCTCAATTGGTTTGGGGGATATTAGCGCATTTCCATTTGTTGAGCCCCCTGACAAACGTAATATTCAGGATGGCGTTAAATTATTAGAAGAACTTGGCGCTATTAAAGAGCATCAACAAACAGAACGAGGCTATACACTGACGGATATTGGTCGGCAGTTAGCGCAATTACCCGTTGATCCTCGTTTAGCGAGAATGGTGATTGAGGCTCGTAAACAAGGCGCTGTTCGAGAAGCAATGGTGATTGTTTCAGCATTGTCGATTCAAGATCCTCGCGAACGCCCATTAGATAAGCAGCAAGCTTCTGATGAAAAACATCGCCGTTTCCATGATAAGCAATCTGATTTTTTAGCCTTCCTTAATTTATGGGATTATCTAAAAGAGCAGCAAAAAACCTTATCAAATTCACAATTTAGAAAAATGTGCCGCCAAGATTTCTTGAATTATTTACGTATTCGTGAATGGCAAGATCTTTACACTCAACTGCGACAAGTCGTCAAAGAACAGGGTTTTCCTATCAATAGCGTTGCAGCAGACTATCGCGGAATTCATACGGCATTACTTTCTGGACTGTTATCTCATATTGGTCAAAAAGATGTAGAAAAAACCGAGTTTACGGGCGCAAGAAATGCACGGTTTACCCTCTTTCCTGGCTCTGGATTATTTAAAAAACCCCCTAAATGGACGATGGTCGCCGAATTGGTTGAAACCTCTAAATTATGGGGTCGAGTGGCTGCGGCGATTGAACCTGAATGGATTGAACCATTAGCTGAACACCTTGTTAAATATCATTACAGTGAGCCTCATTGGTCTAAGTCACAAGGTGCCGTTATGGCATCGGAAAAGGTGACTTTGTATGGCTTACCAATTGTCGCTGCTCGCCAAGTGAATTATGGCAAAATCGACCCATTATTATGCCGAGAATTGTTTATTCGACACGCACTGGTTGAAGGCGATTGGGGGACACGCCATGCGTTTTTTAGAGAAAACCGTAAGTTATTGGCAGAAGTCGAGGATTTAGAACATAAATCTCGACGCCGTGACATATTGGTTGATGATGAAACCTTATTTGCATTTTATGACCAACGCATCCCAAATGATGTGATATCTGCCCGTCACTTTGATAAGTGGTGGAAAGTTGCTTCTAAACAGCAACCAGATTTACTGAATTTTGAGAAAAACATGTTGATCAAACAAGATGCGACACATGTTTCATTACTGGATTACCCGAATTACTGGCATCAAGGCGAACTTAAATTTCGCCTCAGTTATCAGTTCGAGCCAGGTACTGATGCAGATGGAGTGACAGTTCATATTCCATTAGCGATTTTAAACCAAGTACAGAACATCGGTTTTGATTGGCAAGTTCCCGGTTTACGTCAGGAATTAATTATTGCGTTGATCAAATCATTACCTAAACCAATACGTCGTAACTTTGTTCCTGCTCCTAATTATGCCGCGGCATTTTTAGAACGCGTTCCTACGCCTGATGGGAGTTTGCTCGACAAGTTAGAACGCGAATTACGTCGAATGACAGGGGTTACTGTTGAACGTGATGCTTGGCAGTTAGAACAATTACCTGTTCATTTAAAAATGACATTCCGTGTGGTTGGCGAGAAAAACAAAACGATCGCTGAAGGTCAAGATCTTGATGCACTGAAAAAGAGTTTAAAAGCGAAGGTTCAAGAAACACTTTCTGAAGTCGTTGATGATGGAATCGAGCAAAGTGGCCTGCATATCTGGAGTTTTGGGGAGCTACCGCAACGCTACGAGCAAAAACGAGGCGGTTATTCCGTAAAAGCTTACCCTGCTTTAGTGGATGAAAGGGGCAGTGTAGGGATCCGTGTTTTTGAAACTGAGTTTGAACAACAACAAGCGATGTGGTCGGGTGTGCGTCGGTTACTGCTACTGAATATCCCATCCCCCATAAAATATTTACACGAAAAACTTCCCAATAAGTCGAAGCTTGGCTTGTATTTTAATCCATATGGGAAAGTATTAGAGTTAATCGATGACTGTATTGCTTGTGGGGTTGACCAACTGATTGCAACATATGGTGGCCCAGTTTGGACCGAAAATGAGTTTAGTAAGCTGCAAGATTTTGTGCGCGCAGAACTCAATGATGCAGTTGTACAAATAGCTAAACAAGTCGAACAGATATTAACCGCCGTATTTGCGATTAATAAGCGTTTGAAGGGACGGGTCGATTTTGCCATGGCGATGGCACTTTCAGATATTAAAGGACAAATGTCGCATTTAGTCTTTAAAGGCTTTGTTACTGAGCATGGTTGGAAGCGACTTCCCGATGTATTACGTTATTTAAATGGTATTGAACGTCGACTAGAAAAATTAGCGGTTGATCCGAATAGAGATCGTGCCCAAATGAGTAAAATTGAGCATGTGACGACTATGTGGCAACAGTGGAAGGCCAAATTAACGCCAATACAGCAAAACCTACCAGAAGTACAAGAGATCCGCTGGATGATAGAAGAACTACGCATTAGTTTATTTGCTCAGCAATTGGGAACGCCATATCCAATTTCAGATAAACGGATCATTCAGTCAATGGAAAATTTAAGTCAATCATTGTGAATTGAGTGAGTAACTAAATCGAAAAACAGATAGCCCCCGTCATTTTTATGGTGGGGGCTTTTAATGTGAAAAAGTTTAGGGATATACAATCTGTAATGTTGCAGTCGCATTGGCCTTTCCGGCACGAACAGATGCTTGAGTTTGAACATATTGAGCATCAAAATACACAGCATAAGCCTCTCGGTTAAAGCTGGTACCTAAATGAAAAATTTGATTGAGGGGCAGCGCTTCTCCTTGAAAGCGAATGCGCAGGCCAATTCCTTGGGCACTGTCTGGTCTTTTATCTAAAGCAATTACTGAATTATCAGCATAGTGACTAGAACGGCCTCTAAGAATAATACCAACAGACGTTTTACCGCTACAGTTCAAAGTTAAATAAAAAGGTACGGGTGTTGAGTGACTCCCAATGCCCTGAAATTGACGTTGTTTAACTTTATTCATTTTGACTCGTTTATGTTTTTCAACGAATTCACAGCTTGGGGTCATAATTTTTGTATTAACAAAGCGGTAACTTTGCACGGGCAAATTACCGATAGAGGCTTCAATGAGCTGGTCTGTGCTTAATTCTCCTGAGCCAACGATACTTTTTGTTTTTATTAGTTGAATACGGATCCCTTTGAGCGCACTACCACAGTAACGATAACGATAGTTACTCGTATGACATGAATAGGGAGATTGATTAACTAAAGGGAGCCTATCTCGGCCAAGAGTCTGTTCTAACGGGATAAAACGCAGACCAATACCATCAATATTCGTTTGATAAAGAGTATTATCGTGTTCGGATGAAAGTGTGAATAAGCTATTTCCCCACTGAGCATAGGCAGGTGAAGAGCATTCGACCATAATAGGGTAGTTATCGATTTCATTTACAGTGAGTTCTCGAATAACGGAACCCACAGCGAGCCGGTGGGGCACCATAATAGAACCCAAAGATAAAATAGTATGATGTGGTGTAAAATTGGCAACATATTGGCATTGAGATGCGTGGGCAGTATGAACCATTAAAATGTAGTAGAAACATAACGAACGAAAAATGAATGTCATCATAAAGCTTCCTTGCGTTGACAAACTACCGGAACATGATAAAAGCCTTGCTGTTGATATGATGCTAATAATTGATAATGAAATTCACATTGCTGTGATTGGCGTTCTCCCCATTTCAGTTTAATTGTGCCTCTTGTTTCTAATCCACTTAAATATACTTGCCCCACATCATTGATAATACCTACATTAACGTCATTGTGGCTGCTATCGCCGACTTTGGTGACTAGGCTCGCGATAGCACCAAATGGCGCTAATTTTTCATCATCCAATTGAATAGTAAAAAATACGCGTTTACCACGTTTGACAGGAAAGTGTACGGCGACCAAAGCACCTTTAGTGGGTAAGGTGGATTGAAAATTGGTTTCAATTTCCGCATCTAAAGGCAAAGTAAGGGTATCAATGACGAAGTGATTACGTCGATAAGGTTGTAGTTGATTGATAATCGCATGTCCTTTGCTATCGGTGCGTACATTGAGATGCGTATCTAAACGAACATCTTTAGTGTCAGGCACGATAAGTAAAGCAGCGGTTTCACCACGACTCGGTGTGAAAGTGACACCGTAAGGATGAGCCACAATTGAACTACGAAGACCATAATGGAATTGATGATCTTGTTTGTAGCCGTACCCAGCATTTAAAAAAAACTTATTATGATGATATTGAGTGTAAAAGCGAGTTTCTGATTGATTTCCCGAAGATGAACAGCATCGTTCAGTAAATTGGTTATGTTGAAGTGTATAGGAGATCAAATCATCATTAAGAATAGCGCCTGTGAGTGTGGCTTGTCGATTCTGATAGTTGTTTGGTGAATGTTGTGCCTGATAACTAAAATATGTATTTGGCAGCCAAGCATTGATCGGAATAATCATTGATGCAGAAAATACATACTCTGGTTTATGTTCAGTCATGGAGTAATTCGATTGGCAATTCAGATTAAAATGATACTCGTTTAAATTCCCAGAATAGTTGATGTTATAGCTCCATTGTTGGGTATTATTTTGCATAACTCGCTGTTGTGATGCCGATAATAATAAATTCCCCAAAAAACCTAAGCTTTGAGATAAATGTATTTTTAATCCTTGTTGAGGATGGGAAGGCGTGGTGGCGGTTTCTTTTTCAAATATATCTGTCATTAGACGTAACTTAGGATTATTTATCCAATGAATACCGAGTGTAATGTTAGTTCCTGTAGAGGATATTAAGTTGGTATATTCTAGCTGATAATTATTTGAACTAATATTTACACTCTGGTTTTGTGTCCAATTGATATTAATATTACCGAAACGACCAATAGAAAAAGAACTTCCGAGTAGAAAAGATTTAAACGGTTGTGAAAAAATAGAACCGCCATAGACAGTAATATGATTATTAAGGCCATATTTCATTTCTCCATGGAGAAAATAAGGTGATGAAGTGGAGTGTTGATGGCTCACTGAACCACTATTTATCGCATACCGAAACTGACCTTGCTTAATCATGACGAGTGATGAGGAAAACGGGTACTGATATTGCCGAATAGTTCCATTACTTTCAGTAATAATCACATCTAAAATGCCTTTAGGGCTAAGTGGCTTGAGTTTATTTAGCATAAAGGGCCCCGAAGGTAAATAATCATTAAAAATAATGATATTATTTTGTTTTACGGTCACTTGGGCAGGGCTATGGTTAATCCCCTGCAAAACCGGAGAGTAATAAGCATCATATTCAGGATACATTAACTCATCATTTGAGAGAGAAAATCCTTTGAATGAAAAGGGGATAAAAAAAGAAGAAGTTAGGTAATATTCACCAAGCGTTAATTGACTTTTTAAATTTCTAATCGGGTAAGATAATGTTGTATTATAATATTCCCATTCTCTTTGTGGTGAGGAATAATTAAAGTGGTTTCTTAGTCGCCACCCTAAATAATTAAAACCATTCATAAGTGACAAGTTGAAATTATCTTCAATGTATTTGCTTGAGTTATGGCTTCCTAATAAGTGATAATCGATAAAGGCGGAGGTTATCCCATCACTCCATGAATCTTGTGAGTTCAATTCCTTTTCATCTTTGTCTAGAAAATGTTTTGGAATATTCAATTCTAGTGTCAAGTGATTGAAATCAAAATAATAAGAGTAACCGATTATGATCTTAGAGAGTTTATCGGTTAGCTCACCATTATCATTAAATTCCATTTGATTTAATGTTTTCTTGTTTAACCCAATTTTTATTAACTGTTCCTTATTGAATATGGGCGTTAATTGGTCTTCAATATATTTAAAGGCAATGTTAGATGTCAATAACCTTACATTATTGACAATCAGGTCAACCGAATATATGCCAGCTGGCTGATGATCTAAGTTTAGTATGATATTTTCAATGTCGTGAATGTTATGATAATTATCAAGTGCATCTAAATTGAAACTATCGGAGTGAGAATAAGATGAAAACAACATGAAAATAACCAGTAAATTTTTATTTTTATTCATCATTGATAGATAGCACTTGTGAAGTTAATTGTGTTTTTCCACCATAGTCATTCAATGCACTCCAAAATACGGTATTGGTTTTCGATGATGGCACTTTCCAAGAAAGTTGACTAAAAGGAGCTATCATTCCAGGTTCAGGGATCTCCGTATCATTCAAGCGTAGTTCTCGAAGTGTAATATAATAGCCTGTAGGGTTTTTCGCTATGAGGCGCTGATTTTGGTAGTGAAAATTTATTTTTTTAAATGCAGCTTCTGAGTTTTCTGTTAATGATTCCGGTCGATAAAACAGTTTAAAACTTGATTTAACAATGATTTGTAAAGTATTTTCCCTATTTTCATGTAGGGCGGGAAGAGATTTAATATGGAGCCAATATAGAGTTTCTCTATCTTCATGGTTTGATGGCTTAACGTTAATAATCCTTAGTTTATTTAAAGATAATGGCTTAAGCTTAAATAAAGGTGGTGTGATAATAAAGTCATTAGAACGTTGACTCTCTTTTTCAATCCATGATTGAATCAAATAAGTTGTTTTCTCTTCAGGATTTTCCATAGATAAAGATAACTCTCTCTCGTTTTCTTTATATATAAAACGAGTACCATTAATAATGACACCTGCATAAGCATGAAAGGATAATAACAATAATAATAGAACTATTTTTTTCATAATAGTTAGGGAGAGAGGAAATTCCGCCTCTCCCTTGTCCTCTGTCTATTGATAGATAATACTAAAATGCGCGAGTGCATCGGCTGAACCAGGAGTAACTTGTTCACTCGTGGCAATATATTTTGCAACAAAATTCATTTCAACAGTCTTACTCGATGTCACTTCTTTAAATTGGCTGCCGCCATTTAATGGTATACGACGAACGCTATTCTCTTCATAAAGTGCTATTGCGATACCGGTGGCGGGTGTTGATGTGGTGTTTGGTGATAACCCTAATAAGGTTGGATTCGCGTTATCACTTTTCCCATCAAATTTAAATTGAATCTTTTTATAATCAGTAGGGCAGTTAGACAGTGTTATTCTAAATGGTGTTGCTGCTGCAACACTATTTTTATGATTAAAGGAAGCAACTGAGATTTTCCCCATATTCACGACTTTATTAATAGAATTAGTATCAACTGAACAAGCTGTGGGTATTATGCTGCCAATAAACTTGATTTCACCATCAGCTGAAAAAGAAATTGAATGATTAAAAAATAAAATAATTAATAGAAATTTTAAGATGCTATTCATTATATAACCTTGTGAATGATGTGTTATTTAACTTTTGTCAATATTAACCGCTGTGATTGAGCGGAATATAATAAATAGATTTTTTTTGTGAAAAAGAGGTAATTTTATAGATGCCGAATATGGGATTTTTTTATCTGTTTTGAGGTTTTTAACAGCTATTTTTTGCTATCAAAATATATAACTAACGTAGTTAGTAGTTTTATCTACTAGTGTTTAGCTTATGGCAATCAACAAAAGGGTATGAATGTTATGTATATCAATAATAACTTGGTTATCTTTTAAATTGATTTAGTTACAACATACTGTGTGAAAAATACTGACCTAATGCGACAACAGTGCATGTACAACCGTTTCATAAAATAGTCTAAAGGTGTTTGATCAAAAATTAAGGCGTTGAGGGGTGAGATGTTGATAAGAACGAGAAGTTAACCCGTAAGACAATAGCAAATGCCACTACATTGGCGTCAATTACACATCCAATGTAGTGATTGATAAACAGCGCTAGAATAGGTAATACGTTGCTGGAATCGCAGCTGCAACGATGGCGAGGGCAAGGAGTTTTTCGATCTTATTCAGTGGGGCTTGTTTTGATTGTTGTGCTCGAGCATACCAAAAAACAAATATACCTGGAGCATATAACACAACCGATAACATAAGGTTGATAAGGCCCGATGCATACAATAACCAAAGACCGTAAACACTGGCAATAAATCCAACCATTAATAGGGCTTTGCTATGGCGTTGTATCGCGACTTTTATTAAAAAAGCCCCCACTAAAAAATAAGGAACTAGGATCATCTCAGAAGCAATCGTCAATAATGTATTGTAATTGCTACCACTTAGCCAAATGAGTATCAATGAGAGTTGTACAGCACCATTCGTTAGCCACAAAGAAGAAGAAGGGGCATCATTCTTATTAAGCTTATTAAATATTTTTGGAAACGATTGGTACTGTGCCGCAATATAAGGGACTTCGGCGGCCATAATTGTCCAACTGAGATATGCTCCACAAACAGAAATAATTAGCCCCGCAGCAATAATAATTTCACCACTCGAACCGATTAAACTCACCATTAAACTGGCCATGGACGGGTTTTTGATTTCGGCTAGCTCAGCTCTAGGCATAATGCCCAGTGAGAGCAGGGTAACCAATATGTAGATGATAAGTGCGGAACTAACTGCAAACACGGTTGCTAAACCAACATCGCGACGATTTTTAGCGCGAGCAGAAACGACGACAGCTCCTTCGATACCAATAAAGACCCATAATGTGATGAGCATAGTATCTTTAACTTGTTGCCAAACAGGTAATTCAAGCGAAATACCCGTAAAGTCAGCATCAAAAATATCAAGTTTAAATGCGATAAAGGCTAAAATAATAAATAGCCCCAATGGGATAAGTTTAGCCATCGTAGCAAGTTTATTGATACCCGCTGCTGTTTGCACTCCACGCAATACTAAGTAGTGAACCACCCATAGTAGGATAGATTCTCCAATTAAGGCTTGCCAAGTATTACCATCACCGAAAATGATGTTATCAGGAGTGTCGGTAAAAAAGCTAATAGCGGCAAAAACAATAACTAAGTAGGATACGTTAGCAACAACAGCACAAAGCCAATATCCCCATGCAGAACAAAAACCAATCAGCTCACCGAATCCCTCTTTTGCATAGGTAAAAATACCACCATCCAAATCAGGGCGTATACGAGAAAGTAGTAGCAATGAGAATGCTAAAAATAAAATACCAATGCCCGTGATATACCATCCAATGATCAGGGCTAACGGGCTAGCAACTTCAGCCATATTTTGAGGAAGGCTAAAGACACCAGCACCCACCATTGAGCTGAGCACCAAGGCAGTGAGTGCAGTAAGACTGAGTGTATGTTTCAATGTATGTCCTAGTTATTCTACAATCAAAAGTTAAAATAACGTTAAATCTACAATTTGCATATTCATTTAAGCTGGCATAATTTTAAATTGCAGATTGTTTATCTGTTACTTTGATAAAGTGAGGGGGATTCTACGAATGAAATGATCGTTATGCAATGGAAAACTATGCAGATTTGTAAGATTTTTATTCAATGATGCCATAACAGAAAATGGGCTGGTTCAAATAAAAAAAGCCAGCTTAACTAAAGCTGGCTTTCGGTTAACTAATTTAACTTAGTTAATTATTTAAATAGGTCAGCACTGATTGTTACGCTACCGCCATTCGACTGCCATTCACGAGTGATATGGAAGTATTTTGCGCCTTTGGCTTCAGCACGTTTTGCTATTTGATAACGAACCTCTGGTGTGTTGGTGTAATAGCCAGAGAAAGTGATCGAATCAAAAGGCACCATTTGTGCAGCGGCAACCTTGTTAACTTCTTCAATAACGTAACCACTAGGTAATGTAACGCTTGTTTTACCTGGTGCACTGCTTGACGTTTCAAAGAATCGACCTACAGCTACGGTAGGCTCCTCTGAAGAAGCCACGCCTGGAATGCGTACTTTTTTAGCCGCTTCTCCACCTTCAGCTAAAAGAGCTTTACCCGCTTCTGAGTCCGCAGGTACAACGGCTTCTTCCAGTTGAACTTGACGTTTAGGCGCATCTTTTTTGTAAATATAAGCAGTAGCGAGCGTATTGCCACCATCGTTAACGGCGATATTACGTACTACGTAGAACGAAGCGGCACCTTTTTCTGACGCTTTTTTAGCAATCGCTTCATAAAGGTCAGGTTGAGAAGGGTAAAAACCACTGACAGTAACGGCATCAAATGGCTCATACTGTGCAGCATCGGTTTTAGACATTTCTTCAATGCCACCAAATACACGACGTTTACTTTCTTCTACTGCTTTGGCATCTTTTTGGTAAAGGTCTGCGACAACGCGCATATTACCGCTATCACCCACATCATCAAGGCTTTGGATATAAAAAGCATAAGCGCCTAATTTATCAGCCCTACGTGAGACGGCATCGGATGCTTCATAAATAGCATTAAAGCGCCCAGTCACTGTTATGCGCTCATAAGGTTTTAACTCTTCAGCCTGTTTAGGCGTCAGCTCAACAGCTGCCTGTGTAGCAGTAATACTAGTTAATGATAACACCGCGGCTGCGATGGCCGTAGTTTTCAGCTTCATACAAAATCCTTCCGACTTGCGCAATTTATTTTAAAAGTGCTGAATCTTAGTTGTATCACATGACCGTGATTATTACACGTAACCAATCAAGTTGTCTCATTATTTTATTTTTTGTAAGAAATAAATATTCATTGACTAGTCATAATTACCAGATTTTTTGTGCTATCCAGTATTTTATTGACCTAAAACTAAGATTTTCACTGTGAATTCCATTTACTGTCTAAGAATAGCGATCAATTATGGATCAAGAAGGTTATTTTCAGTAGGTTATTAGAACAAGACAAAACCGTTTTAGCTAAAAATCGGACTATTCCATTAAAGAATGAACAATTTTTAGTAAGCTTAATAAATACAACATAACTTTAGCTTTAAAAAGGGAACATTATGCGTATTGGTATACCAAGAGAACGACTTGCCAATGAAGCTCGTGTTGCTGCTACACCTTCGACTGTAACTCAGCTACTTAAGTTAGGTTTCAGTGTTTGTATCGAAAAGGATGCAGGGCATTTAGCGAGTTTTGATGATGTGGCTTATGAACAAGCTGGTGCAGAGATTGTTGATCGTGACACCGCATTCTCTGCTGACATTGTTTTTAAAGTAAATGCGCCATTAGACGATGAGATTCCTTTATTTAAAGAAGGTACAACGCTCGTCAGTTTTATTTGGCCAGCTCAAAATGCTGAGTTGATGGATGCCTTAAAGGCAAAAAATATCAATGTGTTAGCAATGGATGCGGTACCGCGTATTTCCCGCGCACAGTCACTCGATGCGTTGAGCTCAATGGCAAATATTGCCGGTTATCGTGCAATTGTAGAAGCCGCGCATGAATTTGGGCGCTTTTTTACAGGGCAAATTACTGCCGCCGGTAAGGTCCCTCCAGCAAAAGTCATGATTATCGGTGCGGGTGTCGCTGGTTTAGCCGCAATTGGTGCTGCTGGTAGTTTGGGAGCGATCGTACGGGCATTCGATACTCGACCAGAAGTAAAAGAGCAAGTGCAAAGTATGGGGGCTGAATTTCTTGAGTTAGATTTCAAGGAAGAGGCTGGAAGTGGTGATGGCTATGCAAAAGTGATGTCGGAAGCTTTTATTAAAGCCGAAATGGCGTTATTTGCTGCACAAGCTCGAGAAGTTGACATTATTGTTACAACAGCCTTAATCCCAGGACGTCCTGCTCCAAAATTGATCACTAAAGAAATGGTTGAATCCATGAAGCCGGGCAGTGTGATTGTTGATTTAGCCGCGCAAACTGGTGGGAACTGTGAGCTAACCCAAGCTGATCAGTTGGTTGTAACGGATAATGGCGTCAAAATCATTGGTTATACTGATTTACCTAGCCGCCTACCGACTCAATCGTCGCAGTTGTACGGTACTAACCTTGTTAATTTAATGAAGTTATTGTGCAAAGAAAAGAACGGTGAAATCAACATTGATTTTGATGATGTTGTGATCCGTGGCGTGACGGTGATTAAACAGGGTGAAATTACTTGGCCGGCTCCTCCCATTCAAGTATCTGCTCAGCCGCAGGCGAAACCTAAGACGCCAGAAAAACAAAAGGCGCCAGAGAAGAAGAAAATGTCGCCGGCAGTGAAATACGGCTTAATGGCATTAGCCATTATTTTGTTTGGTTGGTTTGCTAATTCTGCACCGAAAGAGTTTTTATCACACTTTACGGTTTTTGCTCTCGCGTGTGTGGTGGGGTATTACGTTGTTTGGAATGTTACACATGCGCTGCATACTCCGTTAATGTCTGTAACTAATGCGATTTCGGGCATTATTGTTGTTGGCGCGGTACTACAGATAGGCTCTGGGGGATGGGTTGGCTTTTTATCCTTCATTGCAATATTGATTGCCAGTATCAACATTTTCGGTGGGTTTACTGTTACCCAACGCATGTTAAAAATGTTTCGTAAAGGATAAGGGGTAACTTATGTTGTCAAGTGGAATTGTGACAGCGGCTTACATTGTTGCTGCTATCCTATTTATATTTAGCCTTGCGGGTTTATCGCGGCATGAAAGTTCTCAGCGTGGTAATACCTATGGTATTGCGGGTATGGCAATCGCGTTACTTGCCACCATTTTGGGTCCAGATAGCGCCAATATCGGTTGGATGATTGTTGCAATGGTGATCGGTGCTGTAATTGGCATCCGCTTAGCCAAAAAAGTTGAAATGACTGAAATGCCAGAGCTAGTGGCTATCTTGCATAGTTTTGTGGGCTTAGCGGCGGTGTTAGTTGGTTTCAATAGTTTCATTGCGAGCGAAGGTCATATGGATGCCGTTATGGAAAACATTCATTTGACAGAAGTTTTCCTGGGTATTTTTATCGGTGCAGTGACATTCACAGGTTCCATCGTCGCGTATGGTAAGCTTTCAGGTAAGATCTCATCAAAACCAATGATGTTGCCAAATCGCCATAAATTGAACTTAGCAGCTCTTGTTGTTTCATTTATTTTGTTAGTGATCTTTGTTAAGACAAGCAGTGTTGGCCTGCAAGTATTTACCATGCTAATTATGACTGTCATTGCATTAGCATTTGGTTGGCATTTAGTCGCTTCCATTGGTGGCGCTGATATGCCGGTGGTTGTCTCAATGTTGAACTCTTATTCAGGTTGGGCAGCGGCAGCGGCTGGATTTATGCTAAGCAATGACTTGCTGATTGTGACGGGTGCTTTAGTTGGTTCATCAGGGGCAATTCTGTCTTATATTATGTGTAAAGCAATGAACCGTTCTTTCTTTAGCGTGATAGCCGGCGGCTTTGGCACAGATGGCTCTTCAACGGGTAGTGAAGAGGAAATGGGAGAATACCGTGAAACAACCGCGGAAGAAGTGGCTGAGTTACTGAAGAATTCTACCTCAGTCATTATCACCCCAGGCTATGGCTTAGCGGTGGCTCAAGCACAATATCCCGTTCACGATATTACTGCTAAGTTACGTGAGCGTGGTATTAATGTACGCTTTGGGATTCACCCCGTGGCTGGACGCTTACC
The DNA here is from genome assembly GCF_029277985.1 of Providencia stuartii. NCBI lineage: Bacteria > Pseudomonadati > Pseudomonadota > Gammaproteobacteria > Enterobacterales > Morganellaceae > Providencia > Providencia stuartii. The sequence goes on along the minus strand of NZ_CP119546.1, from coordinate 2,401,066 downwards.
GGGCCATATGAACGTTCTATTAGCTGAAGCTAAAGTTCCTTATGATATCGTGTTGGAAATGGATGAAATCAATGATGATTTCTCTGATACCGATACTGTATTGGTTATTGGCGCTAATGATACGGTAAACCCAGCAGCACAAGAGGATCCAAATAGTCCAATCGCAGGTATGCCTGTATTGGAAGTTTGGAAGGCAAATAATGTGATTGTTTTTAAACGTTCGATGAATACAGGTTATGCCGGTGTGCAAAACCCATTATTCTTCAAAGACAATACACAAATGCTATTCGGTGATGCAAAAGCCAGCGTTGATGCTATTTTAAAAGCACTATAATCTATAAAAACAAAAAGCTCTGTCATATGACAGAGCTTTTTATATTCACTAAAAAACACAAAACAAGTTATTGAATTAATCGTCATCAACGGTGATTGGGCAAACAAAGCCATCGGGTTTAATGGCTAATAAATCGCATTTTAACTTATCAATCACATGTTCCGCTGTATTGCCAAGAAAAGCCGCGGAAATTCCTGTTCTGCCTAATATTCCAAGAACGACGACGCCAGCATGTAATTCTTCACATATCTCAGGAATAATTTTTTCAGGTAACCCCTCACGAACATGAGTATATTTTTCATCAATCGCGAATTTTTGACGTAGCTCTTTCATTGCGATGAGGTGCTGTCCACGCAATGCATTGTTATAAAGGCTAGGGTCAAAGTCGGGTAACTCTATTGCAATATTCATGGGGGCGATAGGATAGGCACTCACTAGGTGAATTTCCTGCTCTTTCACAATACGGGCGGCTAAATCTTTGGTTTTCTCGACAAGCTTGATATTAAGGTCATCGTGATAAGATTCTTCATTCGATAAATTGACGGCAACCACAACAGAGCCATGATCAGGCCAAACTTTATCCTTGACCATCCAAACAGGGGAAGGGCATTTTCTTAATAAATGCCAATCGAGCGGGGTAAAAATTATCGATTCAAAATTATCTGTCTGGTGAGCCATTTTTAGCAACAGGTCATGTTCACCGCTGATCACTTCCTGAATAATTGCTTCGTAAGGCTTGTTATGCCAAATAACTTTAATTTCTATCTCAATGCCCGCTTCGAGATAAAAATGGGCTTGCTGTTTAATCCAAGCCGCTTTTTGATTGATGACTCCTTTACGCATCGCATCACGTTCTTCAGGTGATAACAAGGTAGTCATATCATAGGAAAGATCATAGATAGGTAAGAATGCTTTAATCCGTCCACCATTACGTTGCACTATGTAGACAGCACGTCGTAATGCTGGTTGATCATCCTGATTTGGGTCAATTGCAACTAGGAGATTTCTATAGTTTGCCATATTAAAATCCTCATAACGGCTGGACATTCCTTACTAAAGATAAACTAAGGTATTGAGGAGAAATAGGCAAGATTTGATGAAAAATAATCATGGTGGGTCACAAAATAGATATTGTGACCCACCTAGAATTATGAGCAGGAGACAGTGGAAATTTTACCAGCTATATCAGTCAGTTTTTCCATATCTTCGATAGTAATATATTTACCTTTAACACTTAACATACCGCTTTTTTGGAAACGTCCTAAAAGTCGGCTAATGGTCTCGACGGTAAGGCCTAAATAGTTACCAATATCACCGCGTGTCATTGTGAGGCGGAATTCTCTAGGTGAAAAACCGCGCTCTGCAAAGCGATGCGATAAGTTAAGAATAAATGCAGCTAAACGCTCTTCTGCATTTTTCTTAGATAATAAAAGGATCATTTCCTGATCACCTTTTATTTCTCCACTCATTAAACGCATGATTTGTTGACGCAGGTTTGGCATTTTACCTGACAGGTCATCAAGTGTTTCAAACGGAATTTCACAAACCATTGATGTTTCAAGTGCTTGTGCAAAACTTGGGTGCTGTGTATGAATGATAGCATCAAAACCTACAAGGTCACCGGCAAGATGGAAACCGGTAATTTGCTCATCACCTTCTTCAGTGATGGTATAGCTTTTGATTGTGCCTGAGCGAATAGCATATAAAGAACGTAACTCATCACCTGCTTTAAAAAGTGCTTGGCCTTTTTGAATTGGTTTTTTACGTTCAATGATATTATCAAGTTGATCCAGTTCATGTTCATTCAGCGTGAAGGGAATGCACAGTTGGCTAATACTGCAATCCTGACAATGAATAGCACAACCACCAGACTGGATGCGACGAACAACTCTTTTTTCTGGGATCATATTAAATGCTCAATACAAGTTAAAATTATTGATATGAGTCAATTTTAACATAAGATAACGCGACTGGTAAGTAGAAATATAAAACAGAGTCATCGTAAATAGAAACTCTTACAAAAACAAGGTGTTCAGCTAGGTTTGCATAAATAGCAATAACGTGATGAAATCATTTATTTAACTTAAATAAAAATGAAGTGAAATATTTTTTATAGATAAAATAGGTTATCTATTTAATATCTATTTAAAAGTTATATTTAGGGACTTTTAAAAATTAACATTATTTATAATATTTAAACAAGAGTGCAATATTCGGTTTTAACATTGAAATATCATAGGAGCTGTAGATGGCAAATAGCCCATTAAATATTCCCACTTCCATGAAAGTGATAAATATTACAGAACATGGCGGCGCAGAAAAATTGCAGCTTATTGACCAACCGCTGCCAACCTTATCTGAAGACTATTTGTTGGTTAAGGTTGAGGCGGCGGGAGTTAACCGGCCTGATATATTTCAACGTATGGGATCTTATCCTCCACCGCCAGATGCATCCCCTATTTTAGGGCTTGAAATAGCCGGAACGATTGTTGCAAAAGCAAATAATGTTGAACAATGGCAGGTGGGTGACAATATTTGCGCGCTAGTAGCGGGTGGCGGCTACGCAGAGTATTGTTTGGTTCATAAAGATATTGCATTGCCGCTAGGAAACTTATCCTTTATTGAAGGGGCGGCTATCCCTGAAAACTTTTTTACTGTTTGGGCTAATGTTTTTCAAATCGGTCAATTGAAGAAAGGTGAAACCGTGTTAATTCATGGTGGAACATCTGGAATTGGCTCCGTCGCAATCATGTTAGCAAAAGCTTTTGGCGCAACGGTCATTACAACCGTAGGTTCATCTGAAAAGGTAGAGGTTGCTAAAGGATTAGGTGCCGATTGCGTGGTGAATTATCGACACGATGATTTTGTACAACAAACACTTGATTATACAAATCTTCGCGGGGTTGATATGGTCGTTGATATAGTTGGTGGCGACTATGTCAGCAAAAATTATCAAGTTGCCGCAAAATTCGGGCGCATTATACAAATTGGTATGATGCAAGGTAACCCAAAAAACCTTAACTTAATGCCTTTAATGGTTAAACGTTTAATTCATACTGGCTCGACAATGCGCTCACGTACAATCGCTGAAAAAATCAGCATAGCGACTGACTTAAAGCAGCAGGTGTGGGGGATGTTGCAAAAAGGTGAATTAAAACCTTTTATTAACAAAGTGTATTCGTTAGACCACGTGGCGGATGCTCATCGCTATATGGAGTCTGGTGATCTCTATGGGAAAATAGTTTTAATTAATAAGTAGTTATATTTATTGTGGCATATTCAAGTCATGAGATTATGCCTTTCTCATGACTTGTCATTAGACCTCGTCTATAACAAATATTTTACATTTTCAAGCTGTTTTAGCGTAAATATCTCTTTACAGCTGATAAAATTTCGAAATTTTGTTCCCGCGCACAAATCCGATTGAAATAAAGACGAGTTTGTTAATATTTTAATAATTATCGATTATATCTATACCTAAGTTGGCACATTAACGGTTTGTCTATCAAATAAAATTCCTAAATGATAATGAAGATAACAAAGTCATTAATACATTGTTGTCTTCATGAGACATGCATTCCGTTATATCACTTTCCAATGATAGTAGTTACCTAAATTAAATATGCTTCTCAATGAGGGCATGATTTAAAGGTGTAGTGATAATGACAAATTTTAATAACTCAAAAATGAATGTGGATGCTTTATTTCTTGGGCCTAAATCTGAAAACGCGGTCTTTTTCAGAGAAATGATGGAATATGCAGTAACAGAACACATGCACTGGCGCTCAGGATACCATCCCGAAGACCCTGAATATGTCACAACCGTCGAACGATATGCACCAGAATATAGAGATACGCTATATCGGACTGAAGGGATTTTAAATCAACTCTCTTCTAAATTAAAAACAACATCAATTCCTTGGTTTTCTCCTCGTTATCTTGGCCATATGAATGCGGATACGCTGATGATCTCTAATCTCGCGTATGTCATGGCGATGATGTATAACCCAAATAACTGCGCACAAGAGTCGTCGCCGACCACAACCGTGCTAGAGCTAGAAGCTGGGGCAGATCTGTGTGCAATGTTCGGTTATGACCCTAATCGTGCATGGGGGCATATTACCTCTGGCGGTACTGTCGCTAACTATGAAGGTTTATGGGTAGCGAGAAATATTAAAACGTTACCGTTAGCAATAGCTAAGCACCCTCAAGCCAAACAGCTGCTTAAAGATAGCTCTGAGAAAGCGTTATTAAATATGCAGACTTCAGCTGTTTTAGACCTAATTGATGAATTAAAAAAACGTGGTTTATTCGAAGACGTCAGGGAAATGACGTGCCGTGGTGAAGGCGTAGAACAAGGCAGACTCGGTAAGTTATTAGTACCACAATCTAAACATTATTCATGGCTTAAAGCGATGGATATTTTAGGATTAGGGCAACAAAATATTGTGCAATTGCCTGTGGATGGAAGTTATCGCACAGATACCGACCAGATGAGGCAGATAGTGTTTTCATTGATAGAGCGAGGCGAACCTATTTTAGCGATTGTTGCCGTTGTCGGAACGACTGAAACCGGCGCTATCGATAATGTCGCTGAACTCATTGAGTTACGTCGTGAGTGTGAAGCTCGATTTGGTGTTTCGTTTTATATCCATATTGATGCCGCTTATGCAGGATATGCATGCGCGATGTTCCGTGATGAAAATAATCAATTTATTGAATATGACACACTGATTAAACGCTATCACAGCGAAGGTATTTTTCCTTCAGATGTCATTTGGCCTAAGCCAGATGTCTATCAAAGTTTCAAAGCACTACAAGAAGCCGACTCTATTACTGTTGATCCCCATAAGGTCGGGTTTATCCCTTATGCAGCAGGTGCTATCTGCATGAAAGATAAACGTATTGTTGACCTTATTTCTTACCATGCCGCCTATGTTTTTGAAGAGGTCGCTGAAAAAGGACGTAAAGCAGACAAACAACAAAATGTGTTATTAGGCTCTTCAATTATGGAAGGTTCAAAAGCGGGGGCAACAGCAGCCGCGGTTTGGGCTGCACATCGTTTAGTACCACTCAATATTCTCGGTTACGGAAAGGTCATCGCCGCGGGGCTAACAACGGCGAATTGGATGATTGAGAGTATGAATCATTGTGACGTATTCAAAATAGAAGATAGGGAATTTCAGATCGTCGCTATGCCATCGCCTGATTTTCATATGGTTAATTTTATGTTTAAGGAAGTTGGGAATAGCTCGTTAGAAAGGCAAAATCAGCTCAATAAACGGTTATATGAGTTATGTTCTTATGCGGCGGGTCGCTCTTATACCAATAACTTTTTAACCTCCTCAACATCTTTAACTTCAGAAGAATATGGTAATAATCCCCGAAACTTTTGCCGTGAAATGGGGTTCAGTGACCAAGAATGGGATAAAACGCAATCATTATATGTACTAAGAGCTGCGATTATGACCCATTGCCTACGTGACAAGCAGCATTTTACTGCCTTTTGGGAAGAACTAAGAAATATCTTTGAGGGTAAGTTACAGCAGCTTATAGATGAAGAAAATAAACTCACACATTCAAAACAAAAAATAGCTCTATAAAACTCTTAGCTAGGATCTCAATATGAAAAATCGCACACTTGGTAGTGTTTTTATTGTTGCAGGTACTACGATTGGTGCTGGTATGTTGGCAATGCCGATAGCGGCAGCTGGCAACGGCTCAATGGTAAGCTTAGTGATGTTATTCGCTCTTTGGGCATTAATGTGCTACACCGCGTTATTGTTAGTTGAAGTATATCAGCATGAGTCGTCGGAAACGGGTATAGGCTCCGTAGCTCAACGCTATTTAGGTTCTGGTGGTAAGTTTATTACCGGCTTTAGTATGATGTTCCTCATGTATGCGCTGACAGCTGCCTATGTGAGTGGAGCAGGGGAAATCATCACATCGAACTTAAAAAGCAGTTTATCCATTGAAATGGCGGACTGGATGGGAATTGTGATTTTTACCATCATCGGTGGAGGCGTAGTGTGTTTTGGTACATCCTCTGTTGATTTTATTAACCGCATTTTGTTTGCTGCTAAAATTGTCTTTTTAGTCATTATACTCGCATTGATGTTGCCGCATGTTGAACAGCAAAATTTATTGTCGGCACCCACAGAGCAAGTATTAATTCTCTCTGCAATTCCTGTATTTTTTACTTCATTTGGCTTTCATGGCAGTGTACCTAGTATTGTGAAATACATGGGTGGGGATGTGAAAAAGCTCCGGATAATTTTTATTATCGGTAGCGCGATCCCATTGATTGCCTATATTTTATGGCAAATTGCCACTCTGGGTAGTATTAGCACAACGACATTTGTCGGAATACTTGCAGAAAATTCAGGACTAAATGGCCTATTAGATGCGATCCGTAATGTTGTGATGTCAGCGAGAACAGAATTTATTGCTCAGATGTTTATGAGTCTAGCGCTTGCGACTTCGTTCCTCGGTGTTGCATTAGGCTTGTTTGATTTCTTAGCCGATTTATTTAAACGCCAAGATAATATGTCGGGCCGTATTCAAACTGGGCTATTAACTTTCTTGCCTCCTTTAGTCTTTGCACTCTTTTATCCAAAAGGGTTTATTATGGCATTAGGCTTTGCGGCAATTGCTTTATCCATCCTAGCCTTGTTACTACCAAGTGCCTTAGCATTTAAATCAAGATTAAGAAATGAGCGCAAATACCAAGTTACAGGTGGAGCATTAGCATTAGTGATTGTCTTCTTGTGTGGAATTGTCGTCATAGGTGTTCAATTCGCTATTGCATTTAACATCATTCCAAATGTGGGCTAACTTCGATTTTCATTAAAACAAACAAAGCCAATCAAGTTATTCGTGATTGGCTTTGCTTCATACGTCAACCCGCCTATCACTGAGTGACGAATATAACCTTTCAAAATAGCGCCACTGAGGCATCAACAAGAAATTCATTTATTAATCCCTCTTTTTCGATCATTCAAAATAGGAATGGTTATCATTAGCATTTTATGCAAAAAAACAGATATATCTAAACTGGAAATCTTTGAAAAATACACTATGATATTAGATATATCGGTTTTTAATTTAGAGAGTCTCTCTGAGAATATGAATGAACAGTGAACAGCAATCAGAGTCGTGTGCTTGTGATGGCAAAAGTTTAAGCCGTATGTTTAACCCAAAGCAGCTACGTATTTATATTCTCCATTTATTGGCTGACGGGGCAAATTATGGTTATGAGCTGATTAAGAAAATAGGAAATGAAACCGCAGGGTTTTATTGCCCTAGTCCAGGTGTTATATATCCAACACTGACGTTATTGGAAGAGCTAGGGTTTATCACAGCACAAAAAGAACAGGGCAAAGGGCGGAAGTGCTATTCACTGACACCGGAAGGCAAATGTTTCTTGTTACTGAAAACCGAAATTTTAGCTGAAGTAAAGCTGAAATTGAATTATGCGCAAGAGCTTAAAGCGGGCAATCAATTTGCCAAAGAAATTGAGCTCGCTGTAGATAAATTTAAATCATTGTTGCGACATAAAATTGTTTTGCAGGAGTTGACTAAAGAACAATCAACTCGTGTTGTTGAAATTATTAATAGTGCTGTTGAACGTATTGAGCAAGTGAACTCAGTATTGACAACAGAGGAAAATGAACATGGCTAAAACGAATAATATTATTCAAGCAAAAGAGTCTTCATATATGAAAGATAATGTAAAGACACCATCGAGCGAAAGTGTCGAAGGCGCTGAGGTAAAAACGGAAGTTGTACAAGATAAAAAATTTAAAGAGGTTGTGTGCCCAAAAGTGCCGACATCCTATTTTAAACGAGCTAAACGTCAACGTACCAAATAAGAAAATAGTTAGGTAGGGGGAGTTTAGCAATTTATTGTTCATGGCATAACTTTTTGCGTTTAATGACGGCAATCAGCGTTATGTCGCCTATTTTTAAACAGAAAAGGCCATGAAAATAAAAAACAGCCTACCTTAAACTATAAGGTATTCGGTGATAAGGGGATGTTTCCCTCGTATTCTCAATCCCCCAATAAACCCGTTATTGGGGGATTTTTAATTACAAGTTGAGTCGTGCCTGTATTTTTTCTATTTCATCCATCCATTGTTGCTGGAGCTGTGGCTTTTGATGGGCCAACTTACGTTGTTTGTCAGCTTGCAGCTTTTCCTCAAGTAACAGTAACTTTTCCAACAATTCATCTTCATAAGCGGTCGATTGGGAGACTGTCTCATTTATCGCGGGTGAAACAGCTCTTTGGTTCATCGTGTCGTTATGTTGCAAATGTGATTGTTGTTCGATTTGTTGGTAAACCTCCTCGACGTCAAGATACTCTTCTAATCGATGATTATTGATATACCAAAAACGCTGGCAGCTTGTTTCAATTAACCATTTATCATGGCTAACCACGAGCAATGCGCCTGCAAATTGTGCAATTTGCTCACTCAGTGCTTCCTTACCTTCAAGATCAAGGTGGTTCGTGGGTTCATCTAGCATCACCAGCTCATATTGAGCCAAACTCAAGCCAATAAATAGCAACCGTGCTCGTTCACCCCCACTCAGTGTGGCTACTTTTTGTTGGTGGCGTGCATAAGGAAAACCTGCACCAATTAATGCCATTTTGCGTTGTTCATCAACTAAGCTAGCAAAAGGTCGTAAGGCATCAGATAAACTGTCATTATCATTGAGTTGCTCAAGCTGTTGGTCGTAATAACCTGCATTGATAGATGGATGAAACGTTAATTGGTCACTGTATCGCTCATCCGCTTTAAAACGTTGCCATAATAAACGTAATAAAGTGGATTTACCGCAACCATTCGCACCAATAATGGCAATACGATCACCACTCTTGACCTGATGAAAACCTGTAGTGAAAAGCAACTTCTCATCAGGAGTCTTAATGTTGGCATGATCTAATTCCAGCACTCTATCCGCAGGGATTGATTTACCATTTAGCGCCAATGTCCATTGATAGCCGTCAGTTAGCTCGGTTTGGGCGTCTTTAAGCCTATCAATATGTTTTTCCATCTGCTTTGCTTTACGAGAAAGGTCTTCGTTATCATAAACTTGACCCCATATAGCCAAACGCTTGGCACTCACTGCAATGCGATCGATCTCTTTTTGTTCTGCTTGGTGACGTTTTTCATCAGCAAGGTCTTTTTGATTCAGTAACTGACGTGCAGATGAGCATGGAAGCCGGAAGAAATGTAACGTTTTATCTCGCAATATCCATGTGCAGTTAGTCACTTTATCAAGTAGATCCTGGTCGTGAGAGACTAAAACAAAGCTGCCTTTCCACTGTTGTAAAAAGTTACCTAACCAAATCAGTGTGGGGAGATCAAGGTGGTTACTTGGCTCATCCAATAGCATGAGATCCGGTTGCTGAATTAATGCTCTACCTAACAGTAATCGAGTATGCTGCCCGCCACTAATTTGATTGGCTTTTTGTGTCCATTGCATCTCAGTGAATCCTAAATCAGCTAGCAAAACTTCTGCTCGCCAACGTTCGGATAGGCGCTCTGCAACTGGGAGTTGTTGCATGATTGCATCGATTAAACACAATTGTGCGACTTCTTCAGGCAGATGCTGTTCAATATAAGCGGTAATACACTGATTAGCATAAGTAATGCTGCCACTGTTAGGCGATAACTGGCCGGTCAAAAGCTTCAATAATGTACTTTTGCCACTGCCGTTATGGCCAATAAGACCAATGCGATCGCCGCGTTGTAGCGTAAAGGTAATGTCACTCAATAAAGAGGTGGTAGAAGTATCATAGTTTAATGATTTTACAGATAATAATGTGCTCATAGCTTACTCAAATTTTAGGCATAGCAATGCCAGGGTATAGTCAGGACGACAACCCAGTAAGCTGAGGAAGATATCTTTTGGGAGCTTCGCTCAGGCAGGGTTATCGCAGTATTTCACTGTGAAAGCCTGAGCTTTGGCGATTACCAAAGAAGTGTGAATAATCAATAAGATCACACAACGTCATAATAAGCCTCCTTTTTTCTAGTGTTGAACAATGTCGTCATCATAACAAGCCTAGCCATTATCAATCAATCACAATGATGCATTATGTTTAGGTATTGTTATAAATGATTCTAATGGCATTAAAAGTGTCATGAATAAAACTGTTAGTGGCTGTGGTGAGTAATAATTTTAGAGTAAAATCAAGGCGTAAACATATAGGAAACACCAAAATGAATGTAGAAATAAAACCAGCCACAATGAAAGATGCTAATTTGATTTTGGAAATGATCATCGAACTAGCAGAATATGAAAAAGCACGTCATGAAGTTAAAGCCTCAGTTACCGATATAGAAAACTCATTATTTGGTGAAAATTCAAATACAGAGGCTTTAATTTGCTATGTAGATGGTAAACCAGCGGGTTATGCGGTCTTTTTTTCCAGTTATTCGACTTGGTTAGGGAATAATGGTATCTACTTAGAAGATTTATATGTCTCTCCGGATTATCGCGGGGCAGGTGCAGGTAAAAAATTATTAAAACATATCGCAATGATTGCCAGTGAAAGAAAATGCCAGCGTTTAGAATGGAGTGTTTTAGATTGGAATCAACCTGCAATTGATTTTTATAAAAGTATTGGAGCGGAACCACAAGATGAATGGGTACGCTATCGACTGGATGAAAAAGCGATTGCTAAATTTATAAATTAATTACATCAAAAGTTAATTTTATAACAAAACAATGCTAGCAAGATTTATTGTTAGCATTGTTTTTTTGTTGCTAAATAAATTTTAAGCAATAAGTGCCAAGAAAGTCTTTTTAATTTTTGAATATGGTATTTTGTGATATATGTGCTATTTTACTTAAGGCGAATAAGGATAAAATAGAATTAAATTAAAGGGATAGCGAATGTACAAATAAGTAAGTCCAAAAAGGAGTGTTGCGTCAATATGTTAAAATAAAAATAGCCATCAACATTTTTATTTTCTTGGTTTTACTATTTTTTGCTGTGATTAGACAACATGGGTAATACTGAAATTTAAATTAGCTATTTTCTTTCACATAAAGAAAAAAGAAGGGATGGTATGAAAATAAATAAACAAAAGATCATATTTTATGTTGTTATTATTTTAATTATTGCTGCCGGTGGTTTTTATTATTGGAGCGTGAATTCGAATAATCTACCTGCTGGATTCGCGGAAAGTAACGGTCGTATTGAAGCAACAGAAATTGATATCGCGACGAAAACGGCTGGGCGTATAGATTCTATTACTGTGAGAGAAGGGGATTTTGTCAAGGAAGGCCAAGTTCTTGCCAAAATGGATACTCGGGCGCTACAAGAGCAGCTTCATGAAGTGCAAGCGCAATTGCGCCAAGCAATTAGTAATGTATCAACTGCTGAGTCGGGCTTAGTTCAGAGGGAAAGTGAAAAATTAGCCGCGCAGGCTGTTGTTCGTCAACGAGAAGCAGAACTTGATGCGGCCCAAAAACGGCTTAATCGCTCTCGTGCATTAGTAAAAACGAAAGCCGTTTCTCAGCAACAAGTGGATGATGACACTGCTCAGGTTCAGGGGGCAAGAGCAGCACTACAAGCCGCTAAAGCACAAGTTGCCGCCTCAATAGCCGCTATTGATTCAGCAAAAGCAGGTGTTGTACAGGCTAAAACGCGTGTTGATGCAGCGACAGCAACGGAAAGACGTATTATTGCTGACTTAGATGATAGTGTACTTAAAGCACCACGAAATGGACGTATTCAATATCGCGTAGCTGAGCCGGGAGAAGTATTAGGGGCTGGGGGTAGAGTATTGAATATGGTTGACCTCAGTGATGTCTATATGACCTTCTTCTTACCGACTGAAGATGCCGGAAAAGTTGCATTAGGTAGTGATGTTCATATTGTATTAGACGCGGCTCCCAATATTGTTATTCCCGCGAAAGCAACTTTTGTTGCAAGTGTCGCGCAATTCACGCCAAAAACCGTTGAAACACAGAATGAACGTTTGAAATTAATGTTCCGTGTTCGTGCGCGAATTTCTCCAGAATTACTGGAAAAACATCTCGAATATGTCAAAACAGGCTTACCTGGTAAAGCTTATGTACGTTTAGATGCGGATGCACAATGGCCAACTGACCTAGAGGTGAGATTACCACAATGACCCATAATTTGATGGATGATGTGATAGTAGATTTAAGCCATGTCAGCCAGCATTACGGTGATAATTGTGCATTGGATGACATTACCTTATCAATTCCTGCTAGAAAAATGGTTGGGTTAATTGGTCCTGATGGGGTTGGAAAATCAAGTTTAATTTCATTAATTGCTGGGGCAAGAGAGATCCAACAAGGCAAAGTGATGGTACTTGGTGGTGACATGGCGGACAAAGAGCATCGCCGAGAAGTGTGCCCCAAAATTGCTTATATGCCACAAGGTTTGGGGAAAAACTTGTACCATACTCTGTCGGTTTATGAAAACGTCGATTTTTTTGGTCGTCTATTTGGTCAATCAAAAGAAGAGCGACAATACCGTATTAATGACCTACTAGAAAGTACTGGGCTAGCTCCTTTTAAAGATCGACCGGCAGGGAAACTGTCAGGTGGTATGAAACAAAAGTTAGGGTTGTGCTGTGCATTAATTCATGACCCCGACTTACTGATCCTTGATGAGCCGACAACTGGCGTTGACCCATTATCGCGTGCGCAATTTTGGGATCTCATTGAACGTATTCGTGAACGACAAACGAATATGAGTGTGTTAGTCGCGACAGCGTATATGGAAGAAGCTGAGCGTTTTGATTGGCTTGTTGCAATGGATGATGGGAAAGTCATGGCGACAGGACACGCGACTGAGCTGAAATCACAAACTCAATGCGATGACCTTGAGGCCGCATTCATTGCGTTATTGCCAGAAGAGAAGCGTCAAGGCCATAAAAAGGTTGTGATTCCGCCTCGTGACACCTCTGATGACGATGTCATCGCAATCGAAGCACAAGACTTAACGATGCGTTTTGGGCAATTTGTTGCGGTGGACCACGTTAACTTTAAAATCCCTAAAGGTGAGATATTTGGCTTTTTAGGATCAAACGGTTGTGGTAAGTCAACGACGATGAAAATGTTGACTGGCTTACTACAAGCAAGTGAAGGGCAAGCGTGGCTATTTGGGCAAGAGATTGACCCGAAAGACATTGAAACACGTAAACGTGTTGGCTATATGTCACAGGCTTTCTCTCTCTATAGTGAACTAAGTGTTGAACAAAACTTAGTATTGCACGCTAAATTATTCCATATTCCCGATGAGCAAATTCAGCAACGTATTGATGAAATGTGTCAGCGATTTGATTTAGATGAAGTGCGAGACACAATGCCTGATGATTTACCGCTGGGTATTCGCCAGCGATTATCACTCGCTGTTGCTGTTATTCATCGTCCAGAAATGCTGATACTTGATGAACCGACGTCTGGTGTTGACCCTGTCGCTCGAGATATGTTCTGGAATTTAATGGTTGATCTGTCTAGACGTGACGGTGTCACTATTTTTATTTCCACTCACTTTATGAATGAAGCGGAGCGTTGTGACCGTATTTCATTAATGCATGCAGGGAAAGTTCTGGATTGTGATACGCCTGCTAACCTTATTAAAAAACGTCAATTAACAACACTGGAAGAAACTTTTATTGCTTACTTGCAAGATGCTGTAGGGGAAGCGGGGGCAACTAAGGATACTGCACCCGAATTTCATGTTGACCCTGAGCTTAAAAAACAGGCTGATGAAGCACTGAAAAGCCGTTTTAGTTTGCGTCGATTGTTTAGCTATAGTATTCGCGAAGGCATGGAATTAAGACGCGACCCTGTTCGTTCGACACTGGCGTTACTTGGTACGGTGATCCTGATGTTTATTATGGGGTATGGGATCAGTATGGACGTGGAAAATTTACGTTTCTCAGTACTCGACCGTGACCAAACAGGATTAAGCCAAGGCTATACGCTAAATCTTGCGGGCTCACGTTACTTTATCGAACAGCCTCCACTTCAAGATTACGATGAATTGGAAACCGCGTTACGTAGCGGCAAAGTCTCTGTGGCTATTGAAATTCCTCCCAATTTTGCACGAGATATCGCAAAAGGGCACTCAGTGAAAATCGGTGTATGGGTTGATGGTGCTATGCCTAACCGTGCTGAGACTGTTCGTGGGTATGTACAGGCGATGCATTTAGCGTGGTTAAGTACGATGGCGGCCAAACAACCTGCTGGGGTAGTCGGTATGCCAGTTATCGATATTCAAACCCGTTATCGCTATAACCCTGATGTTAAAAGCTTACCTGCGATTGTCCCAGCAGTGATTCCATTATTGCTGATGATGATCCCAGCTATGCTCAGTGCGTTGAGTGTCGTACGTGAGAAAGAATTGGGGTCGATGATTAATCTTTATGTCACCCCGATCACCAAATTGGAATTTTTATTGGGTAAACAGCTCCCTTATATTTTATTGGGGATGTTTAACTTTCTGATGTTATGTGCATTGAGCGTATTTGTTTTTGGGGTGAGTTTTAAAGGCAGTTTTCTCACTTTAACGCTGGCCGCTTTTCTTTATATAACAATTGCAACGGGTATGGGGTTGCTGATCTCCTGTTTTATGAAGAGCCAAATTGCCGCTATCTTTGGTACCGCCATTATTACGCTCATTCCCGCAACACAATTTTCAGGCATGATTGATCCTGTATCATCGCTTGAAGGTATTGGACGCTGGGTAGGTATGGTGTATCCAACATCTCATTTTTTGACAATAACACGAGGGACTTTCTCGAAAGGGCTGAACTTGTTTGACTTACAGGCTTCATTTATTCCTTTATTGATCACTATTCCAATAGTGATCGGCCTCAGTGTTATTTTCCTGAAAAAACAGGAGTCCTAACCAATGATGCGTAAGTTACTAAATATATTTCATTTGGGAGTCAAAGAACTTCGCAGTTTAGGGCGAGATAAAGCGATGTTAGCATTGATTGTCTTTGCTTTTACGGTGTCGATTTACTCATCTGCAACAGTAACACCAGGGTCATTGCATAATGCACCAATAGCGATTGCTGATCAGGATAAATCACAATTATCAAATCGCATTATCAATAGTTTTTATGCACCTTATTTTAACCCTCCAGCGGATGTAACACCGGAACAGATTGATGGCCTGCTTGATAGAGGAACCTATACCTTTGCTTTAGATATTCCTCCAAATTTTCAAAGAGATGTACTCGCAGGTCGTCATCCGGAGATTCAAGTTAATATCGATGCAACGCGTATGAGCCAAGCATTTTTGGGAAATAGTTATATTCAAAACATCACATTAGGTGAAGTGAATGAATTCTTAGCTAAATATCGTAGTAATGCCAGCTTACCAGTTGATCTGGAAGTTCGTATGCGTTTTAACCCTAACTTAACTCAATCGTGGTTTGGTTCAGTAATGGCAATTATCAATAACATCACTATGTTATCGATTGTCCTTACTGGCGCGGCTTTAATTCGCGAGAGAGAGCATGGAACCGTTGAACATTTAATGGTTATGCCATTAACACCGTTTGAAATTATGCTGTCTAAAATTTGGTCGATGGGGCTAGTGGTACTTGTCGCTTCTGGTGTTTCATTATTGCTGGTGGTGAAAACATTATTACAAGTTCCGATAGAAGGCTCTATTTTGCTATTTATGGGCGGTGTGGCGCTTAGTTTGTTCGCGACTACATCAATCGGTATTTTTATGGGAACGTTAGCACGTTCTATGCCTCAATTCGGGCTATTAATGATCCTTGTGTTATTACCATTAAATATGCTTTCCGGAGGAATGACGGCTCGTGAAAGTATGCCTCAGCTAGTTCAAGACATTATGTTAACAATGCCAACAACTCACTTTGTCAGCCTTGCCCAGGCGATTTTATATCGTGGAGCAGGATTCCAGATTGTGTGGCCACAGTTTATCGTGTTGTTAATTATAGGTATTGTCTTCTTTTCATTTGCCTTGTTGCGTTTTCGTAAAACGATAGCAACGATGGCATAGTGCTTTATTGTTACAACACTGTCAAAAAACGCTTGCTGAATTGTTTAGTAAGCGTTGTAATGTATTATCTATTAATATTAATCCCATCATTAGGTGTTGCCTATCAAATCGATAGTATTAACTGATTGGAAAAAAAGTCTGAAAACCAGTAACTTAATAAGCAACCAAACAGGAGAATAGAAAATGTCTTTAATTAATACTCAAATCAAACCATTTAAAAACCAAGCATTTAAAGACGGTAAATTCATTGAAGTCACTGAAAAAGACGTAGCAGGAAAATGGAGTGTTTTCTTCTTCTATCCAGCTGACTTTACTTTCGTTTGCCCAACTGAGCTTGGTGATATTGCTGACCATTATGAAGAGTTCCAAAAAATGGGCGTTGAAATCTATTCTGTTTCAACAGACACCCATTTTACTCACAAAGCATGGCACGAAAGTTCAGATACTATTCGTAAAATTAAATACACCATGATTGGTGACCCAACAGGTGCGCTGACTCGCAATTTTGAAAATATGCGTGAAGCAGAAGGCCTAGCTGACCGTGGTACATTCGTTGTTGACCCACAAGGTATCATTCAAGCTATCGAAATCACAGCTGAAGGTATTGGTCGTGACGCGTCTGACTTGCTACGTAAAGTTAAAGCAGCACAGTATGTTGCAAGCCACCCAGGTGAAGTATGTCCTGCAAAATGGAAAGAAGGTGAAGCAACGCTGTCTCCATCTTTAGACCTAGTTGGTAAAATCTAATTCGAATTTTATCTCGAAAGCAAAAATAGACTGATGTTATCGGGTGCTATGCACCCGATTTTATGACCAAGGGGATCATATGCTCGATAACAATATGCAAGCGCAATTGAAGGCTTATTTAGAAAGATTAACCAAACCTGTTGAGTTAGTTGCAAATTTAGATAGCGGCAATAAATCAAACGAAATAAAAGAGCTGTTACATCAAATTGCTGCACTTTCTGACAAAATCACTGTTCGTGAAACCCAAGATGCTAGCCAAAGAATACCCTCATTTTTAATTACGAATCCAGGGGTCGATAGTGGGTTGCGTTTTGCTGGTTCACCGTTGGGCCATGAATTTACATCATTAGTGCTTGCGTTATTACAAATTGGCGGTCACCCGTCTAAAGAAGCACAGGAATTATTAGATCAAGTGAAAGCCCTTGAAGGGGAATTCCACTTTGAGACGTATTACTCATTATCTTGCCATAATTGCCCAGATGTTGTGCAAGCGTTGAACTTGATGGCAGTTTTGAACCCAAATGTCACTCATACCGCCATTGACGGTGCTTTGTTCCAAAATGAAATAGAACAACGCAATGTGATGGGCGTGCCGGCTGTTTTCCTGAATGGGAAAGAATTTGGTCAAGGCCGTATGACATTAAGTGAGATAGTGAATAAAGTTGACAGTAATGCAGATGCACGTGCAGCTAAAGCATTAACTGAGCGCGAACCATTTGATGTATTGGTTATTGGTAGTGGTCCTGCTGGTGCATCGGCTGCGATTTATACCGCACGTAAAGGTATTCGCACTGGTGTGATCGGTGAGCGCTTCGGTGGTCAAGTGATGGATACGGTTGATATCGAAAACTATATTTCTGTGATTAAAACAGAAGGTGCGATATTCGCGGGAGCACTGAAAAACCACGTTGATGACTATAGTGTCGATGTTATTGATGGTCAGTCTGTGACCAAATTAATTCCAGCAGCGGAAGAAGGTGGCTTACACCAAATTGAAACGGCATCGGGTGGCGTGATGAAGTCACGCAGCATCATTATTGCGACAGGTGCTCGCTGGCGCAATATGGGGGTACCGGGTGAACAAGAATATCGCACGAAAGGCGTGACTTTCTGCCCACATTGCGATGGCCCACTATTTAAAGGCAAACGTGTTGCTGTGATTGGTGGTGGTAACTCAGGTATAGAAGCAGCTATTGATTTGGCCGGTCTTGTTGAACATGTGACCGTATTAGAATTTGCGCCTGAACTGAAAGCAGACTCAGTATTACAAGATAAAGTACGTAGCCTGAAAAATGTCGATATTATCCTTAATGCCCAGACATTAGAAGTTAAGGGTGATGGTAGTAAAATGACAGGTCTTGAGTATAAAGATCGGACGAATGATAGCGTTCATTTATTAGAAGTTGCAGGTGCATTTGTTCAAATTGGTTTATTACCCAATACCAATTGGTTAGGGGATACCGTTGCACGCAATCGCATGGGGGAAATTGAAGTGAATGCGCGTGGCGAAACCAATATTAAAGGTATTTTTGCAGCAGGTGACTGTACAACTGTGCCATACAAGCAGATTATTATTTCAGCCGGTGAGGGAGCGAAAGCCGCACTTAGCGCCTTTGATTACCTAATCCGCACAAGTACCAGAACCGCTGAAGAGGTGTAAATCATACCAATTCAGTAGGTTGTACCCAAAGGCACTCGGGGGCGAGTGCCTTTTTTATGCGTAATTTACATATAAAGGTTTCAATGGTGCTTGTTAATAAGTATTAGAATAAGGATCTTCTGGGTTTTATTCTGTTGATTCATGCTACTTACATTAATTAAATAGTACAATATTTAATTAAAAAGGTTATTATTATTTATTCATTTACTATTAGTGAAATAATTAATGGGGAAAGAATAAGTGATATACAGCATCTTGAATGAGATTTGTCAATATAGAGCATCAATACCTGATCCTATTGTTAGCAGCTCTGATTTTGCTAAAAAAGCAAAGATTCTATTGAATAAATTAAAAAATGAACTAGAAAGTATTGTAGATGGTTCACAGTTTTCAATAAAAATATCTTCTGGTGTAGGTAATTTCCCTGTAGTTTGGCACGTATGTCTATTACCAAAAGCTCAAAAGGTGTCCAATGGGATTTACGTTGCTATTTGTATAGATAAATATGGTAGAGGTGCTGTAATTGGGTGTGGTGAGTCTAAAACTACACCTAAAGGTTTACCTATTGTCATTAGAAAAAACAAAAATAGCAAATTAGATTTAGATGTTGATGGCGGTGGTAAAAATACACAATACAACAATGTGTTTTGCAATCCTGAATCTTTTTATGTGAAGAAGAAACCGACAGATCACGATGATAAACTTTTAATAGAACATATTAAAAACTCAATGGAAATAGCTGGTTTTTTTATAAAAAAATTAGAGAGTAAAGAAATTGTTTATAATCCAGACAATAAAACAACCACGTTAGAATTTTCAGCATTAGCGTTGCCTGATAATATTCCGGATAAAGTTAAGCTAGGGCTGGAATCATCTAACGATAAAAACCTAGATATTCCATCTAAAGAGTATGTTTTGCGTTCTATATTACAAAGGCGAGGCCAGGGACTGTTCCGAGAAAAGCTATTATTGGCATATAAAAATAAATGTGCAGTAACCGGTTGCCAGTTCCAAGAAATACTTGAGGCTGCTCATATTCAAGCTTATTCCGAAGTTGGTCAGGAAGGAAACACAATAAATAATGGTATATTACTAAGAGCAGATATTCATACTTTATTCGATTTGGGATTATTAAAAATAAATGAAAATTATACTGTAGAATTAAGTAATGATTTATCCCAGATTGATGATTATAAAAATTATCAAGGGAAAAAAATAAACTTACCTATAAATAAAGATGATAGGCCTTGTAAGCTAAAACTAGCAGAGAAATATAAAAAATACAAATAGATTTTATGCTTTCTTTATCATAATGAGCCTAATAAGTACAGTTATAACAACTGTGCTTATTGATAAATATCAGCTTCACTGAAAATAATATAGTATTTATTGTCTAGTATATTATTACCTATCGTACTCAATAAAGATATTTTAAAATAGCGATAAGCATTATTTTTGATTAGCTGACCAGCAAGCGTACACTGGCGTACAAGCTTATTGGCTTGATTTGAACCATGGCCAACAAAAGAAAACCAATCTTAAACGCAAGCAAAAGCCTAAAAAAGAGAAATCGAGCAAAAAAGAGGGTGATTACATCGAGGGTGCCGAGGGTAACGTTTTTGTGATGCGACAAACCTTTAAAAACGAGCAATCCGCTAAACGTGTCGCCGCGGCCAAGTGGTCAAAATTACAAAGAGGCGTAGCAGAATTTAATATCACTTTGGCCGAGGGGCGCGCAGACCTTTACCCTGAAATGCCAGTGACTGTGACAGGCTTTAAACCGACTATTGATAGTCACCAGTGGGTGGTTAGCCGTGTTGTTCATCAAATCGATGGTCACGGCTTTATCACAAGTTTGGAGTTAGAAATAAGGATCAAAGATGTTGGTATTGAATGAGGAGTAAACTCATTAGAGGTTCTGTTAATATTATAAACTTATCCTTTTCAACTAGACTTACATCGTCATTGTTGACAAATATACATTTAGGGGGAGTTTTTTCAGGTCTAAAGAAATCAAATTCAATTCTTGTGGTTAATGATTTAATATCATCATAGTTACAAAAGATAGAATGCGTTGGTGTTTGAAATGCATTGAAAGCAGTCATTTGAATTTTATTCAGTGTTGCAGGAATAGGTGTGTCAGCATCATGCCATTTTTTTGCTGTTATTTCGATTTTGTTTTTATTAATGAAATGTATGGAGTCAAAGGTTTTATAAGCCAGAAGGTTAAGAATATTAGTGGTGAAAGATAAAAATATTAAATACAGTGATAGATAAACAGTCTTTTTTATGATTCCAATGTTTGGGAGTAAAAGTATCACGTTTGGAATTGTATATAAGATAAGGCACAAGCTAACAAATGGTATGAAAGCATCTTCTAATTGCATTTCACCATCAAGGTTATTTACTAATGCAGAGATAGATAGTATAGACATAGGAATGATAAGCAGTGAAAACAATAATAGCATTATAAATCTATCACGATTTGTTATTCGGTTGTTGCCTTTTTTACTTCTGAAAATATCTTTAAATTCATTAGGGTGTGTCATGAAATAAGGTATTTTTGTTATTGTTTGGAAGGTCTTTTTCACTAAACTGAATAATGCTTTTTGGGCTTTTTTGAAATTAAAAACAGTTTCGGTTAGTACAAATGAAAGGCAAAGAAAGTAAGGCACAGATGCTAAATGATATTTTTTCTCGCTAAAATAACTATAAACTATAATAAAACCAATTGTTAAAAATAAAATGCTAATAGTTTTGTATAAAAGAATTTTGTAAAAATTTAGTTTTATTTTTATGATTTTAACATTGTTCTTGTATCGTAATATTAGTAGTACCATTACTATAAATGTCATGAATGCCATGAGTGTCACATATTTGGGATGATCCACCGTTAAATAAATCATAGAAAATATTACAATTGGACTTATACATATTGATAGTAAATAACTCCAAATAGATAATCTAAAGTTTTGCTTTATATTATTATCATTGGTTATTTCAATGGATAGATTAATAAATTTAAATGTTAAAAATGGAAGACTATAAAATATAAACGTAAAAACAAACCAAGCGATAGAAATAAATATCAGATAAGGGAATAAGTAGCTCTCTTGTAATAAAAAAGAAAAGAAATTTTGAGCATTCAGTGTACTAAGATAAATAAATAATATTATGGGTGATATAAGGACAGATACGGATATCAATAATGTGATTTTAGAAGAATATGAACCTTTAGACATATAATAAAATCCTTTTAATTGATTTTTGTGATGAATAGATTAACCTAACTTAAGGCATACTCCAAACCCAAGGTTAAAAAATGGCGTTCAATTGTCCCCTGTGTGGCGCTGTGATCTATACCAAAACCAGTAAATCCATGAGCAGTGAAACCCGTAGAAGCTATCACCAATGTCAAAACATGCTGTGTGGCTGCTCTTTTACGACAATAACCTCAGTGGAGGTCTATCTAACAAAAACAATTCCACAAGAGTTACCAGAAGGTTTTGAGATCCAGATAGATGAGCTACCTAGATCACATCGAGGAGAGAAACAGATGGAGATGTTTTGATAAACAGTATTATATTAATAACTTGATTAAGATAATAAGGAATGTTGAATTTTGAAAATTTTAAATACAAACAGGGAGTTAAAATCTAATTTAAAAAGGATGATTTCATGTTATAAGTATATTTCTTTTGGTGTTGCATGGGCTACGTCAAAAACGGATTTATATGAGTTGCTTCTTAGCCACAAAAATAAGATAAAAATAGGTGTCATTGGAACTCACTTTTACCAAACGCATCCGGATGTTTTAGATGATTTTTGTATGTCTAAAAAGGTTAAATTCATCTTACAGCCTAATGGAGTTTTCCACCCTAAAATATATCTTTTTTGGAATGATGAATATGATTGGAGCGTAGTTATCGGTAGTGCGAATTTTACATATGGCGCCATGGAAAAAAATACAGAATTATGTGTATTAATCCAGCAAGACGATTCGAATTATGAGCTTGAATATTTTGTTGGTCTAATAAGTAATTATGAAAAAAATGCCCAAAGTATTACTGTAAATGAGGCGAAGAGATATAGAAATATCTGGAATGTTAGATCACGATCCTTAATGAAAATTGCAGAAGTCTATAATAAAAGTAAAAATACTAATATATTACATAGTAAAGTATTAACAATGGATTGGAATGAGCTATATAAAGAAATACAAAATGATCCATATCATGGGTTTAAAGACCGAATAAATTTGTTAAAAAAAATAAATTATTATTTTGAGGGGAATGTACATTTCTCAAATATGGATGTAGGTGTCAGATGTGGTATAGCAGGGCTTAGAAGTGAAGAAATAAAAAATTGGGCTTGGTTTGGTTCCATGATCGGGGCTGGGAAATATTATAATGCCATTAATTCAAATAACATAAATATATCTAATGCACTAGATGAAATATCGTTAAGTGGAACGATAACGAGAGATTCTTACTTGGAATATGTTGAATTGTTTAAGCGAGCGTTTCCTGAAGGGCGGGATGGCGTTGGTATTGCCACACGGCTATTATCTATGAAACGACCTGACCAGTTTATTTGTTATAATGAACAGAATAAAAAAGGGCTTGCAGAAGAGTTCTGTTTATCTAAGCGTAACTTAAATTATGAGGAATATTGGGATTTGATTATTGAAAGAATCATGGATACTCCTTGGTGGAACTCTGAATGGCCATCCTCAGGAATTGAACGAAGTGCATGGCAAGGCCGAGTAGCGATGCTCGATGTTCTATTTTATAAAGAAAAATAATTATGTTCAATGATAATACTGAATACGAATTATCAAGAGGAAGCGACATAGTTAGGGATGGCATGTTCCTTGAATTAACTGTTGCAAATACTAACCCAATATTACAACTCGCTGAAGTCTTTTACTCGGATGTTACCCTCCAATTTACATTAACTTGTTTTGAGCCGAACATTCCTCTTGAGGTAATTGAAACTTTGATTGAGCAAGCTAAAAAACTCCTCCCACCCATTGAAAAATAAGCAAAATAAAAAGCCTCTCATCAAAAGAGACTTTATAAGTGTGGTCAATATGTGGACATTAACCATTGACTAAATCCATTTAAATCAATTGTTTAAATCACTTTTAGAACGCCGCACTTAGCGCCTTTGATTACCTCATCCGCACAAGTACCAGAACCGCTGAAGAGGTGTAAATCATACCAATTCAGTAGGTTGTACCCAAAGGCACTCGGGGGCGAGTGCCTTTTTTTATGCTGAATTATTGCAAATTTATGCAGTTCATGGACTGATTCCCTTTCAATTTACTGTAAATCCTCTAAGTCGCTAAGAAAGATTTGTCACGAATAGTAATAACCTCTATATATATGTTTTATGTGATAAATAATGTATTAATTATTATTTAACCAAACAAATAGTTATCACATGTTATCGTCTTGATTAATCATGCAAATGATTCAAGGGTTATTGAAATCTTTCTTAAGGGTAAATTTGATGTCTTTCAAGCTTCGGTATCTTGCGTTATTACCTCTACTTGTCGTTGCGGGTTGTCAGCAGCCAGCTAACATGAAAGCTGTTGCATCAGAAAGTGCGCAGGTACAGCCAATTGCGGTGAATAATGCATGGATAGAAATATCACGTAGTGCATTAGAGTTTAATATCAAAAAAGTGCAAAATTTGCTTGGCGATAAGTCTTCGTTATGTGCGGTCCTGAAAGGGGATGCCTATGGGCACGATCTCTCTTTAGTTACACCTATTATGATCGAAAATAATATTCAGTGCATTGGTGTAACAAATAACCAAGAATTAAAAATGGTCAGAGATCTCGGCTTTAAAGGTCGATTAATGCGAGTACGTAATGCTACTGAACAAGAGATGCAGCAAGCAACGCAATATGATGTTGAAGAGTTAATTGGTAACCTTGATATGGCCCAACGTCTTAATGCGATTGCTCAAAAACAAGGAAAGACAGTACGTATTCATTTAGCACTAAATTCGGGTGGAATGTCGCGTAATGGTCTGGAAGTGGCTAATGCGGCTGGATTAAATGAAGCAAAACTGATTTCTCAACTACCTCAATTAAAAATTGTTGGGATCATGTCACATTATCCAGAAGAAGATGCTCTGCAAATTAAAAAAGATTTAGCGCGTTTTAATCAGCAATCTCAGAAGGTATTGGAGATGACAGGATTAGATCGTAAAGATGTAACACTGCACGTTGCGAATACATTTGCAACCATTACAGTACCTGAATCATGGCTAGATATGGTGCGTGTAGGTGGTATTTTTTATGGTGACACTATTGCTACTGACGAATACAAGAGAGTGATGACGTTTAAGTCAAATATTGCTTCTGTAAATCATTATCCTAAAGGGAATACCGTGGGTTATGACCGTACTCATACGCTAAAACGTGATTCTGTATTAGCGAACATACCGGTTGGTTATGCAGATGGTTATCGTCGAGTGTTTAGTAATGCTGGTTATGCTTTGATCGGTGGTCAGCGTGTACCTGTCTTAGGCAAGACATCAATGAATACAGTAATGGTTGATGTAACTGATTTAAAGCAAGTTAGACCAGGCGATGAAGTCGTCTTTTTTGGCAAACAGGGCAATGCTGAAGTCACAGCAGAACAAATTGAAGATATCAGTGGTGCATTATTTACTGAAATGTCAATTCTGTGGGGGGCTACGAATCAACGTATATTAGTTGATTGATAGCCAAAGGGCAGCCAATTTTGGCTGCTTTTTCTTATTTATCAAATTAATGGATATCGGTGTGACTACGATAAATAAGCTCTAATTGCGGATGTGACCATAAACTTGCTGGCGTTACGGTTGCTCGTTCCCATGGTATATCACCGATAAACCATAACTTCCAAAAATTCAGTTTGGCATTTGGGTTTTTAGCTAATAGATCTTTAAAGGTTTGAATTTCACCTACTTTGATAGAAAGGGCAGATTGGTATATATCAAATACGAATTTTGAACAAAATTGGCGAGAAGAATAGTAGTCAAAGCCGGTATGATAAAATTTATTGAGCCTTGATGGGACTTCGGCGACTAAAGCCGCTTTTTGTACGTCAGTAAGGTGGCTAGTTAGCCGGCGTATTCCATACCTTTTTTCTGCGGAACGCTGAATAAAGCGAGTCAAAGTCGTGACGGTTGATAAAGGCACTCGACTCTCTGCAACTAAATAATCCTGTCCATTATGACCAATAATTAAACCGACATGATTACTCCAACACTGAGAGGCGGAGGCAATTTGGCGAAATAAAGTAGTACCAATACTTGTAAAAACAATATCACCAACTTCAAGGTCTTTGGGAGGATTGTTATTCGTCATTTCGATACCTCAACATTTTGTTTAATTGATTGCATGATAGTGTTTAATGTTTAAGGTGGAAATCAAAGCTTGTCTTAAAATTGTGATTTGAACCCTAAATTTTACTTACGTTGAGAGTTTGTTGATTAAATGACATTTAGTCGCCGTAAGGCATTACTTAATTCGATGATATTATTGGTAATATCGGTTTCAGTGTGAGCGGCATAACCAAATAAAATCCCGTTATTATGTCGACTTTTAATACAATAACGAGATAACGGTTGAACCCCAAACCCTAATTGATAACAGGCAGATAAGATAAGTTGCAAATTGATCCCCGCTTTTAGCCAACATACGGCATGGATACCTGAATCAGTTCGCTGTACTTCAAATATATTAGGCAAGTAGGTATTAATAGCATCGATTAATGCGTTTTGACGTGAATAACATATTTTGCGAATTTTTCGCACGTGACGAGCATAGTGACCTTCTTGAATAAATTGTGCTAAAGCCGCTTGTTCCAGATAACCAGAATGGCTATCACTGTAATACTTCATCATGGTAAAAGGTTCTATCAGAACTTCTGGTACAATTAGAAAACCTAAGCGAAAACCGGGATACATCATTTTGGAAAAGGTGCCGGCATAAATAACTCGTTGGTAGGTATCTAGGCCTTGTAGTGCTTGAATCGGCTTGGATAAATAACGAAATTCGCTATTGTAGTCATCTTCAAAGATCCAAGCATTATTCTTTTGAGCCCACTCTAATAACGCGAGACGCCTCGCTAGACTGAGCGTTGTACCTAATGGGAACTGATGGGATGGCGCAGTGTATATCAGGTTAGCATTGGGGTAATGTTGCATGGCAAATTCAATATCCATGCCTTCATCATCTGAATGAACGGGTGATATATGCGCACCTGAAGCAGTTAAAATAGCTCGTGCACTATCATATCCAGGGTCATCTAACCAGACTGAGTTCCCTTTGTGTAGTAAAACATTCGCAGTAAGGTTAATTGCTTGTTGGGTACCATTTACAATAATAATTTGTTCTGCTCGGCAGTTAACCCCTCGGGTTGAGTGTACATAATCGACTAATATTTTTTTGAGTGGTGGATAGCCGTCAGGGTGGTTGTAATAGGGAATGTCTTGTTTTGACTTCCGCCAAACTCTTCCGAGTAATCTGCCCCATAAATCATGGGGAAACTGATCAACGCAGCCAATACCAATATTGAACATTTGTCGTTGATTTGTATTAGGCCGAGAATTTTTCCACAATGTCGTTAAATGACTGATCATTGGGTTGAGATTAGGGGCAGAATATAGAGGGTGGTTAAGGTAATTGGTTTTAGAGGTTAACTTAACTAACTCATCAGGTAGGGTGGTGGCGACATAGGTGCCTGATCCTGCTTTGGTGATGAGATAGCCTTCGTCTATTAAGCGTTCATAGCCGGCAATGACTGAGTTGCGAGAAATAGACATCATTTCCGCGAAAGCACGGCTTGAAGGTAATTTGATACCCGCGCTGAGCCTACCATCTAAAATGGCATTTCTAATCGTATGGTAAACACTTTCTTTGATGCCACCAGATTGCAAAAGCAGGTGAGGAAAGTGAGCTTGTGGTTTACGCCTCATCAAAGTGGATCCTAAATAAATATCAAAAGTGTATCTTATTTAGTACCAGATTGATAGGTAACATAGCGCCATTGTTTATCTATCGAGTTATAAAGGATACATTATGAATAACAATGCGTTACCTATTACTGTTAAGTTCGTTTTACCTGATCATTATTCACAATGGTTAGTGTATTGGTTGCAATATCAAGAATTTTACAACGTAGATTTAAGTGAAGAAGTGACCCTAAAAACATGGGCGCGTTTTTTTGATGAAAATGAACCGATGTATTGTGCTGTAGCACTTGAAAATGACAAAGTCGTAGGTTTTGTTAATTACCTTTATCATCGTTCTACGTGGGCGGAAAATCATTTCTGTTATTTAGAAGATTTATTTGTTTCACCGGAGGTAAGGGGCCGTCAGGTTGGCAAACATCTCATTGAATTTGTTCACGAACAAGCTCAAAAGCAGGCTTGTGGCCGTTTATATTGGCATACGCAAGAAACGAATTTACGAGGCCAACGTTTATATGATTGGGTAGCTGAAAAACCAGGGGTTATTGAGTATAGAATGCCATTGTAATATCGTAATCACTCATTCATTGAATGACTTAATAAAAACGTTCTATTCTATTCCGTAAACGATTCAGGTCGTTTCTTACCCCCACCATTTTAGCAAGTGGCGGGGGTTATTTTACCATTCACACCTTTTCGGTCATGTCAGGCAAAGTTAAAAGACATTTTTTATGCCCTTATTGTATTAAGGGCCAATATGATGAAGAAAATAGCTATTCAACAGCTTATTTAAGTGAGATTAATTGATTCCTGACTTCCATGAGAGCAAAACCTAATAGATTTAGCCCTTTCCACGTAAGTGGGTTATCGATATTTTCATGATCTTCAGCGAGACCTATTCCCCATATCTTATCGACTGGACTTGCTTCTACTAAGACTCGCTCATTGGTATTTAATAAAAACTGTTGTAAGGCTTCATTTTGTGAAAATTTGGCTAAATTGGCTGCAATGACAATATTAAACCTGTGGGCATCCCAAATATCTTGGTTAAATCCTCGAACTTCGCGGCCAAATGCTTTTGCTGCACCAGGGTTAGGGGCATGAATAATTTTCTCTCGTGTTTCATGATCGTTAAACAGCTTTGCTTTTTCTGCCATCATAAAATGTTCGGCACTTGCAAAACGATGTCCTTCTACTGTAAAAGCAGCTGGATACCATTGGCTGAAACAACTTTTAGTAATGAGAGTTGACTTTGATTGATGTCCCCAAAAAAAGATATATTTAAATTTTTTACCTGCTCGATATTGTTTACGAAGAGTTTCAATGTTCATAATAAATTATTCTAATAATACGTTATTGTTGAGAGTATCGATGAACAAACTAAAATACTATCGGAAATCGCTGTATTTATAGGGGAGTACAGTAATTTGCCATGCCATGATCAGATAGAGCAATGTAAAAACTATGCTTGTCTTCTGCTGTATAAAAACAAAAATGTGAGGTGTCATACACTTTTCATAAATATCTTCAATGACAGTATATCAATAAGAAAATAGCGCCACTTTTACCTAACTGTCACATTTTGTTAACGATACAGTGTTGCTTCTTATTGGTTAACAGTTATTAACGACAGTAAAGTATAAAAATATGGAACAGGTATTATTAGTTTTATGGCCGCTGTTTGCATTGATAGCAATGGGGTTCGTGCTGCGTCGTTCGTCAATGATATCAACGGACTTTTGGCCCAGCGCTGAAAAATTGAATTATTTTATTTTGTTTCCAGCTTTGCTGATTAATAGTTTAGGTAGTGCACCGCTTGATAGCCCTAAATTACCATATCTAGCGGGAGCAATATTTTTTGTTCTAGCAATAAGCAGTGTATTAGTTTTAATTTTTAAATTCATTTTTAACATGTCAATACCTCGATTTGGTGCGCATATTCAAGGTATCACTCGGTTTAATACCTATTTAGGCCTTGCTATTATTGCTGATTTATTTGGAACTGATGGGATCGCCATTGCTGCCGTTATTATGGCTATATTAGTGCCAAGTTGTAATGTTATTGCTGTATTAGCATTAACATCGGGTTCAAAAGTCTCTTTTAAGCAACTGTTTTTACCTATTATTAAAAACCCACTGATCTTATCGTGTTTGATTGGTATTTTACTGAATCTATCGCCAATCGGGTTGCCTTTTGGGTCAGACCAATTATTAAAATTACTTGCAGCGGCAAGCTTACCATTGGGGCTAATTTGTATTGGAGCTGCATTGCAAACATCAACACTGAGAAAAGAATTTAAACCTTTAATGACCTCAACGTTGTTACGTTTGTTAGCTATGCCTGTTTTAGCTGTTTTCACTGCGAAACTCTTTTCATTACCTGAGTTTGAAACGGTGCTATTTGTCATTTTCTTTGCGATACCTACGGCACCTACAGCATATATTTTAACGCGTCAATTAAATGGTGATAGTCAGCTTATGGCTGGAATTATCACATTACAGACGGTAATTGCGGTAATCACATTACCTTTAGTGCTTACTCAGATAATACATTAACTCGTTTTTATTATTTCCGGCTTAAATAAAGTATTCATTATGATGAGTACTTTATTTATATATCGGATTATTACTGGAAATAATGGTTGAAATGTAGGCTGAAAGAGTGTTGTCAGATAAAAACCAAGCAGTAGAATTTAACATAAGTAAGCCTACAAGTGGCTTATTTTCAGACAATAAACCGCGAATATATATTCGTCTCGTAAAAGAGAATGTTCATCTGTAGATTATAAGTAGAGAGGCTTGTTTGATAAATGCTAAAGACATACACTGCGTAACAGAGAAACAATGTTATCCGATAAGGGGTTATGCGTGTCTTTAGAAAAATGCCAAAAATATGAAAATTTGTCTATTGATGAGGTATTAGACAAGCTGTCATTGCTATATACCAACGCCATTGATTCCTTAAGAAATTCGATTGCGGCCTACATTAATAGCGGGCAGTTGCCTAGTGCAGAGGCTCGAAAAAAAGGGTTATTTGCGTATCCAGAGTTGTGTGTAGAATGGCGAGGACAAGTCGACCACTGCGAAAAAACGAGAGCATATGCACGTTTTGTCAAACCAGGGCAGTATAGCATCACGATTACGCAACCTGATTTATTTCGTCAGTATTTAACTGAGCAGTTGGGTATTTTACAGCAGGATTATGATATCACTTTTTCTGTTCGCCCATCACAAACAGAAGTGCCATACCCATTTGTTATCGATGGTTCAGATTTAGTGCTAGATAGAAGTATGAGTAGTAGCCTTGCCACTCATTTCCCTATTACAGACCTGGCCGATATCAGTGATGATATAACAGATGGTTTGGTTCAAGCGACGGATGAAATGCCGCTTTCACACTTCGATGCATTACGTGTGGATTTTTCGCTAGCGAGACTTAAACATTACACAGGCACTCCACCGGAACATGTCCAGCCCTATATCTTATTTACCAACTATAATCGCTATGTTGATGAGTTTGTCAGTTGGGCTTGCGAACAAGTACGGGATCCTAATAGCCGTTATAGCGCATTATCCTGTGTTGGTCATCACTATTTAACGGCAGAAAATGCCGATCCACAAACAGCAACATCTGACCTTACTTGGAAGAAATTCCAAATGCCAGCATATCATTTGATAGCAAAAGATGGTGTAGGAATTACGCTAGTCAATATTGGTGTTGGGCCATCAAATGCTAAAAATATTTGTGACCATTTAGCGGTATTACGGCCTCATGCATGGTTAATGATAGGCCATTGTGGCGGGCTACGTGAAAGCCAAAAAATCGGTGATTATGTATTAGCGCATGCCTATTTGCGTGATGATCATATTCTAGATGATGTATTGCCACCGGATATTCCCATTCCAAGTATCGCTGAGGTACAAAGAGCGCTGTACGATGCAACGAAACAAGTTAGCAATATGCCGGGCGAATTAGTTAAACAACGCTTGCGGACAGGAACGGTTGTCACAACCGATGATCGTAACTGGGAATTGCGTTTTTTTGCGACAGCTCGACGTTTTAGCTTAAGTCGTGCGGTTGCCGTAGATATGGAAAGCGCAACAATTGCTGCGCAAGGTTATCGTTTTAGGGTGCCATATGGCACATTGTTGTGTGTTTCAGATAAACCATTACACGGCGAAATAAAGTTACCGGGACAAGCCAATAGTTTTTATGAGGGGGCTATCTCGGAACATTTACAGATCGGAATTCGAGCCATTGACTTGTTGAGACAAGAAGGTGATAAGTTACACTCAAGAAAGTTAAGAACATTTGATGAGCCTCCTTTTAGATAGGGTCTAATCGCGAGTCATTAAGTCATGTTGAGATGTGATTAAGCGAGTTATTAACGATATGGTTGATGAACTAGATATTTCTAAAGTCAGTGAGTTATCAGGCTTACCGCCATCAACGCTGCGTTATTATGAAGAAAGAGGGTTGATTACTCCGATTGGTCGTAAAGGCTTAAAACGAGTTTATCATGCTAAAGAGGTCATGACTCGCTTATCACTGATTTCTTTGGGGCGTGAGGCTAAATTTTCGCTCGATGAGATAGGGGCTATGTTGAACCAAAAAACGGGTCCAAGTATTGATCGCAGCCATTTAATAGCCAAAGCAGAGGAAATTCAAAAAATGATTGAAGACCTGACTGTTTTGAAGAATGGCATATTGCATATCGCGCAGTGCCCTGAAGAAAACCATCTTGAATGCTCTAAATTTCAAAAAATTATGTCGATAGGTTTACGAACGAATAGAAAACTCAATAAATAGGTCATATTTTATTGACTGTTAGATGGGATTATCCCATTTTTGATAACAATCTATCCCATTATCATGCATAGAAAGCCCTTTAGATCTTAACTACACTTGGATCATCACTGTATTGATTTAAAGGGTCATATGTCTGCTCACTTTCTCGCATTTGAAAAACCAATTGTCGAACTTAATGAAAAAATCGACGCTTTAGTGGCTTTTAAAAATAATAGCCAACAGTCTGATATTAATTTTGATGAAGAGATTAAATTACTTGAGAAAAAATGTCTTACGTTAACGAAAAAAATCTTTTCGCAGCTAGGTGCTTGGGAAATTGTGCAAGTAGCTAGGCATCCCATGAGGCCTTATACCCTTGACTATATCTCGCTTATTTTTACTGAGTTTAAAGAGTTAGCTGGAGATAGAGCTTTTGCAGATGATAAGGCGCTTGTTGGTGGTTTAGCGCGTCTTGAAGGTCAGCCTGTTATGGTTATTGGCCAACAAAAAGGGCGTACCACGAAAGAAAAAGTGATGAGAAATTTTGGTATGCCTTCACCTGAAGGGTATCGTAAAGCATTGCGCTTAATGAAAATGGCAGAGCGTTTTCATCTGCCGGTTGTGATATTCATTGATTCAGCGGGAGCTTATCCAGGAATTGGTGCTGAAGAGCGGGGGCAAGCGGAGGCGATAGCGAGAAATATCCAAGAAATGTCGCATTTAAAAACCCCCATTATTTGTGTGGTCACCGGAGAAGGTTGTTCTGGTGGTGCATTAGCTATTGGTGTCGGTGATCGGATTAATATGTTGGAATACAGCACTTATGCAGCCATCTCACCAGAAGGCTGTGCATCGATTCTTTGGAAAGATGCACAAAAAGCACAAGTTGCGGCTGAAATCATGGGTATGACAGCGAAACGACTGAAAGAGCTTAATATTATTGACGCTATTATTGCTGAGCCACTTGGTGGCGCGCATCGCGATTATGCACAGGCAGGGGAAAATTTAAAACAACAACTCCTGACTGACCTTGCAATACTAAATAAACTGGACATGGAAACTTTATTAGCGGAACGTTATCAAAAAATTATGGCTATTGGTTATTGTTAATGTGATGAATTTGACTAAATTGCCTGTGTGTTTTGTGGATAGAAGTAAAAGGAAAGATAAAATCGATACTTGCGTGATATAGTGATATCCATCGATACCAGCAGACAGCGGGGGATACTGTGGATATTGATCACTGGGCGAGTGAGTTTGATAATTACTTATTAAAGAATTGGGTTAACCATGATAATGCCCATGATATTTTCCATCTCAGGCGAGTTTGGCGTACAGCACAAACATTGATGGGAGCGTCAGAGCAAGTTAACCCTTTGGTCGTGTTGGTTGCTTGCTATTTCCATGATGTTGTGACTTTGCCAAAAGATCATCCACAAAGAAGCCAAGCATCATCTTTGAGTGCAACGGAAACTCTTCGTATTTTAACAACACATTTTCCGAGTTTACCTAAGCACTATCATGACGCTATTGCTCACTGTATTATTGCCCATAGTTTTAGTGCCAATGTTGAACCGATATCACTAGAAGCAAAAATAGTGCAGGATGCCGATCGGCTAGAAGCGCTTGGGGCCATTGGTTTAGCAAGAGTATTTGCCGTTAGTGGTCAGCTTAATCGCACATTATTTGATGGGGATGATCCTTTTGCCCAAAATAGAGCATTGGATGATAGTCGTTGGGCATTAGATCATTTCCAAGCAAAGTTATTAAAACTCCCAGAAACGATGCAAACGCCAGTGGGTAAATTACTGGCAACACAGAATGCGAACTATTTAGTTCAATTTATGGCGAAATTAAGTGCAGAGTTAAGCGGGAATATCGCTCAATTTGACGATGATATTATTGCGCGGTTTTCATTGGATGTTAATTAACATCTGCTCTTCGTTGAATATGATAAAGAACGGTAATAGGCGTTAAATGTCAGTCGACTTAAATTTACTAAAAGTATTTATTTCTGTGGCTTCACAAGGCAGCTTTGCGCGAGCAGGGCAGCAATTAGCTATGCCAACCTCCAATGTCAGTCGTTGCATCAAACAATTAGAAGCGCAGCTTAATTGCCGATTAATTGAAAGAACAACACGACGTATGCGCTTAACAGAACAAGGTGAGATTCTCTTAAAACATAGCCAAAATCTGTATGCGGAATTGGATGATGTATTGAGTGAAATCAGTCATCGTGAGACTCTAACAGGAACTCTTCGGTTGACTATTCCTAGTGAGGTAGGAAGCCTATTATTAGCAGAAATCATCGCTGAATTTGCGTTGCGACATCCTCAATTAACCATCCATTGTGATACTCAATTAATGCCTTTAGATGTGATTGATGACGGTATTGATTTGTTATTCACTTTTCATCGTGGGGAATTGAAAAATAGTAGTTATCACTCACGAGTCATTAAAAGGTGGCAAAGTGTTGTTGTTGCTGCTCCTCATCTTATAGAACGCACAGGAAGGCCGAAAGCGATAACAGACTTAGCAAATATGCCCTGTATTTCAAGTTTGAGTGCGATATCAGGGCAGCCTTGGGTATTTATTGATAACCAACAACATACCCAAAAAGTCACTATTAACAGTCAATATCGTGTTAATAGCGGTATTTTAGCTAAGGCTGCTGCGTTAAAAGGCATTGGTTATGCCATTTTAGCGATGGCGCCGTGCCAAGCTGAAATAGAGCAAGGGTTGCTTGAGGTCATTCACTTTAATGAAAGTCCCGCACCAATTGAATTACGAGCAATTTATGCAAGCCGCCGTTCGTTATCACCAAAAATTGATGCTTTTATGCAGCATTTGATGCAATCAGTGGATACTATGACCCCGTAGAGCTGCATAGATTAAAGCGTAAACGGCCTATTGGTTTAGACAGAAGCACCCCGTAATTTCACGGTCAAACCCTTTAAAAAATAGCGCAATAATTGGTCTCCACATTCACGATAATTTTTGTGGTCAGGGTTACGGAACAACGCATTTAATTCCGGTTTGGAGACGCGAAAATCGGCTTTTTGATAGATCTCGATCATGTCTGTATCTTTTAATTCAAAAGCAATACGCAGCTTTTTTAGGATAAGATTATTGGTAAGGCGTGTTTCTATTTTGGGCGCTGGAAAGTTTTCGTTTTTGCCCCGACGAAAATAAATTAATCCATTAAGAAAATGGGCGAGTGCTTTGTCATTACATTCGACATATTCAGGATCATCCTCTTTTTTTAACCAATGGATCATTTCTGTTTTGCTAACCGTTAAGTTAGCCAATTTAACGATTTCAACCATTTGATTATTACTGAGGTCTAGCATGTAGCGAATGCTACGTAAAACATAATTATTAAGCATGGTTATTGATTTCCGTCATTGTTGATTTTCTAAATCAATCACCACAACAGTGCTGAGATTCAAAAATACCGAGTGGATTTGAGGGGGGCATACTAGAGCGTTATGCTATTTTTATCAATAAGAGGATGCGTAAAGACAATGATTTCGTCTACGTTTACGCATCCCGTGTCATGGAATGTTAGCCAATAAAATATATAAGGCTATAGAAGAAGGCTAAGGTTAATCCAACCGTTAATAGCATATTTTTGAGTAATGACGCGGCAATCACACAAAATAATGCCCCCCATAGATATGGATTATCAGGAAAACTCCGCAATTCATGGTTTTCTAAAAGAATAACAGGAGCACAGATCGCAGTTAATAAGCAAGGTGCTGAATAACTCAATGCTTGTTTAATAAACAACGGCAGTCTAATCGGCAGCTGAGGAATTAGAAAAACGTAACGTAAAGAAAATACAATGACGGTGAGTATAATAATCAAGAGCCAGATCATTTTTCTTCCTTAAGCATACGAGATACCATAACAGAGACACACATTCCGCCAACGCCTGCAATAACGATAGCACTACTTATCGAATAAAGAGAAAGTATTACAGCGGTCACTAATGAAAAAATAACACCACAAATTGTGCTTATTTTCTTCGTTAAAGGAACAACAATCGCTAATAAGGTTGCTATAACAGAGAAGTCTAAATGCAGGCGACTAAGGTCAGTAATAAAGTTGGCCATCAAAATGCCTAAAAGGCTGGTGATAAGCCAAACAATATAAAAACTAAACCCAGCACCAAATAAATAAGAAAAACTGAGAGGGTGGCGTTTAGCCGCGCTAATTGCAAAGAGCTCATCAGTGAGTAAAAAACCAATACTAAGACGCTTCGTGGTCGAGAAGTTTTTTACATGAGGCCGCATTGTTAAACCATACAGTAAATGCTGTGATGTAATAAAGAAGACCGAAATAATGATCGTAAGATAACCAGCCCCTGAATTAAGTAATCCTAAAGTGACAAGCTGTGCTGCACCAGCAAAGATCATCGCTGACATAGCAACACTTTGCCAAAACGAAAGTCCTGCTTCAACGGCCATTGAACCCGCTAATACTCCCCATGGTATAACCGCTAAATTTAGAGGGGTCATATGCATTGCCCCATTGATAAAAGCACGTTGCCAGTGGCTACGTTGTTGTGAATACATTGATTTAATACCTTTTTTCGACTTGTTATTTTTATGATACTGGCGTAGTGAGTCGCGAGATAGAATAAAATTGCTCTCACAAAGCACAAATTATCACTGATTAGATGAAATAAGATGAATAGTGGAGCTGTCATAATCATTATTAAATACATAAGCATAGCATTAGGCTATGAACATCAAACTTATCGACGCTCAAGACTATGATGATGCTAAAGATGACGAATGTACTGATTTGGTGTGACACCGATAGCTTGCTTAAAATGTCGTGTAAAATGGCTTTGATCAGAAAATCCACAAGAGTTTGAAACATCGGCTGGCTTCACACCTTGTACAAGTAGTTTTTTGGCTTTGTATAATCTTGCTTGTACTAAAAAGGCATGCGGTGTTGTTCCTGTATGTAATTTAAACTGTCGAAGAAAATGCCATTGGCTGAAGCCTGCAATTGTTGCTAACTCACTTAATGAATGCGCTTGTTCTGGCGTACTCATCATAAGGTCGCAAATATCCTGCATACGTTGTCTGGCAGGAGTAATATCATTCAGTCGAAACGGGTTTTTATTATATTTCAAAATAAGCCAGCTGAGTGAAGAGAGTAGTAAGGTTTCTTTGAATAACCTGTTTTCTGGTTGTAGTAATAAGTTAAATAATAAATTTAATTGGGCAGCTAAACCTGCATCCTGAATTACGGCATTAGGAAACCAAGGTGTCACACCATAGTTGTCATTTTTTAAATCTAAGGTTAAGCGCTGAAACATTTCTGGGGTAGGGTAAATCGCTTTGTATGACCAGCCACTTTCAACAGCGGAAGACCCCGTGTGAATTTCATCAGCATTGACGACGATAATATCGCCTTTAGGAGCATAGTGATTCTCACCAGTACGAAAAAATTGTTGAGCACCGTCTTCAATCACACCAATACAAAAACCTTCGTGGCTATGACGAGAAAACTTTTGCTGGTGGTATTGAGCCTGTATCATTTCTAACCCATCCAGCTCTTGTAAATGAAAATAATTAGCGCTTTCCATCTAAATTCCTACTTTTAAAACACCTTAAATAGAGGTATGGCACACAGTGAGATTGACTTAAACGTGTCTTACTTTATACCGCTAATCGTAATAAGTTTCACTCCCACTCTTTTACTCTTTATTTCAGATAATAAATTCAGTTAGTGAGTTTAGTTTGATATAAAAAACTAAAAGATAAACCTTTTTCAATACGATTCTAACTTGAGTTGTTTTGTTGAATGATAAGTCTACCTATAGCGAGATATTTGAAATTATATTATGGATTGATAATCAAATTGTGGATTATTTGACTGTATTTTATTTTAAGATTAGTGATATCTTTTATAGTTTTCAAGCCCCGTGTATCATAGGCATTGTCTACAGGAGATGTTTAATTTTTGTTATAACTTTTATTAAGTTAGCGGGTTTCCTATGCTTGAAAATCTCGGTATCACGAATTTATGGACTTATTTAATTGGTGTGATTTTTATTACATTGGTACCAGGGCCTAATTCTTTATTTGTGTTAACTAGCAGTGCAAAATATGGTGTTAAAAATGGTTATAAGGCCGCTTTAGGCGTATTCTCAGGTGACGCTATACTGATTTTCTTATCCTTTTTAGGCGTTGCTTCGTTAGTTAAAACATCACCAATCTTTTTTAGTATTATTAAATATGTCGGCGCAACTTATTTAGTTTACTTAGGAATTAAGACACTTTACAGCGTCTTTCATAAGAAAGAGGCTGTCGCAGATGTCGATGCTATGGTGTTAGCAACGAAAGGAACGTATCAAAAAGCGGTATTTTTGAGTTTGCTTAATCCTAAAATGATTATTTTTTATGTGTCATTCTTTATACAGTTTATTGATCCAGCCTATCCAAATGCGGGTATCCCCTTTTTTATTTTGGGCGCCATTCTTGAAACATGTAGCATGATTTATCTATCAATGCTGATTTTTGGTGCTGTTGCTGTGACTAATATGGTTAAACATAACAAAAAATTATCTAAATTATCCAACAGCTGTATTGGCGCTATATTCTTAATGTTTGGTGCTAAATTAGCCTTAGCAGCCTAGTTTCTTATACTTATTCATGAAGCCGACTTAGTGTCGGCTTTTTTGTATTCTGTATTCTTTCAGCGTTGTTCTCTTTTTTTAAAAAATAGTAAGAGCCTCGCTTGCGCTGACAGAATATAGCGCACGATTGCGTTGTTAAATGGGATAAAAAATACAATACAATAAAAAGGTTTTTTGCTGACGAAATGGACTGTTGAATATGAAAAAATTAGTCGAAATAGCTCGCAAGTATGCGAAGCCAACGATCATTAATAGCTATATTGAGTGTGCTTATGTCGCCGCTGCACTTGAAACTGAAGAGGGTGATATTTATACAGGTATCAGTATTGATACTGCTTGTTCACTTGGGTTTTGTGCTGAACATGGTGCAGTCGCGGAATTACTGAAAGCAGGAAAGTCGGTTGTGATCAAATCGATGGTAGCTGTTGATTCATCTGGCAATGTAGTGCCTCCTTGTGGACGGTGTCGGGAGCTCATTAGTCAATTATCTTATAAAAATAAACAAACATTGATTGGCGTAGATAATGAAACACAAGTGACGCTAGAACAATTGATGCCTTATGATTGGAAAGTTGGGCAAGATAGAGGTTTATAAAAGCGAATATGGCTCAAGAATACAAACATTTCACAGCGACAGCATTGATACGTAATCACTCAGGGGAGTTTTTATTACATAAACATCGTAAATTAAATATTTGGCTCCCACCTGGGGGGCATATAGAAGAAAATGAAGAGCCACAGGATGCGGTTATACGTGAAGTACTTGAAGAAACAGGGTTAGTTTGCCGTGTTATTGATTGTGCTTATCCAACAACAACGAAGGTTGTAAGTAATGAACATGTTTGTGCGTTACCCATGCCTTTGGCGATTTTAAAAGAGTTTATTCCTGATAAAGTTAATGGCGACCATTGGCATATAGATATGGTGTATTTATGTGAGCTCGTTGCTCCAGATGAAACGCCATATGCGGAATTTGATTGGATTCCGTTTAGCGAACTTGCCAATCTCGATATTCCCGATGACCTTCTACAATTGGCAAGTATGGTTAATGAGTCTAATTTATTGAAATAAAATTATTTTGTATTGAAAAATAGCAGAGAAAGGCCAAGAAAAATGAATAATAATCCAATGATTTTATCCATAACCAATTGATAATTTAAAATTTTACTGCGCACTGTTGGTGTTGAGAAAAATAAAGCAATTACACTAAACCAGATCCAATGGGCAAAAGAGATAAATAAACCATAACTAAAATTTTGCAGTAATGAATTTGTACTTTGAATGACTTGGGTATAGACAGAAACCACAAATAGCATGGTCTTCGGGTTTAATGCATTAGTAAGAAAGCCCATTCTAAAAGCGGACAGTGTTGTTGGCTTCACCACAGCAGTGCTTTCTACATTTATTTGATGTTTGTTGGTCAACGACTGAAAACCAATATAAACCAAATACCCTACACCCAGTAGTTTCACGAGAGTAAAGAGCATGGGAGAATTCATAATAACCAGTGTTACACCAAAAATGGTGTAGAAGACATGTACTTGTACACCAAAAGCGATACCTAATGCAGAGAATAAGCCTATTTTTGTTCCATAGACATAACTATTACGGGTCACCATTGCAAAATCCGGACCCGGGCTCATCACCGCAAGTATCGTGATTGTTGCTACTGCAAGAAGTTCATTCATTCTAAATCCTTTAAATAGATGATAAAAAATAACGTTAAATTGCTTTTTATTGATTAATTTAAATTACTGATTAATTTAATTATCAATAGATTGTGTTTAACTAAAAAGCGATTTATGCTGACACTAATCTGTCAGTTTTCGTTACCTATTTATCGGTATAATTTAAATGAAACTACCGCCATTATCTTCACTACGTTTTTTTGATGTCGCTGCCCGTACAGGGAGCTTTGTGAAAGCGGCCGATGAACTCCATGTCACCCACAGTGCCATTAGCCGACAAATCCGTCTGCTGGAAGAACATATTGGTATCGAGCTGTTTGAACGACGTAATCGAGCGGTATTTTTAACGTCGGCAGGTAAAAAGTTATTTCACACAACCCGCGAAATATTCGCCCAATTAGAGACGACACTGCAAGAATTGGCTCAAGAGCAGGATAGCCATGTTGTTAGTATCTCTTGTGAACCAACGATTGCAATGAAATGGCTTATTCCTCGATTGACATTATTTTATCGAACGTATCCGCATATTACGGTACATCTCATTGCAGCGGGGGGGCCTATAGATTTTACTAAAGCAGGTGTTGACCTTGCATTGAGGCGTAATGATTTTAAATGGGATGATAGTATTTACGCTGAAGAGATCTGTCGTGAAAGAATGGGGTTAGTACAGAGCGCTGACTTACAAAATCAAACAAATGATATGACGTTACTTTATCCGGCCTCTCGGCCATCTGTTTGGCAGCAATGGCAACAACAAATGGGAGAGGTTAAGCGGAGCAATAGGCAAGTTTCATATGAGCATTTTTATCTGTGCATTCAGGCGGCAGCTTCAGGGCAGGGTATAACCATAGCATCATGTCTTATGGTGGAAGATGAAATCAAATCAGGGCAGTTAATCGCTCCTCAAGGGTTTATTGAAGATGGTTCGGCTTATTATTTACTTGCGCCTAAAGCGCCGAGTATGGGCAGTACGCGATATCTCTTCAGTGAATGGTTAAAAGAGAACCTACAAGCCAGTGCCAAGGGGATCCAGTCAGAAAGCGCTCTTTTTTAGGTGTGATTTGTTTATTCTTTCAGCAACCCTATGTGATAAATAAAGATTTTGTCACATAACCATTTTATGTCGTGCTATATTTTCTGACTTAGGTTTGTCGGTTTATAAAGGTGGAGTGAGTGATGAGTAAATTACGGGTAGGTGTCATTTTTGGCGGTAAATCAACAGAGCACGAAGTATCCTTACAGTCAGCGAAGAATATTATCAATGGCCTTGATCGCAATAAGTATGATGTGTGCCTGATTGGTATCAATAAACAGGGCCATTGGCATGAATATGATGAAGCTGATTTTTTAATTCATGGTGATGACCCTTCTCGTATTGCCTTGAATACACCAAAGCGAAGTATTGCGATTATCCCAGGTAAATCAACCCAACAATTTATTTCACTCGAAGATGCTCAACCACTTCCTCAAATAGATGTTATTTTCCCTATCGTTCATGGCAATTTAGGTGAAGATGGCTCCTTGCAAGGGCTGTTACGCATGGCTAACTTGCCTTTTGTCGGTCCGGGTGTTTTAGGCTCTTCAGCTTGCATGGATAAAGATGTGACAAAACGTCTATTGCGTGATGCCGGTTTGCAAATTGCCCCATTTATTACACTGATGGCATCTGACCACACAACAGTAAAATATGCTGAAGTCGTTAAGCAGCTAGGATTGCCATTATTTATTAAGCCAGCCAACCAAGGCTCTTCTGTTGGGATCAGTAAAGTCACCAATGAGTCTGAATTTAATGCGGCATTGGATTTTGCATTCTTATTTGACGTAAAAGTGCTGGTCGAAAGTGCGGTGAAAGGGCGTGAAATTGAGTGCGCAGTCTTAGGTAATGAACAGCCAGTTGCCAGCCCGTGTGGTGAAATTGTTCTTCACGACAGTTTCTATGCTTACCACACAAAGTATATTGATGAAAATGGTGCCTCTGTTGTGGCTCCAGCAGACTTAGAATCAGCGGTAAGTGATAAAATAAGAGAAATCGCACTAAGGGCTTATCGAGCATTGAACTGCTGTGGCATGTCTCGAGTTGATGTGTTTTTGACCGAAGATAATCAAGTCATTATTAATGAAATCAATACCCTTCCAGGGTTCACTAATATCAGTATGTATCCTAAATTATGGCAACAGGGTGGGATGACTTACCAAGAGTTGATCAGTCGTTTGATCGACTTGGGGATTGAAAAATACCAACAAACTGTCGCTTTAAAAACAGCGAGTGATACACACTAAAGGTAACAAGGGGTGGAAAGTTTGCCAAACCGCCTATATTCAATAAAAGCGAGTGAATGTGGTTATCACGCTAGCTGTTAGCGTGATAATTCTCTTTCATTGTGATTTGCCTATAAGAGTCGGGTGTTATCACGGGTTATTGATATCTTCTTGTATTCGCTTTAAGAAAAACGCAGTCTCTTTTGGTGTTGTTAGTCGGATAAAGCGAATGTGTTGATATTGCTTATTTATCATACTTGCAATTCTTGGTGCTTTTCCTTTGTGATAGGTTTTTAGCACCCATAGCAGAATAGAATCACGACTAAAAAAAGTTTTTTTCCATGTTTCATTATTTCCAGTATTAGGCCACAGCTCTTTTTGGCTGATGATTCGATATAGCGCTCTGCGTATTGACTGATATAAGGTTCTAGAAAATGAATAATCTAGCCAAATCACCAGATCAACCTCTTGCCATTTAATCGGTTGTGTACGGGTATAGTTCCCATCAAGTACCCAACCATTTGGTGCGGCTAGGAATGCCTGAGTTAACTTTTCTTTTAATTGCTCATCACTAGAGTGCTGCCAATTTTTTTGCCAATAAAGTGCATCCAGCTCAATATACGGGATGGAATAAAGTGAAGATAAGGTATGACCGAGAGTGCTTTTTCCACTACCACTACAGCCTATAATATTGATTTTCATAACTTGAGTGATCTTATCGTCAATGTGTCATGCAGATTAATTGCCTGATACAAACTCAGCGTAAATAATAAATTATCTCCCGCTGAGGTCGTATAAAGGAGAAGGAAAGGTGGATTTTACTTGTTGATTATTTTAAATGATCAAACAAAGAATGCTTTACTATTTGATTTCAGCAGACAAGTGACACATAAGCAGCTGTCGATAGCTGCCTACACTTGCTTATTTCAATACAATATTAAATGTTTAGAGCGTGATAAAGCGAGGCCACTCGTTAATGTACT
Organism: Providencia stuartii; assembly: GCF_029277985.1. NCBI lineage: Bacteria > Pseudomonadati > Pseudomonadota > Gammaproteobacteria > Enterobacterales > Morganellaceae > Providencia > Providencia stuartii. The sequence continues at coordinate 2,356,945 of NZ_CP119546.1, read as the reverse complement.
ATTATAAAACCCGTTGTTTAATCTGTGGCCTATTCGCTAAAAACCGTCAATTAATAAGTGACTTACACCAGACATAGTTTATATAACGAAATAGTGGTTCAAAACCGAATTTTTTGTATAGATCAAACCCTGCTTCTGACGCATCAAGGAAACAGTGCTCGACACCTTGTTGGCGGCAAAATGCAAGTGCATAAGCAATTAATTGTGTTGCATAGCCTTTCCCTTGGTGGGTAGGTTCGGTACCGATGTCATCAAAACGAGCCAGAACCCCTTCAATAGTGACGGTCATTGAGGTGGCTGGCTCACCATCAACCAATAGAACAAGATGGAATTGAGGGGCACCTTGTTGTAAAGCATCTTCATGATAACGAACATACTCATTAACGACTTTATCGTGCTCATCTGAGATATAAAAAGCAGAGACTAAAGGTTTTGCCCATAAGGATAGATCATGGTTGGCAAATACAATATCCACCTGATTTTTAGGTAATTCTACAGTAAGTTGTTTATCTAGGGATAATGCCATGGCCGTCGTGACGCTGTCACGTTTGTAACCTAACGCCAGCGCTTCATTGACGATTTCTTGTTGCATCTCTTCAGGAAGCACCAACGTATGGTTTTTCTTTTGTGCTACAAACAGATGATGGGCTTGTTTGAATGCTTGAACAGATGACTCAGGCTGAAGATAGATAAAGTTAAATACAGGCGAATTTAGCGGTGTAAGGTAACAAATCGTATGTTGCTCAATTTGGATACTGTGCTCACAAATCGAGGTCCAAAACGTTTTTTCAATGGACTGATAATGCCTTAAATAATAGAGCGGAATATTCATATTTCAGTTACCTGACGCAAAGCGTGTTAATCGATAAGGGCTAAGTGCTGTTTTTTCTATGCCATGTATTATTTCATCTTGCGCCAAATGGCAAATCAGCGGTGCAAGTGTGATAGCAGCATGCATACTTATAATATATAAACCACTAAAATCAGCAACTTTCCCAACAATTGGCAATTCATCTTGTGGCATAGGTCGCATTCCTACGAACGCTTTCTGTAAGACTAATGTATCTGTACCTATAAATGAATTTTGAATAACGGATAAGGCATTTTGTGCGATATTGCTCGCACTGTGCTGAGGTTGCTCATCAATGTAATCTTCCGCACATAAGGTATTTCCGTTTGTTGTAGGGCGGACTTCCATATCAGGAGTCGAGAGGATATGCCGCATAGCGGGAGTGGCATTAACATCTTGAAAATGAGCAATAATTGAAGGTGAAGGGGCTATAGGTAGCGTAACGTGTAACGGTTGTAATAGCTCGATAGCACCTAGACCTGCGGTAATAATGACCTGATCTGCATATAAACGGCTTGTTGAAGTCGTAACGCCAATAATTTTATCATTTTCTTGTAACAGCGTTCGTACCGCGGTATTGGGTAAATAGTTTACCCCTTGATTTATGGCAAGCTCAAGAAGCGTTTTTGTCACATAAACAGGGTCGACGTAGCCTTCATCAACAGAAAAAGCCGCCAGCTCAGGAAGTGTAAATAGATTAGGCTCCAGTGCTTGTAGCTGCTGCTTGTTGAGGGCAGTAATGTTAAATCCTGTTTTTTTATGTGAATCAATAAATTGTTGTGTCGCTTCTCTATCATGTTGCCAGCTAATGGCTCCGCTCCAATTAATGCCGAGTTGGCCTTGCGTTAATTTATCCAGCGAACGCCATTCATCAAGCGCTTGCTTTCTGAATGCACTATATTCATTAGGGCGACCATAAGAAACATTGAGCCAAGCAAATGCATGTTGAGTGACTCCACTGGCTGCTTCATGTGCATCAATCAGGGTAATTTGTCCCTTAAAATGACGCGATAAATACCAAGCTAGAGTTGTGCCAACAATGCCAGCACCTACAATAATAATTTTATTATTTTGTTTCAAATGTTTCCCTCTTGACCTGAATTTTATAGTTTTATCTTATTAATCAATAAGTAAGTTTCTATTTTGAGCAGATGGTATTGCACCTTACCATGCTATGATTAAGGTGCATCAGTGTGACTCAGCACAACGCATTAATGTTCCTCTAAGAATATTGGGGATGCATTAAACCCTTATAAATTTAGAAATAATAGCAATGATGATTAATAATGAAGCAATCATTAGTAGTGCAGTTGCTAAAGTGAATTGAAATGCGACAAAGCCGATAGCAGCAGGACCAGCCAAAATCCCTAGGTAACCTAACGTCGAAACGGCTGGAACGGCGAGGGCTTCTGGCATTGTATTCTGTTTACCTATTGCCGCAAACATGACAGGAACAATGTTAGAGCAACCTGCACCAACTAAGGCATAACCCATAATAGCAATGGATAAATATGGAGATAACACTGCAATAATAAAGCCAAAACAAGCTAAAAGAGCGCCCCAAAATACTACGCGAGCGGAACCGACACGCATAACAATTCGATCTCCGGTTAAGCGGCCAATGGTCATGGTGGTAGCAAATGCAGTAAAGCCAAGCCCCCCGAGAGACTCTTTTAAACCATGATGCTCAATTAAAAAGACTGCACTCCAATCTAAAACGGTTCCTTCCGCGAGAAAAATAGCAAAACAGATAATACCAAAAACTAAGACGATACCTTTAGGTATCGCAATTAGCGGGCCAGTCGGTGCATTGGCATAACCTAGAAAGCCTTTAAAGCTCATTGAAAGTAATAATAAACAGACAAGCGAAATTATCGTGGCAGCGATAATTGGCGGAATGCCGACTAATAAAATAGCACTCATTGCTCCAGCCCCCGCGATCCCACCAACGCTAAAGTAACCATGAAAGCCAGAAATAATCGGCTTTTCAGACGCTTTATCAACGATCACTGCCTGTATATTCATTGCGCAATCAGTAAGTCCGATACCGACGCCGAAAACAAATAGGCAGACGATCAAAATACTGATCTGTGAAATAGCCGGTAATAAAGGGAGCATGAAGCAAAAGAGGATCGTCGCTGCAACCATGAGCTTACGACAACCAAATTTAGCAGCCAGCGCGCCGGTTAAAGGCATAGCAACTAACGCCCCAACGCCGAAACATAATAACAATAGACCCAATGTGGCGTCATTGGCACCAGTATTGATTTTAACGAAAGGAACGATTGCAGCCCATGACGCTGTTGCAAAGCCAGAAATGAAGAAAATAATTCGTGTGGCGATTTGTTCTTTTTTTGCCGGAGGCATAGCCGGTGTTGTGTTTAATAATTCTGAAGATGAAGTCATTGTATCAATAATTTAGTTTAGTTATTAAATGGTTTATGATGAAGCTTATTTCAACCTACTCATGTCAAATAAGGCAATTATTTGCCCGTATCATGCAATGTTGATGTTGTTCTCATCGAACATGAACGTTCGTGGTGAGCGCTGATTATAATAAGGATTAAAGAGACAAGATCATAGGGGAAAGTGTGAAATTAAGGTAATTATTCATTTTTATCTGTACTAGGTTCAGATGACCCTTTTGCTGCGTGAAAATAAATAATGTTAATTATTATGGAAATTGATGTAGCTAATTTATCAATGGTAGAAAAACAGCATGCGTTTTTGTACAAATAATAATGTGGGAATAAATAGTTTATAACATATTTTCTTTTTCTATTTAGAAAAGGAGATGTGGAGGTTTAATACGCGACAACATATTATGAAAACTGACTGATGGCGGGTTATAGAATTATCATATTATTTTTAACCCACAGTGGTTGGTGAAATGTAGTGAACAAAATTAAATACTAATGCGTATATGTTGCTGTATTTATCTGTTTTCCTTAATTAATGTATACGGTGCATTGATTCAATCGCATAATGAAAAACGCTTTTTAATCTATCATATCTATATTATATAAAAGAGCATTTTCGGTGTATATTTATATAGCGTTAGATGTCTATACTTGTTAGGAATATATAATATATTGGTTATTATGGTTATGACATGAAAATACTCCCTGTTATTTTATGTAGTATGAGTTTTTTTATAGCGAATCAAGCTAATAGTTCACCTGAATTACAAAAAATTCAAAATAAACAAGGCAAAGAGATTCACTATTATCTTCTCAAACAAAACGAGCAACCCGCTGAAAACTTGCTGGTCTTAATTCAAGGTTCTGATTGTCGAAGTGTGATTAATAATACCAATATGGTAGAAAACTTTGCTATCGCGTTTCCAGATAATGATATCTTATTGGTTGAAAAAACAGGGTTAGATAGTCAAGTTGGCAAAGACGGAAAAGAAGTCTCAGCGGAGGATTGTCCTATTGCTTATATGGAGAATGATTCGCCATTAGAACGTAAAGATAACTATTTAACACTGTTAGCGCATTTTAAAAATAGTTACCAACACATTGTTTTACTTGGTGGAAGCGAAGGGGCTGTGGTGACAAATTTGATTGTGGCTGATACTGACATGGTTCATGCGTCTATTTCACTTAATGGTGGTGGCGCATTTTTTATTAATGATGTGCTGTATAGCATCGAAAAAACAGTACCTAGTGAAGAATCATCACACGCCATTGAAGGTTTTAAGCAATTTGCTAAGGATGTAGTACAAAATAAATTACAACAAGATAATTATCCAAGTGAACATGGAAAAAAATGGTGGCGTGAAATGTTAATGATTAACAATCAAAAATTACTGCAATCAGTTAAAACGCCCCATTTAGTCATACAAACCATGAACGATACTCATGTTGATCCGCATAGCGTAATGAGGATGATGGGATACGTTAATAACAATCATGTATCGTTCAAGACTTACCCAGACCTTGACCACTTTTTTATTGATGATAAAGGGAAGTCACAGACAAATGTCATCGTCAACGATATTCAGAAATGGTATCGCGCGATCGATAAATAGCATTTTTAGCCTCCTTCGATAATGGGAGGCTAATAGCTAATGATGAATAGGGAGTTTTACGCGTTTATTTAAGCCTCAATATATTCGTTTGGGCGTAAAATTGATGCCTTCCATAAACCTATTGTGTGAGCTAATTAACGCGTTAATTAGCTTACTTGACTGTTTTTAATTCAAATTCACTGATCTGCAAAGGTTGTTCTTCTAATTGATAAATGCGGGGCGACATACACATTTTTAAGTTACCTTAATGTTTATTCAAGTAAGAATAAGCGCCTTTTTCCTAGATACAGTGCTTTTTGCGGATGAAAGCGTAGACATTCACGAAAAGAACGACAGTGAATAAGCCGTATTAATGAATTAATTTTACTCAGCGATCTTACTCAACAATAAAGCTGTAATAGTGGAAAAGAGGGGTAAATCCTAATTTTTGATAAATAGACAGCCCATCACTAGAAGCTTCTAGAAAGCAACACTCAATATTTTTTCTTATACACGTTTTTAAGGCATGTTTAATGAGTAAAGTCGCTAATCCTTGGCGTTGATATTGAGTATCCGTACCGATATCGTCAAGACGTGCCATATTCCCATTTATCGTGAGTGTTAAAGCACTCACTGGCGTATTGTTTTCATTAAATAATACATAGTGTTGAGACTGAATATCACGCTGTAATGCTCTTTGGTGATAGCGAATATATTCATTGATTACAGTAGGATCTTCATCTGCATCACTATCTTCAGTACCAAATGCAGTCATTAGCGGCTGTGCCCATTCGATTAACTGATCATTACAGAGTGCGATTTTGTACCCTTCAGGGAGTGCCTCCTCGGTGTGATTGACCATCTCAGCTCGAGTTAAAACCATTGCGGTGGTTTCTCCATCACTTTGATACTGTTTCTCTGCAATCAGTGACATCATGTGTGGAAGAATATCTTCGTGTACGACAAGGATATAAGGCTTTTTTTGTTTAACAAATAGGTTGTTAGCAGTCGTAAAGTCAGCGACAGATGCCCCTGAATGTAAATAAACAAAGCTGAAGGCCGGTATCGGTAATTCTGAGAAATAAGCAATGGTTGCATCATTAATAGCAATAGTGTCTTTACATATGCCAGTCCAGAAATGACGTTCTTGTTGATAGAATAATATTTCATTATTTTTCATAATATTACTTCATTTGTTTCCCTTTTGATTGAGTGTACAAAAAGTCTGTGTTACTGAACAGTTCATCGGGCTAAGAGAGCATTTTTGGCGCGATCAATTTGCCCTTCCTGTACAGATTACCTGAAAAATACTATACTCCCCCTATGTATATAATGAGCGACAGACTATGCCACATTCACCGAAAGAGAAAAAAGCCGTCTTGACACGAGTCAGAAAATTAAAAGGACAGCTACTCGCATTGGAAACCGCTTTAGAAGATGAAGTGGAATGCAGTGCAGTGTTACAGCAAATAGCCGCAATTAGAGGAGCAGTTAATGGGCTAATGGCTGGCGTTTTGGAAAGTCATTTACGAGAAGGATTGCAAGCGTCAGCGGCTACGCAAAGCCAAAAAGAATCTGTTGATGATGCGATTTCTCTCATTCGAACATACCTGCGTTAATAATAAGGAATCAATATGAAATCAAGAGCCGCGGTCGCGTTTGGACCTGGAGAACCACTGAAAATTGTTGAAATTGATGTGATGCCACCGAAAGCAGGTGAAGTGCTAGTTAAAATCAGTCATACAGGGGTTTGCCACACTGACGCATTTACCTTATCTGGGGATGACCCTGAAGGATTATTCCCCGTGGTGTTAGGCCATGAAGGGGCAGGCGTTGTGGTCGAAGTCGGTGAAGGTGTTACCAGCGTTAAACCCGGTGACCACGTTATTCCTTTATATACGGCAGAGTGTGGTGAATGTCTATTTTGTCAATCAGGCAAAACGAATTTGTGTGTATCTGTTCGTGCAACTCAAGGTAAAGGTGTTATGCCTGATGGCACGACTCGTTTTTCCTACAATGGTCAGCCACTTTATCATTATATGGGATGCTCAACGTTCAGCGAATATACCGTAGTCGCTGAGGTTTCATTAGCCAAAATTAATCCTGAAGCAAACCACCAAGAGGTGTGTTTATTAGGTTGTGGCGTAACCACAGGGATTGGTGCGGTGCATAACACAGCCAAAGTCCAAGAAGGGGATTCTGTTGCAGTATTTGGTTTAGGCGGTATTGGCCTTGCTGTTATTCAAGGTGCGAGGCAAGCGAAGGCAGGGCGTATTTTTGCGATTGACACGAACCCTGCGAAATTTGAATTAGCCCGTCAATTTGGTGCTACTGACTGTTTAAATCCTAACGATTTTGATAAGCCTATTCAGCAAGTACTCATCGAAATGACAGAGTGGGGGGTGGATCATACTTTTGAATGCATTGGTAATGTTAACGTAATGAGAGCCGCACTTGAAAGTGCACATCGTGGTTGGGGCCAATCTATTATTATTGGTGTTGCAGGAGCTGGACAAGAAATAGCGACTCGCCCATTCCAACTTGTAACGGGGCGCTCATGGCGAGGTACTGCATTTGGTGGCGTGAAAGGTCGTAGTCAACTTCCTGGAATGGTGGAAGATGCCATGAAAGGAGATATTGAGTTAGCTCCTTTTGTCACCCACACGCTGCCTCTTGAAAGTATCAACGACGCCTTTGATTTGATGCATGAAGGTAAATCCATTCGTACTGTGATCCACTACGATTAACGGTTAACAAGCCCAATTTTAACCTGTTTTTATTGGGCTTGTATTTTCAAATTGATAAGGAGCTCACAATGGAAAGGATTGAACGCCACGCTTGTTTTGGCGGCTGGCAAGATGTTTATCAGCATTACTCTACCGTCTTAAATTGTGATATGAAATTTGCAGTTTATCTGCCGTCGACTTCAGCAAATAAACAGTACCCTGTCATTTATTGGCTATCTGGATTAACGTGTAATGAACAAAATTTTATTACGAAAGCGGGAGCACAACAATTTGCTGCTGAGCATGGTGTCGTTTTAATTGTGCCAGATACGAGTCCTAGAGGGGAACAGGTTGCAGATGATGAAGCTTATGATTTAGGGCAAGGTGCGGGTTTTTACCTAAATGCGATAAGAGAACCATGGCATCATCATTATAAAATGTATGACTATATTGTGTCAGAATTACCTAATCTTATTGAAGCCAATTTTCCCGTTAATGATAAACGCGCTATTTTCGGTCATTCAATGGGGGGACATGGCGCATTGATGATTGGCTTACGTAATTCAGAACGTTATTGTAGTCTGTCAGCGTTTGCGCCAATTGTTGCACCATCACAAGTTCCTTGGGGACAAAAAGCATTTGCGGCTTATTTAGGGGAGGATAAGTCCCTCTGGTCGCGCTATGATACGATCAATCTCCTGAATGAGGCGCAAACGACTCCCCCTATGCTGGTTGATGTGGGAACTGACGACCCTTTTTATCAAGAACAATTACAACCTGAATTGTTTGATGAGGTTTGTCAGCGTAAACGCCATGATTTTACTTTGCATTTGCGTGAAGGCTATGACCACAGTTACTATTTTATTGCTAGCTTTATTGGCGAGCATATCGCATTTCATGCACGTTATCTGAAATCATAATTATGCTTGGTGATGAAATGCTTCATCACCAATCTTTATTTAAACCATTTCCATCAAAGGATAGCTATGCGTAAAGCGCCTGACACGATAACCTTTTTTGAGCGATTATTACCACTGGTTGTTTCTGGTGAAAAAGTCATCACAATTCGTGATAAAAGTGAAAGTAATTATATTCCTGGAACGGTAGTGAAAGTATTTGCCCTCGAAACAGGCACTTATTATACGGATATTGAAATTCTTTCTGTTGAGCCTATTGGTTATGATGAAATTTCAGCGTATCACGCGAAACAAGAAGCAATGACGTTAGATAATTTAAAAACCTTAATTCGTGAAATTTACCCTACAGAGCAATCACTGTTTGTTATTCACTATCGCCTCGTTCAGTAAATGTATTTTACTTAGTGATTGAGCTTATTGCTTTTGTCAGTTTCATAAAGGCTTTAGTTGTTGGTGTCATTTCATTTTCATCAGCAATAGCAAAGGCAGCGGAACGTTTAGATGAAAAAACGGGTCTGCGGATATTTGCTGGGGGCTGTTTGATGATGTTAGAACTCTTGATTGAAAATAAAAAAGGCAAAGCCTAAAAATTACAACTTTGCTCTTTTATATTACAGCAGGAACGTATAAATCAATCGCACCAATTATTTTATTGTTATAACAAATTAGTTATGGTTTAAAATGGTTTTGGTGTTTAATGAGAAATTGTTTTAATGTAGTGGGGGCTTTCCCTGTAATTTTCTGAAAATTGTCAAATATCATTCCTTCGCGAGACAATTTTCCAGATGTGAAAGCAACATAATGGTCATAAATGCTTTTCATATAGGCAAGTTCGAGTGAGTTGGTTTGGGCAAATTGCCAAAACTCATCTGGGTCATCGGCTTGATAATGAAAAGGAATACCTAGCTCCGTTGTTAATAATTCAGCAATTTGTGTGTAATTTTTATTCTCATAACCTAAGCGATATACTTGCCCAGCATGCTGTTCAGGGGAAAGTAAACAATAAGCTGCAAGTTCGGCTACATCAGCACAATCTACCCAACTTAATATAGCATCACCAAAGTAAGAATGTAGGACACCTTTATTGATATTATCTTCCCCTTGGTAACCTAATAAATTCTGCATATAGGACTCAGGGCGTAAGTGAGTATATTGGATACCTGACCATTCGATATAGCGTTCCACTAATTGATGCCAAGCCCAATGGGCGACTTGTGCCTCATCATCACCACAAGCGCCAAGGTGCACAATATAATTAACCCCACTTTTTTTGGCGATATCTACAAAGACTTTGCTTTGTTGTAGCATATCAATGGTATAACCCGTCATCATAAAAACAGAATTCACACCAGAAAGTGCCACTTCAATGGTCTTTGGCTTATCGTAATCCATTTCGACAATAGGATAGGGGGAATGAGTGAGTTTCGCGGGATTTCTAACGGCGAGAACAACATCTTCATGCCCTTGAGCTTGTAATGAACGAACTAAATAATGCCCAACTTGGCCAGTTGCACCAGTGACAAGAATTCTATTTTTCATTATTTATTACCAACAAAATCATAATGTTTTACTCATGATAAATGCTATAGATTGCTGAGAGTGGTGAGTGAATGCGGTTTCTTTAAATTTACTCATCCCGTTTGCTTGATAAAAATTGACTGCGGAATGATTTTCAGCCAGCACATCTAACCATAATAGACGGTCTCCATGCTGTTTAGCGAGTGATTCTATTTGGTTAAATATGCTTTTTCCATTTCCTTTACCAGTTGCAGTAGGTAAAAAATACAGTTTATTTAACTGAGTGCCTATGATGGATTCATTAGTGATCGCTGCATGATACGTTAGTTTTACTATGCCTATTGGTTGAGTATTCTCGATAATAAACCAATCAGTATCCGGTCTGCTAATATCATCAATGATTTTGTGCGGAGAGTATTCATGATAAAGATAACTGGCTAATTCATCGGCATGTAACCATAGCTTAGCAAAGTGGTAAAGGTAGCTTTCCATACCGATATTATAGAGCAGCGTGGCATCTTGTTCTGTGGCTTTTCTTAGTATAACTTCCATAAAATATCTTATTATTTAGTGTATTAAATACTAGATGCTAAGAATAGCAAGCATCTCTTTGCTTTCTTCATCTAACCCTATTTCTTTAAAACCAAAGGATGAATAAAAGGATTTGGCAACCGTATTTTTAGGATTATAGCAAATCTCGATTTCTTGCAATGATGAGGCTCGCTTGATTTCAGCCAAGGCGAGTTTCATTGCTTGGCGTCCTATTCCTTTGTGTTGATATTTTTGATCGACCATAAAACGCCAAATAGCTATTTTTGTGTCTGAGGCAGGTACCCACATAAAAAAACCAACAGGATCATCATCGAGGTAAATAGCCCTAGTAACATACTCTGGATTATAGGCAGCCTCAAGCAAAGACCATGTATTTGAAGCAACAAAGTCTTCTTGTTCTTCAAATACATCGAGTAAAGATATAGATTCGTAATTTTCTTTTGTTATTGGGCGTAAATGAATATTCATTATTTTCTCCTTGATGGAGTATCAAGTTTATACAATTGGTTATATGTTGCCTACCGGAGGAGCGATATAGCGCATTTTTAGCGCTAAAAAATGAGACAGCACTATCGTTATTTGAGTGTATTTAAAGGGCTGTAGTATTTCTTACTAATAGTTTTATTATGGGTAAAGTTTTATCGCGGGAAGTAATGTTGTTGCATTCTATTTTATTGGTACTTTTTTATTTTTATATATTGGTAAGTAACCGATTATTAATTTATTAGCGAAAATAACAGATACAATAAAATGAGATAAAAATAATAATGACTGATTTAAAGGTAAGGTCAGTCAGTTTAATTTAAATATAATATCAAGCTAATAAAGCATATTTAAAATATAGCTAGATTATACAGAGATTATCAGAGGGGAAAGTATAGGAGGAAACGGTGCTATAAAATGCACCGTTTTTCCATTAATTGTTAATCGTTTTATTGATTTCTGGGTAAGCAAATAGGGCAGGAGCACCGCCAGTATGGATAAAAAGAACGGGCGTTTTTTCATCTGAATTTTCTAGATAATTGAGCAAACCTGCCATGGCTTTTCCTGTATAAACCGGATCTAATAAAATTCCCTCACTACGAGCTAATAGGGTGATAGCATTCAGTCCTGCTTGATTTGGCATACCATACATAGGTTCAAAAAAACCATCCCATAGTTGTACTTCAGGCACTTTTAAAATTGCAAATAACTCAGCTAATTCACGCTGAATTTTTTCCACTTTAGGCGCTTGCTCCTGCTTAAATCGTGACACTGTCACGCCGATGACCTGAGAATGAGGTAATAACTCTTGTAAACCGATAGCCAGTCCAGCATGGGTTCCCGCACTACCTGAAGCGACAATCACTTTCTCAAATTCGATTTCCAACGGTTTCTGTTGAGCGATTTCAATAGCGCATTGAACATAACCTAATGCACCAAGCGCATTAGAACCGCCTACAGGCACGATATAAGCATCTTCTAAAGCTAGAGTTTGAATGAGTTCTTCCATTTGAGCTTGAGGGTCTGTTAATGCCTCACACATCACAGATTCAGCCCCAAATAGGTTAGTCAGCAACTTATTGCCGTTATGCAAGAAATTATGCTCATCACTTTGAATCGGGTTTTCAAGTAAGGCAATGCATCTTAATCCATACATCGCGGCAATTGCTGCTGTTTGGCGAACATGGTTAGACTGAATTGCTCCTGCGGTAACAATGACTTTCGCTTTTTTCTCCAGTGCGTCAGCAATAAGAAATTCCAGTTTACGAAGTTTATTCCCTCCCATTGCAAGAGGAGAAATATCATCACGTTTAATGAAAATTTCACGACCATATACACGCGATAAATTTTCAAGACGCTGAAGAGGCGTCGAGGTTTTATTCAAATTCAACTTGGTGAATTGGGCTAATTTTTGTTGTAGTGACATGTTAACTTCCTTGGAAACTAATGTGAAAAACCTAAGTATAGATAAATAGCGAGTACCATACTTGCTGTAACTAACGCATAAGGCATTTGTGTACGAATATGTTCGATATGGTCGCAATCTGTAGCCATTGAGGCGACAATCGCATCTGCTGAAATGGGGGACGTCATATCACCAAATATTGAACCAGAGATAGCCGCACCGATCATATATTCGATAGGCATATCAATGGATATACCGAGTTGTACACCAATTGGGATCATGATGGCAAAAGTACCCCATGAGGTGCCTGTTGCTAATGACATGATGGCGCTAATGATAAAGATGAAGCCGACAGAAAAACCAGGGGCCATCACGCCTTGCGTAACGGTGGCAATATATGTACCTGTATTTAGTTCTGCTGAAACATTTCCCATTAAAAACGCTAATATCATAATAGAACTAATTTTTAGCATGTTGGCATAACCAATAAATAACTCGCGAAAGAAACTCTCAATATTCAGTAGTCGGCGAGCGATAAACCAACAGAAAGAGACCACAGTACCAAACATAACTCCCCAGTAAACAGATGTGGAACCACTTCCTTTACTAAAATCACCATCACCAGTGATGTATAAAGCCACTGGAACCATCAATACGGTCGACAGAATTGGGATAAAAAAGTTGAATACGGAGTGTGTATTAGGATGGTCAATAATCTCTTTTTCGTCTTCTATTTGATTTTTTTGCGAATGAATACCTGTTGCGTGGTTGGCTTGATAACGCATTTCCGCTTTTTTCATTGGCCCCCAAGAGATATTGGTAAAAACATAGAATAAGATCGTTATAAGCGATAACCATGCCATTAAGTTATAACCTATTGATGTAATTAAAATATCAAAAGGTTCGCCACTAATCAGTCCTTGTGAAATTTGGACGCCAATCAATCCCATAATCACAGCTCCCCAGCCATTGATAATGGCAGAAGAGCAAACAGAGACACAGGCGGTTTGGATGATGTATGACATTTTTTCAGGCGCAACCGCATATTTATGCGCTAGATTCTTCGTGGCAGCACCAGCAACCAACTGATTAATTGAGCTTTCTATGAAAATCAAGGAAGTAATCACAATCGCCAAGAGTTGCGTCGTAACCCGATTTTTGACTAATTGCGTTCGATTGGACAATAACTGAACTAAGGCTCGGACGCCTCCTGTAATAACGACTAGGCGCATAATGCCGCCGATCATTACCATGAATACGATAGTACGAGTATTGCCTGGCGAGGCGAATGTATCAATAACGCCGTCGACTGTTCCCCTGATACCCAGCAAGATATTGTGGTCGTTAATCACGGTAAAACCAACGAGGATCCCCAACATCAGTGACAGCATGACTTGACGAGTGAATATCGCCAATAGAATAGTTACGATGGGAGTAATGATTGTCCAAATGCCATAGTCTTGCATGTATTTACCTATTTGCAATGAATTTTTATTTTAAAATTATAATTGTTGAAAAATCATAGCACTAATAGGGAAGTTTATTGAATAAATAACTGCACATACTCTGCGTTTTATAACGAAAAATAGGCATAAATTTTAAAATAAGGAGAAAAACAGGCGGGAAGTAGGTAAAAAAACCATTGAGAAATGGCTTTTTTACCTTAAGTAATTATCAAAAGCTAGTTTAGGTTTTTCCATTCGTCATATGTGATACGGCTGAGCTCTTCTACTTTGATTTCACCAATTAATTCAATATATTGAGGCTCAAGAGTGCCATAATGAACAAATCCACATTTTTCTTGAGCGATTTTAGACTGTTCGTTACCTTGAAAATAGCCGCACCATAAATTATCGAGTTTTAAGTCGTTAAAACCATGACGCATAACTTCGCGAATCGCTTCTGGAATCAAACCTTTCCCCCAAAATGGAACGCCAATCCAATAACTCACTTCGGCATCGTTTTCACCAATGGGGAAGTTGCTTTCTGAGCCAATTGATAAACCGATTAAACCGATGGCACGGTTATCTTCTTTTAGTGCAACAGCATAAATCTCATCCCGCATAAAAATATTTTTGATGATATCTAAGCTTTCTTCAACGCTCTGGTGTGGGGGCCAACCGGCAATAGGTCCAACGCGTTCATCTTTAGCATATTCATATAAGTCCGCTGCGTCGTTTTCTTGCCAAGGACGTAAAATTAATCTTTCTGTATGCAATATCATTTTTTTATCTCCTAAAATCTAAATAAGTGAACGCTATTTTAGGTATTTTTTTGATAGATATAAGCGCAAAACCTCGCTATTTTAGGTACTTTTAACAACTCATTGCTCTTTTTATACTGGACGTAACGATTAATGCGTAGCTTAGTGAACCATTCGTATCATGTCCCTCAAGTTGCCAGCTTGGGCGAAACGACATTTGATAAACAACTGTTAATGCCGCTTGTTACAGCTTATGTAACCGTGTTGATTTGCAAGCGAGGAAGCGCCATTTTTAACATTAATTTCAACAAATATGTTGTAAAAGCGCATGATATTGTTGTGTTGTATGACGATACGTTCGTCATGCTACAGCAATGTTCACGCTCAGCACTGTTTGACTATATTTTGCTTGAAAAAGCCTTTGCCAGTGATGTTGCATTTCAATTGCCTAATCCGTTGTTTGCGTTTTTCAATGAATCGCCAGTACTTCATGTCAAGCAAGAAGATTGGAAGTCATTACAACAATGGCAAAGGTTATTGAGTTTTATTATTCAGCAGCAAGGGGAATATGCCACCTTGATGCTCTGTAATCATGTGCAAAATTTCTTTTTAATGATTGCGAATAAAATGCCTCAAACACCGCTTAAGCAAAAAGCACAGCAGAGCCGTAAAGAGCAGCTGTGTTGGCGTTTTTGGGACATGATTACTCAGTATTGCAAAGTGCACAGAGAAGTACAGTTTTATGCACAAAAATTAGCAGTAACCCCCTTTTATTTATCACAGATAACCAAGAGTTTTTTTAATGATACTCCTAAAGCATTGATAGATAGACAAGTTATACTGGAGATCAAAGCGCTATTAGGGTCTGGGAATAAATCAATCAAAGAAGTGGCGGTGTTATTAAATTTTGAAGATACCTCTTATTTATGCCGATATTTTAAGCGACACACAGGCGTGACATTATCGCATTTTAGGAAAAATCATGGCTATGACTGAGATATGTCATTAGATTGCTTCAATTTGTGTAGCATGTTTTTTCACAAAATCAATAAAGCATCGTAACCTAGGTGAAACGGCTTGGTTGCGATAATAAACAGCATGAATGGGCTGCCTTACTCTGTCTGTTTGTTCTGTTAATACTTGAACCAGTTGACCTGTTGAGAGAGCTTCATGGCTCACGAAATCAGAAGAAAGCAGTATCCCACAGCCTTGAAGCGCTAATTGAAATAACACTTCACCGCTGGATGCTGACATATCTGGCGTTATTTTAAGTGGCGTGCCATCCGCTTTGTTTATTGGCCAGATATTCAATGTTTCCGGTGTGGTAAAACCTAATAAACGATGGTGATGTAAATCATCAATCGTGTTGGGCATGCCGTATTTGCTAAGATAAGCAGGGCTGGCCAACAGCCGTTTCTGACTATAACCAATTAATGTTGCATTAAGTGATGAGTCTTTTAATTGACCAATACGAAAGGCGACATCCGTTTTTTTCTCTAGCAGATTAGTGACACCTTCAAAATTGGTAATTTCTAACGTAATTTGTGGATATTGCTCACTAAATAGTGGCATCAAAGGCGCGATAACTCGAGTTAAAAAAGGAGTCGAAGCATCAACGCGTAATTTTCCAGAAGGGATAGTTTGACGTGCGGATAACATTTCCTCGGTTTCTTGAGCAAGTTGAACTATCTCTCGCGCTTTTTGCAAAAATGCACAACCTTCATCACTGAGCTTGATCTTACGTGTTGTACGGTAAATTAGGGTGGTTTGTATTTTTTCCTCTAGTCGAAGAAGCAACCTACTTACCGTTGATATGGTCATATTCAGCTGTTCGGCAGCTGCTGTCATAGAGCCGCAATCAACGACACTGATAAAGACTTGTAACTCTTCAAATGTCATCTTCATTTTTGCAATTCCAACAAAAGTTTTTCTTACCTTAATGGCTTTTTCAAGACACATCAATATGAAAAAATCACGCATCTTTAATGTATTCAATAAAATAAGACAGTTATTCGTAAGGTCAATCTATGAAGATCAATACAGCACTATTAGCATTATCAATAGGCGCATTTGCTATCGGTGTGACTGAGTTTTCGCCAATGGGAATGCTACCTTATATCGCCGATAACCTGAACGTGACGATTCCTTCCGTAGGCTCAATCGTGATGATTTATGCATTGGGGGTGATGGTTGGAGCCCCTATCATGACATTAGTATTAGCTAAATATCCCCCTAAATATGCACTCGTTTTTCTTATGTCCATCTTTACGCTCGGTAATCTGTTATCCGCGATGTCGCCTGATTTGGTGACGCTGTCACTTTCTCGGCTGGTTACTAGCTTAAATCATGGGGCCTTTTTTGGATTAGGGGCATTAGTGGCGGCGAATGTTGTTCCTCCAAGTAAACAAGCCAGTGCGATTGCGGCGATGTTTATGGGATTGACGATTGCAAATATAGGCGGAGTACCATTCATGACCAAACTGACGCAAGTGATTGGTTGGCGGCCCGCTTTCTTTGTCATATCAGGGTTGGGGCTGATGACCTTGATCAGTTTGATCCTAGCGTTACCTCGCCATCTATCGGGTCAAACAATACATGTTCGCGCTGAATTACGTATTTTACGCAAACCTCAAGTGATGCTAGGAATGCTGAGTACCGTGTTAGGTGCAAGCGCTATGTTTACCTTGTATACCTATATCACGCCAATGCTAATGCAGTTTATTAACGCATCTGACCAAATGATTACCTTTATGTTAATTATTGTTGGGATAGGGTTTACGGTAGGAAATTATCTCGGTGGATTATTTGCAGACAAATCGTTGTATGGAACATTATTTGTTTTCTTTGGTATGTTAGCGCTCAGCATGGCAATCTTTCCTATTATTGGCACAACGACGATCGGTGCAGGGTTTGGGCTAGTATTTTGGAGTATTTTTAGCTTTGGTGTGGTGCCTCCTTTACAAATCTTAGTGATGAAAGCAGCACAAGGAGCGCAAGCTTTAGCGTCTTCTGTGAATGTGGGGGCATTTAATCTTGGTAATGCCATTGGTGCGGCGATTGGTGCTAGCGTATTATCATTTGGCTACGATTATTCAACGGTAAGCTATATGGGAGCTTTAGTCGCATTACTCGGTATTGTCGCCTTATGGCTTAAAATACGCCAAAACTCACGAAAAGAAGTTTGTCAGCCAGCTTCTTGTCTGTGTGATTAATCGGACTAAAAAGCAAGAGATGGAGTTTGTTGCCACCTGATCAGTTTAATAATGGCGGTAACACAGGGCAGATTGGAGTATGACAATGACAGCAACAAACAAATGGTTAAGTGATGAAGCGCGTTGGCAAGCAATTGTCGCCCGTGACAAAGCGGCGGATGGTCATTTTGTTTATGGTGTTCGTACCTCAAGAATTTACTGTCATCCCTCGGCGGCGGGGCGTTTACCCAAACGAGATAATATCGAATTTTTTGATAACGAACAGCAAGCGATAGACAAAGGTTATCATGCGGGGAAACGTAGTCGTAAAGAGGCTGCTCAACTTGAACAGTTTTATCAGGAAAAAATAGCCCAAGCTTGTCGATATATTGAGCAGAGTCATACGACGGTGAAGTTAGATGAACTTGCCGCAGTTGTAGGGATCAGTCGTTATCATTTTCATCGTTTATTTAAAGCGCAAACAGGGCTAACCCCGAAGGCGTATGCGGATGCGCATCGTCATGGCAAATTGCAGCAACAGTTACAACAACAACCACGTATTACGGATGCTATTTATGATGCGGGATTCAGTTCTAATAGTCGATTTTACGAAACGGCAACGGAACGCTTAGGCATGACGCCGAAAGCCTGGAAAGCGGGAGGCGATGGCTCAATCATTTATTTTGCATTGGCGATGTGCTCGTTAGGCCATGTTTTGGTAGCTCAAAGCACAGTGGGGGTTTGCGCTATTTTACTGGGGGATGATCCTGAAAAGCTGTTACAAGACTTAGAAGATAAATTTCCTCAAGCTGAATTAATAGGTGGCGATAGCCAATTTGAACAACTGGTTGCGAAAGTGATTGGGTTTATTGAAGCGCCTGAACTTGGCTTAAACTTGCCTTTAGATATTCGCGGCACTGCGTTTCAGCAGCGGGTATGGCAAGCATTGCGTACGATCCCCGTTGGCTCAACAGTGAGTTACAGTGACATTGCAAAGCAAATTGGTCATCCGAAAGCTATTCGAGCGGTTGCTGGCGCGTGTGCGGCAAACATGCTTGCGGTTGCGATACCTTGCCATCGTGTTGTACGAACAGATGGATCGCTGTCAGGCTACCGTTGGGGGATAGAACGTAAGCGTAGCTTGCTAAACAAGGAAGCAATAAAGAAGTAATGAGTTTAATAAATAATCACTCAGAAAAATTGTTTGCCATAATTATATCCTGTTAACACTTTTTCAATCTGATATGGGCAAATGACCTATTGTAACGATCGTTCGTTTTGTATGTTTTCTTCATTTGAAGCAACATAGTGAAAGGAATTTAAGATGGTTACAAGCATTTATAAAGATTTATCTCTGGCTCCTTCAGGCGAACAAAAAATTGCTTGGGTTCGTGCGCATATGCCACTTTTGCGCGCTTTAGAAGCGCGTTTTAGTGAAGAAAAACCTTTTGCAGGCAAACGCATTGCCTTGTCGATTCATTTAGAGGCGAAAACGGCTTATCTCGCGCAAGTGTTTGCGGCTGGTGGTGCC
Source organism: Providencia stuartii (assembly GCF_029277985.1). Classification (NCBI taxonomy): domain Bacteria; kingdom Pseudomonadati; phylum Pseudomonadota; class Gammaproteobacteria; order Enterobacterales; family Morganellaceae; genus Providencia; species Providencia stuartii. The sequence continues at coordinate 2,337,557 of NZ_CP119546.1, read as the reverse complement.
AAAGTGTCTGTGACTGGCAGCAATCCAATGTCAACGAAAGACGATATTGTGGCTGCACTTGTCAAAAATGGTATTAATACATTCGCTATTCATGGGGCGAGTGGTGAAGAATATCAACAATTTGTAAAAGAAACCTTAGCCTGTGAACCTCATATTGTTATTGATGATGGCGGTGATTTGGTTCATGAGTTACACAGTGTGTATCCAGAATATGCGAATCATGTCATTGGCGCATGTGAAGAAACAACGACGGGTGTATTAAGGGCGATAGCGCGTGAGAAAAGTCATGAACTGAATTTCCCTGTCATCTCTATTAATGGTGCGCAATCCAAACATTTATTTGATAACCGTTATGGTACTGGCCAATCCACATTTGATGGCATTATGCGAACAACTAACCTAGTGATTGCGGGTAAAAAAGTTGTTGTTGCAGGCTATGGCTGGTGTGGCAAAGGCTGTGCTATGCGTGCAAAAGGATTAGGTGCGGAAGTCATTATTACTGAAATTGATCCGATCAAAGCACTTGAAGCGAAGATGGATGGTTTTGAAGTGATGACCATGGAAGCAGCATCTCCATTAGGCGATATTTTTGTGACCGCTACGGGTTGCTGTGATGTATTAACTGAGGCGCATTTTAGTTTAATGAAAGAAGGGGCGATTATCAGTAACACAGGCCATTTTGAAGATGAAATAGACTTGAAAGGCTTACAAGCATTAAGTGTTTCGACGTATGAGGCTCGTCAAAATATTGATGCGTATTGCTTAAAAAATGGTCGTACTGTTTATCTGTTAGGTCGAGGTGCATTAGTCAATATCGCCTGTGCAGATGGTCATCCGGCTGAAATTATGGACATGAGTTTTGCTTTACAAGCATTAGGTGCAGAGTATTTGCTTAAGCATGATCTTGATAAGAAAGTGTATGCTGTTTCTGATGAAATCGACAGTGAAGTGGCTCGCTTAAAATTACAAGATATGGGTGTCACTTTTGATGCTCTTAGTGACAGACAATATCAGTATTTGAACGCCTTCGAACTGAAATAAAAATAGTCGGAGAACGCTAATGTCGATACTGAATAGCCTTTTAGGTATTGCTGTCATACTGTTGGTTGCATACCTTTGTTCTAATAACCGCCGTAGGATTAGCCTACGGCTCGTTTCTATCGCACTATTAATGCAATTTACGTTTGCATTTTGCATGTTATATCTTCCTATTGGAAAACAGGTCATGATGTGGATGGCTGATAAAGTCACTGCATTGTTAGACTACACACAAATAGGGACTCAGTTTTTATTAGGTGGCTTGGCAACAGACAAGATGTTTGATTTGCTTGGCGCTGATGGGTTTATCTTTGTGTTTAAAGTATTACCTGTATTGGTATTCTTATCTGCGTTATCTGCACTGTTGTTCCATGTTGGCATTATGCAAAAACTGATCATTTTGATTGGTGGTGCTTTGCATCGTTTATTAGGCACATCACGTGCAGAATCGATGTCATCCGCTGCAAACATTTTTCTTGGTGTTACAGAAGCGCCACTGGTGATCCGTCCTTATTTGAAATATTTATCTTCCTCAGAGTTTTTTACCATTTTGGTCGGAGGAATAGCATCAATTGCTGGCACAGTACTATTAGGTTACGCGCAATATGGTGTAAAAATTGAATATTTATTAGCGGCATCTTTCATGTCTGCACCTGCTGGTTTATTGTTTGCGAAGCTGTTTTATCCTGAAACTAAGGAAAACAGTGATAAGCATACGAGCGCTAACTCGATGAAAGAGGAAAAGTCAGAATACCGCAATAGTATTGATGCGGTGACTCAAGGTGCTAGTGTTGGGGTCAGTATGGCGTTAAACATTGCAGGTATGCTATTAGCGTTACTGGCAATTATCGCGATGTTTGATGGCATAATGATGTGGGCGACGAGCTTTACAGGCCATGAGATTTCGCTGACTCAGCTGATTGGTTGGTTATTTTCACCAGTGGCTTGGTTATTAGGTGTCGATTGGACTGAAGCACAGTTTGCAGGACAGCTGCTAGGGCAAAAAGTACTATTCAATGAATTTATTGCATATGCTAATCTACAGCCTTATTTAGATGGTTCAATTCTCCCAGCTACCGGAGAAGCCTTAAGCGTGAAAACACAAGTCATTCTTTCATTTGCTTTGTGTGGCTTTACGAATATAGGCACTATCGGTATTGCGATAGGAGGAATTGGTGCTATGTGTCCAGAACGTCGGGGCGAATTAACCAGTATCGCATTTAAAGCCTTCGGTGCGGCAATATTAGCTAACCTGATGAATGGCGCAATTGCTGGATTAATTTTAGGTTAATAATGGTAGGTGGCATATATGATGGATGAAACGCCTTTTCGCGAATTGTGGCTCAAGTTTAGTGAACAAGAACTCCTGCCCGATGTTGATTGGTTATTTCGTCATGCGCCACCTTCCGTCAAAAATACGTTTTGTACAATTCATCTGCAAGAAGGTTACAAGTTAATCCATCAAGGCACCGATAATAAATACACTTACATTATTATTGAAGGCGAGTTTGTCGTGAATAAACTTGCTGATAATGGTAAAGAGCTTGCACTTACCTTCTGTTATAAGGGGGAGTTTCTTGGTGAGATGGAAGCTCTTTGTCAACAAACAGGCTATCGCTATGATGTTATTGCATTAACAGATGCGCGAGTTATCCGCATTCCCTCTGACAGCTTTTTAGTTTGGCTATCTCAAGACCATCGTTTATCCATTCTTTTAAACCGTCAATTAGCAAAACGGTCATTAATTAATGGAGAACAACGGTTAATGACAGCCGTTGACTCTATTGAAAAGAATCTCCTGTATATTTTAACCCAACTATCCAGTCATCAAATTCGTTTACCAAGAGAAACGTTAGCTGCAATTTTAGGTACATCACGCCGTCATTTAGATAAAGTTTTATTTAAACTCAAGGAGCAGGGGGTGATACAACAAGAAGGCCCAATAATTTTATTAAGCTCCCGTTAATCTATAGACTAAATTAAATTTCTATTTTTGTATGGTCAATATTATAAGCATGCATGCAGATTAGTTTAAAAATAAACTATATCAATAAGTTGGTTTATATTTTATATGCTAATACTATTTATCTATTTAGTTTATATTTTCTGACCTTTATATTTTTCATATTTTTTGCGATTCTTAAAATTATGATAAATTTTCTTTATTAAATAAAATAATTTTTTGGCTATCCAGATAATCGCAGTGACTAAGATAAATGAAGGATAATGTTTGCCATTTCTATTATGTTCGTATTCCATATTGCGTTCCTATGCTGTATGTCTATTTTTAGATTGGCATAGGAAATAATGTCAAAAAAGTGACAGATATTATTTTTTGCATAATACAGATCAAAAAAGAACAAATCTGTATTACATTACCGCAATAGAGAAACGGTGAAAGGGCTGGAAGATGTTACTGTACAAGCAAATCGCGCAGACACTACAAGAAAAAATTTATCGGGGGGATTTTTTGAGTGGTGAAAAACTGCCTTCAGTAAGGGAAATTGGGCGTGAACATGCGGTGAGTTTAACCACGGCTCAGCTTGCGTACCGTGAACTTGAAAAGATGCAGTTGATTTACGCGGTCCCTAAATCAGGTTACTTTGTCATCCCAAATAAAAACGAAGCTCTATTGCCTAAGGCTGTCAATTATATACAAAAGCCAGTTCAGATTGCTCAATGGAACCCAACTATTGATTTTTTGCGTGTAGAACAACGTGATAACGTTACTTCGCTATCTTGCGCGGTGCCTAATATTGAAAGCAAAACGTTGGAACCGTTGTGGCAAGAAATCAACATGATCAGCCGTCGTAAAAATAGCTTAGTATTAGAGTATGATTGTTTACAAGGATTACTCGCTTTACGCGAGCAAATTCACAGTATTTCTACTCATAAACCGTCATTCACTCCAGATGACATCGTGACGACGACTAGCGGTCATCAATCAATATCATTATCTATTCAAGCTTGTACACAAGGTAATGACGTTATTGCGATTGAGTCACCCGCCTTTCCAGGGTTATTACAAACTCTGTATGGGTTGGGCAGGAAAATTATTGAGATCCCAACAGACCCGCAAACAGGGATTAAACTGAAAAGGGTACAAGAGGCTTTTCATCATTGGCCTGTGAAAGCTATTGTCGTCACACCCACCTGCAATAATCCTATGGGCTGTTCTATGCCTGACACACATAAGCAACAATTATTGGCGTTGGCAAATCAGTATGGTGTGACAATCATTGAAAATGATGTGCTTGCTGGATTAGCTTACGAATATCCACGCCCAGCGACAATACAATCATTCGATAGTGAAGGTCGGGTGATCCTTTGTAGCTCGTTTTCTAAAACCATTGCCCCAGGGGTCCGTACGGGGTGGGTTATACCGGGTAAATACAAAGAAAAAGTCATGCATTTAAAATATTTATCTCATTGCTCGGGGGAAATATTTATGCAACAAGTGGTCGCTAATTTTTTGCGTGAAGGGCACTATTTTCCGCATTTACGCTCTATGCGACAACATTACGAGGCGTTACAAAGCCAGTATCGTGAGTTAGTGGAAAGCTATTTTCCACCGATGACGCGGATTTCTCGGCCACAAGGTGGATTTTCTTTATGGATTGAGCATCCACCTGTCGATAACCGTAAATTAATGGATGTCCTAAACCGAAATAAAGTGATCGTGCTTACAGGAGAACATTTTTCATCGGCAGGATGTTTTACTCATCATTTACGAATTAACTATGCATTACCATTGATTCCGAGACGCCGTAATGGGTTAAAGATATTAGGTGAGACATTAAAATTAGCCAGCTTATAGTGTAACCATGAGATTGCACCTTGGTCGTGATGGGGTGCAATTATTTTATTTGACGCTAAATGTTGTCTTCGATAGACTCATAACCTCTCCCAAATTCTATATCGTCATTTCCCTTTATTTCTGAACACCTCGCTTTTTGATATCGCGTCAAAGTCTTTCATTATCACTATTAACGTCTTGTTTTAACTCTACATTTAATCATTTTTGCTTATATCTGTGACTGAACGTCAGCAGAGAACGGGGTGTTTTTATTTACGCAAGAGAATCCTATGCAATCGAACCGTTATTTATTATTAGTTTTTGCAGCCGCTGTTTATTTAGTCGGCACAACAGAATTTATGTTATCGGCGACGCTAACGCCGCTAGCGGGGGTGTTTTCCGTTACTAGCGCACAAGCATCTTGGCTAATTTCAGCTTATGCGCTGACTTATGCGGTTAGTGCGCCAGTATTAGGTTATTTTTCTGACAGAGTTGAGCGACGAAAATTACTGTTAGTTGCTATGTTTCTATTTGCAATAGATAGTCTAGCCATTATTGCTTCTCCAAACTTCACGATAGCTCTGCTGTTTCGTATTTGTGGTGGCTTAGCATCAGCAGCGATTGTGCCAACTATTTTTTCCTTAATTGCGGATATCTTTCCTTCTCGCCAGCAGTCCTCTGCGATGGGAACGGCAATGATTGGTATGACAGTGGGAATTGTTACGGGCCCAGTGTTAGCCGGAGTGTTAACAGAATATTTAACATGGTATGCACCATTTATCATGACGACGCTCGGAAGTCTGATCGTTTGGTTTTGTGCATGTAAAATACTTCCTTCTTCAAAACAAATTCATACTTTGAAAACACAGGGCAGTTTTCAGTGGCTACGTAATACTAAAATTACCCATTTTATTGGTGCAAAAGCATTATGGAATGGTACGGCCGTCAGTATTTTTTTATTATCAGGGGAAATATTACGACATAAATTTGCAATAGATAGTGCATTGATTGGTCTTGTTATCAGCGCGTTTGGTGCTGGTTTATTTATAGGTAATTTGCTTGTCGGTAAATTGAACAATTTATTATTGAATGATAGTCAACGGTTATTACTCGTGATTTCAATGATGGCGATTGCGGTGGCAACGTTTATTTTTGCCTATTTTCCATTAATAGCTCATACACTATGCTTAGTGATTTGGGGCAATTTTCTGGGAATGGCTGCACCACTCAGTACAACAATAATCGCGACTCGAAGTGGTGAAAATAAAGGACAAGTGCTAGCAGTATCGGAAAGCCTGAATAATATAGTGCTATTTTCAATGTTACCCTTATTGTCATGGTTATTGATGAACTATGGAATACTAACCATGGGAGCGATGAGTATTCTTGTATTAGTTATTTCAATAATGATTTGTGGATTTGATGCTAAACGTCCTGAAGCGTAAGGTAATTGGTGAAGTGGTTATCGCTTCACCAACGATTATTACTGTGTTTGTAATAGACGATGTTGTCTCACACTCATGCCTCTGAGCATACTCATCCAAGCAAGAACAGTGAAGATCATCAAGATGATAAAAATAGCTTTAGGCGGTAATTCAGTGAGGACAATCCCTGTGATCATGGGGTTAAATGCACCACCGAGTAAACCCAGTGCTTGAGCAGAAAAATAGCTTGATTTCATGCCTTCCGGAGCAATGTTATCGATAAGCATGTATTCACCTGGTGCATAAATAAGTTCTCCCAACGTAAAAATAAATGAACCTAACGCCCATAAGTACAAGTTTTCACCCGCTTCCATAAATGTGGCTAAACCAGCGACAAAGAAGATAGTCCCTATCGTCATGTAACGTTTAAGGTTATCAGGCGTGAGGCGTTTGCCTACCATATATTGTAAGGTGACAACCACGACGGCATTCACAGGGAGTACAACGCCAATAACGGCTTGTGCAAACTCACTGTTTGCAACAGTAATCACATATTGTGACATCCACGTTGTAAAAGAACCAAACACGAGAGAACCGAGAAAAGTCGATAGAATAAACCACGCAAGCGCTCTGTCATGCAGCATTGCTGCGGGGTTCCAAAGGTGTTTTGTTTCATCGTGATGAGAAACAGGTTTTACACTCTGTACATAACGTTGGATAAAGAAAATAGGAACAGAAGCAGAGATAGCAGCCAACCAGAAAGGTAAATTGATATTATACATCAATAACCATGTTCCAAGTGGTGGCCCAATTGTCCAACCAATATTTAAAAAAGTATAATTAAGTGAAAATACTTTCGCTTTAACGGAAAGGGAGAGTGTATCTGAAAAATAACCTTTTAATACTGTCGAAAAAACAGAATAAGAGCAGTTAATGAGCGAAAAGAAAATAACCACTAATACAGCATGATTAGATAATGGGATAGCAATAAAACCGCAAATAAAGGCGATAACAGCAAGGAGCATACAACGTTTTTTATCAACTTTATCGGCCAAAATACCAAAACCCATGCTGAATAAGACACCGACAGTCAGCGCTAAAGACATCGCAACACCAACGATATCAATCGCCATTTGATATTCGCGTGTTAGGTAAATTGCCATAAAGGGCAATGTTGCACCACGTCCAATGGTTAATAGCAGTGAAGAGCAGAGTAAAGCGCTATTTGAAATATTTGATTTAGACAACATGACTCACGACCTAGCGTTATAATTGTTATTGAGTTGTAGCACTGACTGTTAACGTTATAAATTACCGAATTTTGTGATGACAGGGAATGGGGGAGCAGCAACAATCGCTAAAAAAGATAAAAACAAAATATTCCCTTATACCTATCTCGTATTCGGATTTTTAAAATAGGGTATAGGGGGAATAACATCATATTTATAGTGTAATACACTACGACTTTTATATTGGCTGGATGGTATTAATCGATAACCTATTAAAACAAAGATGACAAGGGTGAAAATATTTTCACCCCTCAGCATATTAGCTTATTTAGGGATATAGACTAATAGGCGGTTACTTTTTTCAATGTCAAAAGTTAAGGAAGAATAATCATAATCGGCTATTTTTCCTTGATAGACCAGCTCCCGCACTCCTGTGCATGGCTGGTATATTTCGTGTTTATTCCAAAGCTGGCTAAATAATGTGGATTGTTCTGTTAATATTTTAATGAGCTTTTTGATATTAGGATCATTTTTAGTGCGAGCATAATCACGGCGGAAGCTTGCCAGTAATTGCTGTGCCACTAACGGCCAATTTGCGAACCGTTCCTGATAACGTTGATCCATAAATAATAAATATAGGAAATTACAATAATAAGGTTCCGCCTCAGAGAAATGGAAATAATCGTCTGCGCGAGGGTTATAAGCCAGTACATCCCAATGAAGATTGAGTACATAACATAAATAATTTTCAGGGAAATCAGCGATCAGTCGAGAAATAGCAGAGGGAACATGGTGCTCGGTCTTGGCGGTTGCGATAGGTTCCCGATTATGGGTTAACAAATAAAGATGCTGGCGCTCTGCGTTATTTAAATGTAGAGCTGCTGATAAATTATCGAGAAATTGTGTGGATACACCAATATCACGGCCTTGTTCAAGCCATGTATACCATGTAAGCCCAACACCTGCCAGTGCCGCGACTTCTTCACGGCGTAATCCTGGTGTTCGACGTCGAGAGGTTCTTGGTAAGCCAACCGATTCAGGAGAAAGACTTTCACGTTTTTGCCTTAAAAAATCAGCAAGTTCAGGTCGGTTACGTTGTTTTTCTTTCATAGCCTATTGTCTTTAGTAATAGTATAAATGGTTAAATTGTACCATGATAATTTTCTATTTATAGTCCTCATTCTTTAGTCATCTGAATGAGAAGATTATGAATCAGCAGCAACGTATCGCTCTCTTTGTCTTATTATTGGCAGGGTTTGTAACAATTTTTGATTTATTTGTGGTGAATGTTGCCATAGTTAGTATTCAACAGTCATTGAATGCTAATTTAACCGAACTAACATTAATCATTGTCGGTTATGAATTGGCCTTTGGCCTATTGCTAATTACTGGCGGGCGCTTAGGTGATATTTATGGTAAAAAGTCCTTATACCGCACTGGCATGGCATTTTTTACTATCACATCTTTATTTTGTGCACTTGCGCCGACAGCGACATTATTAGTTATCGCTCGCTTCTTGCAGGGGTTGTCTGCCGCATTACTTTTCCCACAAGTATATGCCAGTATTCGATTAAATTTTAATGAATCTCAGGCTAAAAAAGCCTTCGGTTATTTAGGAATGAGTTTGGGATTAGCGGCCATTGCAGGGCAGGCGTTTGGTGGTTGGTTAATCACATTAAATCTATTTGAACTCAATTGGCGAACTATTTTTCTTGTTAATGTGCCGATAGGTATTCTTGCTATTGCCTTATCTCGATTCTTACAGGAAGGAGAAAAAAGTCGAGTTGATTTAGATTGGCGTGGCGTTTTCTTGTCAAGCATGGGTATTTGTTGTGGGTTATTACCGTTTCTCATGTTACCCGTGTGGGGCTGGTCAACAGTGAGTTCACTACTGTTTTTATGTGGCGTATTGATGTTAACGTTGTTTGTTCGTCATGAACTGAGGATGGAAAAACAGGAAAAAGCTCCATTGTTAAGTATGCGTATTTTGCGTCATCGCTCTTTTGTTATTGGTTTATGGGTGGTCATGAGTGTTTATGCGACTTCATCCGCATTTCCTTTAATGTTGTCTTTGTTACTTCAGAACGGAATCGGGTTAACGCCTTTTTTATCAGGCTTAGTTTTTGTTCCAGCCAGTGTTGGTTTTGTTATTTCCTCATTACTCACGCCCCATTGGATAAATCGTTATGGTGAGCGAATTGTATTTTGGGGAGCCATATTTTATGGGGCTAGCTATATATTATTACTGACCGGTCTCTATTGGTTTTCATCAAATTATTCAGTGGTATGGCTGAGTCCTATTCTGCTGGCTATAGGCTTTACTCAAGGAATGATTATGACGCCAATGTTGAATCTAGTTCTTGCGAAAGTAACATCCCAAATGGTAGGGCAAGCTTCTGGTTTTACGGCGACATTACAGCAAGTTGGCGCCGCAATAGGCGCAACAGCAGTATCAGTGATCATGCAATATGGCTTAACTCATTTCTCATACCAATTACCCTTTGAACAACTTAAAAATGCGGTTAGTTTGGGATTAGTGTTTAACTTTTTAATGGCGGTCTGTGCGGCGGTTTTATTATTAAAGATTATCGGCAAAGCGACAATGAAAGAGCTTCCAAAGCATCCGTAAAAAATAAAAAGCCTTATACAAATAGTATAAGGCTTAATGCATCATAATGAATTAACGGAATTACAGTAGATCACTGGCATCGTGGCGTTCACGAACTTGTTGAGCAGGGTCACCTTGCAGACGGTTAACACGGCGTCCACGTTGTACTGCTGGACGGGCATAGATTTCATCAGCCCAGCGAAGTAGATGTTTATATTCATGAACACTCAAAAATTCACCCGCATCGTATTGCCAGCCTTTAACTAATGCTCCGTACCATGGCCAAATCGCAATATCCGCGATGGAGTAATGATTACCTGCAATATATTGATTATTGGCTAAACGTTGGTCGAGTACATCAAGTTGGCGCTTAGCTTCCATTGCAAATCGATTGATCGGATATTCGAATTTTTCTGGCGCATACGCATAAAAATGCCCAAAACCGCCGCCCAGAAAAGGAGCCGAACCCATTTGCCAAAATAGCCAAGATAAGGTTTCCGCCCGTTCAGGCTGTGTTGTGGGTAAAAATACAGAAAATTTTTCAGCAAGATAAGTCAATATTGAGCCAGACTCAAATATTCGTATCGGTTGCTCACCACTCCGATCGACGAGCGCTGGAATTTTCGAGTTTGGATTGATTTCTACAAATCCTGAGCTGAATTGATCGCCTTCACTGATATTAATCAACCAAGCATCATATTCTGCTTCTTTAATCCCTAGCTCCAGTAACTCTTCCAGCATAATAGTCACTTTTTGCCCGTTAGGAGTCCCTAACGAGTAAAGTTGTAGAGGGTGCTTCCCAATAGGCAGGGCTTTTTCATGTGTTGCACCTGATACAGGGCGATTAATATTCGCAAATTTACCACCGTTACCTTTTTCCCATTTCCAAACTTTAGGAGGGGTATAGGTTGAATTATTCATTTTTATCTCCAATTCGTTAGCTTGCTACATTGAGTAAGTACCGAGTTATTTATAAAGACGCAATATAAATACGGCGGCTGATTTCAGGTGTAATGTCATGATGCTCACCCAGCGCGGTCATGCCATTTTTGATCAAACTTTCTACTAAAGGTTCAATGACATCTTGATTCAAATTGTAATCGCTGAAGCGCGTTTTCACATTCATTCGTTCAAAAAACTCTCGAGTGAGTTCAATGGCACGAATAGCCTGTTGTTCTTCAGAGCCTTCATGAATACCCCAGACTTGTTGTGCATATTGCACAAGTTTAGCCTGTTTTTGCGGGCGTTTTTCGAGCAACATAGACGGTAATACAATCGCAAGAGTTTGCGCGTGATCTAACCCATATAATGCAGTAATTTCATGTCCTAACATATGTGTTGACCAATCTTGTGGCACGCCAACACCGATAAGACCATTTAATGCTAAAGTTGCAGTCCACATTAAACTCGCACGCGTATCGTAATCATGTGGGTTAGCTAAGGCTTTAGGGCCGATATCAATCAGTGTTTTTAATAAGCCTTCAGCGAAAACATCTTGTACAGGCGCATTCGCTGGATAGGTTAAATACTGTTCCATCACGTGAACAAAAGCATCAATGACACCATTACTGATTTGGCGTGGGGGGAGAGTAAATGTCTTTACGGGATCTAAAATAGAAAACTGTGGATACACAGTATCATGCATAAAAGCACGTTTAGAATGTGTTGCTTCACGGGTAATTACAGCGTTTTTATTCATTTCTGAACCTGTTGCCGGCAGTGTTAACACAGTACCAAAAGGCAACGCGGTATTCACTTTTTCACCGCCGCTAGTGAGAATGTCCCAACTATCGCCAGAAAAATTTGCAGCAGCAGCGACAAATTTAGTTCCATCAATGACTGAGCCACCACCGACAGCTAATAAATAGTCATAGCCTTCTTGATGAATTTTATCGACGGCTTTGATTAAGGTTTCATAGCGCGGATTGGCTTCAATACCACCAAATAGGCCAATTTGACGGTTACCTAATGCTTTTTCAACCTCATCTAATGTGCCTGTTTTACGAGCGCTTTCGCCGCCAAAAAGGATCAAAACTTTGGCTTCTTTTGGCACCAATCTATTCAATTCAGCGATTTTACCTTCACCAAAGACAATACGTGTTGGGTTATAAAATTCGAAATTTTTCATAGATAGACCTTATTTCAGCATGGAACAGGGATATTTTTTTGCCTTGAACAACTGGGAAAAAGGCAAAAACATTAAAAATTATTAATGTATTAACTAGCTTAACACATTATACAGACATAATTAGATTATGTATTATCGCAAGGTGTTATTTGTTATAAATACATGTAACTATTTATTTTTTATATCAATATCAAGAAGTCGCTTTATGCAAGCGAACGGAGAGGGATTTTGATACAAGGTGAAGGAATTTACCTGATCAGCTAAGGAAGGCTTATGATCCCAATACATAAATATCACTACAAGATTAGTAATGAATATCATGAAAACTTAACCCCTTCTACAGAACAGAAATGCATTCATAGTATAGAACGAATCGTAGAAGAGGTTAGCCGGAATACAGGTATAGTATCGAGCCATTTATCTCCATTACATCAAGTTGCAAAGGAACAAGATTGTATTATTGGTATCCGCCCTGTTGATCGTTTTGCAACACAGCTGATTGCTGCGGGTAATCCAACAAAGGGCTTTCATATTAAAGGTAAAAGTGCTTCATGGGGGGCACAGGCAGGGTTAATTTGTGTCGACCAACGTTTTAGCAAATTAGAGAATAAATCAGAACAACAAATTGATAAATATAACGTTTTTGTACGTGATTGTATTGAAAAAGGACATTCTATACCGGTACCGCTTGAAATAACGGAGGAGCGGTTACAAACCTTATTACAGTTGGGGGCGATTCATCAGCTTAGTTTCGAAAACTCACAAGGTATTAGGCACTTTACTGCTGAAGGACCGAGTCGACGCAATTATCAATTTGAAGCTAAATGGCTGCCACAACAGCAGAAATACCGTATTTATTTTGAAGGAAAAACACTTGAAGTGTTGGCTTCTGTTCAAAACTTTGTTCCTATTACTGCTGATTATGATCTGTTATTGATTGGCCCACATATGCGATATTTTGGTTCTCAAGATAGGGTACCCGTCCCTGATGTCGCACATTCAATATATAAACAACGTATTGAAACATATCAAAATTTACCTAAAGACTCAAACCTGAGACAAGGTTACATGGATGAAACTCATTTTTATCAGAATGAAGATCGTGAGGTAGGTAATGCCTCACCACGGGCAAAGGAAATGATCTCGTTGATCAATAAAGCGCTGGTGGGAGAGGCCGAAAAAGTGGTCCATCATAGTGCAGATGCGACGAATCCAATGACTGAATTAGAGGCAAATTTTCCCGCCACTTTTGCTTTACCTAAAAAGATAGGGCATTTTGATGAGTTATGCATTATCGCCAATAAAGAGGAATTGGCGGAATTGATAACAATAGCCAAAGAAGAGGGTTACCACATTAACATTAATCCTTTGTGGAAAAATGAATTACCCTCAGTCAGACGTCCAAGCTTTGAATACGCTAAACGTAGACTCTCTATGGTTAATTTAAAATCAAAAATCACTCATTTTTAAATATGAATTTAGATATGTTTAAACAATACCTTAGAGACATTTACATCATATATTTACTCACATAACACAAATTTTTTTGACAAACGGTTAGGATATGATCTACATTTAATTCATTCAAATGAATGAAATGAGGTTTTTATGAAAAATACGATGATCCCAAATACATTTTCTATTAATGAACGAGATAGAAGGTGGAACCTTGCACGTCAAATTATGCAAGCTAATGGTCTTGAAGTCTTGATGGTATATGGTGATAGGGAGTCTGCGGCACCAGCACCATTTTGTATCGACCATTATTTTACCAATGACCGATTAGGATCGGTTGTTTTGTTCCACCTTGATAAGCCGCCAGTCGTGGTTACTTTTGCTCCCATGATGGTTGCTGACCATATGCAAGCAGCCATGCGTGGTGATCTACAGTGGATTTCACCTGAACAAATTGTTGTAGGTAAAACAGGGCGTAATATTGCACAAATATTAATTGATTTAGATATCTCATCCAACGCCAAAATAGGTGTAATAGGCTTAGAGCCATACCCTCCTTTCTATTTTGATGGGGCAATGCCATTTAATACCTTAACAGAAATTAAAAAAAGGTTACCCAATATCCATTTTGTTCCCGTGTATAAACAATTTTTCCAGTTAGCTTCTGTTAAAAGTGAAGAGGAGTTAGCGCATATTCGGCATGCTGCGATGATTGGTGAAGCGATGAGTGAAGCCATGCGTGCAACTGCAATTCCGGGGAATACTGAAGCCGACATTGCAGCTGCTGTGACATCGACTTGTTTATCTATGGGAGGATTTACGGCTGAAATCTTAATGGGTTCGGGCCCTGAATATATTGGTTGGGGACAACCCGCGTGGCAATATCGTTCACAAAAACCTCGTGAAATCCAAGAGGGTGATATTGTTTTAACAGAAATATTTGCTTTGTATGGCATGTATGAAACTCAACATCAAGCCGCTGTTGCTGTCGGTAAAGTTCATCCTAACGTCGAAAGAGCCGCCGAAGTGGCACGTGAGTGCTATGAAATTGGTATTGAATATTTGAAAGAAGGGGTTACTTTTGGTGAGGTTGTCGATAAAATGGAACAACCTTTATTAAAATCAAAGGGTTGGCACGTGCATCCATTGATTCATAGTATTAATCCTTATGGGCCAATTGGTTTCGGCACAGCGCCTGGCATTGAATCACTGCCTATTGCACAAAAGTATCGCCAATTAGAAAGGTTACCTAATCCAGGCAGAGAATTAGTACTAAAAGCAGGTATGACGTTTGCGTTTGAACCTAATTGCGCCTTTGGTTATCATTTATGTAATTTAGGCGGAACCGTCGTCGTTGGCAAAGAAAAAGGCATTGAATTAAATACTAATTCCACGTATTTGATGCGAGCCGATATTTAACCCATAAGGTCACAGCGGGATATGACAGAAACGAATAAAAATACGCTTTCTTCTGAGCTAACCAAAGAAAAATTGATAAATGAAGGCATCAAATTATTTGCTCTTCATGGAATTGCTGGGGTAAGAACTCGTCAGTTAGCTGACAATGCAGGGGTCAACCAATCAGCCATTCCTTATCATATGGGAGGAAAGTTAGGGGTCTATTCCGCTGTCATTCAAAAAATTGCGTCCGATCTTGCGGCTGCGAGCCATCCTCATGAATTTGATCGGGCTTTCACGAAACTGACACAGCAGTCATCCAGACAAACAGAAGAAGCCAATGCTTTACTGCATATGTTAATCAATGGTCTTGGGAATGCGTTGTTACAGCCAGCGCATAATTATTATTCGGTATTGATCTTAAGGGAGCAGCTTGAACCGACAGAGAATTACCAAATTATTTATCGTGATTTTATTGAACCATTTCATATTCGGTTATCAGGATTGATTCAGTTTATCAACCAACTGGATGAACAGACTGCAATTATTCGTGCACATGCAATTATTGGTCAGGTCTTAGGTTTCGTCGTGGCGAAAAGACCGTTATTGAAAAGGTTGAATCAAGATAACATTGACCAATCATTACTTGATGAAATTTTACAGCAAATAAGTCTATTAGCGAGTAGGGCATTACGAGTATAAAAAACAGTTATCATCATACTCTCTATCATGGTGACTGTTGTTATTACCTGTTCATGATCAATCATTGGTTTACTATCATTCCCATAAATTCTGATTAATGGGTATAATGGCGCTTATTGCTAAGTCATGGAGTTTAGTTGTATGAGGCGTTTTATTAGGATGGAGCTTCCTCCTGAGCCTATGATTAATGGTAAATGCGTAAGAAAACGCCTCAAAAATAGTGTTTGTGATAGTTGTGCACAGGTTGGCCTGTTGAGGCGATTACTTTAGGTTCTATGAGTGCTGCTATTGATAATCAACTTTGTTATCAATGTGGTAATTGTTTGTTTTCATGCCCCGTTGATGCAATCGATAATATCGATCCCCATGAACGCTCCTATCATAATAACCGTTTAGTCATTAGCCATGATGAGCCATTAGCTAGTATTGAAGAGTTATTAGTGTGGCATAAGCAATATCAGATTAATGGCATAGAAATTGCTGAACCATTAGTGGATAAGTGGTTACCAGTACTTGCTGCACTGAATGTAAAACTTAAACATCTTCAAGAGCCTGTCTGGCAGCTAGTGGTGACTGAAGCACCTGAAGTTGATAGTGGGCGACGTTCATTATTTTTTCGACAAAAATTAGACGAAAACCCATTAAGTAAAGGTCAAGTCAGAACCGGTCTTAATGCGCGTAAGCAATTTTATCCGCAAGATAGTTGGTTCCAGATTGAGTTAAATGCAGAGAGTTGTATTTTATGTGGTGCTTGCGCAAAAGTTTGTGATGAACAGGCTATTAAATTAGAAAATAATCAATTTATTTTTGATGAGAAAAAATGCACAGGTTGTATGAGTTGCCAAGTGGTATGCTTTCCTCAATCCATTGACGTCAAACCCTTTGTGGCAAAAGATAATCAAGCAAGAATATACCATTATTACGATGGTCAATGCGAAAAATGTCGACTCTCTTTTTTAGCTTGGCAACCAAATGAGCGTTTATGTCCGATTTGTGCACAGCATAAAAAGCAGGGTTGGTTATAAAGTCGGGGTATGCTTAGATTGCCTTATACATTTTTGCGTTAAAATCTTAGCTTTCTATTTCTTCGCGAATGGCTCGGCTTTAATGCACTGTATAACGCATTAACTAGTGACAAGTTGATACATTGGGCGATAGTGTTATATCGCTCAAATAATTTGAAGCTAGAAGGTGATTTATTGACTTTCTAAAGAGGCAAGAAATACGCGTAAAATTTGATTTAACGACGCCTGTTCTTCGGGGCTTAAACCTTCCACTAGCCTTGCTTGATTGGCAACATGTTTTTCAATTGCTTGATCGATGAGAGCTAATCCACTGTCAGTTAATGAAACCAAAAAACCACGCCCATCTTCAGGATTAGGGTGGCGTGCGACTAACCCAATTTTTTCTAGCTGATCGATTCGATTTGTCATTGTCCCTGACGTAACCATGAGAGTAGCAAGCATATCACCAGGGGATAGGGTATAAGGACTTCCTGCTCGACGTAAGGTTGCTAGCACATCAAAGCTTGAACGATTAAGGCCAAATTGCGCAAATACTTTTTCCATTTCACGAGTGAGATGGAAAACGATATTGCTTAAACGACCTATCAAGCCCATCGAACTAATATCTAAATCGGGACGTTGATTGGCCCATTGTTGAGTGATTTTATCTATGCGATCCATAGGTGAATTATGTCAATAATTTATCTTGACGTCAAGGTAAGTTAAAACTATCTTGATATCAAGATAAATTAACCGAGTTTGATAATGAATCGTTATTCCATTTTATTGCTAACTGCATTAGCACCTATTGTTTGGGGAAGTACTTATTTAATTACTACGGAAATGCTACCCGCTGGATTTCCGCTAACTTTAGCGGTATTAAGAGCGTTACCTGCGGGTTTATTATTATTGATTTGGCTGCGTAAGCTGCCACAAGGCGTATGGTGGCTACGGGTTATTGTATTGGGGATCTTAAACTTTTCGTTATTTTGGTGGTTGTTGTTTGTTTCAGCGTACCGTTTACCTGGTGGTGTTGCTGCAACGGTGGGGGCTGTACAACCGTTAATTGTATTGTTTTTAAGCTATTGGTTGTTGAAAAGTCAACTCTCAGTACTATCAATAGTCGCTTCATTGACAGGTATTTCAGGGGTTGCAATATTGCTATTAACTCCAAGTGCAGCGCTGGACTTTACAGGTATCATTGCAGGATTTGCTGGCGCTTTTTCGATGGCAGCGGGTACCGTACTTAGTCGACGTTGGCAGCCACCGGTGACACCATTAACTTTTACTGCTTGGCAATTAACAGCAGGTGGAGTGGTATTATTACCGTTTGCTTTATGGTTAGAGCCTGCATTACCTTCACTCACCGTCATGAATATGCTTGGGATCAGCTATCTAACTTTGATTGGTGGTGCATTAACTTATGCATTATGGTTTAGAGGACTTGCATTATTGGGGCCGAGTTCGGTCGCTTCTTTAGGTTTTTTGAGCCCAGTGAGTGCAGTTGTATTAGGCTGGATAGTATTAGAACAGCACCTAAGTTTATTACAATTTGTTGGTATGGTGGTGATATTAGTTAGTGTTTGGGGGAGTCAACAGTCAGAAAAACGATTAGCGCAACGGAAATTACAACAAGCCGTATAATTAAGCGACTAATTAATAAAAATAACTATAAATTTATAATATAAGAAAAGGGCAAGTCGTATCCGGACGCTTTGCCCTTTAGTTTGTTTACTGCTGGTGGCGCGAATGTCAGTAGCTTTGTTGAATAACTCTTCCGCTTGCCAAAATGGCTTTCAAGGATTGAGGGGGTAAATCGTTAAAGGCTTGTTTAGAAAAATTGGCCATAATGACGGTTCCATCACTAAAAGTTGTCTTTTGTACCCATCCTTCATTATCGAGCCATTGGAAGCCCACCATCTTTTTGTCCCATAAAACCTCGTGCAATGGACGATAAACTTCATTTGACCTGAGTATGTCAGGGAGCCGTTTTTGGATTGTATTACGACTTAAATTATATAGAGGTGCTGTATTATATAATTGGCTGAGTAGTTCCCGAGTTGTTTGTACCTCTGGGAATTTCAGATTATCGAAAGTCCAGTGATGAGTGCTAATGATAGTATCATGAAATACAGCTTGATATAGCGGGAGCCGCCAGCGAGGATCAAATTCAACCGTTAAATAAGGTTGTTTTAATTTTGCTTTTTTGAAGAATGTTGCGGGCTCACTTTCAGGCCACCATGCACCTAAATAGTAAGGCGAATTTTTATCTTTATGGATGCTCTGATCTCCCCAACCAAATCCCCAAGTTTCCATTCCATGAGCAAACATTAAATGTTTGGCTGTTAAGGCATTACCATCTTCAGACCCGAGAGGGATCCTAAGGTTTTTTTCAATCCATTCTAGACGTGTATTACGTGCCTGAGCCATTTGTTGCGCGCTCGTTCTATTCTCTGGATGATAGTCATTCGTCACCATCGCAGTACCATCAACATCTAGGAAGAGGCTATTAGTGTGTGATAATTCAAGGATATTTTTGATTCTATTTTTTGAGTAATTCAGCATACAGCCTGGATTAAGGTAATAGCCTTGACCTCCAAACCCCGGTAGTTTTTGACCATTTTTTTGCACAATGGCACATTTTTTACGTAACTCGGAGGGAATCTGAGCGGTAAGCCATTGGTCATTCACTCCAGCAGGGATCCCTGTGTCATAGGAGTCATAACTGCCGATTAAATAACCTAGTTCTAATGTCTGATCGACGGCTTGAGGCTGATAAAAGGTGACAGCCCAATTATCAACACCTAACCAAATTCTATCTAATCCTCTAATATTTAGCTGGTTAATTAGAGGAATGGATAACCCTTGTCCCCAATTTTGACTAGCGGTTAACCATGGACCTAATTGCAGAGCAGCGAAACGTTTAATTTTTTGAGCTTGCATTTGCTGATGTTGTAAAAATTCCGCATCGTAAGGGGCTTTAGAATTAGGAATAATGCGTTGAAAAGCATTGTTTAAAGCATTGGTTAAATAAGGCCGCTGCCATTCTTCTGGGGGAGCAAGTGTGATTTTTTTGAAGGCGATTTGTGCATCCTTTTCAAGAGCTTGCCAAATACGTTTGCCGCTGGAAGATTGCAAATATTGGCTTAGCCCTTGCCAATCTTTAATATCCTGTTGATCAAGTAATCCTTTACCCCAAACATAAATATGGGTAGCACCAATTAATTTATAACCATCATGTATATAGGTAAATTTTTCTCGTAGTGTTTTTATTTCACCGATGGATTCTAAATATTGCCGATACGCAAGCGCTCCATCAATAGGAGAATTACCAACCGAAAGAATAACGTCAAAAGGTTGCTCAAGATTAAATTGGTCGAAAATATGACCAGAAGACATGTGTAGTTGTTTAGATTGTGTTGAAAAATTAATTTTATTATTAAATGGATTTATTAATAGCCAGCTATATACTCGATTTTGTTGTTGGCTCCATAAAGGAAGTTTTAGGTCATAATTGGTATCAATACCATTTTGTTCCTTTAATAAATATTGTTGCCATATAATATTGTCAGTTGGAATATGGCTACCTTCACCCAGTGGCATATATAACGCAGAGATGTCCTTAGGTGATTGATACCAAAAAAATGTTTGAACTTGACTAGTTGTAAAACGTAAACGAAGTTGCTGACCTTCAAGTCTAGCAGAAACGTTCATTTGCCTGTCTGGCCAATACCAACTGGCTTTATCGTCAGTTGCTTTGATTTTTTGGGTTGTACGCTGTTGAATTCCCTTATTAATAACTTCATTTTCATGGGCGATTTTTAGCGTTTCAGGTTCTATAGTAATAGAAAAATCATTATTTTTGAGTGTTAAACCATGAGAAATTGAACTAATAAATAATAGCGTTATGGCGAGTTTACAATGGTATTTTTTCATGCAGTAAGAAACCCGTGTTTATAATATATTGGTACTGTGGTAAATAAAATCTTAACCTGCACATAAAAAAAACAAAAACAGATTTAATGATGGGTTAAAGTTCGAATTAATCGTATTAAACAAAATATACTTTTCTACAAAACTATTTTTCGTTGAATAATTACTGTTACATAAAATGTTAATGTGTTCTATTAATATTAGGCGTAATATTCGGGATTATCGCGGCAAATGTGTGCCCGTGGCATAATTGATCCATCAAAGTCGTACTCATTGCTGTTCCATCGGTAGAAAAATAGAAAGCAGACCATCCCTTTATGATTTTTTTTCTATTTTTCTTATCATCCAATCAAATTAGCAAGGGGTCGGCAACTTGACACATCTTCAGACTTTGAGCAATATCCATAGGACCACGATAAAGAGGGGCACCTAAGGCTGAAAAATGTGCTATCGCTTGTGCAAAATCGCTGACATGCCAATATAAGAGAGTCCTTTTTGCCTGCGCTGATTTTGCTATCCGTTTGCACTGTTTCGATAGAAAAATCATCTAGATGTAATAAAGTGAAATCAAACTCAGGTAAATATTCTGTAATGGTATTCGAAAAAGCGTTTTGGAACTAAGCCAATCCTTCACTGACATTCGGAACATGAATTAAAGTTGCAGTAGAGCTAGTGATTCGCGCCATAAAGTTATTTAAGAAAAAGCGATGAGTGATTTAGATTTCAATTAGATATGTAGGGATAATATTTGGAGAGACTAAAAAGTAATCAAATGTTATTTTTTAGCCAGTAAAGTCACCTCGAATATTGTCGTATTTCGCTCAAGAATTTACAACTCATTCTAATTTAACCTGGGGCCAATATGCTATTTTCTAATGAAGAAAACACACTACCCATTGCCGAGGATGCTTTTTTATTAAAAGGCTTTTTATTAGGAAATGGTGAGGCGCTATTGTTGGCATTAAATCAGGTCGTAGAACAATCGCCTTTTCGTTTTATGGTGACACCTGGGGGGCATAGTATGTCAGTTGCTATGACAAATTGTGGTCCATGGGGATGGGTCACTGATGGACAAGGTTACCGTTATCAAATGAGTGACCCTGTCACAAAAGAAGCTTGGCCAACTATGCCCGCTATTTTTATGACTTTGGCTCAAGAAGCCGCTGAGATGGCCGGTTTCCCTAATTTTTTACCGGATGCTTGCTTAATCAATCGTTATTCTATTGGGGCAAAGTTATCTTTGCATCAAGATAAAGATGAAACTGATTTTTCGCAGCCCATTGTTTCTTTCTCCTTAGGACTACCTGCAATATTTGATTTTGGCGGTAAAACCCGAGAGGCGCCCAAAAAAGCATTATTATTGGAACATGGTGACGTTGTCGTTTGGGGAGGAAAGTCGCGATTAAATTACCATGGTGTACGTAGTATCAAAGCGGGGAGTCACCCTGTTTTAGGCGAATATCGTATTAATATCACTTTTCGCCGCTGCCAGTAAAAATGAGTTAATAGATTATTTTTCCATTATGTATAGGTTGGTGATATTTCAATACAGATGGTTAATTCCTTCAACTGTAGCAGCCTGTTGTTCATTGGAGGTAAATAAACAGAAAAATACCCTTAATATTATTAGGTAAATTATACGCCATCATTTTATGCATAAATTTATGTTGTCATAATTTAAAAAACTACCCAATAAAGGTTAAACAGTATTTAAAACAGGTATGCAACGTAGACTATTGAAGATAGCCCATTATCAGAATATAAATAGTGATTCAAAAAATACTAACAAAAATAACACTGGGAATAATAATGTACAGTTTTCAAAATGATTATAATGAAATAGCACATCCGTCAGTCATGAATACGCTGAATAACTTAGTTGGAAAGCGTTTTGATGGCTATGGTACTGATCAATATACTCAACAAATAGCAGATAAGATTAAGTTGAGAATCGGATGTCCTGATGCGGATATACATTTTTTTAATGGTGGGACCATTACCAACTTAACCGCAATTTCGCATGCATTACGTCCACATCAAGCCGCAATTGCCGTAGAGTCTGGACATATTGCAACTCATGAGACTGGCGCTATTGAAGCGACCGGCCATAAGGTGATTACTGTTCGCTCAGAGTCAGGTAAGCTTGAACCTCAGCATATTCAGGCGGTGTTGGCAGAACACAGTGATGAGCATGCGGTTCAACCTAAATTAGTTTATATCAGTAATTCAACTGAAATTGGAACAGTTTATCGTAAGCAAGAGCTTCAAGCACTTCGCACTGAATGTGATAAACATGGACTATTACTGTTTATGGATGGCGCACGTTTAGCCTCTGGATTGATGTCCAGCAACAGTGATTTAACGATTGAAGATATCGCCCAATTAGCGGACATGTTTTACATTGGCGGGACAAAAATAGGCGCATTTGCAGCAGAAGTATTGGTTATTTTAAACCCCACACTAAAATCAGATTTTCGTTATTCGTTAAAACAAAAAGGGGCTTTACAGGCTAAAGGTTGGTTGTTAGCTGCTCAATTTGATGCATTATTTACCGATGATTTATTTTTCCAGCTAGGTGCTTATGTGAATAATAAAGCGGCTCAGTTAGTGAAACTTTTTGAAGAAAAAGGGTTTGGGTTCCTAGCGCCACCAGAGTCTAATCAAATTTTTGTGATTCTACCCAATGAATTAGCTGAGAAGCTGATGACTCATTATGTATTGCGAAAAATTTGTGAACCTGAACATGGCCAAAGTTGTTTACGTTTATGTACATCTTGGTCAACAACACAGCAAGATGTCGACAAGTTCATTACCACATTTAAGTCACTTATTTAAGCTAAAGATGCAGAATAAAGTGACTGGATGACATTGTATAGGGGGAAGTGGCTCCGATAATGTTTGATATTATCGGGGACACTTCAATGCGGTGGTGAATTGCGTCTTTAAAGCCCCTTGTTTGTATATTAATAGATCAGTTTCTCTCGAATAAACATTCACAATTCCATTTTTCGTTGGGGTATTGAACTGATTTTCCTTTGGGAAAGGATCTTTTTTCTCGAACATTTAGAAAATTAGGTATGCGATTGAAATAGCAATGCCTCTTATCTAAAGAAGTTGGTAACATAGGCTTTGATATTGTGATTACAGGATAATGTTATGTTTATTTGGGTAGATGCAGATGCCTGTCCAAAGGTGATCAAAGAAGTATTATACCGTGCAGCTGATCGCGAAAAGGTTCAGGTAACGTTTGTTGCTAATCAACGACTAACCGTTCCTCCTTCTGCTTTTTTACGTACGTTACAAGTCGCTGCTGGTTTTGATGTGGCAGATAATGAAATAGTACGCCGTGCACAGCAGGGTGATTTAGTCGTGACTGCGGATATTCCTTTGGCTGCTGAAGTGATGGAAAAAGGCGCTATAGCACTGAATCCTAGAGGTGAGCGTTATAGTGAAGCAACCATTCGTGAGCGTTTAACTATCAGGGATTTTATGGACACAATGCGGGCGAGTGGCGTACAAACAGGAGGGCCTGCTAGTTTAAATCAGCGTGACCGTCAACAGTTTGCTAATGAGTTAGATAAATGGTTACTACACCGCAGAAAGCAGCTAGCAACTCAATAGATTCATTATCCTACCAATGTGTGTCATCTTAACAAAATCGATTTAAGATGACATAGTCTATATGTTAAATGAGTGAATACTTATCCGCGACTTCTAAAAACACATCTATCAGTGAGATCTCTTATTATTTTTTATTTCTACTGGCCTTTATGATTTGGCCTATGATGAACATATTCAATCACGGTTCCGTCAGGATGAATGGCATTAAAAGCTTTCCCTGTGGGAACGTTTTGGAGTGGAAAAATAATTTTTGCTCCTGATTGGATAAGCTTATCGTAATAAGGTTGTACATCATCCACTAATAAAGTGGTATGCGTGCTCGTAAAGGGCACTAATTTTTCATCGGGGCCTTCAATAATAAGAAAAGCACCGACCATCGCGAGACGTAATTGATGTTCAGGGAACGGAAAGAAGCCATCCATGGTGACTTTTTGCAATTGTTCATAAAAAGTGATGCTGTCTTCTAGTTCCCCTGGTGCGACAAAAACACGGGCCATCACTCGAGGTGTCGTTAAGTGTTCACTTGATGGCTGTTTACGCCATAACTGTGTTAATTTCATTATTTTTACTGCCATTTTGGACACTCTATAGGTTAAAAAATATAAGTAATTTTATAAAATATCGAGTTATTTCTGAGTCTATTTTGTTCTAATATTTATCAATAAAGTATAAAGGGTCCTAGGCTGTTTTTATTGCCGTATGAGAATGTTCAGATAATTGAAAATCTCATTAATATAAATACGCTATTCATTGATATTTACGGTAAACTTTAAAAAAATATCTAACAAGAATGTAAGGAATAACATGGAGCCTGTTTTTCAAAAACCTCGTTGGTTGCGTGATTTACTACGATTTATTCCCTTAAAAAGTCAATTCGTACTATTTGGTAATGTGCGTGACCTGCAAGCCAGTGAAATTGCCCCTAATATAGTTACGCCATTACCTTTTAATCAGGCTCTTTTTAATGGTCTTTTTGATGCAGGCTATGCGCATGTTATTACCTATACCCCCCTTATGGGATTTCAGTGGGTAACGCATCCTTCTCGCCAAGCACAAGAAGGAGACGTGTTAATGCAGCAATTAGGGTTAACAGCGTCAGGAGGGCGTGCGGCCGGAGGTATTGACCTTCTTAATCAAGTGTTAGAAAAATGGATAAATTATCAGGAACAGCCGATCGCATTATGTATTGATTTTGCGTCATGCCTGATTTCGCATCATGCCAATTTAACCCCCGCTGAACATAGCCTATTTACGCGTGCACTGGTTGTTTCCCATCAAGCGAAAGCTCGGCCTGCTGGAGAGAAAAATCAGCCCTTCTTCAATACGTTGTTTTGGATTGTGGAAAAGGAAACTGATTTACCGGATTGGTTTCTCGTTAATAATCCACGGATACGCGCGATTTCTGTTGCCAAACCGGATAGTTTAGTAAGACGCCAATTGGCACCAACATTATTGGCTTCACTGCAAGGTTTTGGGCAACTTGTTGATTCAGAAAAAGAGCGTGTCATCAATGATTTTATTGATGAAACAGAAGGGTTATTGTTGCTTGACCTTACAGCAATTATTCAACTAGCCCGTATTGAATTGGTCGAGGTCTCTCGTATCAGCGATGCAGTACGACGGTATAAAGTTGGGATAACTGAAGATCCATGGAAAAAAATTGATAAGCAAAAAATACATAATGCACCACAGGTTATTCAACGCCGAGTGAAAGGGCAGCAACACGCGATCACTCACTTATTGGATATCATTAAACGGGCTATGACGGGGGTTGCTAATCACAAAGGTGGTCGCCCACGTGGTGTTGTCTTTCTTGCAGGACCTACGGGAGTTGGTAAAACTGAGCTTGCAAAAACTGTCACTCAGCTGCTATTTGGTGATGAAAATGCGTACATCCGCTTTGATATGTCGGAATTTAGTGCTGAACATGCAGATCAGCGCCTAATAGGAGCACCTCCAGGCTATGTTGGCTATGATTCTGGCGGTGAGTTAACGAATGCCATTAGAGAAAAGCCTTTTAGCGTTGTGTTATTCGATGAAATTGAAAAAGCACACCCACGTTTGATGGATAAATTCCTCCAAATTATTGATGACGGTGTATTAACTTCGGGACGTGGCGATCGCGTTTATTTTTCTGAATCACTCATTATTTTTACCTCAAATCTTGGTATTTACCGTTTAGATGATAATGGTGAAAGAGTCGCGAATGTACAGCCGCATGAGCCATTTGAAACCGTCACGCGTAATGTCAAAAATGAAATTGAGCGTCATTTTAAATTGGTGCTTAATCGACCTGAATTGCTCAACCGAATTGGTGAAAATATCATTGTATTCGATTTTATTCGTCCTGATGTCGCCGAGCAGATATTTGAGCAAATGGTCAGTAATATTCTTTCCGGACTAGATAAACAAGCGTTGAATATCTCCATTTCTCCACAAGCGAAAGAAGGCCTAAAAAAACGTTGTTTGTCTGATTTGTCAAATGGTGGAAGGGGAATTCGCAATCAATTAGAGGCTTATTTAATTAATCCATTATCACGGGCCATATTTGATAGTGAATTGACTGCTGGAGCAAATTATCAAATAACAGATATTGAAATTGGCGAGCTGACACATATCACATTACAGCCGCAGGTCAGTTAAAGCATGAAAATCAGTCTTTCACGCCTACATTTTCCTGTTACAACCTTAGGACCTGGCCAGAGAATTGGTTTGTGGGTACAAGGTTGTTCTTTGCACTGTAAAGGATGTTTATCGCCCGATACTTGGCATCAACGTGATAATGCAATTGAGATCAGTGAGCTGATTGCACAACTTAGTCAATGGTTTCCTTTTGCGGATGGTATCACCATTTCCGGTGGTGAACCTTTCGAACAACCAAAAGCGTTGCAGCAGTTGCTGAAAGCGTTACGACAGCACTTCCAGGGAGATATTTTCGTTTATAGCGGTTATGAATGGGAGCAAATCAAGCAGCAGGTTTTAGAAATGGATGGATTGATTGATGCGCTGATGAGTGGCCCTTACCTAGAGAATGCGCCACAAACGCAAGCTCTTAGAGGAAGTGATAATCAGCAATTACACCGGCTCACCCCCCTTGGCGATGCGCGATTTGCTCAATACGACAGAGCGTTAACCGAAAATGATAAAATACTTGATTTAGCACTTGATCAGACAGGGCGTATCTTTTTAACAGGCATCCCACAGCGCCATGATATGTTGCGTTTACGAACATTACTTGAGCAACAAGAGCAGCCCCTAAAACAACTAAAGAAATAACCTAAATTGGAATAACGGATGACCATGATACGCTTTTGTCCACACTGCCACACAAAACGTCCATTAACCGAGATTTTTTGTGAAGGAGATATAAACAATCAAACTTGTGGCTGGGATCTGACTCTTGAACCTATTCATGATGAGGACTGGGAAGCTCCGATCCAAGACAAGGTTATTTCAATTGACACGGCTAAAGATAATCAAGGTATTGACTTAGCTCATGACACTCCGCCAATAAAAAATAGTGTTTGCACCAACGGCCATCCAATGGAAGAGGGTGAGCTCATTTGCTTCCAATGTGGTGCGGATATTGCTGAAGATCAACAGAGCAATATTAATCAGCCCGTGATTTTGGCTGAACGAATGATAGGTAATTGGTGTTTACAGCAGCGAATTAATGATGTCGATAGTGAACGAGAACGTTACGCTGTCACAAATAAAATAACCGGCCAAGTAGGTGTGCTCACACTCTATCAAAAGGGCGAAGAGCCTGATCCTGCTATCTATCAGGTATTAAACGTTATTCCTGTCGAACATATCCCAGTTTTTTATGAAACAGGGCGTTGGGAAAATCGAGCTTGGCATGTAACAGAAACATTAACGGGGGGATCGCTCAGTCAATTTATTCAGCGAGGTGAGTTTTGGCGACCAGATGAAATTCCACGATTGGTCGAGGAGATGGGGCAAGCGCTAGCGACATTCGCTGAACATGGCTTGCGTCATCGGGCGTTGAGACCTTCTAACTTACTGATCCGTAGTCGTGAACCATTAGATATCGTAGTGATCGAATATGGCTCGGCTAGCTTATCTGAGTTTGACCTTGATATTGTTTCACCGTTAGATATCTCACGCTATACCGCGCCTGAAACGCTTGCTGGTGGAGTTTGTGCAGCTTCTGACTGGTGGAGCTTAGGCATGATTTTGCTTGAACAACTTACGCGAGGTCAGTGTTTTGAGCATATTCATGATAACGCTTTTTTGATTCAAATTATGACCAATGGTGTAGAGCTACCCGATGATTTGGATCCTAACACTCAATTATTATTGCGAGGCTTATTAAATAGGGATCGTTTTTTGCGTTGGCAGTGGCCGCAAGTTTCTGCTTGGCTACAAGGTCGTCCGGTACAAGCGCTTGAAACAACACCTGCTCATCGTGATTTCGTATCGCATAGCTTACAGTTTGCGGGACATCAATTTAAACATCCTAATGAATTGGCCATGATGGCTGCTGAGGCGACGCATTGGGATGATGCCGTTGCGATGTTAACACGAGGGGAAATAACTTCTTGGTTAGCAAAATTTGCTGATATGGGGAACGTGCTTAGTCAGTTACAACGTTTAGTGGGTCATTCCGAGATGGAAGATAACCTTAAACTGACTTTAGCACTACGGATCCTGAATCCTAATATTCCTTTTGTTTATCAAGGAGAAATCACCACTCCAGCTTGGTTATTGACGCATCCCGCATTAGGTTATCAATTCATTAGTGAACCGTTGACTGATGAAATCCAACGTATTGACGAACAACATTGGCTAGCTCAACTTTATTACCGTCAATGCCGTATTCGACAGCGTGCGGAGCAACAAAAAATTCCTTTAAATGAGGAAAGTTTAAAACTTTATCTGTTGATAACGTCCGTCAGTCAGTTAGCTGCACGTTGGGATATTTTTCACCAACAGTTTCCGGATACTCATAACGATAGCTTAAAAGTATTGATTGGGAAGCAGAAGCTGCAAGAGGATGATTATATCCTGTTGCTAAGTGCCGATATTGGGCAATTTATCTCATTGGAAACGATAACCAATGAGGCGGCACGATTAGCTCAACAACAGGATATAAGTGATTTTGATGAGACTATTGCTAAACAACAATTAACATTACCACGCGCTGAATTATTTCAACAATTAGTCGATCGGTTAGCGGGTTTTAAGCGTATTGGCATTCTTGTGATAGACCAGTGGGTAGACACTTTTTTACTGACGCGCCGCTTACCATTACCACAAATTCTAGTCATGCTCGCTATCCCAAAAGAGCAGTGGCAAGTGCCCGAATCGCAGAAATATCTTCTTGAAGTTTTAAACTTTTTTTCGAAAAGATTAGTGTCTGTCACTCAACGGGGTAATCTAGTCCGTATGCGCTTAACTGCAAACGCGGGTCGCGTTGATTTAGTTGAATGCGCAAGTTCTACCTCGGGTGCAGATAAACTCCTTGAGCATCTGATCAATCGGAAAAGTCGTCCTATCACTGTAGGCGGTGATCTCCTGTTACAGCGCAAAGGTGTGAACAATCGTTTATGGACGTTACAGTCAGATACTCAGTTGTACCAGAGAGATACTGGTATTAATGGAATGTACTTGGGTTTTCCATTTTTATTGCTGAATACACAGCCTAATCAAATTAAACCTAGGATTGCGCCTTTATTTTTATGGCCAGTATCCATCCAATCGACGGAATTACAACGAGGTCCAATACAATTAGCTTTTGATAATGAGAGAGCGGCCGTACGCTTAAATCCAGCGTTGACCAATTTTGTTGGGATCCCTGCCATGAGTGAATGGCAGAAAGTGCTGGATAAAATTCTGTCTTTGGCTGCTTTGAGTGTGGAAGAGGTCATGACAACACTCGCCAACACCTTGCCAGCAAGAGAATTGGCACTGACACCATTACCTTCGATTACGGAGGAAGTTCCAGAAAATAGCGCGCAAATTGTGTGTTCAGCCGTACTATTTCATACCTCATTCATTGGTCAGGCGATCAGTAGTGATCTTAGATTGATCGCATCGCAATCAATTCAACAAACGGCGCTTGCCACTATGCTGAATCTTGACCATTCAGAACCTCAACAGAGCAGCCCGATAAAAACGGATGAGCAATATTTTTTATCATTACCTGACCCTTCTCAAGAGTCTGTGGTACAAGCGGCTCGACAAGGTACGGGTTTATTAATTGAAGGGCCTCCCGGAACAGGCAAAAGCCAAACAATTGTGAACTTAATCGCAGATGCGATAGGGCACCAACAAACCGTACTGGTTATTTGCCAAAAACCGGCAGCGCTGGACGTTGTGTATAAACGCTTAGTTGCCAATGGATTAACCGATCGGGTACTTTTGATCAATCAGAACCAAAAGCCTCGAGAAATTATTCAAGCGGTGAGAGAGCAAATTGAACAGTTATGGGGCAGGTTAGCCATAGCGTTACATGATGATGATTGGCGTCATCAACGTCGACAAATACAAGCCACGCTGAAGCAGCATGAGTGCCTACTTGATGATTATTATCAGGCGATGTTTAGCGAGGATGAACAGCTAAAACTTTCTTATAAGCAGGTACTATCTGAATTACTGCTGACTGAGCAAACCGATTATTTTTCATTAGACAAGGATCAAATACAGCCTTATCTCGCATCATTAGATAGGCATACCGTGATTCAGTTTGTGCATGATCTGAAAAGCCATGCTCCACGTTGGTTATCGCTCAATTACCAGAATAACCCGTTGAATTGCTTAACTACTTTCTTATCACATGACTCGCAATACCACTGTTTTAATCACTATTTTCCACAGTGGGTGGATGATGAACAACAGCGTGAAAATGTGAATGCTGTAAGTAAAAGCCAAATCAATATTCACGAGCTAACCAATCATAGAGCCGCCTTTAGTCAATGCCAAAAACAATTTTCTGCATTGACGACGGAACAATGGCACCATTTTTCACAGTGGTTAACCCTATTTTTAACTGAAAATGGTAAACAAACCGTCGGCACGATGATCATACAGCAGTTAACGCAACTGAATGATCGTTTATGTATGATTGATACTACCGCGTGTGACCCTTTGTATTTTCCACTGTTTACTCAGTTAGATCACGACAATTTAAGCGAATTATCTCGCGCTATTAGCGAAAAACGCCAAGGCTCATTACTCAAGTTTTTCAATCCTTTTTACTATGTACGTAAAAGTAAGTTAAACCAGTTTATTACTTCGAGTGGCATAGGAAAAGATGAGGGTAAACTACAGAGTCTGTTAAAAACTATCGATGTTGAACAACAATGGCGCTTATTGTATCAAGAATTACAGCCTATATATGGCCAATTAGCGATAGCGCCAACAGAATATGGGCAACAGTGGCGACATAAACTGAGTGGGCTAATTGAATTACTCAAACATGTTGAAGTCAATGCGACTATTTTGGCTGAATACCCACAACCTGAACATTTCCTTGATAGCATAAGAACTCAGCAGCATGATGGTTTTATGCAACAATGCCGTGAAGTGGAATCCGCTATCGTTAAGGCAGAAGCTCGACAAAGGAGTATTGAAACACTTAATCAACTAGCACCTACACTGAAAACAGAACATTTCCAGCAGTTTAAAGAAACGATTGAGGCAGATGGTTCATTAAGACAAATTATTGAACAATTGCAACGTGCGCTGCCAGACTTAATTCAGTTTCAATTGTTTAGAACTGAAACGGCACACTTTACGAATGCACATTGGCAGTGTTTGGCATTATTACAGCCTCAAATAAGCGAAGAGGAAATGCCACACTGGGTTGATACTCTAGCGAATACGCTGAAACACTATTTTTTCGTATTTGCTAAAAACAAAATTGAAACCCGATCACCCATTTTGAGTTTAAATCATTCTCAGCTTACTGAGCATATTACTAAGCTCTCTGAATTACAGAAGCAGTTGCAGCAATATAA
The DNA here is from genome assembly GCF_029277985.1 of Providencia stuartii. Lineage (NCBI taxonomy): Bacteria > Pseudomonadati > Pseudomonadota > Gammaproteobacteria > Enterobacterales > Morganellaceae > Providencia > Providencia stuartii. The sequence goes on along the minus strand of NZ_CP119546.1, from coordinate 2,305,239 downwards.
TAAACAAGCGCTAACACTCAATATAAATTCTTTATTATTAGCCACTCGTCGTGAATGGGAAGCGATTACCCGTCTCGCGGGGCCACGAGCAAGGCGATTACGAGAGTTTGTCAGTGAAGGATGTGAACTTGGGTTAATGCAATTACGACCAGTTTGGTTGATGACACCCGATGTTGCGAGCCAAATACTTCCTTTGAAAGCCGCGATGTTTGATACTGTTATTTATGATGAGGCATCGCAAATGCCTATTGAATTTGCTTTACCTACCTTATTTAGAGGTCGGCAAGCTATTGTCAGTGGTGATGAAAAACAGATGCCACCATCAAAATTCTTCAGTGGAAAAGTCGTCGAAGAAGATGGTGATGAGGAAGATGAAGAGCAGCAAGAACAGGTTGATGAGCAATGGAATTATCGCCAAATTAGTGATTGTCCAGATCTGCTCCATCTTGCGCGCACTGTATTGCCTATTCATTCCCTTGATATTCATTATCGCTCGGTGTATCGCGAATTAATCAATTTCTCAAATTATGCCTTTTATGAAAATAGGCTCAATATTCCTGCTCAGCACTCCAAGAGAATTATTAATGATATCAAGCCATTAATGCTATTACCGATTAATGGTACTTATGTGAATCAAAGCAATGAAGATGAAGCGAAAGCGGTTATTGACCATTTAACTGAACTGTGGAAGCGACCATTTAATGAAAGACCGTCGATAGGGGTCGTCACGTTCAATCAAAAACAAGCTCAACTGATTAATCAACATATTCGAGCGAAAATCCAACTTGATGAGCAGTTCCATCAGGCCTATATCGAAGAAAATCAACGACAAACTAACGATGAAGATATGTCGTTTTTTGTCAAAAATGTGGAAAACGTTCAAGGAGATGAACGTGATGTGATCTTATTTTCAACGACTTTTGGGCGTAACGTTCAGGGAACTTTTCGTCGTAATTTTGGGGTGTTGGGGCAAACAGGTGGCGAGCGACGATTAAATGTCGCCATTACACGCGCTCGTCAACAAGTGGTGATCATGTCATCAATGCCTATTGATGAGATCTCTGATTTACTCACGACTTACCGGAAACCTGAAATTCCTCGTGATTATTTACAAGGCTACTTAGCCTATGCCAAAAACCTGAATGATCCATTGATGCAACAAGAAAACCATAAATTGCTCAGTAGAATGTGTCATACCGCGGCAGCACAAGAAGAAACTACAATTCAATCAGATGCATTCGTTGAGTCTGTTGTCAGCTTCATTCGTTCACATGGATGGAAAATTGCCCCGCCAGAACATGTTGGTGTTTTCTATTTTGATTGCCTGATTGAAAATGAAGCAACAGGAAAATTTTTGCTAGGCGTTGAATGTGATATGCCACATCATTCACTGCTGCAACGTGCTCGAGCACGTGAGCTATGGCGAGCAGGGGTGTTGGAGCGTATTGTGCCACATAGGCATCGTGTCTCACTGACAGAATGGTATTATGCAAAAGAAGAGGCGCAACAACGATTACTTGATGCAATTCATCGTGCTTCATTAAATTAATAAAGGATAATTCATTATGAGTTCATCTGTTCACCGTATTTCTGTAAGAGAAATGAATGAGATCCGCAGTCGACGACAACTGGCAGTGATGAATAGGTTGTTTCAGCAATGGCAAGCTTTAAGTGAAAAGCGGCTCACTCGCAACGAAAGGACAACTCATATCACAACGGCATATCAAAAATTACGAGAAAAACACGATAAAATTGCACAATTTTCCAGCCGTGAATTGAACGCATTTAATCAAGAAATGGCAAGTTTTACGGTAACTTTGAATAGTGAAATGCGCCAAATAAGAGAGCAATTCATTGAAGAACAAGCAATCGCTGCGCGTAGTCAATACCATCGCCAACGTAATCTTGCTGAATTACTCGAGCGGCTTCAGCAGCAAGCACCTCATGAAATAGCCTTAATTGCAGAGTTACAAAATAAGGCTATTTTAGATGATGAGCAGATGGCCTCGCTTATTTTTCGTGCGATGACAGTGCTGGAAAATGCCGCTAAATCACCAGCAGAAACGCAAAATGAACTGTTAACTCAGCTAAAAGCGCAGTCAGAAGGTAGAAGATTGTTTTGGCAAAGTGGTGGACCACAAAGCCCATTTGCAATCCAATGTGAACAAATTGCCTTGATGATTGAGAAACTAAATGTACTTGGCTGTCAAAAAGAGGCGACATTACACACAGAAAGATTAACTGAACTCCAATCAATGCCAGAGAATGCTCAGCGCCAGATGAGTGCAGACTCCTTAATTATGGTGATGGCTGAACAGTTACGTGATAATCAAAAACACCTTGAATTAATCGAAAGGCTGGCGCAGGTGAGAGATGAACTCGCAAGTTTTGAAAATGTAGAGTTTGCTTCACTTCTTCAACAAGCGGATCAAGCTTCAAGAATTAACCCAATCTCACAGATTGAGCGATTAATTGAACAGATAGAAGCGGCCATAGAGCAAGCGGAAAATGCGATTATTATCCGTGCGCAACGGGAAACCATACTTGAAGGTTTAAGCAAATTAGGCTACGAAGTGCGTGAAAACTCAGTGACTTCATGGTTGGAAAATGGGCAAGTGGTGATTACCCACCCCGCAACTCCGGGCTATGGCCTCGAATTGGGGGGGAAGCAGACGCGTTTTCAGGCTCGCACGGTGGCTTTTTCTTCACAACGTGATAATCAGCGTGATCACGATGTGGATGCTATTTGGTGTAACCAGCATCAACAACTGCAAGATATTCTTGCGCAATCAGATGCGGAGTTAATGATTGATAGGGCATTACCCGCAGGAAGTGGTGAGATGAAAGTAGTTGAAATCACAGATGAAAATGAACAAAATCGCAATATTATAAGCCATTTACCGCATCAAAAAACGTTGCGTTAATCACCCTCTTCTGTATGCGAAAAGGGCATTACCCCTTTTCGCGTACTCTAATACTTTGATGTTCGTTTACCAATGTTTGACATTACGATCAGCCTCGGTGACAGACGTCAGTTTTGCTAATTGCGGTAATATTTTCTTTTTCAAATCATCCATAAAGCTATAGATAACAGGAACGAACAGTAAACTGAGAACGGTAGAACTGAGTAAACCACCAATCACGGCGACCGCCATTGGCGCTCTGAACCCTGCATCGGCCCCTGTAGTCAGCACTAACGGTATCATTCCCCCTATCATGGCGAATGTTGTCATAATAATAGGGCGAATTCGCTCTTGACCAGCCTCAATGATCGCGTTTTCACGGCTTAAACCGCGACGTTCTTTTTCTAAAATAAATTCAACTAATAAGATTGAGTTTTTAGTGACGATACCCATTAACATTAAAATACCGATAATAACAGGTAAGTCGATCATTGCACCGTACAAGACAAGAGCGATGATTGCACCACCGATGGAAAACGGTAGAGCCGCTAAAATGGTAATAGGCTGCATAAAATCTTTAAATAAGATGATTAAAATAGCGAATACCAATAATACACTGAATAGCATAGTGGTACTAAAACGGTTAAACATATCATTCATGTATTCGATATCGCCATCTTCAAGCGGTTCAATGCTTAAGGGTAATGCGTTATATTCGGGAAGAGCCTTCACATTTTCCAATGCTTCACCGAGTGTTAACCCTTCTAAGTTTCCTTCAATGACCATTTTTCGAGAACGGTTCACACGGTCAATTTGGGTAGGGCCATCACTAAAATCGATATTAGTAACGGATTTGATAGGAACACTCAGCTGAGTATTACTTCGAACATAAAGATTGTTTAAAACATTAAGATCATCTTTTTGGTAATCAGGAAGTATCACCTGCAACGCTAATTGTCTTTCCGGTAAATTAAATTTAGCACTTCTGGAATTAGATTCGCCCATACTTGCAACACGTAAGGTATTTGCAATTTCATCTGCGCTTACCGCCGTACGACCTAAATCATTCGTCGAGGGCGTAACGATTAATTCTTTACGTAATAGCGGTTTGACAACGCGCACATTATTGATCCCTTTCACTGTTGCAATGCTATCGCGTAATGTGTGCATAGCCGCCTCTAATTCTTCAGGGTCAGTACCTGTGAATGTCAGCGAAAATTCTTTATTCCCATCACTATTACTAAAGGTATAACGTACGTCAGGACTTTGTTGTAATAAATGAGCAATCGAGTTTTCAAATTGCTTTTGAGACATGGCGCGTTCATGTGGTTCAATTAAAGTAAGAATAAGCTGGCCTTTATGTTGAGCAATACCATCGGCATCATCACTGATCCCCGCAATAGTATAAATGGACTTAACTTCCTCTCTATCTCCGAGTAATTTCGCCAGATGACTGATCGCTTTATTTGTTTCTTCAACCGGTGTGCCTGGTGGTAATTCCACATCAATTTGGCTAACACTAATATCCCCCTCAGGCATAAATCCAGCGGGTAAATAGGCAATTGTTGAAACCGAGCCAATTAAAAATAATAACGCTAAAGACAAAGCAAGTTTACGATGCCGTAATGTCACTAATAAGAACCGTGTATATTTTAAGATCCACTTAGGGACGTTATCTTCTTTAACAGGTTTTGAGGTCGGTAATAATAGATAAGCGGCCATGAGTGGCGTGACTAATCGAGCAACGAGTAATGAAGATAAAACGGCCGCAGAGACTGTAATTCCAAATGGCACAAAATATTTACCAACAAATCCCCCGATAAAACTGACCGGCAAGAAGACCGCGACAATAGTTAATGTTATTGCGACGATAGCGAATCCAATGGCATCGGAAGCTTTTAATGCCGCTAAGTAAGGACGTTCACCACGTTCAATATATTTTTGGATATTTTCAATCTCAACTATCGCATCATCGACTAAAATACCAATGACCAGTGTTAATGCTAATAATGTAATACTGTTCAGGCTGTAATCAAAAAGCGCTAATATAAAAAATGTCGGTAAAATCGACAATGGTAAGGCGATAGCAGCAACAAGTGTGGCTCGCCAGCTTTTCAAAAAGAAGAAAACGATAATAATGGTTAAGAATGCGCCTTCCAAAAGTGTTTGGATGGTTAAATGGTAGCTTGATTCCGTATATTTTACGGTTGAAGATACCAATTCAATGGCAACATCGGGATGTTTTTGTGTGAGTTCTGCAATAGCGCGATTGACCTCTTCGGCAACGATTGTATCACTGGATCCTTTAGCACGAAAAACGGCAAAACCAACCACATCTTTCCCATCTAACTGTGAGACTGTTTTGGTTGTTTTTTGCCCTAAATAAATCGTAGCGATGTCACCTAGCTTAACCCATTGCTGGTCACTAAGCGGGAGTTGGATATTTTTAATATCATCAATATTTTTTTTCTCACCTAAAACCCGAATAGTGTGTTGTAGGTCATTATATTTTGATGATCCGCCTGCTGAGTTTTGGTGAACATTTCGCAGTAATTCGTTAATGCTGATAATAGAAAGTTGTAATGCGGCTAATTTATTCGCATCAGGTTCCACTCTAATAATACTGTCGGCTCCCCCTAAACGGTTGACCTTTTGAACACCGGGGATCATGATCAGTTGTTTGCTGATAGTATCGTCAACAAACCAAGAGAGGTCTGCAATAGATTGCGTATCCGATGAAATGGCGTAACGCAATATGGCGCCACCCTCAACATCAACCCGATTAATTAATGGCTCATCGATAGTTTGGGGCAAATCACTTCTGATTTGTGCTATTTGCTCACGGATATCATTTGTTGCTATATAGGCATCAATATTTAAATCAAACTCAATGGTTGTCGTCGAAATACCCTCAGTAATCGTTGAATAGATATGACGAATACCGGGTATCCCTGATACAGCTTGTTCAATTTGTTTGGTCACTGCATTTTCTAATTCAGTGGGCGAGGAACCATCCTGAGTAACGGTTACCGTTACAATAGGGAAGCTAATAACAGGATTTGCAGTAACAGGTAAATGAATAAATGAAAATATACCTGCTATTGTTAATGCTAAAAAAATAACAATGGTAGGGATAGGGCGAGTAATTGCCCAAGAGGATAACTGCAATCTCATTTGATATCCTTTACAGGTATAACCTTATCATTTTCGGTCAGAAAAGCTTGAGCATTATTAACGACATTAATATCAGTAGGCAGTGGGCTTACTATTTCGACACGTCCTCCTTGTACTTGGCCTATGACGATTTTTTGCTGTTTAACGGTATTATTCTCGACAGTAAAAATGATCCTTTCACCGTTATCGATGGTTCTAATTGCACTATAAGGTAGGGTTAAAATAGGTTTTGCCGCTTTATTTATTATCGCCGTGCCCGACTCACCGAGTTGAATATTAGGGCGTTCATTTGTCATTGATATGCGTATTTTCCCTAGCTGTGAGATTGCATCTATTTTAGGAGATAAATAGCGTAACTTGCCTATAAATTGGTTGTTATCATTTGCTTTTAATGTTATCGATTCAATGGTTGATAGCCGTTTCAGTTCAGAAGAATGCGCGAATGCTTCAAATTCAATTTCATTATTTTCAATGATTTTAAAAAGCAGCTGATTATCCGTTAACATGCCACGTATTGCATGTCGCTCACTGATAACACCAGAAATGGGCGCAATGATTTTTGATTTTTCTTGCTGGCTTTGTTCTTTTAATAATTGTGCTTGCAGCTGGCGCAGTTCAGCACGACTGGCATTTAACATAGCTTGTTGTGCCACGGCTTCCGATTTCGCTTTTTCAAAATCATTGGCTGAAATAACCCCCTTGTGTGCAAGAGGTTTTAATCGAGATAACTCTTTTTGTGATTGTTCTGATAATGCTTTCTGTTGCTGAATATAAGCTGCCGCCTTTTCTGTTTCTGCTTGTAATTGCTCGACTGACGCATTTTGGAGTGGCGATTCTAGCGTCGCTAATAGCTGTCCTTTCTCTACCCATTGGCCTTCTTCGACAAAAACATCGATGACCATTTGTTGCTGTAATGGTGAGCCAATGGCCACTTCATTTTTTGCGATAAATTTACCGGGTAAGCTAATAACCTCTATGTGCTCTATTTTTTGTGGTTGAGTTACACTCAGGCGCATATTTTCAGCGCGAGAAGGTATCGATATGATGATAAGTATGGAAAAAAAACAAAAATAAAAAAAACGTGTCATAAATAAAGAAAGCCGATAGTGAATATGGGGCTTAATATAATCAGAGACACTATTTGTTACCATAAACCGGAGTTAAACCTTAATCTTCTGTTAAGGTTAGCTAAAAAATATTCATCATGAGTTTATGATAAGTCTGAAGGGAATACTCTAACTTGAAATAGATGAAGAGGTCACACTGAAAAGGCGGATGAACTTAGCCTAAACTGGAGTGGGGGTATTACCATTTATAGCCAACACCAATCGTGTAATTGGTATTATTGGAGTCACCTTTATTGGCATTGATTTTTTCTCGAATGATATTCGCATTTAAGTTTAATCCATCTGTCAGGTAGTACATCATTCCTAAACGCGCATTAAAATCTAAGCTTACGTCGTGATTAAATCCTCGGCCGATATGCCCTTTAGTATAGACATTGATAGTTTTTGCAAATAGATTTTGATTAAAGTCCCAAGCCAGATTTCCTTGCATGTAATTTTCTTTACTGTTATCTCGATATGCCATACGTTGGTAACTAATAAGGCCAGTAAAGGAAAGGGCGCTTCTTTCATTATTCCAGACTTGCCAACCAGGACCTGTTCCTAGGCCACCTTTCGATTTAATATCTTCAATCCAGTCATGCTGATAGTTAACAGAATTACGCCAAAAGAAAGCAGGATTAATAAAATGGTCTAGTTCATAACCTAAATTGTAATAATAGGTGCTGACCGTATGATTATCTTTATTTCTTATCATGGCTGCTGTGACGCCATGACGCCATTTTTTGGAGGTAACTTGCATATTTGCATCAAGCGAATATTTTTCACTACGGGAAGCGCCTTTATTGTATGCTGCCCCCGCATTTACAGCGCCCGTTATCTTAGTTTGTTTTGGGTGTTTTTCTTCGATTTTCTTACTCAAAACTAAGCGCTCGTTAATAGCCATTTTTTGCTGTTGATCACCATGAATTAATATGACGTGTTTTGTATCTGCTGCCTGTATTGCATCAATTTGCTGCCACTCAGAGGAAGCATTAGATTTTACAACAGCGGGGTTATCGATACTAAATGTTTTAATATCGTTGAGTTTTATTCTTAATTCTCCAGCATAGCTGGTCTTAATAAGCGCTTTATTATTATCAATAAGGCTGATATCACCAGAGAGTGAATCACCATTTTTTAAGTAGATATTATCAGCATAGCTATTCGCGGTAATTGAAATCAAAATTAAACCTGTAAAACACCGCATTAGACTAAACCCCATATCGTACTAAATATATCAATTAGTTAACCCTAGTATTGATAGAAATATAAGGCAAGATCCTTTACGAATCTGTAGTTATGACGAGTTTAATTTACGCAAATATAGCGTTATTTAATGACGCCAATATTGGGTTAGTTAATATTACTTAGTTGAACTATCCATCGAATATTATTTGTTCAGAAAAGAAGATATCAGCGCGTGAAATTGATATGAATGAGGTTCAGTTTATTGCGTTGGATGCTATATTATGAACTCCTACGCGATGACTGAGGTGTACATATGAAAATGTTAACGCTACAAGAGATGACTGATGCTCAACGCATGAGAGTAAGTACAAGGCTAGGTCAAGAAAGAAAAAAATTGGGGCGTGAATTAACCAATGCGGAGCACAGTAGGGTAAAGAACGAAATTGTCTCTGAAATATCAAAAGAGGTTGAATTGGCAGCTAAAAAGGCCAGAGCGCAGAAAAAGAAAGATAAATTAGTTGCCAGTGAGGAAACATACAGTTGGTCAACTCATAACCACCGTAGGGGTCTCCGTTAAAATATAGTTAATCAATGAGCTATATAGATAACAATTAATTCATTTGAAACTGGCAGAGTCATTAAGTTGGCTCTGTCAGTATGTTTGTTGTAAAAATAACCCTTAATTTCCATGGGTTATCAGCCACTGTAAAACCTCTTGATAATTGCCACGGTACACAATTCTGTCTTGTTTTTGACTAAGCTGATAGTGATACATGGGGTCGTAGTATTCATTAAGTAATGGTACTAGCCAAATTAAGTGAGCATCGGTTTTACCACTTTTTTGTTGTTCGGCTAATGCAATATCCAGTGATGTTGTTAATTCTATGGTGCGTTGCGAACCTAAACGGCGATGAATTGCTGATAGGCCATGGTGCAGATATTCACTGTAGGCTATCCACCCTTGTTCTTCACCATAAGCAGTTAAAAACGCATGCGTCATCCGGTCAAAATATTCTTCTTTTAGTCGCTGTAAACGTAATTCAAAAGGGTCTTCAACAACCACAATAGCTGCATTTGCCATTTGAGCGCGTAGCGCCTCCGGTAGACTATTTGCGCCAATGGTGCGACCTTCATCTTCCAGTATCCAGCGTGTATGTTGTTGAGATTTTTTGAGCATTTCCACCGCTAGATGATTTTCGAATGTGGCTTGTGGGTATTGTTGCTGCAATGTTCTGCCGAAAGAGGAACCACGGTGATGAGCGATCCCTTCAAGGTCAATACCATTAGGTAATTCATGTATCATCATCGTTTTACCGCTGCCAGTATATCCGCCTATCAAAATGATAGGGCGTTGAGCTAACTCTTTTGTTACCTCAATGGCAGCTTGTCTTAATGCTTTGTAGCCACCAATAATTAATGGGTACTCAATCCCTATCTCATGGAGCCATTGCTGAACGATATGTGAACGCATGCCCCCTCGAGCGCAACAGATATAGCCATGAGGAAATTGTTGGCATGCTTTACGCCAAGCAGTAATTCGCTTGGCTCGAATTTCACCGTTGACTAATCGATGACCTAATTCTACTGCTTTTGCTGAGCCTTGTTGTTTATAGCATGTCCCAACAGCAGAACGTTCCGCATCATTCATTAAAGGGATATTGTGCGCGTTGGGCATTGACCCTTGCTGAAACTCAACAGGGGCGCGGACATCAATTAAAGGGGTGCCAGTAGTTAAAATTTGGCGGATATTTTGCGGTAATGCTGCTGATTCCATGGTGAAAACGGTTATTAATCCAAATTATAGGAGCGTCTACTATACTCCTATGTGGGCGTGAAGGCACGTCATGATCCTAACGGAATAATAACAGGATACTTCCATCGTGACGCTGTCACTTATTTCGTGATTCTGTCAATGATTCAGTTTACTGACCTTTTATGATGATGTGTAAGATTTTTCAACTCTGTCAGCGACAGGTAACGGTTGATAAGTCACCGTTAGAGCATTTAATGCTGACAGAAAAAATGAACATCAATGAATTATATGTTTTCGCATTGCGCTTTTATGGCAAGAATACAATCTTCGATAGCTTTAGGATCAGAAGTATCGAAGGGTTTTCCTGTTAAATAAGCATGCTGTGCTGCCGCAAGTAAGCGTTGATGCGAAATATGACTCGTTCTATTCAATAACCAATCTACAGCTTCTGATTTAGATGCAATGTCGTGAGTCGATAACGTATAAAATATACGAGCGAGGGCAAGGATAATATTACATTCATCGCCTTGCCAATCATCCGAGCTATTCCATTGAGCCAATGTCGCTTTGATTGCCTGTGATAAATCCTCTAATGGAATAGGGGCAAATGTGTGGGCAGCATCTTCACCGAGTATTGCGATATTGTGTAACCTCACTTTGGTGAGGAGAATCGCGACATCGGGATCTATTTGTGGGGGTTCAAAGATCCCTGAGTTAATGTCCTCTCTTAACCATTCACCAAATTGTAGTTCGCGATGAGGAGGGTAGCGCCACTGTTTTATGGTTTCACTGAGTAAGATAGTGATTTCTAATGCACGTAACGTAGGATCACTTCCAGGCCAAGCCGATACCGCTAGAAGCTCTCTCATTAATCGTTTACGTTGCTGCTCCGTCAGTGGTACATGAATGGTAACAAGCAAATCAATATCACTAAGGGGTTTTAGTCCCCCATGCAAAGTAGAGCCATAAAGGTGAATAGTATTGAGTGAATCACCAAGATGTTTCTCAATAAGTAAGCAGGCGGATTTCACTTGTTTCTGTATACTGCTGTCTATATGTTCAAAATTCATCAAAAACGTTTCTTTTTATCTCTTGTTATGCGAAATATTAATTACGGACTAAATCGACAGGATAAGAGTTGAATAAATAGCCATCAAAATTAGGATCTTCAACGTCAGATAATTCTAATAGCCGCCGTTTGACATTTTCGAGATGTTGCCACATAGCTTGTTTCGCCGCAATAGGGTCTTTTTTAACCATGGCAGCTAAAATGGCCTGATGATCTTTCATCCATTCTTGGCGGTAATTGATATCAGTAATTCGTGTATGCAATTTTAACCACATAGGATTATTATCTCGCCAAGCCCATGATTGTTTTAACAGTTCAACGAGTAAACTATTATGTGTTGCTTCAGCAATGGTGAGATGGAATTCGCGGTCGTTGTTTTCTGACTCTTCAGGATCCTGATTGTCATGATGCCGTTGTAATGCTTGACGAATATTGGCGATATCAACAGGGGTGACTTGCGTCGCAGCAAACTCAGCAATATTGCTTTCGAGTAGCTGCCTTGCCTGCAACAATTCAAATGGGCCTGCTGCATTCAGCGCGCAAGAGGCAGAGGTCGTGTTTTCTTTTTGATTAGGCAGAGCAATCAGATAAATACCGGAGCCTTTTCGCACTTCAATAAGGTTTTCAAGTTCTAGCATGATCAACGCTTCGCGCACAACAGCCCTAGAAACATTTAGCATCTCGGCTATTTCTCTTTCAGGGGGAAGCCTATCGCCGATGGCATAGCCCATATTCGTGATCATTTGCCGCAGTAAGTGGCCCACTTCTTGGTAAGGACGTTTAGTTTCAGTCGATGATGTCATGATAATGGCCATATCAATCTCCCGTCTTAGTTAAAGTAGTTTAGCACAAATTGGTTGACCAAATGTGATTATGGAAGCTACTCATAAAAAATGACAGCATATAAACTTAGACAATATATACCCCTATGGATTCGGCTTATTTTAATAGAACGCATTGAGTAATAAATAATTAGTGAAGTGTTATATCATTTTGCTAATTCATTTAACGACTCCATTGGTTAACTTATACGTATTAATACTGTGATCAGGTTAACCAAATAAATTAAGGGAAATAGTCGAATAGTGATTTGTATGCCACTATGCTTTTCCAAATTGAACCAATAGACTTCCTAATTTTGTGCTTGCTAGCCCCCTAGGAACCCGTCATGAAAAATAAACTGGCGATGACTGACCCTGTTATTGTCTATCCTAACTGGACGACTGACCGTTTGACAACTCGTATGGTTCATCTCGGGTGTGGGGCATTTCATCGAGCACATCAAGCGCTTTATATGCATCTTGTTTTAGAAAAAACGCAGAGTGACTGGGGCTATTGTGAGGTCAATTTGATGTCTGTGCGTAATATCGCCATCATTGAAGCCCTCAAAGCTCAATCGATGCAATATGCTATTGTAGAAAAAGGACCCTCAACAACAGCATTGAAAGTCATAGGCTCGATGAAAGAAGCGATGCATCCGCTGATTGATGGCGTCGACGCTATCATTGAAAAGATGGCTTCGCCTGATATCAGTATTATTTCGTTAACAATAACAGAAAAAGGTTATTGTATTGACCCAGTAACAGGTCAACTGGATCTTAATAATGAATTGATAAAACAAGATATTACAACTCCAGATACCCCTCGCTCAGCAATAGGGTTTATAACCGCGGCCCTGAAACGACGTTTCGAACGTCAGCGCCCTCCATTTTCTGTGCTCTCTTGTGACAATGTTCGTGATAATGGTCATATGGTTCGTCGAGCCGTTATTGGGTTGGCATCTTTGCAAGATCGGAAACTCAGCGAATGGATTGAACAACATGTCACGTTTCCATGCACGGTGGTAGATCGAATTGTCCCTGCCGTTACGGAAGAAAGTACCAATGAAATGACTCAGTTACTTGGTAAAAACGATCGGTGTGCTGTGATTTGCGAGCCTTTTAAACAGTGGATAATTGAAGACAATTTTGTTCATGGACGTCCTGAATGGGAACTTGCTGGCGCTAAATTTGTGCGGAACGTGAAACCTTTTGAATTAATGAAATTACGTCTGCTCAATGGCAGCCACTCCTTTTTGGCTTATTTAGGTTATTTAGGCGGCTATACCTATATCGCGGATACGATGGATAATCCTGATTACCGCAATGCAGTACGAAAGCTGATGCTTAATGAGCAAGCAATGACGGTTACGGTATCGGAAGATATTGATTTTATCGCTTATACGGACAGTTTAATGGCCCGCTTCACAAATCGAGCGTTAAGGCATCAAACATGGCAAATCGCGATGGATGGTAGTCAAAAATTACCTCAACGCTTATTGGACTCAGTTTTATGGCATTTAGAGCATGGAACGGAACACTCTTGCTTAGTATTAGGCATAGCGGGATGGATGCGTTATATCAGTGGTATTGATGAGCAAGGTAATACTATAGATATACGAGACCCACTAAAAAAAACATTTGCGGCTATATATGCAAAGCACGGTCTTTCCGTCGGGGTCGTTGAAGAGTTATTAGCCATTGAATCGATATTTGATAAACATTTAGCAAATAATCCCTCTTTTATTACAGCAGTGAAATTGGCGTATCAGAAGTTACTGGATGTTGGTGCACGACAAGCTGTGGCGACATTATAACGTTGGAGCTTCTTATGAAATCCTTCCTTTGCGAAAATTTTTTATTAAACAATAAAGTAGCGCAGAATTTATATCATGATTATGCTGCCAAAATGCCAATTTATGATTATCACTGCCATTTAAATCCTCAAGAAATAGCTGAAAATCGTCAATTTGATAACCTTGGGCAAATATGGTTAGAAGCTGACCATTATAAATGGCGAGCTATGCGCTCGGCGGGTATTCCAGAACGATTCATTACAGGTCGTGAAAGTAGCGACTATGAAAAGTATTTAGCTTGGGCCAAAACGGTTCCAATGACATTGGGTAACCCGCTTTATCATTGGACCCATCTTGAATTGCGTCGCCCATTTGGTATTACTGGAAAATTATTAAGTCCAACGACCGCGGATGACATTTGGCATGAAGCGAATGAACGGCTTTCTCAGCCAGCGTTTTCAACACTCGGGATTATGCAACAAATGCAGGTGCATATGGTTGGTACCACCGATGATCCCATTGATTCTTTGATATACCATCAGCAAATAGCTCAAGATAAAACAATTAATATAGAAGTCCGCCCTAGCTGGCGGCCAGATCGTGTATTTAAAATCGAGCAGGTTGGTTTTGCTGACTACATTGAACAATTAGGGGAGTGTGCGAATATTGCTATTTCGCGTTTTAGCGATTTACTTTTCGCTCTAGAACGACGATTGGAATATTTTGCATTTCATGGGTGTATCGCATCCGATCATGGTATTGATATTGTGCGTTATGCACCGATACCCGATGAAACGGTGCTTGATCGGATATTACAAGCTCGCTTGCAAGGAAAAATCCTGGATGAAATCGCGATTGCACAATTTTCTACCGCGATATTAGGATGGTTGGGAAAACAGTATGCTAAATACGGTTGGGTGATGCAATTGCATATTGGCGCGATGCGTAATAACAATCGCCGACAATTTACGTTACTGGGTTCTGACAGTGGATTTGACGCTATTGGTGATTTACCGATTGCCTATCCACTTTCCCGTCTTCTTGATGAGATGGATAAAACTAACGAACTCCCTCGTACCATTCTCTATTGTGCTAATCCACGCGATAACGACGTTTTGGCGGCATTAATCGGTAATTTTCAGGATGGTGAGGTTGCGGGCAAAATCCAATTTGGCTCCGCTTGGTGGTTTAATGACCAAAAAGAAGGAATGCAGAGGCAATTGGAGCAGTTATCTCAGTTAGGTTTGCTCAGCCTATTTATCGGAATGTTGACTGACTCACGGAGTTTTTTATCTTATACACGGCATGAATACTTCCGGCGTATCCTTTGTAATATGCTAGGGACTTTAGTGATGAATGGTGAAATGCCAGCAGAGGAAAAAATGATAGGTCAACTGGTTGAGAATATTTGTTTTTATAATGCTAAGCGTTATTTTTCAGCAATAACTCCCCTTAGTCAGTGAAATTCACGCAAGTTATCGTTGTTTGAGTCTTTTTAAGGTACTGTAATATTTTTTATATAGCTTATTTTGCCATATAATAACAAAAAGTAATTTGCTCTAGACCGAGCGGTCTATTACAGTAGAGATATGAACAGAAAGTCAGAACAGGATACACGAGAACACCTTTTGGTTACGGGAGAAAACCTTTGTCTTCAGCGAGGCTTTGTCGGCATGGGGTTAAATGAGCTGTTAAAAACCGCAGAGGTACCAAAAGGCTCGTTTTACCATTATTTCCGCTCGAAGGAAGCCTTTGGCGTGGCTATGTTAGAACGCTATTATGCGGTTTACCTCCAACGGCTAGAGGGGCACTTTGAGCATGGCACAGGGAATTATCGAGATCGCTTGTTGGCTTATTATGGAAAGGTGCTGGATAACACTTGTGCATTTAGTCATATAACAGGTTGTTTGACGGTCAAATTATCCGCTGAGGTATGTGACTTATCAGAGGATATGAACACAGCTATGGATAAAGGTGTCAGTCAAGTAGTGGCTATACTGGCACAAGCACTGGTTAATGGCCGAAATGAAAAGTCGTTGAGCTTCTCGGGTGAGCCATTGTCTGTCGCACAGGTACTTTATTCACTCTGGCTAGGTGCGAATTTACAAGCCAAAATTTCTCGAAGTCGCGCACCAATGGAAAGTGCTCTGGCTTATGTGGAAAAAATCATCACTACGCCTGATTGTTGATAGGCGTTTTTATTTACCTAACTACTAGTCGACCGGTCTAATCTGGAGATTTTATGTCACAGAAAAAATTATTCACAGCGCTTAAAGTGGGGTCGTTAACTGCTCCAAATCGTATTTTTATGGCCCCATTAACTCGCTTACGTAGCATTGAACCGGGGGATATTCCAACGGCTTTGATGGCTGAATATTATCGTCAACGTGCGACAGCTGGCTTAATTATCTCAGAAGCAACTCAAATCTCTGCTCAGGCAAAAGGCTATGCGGGCGCTCCCGGCTTACATAGTGCCGAACAAATTGAAGCATGGAAAAAAATTACCGCTACCGTTCATCGTGAAGGAGGGCGTATTGCCGTACAGCTATGGCATACAGGGAGAATTTCTCATACAAGCCTTCAACCTGAAGGCGCTGCACCAGTAGCACCCTCTGCTATCAATGCGGGAACCAGAACATCATTAAGAGATGAACATGGGCGAGCTATTCGAGTTGATACGTCTACACCGCGAGCATTAGAACTTGCTGAAATCCCCGGCATCGTTAATGATTTTCGTCAAGCTGTTGCTAATGCAAGGGAAGCGGGTTTTGACATGGTTGAACTGCATGCGGCACATGGTTATTTATTACATCAATTCTTATCACCATCAGCCAATCATCGCACCGACCAATATGGTGGAACAAGGGAGAACCGTGCACGTTTTCTTCTAGAGGTCATTGATGCTGTTTGTGCAGAATGGAGTCCTGAACGCATTGGTATTCGTGTTTCTCCATTAGGTCGTTTTCAAAATACCGATAATGGGCCAAATGAAGTTGAAGATGCGTTATATCTTATTAACGAATTGAATAAACGACACATTGCTTATCTTCACATGTCTGAGCCTGATTGGGCTGGAGGACAACCATACAGCTTAGATTTTCGCAAACAAGTTCGTGAGCGTTTCGAGGGAGTGATTATCGGTGCGGGGGCCTATACGGTTGAGAAAGCTGAAGATCTGATCGAGAAGGGATTGATTGATGCAGTTGCATTTGGACGTGATTTTATTGCTAATCCAGATTTAGTGACGCGTTTCCAGCACAAGGCGGCGTTAAATCCGCAACGTCCTGAAACCTTTTATGGAGGAGGAGCAGAAGGGTATACCGACTATCCTTTTCTTTAGATTTTAATTTTAGTAGCGGCGGATTATCGCCGCTTATCCTCTACGAGGATAGAAACAATGCTAGTGTTTTTAGTGAGTAAAACTTATTAAGTTTACAATAAGACTTTTATTTAAAAATTGATGGTCGCTAAAGTATCATTAATTTATTTTTATCCCTCAAAATACCCTGCCATAATTTATTTTATACATCTAATTTAAATATTGACCTGAAAGTTTATCTCCGTAATATCTCTTACCATTAAGAGTCAATGATGTAAAAATCACACTGCTTATTATTTGAATAAAGCCTTTGCGCTATGGCTTATTTTTAACTGTGTATATCGGATAACACATTAATGGTCATACTCATTTTTTGGCTAATGCCAACAAGGTATTGCATTAATTTATAAGGAAAATGTTTAAACTTGCATATACGGCAAACTTAAAATAAAAGTTTTTTATGTGGTTTTTGAGCTATAGGCGCCTTTTCATTAGCAAATCGTCATTTTTATTTTTTATGCTAACGGTGATCTATTGAACAATATATTACATAAGTGATTATCGAATAATAGTGATTTAAAAAGGTTAGCATAATGAACATCAATAAAGATAACGAACTGAGTGATAAAAACATTAGCAGTAATGATTGGGAAATAGAATGTGATAGCGCTTCACTTGTTATGGCTAAAAACACGGAATTAGTTCTATTCGAAAATACGCAAAATTCTGACAAGACAACCACTCTCATTGCATCGTTTGTTGCATCCTGTAATCAACGAGGTGAAAAGCCATTAGATCAATGGCTGCATGATGAATTTCGTAAATATCCGGAGATCTGGGAAAATGAAGAGGAAATACGAAACACGACACGAGATGTGATTGAATCTACAGATGCTTTTAATGTTTCACGTCATTCATTACAACGTCATCAAGAACAAGGGCGCAGCCGCGCATCTTGGTTGGCCAATGAGATTGAAAAAAATGCGGCGGTTAGTGGCTCAGTTGATGTAGGTCGATATGCGACTGATATTGATAGCGCTTTGGCAGATGCAACGGCTAATGCTCGTAAAATAGTGAGCACTTTAGGCGGTGAAATCAATGGCAACTATAATTTGGATGGCTTTATCGCTGAACAACACCATGTCGATACCTTTAATATCGATGCCACGGTGAAAGGAAGTCCTTATCGTGCACGAATGGTCAATTCTCATGACTTGAATTCAGTTGATATTGAAATTGTGGATGTCAACGGTAATGTGGTGGGGCAGTATCAATCGAAATATGGCTCAGATGCCAAATCAACCCATAGCCAATTTGAGCGTGGTGACTATTCCGGTCAACAGCGTTTAGTTCCAGAAGGCCAAGGGAACGATGTTCCTAATAGTACAGAAGTGATCGAGGCTGGTGGTGTCAGCTCGACCCCTTTATCTAAAGAAAAAGCTAAGGCCCTTCAAAAACAAGCTCAGGCAGAAAGAGAAACCTATCAATATGAGTGGAAAGATACCAACCGCATTGATATTGCTAAAAAAATAGGTAAGCAAGCTCTGTTCGGTGCTTGTATTGCTGTTGGTATGCAGGGGGTAAGAATTCTCGCCCGTCGAGCTTGGAATCGACTGAATGGCCGCCAAAATCCAAGTGTTAACGACGATCTAAAGGAATTTTTTTCAAGTTCATTGCGCTCTACCACTGAGACAGCTGCACAGATTGCAGTATCTGGTGCTGTTGTCGTTGCGGTAAAAAATGGCTACCTAGGGGCACTATTACGCAATACGCCAGCAGGATTAATCACCAATATCGCTTGTATCGGCTTACAAAATGCGAAAGTTCTTTATAAATTAGGTAAAGGTGAATTAACTCAAAGTGAAGCGCTTGATGAAATTGGTAGCACGACAGTGACAGCTTCCATGGCAATTTTGGGCGCGACGAAAAGCGCGATGGTCGGCGTGAAGATGGGGACAGTTTTTGGTCCTATCGGCATGGCTGCGGGTGGTTTTATCGGTGGTGTGGCTGGAGGCATTGCGGGCAGTAAAGTGGGTGAAATCATCTATGATGCCGGTAAGGTCGTCGCAAAAAAAGCCATTGAAGTGGTGAGTAGCGTTGTAGAAAGTACAGGGCAAGCAATCAAATCCATCGGGCGTGGTATCAGCAACTTTGCATCTTCACTTTTTTCGCTGTGGTAAATACAATGAATCGATCTGAAATTAAAGAAAAGTTAATAACTTATTTATCTGTTGGATATCCAGGCTTATACATACAGTCAGGTGAAGAAGCTAGGGTTGATGCCTTATTACAAGAGGTTGCCTCAGAATTAGAGTTACACCCCAAAGAATGGAACCTTGGTTATGGCTGGGTTGATTTTTATCATAAACAGCCGCGCGATTGCCAAAATGAAAATATTGAACTAGCCAATGGTTTAATGACCTTACTTGATGATGACTTAACAGGTAAGCTATTCATTATTAAAGATGCTAAAAATGCTCTAGAAAACCATCCACTGGCAGTCGCTAGACTGAAACAATTATTAAACCGCATTCAACGTCATCACCGTGGTCATTCTGCGGTGATCCTCGTATCAGAAAGTCTATATATACCTGCTCAAATCGAAGCACAAATTACGCTCTTACCGCTAAAACTTCCTCATGGTGAAGAGATATCGAAACTAGTCGATATAGTGTGCCAACAAGTGAGTTTACGCACTCCTGAAGTGCTAAAACCGCGTTTATGTGCGGCTTGTAGTGGTTTAAGCCAGGAAGAAATTCGCCAAGCACTTGCTATGGTTCGCCAGAAACAAGAGCAACTTGACGAAGCAGGGCTGGCCCTCATTCAACATGAAAAAGAGCAAATCATCGCTAAAAGTGGTGTGCTTGAGATGATTAAAGTCAGTGAAAATGCTTCAGATATTGGTGGTCTTGAAAATCTTAAAAGTTGGCTTCATCGTCGCTCACAGATTTTCTGCCGTTTGGGAGAGGCTGTTACTGCAAAAATACAAACGCCAAAGGGGGTTTTGATAGCCGGTATGCCAGGTTGTGGTAAATCATTAACGGCTAAGGCCGCTGCAAGCTTATTTCAACTGCCATTATTACGTTTAGATATCGGTTCATTACTTGGCAAATATGTTGGTGAGAGTGAAAACAACATGCGCCGTGCATTAACCATGGCTGAATCTGTGAGTCCTTGTATTCTCTGGATAGATGAGTTGGAAAAAGCGTTTGTTGGTATGAACAATGGCAGTGGCTCAGAGGTTTCATCACGGCTTTTTGGTTATTTTCTGACATGGATGCAAGAAAAAACAGGTTCCGTGTTTGTCATTGCTACAGCAAATAATATTACGGTGTTGCCACCTGAATTATTACGTAAAGGGCGTTTTGATGAGGTCTTTTATGTCGGTTTTCCAAATGCCGCTGAACGGGGAGCAATTCTCGATATTCATCTTAAGGGAACGGGATTAACGCTTAAAGCTGAAGAGCGTAGCAAACTCGTTACTAAGTGTAGAGATTTTGCAGGTGCTGATATTCAAAATGCGGTGAACGAAGCCAAAGAATCCGTGTTTCTCGATAGCCGAGAATTAAACTTTAAAGAGTTAGAATTTGCTATTGAGCAAACCGTACCTTTAAGAGAAACACTGCGGGAGCAAGTTGCTAAATACGAAGAATTATTTGAAAAACTTAAGCTTAAACCGGCATCGACAATTGAAGGTCTCAGTGTTGCACAGATGCTAAGACTGGCGGATGACCCTAATGCAATTCGTCGTAAAAGTGTCGCAACCAATGAAGATTGCCCCGATGATTTATTAGAGAAGTTAGCTAATGATTCTGAACCAGAAATTAGGACAGCCGTATACGAAAATCCGAATTGCCCTGAACGGCTGTTGAGCATGCGAATTAATATAGGAGAAGGGCAAGCAGACTATGACCTAGATTTATTGCATTTAGCGTGTATTCACCCTCATGCTCCTCATGATTTATTGGCCTCACAATATCAACGTTTAAAACTCACAATGGAGCATAAAAAGCTTCTAGCGAGTAAAAGCACTCACAATTTATTGCTCGATTGCTTATTACAGGATGAAGATATCACTATTCGCCAATTAGTTGCTCGTAATGAAAATCTAAGTTCTGAACAACAGCTTTTATTAACTAAAGATATAGAGGTTGAAGTACGTACCAGCCTAGTCCATAACAATAATTTATCGTTGAAGGCGCAATTGCAACTTGCTCGAGATACATGTTCAGATGTCCGCGAGGCTCTAGCTAAATTTGCTGAATTGACAGATGAAGTACAATTAATTCTTGCTCGAGATGAATCTTATGATGTTCGAGCAACATTAACTGAGTATTACGATGACCTAACTGAAGAGGCCCAGCTAATCTTAGCGCGAGATAGGGATATTGACATTCGTATCAAATTAGCAAGTCGTGATGGTGGGTCAAAACTATCTGATAAAACGAAGAAAATCCTAATCAAAGATCAGCCAAAGGTTCTTTTAGCTTTGGCTAAGAACGAAAGTATTTCAGCTGAAACACAGTTAATTTTAGCGCAGCATACTGATGTTAAAGTGCGTAAAAAATTAGCTAACCACAATTCATTGTCACATGCCGCGGTACAAGCATTACTGCAAGATATAGAAGAAGTGCAGATTGAACTTGCGGGTAATTCTCATCTAGATACTTTACCGGATGAATTCCAATCAACACTGAGTCAAAGTCAATTCGAAGATGTTCGTCGAGCTTTAGCACGCAATCGAAAAATTAACATTGAAGCCCAAATATTACTGGCACAAGACTCTTGCGAACCAGTACGTAATGATTTAGCGATGAATAACAGTATCTCACAAGAGGTCGCTGAAATATTAGTTAAGGATGAAAGTGCAGGGGTCCGTGAAACATTAGTGAAACATGGCTATCGCTATCGTGAGATACCGCTTGTCATACAACAGCATGTGGCTGATGACGCTGAGCCTAGAGTGCGTAAAGCACTCGCCGGTGCAATAAATTTACAGGATGAAATCCAGCAAATATTATTTGAACAGGATCCTGAAATATATGAAACACTCGCCGGGAATCCGTGTGTTAGCCTAATAATACAGCAGCAACTTTTAGAAATAGACGATCCTGAGGTTCTGCTTTGTTTAGCCAGTAACCCATCCCTTGATAGTACGATACAAGCTTTATTATCTGAAAACAGTAATACAGAAGTACGAACTCGCCTTGCAGATAATTTTTCATTGACGCCTTCAGTTGCCGATAAGTTAATTGAAGATATTGAGGATGTGCAAAAAAGCCTAGCACATAACTTACAATTGAGTGAATCGCAGTATCTCCGACTATTCAAAAAAGGCTCAGAAGATGTGCGAGAAATATTAGCGTCAAACCCTAAAATAGGTGAAAGTCTGATGGAGCAAATATGTGATTGGCGGAAAGACTCAGACTCTTCATTGATGGGGAGAATGAATATATTTGGTTTAACCTCCAATACTATTTCTAAAAGTAAACTCGCTTTAGCCAGTAACAAGCAATTACCTGAGGCATTACAGCTCATTTTACTAAAACAAGGTGATGAGTTACTTGAATTAGCCAAAGTACTGGCGAAAAATACCGCTATATCTAAAATCGTACAGAAAGAGCTTGTAAATCATAAAAGTGCAAGTGTACGTGAAATTTTGGCTGCGAATAACAATATTTGTTATGACGTTAAGCTAAAATTAATGAGTGATACCGTTGCCTCAGTGAGAGCTGCGCTGACTAATAATTTATGGCTAGAAAGTGAAATACAGCGACAGTTAGCTCGGGATCCTTCACCTATAGTTCGTCAAGCTTTAGCTGGCTGCGATGATTTAGATAAATCCTCACAGGTAATACTTGCCCAATCTCCAGAAAAAGACGTTCGCGCTACCTTACTCAAAGGCAAAAACAACATCATGTTTTACCTTAAACGAACGACTCAAGAGATGCTAGCGAGAGACAAAGAACCTGAAATTCGAGAGCTTTTGGCGGCATATGATCAATTAGATCCGGCGGCACAGCTAATATTAGCGAAAGACGATTTACTTAGCGTAAGAGTTGCGTTGGCTAAACGTGATGAAAGCTGGATGGGAACACCATTAAGTGAAGAAGTACAGCAAATACTCGCTCATGATTCACATTTTGATGTGCGCCTTGCGCTTGCTGGTTACACTCGTCTGCACTCGAATATTCAAGCACAATTAGCGGCAGAGACTAATGCTAGTATCAAAATAAAACTCATGGAAGAATCTAACTACGTAAATCAATTGTCATTAGACGCTCAGCAAGTACTCGTTCAAGATCCTGATAAGGAAATTAGGAAAAAATTAATAAGCACATTATTCGGTATATTTTCCATCACAAGTAGTGAAGATATTTATTTGACACTTGCTAAGGACCCTGATGAAGAAGTGCGAAACTGGATGATCTCAACGCTTTTAATGCCATATTGTCGAGCTAAATACAGCAATGCAGTCAGAAGGGCGCTATTTGATGATGCGAGTGAAGAAATAAAAAGAAAGTTAGAACAGGTTGAAAGTTGCAGAAAAGCTGATTCATAACCAACCATTTATCATCTAGAGGTGAATTTATTTGCATGCCCTACATGACTACTGTCATTGATATTGACAAAGGATTACTTGAATAGGGTAAACTTGATGTAGTCAGTAGGGTAACATAGGAGATTGGTTATATTTATCATCTGTTAAGCATATGATTAATTTTCAGTCATAATAAATGATCATTATTTC
Organism: Providencia stuartii; assembly: GCF_029277985.1. Classification (NCBI taxonomy): domain Bacteria; kingdom Pseudomonadati; phylum Pseudomonadota; class Gammaproteobacteria; order Enterobacterales; family Morganellaceae; genus Providencia; species Providencia stuartii. The sequence continues at coordinate 2,281,362 of NZ_CP119546.1, read as the reverse complement.
CATCTGTCTTGAACCCAGTTACAGACCTCTTCCCATTCTTGACTTAAAAGGTAGTTATCAGTTTCTGTTAATATTAAGTTTATACTGTGCCAATCATCTAATTGAATATCTTTACTCAATGTGGGGTTAACTCTTTTAAAATTATCTTTTAATAATTGGGAACCCTGTTTGGTAACAATTTCAGAAGAGGTGTCTAAGATCAATTGTAAAATTGAAAATGGCGCTATATTTTTTTGTCCTTTATGGATATGAGGTAGCAACCAAAAATTTGCCCCTACGTTGAGAGGATTACTCATTTCTATTAATGGTATTCCTGTGGCTTTATATCCGGTTCCTATTGATAGTACACAAAGCTCACTCAGGCTAGAGACTAACTGTTGTGAGATGATTTCACTGATGGCGATCGTGGTTGGATTATTCGCGAAAACGCCACCATCCACACAATAACCTAAATTATTTTCATCTATACGATAGGGTGGAAAATAAGTTGGTGCTGCTGCCGTGGCTAATGCAGCATCAATCATTTTGATATTTTTATAAATATTATCAACGCAATTAGATAAAATTACCGGTTCCCAGCCTTGTTTAGTCGTATTTAGTAACTGCGCAGTGTTAACGATAATGATTTTTTTTGATTCAGAGAGCTTTTTTTCACCAAAAAAGCGATTGAAAATTTTCTTCATTCCAACATGAGTATATTTACTGTGGAATAGACTTAGAATATTTTCAGGTATTAAACCCTCAGCAGAGAATTTATTATTCGGCATAAATATAATGGATGCATTATCAGTATAGCTCTCTATGATCTTGGAGATAGGGATCTCATTAGCAAGAGCAATAGCTAATATACCTCCAGTCGATGTGCCAATAAATGCATTGGTTTTATTGAGGATGTGGTATTTTTCATCTAGCTTTTTAATAATGACAGCAGAGATTAAGCCTCTAATGCCTCCACCATCAAAACTTATCATATTAAATGACATTTTTGACCTTTCTGCGTTATTTAAAAAAACTCTGATATTAAATTTTGTTTGATATCAGAGTTGAAGAAAAAATAAGTAAATTAATCAGTTATTATTGATTTCCTATAGTTTTTTATGGCTTTTTTATATTCATTAGATGCTAATTTAATACCATTGTAGTATGCTTTATAATTAACTCTAATGACTCCATTTATTTTATCACACAGCTCCTTACATTGTTGTATTACTGCCACTATATCTAATATAGCTAAAAAAATATCAACCATGTTAAGTGTGATAGTGATAACTGTTGCAAATCTACCTATTGCATCCATGACTTCAAATGAACAGGGACTCACTTCCTCTGCGGGAATGCCGACTTCTTCTGACTGTTTTTTAATTGTGTTCATTGAAATTTTTAACTTATAAATCATGATAGAAAAACTTAAAGGAAGGATAATATTAAAAGCATATATCGCATCAGGTGGTATATTAATATTTTTAATAATATCTATACATCTTTTAACATCATCATCTGTTTTTTTGCTAAAGTTCAATTCATCTAACGCATTGTATACCTTATTAATTTCATCGCTATGGAAGAGTAGTCGCGCAGATTCTGCATATAACCGAAAGATTCTTGCATCTAATTTTTTTTCTTTTCTTTCTATCGCACCCATAAATTGAAATAAGTGACTTCTACAAATTCTTGCATCTAATCCAGCAGGTGCTTTTGCTGCGATTAATGTATTATTCTTTTTATAGTGAGTGATATAGTCATGAACATTACTGCCAATTTCATGCGAAATATTATTATCTGCATTTTTTAATCGTTCATTGAGTTCTTTCGCATGCTTTGAAATAACACCTTCTAAAATGACTCTAGATGCCTCAAGGTTTGCAAATACAGCCATACTTAAGCCTAATGACCAGATAGAAGCGATAGCAGCAGCGTCAGCAGTTATTCTAATACCATCATCAGCAGTGGTTTCAAGCTTCATATTACTCGCTAGATGATAAATATAATCGAATTCCTTATCTACGATATGGTCAGAATCAAAGTCACCTAGCATTAAGAATAGGTTATGTTCATTGATTAATATGTCTATATTCTCTTCACTTTCTGTTTCCCATGTGGATAGGTAATTCAAGTAAGTAATAAGATCGGTGCTGGCTCTTTTTTTTTTGATATTTTTCATAAAACGCTCCTGATATATAAGCAATAGTATCTAGTTAATGTTATTAAAATAATTCATAGTTAACTTTGGCTAATTTTAATTAATGGCAATCCCTCTTTCATGAGTGCGTTAATACACGTCAAATGGTTTTATGATTTATCTAATATCATACAAACGTTTAATTTAGTAAGGTGGTGTATTTAAAGGTTGATGTTTTTAATACGCTGTAGCGCAACAATCAAATGATAGATTTTTTACGGGTTTCTTAGAGAGTAAGGCAACCTAAAAAATAACAAATCAAACAATAAAAACATGGTAACTTTAATAAATCACATATTAGGTCAAAGAAATAAAAATAACAATATTAAATATCGTTCATTTATAGATTTGACATCCTTTTCAATTAGGAAGGTGCCTTGTTGTATTGTGTTGAATTCTTCTAGAACATCGATGTTAAGGGGGTTACCGTATACTTAATAAACTTTATTATTTATGTTGTAAAAATAAAATCAAAAGTTTGAAATACACTAGCAATATAAACATGTAAAATGAAAAATAAATTCAATAATAATTAAACAATCAAATGATTCTATTCAGGTGTTTAAATTCCTGCCAATTATACAACATAATGGAGTAATTCAATCTTGAGTAAGAAATAGGTGATTAATTAAAAAATCACCTTTAAGTATTCTTAAAAGTCAATATGCTTTGTCCTTTTCATTATACTGACCATTTCATCTTGGTATATTAAGTTTTGAGTTATGGACCAGCCCATCTTTTGATATAACTTCTGTTGATCTGGGGTGTATAGATATAAATCTTGGTCTGTTTTTTTCCAATAATCATCGGTGACATTTTGGATAAGCGCTGACGCAATTCCTTGCCCTCGATATGTGGGATGAGTGTAGATTTCACCGATCCACCATTGTGCGTCATCAATAAAGTCTATTTCTTTATCGATGATACTTGCCGTAGCAACTAAATGATTGTTTTGCCAAACACACCAAACCTCATTTAAATTTGTCGCTAATATACGAGCTTGTAATCGGTTAGTGATCGTTTCTGGGGTTGCCCATGGTGTGAATGCACGCCATTCTTGGTGTAACAATTCTGCCAAGACAGGGAGATGTAATTGAATATCGTTCTTATTTAATTGGCGAATGACTCTATGCATGACTTCCTCGTTAATATGGTCTTTACGCATGTATTTATAGCTCATCACGGAAATGGGCTATTGTTTAGTTACATTTTATTTTTTAGTGAAGTAAATAATTTTTCATAAATTGACCGCACAGTATCATTTTTCTTCTGGTTATAATCCATCATTGTATTAATCCCTTTTTTGGCTTGCATTTTACTGGCCGCGTAAGTTTTAACGTCATCAGGATGGGTGATCAGCCAATCACGGAATAATCGATGACGAAGATGTTCAGGGCAGTGGGGGGCAAAAACATGTAGGTTGACTTGCGGGTTATCTAAGTAAAGCATTCGGTGTTCATACCAAGAGGGTTCACGAATGGTATGCACATATCCCAAAGCAGTTAGCTGTGGAATATAACGGCTTTCATCGGTTGGATCTGCCACGATTAAATCAATATCAATGATTGGCTTAGCGGACAAGCCAGGCACTGCGGTTGAACCAACATGTTCAATATGCAGTGCGGTATCCCCCAATATCGCCATAATACGTTTTTTTTCTTGTATAAAGCATTCTGCCCATCTGGGATCATAATCGCTAACATCAATTTTCAATGCTCGTGGTTTTTCGAGTACCCATGGATTTTCATTTGGGTCGCCATCTTCAAAGGTCATCACCGCGGCAATTTCTTCTGGAGATAATGCATCTAAGGTTTTACTAAATGGATTCATTTTTCAACTCATCATTAATCGTATATGGGGCAAGTTAATGTCGCTAAATTAGTATCGGGAGATTTGATAATTTTCATGGTCATGTCATACCAACCATATATATTCCTACTCCGACGAGTAGTGAGTGATGCTTCATCTTTAAATCCTGACGAAGGGGGGGATTCTCTGGTTTTTATATTATATTCAGAAACATACCGCAATAAATTTTTTAGGTAGGGTCAATATTGATTGCTGTGTCATGTGCACAAGGATCTAGCTGCTTATCCCTGAGCTACGGAGTGACGTTATCAACGTATAGATAGGAAAGATAGACGGTATTTAGTTTAGGAATATATTCAAATAACTTACAAATTAGAAAAATTTTGATAAATGGAAAAACACCTGCTTTAGGTAAGATTGAGCGATAACGCATACAAGCAGAGATTTGTTTAGCTAGAAAAAGGTATTTATAAAAAGGGTGACTAACATGACAGATACTACATATCTGATTTGACGAATATGTTCATTGGCATTATATTACTCGAAGATAGAAAAGGAGTGAGTATGGAACCCTTACAGTTATTTAAAATACTGGCAGATCAAACTAGGTTAGACATTATCTTGTTACTAAAAGCCTCTGGTGAATTGTGTGTTTGTGATATCTATACTGCTTTGAATTTATCTCAGCCGAAAACATCTCGTCATCTGGCTATGTTAAGAGAATCTGGCTTATTACGGGATTCAAAGCATGGCAAATGGGTTCACTACCGCTTATCACCCGCATTATTGCCATGGATAAAAGATATCATTGACCTAACATATCTAGCAGAAAAACATCGAATATCAGAATTAGTTAATGCGCTAGAAAATAAAAATTCTGCTAGTCACTGTTCTTCATAAAAAATTTTTATCTTAACATATATGATAAATCGTATATGAAGGCGTGATCATGATAAATCATATTTGGGCCATTGGTCTCTCAACACTTTATTGTGATTCGAACTAAAAAGGCGAGTTAGCCTTTAGAAATTGAGGTTGTTATGTTTATTGCAGTATTCATTTTTGTTCTGACGATCACGTTGGTTATTTGGCAGCCTAAGGGGCTTAGCATCGGATGGAGTGCAACAATAGGGGCAATACTGGCACTCACTTTTGGTGTGATTAATTTTCAAGATATTCCGATTGTTTGGAATATTGTTTGGAACGCAACGGCCACTTTTATTGCCATCATTATGATTAGTTTGATTTTAGATGAAAGCGGTTTCTTTGAATGGGCTGCATTACATGTTGCTAAATGGGGGAATGGAAAAGGGCGGTTACTATTCAGTTATATCGTTTTGCTTGGTGCAATGGTGGCCGCTTTATTTGCCAATGATGGAGCAGCTTTAATTTTAACTCCCATCGTTATCGCTATGCTATTGGCGTTGGGGTTCAATAAAGGAACAACGTTAGCTTTTGTCATGGCGGCGGGGTTTATTGCAGATACAGCTAGCTTACCACTGATTGTCTCTAATTTAGTTAATATTGTTTCTGCCGATTTTTTCAATATTGGATTTTCTGAATATGCATCCATTATGGTTTTCGTCGACATTGCATCGATCATTGCAACATTAGTGATATTACACTGGTTTTATCGCAAAGATATTCCACAGCAGTATGATGTAACAAAGCTCAGTAAACCAACCTTAGCGATTAAAGATCTAAAAACATTCAAGGCAGGTTGCTTTGTATTGGTACTGTTATTGATAGGTTTTTTTGTATTAGAACCTTTAGGTCTTCCAATAAGTGCTATTGCTGCGATAGGGGCGTTAATTCTCTGGGTTATTGCTTCTAAAGGTCGCGTGATCAATACCCGACAAGTATTACAGGGTGCGCCATGGCAGATAGTGATTTTCTCACTGGGTATGTATTTGGTTGTCTATGGTTTAAAAAATGCAGGATTAACCACTTATCTTTCAAACATATTAAGTTATCTTGCTGATGGTGGTTTATGGAGCGCAACAATAGGCACTGGATTTATCACTGCTTTCTTATCATCAATTATGAATAATATGCCAACTGTATTGATCGGTGCGTTGTCAATTGAGGGCAGCAGTGCTACTGGGCTGATCAAGGAAGCGATGGTATATGCGAATATTATTGGTGCTGATTTGGGGCCTAAAATTACGCCGATTGGAAGTTTGGCGACTTTACTTTGGCTACATGTATTATCGCAAAAAAATATGACTATTACATGGGGATATTATTTTAAAGTCGGTATTATTATGACCATTCCTGTGCTGACAGTAACATTGATTGCTTTAGCACTCAGACTATCTATTTAAGTGAATGTAGCATTGCGTTGAACGCCGCCAAAAAACGCAATGTTATCCTATCTGATGAACGTTGGCTTTGTTGGAATAATTTATTGATGTGCTGACACTCAAAATCATGTCTATACCGCTATTCCTGAAGCCAATCTTTGACGGTAAATAATTTATTTAGGGTAGGTACTGTCACATAAATCAATAAATTCATATGTAAATAAATTTATTTACGTTAATGAAAATTTTTTATAGTTAAGTAATTATTCATAGGATAGGTTAACAATGCATAGAAATTTACCTATACTGAACTTGTTACATAAATATCGATACATAAGGAGAACATATGAAAAAAGTTACATTGTTTGCTGTTATTCTAAGCTCTCTTGTCGCCTTTACTGTAACAGGCTGCTCTTCAAACCAAGCAATAAAAACCACGGATGGACGTACTATTATCACCGATGGTAAACCTCAGGTTGATAATGATACCGGATTGGTTTCTTATAAAGATGCTCAAACAGGAAAAAATGAGCAAATTAACCGCAATGAGATCACCAATATGAGTGAACTTGAAAATTAATGACTAAACTAAAATATTTAGTAGTGACATTTTCATAATGCCGATGCGGCTATATTCCTTTCAAGAAATAAAATGTTTTCTTGAAAGGAATTTTTCGATGTGATTTGGTTATAAAAAAGCAAATTAATGATCAATTAATGTTCATCAAGCAGATGTGAAACTGAGTTTAACCGCCTTAACCAAGTCGTCAGTATTATTATCAATAAGTATCTGCTGTATTCATCTTATTATCAATACATATCATCCTGAAGATGAAGACACTATCTTCAATCATGCAAGTTTAGTTTCTTACGATAATCACTCCATAAACAATATTGTGAACAAACTCAAATAATATGATATTAATGCCTTAAATCAGTATTAATTACTAATTGCTAACACCTTATCTTACTGTAAATGCTTTCGATACATTGCATTGTTACAAAATGGAATAATAACACCACTTCACTATATTGGGTTTTAAATTTAAGGATACGAATTGAGTATTTACACATCTTTTTATACTTATAGTATATATTCTTACATTTGGCAGTAAAAAAATTTTAGTTAAATTAAAAAAATATTTAAGTAATAGGCTATTATATTTATATGTTAGTAACTACATGTAAACATATATTTCAATAAAACAATAATAATTGTTAAGAAAAATCTGTTTTTAATTCAATATTCAACCTTAATAAGGGGGTTGATGAGTTTCAATTTTTAATATGTATTATGTGTTGTTTTTTTGTTTGATGTTAATTTTTTATTTCAAATCAATTTAAAGATTATTATTTGAAATGTAAAAATATCTTTTTATTCATATAGTTATTATATTTTGGTGATGATGTGCATAATATGAGTAAGTTAAATAAGTGTTAAATCACAGCTAAGAACAACAGGGTGTTTTACTTTCATTTTTAATGAAGAATATTTAATCATTGACTTATTAAAAATAAAAGCCAATTACATTTGCTTACTCACTGCATGAATACCCCCTCTAGAAAAAAATTTTTTTTGGATTAGAATCTCCGTCAATCCCGTCAATTGAGTAATTTAAGTTTTTTCAGCTAATAAGAAGAGCTTTGCTTGATTAGAATCTCTAGCGATTCTGTTAGTTGAGTGATTTAAGTTTTTTTAACCAATTAAACGCGGATGCAAATAGGGAAACATAATGGAAATGTGTATGGAAACATGGAAGTGTATACGGAAAAATGAATTTAGAGTTTATAAATAAACTTATTTAAGAAGAAAACTGGAAAAGAATCGATTAGCCCATTCATTAAGTTGAAATCAATTCATTTCTATTTAAGTCCTGCGATTAAAAGGGTGTTGTAATCGTAGGGTAAATATTAACTTACACCCAATTATTAATAAAAATTTAAGGTCTTATTATGTTTAATCAAAAAAATATGATTGCTCTATGTGTTGCTGCTGGTTTAGGATTTACTGGTGCTGCTTCTGCAGTTCAAAACGCTCAAGTAAATGTTTCAGGTCAAATCGCAGCGGCAACCTGTGATTTAAGCGTTAGCAATCCTAATATTGACTTAGGTACTCACATTTCTGCTGATATTCAAGCGGCTGGTGATATTGCTGCAAGCGCAAAAGACTTCACTCTACAATTAACTAATTGTAGCAAAGACCAAACAGGTGCATCAGTGCAATTATTCGCTAAAGGAACTGCACTAGACGCGAATGGTGATTACTTCAACAACACTGCAAATGCAACTGTTGGTGTTAAATTAACTGCTGATGCTAAGCCAGTTAAACCTAACACAAGTGTTGATTTAACTTCTGTGACTGGTTTAGCTCAAGGTTCTTCTGCTTCAATCGCAATGAACGTTGGCTTATATTCAACAGTAGGAACACCTGCTTCACAACGCATTGATGCTCCAATTACATTCTCTGTAAGCTACGAATAATAATTATTTAAATGAGATGGCAGAAAATGGCCATCTCATTTATTACTTGTTACTTAATAGAATGACTATTGGAGATAAATTATGAATTTGATGTCAACTATCAGATACTCAATAATTGGAATGATGATATTTGGTCTTGAAATTACAGGACTATCAGCTGCTGGGGTAGGCCTTAATACTACTCGAATTGTTTTTCCACAAAATAGCCAATCTATTCCGGTAACTGTTCGCAATAGTACAGAGAACGAAGAATATCTGGTTCAGGTATATTTAACGAAAACACCTAGTGATTCTACCCAAGAGACAGTATTTGATATTCTTCCTCCTATGCTCTATTTAAAGCCGGGACAACAGCGAGATGTTCGTATTACCGAAACTTCTAGCTCAATGAATTTACCAAAAGATCGTGAATCCATTTATTACTTACATGCAAGAGCAATCGCACGCAGTGAAAAAAATGCAGAGTTAAATGTTTCAAATATGAAAGGCGATGTAAAAATTGCAATAGAAAATGTGATTAAAGTTTTTTATCGCCCAGCTGGGTTAGTTCAAACTTCTGATAAAGCGCAAGAAAGTCTAACGTTTTCAGCGGTTCAAGGCGGTGTGCAAGTCACAAACAACTCTCCCTATTATATTACATTAGCATCATTAAAAGTGGGCAATAAGCAGATAGATATTTCCGCTAAAAAGAACAACACGATGGTGGCGCCTTTTAGCAATATCATTTATCCGACAACGGTGAATACAGGCCCAACCACTTGGGTAACTATTAATGATTTAGGGGGCTATGTTGAACATACGAAACCATAAATTATCGACCTTAGTCGCCTGTTTATTAATGGCTTCTACAATGCAATCTTTTGCAGGGAATAAATTAGAAATACTTGCAGATATACATAGTATAGGTGAATGTGACATTGAAGTAACGCCATCAAATATCGAAATGACTCGTCGTCCTGTTATTGCAGATTTTAGATTAAATGATGCTGTCGATATTACGCCAATTAAACTTTCATACCAATGCCGCGATTATGAAACAACGGTGATGCCGGAAGTAATGGTAACAGGTGATGTATCAAATGATCCTAATCTATTTTTAACAGCGGACCCTGCTGGAGCAAAAGGGGTTGGTTTTATGCTGAAAAATGGTGAAGTGTCAGAGTTGGTAGGGTTCTATTCTAAGGGAAAAACCTTAAAAAATAATGAAAGCTTTTATTTACCTGCTGGTAGTACAACAGGTTCTTTACCAATGACAATCGGATTTGTACGTCAATCAAACAATAGCACCGTTACAGCGGGTTCTGCAAAAGCATCAATTTTATTAACCGTTGTAATGCCATAATTTAGAAAAGAGGGTATGAATGTGCTTCGGTTAATTTTATCTTTTGTAACGATTGTATTTTGTCAATCAGTATTAGCACAAATGAATAGTGTTGCTGTCGATTTTGAAGTCTCTTTTTATAAAAAGACTTGTGAAGTTGATGTTTCAGAAGCAGTGATTGATTACAAAAAAGTTTCTCCAATTGATATTGTTAAAAATGATTCAGGTGAAACCACAAAGTTAAATCGAGATATCACTTTGAAGCTAGCAAGATGTACAAATGTTAGCGATTTATCTAAAAGCAAAATTTTTGTATCTGGACAGACAGAAATTTTTAATGGAAAACCTTTATTTAAAGAAAGTGGAACTTCAAAAGGTGTCGGTATTAAGTTATTAGTTGATGACATTGCAAAAACAGATGGTGATGTTCTTTTCCAACTTAATTCTAGTAATGCTATCGGTGATACCTTTACAGTGACGACCGCATTATCTTGCGGTGAATGTAACAATACGAGTCAAATAGCAAAAGGTAGTTTTAAAGCGTCAATGATATTCACCGTATTCACTGACTAGCTAATCTCTAGGGTATCTAATATGCGTAGAATCATATTTTCATTATTTTGTTTGGTTGGTACTTTAACTTTATTACCAGAGTTATCTTCTAATGCTTATGCTGGGCTACTCTTAGAACAAACAAGAATCATTTGGAATGGTGATTCAACGCAAGAATCCATTACCTTAAAAAACGATAGTGACAGTGTATATTTAGTGCAATCAGGGGTGTTTGATACGCCTATTGGACAGAAAGAATCAGGCGTATTTTTAGTTACGCCACCACTATATCGATTGAATCCAAATAGTCAGCAGGCAATGAAAATTTTGCCTGAAGAAAAATTAACTCAACTGCCTAAAGATAAAGAATCCTTATTTTATTTTAGTGTTATTGGTATACCCGGTGTTACACCTAACAATAATGAAGAACAAGTGGCAAGGTTATCGATAGGTACGCGTTTAGTGATAAAGCTATTTTATCGCCCCAATGGATTAACGCAATCAAGTGAAGATGCGATTAAAGGGCTACAGTTTTATTTACATAAAAAGAATGTATGTATAGAAAATCCGTCACCATACCATATAACGTTAAGCTTTCTAAAAATAAATAATAAACAGTACCCGCAAATATCTGGAGTAATAATTCCACCCAGAAGCAGATACTTAGTAAACAATACTGATGAAGTAAATCACTCAAGCAAAATAGTATGGAAAGCAGTTAATGATTATGGTGGTGATAGTGAAGATAACACGGCTTCACTAATATTAGGCGAGAGGAAAACATGTCAATAGTTAAAAAAATCATTATTTTAATTGTTTCATTTGTTTATTATATGGGGTCTTCTTTCGCAAATATCGATATCACGGATGGTTTGTTATTTTCACCTGAACGTATAATTTATAAAGAATCGGAAAAAAAAGGTGTTTCAACCATGTTAGAGAATGCGAATAACGAGGCAATACTCGTCCAGTCTCAAATCATTGCTGCAAATGAAAAAACGTTGAAACCACTGATTAATAAAGAATCAGATATTTTTTTAATCACACCACCATTACATCGTTTAGATAGTGGTGTTCGCTATAGTTGGAAAATACAACGGGTTGCTGATGGTAATTTAGCAAAAGATAGAGAAAGTGTATTTTATGTTTCATTAAAAACTATTCCCGAAGTATCAGATAAGAACACCTCGGAGTTTATTATTACTCCGACACTCTATTTTAAAATGCTGTATCGACCTAAAGCAATTGAAGAATTACGGATTGACAAGGAAGTGGACAAAATGCGTTTTTCTATAAATAAAAATAAACTGATGATCAAAAACCCGTCAGCTCTTTCAATAACATTAACTTCATTAACTATTGGTTCATATAAAGTACCAATGAAATTAATCGATGACAGTTTTCCTCCGTTTAGTGAAAACCAAATTGAACTACCTCAATCTGTTTCTGGAGAGGTGACTTGGCAAGCTTTAAATGAATATGGATTAATAACAAAACTGAGCATTGGCGTATTGGATGAGAGTATATTATGAATAACAGAATATTTATCTTAAAACCTATCTCAATAGCGCTTATGTTTTGTCTGTTTGGTGGTGTCACAAATGCTGAACCTTATTTTGATCCTTCCCTTTTAAACCTGCCGGCAGGAACAGATAAAGATAGTATCGATTTATCTGTATTTGCACGTTCTGATACAGTAGCTCCTGGCCGTTATATGGTTACTATGAAAATAAATAAAGAAGAGATAGGCCAGAAGGAAATTTATTTCATACAAGATGAGGAAGGTAACATTGTGCCTGAATTTACGCCTGCGATGTTAGAAGAGTTCGGCGTAAATATTCAAGGTAATCCTGTATTGAAAGGAATGCCTGCGACTCACAAAATTACCTCTCTATCATCGGTAATAGAAAATGCACAAGTTCAATTCGATGTTTCAAAATTAACACTAAATTTAAATATCCCGCAAATCTCTATGAACCAGAAGGCTAGAGGTGCTGTACCGATAGAGCTTCTTGACCAAGGTTTACCTGGCTTGGTATTAAACTATCAAGTTAGTGGGAGCCGACAAGAATTTACGGGTGGAATTGGCGGTAAAACAAAAAATAACTCTATTTTTGCCAACATTACAGGCGGATTAAATCTTGGTGCGTGGCGTTTACGTTCCCAATATTTTTACATTGAAAATGAAAATAAATTTGATGGTCAGACCGCACGTAATCGTCAAAGCGATTTTAATAATACAACCGTTTCAAGGGATATTCAGCACTTAAATTCTGAAATTGTAATGGGTGAAACGAGCACACTCAATGATGTACTTGACAGTGTTCCAGTCAAAGGGGTTCGTTTATTATCCAATGAGCAGATGTTAGCACGAGGTGATAGGGGATTTGCGCCACAAATTAGAGGTGTTGCATCATCTAATTCCCGCATCACGATAAGCCAAAATGGTAATACCATATACCAAACGTACGTTGCACCAGGACCCTTTGTGATTAATGACCTTTATCCAACAGGTACAGCAGGGGACTTGGAGGTTTCAATTCATGAGGAAGATGGTTCTGTCCGAGTATTCACTCAAGCATTCTCATCATTGCCCGTAATGCAACGAGCTGGAACATTTAAATATGAAGTTACAGCAGGTCAATACAATGGTGGCATAACCGATGGTAATAAAAAAAGTAATTTCTTGATGGGGACACTCATATACGGATTACCAAAAGCGGTCACACTCTATACTGGTTTTTTAGGGGCTAATCATTACTGGACAGGTATTGTTGGTACAGGTTTCTCATTAGGCTCATTTGGTGCTATGTCAATCGATGCGACCCATGCCTATGCCACAATCAGAGATGAAAATAAGCAAGGCCAATCTTTCAGACTTCGTTACTCAAAGAACTTATCTGATTTTGGTACATCTATTGACTTGACCGCGTTGAGGTACTCAACAAAAGACTACTATAGTTTTTCAGACTTTAACCATGCAGGTTATCGTTTGAAAGATAATGTTGCCCCGTGGTTGAACGGGCGTCAACGTAGTAGCTTTCAATCTTATATAAATCAATCTCTTGGTAAATGGGGTTCAATTTATTTTAGAGGTATGCGGAGTGATTATTGGGGACGTAAAGATACGATAACGACCTTAGGGGTTGGTTATAGCGGTTTCTATAAAGGTTTATCTTATGGTATCGATTACAGTATTAGCCGTACACAAGGCGATGGAAACTGGCCTGAAAACCGCCAAGTTAGCTTCAACGTTAGCGTACCATTTAGTCTGTTTTCACATAACAAAGATATTGAAAATATCTACAGTAGCTTCCAAATAAGTCACGATAATACAGGTAGAACCTATCAACAGTTGGGTATTAATGGCCAGTTATTAGACAATAAATTGACTTATCAGTTAAGTGAAAGTGGCGATAACCGTGACCAGAAATTATCCAGCTCTATCAATATTGGTTATCAAGGAAGTAAAGGTTATGCGGGTGTTGGTTACAGTTATGGCCGTGAAAACCAACTTACTTATGTGAATGGAAATGGTGCTGCCGTCATTCACCCAGGTGGGGTTACATTGGGTCAGTTCATTGGTAATTCTGCTGCTGTAGTGTATGCGCCAGATGCTGCGGGAACAAGTATCAATAATGGGATGGCCGTTATTGACTCTCGGGGTTACGCTATTGTGCCTAATATGATGGAATACAGCCAAAATATTATTAATCTAGATATTAATACATTACCAACAGATGTTGAAAGTAAAGAAACATCCGTTAATGTCTATCCAACAAAAGGCGCTTTAGTTAAAACTCAGTTTAATACCTTGAAAGGGTATCAGGCAATGCTCACCTTAACGGGTCCAAAAACTATTCCAATGGGGGCTGTAGCATCACTTCAACAATCAGAACAAGATAGTTCTAGTTTAATATCAGGAATTGTTGGTGAAAATGGTCGTGTATATATAAGCGGGTTACCTGAAAAAGGGACATTATCAGTAGTATGGGGAAGAGCAAACTCTGAGCAATGTCAAGTTCCATTTGATATGAGTCAATCAACTGAAAACACCTACTCGTCGCTGCGTAATTTAACTGTTACATGCCAATAACTAGTTTGAGTAATATGATGAAAAAAATTTTATTCGCAATTATTTTGACAAGTATAACAATGTCATCATTAGCCGCAAACGTTAAGGTGTTCAATGGGCGTGGCTTAGTTGGAGTGTTTGGGAATTACACTGCAAAAAACAAAATGGTAACATACGGTAACGTTGGAGAATCTTATTTCTATGTTACATTAACCAATACTTTCAATGGTTCATATAACCGTTGCTATCAACCCGCTCTAATGCAAATTGATGGTATTTACGGAATACCAATTAGTAATGAACTAATGCTAGTGCCTGAGTTTATTTTTACAGATGAGCGAAGAAAGGGATTAGTTTATCCTCGGCCTGCCCCATTCGATATAGTAACAGGGCATTTCAATGGCAGGGGTTCAGGTACAAATCAATTTCCATGGTACCGGAATTGTATTTTTGAACCTTATCAAACAACGCCAGAAACTGTTATCGAACATGAGGTTTTCCTAACAGGTCGCTTGCTAGTATATGGAACTGGGAATCAAAAAAGTGGTACGTATTATTTAAAAGATAATATAGGCACCTCGATCAAAGACTGGCGTAATATTAATGAAGGGTCATGGGTAAAATTAGTAGATAAAGCGGATCCCATCAATGTCACTGTTTCTGGGCTAACATGCAGCTTGCAGACCCCGAATAAAATTAATTTTGGTATTCAAGATTCGAATGCAGCAGCAGGTACCCTATTAGCATCTGTTCAACGTCCGATAGCCATAAGTTGTAGTCAATTTAAGGATCAAGTTGATGCATATATTGGAATATCTGCTAACGTTAAACCCGAGTACTATTCAGGGAATAATTACGACGTTAATTTAATTAATTCAAGTAATCGAGCTGCTGCGTATGTAAAATTATTTGTGCACCACAACGGTTCTAAATTACCGATACGTTTAGACCAGACTATGGTCGAGCTTGGTCGTATTAAAGCAAATGAAAACAATATCAATATAACGAAAACGCTTGAATATGAGTTATATTCAAAGGGGGCAAGGATAACCGGTTTAGCACGTGGTTCCGTAGAACTTTCGGTTATTATGCGTTAAGTTTATCGTAAGATTGATTTTAAACTAGGCATTTTAAAATTAGCGATAGCTCACCAATAACCATGACAGTAGATTTAATACTGTGATTGACTCTAAAAAAGGGACTGAATATTGAGATAAAATCCTAATGGTAGTTTTTCATAATTTAACCATACGGGCTACCGTCTAAAAGATAATGTTGCATTGTGGTTAAGCGGATATCAATACAGTCGTTTTTTATCTTATATAAATCGAACATTTGGCAAATAAGATTTAATTTATTTTAAAAGATTATTTTGAATGTAAGGATACGATAACAACCTTAGGAGTTGGTTATAGCGGTTTCTATTTTTTAGGTAATATGATGAAAAAGATTTTATTCGCAATAGTTTTGACAAGTATAACGTTACCAACATTCGCTGCGGACGTTAAGGTATTTAATGGGCGAGGTTTAGTCGGGGTATTTGGTTATTATTGGAAAACTAACCGTATGACTACACATGCTAATATTGGTGATGTATACCCGTATGTTACTTTAACTAATCACTTTAATGGATACTACAACCAATGCCATCAACGTGTTATGATGGAAATCGATGGCATATGGGGAATACCGATTAGTAATGACTTAATGCTAGTCCCTGAGTTTACTTTTACGGATAGACGAACAAGACCGACTTATCCATACGTACCCATAGATACTGTAACAGGGCACTTTAATGGCTGGGGTTCTGGTACCAACCAATATGGATATAGCGCAGGGTGTGTTTTTGAACCTTATCAATCAACTCCCGAAATAAGTTTAGCTCATAATGTAACAATCACGGGGCGTTTGCTTGTTTATGGAACTGGAAATCAAAAAGGTGGCACATACTTTTTAAAAGATAATCTAGGAACTTCAATTAAAGACTGGCGTAATTTAAATGAAGGGGCATGGGTAATATTAGTTCCTAAAACTGAGCCAATAAATATCACGGTTTCTGGACTAACATGTAATTTACAGACTGCGAATAAAATTAATTTTGGTTTTCAAGACTCAGGTGCGGCTGAAGGCACTTTGTTAGCTTCTGTTCAACGTCCTATGACGATAAATTGTAGCCAATTTAAAGATCAAGTTGACGCCTATATCGGAATTTCAGCTAACGTTAAACCAGAGTTTTATTCTGGTAATGCTTTTGATGTTAATTTAAACACCGCAAGTCGTAGAGCTGCTGCATATGTGAAATTATTTGTACACCATAACGGTTCTAAATTACCGATACGTTTAGATCAGACGATGGTCGAGCTTGGACGTATTAACGCAAATGAAAACAATATCAATATGACGAAAACGCTTGAATATGAGTTATATTCAAAGGGGGCAGGGATAACCGGCGTAGCCCGTGGTTCCGTGGAACTTTCCGTTATTATGCGTTAAGTTTATCGTAAGATTGATTTTAAACCAGGCATTTTAAAATTAGCGATAGCTCACCAATAACCATGACAGTAGATTTGATACTGTGATTGACTCTAAAAAAGGGACTGAATATTGAGATAAAATCCTGATGGTAGTTTTTCATAATTTAACCATACGGGCTATCGTCTAAAAGATAATGTTGCATTGTGGTTAAGCGGATATTAATACAATCGTTTTTATCTTATATAAATCGAACACTTGGCAAATGAGATTCAATTTATTTTAAAAGATTATTGGGAATGTAAGGATACGATAACAACCTTAGGAGTTGGTTATAGCGGTTTCTATTTTTAGGTAATATGATGAAAAAGATTTTATTAGCAATGGTTTTGACGAGTATAACGTTACCAACATTCGCTGCGGACGTTAAGGTATTTAATGGGCGAGGTTTAGTCGGGGTATTTGGTTATTATTCGACAACTAACACTCATATTACATACGCTAATGTTGGTGATGTTTATCCGTATGTTTCGTTAACCAATTTTTTTAATGGTTCATTCAATCAATGCAATGATTCTACTTTGATGGAAATTGATGGTGTATTTGGGATACCAATTAGTAATGATTTAATGCTAGTGCCTGAATTTACTTTTACAAATAGACGAACAAGAGATACGTATCCTTACCAACGGATAGACACAGTAACAGGACATTTCAATGGTTGGGGGTCTGGTACTAATCAATTTCCACATTCTCGAAGCTGTATTTTTGAACCTTACCAATCAACACCTGTAATTACTCTACGACATAATGTAACAGTGACGGGTCGTTTGTTAGTTTACGGAACAGGGAATCAAAAAAGTGGAAGATACTATTTAAGGGATAATATAGGGACTTCTATTAAAGATTGGCGTACTCAGTATGAAGGCGCATGGTCGGTGCTAGTGCCAAAATCAGATCCAATAAATGTCACGGTTTCTGGGCTAACTTGTAATTTACAGACTGCGAATAAAATTAATTTTGGTATTCAAGACTCAGGTGCGGCTGAAGGTACTTTGTTAGCTTCTGTTCAACGTCCTATGACGATAAATTGTAGCCAATTTAAAGATCAAGTTGACGCCTATATCGGAATTTCAGCTAACGTTAAACCAGAGTTTTATTCTGGTAATGCTTTTGATGTTAATTTAAACAACGCAAGTCGTAGAGCTGCCGCATATGTGAAATTATTTGTACACCATAACGGTTCTAAATTACCGATACGTTTAGATCAGACGATGGTCGAGCTTGGACGTATTAACGCAAATGAAAACAATATCAATATGACGAAAACGCTTGAATATGAGTTATATTCAAAGGGGGCAGGGATAACCGGCGTAGCACGTGGTTCCGTGGAACTTTCCGTTATTATGCGTTAAGCGGTATCACTACAGGCAGTGAAGGATTACGCAAGCGAATATGTGGAACAAATCATACTGGCTGTAGTGGACGTAAATAACAATGTCGCGGGTGAAGTGTGGCTCACGTTCGTTAGGCTTCACACTCCATTATGATAACTAGCTCGATAAATTTTATTTTTACTTAACGTTGATGGTATTAATTATAAAGTTGTTGTGAGTGATAGTAAAAGTATTCCAAGTGTCTCTACGAGCAATGGCCAAACTAATTACAATCATGCCGAGCAGAAATTGTTTAGTGATATAAATGATAATTACAAAGGTAAAAACGCCGAAATTGCGATTGCGGTAGAGAATACATCCCAAAAGGTGCCCGGTATGTGTGATGGTTGCCAGCAAACTAGCTTGGAGTTTGCAAAACAAAACGAACGTTTTAATATAACTATTTACCAAGGCACAACAGGAATTAGAAAAGAATGAGCACATCATTAATCGCATGTTTACACGCTGTATATCCCGAGTTAGAAATAGATATAAGTAAAATCAAAGGATATACAGGAGATGAAATACAGAAAATTGAGCGCCTCTACGATATTAAAGTAGTTGGCCAACTTCGTGATTTTTTGAGCTGTATGGGCCGATGCAGCGGT
Source organism: Providencia stuartii (assembly GCF_029277985.1). Lineage (NCBI taxonomy): Bacteria > Pseudomonadati > Pseudomonadota > Gammaproteobacteria > Enterobacterales > Morganellaceae > Providencia > Providencia stuartii. The sequence continues at coordinate 2,262,126 of NZ_CP119546.1, read as the reverse complement.
GGCTTTTTTGGTGATGACCTGCTTATGTTTTACAGGGAAATCAAAAGTGTTCGCTCTCATGTACTTTCTCAATTAACACTTCGAGATAATTTATGTTCATTGCAGCTCTGGGAATTAGTTAATAAAAAACCATTCTTAGTATCATTTGAGAATCAAACTCAATATTATTTTTTGTTAACTGAATCTGATGCCCCAGACTTGGTTTATCATTATGATGAGAATGAAGACACGGTCGAAGCAACTCATTGGACTTTTTATGAGCATATCAAAAACCTTGTAGATACCGATACTCGAATGCACAAAAAAAACATGACACCAGATTATTGCGGAGAACTAATTATTATTTAGGTAAGTTAGAAATAGTTGGTTGGTTTGATTAGCATATAAATATGGGTAGCTAATAATTTAGCTACCCAACCATGAACAGTCTACGCCAGCCTATACCTTCAAAAAATAAAGTATCGGTTTTGGGATGCTAATAATCATTGCAACGGTCGTAGCGCTCGTGCCTTTTCGCTAAACCAAATTTCCACGATCTTTGCAAGCCCAAGTTTATCCTACAAGAATCAGAGATGATCGGTCAGGTTAATTCGCTGCTTTTTTAATCCCCCCCTAAAGTCATAAATCCCACTGCCAATTGCACATTTGCCGCCAATAACGGGTAAAACGCAATTTTCTTTCATTTCTGTTTTCAAAAAGAGCGGTTGTGTGTTATCCCCCAAATAATAAGTGCAAATACGCTAACTAATGCACCTAAAATACAAACACCATTCCAACCTGCATAAGCATACATGGCCGTTGAGCTGATAGCGTCCAAACCACTACCTATTGCATAAAACATCATATATAAGCTGATCATTCTGCTGTTTGCTTCCGGTTTAGTACGATACACGTTCAATATTAGTGGATAAAGAGACGGGTGCAGAAATTGGATTAATGTTACCAGTCAGCAAAGATGGAAAGGTTTTAGATGCCAAAGCCACATTTGTGAAGAAAGTGGTAGAGTGATAGATATTTCGACTATTCGATTGATGCCATAATTTTTCTATAAATCTACATGTTCAAGTTAAGTTATATGAATATGAAGCTGAAAAGGAATTTTTGCATTTTTTCTGTGATTTATTGGGGATTAGAGGGGGGTTTTAAGGATGAACATACCTTTACTGATTTTTATATTACAGTGATTAACGGGGTAATAATACAAGTCTGTGATGGCGCGGATATTGATAAGCTTAATCAAGTGATTCTCAATGAGATCAAAGCATGGCCAATTTTTGGTGTTGATGTTAACTAGCAATAATCAGGAAATAAAATTAATACTATGATTGAACCTAAAATTCGCCTACTCGGAATAGCTGATGTACAAGATTTTCGTAACATTCGCTTGTCAGCGTTGAAGAAATCGCCAGAGATGTTCGGCTCCACTTATGATTGTGAGGAAAAGCAGCCACTTCAATCATTTGTAAAACGGTTGGATAGTTTTACGGCATTCGGTGCATACATAGACGGAAAGATTGTCGGTTTGTGTGTTTTTAAACAAGAGGATGGCGTTAAAGATGCTCACAAAGCTTATTTATCGAGTGTTTTTGTTGAGCCTGAATTTCGAGGGTTAGGTATAGCTGAAAAACTATTACAGTCAGTGAAAAATTATGCGATTAAGCATGTTGAACAAATCATGCTGAGCGTAGTAGATGGAAATGTCGCCGCTATCAAGCTCTATGAAAAACAGGGTTTCAAAATCTACGGTGTGGAACCTCGTGCACTGAAAGAGGGCACGGAATATCGGGATGAAATTCTGATGGCGTTAATTCTTCGCTAAACCGTTCAATATCATCCTGAGTTTATTGAATAAGGGTAAAAGCACCGGCGCAATCCTTAAGTGCAATAATTTCCGGAACAGTTGTAACGGATAGTCTTGATGATGAAATAGAAGAGCTTACGAAATGGGCAATTCGTTAAATAATGAAGAACGTCTTTATGTGACGTTGTCACTTATTTTTGTTGATAACGCTATAGACTACGATTATATAGCTTACATGGTTAAAAATTATGATATTAAATACATTGAAGATGTGTTGTTTAATTATGTGGCTCCAGCTTGCTACTTCAATGTTATATCGCCAGTTCCGCCTGTTTGTTATTTTTTTGATGAAGAGCAATTGCTTACAGAGATAGAAAAAATAAAAAGTATAAAAAACAAATTCTTAGGAAGGCTAAAAATGTCTTTTTTTACCTATTATCTTAAGATGGTGTTTAAAAATGAATGGATTCAGTTGAAATCACGTTTATAAAAATAATATTTTTAATAAATAGTTAATAGAATCACGGGGTCACTACAGGTAATGATTCTGATATCAAAGGAGAATAGGGTAGTAGTATTTTATCAAGGCATAATAGTTGCTCTTTCGTTAAACTCCGGTAATTGGGACTGTGCTTCATATCACCTGGCTGTACTTTGCTAAAATTCTGAGCGATTACTTTATGTAGCATCCGTTTCAATCGCGTGGCGTCCAGATGTCATACCTGTCAATCTATTGAAAGCACTGATTCCTATTTATTAAAAGAATTTAGACATTGTTCGTAGGTGCTCAGCATTATTTTTGCATGATTCAAAAGATACATTTTGAATTGAAACTATGCTTTTAGTACTTTTTTATTACCCAAGTGATGATAGAAACCATCCAATTCAGAAATGCAATTTGCAATATCGTCGTTAGATTCCCCGAAAGAAAAATCGAATCTTTTACTGAATTTATTTTCCCAACACTTAAAGAAATACTTCAGCGTGAACAATTCCTTTTCTTGGTGCGGAAACGTAGAAGTGAAAACTTTCTTATTGAGTATATTGCAACAAACAAGGATGGAAGAGTTGGTTTGCTCATCGATTTAGGTCAGTATTTGTTTCTTATCCATGCTGTACTACGTATCTCATTAAAATGCACAGATTGGCAAGAAGTGAAGTGATTAAATTTTTAACACGTATCTGAATCAACAGGGGTTAGAAGCGCTAATTCATTGAAAGGGATTCATCTTATGAAGCTATTGGTCATTATATTCTATTTAACATAATATGCATTATGCGAACCCAAAAGTGAAATGAAGAAATCCAGTGTTCTGGCTGGTTAATCGTGTTGGTTCGTTTAGGCACTAAATAGATGTTATTTTCATCATCTGCTATCATTATGTACAATCTTAGGTCTCCGTGGTAAGTTCAAATGAACCCGATATAATTAGTTATTTTACGGAAAGTCCGTAATTGTCTTGAGACTACCCCTGTAGTACACAGGACGGGGAGTTTTAGAGTTAAAACTTTTAGTGAGGTTAAAATGAATAAGCATAACAGATCTATTACCCTACACTGTCCTGTCTGTAGCAATACTGAATTTGAAATATATGGAGAGCAAGATGCTACTAAATGCTTTGATTGTGGCTATGAATTAACGAAAGATGAATTAATTCGGGAAAATGATGAAAACATTCAAGCCAATGTTAACGAAATGAAAGAAGATATTATTAAAGACATAAAAAAAATGTTTAAGAAATCGTTCAAATAATAAATAGAGGTTAAAAATGGATGCGAGTGCTTGGATTGCTTTATTTGCTTTAATTGTTTCCATTTATACTGTGATTTCATCCGAGATAAGAAATAGGCGAAATAAAAAAGAAAATAAAATTCTAGAAGAAAGACAAAATGAACTCACAAGGCTTTTATTAGAAAAAGAAACTGAAAGTTTTATTGAAAATAAGAAAGCTGACTTGGAATTGGAAAGTAATAAGATAGGCTCGCACAATGCACTCTATATGTAAAGATGAACCTTCCCGATTGCGGTAAACCCCAAAACCATTCTACCGCAATCGCTCAGGACCCTTTTGTAACATAGCGTTATACATTAAGTGAACTAAATAATATTTACGGTTTAGTATGTTTAATTACGTACCGAGAAGCGAATAAAAAATAATTTCCTGAAGAAATGGTTATGAGTGTAAAACGCTCAGAACTAGGACTATTACGGTTGAGTATTATCCCCCTTCCCTTTACCACATATGATCGGTTATCTGAGTTGGTTTCTTAATACCTGACATCTAATGTATAAATGACATGAACTAGCCTGAGCTTTACCCTTGAAGAAATATCTACCGGTGTGCATTAACCCTTTTAATAATAGTCACAACCAATTCTGTATACGTATGCTGTTATTGATGTAGCCATAAAATCTCTTTCTACCCTTAGCGTCTCTGCGAATCCACAAACCAGCCAAGTAAGAACATACACTTTGTTGTCAAGACGTTTTACGTTCATTTTTGAGGTTCTTTATATCGAAAAATGAATTTTACTAGGCGTACATAGCTTATCAGTCTAAGAGCATAATACTATTCTGTGGATTCTTCTTTATTCGTAAGGACAATTAATATCTTTTAAGTTTGCGTAATTTTACTTACTCATCTATAACTTTATTTAATCGAAATCAATTTGAGGATGACATGGTGAATTAATTATTTGAAATTTAAGTATTGAAATTGGAATTGTTTCAGCTAATACGATTAAAAATTAAATCAAAGGTATCATTTTAATACAATATAGGAAATTAACTCATGTTTAAATACTCTATTCTTGCTATTCTATTAGGGTTAAATATCTCCGTTGTGCATGCTAATTATATTGACGAATATAGCAGTGAAAGATCTGAAAATTGGAATTGCTGGGGACGTTTATATTATACATTCGAAAATAGAAACAACGATAATAAGAAAGTCTCTTTAAGTATTAATACAGACATATGCGATAGAAAGGAAATTAGACCATTATTTGTTGATGTTTATTTGCATAATATCAAATTTAGCGGGGCAAGTTATAATAAAACCTCAATTGATATTATTGTTGATATAGAACATAAGTTAACTGGTCAAACTGAAGTTATGCGAATAACTGAGGATGTTGGCAAGGTTAGTGAGTATATGAAGCGGTTTGAGTATCCTGCTGCAAAGTCTGGGGAATATGAAATAACTATCAAACAAATTTGGTTGATGTTTAGAAATAATGGCCGTACTGTTGGTTCATTCCAAATAAGAGGTGATAATGTTCGTACTGGGAATGGCTATATAAAGCCTAACTACACCAACGATGCAGTAATGGCGTTAATTAATGAGGCTAAAAAAGAAACTTTGCAAACTGGCAAACCAAGTCATATCGTTTTTGGTGGAAACTACGAAATCCCAATGAGCACAGGCTCTGGAAAATATACCCTTGCGAATAAAGGGAATCTATTAATTATACCGAGGGTGAGAAATAATGAGAAATATATTATTCCTCATTTGCTGGGTGATACTCACAAAGGGGAAGCAGCTCGATGCGAAGGCACTGCTTCCGCCCGCACGTCAGACGGTACGCTTGAGTATGCTGAGCTATATAATCCAGACGAGGCTTGGTTAAAGCTTGAAAAGCCATTAGTAGCGCTGAATGCAAATTACTTTGATGTGAGGCCTCAATTAAATGGAGCGACTTGGAAAAGCAATAAATGCTCAACGCCTTTGGGGATTTATTTTGATAATATTTCTAACGGGCCAACACAAGGTACTCACAACGAACCCAATAAGTATTTTGCGGGGCCTAGCTATTTCATTGATGAAGATGGCAGCAAAGCGCCGCTTGATGCCCTGTTTTGGAAAATGGATTTAAATTCAAGCATTGAAGTATATTACAGCAACGGTGTATCTGATCCAGCGATCGAACAACATGCTATAGAGTTAGACAATAGTGGTTATAAATTCCTTGCTATTGCAGGAACAGGATTACCTCTTAGTGTTGTTTCACCAAAACCTACACCTGATTCGGGTTCGTCAGAAACTACCCGCATAGGCATTGCTGCGGACGATAATAATAGTGTGATTTATGTGTTTCAAGGCGGAAGTTACCGTAATGGGATAAGTAGAACGGATCTTAAAAATCTGTATTATGGTTTAGGTGTTTCAAGTTCAATGGAACTCGATGGAGGTGGGTCTGCCGCCATTGCGATAGACAGTAATGCTTTTGTCGTTAAGGGTGATGCAAGGCCTTCCTCATCATGCGACACGTCGGGGGTCTGGTGTTCATTAATATCTCAGCCCGACGGTAAACATAGACCAGTACCTTCATGGTTAGGGCTATCTATCAATAAATAGTGATAAAAGAAGAGCTGAGTTTACTGCTCTTCTTTTTGAGCAAGGTAACATTGGTTAGTTATTTTTAATCAAAAGGATGGCATCCGAGACTAACCTTTCTTCTTCATCAGAAAAGGGACCTGTAGGCTTGCCGTCTACAATCATCACTGATGACCCGCCACCATCAAGGTTCATCGCAGTGATAGCGCCTAGCGCCTTCATTAAACGCCCCATTTCTGTAATGGTTGCCCCTTCTGAATTAGTTGGATTTCTTCCATAAACAACCGCGATGAAAAGAACATTGTCTTTAGTGATACCAATAGCTGTCCGAGGGTGCCGGCGAAGTACCCAGCCTTCATAAAACCCCTCTCTATTTTCGGAATCATTTGCGAGTGACAATCCATCATCGTCTTGACTTTGGTTAAGATCCTTTATTTTAGGGTAAGGATCCCAGCCCTGAGTAGCTCTGATTTCAATAGGAATATTTCCATTCACAAGAAGAGAAGGCCCAGCACTTATCATTGTTATTCCAGGTTTGAGTGTGAATTCTTTATTATCAATAAAAACTTTGTGAACTAGCTTCACGGGTATATCTTTCTTCAATTCCAACTTTTTATTACCAGTCACCTGAATGTAAGTTTTATCACTCTCTATTTTTGTATTTACTTTATCTGAATAACTTATAATATCGCCACGTTTATTTATTATTATTTCTGTCGCCGTTACATTTGGGGTGTGGTTTCCATACATGCGGTTATAAGCAATAACTTCGTTATCATTGTGACACACAAAATCATGAACAGGTTTTTCTGTTGGCTTGCTTTCATAACCGCCACAATTTAACAATTTTCCCGGAACTCTATTTAACCCGTTTATTTGGTAACTCAGGTCACCTTGCGTTATAAATGATTTTGTTACCACTGACGTTCCAAAAAATACATTTGTTTTATTACCACTGTTGTCAAAAATAATGACGGGTCTATTATTTGTAGCCTCGCGTATCAACTCTCCATTACTTACATATATACCTGCTGGAGCGCCGTAATCACCGACTGAATTATCAAAGGCAAAAAAACCACCATTTACGCCTGCGATTGCTTTTTTTCTGTCAATCATTGATGTAACGGATTCTGCTCCCTGTATTGTATCTTTAGCTAGGGCGCTAACAATCTTCCCATCAAATTTATTTAAATCAATCTTTAATACGCTAATATCGAATGGCCCACTTGTATGCAAACCTTCCTGTGCGCTATACCGCACATTAAATTCAAGGCCTTTGGCTTGTAATTTATCCGCCTTGTCTTTAGCTTCATTTTGGTTATTAAAACCCTTAATTCTAATTATGGGGCCAATGAAATTGCCTAGTGGCGCTGTTTCAGGGGCGAAATTGACTTCAAAGGGAATATTTAAATTTTTAAGTTCGTCTATATATTTTTGTTTTGTCTGAGAATTTATTACATCAGTGGAAAGAATATACCCATCCTTCCCTACTGTTCCTCTTTTTATTTCATACAGAGTGGCTCCTTCACTCAAATCTTTTTTAATTACGGACTGGTTCAATTTTGGCTCTCCGATATTTAGATCAGGAACAATCCAATCAGAGGCATAGCTTAATAAGGGGGCCGCCGTAAGTAATGCCAGTAATATTATTCTTCGCATTAGAATTTCCTCAGGTGTCAAAGTACCGAGGATACATAATTCGTGATGAACAATATGTAACATGCATCATAATTTAACTATTTGGTGGAATATATAGATAAAATTGGAAAGATAAGTTAAAACAGCTAAATATTGTCCAGTTTGACCTTGAGTTACAAAGTTATTTCTCTCTCTATAAAATATAATAACACTTTTGAATTCGCATGCTGTGGTTTGATGTAAGCGTAAGGCCCTTCTCTGCCGTTAGCATCACGGAATAACTTCATCTCCCTCAATGCCAAGTTCGGATTGAGGCATTCTATTCATCTGTTTGATTTGTTTATCAAACCATTCTCACATTTTCTAGAATGATGACGAAGAGAAAATGCGAAACAATTGTGACCCACAAAGAGCATTTGCTTCCTTAGAGTTAAACGACTTAGCAGACCTATGCGAGGCTTCAGTTTGGAGCAAGTTTATTTTAGCGCTGGACTTTATGTTTTTAAAATAAAAACGGAAATGTTATTTTGGATAGATTGTAATGTCGTATGAGCAATCAAACGAAAAGTTTATTTACTGGTTTATATAAATGCATAAGGCTTAATAATTTAGCCTTACGCAATCAAGCTATTTTTGAAGATTTTTATTATTAGCGATAATGCTGCTAATTAAAGACTCTCCAGGGAAGTCAGCAATTATTATTCCAACCGTTCGATTAACGCCCAGCCTGTTGTATTGATTAATTTTATCTCTTGTCAAAATATTTGTACCTTCAAACGCGATTGTACAAATCCCAATAAAACAAGAAACCCTAGGAAAATCAGGATAGCTATACTTCCAGCCCGGGGTCGTTAGTCCTGTAGATAACCTTGGGGCTGAAGTACCAGGAGATGAGTGACCGCTTGCTACAAAGTAAGGAAATGAACCTCCAGAACCACTCAGATAGTTAATATATGTAGTACGAGAACTACCTCTTGTTGCTGTCGCTAACTGTTCTTTAACATGTTCCCACTTCGTGTATAAGTCCCAATTGGTTTTAAGATGATATTCATCTTGTATATTAGCCTGCCAATAGGAGACGCCATAGTCCCAAAACTCCCTTCCATCACTCAATATGGCAAACTTCCCCCTCACTTCAGCCAATCTTGTATTTAAAGACGTTAACTTCACATATTTATCCTTATGCAAGGAAATGTAATATTCTAGGGTTTCACTCATAGAGCGAGTGTTGTTATTATTTGGCTTCATTTCTTCTTTCAATCTAAATATAACGGTTTCGGATGGGTTCTTTTCCAGAAACCTATCAACGGAGTTAAGAAAATCGCCAAACATGACGTCTAGGAAAACAGTCCCATGATGCAAAGCAAACCTGTCGCTCGTATGCCTAACACGTATATCAAACATCCGAATTCCATATTCAAGTTGTTGATCAAAATTAAGAGTTTGAGTTGCGACGCTATCAACAAAACCTTTGTAAGCTGCGCTATCATGTGTACCTGGTATCGCTATCTCAGAAAGTAACACATCATCCCTAATCGAGCTCATCCACTTTGATTTACTAGTGAATCCGTCACTAGCCTTTCTGAAGTACGCAGAATCCCAATGAGCATGACTTGTGGTGCAAAAAGACATTATTAGAATATAGAAAAATATCTTTAACATGTTTTGTGCCCTTGATTTGGAGAGAAGAACATTTTGAATAAAGTGAAAAATCACGCGTTAGTTATGAGTGCAGCCATCTAAATGATAGCATTTTAGTGAAATAATGGAGTAACCTGGCAAGGAAGATTTTTTTATAAGAACTAATAAAAACAGATAGATAGCCGTTATTATTGCACCAGTAATAATATTGGTAATTAATAATTTGAAAGGCAGTTTTATTGAATTTATTACAAGATTTTGGCCGATCCGCTGGCATTTCCAAGATACCGTTAGGATTATCACTCACGGTTTGAATCACATTGACCCGATTTTATTCTTTATCCGACATAGCCACCAATATTTTAATGCCCTTTATTTCAGCAAAAGATTGACTTCTTTATGCTGAAAAATGACGTTTTTATTAACTTATACAGCTTCAGAACAGCAAATTGTGAAGATTGTAGCTACCAAGTTTGGGGCCTCACAGCGTCATCCCTCTACTCTTTATTGTGTAATAACAATAAGTTTTTTGTAGATCATTACTGCAAGCGCGTTAGAATAACGGAACACTAAGCAATAATAAGAGACAGGGGTAAGCATGATCATTTTAGTTACAGGAGCATCATCAGGTTTTGGCGAAGCAATTGCTCGTCGTTTCATTCAGCATGGAGCAACCGTTATTGGTACCGGTCGACGAACTGAACGTTTAGTCGCATTACAAAAAGAGTTAGGCGATAAATTTCACCCTATTACGCTTGATATTCGTGATAGAGAAGCTATTCAATCAGCAATTGCAGGCTTGCCAGCATCACTAAAAAACATTGATGTATTAGTTAATAACGCGGGCTTAGCGTTGGGTATCGAACCTGCCTTCAATGCCAATCCAGAAGATTGGGCCACCATGATTGATACTAATACTAAAGGGTTGGTTAACATGACTTATGAAGTACTGCAAACGATGGTGGCCAATAATCATGGACATATTATTAACATTGGCTCAACCGCTGCAAATTGGCCATATAAAGGTGGTAACGTTTATGGTGCAACCAAAGCTTTTGTTAGGCAGTTTTCACTAGGTTTGCGTGCAGATCTTCAAGGTAAAAAAGTACGTGTCACTGACATTGAACCTGGCTTGGTTGGCGGAACTGAGTTTTCTAATGTTCGACTCAATGGCGATGATGCTAAAGCTGCTAATATATATAAAGGCGCCGATGCACTTACCCCTGAAGATATCGCTGAAACAGTTTATTGGGTCTCTACCTTGCCTGCTCGCATGAATGTGAATACACTTGAATTAATGCCTGTGTGCCAAACATTTGCAGGTTTAACCGTTCATAAAGAAGAGTGATTTTTCGTACTTTTCTAAAGGGATTCGCCTCATATTTGTGTTTAAATAGCGAAATGGAACTCATTTAGTCAGGATTTAATGATGAACTCATCTCTCAAAGTTGTTAAGCAAGGCTTGTCAGCATTATTGCTGTGTCTTCCTTTGTTAGGGCTTTCTTCAGCGCATGCTGCGAATGTCAACTGCACTGCGGGAAGTACTTGTGTAACGTCAGGAAATGTTGATAGTGTTCTGACGAAAGAGCAAGCTCGCCAAGAAAAAGAACAGTGGGATCAAACACGTCAGTTACGTACAAAAGTGAATGCGCGCACTGAAAAAGAGTTCGATAAGGTTGATGCCGCGTTTGATGCGAAAGATGCATGCGAAAAAAGTCTTAATTTAAATGCTTATTGGGAACCTAATACACAACGTTGTCTTGATGTAAATACTGGACGCCCATTAGCTCGCCCATAACTCATTAACCTAATTAAGGAGTTATTATGAAAACGAGACTTATACTTCCAGCACTGTGTATCCTGTTTGCCCCTGTATTAGCACAGGCATCATGTGAAAGTGTGATTGAAGAAATTAAGCAAAAGATTATCAATAATGGTGTACCTGCTGATAATTTTAGCTTAGTGGCTGTTCCAAATGACGAAGTCGATCAAACACAAGGACAGGTTGTTGGCCACTGTCAGAATGAAACGTATAAAATCATTTATACTCGTCACCAATAAAATAGCTAGGGCGCTTTGAGCGCCCTTTTCAATTTTATCTAAGCATATTCACACATAAATTCTTTAAGCTTATCTTTATCTAAATATTGACAGAGTTCTTTCTCTTCTGGCCGCAATAAATAGGGGATCTCACCGAGTAATGGTGCTTTTAAGTGCTTTTGTAATCGACTAATAATCTGAGCGTAATGGGCAAGACCTGGATTAATTCGGTTCGCTATCCAGCCGACAAGTGGTAAACCATCGGCTCGTATTGCCTCTGCTGTAAGCAATGTGTGATTAACACAACCGTGTTGAATTCCGACAACAAGTATTACACCAACCTTTTGGCCTTTTAACCAATCAGTGTAAAACGTATTGTCATCTAATAAATAACGCCAGCCACCATTACCTTCGATAACAACGGTATCGCATTGACTATTTAGGTTTTCTAAGCCTAGTTTAATTTTACTGAAATCAATACGGTTTTCGTGATTGTAATTATCTTTAATTTTTATTGGATTGATATCATCATATGATACAACCTCTTGTGATATCCCATGAATGAGTAAAGCATCCTTATTTCTCATACCTTCTGGAGTATCAATACATTGATCAGCAATAGGCTTGTAGCCTACCGCTTTAATTCCTTGGCTATTAAGCGCCTGCAATATGGCCAATGTGGATACTGTCTTCCCGACATCTGTATCTGTCCCGGTAATAAATAGATTCATCATAGTTATTTTCTATCCTGAAGTGACAGACGACTGCATAATTGCAGTGAAAAATGATATGGAATCAGTTTATGGGAATGGGCAAGTCTTAAGTTTGCGTTAGCTCAATTTTCTAGTTAATAGCAAAAACTTTATCAACTTTTGTTAACCTTGTAGTAACTGGATCAATAAAGAGCCATCGTATAAAGCCTGTTGAATTAAAGCAGTTTCACTCTCTTTTTTAGTAATTTCAGATTTTTCAATATGCAATTCTTGATAGTAGATATGAATGCACTGGGAGCGACAGTATTGATATAAAAGTGGATAAAATAGCGAAGAGACACGATTTAATGGCGAATTGATCAAAATTAACTCAATGCCAAAAATATTAATTAATTGATAGAGCTGCCCTGCGAGTATTTGAGCAATATTATCTAATATGTGCAGGCAAAGAGGATCTTCAGTTTCAATACCTAAACAGAAATTATCGAAATTAATTTCTTCATTTAAAAGCGAGGTTTCTGGGTATAAATGAAATAATTTAGGAATACGCTTTAAGATCGCTGGAATCGAAATCGATCTTTCTAAGCAGCCAATCCCGCCACAATAACAACTCTCGTGGCTGTTCTGAATCTGTCCATGACCGAAATAAATGGTACGTCTGGTATGGCTATCTAGCGCAATACCATTATTGATAATGGCGGCACTAACCACATCATCGATTTGTAAATAAATAATATTTTTAGCCGTTCTTTTAGCATGAAAAGAAAAATAATCGGTTAAGGCTAACGTATTAACATAAGGTTGAATATAGGTTGGTAAACCGGTTTGTTCTGTTAAGTGATGGCCAAGTGATAAATGATCAATATCATAGTCCGGTAATTTATAAATCACACCGGAAAAAGGCTCAATTAAACCATCTAAAATAATGCTAATTGCAGTGACACGCTCAAGGTGTTGTGAGTAAGTGGCAAAAAAATGGCTAATTAAAGATGAGAGAGTATTTGAAAATTCATCATTGCCTTTTACGTGAAAAGCATAGCTTTGTTCTACGATGGTTTGGGTATTGATCTCTTTTAGGGCTAAGCTGATAGAACCATTTTCAATTCGGATAGATAAAAATTGCCACCCTTCACTTTCTATTACTAAGCCAATGGCTGGTCGACCACGTAAGCCAAGGACGGGGAATTCAATTTCTTTCACTAAGTGAGCATCGATCAATTCACGGGTGATTTTTGTAATACTCGCTGGAGCGAGTAGTGATTGTTTGGACAACGCAATACGCGAGATTGGCCCGTGTTGATCAATCACTCGGTAAACAATCCCTGTATTTAGTTGCTTAATCTGATCGATATGACCGGTTTGATTTTCCATTATGAAATATTAAATCCCATGCTAAAGCAGCCAGCTATTATGCGTAATATAAGTCATCAACGCCTTGATCCACATGTTAATTGTGACTTAAATCACATGATTTAACCAACAATGTTTTTTATGAGTAACTGAGTTAATTTTTGTGCGGCCGCTGGTAATGTCCTACGACTATTGTAGACTAACCATACCTCCGATGCTGCATTGATATTAGAAAATTTGATGTACTTTACACCATCAATCTTCATGCGAGTGAAGGACTCTGTGATAATAGAAATTCCCATGCCAGCTGCAACTAATCCTAAAATGGTCATCGCTTCACCGGCTTCTTGAGATATTTTAGGCGTGACCCCAGCGGATGTAAGCAGATTATGTATTTCATCATAAAGCGCCGTTCCCACCTCTCTTTCGAAAAAAACTAAAGGATAATCAGCCAATAAGTGAATATCGACACCTGTTTTTTCGTATTTTAATAGCGGATGCCCTTCATACACCGCAACCATGAAAGGTTCTTTAAACAATAATTGGTAATTCAATTGTTCAGGTAATTGAGTATTACGCATAATACCCATATCAATCCTACCCGTTAATAATGGTGCAAGTTGTTGTTTTGTATTCATTTGATGCATATGAATAGCGACTTCAGGGTAGGATTCACGATATTGACGTAAACACATAGTCACTTTATGCATAAAGGGGGTTGTTGAGGTGAAGCCTATAGAAAGTTCGCCTAACTCGCCCTTTTCCATTCTTGCGGCTTTCGTGGCGGCAGCTTCGACCTGAGACAATATTTGATAAGCCTCTTTAAGAAACATAGTGCCTGCGGGGGTTAAGGATACATTCCTATTATTACGCTCAAGTAACTTTGCATTGATTTGCTCTTCAAGTGACTGAATTTGCTGACTCAATGGTGGTTGAGAAATATGCAGTCGATCAGCCGCTCTCCCAAAATGTAACTCTTCTGCAACAGCAACAAAATAGCGTAAGTGTCTTAATTCAATAGCCATTTTCTTTATGATATCTTTAAAGTATTATTGGTAATTATTAATATATTAGACAAAATAGTCTGAGATTTCTATCCTTTGATCGAAATCAATTGGGTTATATGGCAAGGAAATCTCTATGGAACATTCATCAAATAGTCTTACTACTGAAGACACCGCTAACGGAACGCGGGATAACTCAAATAAGAATACTGTCCCTAAAAAGCACTATATTCAACGTGATGATGCACTATATTTGCGCGTGACACTTTCATTCTTTACCGTGGGGTTAGCTACATTTGCATTACTTTATTTTGTGCAACCGATTTTGCCGATGTTATCAGAGGATTTTAATGTTTCCCCTGCTACGGCTAGTCTCTCGTTATCATTAAGTACTGGATTAATGGCGCTAGGGCTACTGATTACTGGACCAATTTCCGATGCGATTGGACGAAAAAATGTCATGGTCGTTGCGTTAACAAGTGCGGCATTGTTCACACTGTTAAGTGCTTTTATGCAAAGTTGGCAAGGTATTTTAATTGCTAGAGCGCTCGTTGGATTATCGTTGAGTGGTGTTGCAGCGGTTGCGATGACCTACCTAAGTGAAGAAATCCATCCTAGCTATGTCGCATTATCAATGGGGTTATATATTAGTGGTAACTCTATTGGTGGAATGAGCGGACGTCTTGTTACGGGCATTATCGCTGATTTTTATTCATGGCGTGTCGCTGTGGTTTTGTTGGGCAGCCTAGCTTTAATTGCTGCAATTGGCTTTTGGCGGTTATTGCCACCTTCACAACATTTTAGAGCAAGCTCTTTAAAACCCAAAAATTTGTGGATTAACTTACGCCTTCATTTTCGTGATAAAGGTTTACCATGGTTATTTGTTGAAGGCTTTGTTTTGATGGGAGGGTTTGTCACTATGTATAACTATATTGGTTATCGATTACTTGAAGCCCCCTATCATTTTAGCCAAGCTACTGTTGGCTTATTATCAATAATTTATTTAACAGGTACATATAGCGCATCGAAATCCGGAAGTTTAACCTCTAGATTTGGTTTGGGAAGTGTGCTGATTGCTGCATTAGTTCTCATGTTGTCAGGGATCTTGTTAACACTATTTTCGAGTTTTTGGCTCATCCTTTTGGGCATGACGGTGTTAACAGCTGGGTTCTTTTCTGCTCATTCAGTCGCCAGTAGTTGGGTTGGACACCGAGCTAAACGGGCTAGAGGCCAAGCTTCTTCACTTTACTTGTTTAGTTATTATGCAGGTTCGAGTATTGCAGGAACTGTTGGTGGGATTTTTTGGTTGCAATTTGGATGGGCTGGCGTTGCTTGGTTTATTGCTGGGCTGCTTCTTATTGGTATGCTAATCGCTTACAAATTAAAGGCTAACTGCTGATCAAGCCAGTGTCTTTACTTTATCAATACCTATTAAATGATGAAATTTATTTTGTGAGTTTGATTCAGTGAAAATGTTGCCCTCAACAACGATGAGGGCAACCAATGAAAAATCTATTTTTACTTCCTTTTCTACTCTGTTTTTCAACATTTATATTCGCGCACGGCTATGTATTTGAACCACAAAGCCGTGCTTACCTGTGTAATCAAAAGCTCAATGCAGAGTGTGGTGCAATACAATATGAGCCACAATCTCTTGAAGCTGCAAAAGGTTTCCCTTTATCAGGCCCTATAGATGGTCAAATCGCAAGTGCGGGTATTACTCGCTTTGCTGAACTTGATGTGCAAACAGCCGCTCGTTGGAGCAAAAATGATCTTCATCACTCTCAACAAACGTTTAAATGGTATTTAACTGCCAGACATTCAACATCTAAGTGGGAATACTTTATTACCAAGCCGAATTGGAACCCTAATTTACCAATAAGCCGTAATCAATTAGTTTTAACACCATTTTGCCAGTATGATGAACCCAAACGCCCTGGTTCAGTCGTCGAGCATCATTGTACATTACCAAAAGAAAATTTAGGCTATCAACTGGTGTTAGCGGTTTGGACGATTGCTGATACGGGTAATGCTTTTTATCAAGTGATAGACCTCAATATCAAATAAGACTTTTTATAAAGGGGAAAGAAGGCCCCTTTCGTTCTGTTAGACAGATTTATTTTGCTCGATGCTGAATATTTGTTATATTTTCAATATATAGAATGTTGTAACTAAATGGGTGTATTGGCTTATGACAAATGCTAAATATGAGCTTATAAATTGCTTTAATCAATTAGAGAACAAAATAAGTAAGTTTAGTCATCTCATGGCTGAACAGCCCGTTTTTTATGCCTCCGTATTTCGTCTCCCTGAAATTATGAAAGGTGATGAAAATAATGAAATAAAACATATTGAGGTTGAGAAAATAACAGGAAAAGATGCAATCAATCATGCTATAGCGCATTTTAATTTGTTGTTTATTCATGATAAATCAGAGTTAACCAGCAACAAATCGGCAGTTAGGTTACCCGGTGCTATTTGTATAAATGCGCCCTATTCTACTTATCGGATGTTTCATTCATTACTAGAAGATATCAATGAATTAAAAGTGAAAATAAAGAAGATTGTGACTCAGCAATCTGGCATCGATGAATCACAACGTTTTGAGTTTATTCATGATAGTCTCCATGGTCTATTGACGTTAAATACTTATCGCTCTTTAACTTATCTAACGGATGTCGATACCGTTAGATTTGGCTGGGCAAATAAAAAAGTCATCAATAAGACCACCAAAGAACAGGTATTAAATAAGTTGCAAGCCTCATTAGAAAATGGCCGTCAACCATTAGGTATACCTAGAGAACATTGGCTGAAGCAATTAGAGCAAGAAATTACTCTAATTAGTCAGCTAAATCAGGATGCCGTACTTAAAACTCAGAGACCGGTGAAAGTTCAGCCTATTGCTCGTGTTTGGGATAGCGCACAACAAAAACAGACTCAACTTGCCTGTGCCAATCCGTTAATCATATTTGCCGTCGAAAAATCATTAGATGATATTGTGATCGGTGATTTGCCGGATTATAACGCAGACAATATTACTCTTCGCAACCGCCCCCGATCAAAGCCCATAGAATTATTGATCCCTCGTCTCAACTTATATCAAGAAGTCTAGAGATAAAATGCGATGTTCGTTGGAGATTGAGCGTGATAAAAAGTACATAGATTATGCAACATAAAAAAGCACTTACTTATTGTTAAGCAAGTGCTTTTTTTAGCTTAAACTAATCTGTTAATTAGTTTTTCATGCTGCCAACCATATCTTCAGGACGAACCCACTCGTCGAACTGTTCAGCGGTTAGATAATTCAGTTTTAAAGCTGATTCTTTCAGCGTTAACCCTTCTTTATGGGCTTTTTTAGCAATTTCAGCTGCTTTATCGTAGCCAATATGGGTATTTAGTGCAGTCACTAACATCAGTGATTCATGCAGAAGTTTTTCAATGCGCTCACGGTTTGGTTCAATACCAATCGCACAGTGCTCATTGAAGCTACGCATACCATCGGCCAAGAGGCGAATTGATTGTAAGAAATTATCAATGACCATTGGACGGAATACGTTCAGCTCAAAATTACCTGAAGCACCACCAATATTGATAGCAACATCGTTACCCATAACTTGAGCACAAAGCATCGTTAGCGCTTCGCATTGTGTTGGGTTAACTTTACCTGGCATAATTGAGCTACCTGGCTCATTTTCAGGAATTGCAATCTCACCAATACCGCAACGAGGACCAGATGCCAACCAACGAACATCATTCGCAATTTTCATCAAAGATGAAGCAAGACCTTTTAGTGCACCATGAGCGTGAACTAAAGCATCACACGTTGCTAATGCTTCAAACTTGTTAGGTGAAGTAACAAATGGTTGCCCTGTTAACTCAGCAATTTTTTTAGCGACACGTACAGCATATTCAGGGTGAGTATTTAAACCCGTACCGACAGCGGTACCACCAAGAGCCAGTTCGCACACATGAGGTACAGAGTTTTCAATATGTTTTTCATTGTGAGCTAACATCGCTACCCAGCCAGAAATTTCTTGGCCTAACGTCAGCGGAGTTGCATCTTGTAGGTGTGTACGACCAATTTTAACGATATCTTTAAATTCTTTTGCCTTAGCATCTAATACTTTATGTAATGCTTTTAGCTCAGGAAGTAAATGTTCGCGAATAGCAACAACGGCCGCAACGTGCATAGCTGTTGGGAAGACGTCATTGGAACTTTGGCTCTTGTTAACATCATCGTTCGGGTGAATAAGACGGTCATTACCTCTTTGGCCACCTAAGATCTCACTACCACGGTTTGCAAGCACTTCATTCATATTCATGTTACTTTGAGTGCCAGAACCTGTTTGCCAGATAGCAAGAGGGAATTCTGTCGGATGCTTACCAGCGAGTACTTCGTCAGCAGCAGCGATAATCGCATCGCCACGATCTTTAGGAAGTAATCCTAAATCCATGTTAACGCTTGCAGCTGCTTTTTTAGTCACCGCTAAGGCATGGATTAAAGCAACTGGCATCTTCTCTACAGATATACGGAAATGTTCTAAAGAACGCTGGGTTTGCGCGCCCCACAACTGGTCAGCTGGTACTTCAATTGGTCCCATTGAGTCTTTTTCAATGCGAGTGGCTGCCATTACTATCTCCTTAAGTACATACACAGAATAATCGGTTTTAAAATCACCAGCTTGCAGGTAAGCTGGCAATACCCCTCTATGATGCCACACATTTAATTTCAATAATGCGACTTAACCGTGTTTATTGTATTGTAGTATCAAGGAAATAAGTTGATTTTTAGAAAAAGAGAGTTTGGCTATGCTAAAAATGATTAATAAAGTTCAAAATTATGACTGGGGAAGTAAAACTGCGCTCACACAGTTATACGCTATCCCTAACCCAGAACATTTGCCAATGGCCGAATTATGGATGGGGGCCCATCCTAAAGCGAGTTCTTATGTTGTTAACGCTAAAACCGGTCAAAAACTCTCATTAATTGATTACATTGCCAGTAATCCTGAGAAAATTCTAGGCAAAAAAGTAGCCGCGTCTTTTTCATCACGCTTGCCCTTTTTATTCAAAGTATTGTGTGCAGCAAAACCCCTTTCTGTACAGGTTCATCCGAATAAAGTTTACGCTGAGGTTGGTTTCGCTAAAGAAAATGCAGCGGGTATCCCTCTAGACTCACCTATCCGTAATTATAAAGATGATAATCATAAGCCTGAGCTAATTTATGCGCTCACCCCTTTTAAAGCGATGAATGCATTTCGCCCATTGCAAGAGATCGCCGAGTTACTTGATTTTGTTTCCGCGGCACACCCTGAAATTCAATTTTTTGTTCAATCACCGACGGAAGAAAAGCTGGCTAAATTATTTGCACAAATTCTCAGTCTTTCTGGGGAGCAGAAAGAATTAGCATTAGGTGTATTAAAAGCGGCACTTAATAGCCGCCAAGGTGAACCTTGGAATACGATAAAACAAATGGTTAGCCTTTATCCTGAAGATACTGGTTTATTTGTGCCACTTCTGCTTAATGTGATTGAGTTACAACCTGGCGAAGCGATGTTCTTATATGCAAGAACGCCACACGCATATATTGAAGGTGTAGGTTTAGAAATCATGGCAAATTCAGATAATGTCCTACGAGCTGGTTTGACCAATAAGCATATTGATGTGCCTGAATTGATAGCTAACGTTGATTTTGTTCCTAAAACAAGCAAAAGTTTACTTAGTGAACCCCAGAAATCAGGAAATATCTGTAAATACCATATACCAGTAGAAGATTTTGCATTTAATATATATTCTATTAACGGCACGGAGATAAACATAACTAATGAGACAGCTTCTATCTTATTTTGTATAGACGGTGAGTTAGTTTTGAGATCAGGCAGTGAAGAATTAAAAATCAGTTCTGGAGAATCTGTTTTTATTTCAGCCTTTGAAAAAGAAGTTCGCTTAACAGGTATAGGTGAACTTGCTCGCGTGTATAACCTTTGATTTATTTTGCGTTTTGTTCGTCTTGATTGCACGCAAAAGACGGTTTGTTAAAACTTGTACAAAATTCATTGCATGTTGAATAACGTGCTGAAAGGATGGATGTTTATAATGAAAAAGTCATTAGTTGCAGTTGGTGTTATTATTGCTGTGGGTGCTGCTTGGACAGGGGCGTCATGGTATACTGGCTCTAAAGTAGAAAAGGAATTAAACAAAGTTATCAGCAACACTAACGCATTTTTTGCTGCAAATGCGCCAGAAGCTGGACTCACATTTAAAGTTGAAAACTTTAAACGTGGCGTATTCTCATCTCAAGCAAATATCGTTATTTCAGCAGCTGAATCAGCAGGTCCTGATGAAACTATCGTTTTCAATACCGATATTGATCACGGCCCTTTCCCGCTATCACAAGTTGCTAAATTTAACCTAATGCCGAAATTAGGTGCAGCACATATTGAATTGGCAAATAACGCTTCTACAAAAGAATTATTTGAAATAACAAAAGGTAAACCTTTTATTTCAGGTGATGCTGTAATTGGTTATAGCAAAAGTATTGATTCAGATTTAGAACTGTTACCGATTGAATATTCGAAAGAAGATGCAAGTATCTCTTTCAGCGGTTCAAAAATGGTGTTCAATACGACATCTGACCTCGAAAAAGTGGATGCATCTCTAATCACTGATAATTTAGTGATTCAAAAAGCAGATAAATCTGAGGGAATGACCTTAAAAGGATTGAAATTAATCTCTAACGTAACGAAAACTCAATATGGCTTCTATACGGGTAAACAAGAGTTTGTTATCGCAGATACTGATTTTAATATCCCTGAAGTTAAATTTTCTTTCAAAAATTTAGCTATCAATTCAGATACTGTTCTTGAAAAAGAAACGGTCAAAGGGAATTTAGCTTATAGCATTGATGGACTGACAGCGCTAGGACAAAACTTAGGTTCAGGTAAAGCGGTTCTTTCAATCGATAAATTAGATGCAAAAGCATTAGGTCAATTTGTTGAGCAGTATAACAAAGCCTTAGCAGAAGGTCTGGCAAGTGGTAATCCATCCGCTGCTGGGGAACAAATTGCTATGGATATAGTCACAAAAACATTACCTCAACTGCTGCAAAGCAAACCAACCTTTTCGATTAGCCCTGCTTACTGGAAAAATGATGCTGGACAAAGCTCAATTGACTTAAGCATGACTTTCAACAAATGGAATCAAGACGAACTGACTTCATTAGCGTTGTCGAATAAGGTTGATGAAGCAGTTAAGAGCCTGTTGACCTCTTTTGACTTTAATTTCACGCTGAATAAACCTATGGCGATCGAGTTGCTTGCTCAAGCAGCTATTTTAGATCAAGGTAAAGCTGTCGATGCTGAAATCAAAAAACAGTATGTGGAACAAGCAACAGCTGAATTTGAACAAGCACAAATGATGCTGACTTCTGATATGTTCTCTTCTCCGTTTGAAGAAATGTTTATGACAGACGAAGAACGTGCTGAAAAAGCTAAGCAGAAAAAATCACCGTGGATGGTTGAAAAAGGTAATGACCTGACAATGACTATCAAATTTGCAGGTAATGATATTACTTTCAACGCGGATAAATACACTTTAGCTGACTTCTTAACTAAGATGAAGATCATGTCTAGCCCAGAAAGCACTCTGGATTATGAAGAAGAAATCATCGTTCCTGAAGTTGAAGAAGCGCCAGCTGAAGGTGCAGAAGTCGCACAACCAGCAAACTAATTTAGTTTAAAATAAATCTTAAAACGCCAGTCAATCAATTTTGACTGGCGTTTTTACATCTATACTAAGAACATATATACAACGAACTATCAGCAAGATAAAGGGATGCAATTAGTGATTAACAGACAACTGCCATTAACGGATATCCACCGCCATTTAGATGGTAATATCCGCCCTGAAACGATTCTTTCTCTCGCTCAACAGCATAATATCGCGTTGCCTGCCTATGAGCTAGAAACTCTACGCCCTCACGTACAAATCATGACGCAAGAAGCTGATTTAGTCGGATTTTTACAAAAATTAGATTGGGGAGTCGCTGTGTTAGCAGATTTAGATGCCTGCAAACGAGTGGCTCAAGAAAATGTTGAAGATGCTTATAATGCAGGCATTGACTACGCTGAACTACGTTTTTCTCCCTACTATATGGCAATGCAACACAAATTACCCATTGAAGGTGTCGTTGAAGCCGTGATTGATGGGATAATGGCGGGTTGTAAGCAGTATGATATCAAGATCAATTTAATTGGTATTTTGAGCCGGACTTTCGGACCAGAAGCTTGTTCTCAAGAATTAGCGGGTCTTCTCGCTCATCGTGATAAGCTTTGTGCGCTAGATCTTGCTGGTGACGAACTTGGTTTTCCTGGCTCCCTATTTAATACCCACTTTACCCGAGCTCGTGATGCCGGTTTGCAAATAACGGTTCATGCGGGAGAAGCGGCAGGTGCAGAGAGTATTTGGCATGCGATTAAACAGTTAGGTGCGCAAAGAATCGGTCATGGCGTTAAAGCAAATGAAGACCCAGAACTCATTGAGTACTTAGCCTCACATAAAATCGGTATTGAAAGCTGCCTGACCTCCAATATTCAAACGAGTACAGTATCATCATTATCTGCACATCCGTTGAAAATGTTTTTAAATCACGGCGTATTAGCCTCAATCAATACAGATGACCCAGCGGTTGAAGGTATTGAGCTAGACCATGAATATAATATCGCCGCTCCGATGGCAGGATTAACGCAAGCTGAAATTGAACAGGCGCAAATCAATGGATTAACGATGTCTTTTCTCAGTGAGAGCGAAAAGCAGCAATTGCGACAAAAAGCTGCCCTTCGCTAATCAGGGGATATTCCTTTTTCATTTTGGAAGGTTGGCTTAGAGAACAAACGGTTGCTAGCTATCAACTCTTGCTCTAGCGCATTAAGGCATGAGAGTTTCGAGCCGCTCTCCCGCCATAAACAACCTCCTTTAACAGTGGATAAAATCGATGTTATTGAGTTGATGGGACATAGAAATAATAAATAAGATTATTATTCAATTAGTTAATAGATTGAATATTCATTTTCAACCTTACTATCCGCTGTCATTAAATGTTTAAACGGATTTTAAGATAAAGTCAGATAAGCTGTATTCTAACCCAAACATCCCCGTTTAGGGCAGTGCAACCAAATTCTGCCCTGTTTAGCTTTTTCATTTTCATACTCAGTGGCTAATGTATGAAGTTTGTTTCCACTCATTAGTATGTTGTAACTAAATGCGGGTATTTTATCGAGTAGATACCTCTACTCGACACAGGACTAATTATTTAGCTAAGCGCTTTGCATAGCGTTGAGCAAGAACAGCGCAAACCATCAACTGTATTTGATGGAATATCATTAATGGCAATAGTATCACTCCAACGACTGAGGCTGGGAAAAGAACATTCGCCATTGGAACACCATTAGCAAGACTTTTTTTAGAGCCACAAAATACAATCGTTATTTCATCTTCTTTGCTAAATTTAAATAGGCGAGCCGCTAATGTATTGAGCACCATAACAATAAATAAAATAAGGCAACTGATTACAGCGATCATAAAGAGTGAATAGGCATCAATACGCTGCCATATCCCTTCAACGACCGCTTCACTGAATGCAACATAAACAACCAATAATATTGATGAACGGTCGGTAATATTAATTAGTTTGCGATTCCGGTTAATCCAATTCGCTAATAACGGCCTAGAAAGGTGCCCTACGACAAACGGCAACATTAGCTGTAATAAAATAGCACCAATTGCATTCAGTGTATCCATCGCTTGGCTGCCATCTTCATCCATTAAGAAGCCCACTAAGATCGGCGATAAAAAGACTCCCAAAATGCTCGATGCTGAAGCACTACAAATTGCCGCGGCAACATTCCCGCCTGCAACAGAAGTAAATGCAATTGCCGATTGTACCGTTGCAGGTAACGCGCAAAGGTAAAGGAAGCCCATGTACACGGTTGGTGACATCCAAGTTGGCACCATGAAATGCAACCCTAAACCAATAATAGGAAATAAAATAAATGTGCTAGAAAAAACCAATAAATGCAGTCGCCAGTGTCCAATTCCGGCCATGATAGATTCGCGAGACAGCTTTGCGCCATGCATAAAAAATAACAGTGCAATTGCTGCTGTCGTTAAGTATTGAAAGCCGATTTTAATCTCCCCCTCACAAGGAAATAGGCTAGCAATTACCACAACACAAATCATGATAAGCAAGAAAGGATCAATTTTAAGTTTTGCTAACAAATTCATTTTAGTACCTAACAAAGAGCCAGCTTTTGCTGGCTCATTAATTTAAAATTAATTTTAGAAATCAATATCTACAGTACGTTTTTCTTTGGCTGAAATGATACCGGCTTCAATCAGCTTCATGATTTCAATCGCTTCTTGGGGTTGTACTGGGTTTTCGGCGCCATGACGGATTGCGTCGAAAATCTTAAGGTAATAACCACCGTAATGACCTTTTTTGTTCACCCACTCTTTAGAAATCAATTCATCGCCTTGTGACAGCGTCACAACTCCGTTACGTTCATCAACCCCCCAATTTTCATCGTTGGGTAACGCCCCACTTTTTAGTTTATCTTCTTGGGAATCAAGACCATATTTAACATAACTGCCTTTCATGCCATGGACGACATAAAGCGGAGATTCCGCCGCAGCCACGGTGGTAGCATGAAGAATCACTTTTTTATCTGCGTAATTAAGCAATACATGGAAATAATCGACGGCTTCTGCATTAGGGCGGATCATCGCTAAATCTGCATGAATACTGGTAGGCTTACCAAAAAATTGTAAGGCTTGATCTAATAAATGCGGGCCTAAATCATACCAAATTCCACCGCCGGCAACAGCCGATTCACGCCATCTTTGGCGTGTCACTGGACGATAGCGGTCAAAATGAGATTCATAATATTTAATGTCACCTAAGCAACCGTCAGCAAAGAGCTGTTTTAACGTCAAAAAGCCCGCATCCCAACGACGATTATGGTACACAGAAAGTATTTTTTCTGCTTTTTGGGCCTGTTGTTGTAGCGCTTCGGCTTCTTCAACAGTAACAGTAAAAGGTTTATCCACAACAACATGTTTACCTGCCGCTAGTGCTTGGCTCGCCAGCGGATAATGAGTATCGTTCGGTGTTGGAATAATAACTAATTCTATTTCAGGATTTGCAAGTAACTGTTCTGGAGAGGAGACTACCGTAACATTCGGCCAATCTGTCGTCACTTTATCTGGCTGACTGCTTGAAATTGCTGTCAGCTCATAACCTGGCAAAGTGGCAATAAAAGGTGCATGAAATGTTTTACTTGCATAACCATAACCAATAATACCCACTTTAATTGGTGCAGACATAATAACCTCATTTTATTAGTTTCCACAGAACGTATAAAAAGTATCACCATAACCAATTAATTAGCAAATAAAACTATGGTAGGATATCCATTGATTGATTCTATCAAAATAATTTTAAGTACCATTGAACACTGAAAAAAAGCATTTTAAACGCTAGCTTAGATGCTCTTAGGCAGGTAACAATATGTATTTGAATTATTATGAACTTAAATATGGAATAAATTGATATGACGCCTGTCTATGACCATCATCGAATTACGGGTTGGCTCCTTGCTCCAGCCGCCTTTATTTTAATGACATTTTTTGCTGTGTGCGCCATGGTAGTAATGTATTCCATTAAACTTTATCAAATTGTCACCACTATTGAGAATTGGTCCAGTTATATCCCGTTAGATTGGTGTTTATCATTTCTTATTACCGTTGTGATGGCGCTATTTACCGCTCATATTTTGAAATTGATGTTTATTCGTTCTAAACATTTCCCTCGCCGTTTTATTATTTGGCTATTAGTGTTATTGCTGTTGGGATTAAAAACCTTCGCCTTCGCTGCCGTTGAAGACAATATCGCACTAAAAACACTCGCTTGGCCACTTATTGGCGCGGGAGTCTTTGTGCCTTACATTAAAAATTCTGCCCGCGTGAAAATGACTTTCACACAAGATCGATAAGCATCACAAAAATAGCTTGTTATCATACGCTCAGTTTTACTGACATACGTCGGTCTTTGTTCTTTAATTTTGTTTTCAGGCTATGAAATGACTGATTATCTTTTACTATTTATTGGAACAGTGCTGGTTAATAACTTTGTGCTGGTAAAATTCCTTGGTCTGTGTCCATTTATGGGCGTATCAAAAAAACTCGAAACAGCCATTGGAATGGGCTTTGCTACGACTTTTGTCATGACACTTGCCTCCATCAGTTCTTGGCTGATGGACACGTTAATTTTAGTGCCTCTTGACCTTCTCTATCTACGCACCCTCAGCTTTATTTTAGTGATCGCCGTCGTTGTTCAGTTCACCGAAATGGTTGTCAGAAAAACCAGTCCAACACTCTACCGCTTATTAGGGATTTTTCTCCCACTCATTACAACTAACTGTGCTGTGTTAGGTGTTGCTCTGTTAAATATCAACCAGTCGCATGGTTTCTTACAGTCAGCCGTTTATGGTTTTGCTGCCGCAGTCGGCTTCTCATTGGTCATGGTTTTGTTTGCCGCTATTCGTGAACGGCTTGCTGTTGCCGATGTCCCTGCTCCTTTTCGTGGTTCATCTATTGGCCTAGTTACTGCTGGACTTATGTCTTTAGCATTTATGGGTTTTAGTGGTTTGGTGAAATTCTAATGATGTCGTTATGGATTGCTATTGGCATTTTAGCTGTTTTGGGACTGATTTTTGGTTTAGTCCTTGGCTATGCCTCTCTACGCTTTAAAGTTGAAGAAGACCCTATTGTCGAAAAAATTGATGCGATTTTGCCTCAAAGCCAATGTGGTCAATGCAGCTACCCAGGCTGTCGTCCTTATGCGGAAGCCGTCGCTAATAATGGTGAGATGATCAATAAATGTGCCCCCGGCGGCGAGCAAGTTATGTTGAAAATTTCCGAGCTGCTGAATGTCGACCCTCAACCGATTGACGGCGATGAGAGTGCACAGAATCCCGTTCGTAAAGTTGCCATTATTGATGAGGAAAACTGTATTGGATGCACCAAATGTATCCAAGCATGTCCTGTCGATGCCATTGTTGGTGCAACCAGAGCGATGCATACCGTCATTGAAGACTTGTGTACAGGTTGTGACCTATGTGTCGCGCCCTGCCCAACCGACTGTATTGAACTGGTTCCCGTGAAAACGACGACGGCAAACTGGAAATGGGATTTAAACAGTATTCCAGTTAAAAATATTCCTGTGTCAGCTAATGAACAACAGCCCAAATCACCCTTTTCTGCGGTAAAAGGTGATGCACATGTTTAATTTATTTAACTGGCTGAAAAAAGATACTATTTGGGATTTTTCAGGCGGCATACATCCACCTGAAATGAAGCTTCAATCCAGCCAAGTTCCAATGCGCGTGGCTTCAATCCCTGAGCAGCTTATTATTCCGTTACAACAGCATTTAGGCCCTGAAGGTGAGTTAATTGTTAAAGCGGGTGATCATGTACTCAAAGGCCAACCTTTAACACGTGGTGTTGGCCGAACCGTACCTGTCCATGCTTCAACGTCCGGTACAATCACCGCAATTAAACCGATGGTTACCGCTCACCCTTCTGGCTTAAAAGAACTGTCGGTTTGCCTCAACGCTGATGGCGAAGATACTTGGTGCGAATTATTTCCTGAGCCTAATTATTTACAACTCACCCCAGCGCAACTATTGCAAAAAATTGAACAAGCAGGTATCGCCGGACTTGGGGGGGCAGGCTTTCCAACAGCCTCTAAGCTTGCCGGGGGGAAAGATGCGATCAAGACCTTAATTGTGAATGCCGCGGAATGTGAACCTTATATCACCGCGGATGATCGCCTCATGCAAGAACATGCGGATGAGGTCATCGAAGGCTGTCGCATTTTGCAACACCTACTCAATCCTGATCAAATTCTTATTGGTATTGAAGACAATAAGCCAGACGCTATTGCGGCTTTAAAAAAAGCAATAACCACTCATGATAAGCATATTTTTATTCGGGTCATTCCGACTAAATACCCTTCTGGCGGAGCCAAACAGCTTACTAAAATTTTGACGGGTAAAGAGGTTCCCTCCGGTGCTCGTTCATCTCAAATCGGCGTATTAATGCAGAACGTGGGAACGGTGGTTGCAATAAAACGAGCCGTGATTGATGGTCAACCTTTAATCGAACGTGTCGTGACCGTAACGGGTGAGTCGATCGCCTCTCCGGGTAACTTTTGGACTCGTCTAGGTACCCCTGTACAACACCTTTTACAACAGACAGGTTTTACGCCTGCAACTGAGCAAATGGTCATTATGGGTGGCCCATTAATGGGATTTACTTTGCCTGACCTTAACGCGCCCGTTGTTAAGATTTGTAACTGTTTACTGGTTCCTAGTATCGAAGAGGTTGGGCAAAAGCCTCTTGAAGAAGCGTGTATTCGTTGTGGTTTATGTGTTGATGCATGCCCTGCTGCTCTGCTCCCTCAGCAACTGTATTGGTTCAGTAAAGGTAAAGAGCATGAGAAAGCACAGAAGCATAACCTCTTTGATTGTATAGAATGCGGCGCTTGCGCCTATGTTTGTCCAAGTAATATTCCTCTCGTGCAATATTACCGACAAGAAAAAGCAGAAATACGTGAGATTAAGCAAGAGGAACGACGGGCAGCAGAAGCAAAATTACGTTTTGAAGCGAAACAGCAGCGGATGGAACGCGAAAAACTGGCCCGAGAAGAACGCCATAAAAAATCAGCAGTTCAAGTGGAGGCATCCGATAAAGATGCTGTTGCCGCAGCCCTTGCTCGTGTAAAAGCCAAAAAATCAGCTGCCACATCCGCAATTGATGTCATTGTAGGTGCAGAGCCTGATAACAGTGCGGTTATTGCCGCAAGAGCGGCACGTAAAGAGCAAGCGAGAGCAAAACAGGCCGAGAAACAAGCCGCTACAATGATAGCAGAAGATAATACTAACGACCCACGTAAGGCTGCCGTAGCCGCTGCACTTGCTCGCGCTAAGGCGAGAAAAGCCGCGGCCGCGCAAGAAAGCAAAGGTGACACTGTCACTCAACCTGCGGAAGCAAACGAGGGGAATGATCCGCGTAAAGCAGCGGTTGCTGCGGCTATTGCTCGTGCAAAAGCCAAGAAAGCGGCTCAACAGGAGACTATCACCTCAGAGAACGTAGAACCAACCGGCGCTGACGAACCGGCTGAGGTTGATCCACGTAAGGCTGCGGTTGCTGCGGCTATTGCTCGTGCGAAAGCCAAGAAAGCGGCTCAACAGGAGACGATCGCCTCAGAGAACGTAGAACCAACCGGCGCTGACGAACCGGCTGAGGTTGATCCACGTAAGGCAGCGGTTGCCGCCGCTATTGCTCGTGCGAAAGCCAAAAAAGCGGCTCAACAGGAGACTATCGCCTCAGAGAACGTAGAACCAACCGGCGCTGACGAACCGGCTGAGGTTGATCCGCGTAAGGCAGCAGTTGCCGCCGCTATTGCTCGTGCGAAAGCTAAAAAAGCGGCTCAACAGGAGACTATCGCCTCAGAGAGCGCAGAGCCAACCAGCGCTGACGAACCGGCTGAGGTTGATCCGCGTAAGGCTGCGGTTGCCGCGGCTATTGCTCGTGCGAAAGCCAAAAAAGCGGCTCAACAGGAGACTATCGCCTCAGAGAACGTAGAGCCAACCAGCGCTGACGAACCGGCTGAGGTTGATCCACGTAAGGCTGCGGTTGCTGCGGCTATTGCCCGTGCGAAAGCCAAGAAAGCGGCTCAACAGGAGGCTACTGCCTCAGAGAACGTAGAGCCAACCAGCGTTGACGAACCGGCTGAGGTTGATCCGCGCAAGGCAGCGGTTGCCGCCGCTATTGCTCGTGCGAAAGCCAAAAAAGCGGCTCAACAGGAGGCTACTGCCTCGGAGAGCGCAGAGCCAACCAGCGCTGACGAACCAGCTGAGGTTGATCCACGTAAGGCAGCGGTTGCCGCCGCTATTGCCCGTGCTAAAGCCAAAAAAGCGGCTCAACAGGAGGCTACCACCTCAGAGAGCGCAGAGCCAACTAGCGCTGACGAACCGGCTGAGGTTGATCCGCGTAAGGCAGCGGTTGCCGCCGCTATTGCTCGTGCGAAAGCCAAAAAAGCAGCACAAGATAAAGCACAACTTATCGCGAAAGCCGATGAAGAGGAAATGCTTTCCCCTGCTGCTGAGCAGCCAATTGAAGAAGAAACAGATCCTCGTAAAGTCGCCGTTGCCGCAGCGATAGCTCGTGTAAAAGCGAAACAGGCTCAAAAACAAAACGAACAAACCATGACAGAGTAAGTGATTAAATACCATGAAATTTAGGCCTATTGACCCAAATAATCGCCGTTTGAAAATTGCAAGCGCTCCATTTACCCATGATAATCAAAGCACCAGCCTTGTTATGCTATGGGTGATATTGGCCGCTTTGCCTGGTATTGCGGCACAAATTTACTTTTTTGGTATTGGTACTCTCTATCAAATTGTTTTAGCCATAATCACGGCCATTATCGTCGAGGGCATTGCTATTCGCCTTCGTCAAAAGCCTGTATTGAATGTACTCAAAGATAACTCTGCGGTTGTAACGGCGCTATTATTAGGTATTAGCCTACCGCCATTAGCGCCGTGGTGGATGATCGTTTTAGGGACAGCTTTCGCGATAATTATTGCAAAACAATGCTATGGTGGATTAGGACAAAACCCATTTAACCCTGCTATGGTCGGTTATGTTGTACTCTTAATTTCATTTCCCGTACAAATGACCAGTTGGTTACCTCCCCATGAGTTACAGACTTTAAATATCAATGCATTAGAAAGTCTATCAATTATTTTTACAGGGCATACCCCAACTGGAGTTACGCTTGATGCCTTACGAATGGGTGTCGATGGAATGAGCCAAGCAACCCCATTAGACAGTTTTAAAACAGGGCTTTTAACTCATCCTATTTCAGATGTTTTACAGCAGCCTATTTTGCAAGGCTCTCTCGCTGGTATTGGCTGGCAATGGGTGAATATTGCCTATTTAGTCGGTGGCGTAATCATGTTGAATCGCCGTATTATCAGTTGGCAAATCCCTGTTGCATTTCTCGCTACATTGGCATTTTGTGCAATCGTAAGCTGGTTAATCGATTCTGGGCGCTACTCTCCACCTTTAGTGCAATTACTCTCAGGCGCAACTATGTTAGGGGCCTTCTTTATTGCAACTGACCCGGTAACAGCCTCCACAACACCAAAAGGTCGCCTCATTTATGGTGTGATGATTGGTTTATTAGTATGGTTAATTCGTGTTTATGGTGGTTATCCCGATGCCGTCGCTTTTGCTGTCTTATTAACCAACATTACCGTTCCTCTCATTGACCACTATACGCAACCCCGTGCATACGGGCATGGACATAAGTAAGGAGGCTGTATGTTGAATACGATGCGCCGTCATGGGGCTATTTTGGCGCTATTTGCAGCAGGTACAACGGCTCTCAGTGCTACGGTTTATACGTTAACTAAGGATACCATTGCTCAACAAGCGGCGATTGTGCAAAAGCAATTACTTGACCAAGTCGTGCCAACCCGTTTATATGATAATGATTTTGGACAAGAGTGTTATTTAGTCGGTGCTGAGGCCCAACTTGGCGGTAAACAACCCCATCGACTGTACATTGCACGAAAGAATGGTGAACCTGTCGCCGCCGCTCTCGAATCGATTGCGCCTGATGGCTATTCTGGCGCGATACATCTATTAGTTGGCGCTGATTTTAACGGTAATGTCCTTGGTGTTAGGGTGACTGAACATCATGAAACCCCCGGACTCGGCGATAAAATTGAAACTCGAATTTCCGATTGGATCACGCTATTAACAGGTAACGTTGCTTCTGAGCAGGACCCTAAATGGGCGGTAAAAAAAGATGGTGGTAATTTTGATCAATTTACGGGTGCGACAATAACGCCAAGAGCGGTTGTGAATGCCACTAAGCGCACTGCTGTTTTTATGCAAAAAATACCACAAAATCTATCAAGTTACCCAATTTGTGGAGCTGAATAATCATGAGTGAATCTAAAGAACTTTTTGCCCAAGGCTTATGGAAAAATAACTCAGCGCTGGTACAACTTTTAGGGCTATGCCCTTTACTCGCGGTTTCATCAACAGCAACCAATGCACTAGGACTTGGGCTTGCCACAACACTGGTATTAATCTGTACCAATGTGGCTGTCTCGGCATTTCGTCGTTGGGTACCGAGTGAAATCCGTATACCTATTTATGTCATGATTATTGCTTCTGTTGTTAGCGCCGTACAGATGTTAATTAATGCTTATGCTTTCGGCCTCTATGAGTCTTTAGGCATTTTTATCCCCCTAATTGTGACAAACTGTATTGTTATTGGCCGCGCGGAAGCCTATGCATCAAGGAATCCAGTGCCACTTTCAGCCGTTGATGGACTTGCTATGGGATTAGGGGCTACCGCGGCTTTACTTGTTCTCGGCGCTATGCGTGAAATTTTAGGCAATGGCACGTTATTTGATGGTGCAGATTTACTTTTAGGGCCATGGGCTAAATCATTAAGAATTGAAGTGTTACAGCTTGACTCTCCGTTTTTACTCGCTATGCTGCCACCGGGTGCTTTTATCGGTCTAGCATTAATGCTTGCGGGTAAATATTTAATTGATGAAAAAATGAAAAAACGAGCCGCTCTCAAGTCAGGTCTGCAACCTGAACGTGAATACTCAAAAGAACAAGGATGCGGCAGCCATATTTCTAGATAAAATTGATTGTGAGCTATGAATAAATCAAAACGTATTGAGATATTAACTCGTTTACGCGATAACAATCCCAATCCAACAACGGAATTACAATTTAATTCCCCTTTCGAGCTGCTGATCGCTGTTTTGCTATCAGCACAAGCCACGGATGTTAGTGTTAACAAAGCAACCGCTAAATTATATCCGGTAGCAAATACACCTGAAGCTATGTTGGCGCTAGGTGTTGATGGCATCAAAGAATATATAAAAACCATTGGGCTATTTAACACCAAAGCGGAAAGTGTGATTAAAACTTGTAAGATCTTAATTGAAAAACATAACAGCCAAGTGCCCGAAGATCGTGCCGCACTCGAAGCCTTACCCGGTGTGGGTCGCAAAACGGCCAATGTTGTTCTAAATACAGCATTTGGTTGGCCAACTATCGCTGTTGATACCCATATTTTTAGGGTCTGTAATCGAACTAACTTTGCACCGGGTAAAAATGTTGTCGAAGTGGAAGAAAAGCTCCTAAAAGTCGTCCCCGCTGAGTTTAAAGTCGATTGCCACCATTGGTTTATTTTGCATGGTCGCTATACCTGTATTGCTCGTAAGCCTCGTTGTGGTTCTTGCATTATCGAAGACTTATGCGAATTTAAAGATAAAGTTTACCCTGAAAATTAATATTACACTGCTCCCAGTAATTTGTTCACGATGCAATTTTTTCTTGCTCTAAGACTTTGTCTTACGTAACAATGGGAGTCAAACTCAACCTCCATAAAAACGGTAAGTATGTTTCAAGACAACCCATTGCTCGCGCAACTCAAACAGCAGCTACATTCTCAAACCCCACGAGTTGAGGGTTTGATAAAAAGTACCGACAAAGGTTTCGGTTTTCTCGAAGTAGATGGACAAAAAAGCTACTTTGTACCTCCTCCGCAGATGAAGAAAGTCATGCATGGTGACCGTGTTGTGGCTGCTATTCATACCGATAAAGACCGTGAATTCGCTGAGCCAGAAGAACTTGTCGAACCTTTTCTCACGCGTTTTGTAGGTCGAATTCAGAAAAAAGATAATGATAACCGTTTATTCGTTATTCCAGATCATCCGCTACTAAAAGATACGATTTCTTGCCGCCCAACCAAAGACGTTACCCATGAATTTGCACAAGGAGATTGGGTTGTTGCTGAAATGCGTCGTCACCCCTTAAAAGGTGATAAAGGTTTTTACGCTGACATTACAGAATTCATTACGGATGGTGAAGACCATTTTGCACCTTGGTGGGTAACACTGCGTCGTCATCAACTTGATCGTGCAGAGCCACAAATGGTGGATAGTGAACGTGACGATGAAGGCATTGAACGCATTGACCTCACTCACCTTCATTTTGTCACTATCGATAGTGCCAGCACGGAAGATATGGATGATGCGCTCTATGTTGAAAGAACCCCTGAAGGTAATCTAAAGCTTTATATTGCTATTGCCGATCCAACCAGTTATATCAAAGAAGGCAGTGAATTAGATAAACTGGCTTTGGCACGTTCTTATACCAATTATCTTCCTGGTTTTAACATTCCAATGCTACCTCGTGAGCTATCCGACAACCTATGCTCTTTGCGCCCTAATGAGCAGCGCCCTGCACTTGTCTGTGCCACGACGATATTAGCAGATGGCAGTATCGCTGAAGATATTCAATTCTTTAGTGCTTGGGTTGAGTCTAAATCCAAATTGGTTTACGACGAAGTTTCTGATTGGTTGGAAAAAACAGGTAGTTGGCAGCCAGCTAATCCAGCGGATCAACAACAGATCGAGTTACTAAAAGAGATGGCTGATAAACGCCATCAATGGCGTCAACAAAATGCACTGGTGTTTAAAGATCGCCCTGATTATCGTTTCCTATTAGATGATAAAGGCAATGTCATTGATATCATTGTAGAAAGCCGCCGTACAGCAAATCGTATTGTCGAAGAAGCCATGATAACGGCTAACCTGTGTGCAGCAATACAACTGAAAAACAGCTTAGGTTTTGGTGTATTTAATGTCCACATGGGCTTTGAACCATTACAAATTGACCAAGTCGTACAAACGTTGAAAGATCATGGTATCGAAACGACCGCGGACGCATTGCTAACTTTGGAAGGTTTCCGTCAACTACGTCGTCAGTTAGATGCACAACCGACCCAATTCTTAGACAGTCGTATCCGCCGCTTCCAAACATTTGCTGAGGTGAAAAGTGAACCCGGCCCGCATTTTGGCTTAGGTTTTGACGCTTACGCAACTTGGACATCACCGATCCGTAAATATACAGACATCGTTAACCATCGGTTATTAAAGTCTGTGATTGCTGGCGAGCCTTCAACGAATAAGCCAACAGAAGAGTTGTCAATAAAATTAGCTGAACGCCGCCGTGCAAACCGCATGGCTGAACGCGATGTCGGTGATTGGCTATATGCGCGTTTCTTAAAGCCATTTGAGGGGACTGACCAAGTTTTCCCAGCGGAGATCATCGATATTACTCGTGGTGGTGTTCGTGTCCGACTCACCGATAATGGTGCTGTTGCTTTTATCCCAGCGCCGTTCTTACATGCTGTGCGCGACGAAATACAATGTAGCCAAGAAACGGGCAGCGTATTAATTAAAGGTGAACCTGCGTACAAACTCAACGATATTATTCATGTCAATATCGCCGAAGTGCGTATGGAAACACGTAATATTGTTGCTCGCCCCGCCGCATAATTCTTTTTAATACTATACTATAAATATGCTACTGATTTTATCAGTAGCATATTGTTTTATTGCCGTCTTATTTAGTCTACAACACTTAGTTATATTTCCGTTTTTTATAGATATTAATTCCCGATAATTCTGATTCGTATAATTACTGATTGTGATAATTTGGTTACGTCCACAAAACTCGGAGTCACTAAAATGAACACGACAAGTAAACGCGTTACGACATTCGCTTTAGCTACTATTATCGCTATTAGCCTGAGTGCATGCTCAAATATGTCAAAACGAGACAAGAATACCGCTGTAGGTGCTGGCGTAGGTGCCGTAGGTGGGGCAATCCTAACGGGAGGTAGCACACTAGGAACTGTTGGTGGCGCTGCTGTTGGTGGGATTATTGGACATCAAGTCGGAAAATAAATTCATGGCTAAGGGGCTTTCCCCTTAGCCTGTATTACGATCAGCCACCCGCTAACTTAACGTGATAGCCTTTTGCTTCTAAAAGTTGTTTGATTATGTCGCGTTTATCGCCTTGGATCTCAATATCACCGTCTTTTACTGAGCCGCCACAACCGCACTTTTTCTTCAATTCCGCAGCCAGTTTTGCCAGTTCGCCATCGTCTAGATCAAGTCCGGTAACAATACAAACGCCCTTACCTTTACGCCCAGCCGTTTCACGACGGATCCTAATAATACCGTCTCCTTTAGGGCGTTGGATTTTAGGCTTCTCTTGTTCTATTCGCCCACTCTCAGTGCTATAGACTAGGCGACTATTTGAATCACTCATACTCAAGCCTTAATCGATTGGTTGATTTGCTGTAATGCTAATGCAGGGTTATCGCTACGAGTGATCGGCCGACCAATCACCATATAATCAACCCCTGCTTGTAATGCATCTTGTGGCGTCATGATACGACGTTGGTCACCCACATCACTTCCTACAGGGCGAATGCCTGGGGTGACTAATTTAAAATCACGACCACACAATGATTTTAATCTTTTTGCTTCGTGCGCTGAACACACGACACCATCTAAACCACACTCTTTCGTCAATAATGCCAAACGTTCAGCATGCTCTGCCGGTGTTGCATTAATACCAACCCCCAGCAAATCAGATTGATCCATACTGGTTAAAACGGTAACTGCTGTTAATAATGGCGCTTCTTTACCATAAGGCTCTAATGCTTTTCGGGCGGCTTCCATCATACGGCTGCCACCACCTGCATGAACGTTCACCATCCAAACCCCCATCTCTGCTGCCGCAGCGACTGCACGAGCAACGGTATTTGGGATATCGTGGAATTTCAAATCAAGGAAAACCTCAAAGCCTCGTTGATGCAGTGACTTGACAAAGTGCGGGCCATTAAAGGTAAACATCTCTTTACCGACTTTCAAACGGCATTCACGGGGATCAATTAGGTCAACAAACGCCAATGCAGCGTCTACATCTTCATAGTCGAGTGCAACAATGACTGGCGAGTGAGTAGATACACAAGCGTGGTTTTCTGTTGAAGAAATCATTTAGTTGTAGCCTTAATCATATTTGGTAAAAAGTGACACTGTCACTGTCCATCTAATCCACGAATTGGTTTGATTGTGTCCCATGAACGGCAAGATGGGCAATGCCAATATAACGAATGTGAGGTAAAACCACATTTGTGGCAACGGTAATCGGGTTTAGTTCTAATTTGCTCACCCACCATTTTGCGTAACAGGATTAAGCTTTCTTTTGCTCGCCCTTCTTCCGCTTCTTGTAGGTGGTAATCCATTAAGCGATAAAATAATCGCATGGTGGGATGGCGTTGAATCTGATCATTAATATAACTTGCAGCAGCCTCATGATTCTGTTTATCAACAATAATATCGGCTAAGTAAAGTTCAGCAATTGCGCCCGTATTGCCAGCAACACATTGACGTAAGTACGTTTCCCAATCTTCGATATTCGCAGTTTGTTGGTAGCAATCATGCAATAAAGGCAAGGTTTCAGCCACCAGCTCTCTGTCTTGTTCATAAACTTGTTTTAAGACCGCAATGGCTTTGTCATACTGCCCTTGTTCAATAAAAATGCGCCCTTTCATAATCGACACACGAGCACAAGTTTTATCGGCCTGTTCTGCCTTATTGAGTAAGCTTAATGCACCATCAAGGTCGTCACTGCTAAGATGTTGGCTAGCTAGCTCACAATAGAAATGCGCAATATTTTCACGTTGCTCTTCATTACCCAATTTAACTAATTTGGTGGCAATCTCGATAGCCTTACTCCATTCACTAGTCAGTTGGAAAATACTGAGTAATGACTGCAAGGCATTTTGCTTAAAATCGACCTCATCAGTTAATTGCTGAAACATATTTTCAGCGCGATCATAAACCCCTGCCGCCATATAATCACGACCGAGTTGCTGAGTGGCTAAAAGACGTTGTTCAAAAGATAATGATGCACTTTCAACAAGCGATTGATGAATTCGGATTGCTCGTTCAACCTCACCTCGGGAGCGAAATAAATTACCTAATGTGAGATGTGCTTCAAATGCAGAGCTATCCTCTTTCAACATATCGAGAAAGAGGTCAACAGCTTTATCTTGCTGATTTGACAAAAGAAAGTTAACACCCGTCACATAGTCTCGTGACAGGCGATTAGCATGTTGCTGCTTGTCTTGTTGAGCGCTTCGACGCCCCATATACCAGCCGTATGCAGCCGCGACAGGTAACAACAGAAACAGCAGCTCAAACATACAAGTTTATTCCTTGTTCTTCTGAGCCACAATTTCTGTAGAATCAGAGAATGTTTTATCATCCACACTCAGTTGGGATTCAAGGCGTTTGATTTTACGGCGCGCATTTTTCAGGCTAACCACCGCACGCAAATAAAACAGCCCTGCAACTAACCAACCGAGCACAAAACCGACCCCAAACAACGAAGCCAAAAGCGAAGATAATGCAAAATCTCCCTGCGCAATCAGATAGTTAAATGTAATCACCTGATTATTGCTTGAGCCTAGCGTTATTGAAATGATAAAAATCACAACAGCTAGTAATAATATCAGAAAATATTTCACATTCTTTCCCGTTATCCGTTTTTATGAAATGAAATTATCTACCTGATAAGGTAGCATTTCTGGCGCACTCAGACAAAGTAATTTATCTTATACGCCGACTTTGCTGATGCCTTATGGCGCTTATTTAAGCGACTTTTGTGCTATCACTCGCGGCTTATGCTCGCTCTTTTAATACAGCACATGCCACCAAGGCTAGAATCGCGCTAATGATAATGGAGGCAATAGCATCAACTGGCCAATGCATTCCTAGTAGCAATCGACTCAAAACAATCCCTTCAGCCCACACAGCAATTATCACTGAAAGTAGATATTGCCTACGCTGCCAAAATAGCCCGATCAATAATAACGCCCAACCTGCGGCAAATAAAACATGGCCTGATGGAAATGAATACCCTGTTTCAGCCTGCCAATGTTTCCGTTGCCATGATGGAACCTGAGCATTTTCTTTAACAAACTGTTTAATTACCTCGGCCCGTTGTTTTCTTTTTAATTCATAAAAATCTGAATTCGAAATGCCATACTCTTTTTCTAACCAAACCACATAAGGTCGTGGTTCTTGGAGACTGTTTTTAACAATCCCTTTGATACCTTGTCCCGCAAGAATACAACAGATAATCACGATCCCCCATAAAATGGTGTGTTTTAATTTGAGCTTACAAACATAAAAAGTCAGAGCGAGTAAAACGGTTGAGGTTATTAGGCTATAAGGGAGCCCCGCAGTTTCGGTTAACCAAAACAGCCATTTAATCGATTCTACTTTCGATGACGGCAGCCAATACCAGCCGCTCATCCACAGTACGGTAGGCGGAATAAGTAATAAAACAGCAAAAGCGATGATGGGATATATTGATCTATTCATTTTATGCTATTTATGCCTGTTGAGTATTTGAATTAATAAAATTTGATTCACAAGTGATTAACTCTGTTATAGTAATGAATAGGAGACCGTGTGCAAATAAAAGTCTTCTCTATATGCTAAACACCATATAGCATCGATAGATTATCCCCTATCGATTAACGTTCTTAATTACGCAAGAGTTATTTCAACTAATGAATGAAAATATGCAGCTAATACGTGTTGCCGAAGCCAAATTACCCACTCCTTTCGGCGAGTTCTTGATGGTCGGGTTTGAGGAAATAGCAACCGGTCGTGACCACGTCGCTCTCATTTTTGGCGATATATCAGGTCCGGAACCAGTGCTCAGTCGTATCCACTCCGAATGCTTAACGGGTGATGCGTTATTCAGCTTACGCTGTGATTGCGGTTTCCAATTAGAAGCAGCACTTTCTCAGATTAGTAAAGAAGGCCGTGGAGTGCTACTTTATCATCGCCAAGAAGGTCGCAATATTGGCCTACTCAATAAAATTCGTGCCTATGCATTACAGGATCAAGGCTTAGATACCGTCGAAGCGAATCTTAAATTAGGTTTTAAAGCGGATGAGCGCGATTTTACACTGTGCTCTGACATGTATAAATTATTGGGTATTAACGAAGTCCGCTTATTAACCAATAACCCTAAAAAAATTAATATTATGCGTGAAGCCGGCATTAATGTTGTTGAACGTGTTCCTTTAATTGTTGGCCGTAATCCAAGCAATGCTCATTACTTAGATATAAAAGCTGAGAAAATGGGGCATATGCTATTTAAGCATCAATAATTTTTCAAAAATGGAAGAGCTTATGATCGCGCTCTTCCTTTACCAATATTAAAATAATAACAATCGGTTGTATGACTTTCCCTCTCTGATATATTCACTTTCACTCTATAAGGTTTATACTGTTACCCATCAATGATCTCGAAAAATAAATTTAACGACTTAAATTTATTTCTCTGATAATAAGGAGCTACGGTGAATAACCTGCATTCTATCCAACGTATGAGAAGATTACGCAAAACTGAAAAAATGCGTGACCTTTTCCAAGAAACGCATCTTTCCCTTAATGACCTGTGTCTACCTATCTTTGTTGAAGAAGGTATTGACGATTATAAACAAATCGACAGTATGCCTGGCGTTGTACGTATCCCTGAAAAACGTTTAGCCTTTGAAATAGAACGTATTGCCAAAGCAGGCATTAAATCTGTGATGACATTTGGCGTTTCTCATCATTTGGATGAAACGGGTAGCGATGCGTGGCAAGAAAATGGTTTAGTCGCACGTATGTCTCGCATATGTAAAGATACCGTCCCCGAAATGATTGTGATGTCAGATACTTGTTTCTGTGAATATACATCACATGGTCATTGTGGTGTTATGCAGGGTGACATTGTTGATAATGATGCCACAATCCATAACTTAGGTTTGCAAGCAGTGGCTGCTGCTCGAGCAGGTGCGGACTTTATCGCCCCTTCAGCTGCAATGGATGGACAAGTTGCAGCCATTCGCCACGCTCTAGATGCAGCGGGTTTTACAGACACCGCAATCATGTCTTACTCCACAAAATTTGCGTCAGCGCTCTATGGTCCATTTAGAGATGCGGCAGGCTCTTGTTTGAAAGGTGACAGAAAAACCTATCAAATGAATCCGATGAACCGCCGCGAAGCCATTCATGAATCATTGATTGATGTTCAAGAAGGCGCTGATGCACTAATGGTTAAACCCGCGGGAGCTTATTTAGATATCATTCGTGACCTACGCGAACGTACTGAATTGCCGATTGGCGCTTATCAGGTTAGTGGCGAATATGCACAAATTAAATTTGCTGCAATGGCGGGAGCGATCGACGAAACTCGCGTGACGCTTGAAACTTTAGGTGCGATCAAACGCGCTGGTGCTGATATGATTTTCACCTATTTTGCACTTCAACTCGCTGAAGACAAAATTCTGTCCCTCTAATGATTGTCTACAGTGCCCGTTAATGCATTCATTAACGGGCATTTTCATTTACCCTTTTTGCCTGTTAAGTTGTTCTGTTAATCGTAGGGCATAACTTTGCGCAACACTTGGGTCATGTAGTCCTGTAATCAACAATTTTTGCTTTTCATCGGCAGTCTTTGCAGCCACTCCCCAGCAGGCGATATCCGCCCTTGAGTGAGACATTTCATCCAAATTGGCTACTTTTTCTGGCATGGCCACAATATCGTTGTTTTGAGATAAGGGGACTATATCTATTGCGACATAATCCGCATGACGACCTAATGGGAATTCTTTATCTACCAATAAACGGAGATCACAAACTTCAGTTTCGGGTGTTTGCATCACAATGGAATATAAATTTGGAATATGTTCAAGAATATCTCGAACTTCATTTTGATAATGATGACTTGACGAACTTGACGAGGTAGAGACGAGAAT
The DNA here is from genome assembly GCF_029277985.1 of Providencia stuartii. Classification (NCBI taxonomy): domain Bacteria; kingdom Pseudomonadati; phylum Pseudomonadota; class Gammaproteobacteria; order Enterobacterales; family Morganellaceae; genus Providencia; species Providencia stuartii. The sequence continues at coordinate 2,219,761 of NZ_CP119546.1, read as the reverse complement.
ATCTGCAGCCCAAAGTGCACCTTTGTAAAAATCCGTTGCATTAATATCTGCCATATCTTTTTCCTTTACGTTAGATCATTTCATTAGCCCGTTTATATCTTATCGAATATCAATATACGCTATTTGTATCCGCCGATTTAAAAATACGTCCCCACTCCTTACGCATTTTTATCCCCCTGTGAGCAGTTATTCCCCCCTTACCGACCGCAAAATGTATTTCGCCACCCAAAAAACACTCTGTACATCCATTCATAGAGCCTAACAGCAACATCATCATAACCTGAAGTTAATCGCATTATATTGCGAAATAACAATAAAAAACGCCCATTGTAAAAATACATATGGGCGTTTTTAACCAACAAATGCCAAAAATTAGTGCAGCATTTGACGGATCACATAATGCAAGATACCGCCATTTCGGTAATATTCCATCTCGGTGGCTGTATCAATGCGGCAACGTGTGGCGATTTCTTTCACCTGCCCATCTCCATAGGTGATTTTCACCACGATATGTTGACCCGGCTCAATGGATTGCAAGTACTCAACATCTATACGCTCATCACCTTTAAGCCCCAGCGTTTTACGCGTGGTGCCTTGTGGGAATTCCAGAGGAATAACCCCCATACCAATGAGGTTAGAACGGTGAATACGCTCATAAGATTCTGCAATCACCACGCGAACACCCAGCAAATTAGTGCCTTTTGCTGCCCAATCTCGACTCGAACCAGAACCATATTCCTTACCGGCAATGATGGCTAAAGGCAATTTTTCTTTTTGGTACAGCATGGCGGCATCATAAATTGCCATTTGTTTGCCTGTTGGAATATGTTTTGTATAGCCACCTTCAACCCCTGGCACCATTTCATTACGAATACGAATATTTGCAAACGTACCACGCATCATCACTTCATGGTTACCACGGCGAGAACCGTAGGAGTTAAAATCAGCGACAGCCACACCATGTTCCTGCAAGTAGCGTCCCGCTGGACTATCTACCTTAATATTCCCTGCTGGAGAAATATGGTCCGTTGTGACTGAATCGCCTAATATGGCCAGAATATGCGCTCCATGGATATCCTGAACAACCTCTGGTTCCGCCTTCATCCCTTCAAAGAAAGGTGGATGACGGATATAGGTAGAATCCTCCTGCCAGTGATAAGTAGAGGAGCTTTCAACCTGTAATGCTTGCCATGCTTCGTCTCCATCAAAAACAGCACTGTATTCTTTACGGAACATTTCTGTTTTCACTTTTTCAACCGCTTGGGCAATTTCAGCGCTTGATGGCCAAATATCTTTCAGGTAGACATCATTACCTTGATGATCTTTACCTAGCGGGTCTGTTTTGACATTGATATTCATGTTGCCCGCGAGTGCATAGGCAACCACCAGCGGTGGTGACGCAAGCCAATTGGTTTTGACTAAAGGATGGATCCGCCCTTCAAAGTTGCGGTTTCCAGATAATACCGCCCCTACGGTTAAATCGCTCTCTTTGATCGCTTGTTCAATCGGTTCTGGTAATGGACCTGAGTTACCGATACAAGTTGTACAACCATAACCCACAAGATTAAAGCCTAATTTGTCTAAATACGGCGTCAAACCGGCTAAAGCTAAATAGTCGGTAACCACTTTAGAACCCGGCGCTAAAGAAGATTTAACCCAGGGTTGACGCGTTAAGCCTTTTTCTACTGCTTTTTTCGCTAATAGCCCAGCAGCCATTAGGACACTTGGGTTTGAGGTATTTGTACAAGATGTTATTGCCGCGATGACAACAGCACCATCGGTCATGTCAAAGGTTTGTCCTTGATAATTTACCGTTGGATGTGCCGCTTTATCTTTTTTATTCAGTTCCAATTCGACAGCGGCTTGAAACGCTTTTGGTACTTGGCTCAGTTCGACGCGATCTTGTGGACGCTTAGGCCCTGCTAAACTGGATTCCACTGTCGACATATCAAGCTCTAAGGTGCTCGTAAAGATCGGTTCATCACCGGCATGACGCCATAAACCTTGCTCTTTAGAATAAGCTTCCACCAACGCAATTTCATCATCACTGCGTCCTGTTAGCTTCATATACTCTAATGTGACATTATCTACAGGGAAGAAACCACAGGTCGCACCGTATTCTGGCGACATGTTCGCGATCGTTGCCCTATCCGCCAATGGTAAATCCGCAAGGCCATCACCATAAAACTCAACAAACTTACCAACCACACCATGCTTACGTAGCATTTGTGTGACCGTTAAAACTAAGTCCGTTGCAGTAATACCTTCACGTAATTTGCCTGTCAGTTTAAACCCGACAACATCAGGGATGAGCATTGAAACGGGTTGACCGAGCATAGCGGCCTCAGCCTCAATTCCCCCAACCCCCCAGCCTAATACACCAAGGCCATTGATCATGGTTGTATGTGAATCGGTACCCACTAAAGTATCTGGGTAGGCATATAATTGACCATCAATTTTTTCATACCACACTGCTTTACCGAGGTACTCTAAATTCACTTGGTGGCAAATACCAGTACCCGGTGGAACGACTCTAAAGCGGTTAAACGCTTTTTGTCCCCAACGCAAAAAGAGATAACGTTCATGGTTGCGCTTCATTTCAATTTCAACGTTATCATCAAATGCTTTGTCGGTCGCAAATTCATCAACCATCACCGAGTGGTCAATAACAAGATCCACCGGAGACAACGGATTGACTTGATTAACATTACCACCTAACGATTTCACCGCTTCACGCATCGCAGCCAAATCAACAACCGCCGGTACCCCTGTAAAGTCTTGCATCAGTACCCTAGCGGGTCGATAAGCTATTTCTCTCTCAGCATGCCCCGTTTTTTGCCAATCGATGATCGCTTGCAAATCAGCTTCGACCACTGATTTGCCATCAATATTACGCAACAGATTTTCAAGTAGGACTTTGAGGGATTTGGGTAGCTTAGTAGCATCACCGAGTTGTTTAGTAGCAATCGGCAAACTGAAGTAATTATAGAGCTTGCTTCCGACACTGAGTGTTGATGCACTCTGTGTTTTTAGACTCAACGACATAACTCCTCCTTGGTTTTATGATGATTATGGGTCATCTTACTTGCCTAACAAATTCACAATGTTTTGTTAATTACTTGTAATTATAGTTGCTGAAAATATTTACTTTATGGATTTTGTGTCAAATCCTTAAATTCTCTGTGCTTTTCATCAAAAAACACAAAAAAATTTAAGAAAAATAGGTATCGAAATATAATATGAGAAATTCGCTCGTCTTATGAGTAATCATTAAATGACTTAAATAGAAACCTTATGTCGCGCATAAAAACAGGCGACATAAGGTAAAGAAAGGGGTTGAAAGGTGTCATTACACGATAGGCAATTTAATGTCTTTAAACATCTCTTCAATATCTTCATTGTTACGAAGTGCAATCGCCTTATCCACAACATCCCGAGTAAGATGAGGGGCAAAACGCCAAATAAAGTCATACATATAACTACGCAAAAAGCTGGTTCGCTTAAAGCCTATTTTCGTTGTGCTATAGCTAAATTTATCCCGCATATCAATCACAACGAGATCACTATCCAACTCAGGGTTCACCGCCATACTCGCAATGATACCAATCCCTAACCCAAGACGAACATAGGTTTTAATAACGTCCGCATCTGTTGCCGTAAAAATAATTTTAGGCTCAAGATTTGCCTTTTGAAAAGCAATATCTAATTCAGAACGCCCTGTAAAACCGTGGGTATAAGTCACTATCTGGTATTGTGCTACATCCTCAATCGTGACATTTTTCTTCTCCGCTAACGGGTGATCTTTTTTCACCACAACACAGCGATTCCAGTGATAACAAGGAAGCATGATCAAATCACTATAGAGATGCAGCGCTTCTGTTGCTATTGCAAAGTCACTATTTCCCTTACAGACTTCTTCAGCAATTTGGGTCGGCGAACCTTGCTGCATGTGCAATGAAACATGTGGATAACGCTCGATAAAACCTTTTATGACAGGCGGTAATGCATAGCGTGCTTGGGTATGCGTTGTCGCAATATGCAAGGTGCCTTTATCTGGATATGTATGCTCCCCTGCAACCGAGCGAATGGCCTCTATTTTTGACAAAACCTCACGAGAAATACGGATCACCTCTTCACCGGCGGGTGTAACATGAGTGAGATGTTTACCACTGCGAGCAAAGATTTGAATACCTAGCTCATCTTCTAGCATGCGAACTTGTTTACTGATGCCTGGCTGTGAGGTAAATAGCCCTTCAGCAGTTGAAGAGACATTCAAGTCATGATTAACCACTTCAACAATATAGCGTAATTGCTGTAATTTCATTTTTAGGTTCACCTCTACAGAGCGTGTCAGAATTTAGCTATAGCTAAAAATTATTACTTATAATTAAAAGCTATATATATGATATTTAATATAACTAATATAACACCATAATGCAGACTGTGAATAGCCAGATGATGAAATTCCACATAAGTTAATTTAAATATAAAACTATTTATACAGTTAACTAGTAAGGAAATGCAAAGTTATGACCCAATTTTCGTAAACTATGATTGAATAGGAGATAAGCAACTTTGTAAGATGGGTAAATCCACTTTAGCCTTAGTAATGGAAATCAAAATTCTCAACGAAGAGAGGACGTTACATGCAGAAAAACATTTTGGCGCTCATTATCAGTATGTCGACTATCGCCATGGCCCCTCAGCTGTATGCCAAAGAAATTTCCTATGGAAATCAAAAGATTGTTTTATCAGACAACATCGCTTCTGGTGATGATTTTTATCGCTACGTGAATCAGGATTGGATCAGTAAGGCAAAGATCCCTACCGGTATGCCACGCATCAACTCGTTTGTTGAGTTATACCTAACCACAGAAAAGCAGCTACAAAGTATTATCGACCAACTTCAAAACGCGCCGGCCAACACGCTCAATCATAATCAAACAAATATTCGTAACTTGTATGCTAGCTACCTTAATGAAGAGGCCATCGAAAAAACTGGCATTGCGCCTCTTAAGGAAGAGTTAGATGCCATTAGCCATGCGAAAAACCATAATGATATTAGCAAATTGATGGCATTACCTGCTTATACGCCATTTATTTCTTATTGGGTCGACCTTGATGCCAAACAACCTGATACTTATGTTTTATACCTTGGTCAAGGCGGTTTAGGCTTACCGAATCGTAATTATTATCTCGACGACACCCCTCAGATGGAAGATATTCGCAAAAACTATATTGCTTATATCGCAACAATCTTAAACTTAGCGGGTGAAAAAGAGGTTGAGCAGAAAGCTCAGCAAATTTTTGCTCTAGAAAAATCCATGGCTCAGGTACATTGGAGCCCAGAAGCACGTCGCGATACGATCAAAAATTATCACCCCATGACGCTCGATGAAATGAAAAATTTCACTGAAGGATTTGAGTGGGATAACTTCATAAATCAATGGCAACTTTCAAACAAACAATTGAATAAGGTCATTGTGGAAAATGATAGTGCTGTAAAACAGTTAGCGAAAATCTATGCTGATACCCCCGTCTCGACACTTCAAGACTATCTACGTTTTCATTATTTAAGCGACCAAGCACCCTATTTAAACCGTGATTATTCTGACGCTAGATTTGATTTTTATTCACGTAAATTGAATGGTATTGAAAAACAAAGATCCCGCAAAGAACGTGCTCTTGAAACAGTAAACCGTTTACAAGGCGAGCCGATGGGCCAGATTTATGTCGAGAAATATTTTGACCCTGAATCAAAAGCTAAAATTACTGAGCTGGTGAGTTATATTAGAGGCACTTTCAATTCACGCTTAAAAGATAATGACTGGATGGATAACCCAACGCGTGAAGAAGCGCTCAAAAAGCTTGAACAATTTACCGTTAAAGTAGGCTACCCTGATAAGTGGAATGATTTTAGTAGCATTAATTTAAAGCCTGATACTTTATTGGATAACTATAAGCAAGTCTTGAATTGGTCCTATCAGGATAACATGAGCAAAATAGGACAACCGGTTCGTCAATGGGAATGGGGAATGACACCTCAAACCATTAATGCGTATTTTAATCCTGTTCAAAATGAGATTGTATTCCCTGCCGCAATTTTGCAGGCGCCATTCTTTGACCCTAATGTTGACCCTGCTTATAACTACGGCGCTATTGGCGCTGTCATCGGCCATGAAATGGGCCATGGGTTCGATGATCAAGGAAGCTTATATGATGGTACAGGGCAACTTCGTAACTGGTGGAGTGATGCTTCAAAACAACACTTCAAGCAGAAAACTGATAAATTAGTTGAGCAATATGATGGCTTTCGTGTCGATGGCCAAAAAGTGAATGGTCAACTCACATTAGGGGAAAATATTGGTGATTTGGGCGGCCTTAATATCGCGCTGAGCGCGTATAAGCAATTCGTCAAAGAGAATTACCCAAATGGTGAAGCACCTATTATTGATGGCACAACGGGATTACAACGTTTCTTCATTTCTTGGGCAAGAACTTGGCAAGAACTGTCAAATAAAGAATCTGAACGAAACAAAATCTTAACCGACCCGCATAGCCCAAACCAATTCAGAGCGAATGGTGTCGTACGAAATATGGATGAATGGTATCAAACATTCTCTGTTGATAAAGATAACAAATTATATCTTGAGCCAGAACAGCGTATCCGTATTTGGTAATTAACCATTAACAAAGGCGCTAGCAATGAGTGCCTTTGTTAGTTCTGACAAATACAGGTAACTGTATATTTATACAGTTACCCATGAATTCAGCACCACCCTTCTCTTAATAAAAATAAATTAAAGGCCCTGAATACCTCAGAGCCTCATAGTAAGATTGATTTTTCGTCGGGTTTCCCTAATAACTGTATTTACATACAGTATTATTTAATAACACCGCACGCCATACGATCTCCACCACCCCCTAGCGCTTCCGGATGGTCAGAGTAATTATCCCCGCCAACGTGCACCATTAGAGCACGGTTTTCAACGTCTTTGAGTGTTTTTAAGCGTGGCGCTAATACGGCATAATCCGCATTACCTTTAGCATCAACAACTAGACCAGGTAAATCACCTAAGTGACCTGTTTTATCATAAGGGCCTTTGTGAACGCCGGTTTTCGCTGGATCCATATGCCCACCCGCTTTTAATGCAGGCACTGTTTTACCTTCTTTTTCGCCAGCTTCACAGCTTGGGTTTTCATGAATATGGAAGCCATGAACCCCGCCTTGTAGGCCTGTTAATTTTGGTGAGAACAGTAACCCATAATCCGTTTCGGAAATAACAACCTCACCAATGGCTTTACCTTCACCTTGTGGAGTTGCTTCTTTCAAGACTACTGTTTTTTCCGCTGCGTTAGCTGCAAAAGCGGTGAGTAAACCAGCGAGTAAACACATTTTTAATTTCATTCTACCTCCAGTCGTGGGTCTATTTTTATACGTTTATATCGTTACATTGATTATTGCGTTTGTTGCTAAAAAGCGGATAAATATCAATAAACTGATAACTATTGATATTCGCTATTTATCAGCATAGCAAACCCGCATCATATTGCTTTGCGGTTAGCCACATAAATCAATACTTAACCTAAATATACGCATTTTTAAGACTGCGCCTGAAAAGTGATAAAGATAATAAACCGTTCATCAAAGATGGGATTTCAGGGGGAGAGGATGAACCCTATGTCACCCCTGAAAATTATTTGAGTTCTTACAGAGAAAAAGGCGATAGAATCGTCTATCGCCTTTGGCTTTTAGAGGGGCAATATAAAGAATGTTACTTCTCTTTTGCTTCCCATTTACCGTCTACAAAAAATGCACTCCAACCCGTCGCTTTGCCATTTTTCTCAGAAGAGACATATTGTTGCTTGGTTTTACGGCTAAAACGTACCACTGTTGGATTACCTTCTGGGTCTTGCGCTGGCGCATCTGCTAAATATTTTAGCTTTTCAGGCAATCGGTCCTTGAAGCGTTGCAGTTCTTCCACCAGAGGTGCTCGAGTTTCACGCGATTTAGGGAACGTGTTTGCCGCAAGAAATACCCCAGCAGCACCATCACGCAATACAAAATAAGCGTCTGATTTCTCACATGGCAATTCAGGCAAGGGAACCGGATCTTCTTTTGGTGGGGCAATCTCACCATTTTTTAAGATCTTACGCGTGTTTTTACACTCTTCATTTGTGCATCCCATATAAGGCCCAAAGCGCCCTGTTTTTAGGTGCATTTCAGAACCACATTTGTCACATTCAATGACAGGGCCATCATAGCCTTTAATACGGAATTCACCCTCTTCAATCTCATAACCTTCACAGGCTGGGTTATTACCGCAAACATGCAATTTACGTTGATTATCAATCAAGTAGCTATCCATCGCTGTGCCACATTTCGGGCAACGGCGCTTAGCACGTAACGCATTAGTTTCCGCATCATCACCCTCAAGTATATTCAATACTTCATGTTCAGGTATCAAATTGATGGTTTTCTTACAACGTTCTTTTGGTGGAAGCGCGTAGCCTTCACAACCAAGGAATACACCGGTTGATGCAGTACGAATTCCCATATGACGTTCACAATCAGGACAAGTAATTGATGTGATCACCATTGGGTTAGTACGCATTCCACCTTCTTCAGGCTCTTTCTCTGCAATATCCAACTGCTTGCTAAAGTCAGAGAAGAATTCATCTAACACGGCTTTCCATTCAGCTTCATGGTTAGCAATATGGTCAAGTTGATTTTCCATACGTGCCGTGAAATCGTAGTTCATCAGATCGTTAAAGTTTTCTTCCAATCTATCAGTGACGATTTCACCCATTTTTTCTGCATAGAAACGGCGGTTTTCAACTTTAACGTAACCCCTATCTTGAATAGTCGAGATAATTGCCGCATAAGTTGATGGGCGACCAATGCCACGTTTCTCGAGCTCTTTAACCAAAGAGGCTTCACTAAAACGTGCTGGAGGCTTAGTAAAGTGCTGACTTGCTAGCAGTTCAACGAGTGACAATTCAGAGCCCACCTGAATTGGTGGCAATGTTTTATCTTCATCGTTTTTACGCAGAGCAGGCATGACACGCGTCCAACCATCGAAACGTAAAGTACGCCCTTTGGCTTTTAGCTCAAAATCACCCGCTTTCACCGTTAATGTCGTCGAATCATATTTTGCAGGTGTCATCTGACAAGCCACAAATTGATTCCAAATCAACTGGTAAAGTTTTTTCGCATCAGCTTCCATGTCTTTTAGTGAATCAGTTAAGACATCAACACTTGACGGACGAATTGCTTCGTGAGCTTCCTGCGAATTATCTTTGCTCGTGTAAACGTTAGCTTCTTTTGGTAAATATTTCTCACCAAAATTGTCATTGATGTAACCACGCGCCATATTGATTGCGTCTTGGCTCAAGTTCGTTGAGTCAGTACGCATATAAGTGATATAACCCGCTTCATAAAGACGCTGAGCCATCATCATGGTTTTTTTCACACCGAAACCTAGACGAGTACTTGCCGCCTGTTGTAATGTCGATGTGATAAAAGGTGCGCTTGGTTTACTTGACGTTGGTCGATCTTCACGATCAACAACTTGGAAACGAGCTTTTTCAAGCACGCTCACCGCCGCTTCGGTCTGAGCTTTTGTAACTGGCTTGAAAGGTTTACCTAATTGGTGTGTGACTTCCATACGTAATGCTGCAATATTTTTGTCAGCAAGATCTGCATGAAGCTCCCAATACTCTTCCGGCACAAACGCTTTAATTTCACGTTCACGTTCAACAATCAAACGTACCGCAACGGATTGCACACGCCCCGCGGATAAACCACGCGCAACTTTTTTCCACAATAAAGGCGATACCATATAACCCACAACACGATCCATAAAACGGCGTGCTTGTTGAGCATTGACCCTGTCAATGTTTAACTCACCTGGGTTTTCAAATGCTTGAGTAATCGCATTTTTAGTAATTTCATTGAACACGACACGACTGAAGCGAGAATCATCGCCTCCAATCACTTCGCGTAAATGCCATGCAATTGCTTCCCCTTCACGGTCAAGGTCCGTCGCAAGATAGACATGATCTGCATCTTCCGCTAACGCTTGTAATTCAGAAACGACTTTTTCCTTACCTGGCAATATCTGGTAATTCGCCTTCCAACCATGGTAAGGATCAACCCCCATACGTTTCACAAGCGCTGTTTGAGGGTCTTTTTTAACCTTTTTAGTTTTGTCGGTAGATGAGCCTGTACTCTTTTGTGAGCCGGACCCGCTTTTCGGCAGATCGCGAATGTGGCCGACGCTGCTTTTTACAACGTAGCCACTGCCAAGATACTTATTGATCGTTTTGGCTTTTGCCGGGGACTCCACGATAACAAGAGCTTTACCCATATTTACCTTTACCTAAATTTCTACAATGGCGCATTTCTACATTAAAATGCACAAAATGAAAATCTCTTTTTTATATTGCGGCACAATTGCAATATATCAATATAATTTCTTTAAATAGTTTGCGTTTAAGCAAAAACTACCAGACCAATCACGCTATGCTAAAAAGAATACAAAGTGTGCTAGCTGACTGATTTTAGCCGTATAATAACTAATTATGGCTAACGAAAAGCACACACTCTACCTGATAAAACGCCAGACGCAACCAATTATTTTTTTTATGGGGCTAACTTATGGATAACAATATTCAATCTATAACACAAAATGAACTTCTAGAAAAAGCCAATGAGATCATAAGGAAGCATGATGACTTCATTCATGGGATGTTCGTTCATACCGTCGAGCAACACCGTGACACTTTAGTCTTTAAAGGTGAATCTTTTCTCGATGCCAATGGTATTCCAACAACCAAAAGTGCCGCGGCTTTCAATATGTATAAACATCTATCACATATACTGTCTGAACAGTATCGCCTTAAGTAATAATGCCTAAGCAAAAAATTACCGGCTTTTAGCCGGTAATTAATAATAGTTATGAAATGTATTTTTTGCGAGAAAACTTAATCTCAATTTAATTACATAAATGGCTTCTGACCGCGCTGCCACCAGCGTAATAACAACTTATCGACATTTTCAGAAACACTCCCCGTAAACCTTTCTAACATTTTTTTACTTTGAGTATAACGAACACTGATTATTTCTTTGGTTTCTACCGCAGAAATAATAATATCATCACTGACACCAATTTGATCAATCAACCCTTTCTCAAGTGCTTGACTACCATACCAGTATTCGCCAGTCGCAACCGCATCGATATCCAATGATGGGCGGTTTTGATGAACAAACTGCTTAAATAACTCATGAGTTTCATTAAGGTTTTCAACAAACTTCTTACGCCCTTGTTCGGTATTCTCACCTAACATAGTTAACGTACGTTTGTATTCACCCGCAGTATGTAACTCAACATCAACATCATGTTTTTTTAACAAACGGTGGATATTAGGTACTTGAGCAACCACGCCTATTGATCCTAGGATAGCAAAGGGAGCCGCAACAATTTTATTCGCGATACAGGCCATCATATAGCCACCGCTTGCCGCAACTTTATCGACAGCTATCGTTAACGGAATATTTTTTTCTTTAATGCGCGAAAGTTGCGATGCAGCCAAACCATAGCCATGCACCATCCCACCAGGGCTTTCAAGACGTAATAAAACTTCATCATGAGCTTCTGCCACAGCCAGAATAGCACTGACTTCTTCTCTTAAAGAATTCACTTCTCGCGCATCCATACTGCCTTTAAAGTCTAAAACATATAAACAAGGCTTTTTAACTGTCGTTTGACCTATTTTAGCCCCTGCTTTTTCATTTTTTTCCTGCACCTTTTGTTGTTTCTTAAATGCTTTCATCCAAACTTTATGCTCAGATGCATTCATTTTAACTTGCTGCATTTGGCGTTGGCGCTCACGATAATTCTCACCTAAATCAGTAAGTTTTAGCTCACCTCTACCACCTTGGCGACGCATTCCAACACCAAAAACAAAAACGGCTAGTGCGATAATCGCAACGACTATCGTGACAACTTTTGCCAAAAATAGTCCATACAGAGAGAAATACTCCACAAAATCATCCTTCTCATGTTTATCTTGATAAAAATAGTCTCATGATTGCTCTTAAACAACCAGTAAAATAACTCTGCTTTTTATCGTAATTTCACTTAAATCTCTACGCTACATTAGCCAATAGCATCAATCAATGAGATGATATCGTAACTGTTAACAAATAGGATAGGAAAAATACTATGCTCCACTATCAACCCAAACATGACCTGCTAAGTCGTAAAACCCTTTTAGTTACTGGGGCCGGTGATGGTATTGGCCGTGAAGCCGCATTAACCTATGCCCGCTTCGGTGCCTCTTTAATCCTTGTAGGTAGAACAAAACATAAGCTTGAAAGCGTTAGCCAAGAAATCGAAAAACTCACTGGCAAAGCGGCTGATATCTATGTATTAGACCTATTAACAGCCCCTTATGAACAGTATGTTGAGTTAGCCGATGAAATTGCTAAAAAGCACCCTTATCTTGATGGCGTGTTACATAACGCTGGGCTATTGGGTGTTGTAGCACCAATCATCGAGCAGCCCGCTGACTTATGGCATGATGTTATGCAGGTCAACGTTAATGCTTCATTTATGTTAACTCAAGTTTTGCTTCCTCTATTATTGAAAGCGCCAAACGCATCCCTTGTTTTCACCAGTTCCAGCGTAGGTAAAAAAGGCCGCGCAGACTGGGGAGCTTACTCTGTTTCTAAATTTGCGACTGAAGGCCTAATGCAGATTCTCTCTGAGGAGTATAAAAATACTGGCTTACGTGTGAATTGCATTAATCCAGGACGTACACGAACCAGTATGCGTGCTAGCGCTGCGCCAGATGAAGATCCAATGACCATCAAAGCCCCCGCTGATATCATGCCAATCTATCTATTCTTGATGAGTAATGATAGCTTACGTAAAACTGGCATTAGTTTTGATGCTCAACCGGCTCAACAAGTCAAGGCAACGGAGTGATTTTATGTCTCAAAGTCGACATGAAGAACGCCAACAACGTCTAAAAGAAAAAGTCGATGCTCGAATTGAATCCGCTCAATTAGAGCGAGGCATTTTGCTTGTTTTTACAGGGAACGGTAAAGGCAAAACAACCGCGGCATTTGGTACAGTTTGCCGAGCGGTAGGTCATGGCCAAAAAGCGGCGGTAGTGCAATTTATCAAAGGCAGCTGGGATAACGGTGAACGTGAATTATTGCAACCTCATGGTGTCGCTTTTCATGTCATGTCCACAGGTTTTACATGGGAGACCCAAGATCGTGAAGCCGATACCCTTGCCTGCCTTGATACATGGCATCATGCACAACAGTTACTGACCGACCCATTAATCGATTTGGTTGTGCTTGATGAAATCACTTATATGATTAGCTACAATTATCTGCCGCTAGAAGTCGTGATACATGCCCTCACTCATCGGCCTGAAAATCAATCAGTGATTATTACGGGACGAGGCTGTCATCGTGATTTACTCAATTTAGCCGATACTGTAACAGAAATGCGCCCTGTCAAACATGCATTTGATGCCGGTATAAAAGCCCAAAAAGGGATAGATTGGTAACTCTCTTTTCAACTGCCGGTAGGCTCACTCGCGTATCGGCAACTTAGTGATACATCAACGTACCAGCACCAAATATCGCGCGTGTTTGCTGCATAAATTCAGCATATTTACGTTTTTCTTGTAATGAGCTTCTATCGCTCCCCATTTGGCTATAAATGATCGCCATATGCGAAATTTTATTATGATATTGATTGTAATAAAATTGCTTTCTTTGCGGATCGAGTGAACGCCGGAAGCTATCAATCAGATTAACCACCTCTTGAGCATGCAGCTGCAAGGCCTCATCTGAAAAATCGGGTTGAGTGAGAGGGTAATCAAAATGAACTGTCACTGATTGATTGGCGTGATTCACCATTTTTTTCACAATAAGCTGTGATATCAATCCATCCTCTTGATGAATTAAGTCTACTAATTCTTTATGCGTCAAACATTTCGTTTTCACTTGGCTGACTGTTGTCGAGCTGTTTATCTCTTCAGGCACCGCTTCCCCAACGTGAAAATCACAATTAAACACATTATTATCAATAATATAATCATTACTACTATTGATTCTACCATTTAGCAGATAACCATTCACGACTAAGGATTGTTTCTTTAAATGATGAATAGAAGGAATACCTTCAGTGCCATGAACAAAACTGTATGTATAATAAATTTGCTTATTGGGATTGAGAATGCCGCCTTTATTGCCTGGGTACACAATAAATTGTACAGCTTTGCCTGACATTGTCGTCATCAAATGCGGCCCTGGCCGTAATAGAATACTGCCCACCCCTTGATGTGGAATAACGATCGGCTGGTAATCGATAAAAAATATCAAACTTTCTGATGAATCGTTTGTAAAATAAAAACGCCCACTTTCAGATGTTATCGTTTTGGGATCATCACAAGCACTAATACTGAAGCCTAAACTAACGACTAGCAACGTCTTGATTAATCGAAAACCAATCATAGAAGACAATAACCTTTTATTCTATCCTTACAGTTAATGAAAGTACCGTAAACACCGGGTATTCTCAAATACGTTTTTATCATTTTGTGACAAATACATTACTAGAATTAATAAAAAAGGTTATAGAAAACTCTATAACCTTTTTTAAAGAAATAATAAATCCAAATATCGTTAGATACGTGTACGGCGCTTCGCTGTCGGTCTAGATGATTGGCGTTTAGAGGCCGGTCTTGAAGCGACTTGTGAATGACGTTTAACTGCACGACGGATTTGATTCGCTTTAATACGTCGTTGGTCACGTTCAACCGCCACTTTCGTTTCCGTTTCTGGCTCCAGTTCCACCAGCTCTCTTAAGTAGTTGGTTTGTTCCAGTCCCAGTTCTGTCCAACCACCACGTGGTAAGCCTTTTGGTAGGTCAATATCACCATATCTTACACGGATCAGGCGGCTAACTTGTACACCTACGGCTTCCCATAAGCGACGCACTTCACGGTTACGTCCTTCCGTTAAAGTAACGTTATACCATTGGTTCATACCTTCACCACCTCGGTATGAAACTGTTTTAAATGCTGCGGGACCATCCTCAAGTTGAACACCTTGAGTTAGCTGACGTATTTTCGCATCGGTAATTTCACCAAATACACGCACAGCATATTCACGTTCAACTTCACGACTTGGATGCATCAAACGGTTTGCCAGCTCACCGTCAGTCGTAAACAGTAATAATCCACTTGTATTAACATCAAGACGTCCAACAGCAATCCAGCGTGCACCAACAAGTTTTGGTAAACGGGTAAAGACTGTCGGGCGACCTTCAGGGTCATGACGAGTACATAACTCCCCTTCAGGTTTATAGTAAGCCATTACACGGCAGATCTCTTTTTCAGCTTCTTTTATCGCTAAAATACGCCCATCTAATCTAATTTTTGTCGATGATTTAACTTCAATGCGATCACCTAACGTGGCCATTTTACCATCGACACTGATGCGCCCTTCTTTTAAAAAGGATTCGATTTCACGGCGGGAGCCATGCCCTGAACGGGCAAGAATTTTTTGTAACTTTTCAGTTTTTTGCGGTTTGGCGCTCATATAACCCTCAAATGTCGCCTTCACAGGCGTCAGATAATTTTTCGTCAATAATGATGACAAAAAATAACGAATTGGAAAACCTGCGCATTATACACAGGTTTATGGAGATCCCCTATTATTAATCCATATATCGAACTTAACGTTATTCGAACGGAGATGGGTCACCGGTGCCAACACGGACAACAACTGGGCTATCGTCAGTTAAATCAATGACCGTCGTTGGTTTCTGGCCAATATAGCCTCCATGGATAACTAAATCGACCTGTTTACCCAGTACGTCACGGATTTCTTCAGGATCGGATTGCGTAAAATCATCTCCTGGCATTATCAGGCTGGTTGACATTAATGGTTCACCAACGGCTTCAAGCAAATCACGAGCAATTGGGTTTGATGGCACTCTTAACCCAATTGTTTTACGCTTTTCATTCATCAAACGGCGCGGAACCTCTTTTGTGCCACGAAGAATAAACGTGTAATTACCCGGTGTATTGTTTTTGATTAAACGAAATGCCGTATTATCAACATGGGCGTAATTGGAGAGTTCAGAAAGATCACGACACATTAAGGTGAAGTTATGATTTGCATCCAGTTGGCGTATACGGCAAATGCGTTGCAGCGCATCTTTTTCCTCTAAACGACAACCTATCGCATAACCAGAATCCGTCGGATAAACAATCACACCACCTTTATTTATAATTTCAACACTTTGCGCAATTAGCCGTGCTTGTGGATTATCCGGATGGATATAAAAAAACTGACTCATACAGACCTCTGATCTTTAGTATTGACAGCATCATCCGGTAAAAAACCTTAAAATGGTACTATCTTTTATTAATTATTTACCCTAGTGCACACACCTGTCATGATATGTTCACTGAATGATTAGGTTAGTTTTTAACAAGTTAACTTGCTTATCGTGTGCCAATTCAATGACCCAGAAGCGCCAAATAACGTCACCTCTCCACCATTAAATTTTTCTCTCTATCGCGATAGAAAATAAGCAACTTAACCTGAATCCACTTAAGTATAATGCGTATATTTTACACCGTATTTATTATACATCAACGGTTTATGCTGTTTTCACCTCATTCCATAGGGTCCAGACAGCCTGTTGGTCATCCGGCAACCAAAGGTTACGACCTAACTCTATCCATGAACAAGGGCGATGAAAATCTGACCCCACAGAGGTTTTTAAATCATTTAATAGAGCCAATTCCGCTAAATATTGCTTCTCGTTTGCGGGTTGTTGGCAATGAGATACTTCCATCGCATCCCCTTGAGACTGCTTAAAATAGGCAACTAACCGTTTGATCCATTTATTGGATAGTTGATATTTCGATGGATGAGCGAGTACTGCAACGCCTCCTGATTGATGAATGGCATTCACTGCATCATCAATACTGCACCATTTGGCCGGAACATACCCTATCTTCCCTTTTGATAAATAGCGTTTAAAGACATTATTAATATTTTTTTCTTTGCCTATTTTCACTAAATACTGTGCAAAATGCGCTCTGGTCACCTGCCCACCTGTTGCAATTTGCAATGCATTTTCCCATGCGTCCGGTATGCCCTCTTTTTGTAAACGCCGACCCATTTCGATCCCGCGTTCTAAACGTAGCTGAGACTGTTGCTTTAATAATTGAACCATTGACGGCGCAGTAGGTGAAAAATTTAACCCAACAATATGAATCTCAATATTTTCCCATAGCGTTGAAATTTCAACGCCATTAATGAGTGTTAGAGGCCGTTGTGTTTGTTCAAGGTATTCACGCGCCTCAATAACCCCTTCACATGTATCGTGATCGGTGATGGACAGCACATCAATTCCCATATCAATCGCACGCTCAATCACGTCACTTGGGGATAAATCACCATCGGAGGCATTCGTATGGCAATGTAAATCATACCGAGTAATTAATGGACTCGAAAATTGTGACATAAGGTGTTTTTCTCCTTTTTTCCAATTTCTGGATATTTTTCCTAAATATAAATAATAAACAGCTTGACACAATCAATGCGATCCAGTTTACTAGTACACAGGACGGCTTGCTAGCCGATATTAGTTTGATTATCCAGAGAGGCACTTATGGCTATCATTAATTTATCAAATCGTTGGTGGCGTAACTTCCCAAATTGGGCGGAAGTCGCACACGCATAAATTTGATATGCCTTAGTGCCAAACCCGCCTTTATCAGCGGGTTTTTTTATGTCTAAAAACAATATAAAAGGCAATAAAATGAATAACCAAAACACAACATTACCACATTTTAGTTTTCTGGATAGCCCAATTAACTACCAGCAAGACCCTACATTGCTATTTCATCATCTGTGTCAGGATACACCGGCGACGATGCTATTAGAATCGGCCGAAATCAATAGTAAAGCAAACTTACAAAGCTTGCTGATTGTTGACAGTGCTCTACGCATTCGAGCGTTTGGTCAACGTGTAGAAATCGACGCACTCACCGATAATGGCTGCCAATTACTCCCTGTGCTCGCAACACACTTAGCAGATAAAGCACAACATTGTGAATTATCCGCCCAACATTTGACCGTCTCCTTTAAGCAGCCTAGCAGTGATCTCGATGAAGACAGTCGTTTAAAAAGCCCATCATGCTTAGATGTATTACGTTTGCTACCAACACTGGCACAGGCTAATTCACACCAAAGTGACAATTTATTTGTCGGTGGGCTATTTGCTTATGACTTGATCGCCAGTTTTGAATCACTGCCAGAAGTGAAAAATATCAATCGTTGCCCAGATTACTGCTTCTTTGTCGCTGAACACTATTTAGTGATCGACCATCAAAATCAGGCTGCTCGCCTAAAAAGTTGTCTTTTTTCAACTGTTGATGAACATATTCAAACGGTGACGCAACGACATAACCAAATCATTGCCGCATGCCGTCCATTTTTATCCCCTCTACCATTAGGTGAGGCGGAAAAATTCAGCGTAAAAACCAATAAAAGTGATGAGCAATACGGTGCTGTGGTCAATGCGATGAAAGAAGCGATTTATCGTGGTGATATATTTCAAGTTGTACCATCACGTAAATTTTCAATGCCTTGCCCTTACCCATTAATCGCATATCAAAAACTGAAAGCACAGAACCCGAGTCCTTATATGTTTTTTATGCAAGACAATGATTTTTCGCTATTCGGAGCCTCACCCGAAAGTGCGCTGAAATACAATGCGAGTAGCCGTAAGGTCGAAATCTACCCCATCGCTGGCACGCGTCCTCGCGGTCGCGATGCTTCAGGTAAGATTGATTTAGACCTTGATAGTCGTATTGAACTGTCAATGCGAACTGATCATAAAGAATTAGCCGAACATTTTATGCTCGTGGACTTAGCACGTAATGACCTCGCGCGTATCTGTACCCCAGGTAGCCGTTATGTGGCGAATTTAACCAAAGTGGATCGTTACTCATACGTCATGCACCTTGTTTCGCAAGTTGTCGGTACGCTACGTGATGACCTCGATATCTTTCATGCTTATCAAGCGTGTATGAACATGGGCACACTGACGGGGGCGCCTAAAGTCAGAGCGATGCAATTAATCGCGGAATATGAGCAAGAGCGCCGCGGTTCTTATGGTGGCGCGGTTGGTTACTTTACCGGTAAAGGCGATTTTGATACTTGCATCGTCATCCGTTCTGCTTATGTCGAAAATGGTATTGCTACCGTACAAGCCGGAGGTGGTGTAGTACTTGATTCATCACCACAAAGTGAAGCTGATGAAACACGTAATAAAGCTCGTGCTGTTATTCGCGCGATTGCCCAAGCCCACCAAGCAGAGGAGTTGTTCTAATGGCTAACATACTATTACTCGATAATGTTGATTCTTTTACTTACAACCTTGTCGATCAACTCCGCTCTGGTGGTCATCAAGTCGTTATTTATCGTAACACGGTGAGTTCAGAACATATTTTATCCGTTCTCAATAAGATGGAATCGCCATTACTCGTGCTCTCTCCCGGTCCGGGTAAACCCAGTGATGCGGGCTGTATGCCTGACGTTCTACAACAGGTTATCGGTAAGTTACCTATTATTGGTATCTGTTTAGGTCATCAAGCGATTATCGAAGCTTATGGTGGCCATGTTTCTGCCGCTGGGGAAATTCTGCATGGTAAATCGTCTATGGCAACACATGACCAACAGGCGATGTTTAGCGGACTTGATAATCCAATTCCTGTCGCTCGCTATCATTCATTAGTGGGTAGTCAAATCCCTGAAAAATTAACAATTTGTGCACAGTCGAATGGCATGGTGATGGCTGTACGTAATGATCATGACCGTGTTTGTGGTTTTCAATTTCATCCGGAATCTATTTTAACCACTGAAGGTGCCATTTTACTGGAAAAAACCGTGGCATGGGCTCTTTCAACACCAACTTGCTCAATCACACCATCGTTATAACCAGGGAAGAGAGAACCTATTATGCAAACTATTTTCGATAAATTATTCCGTGCCCAAGCGCTGACACAACAAGAAAGCCAACAATTATTTAATGCCATCATTCGCGGTGAATTAACTGAGGCGCAATTAGCCGGTGTATTAGTCAGCATGAAAATGCGTGGTGAACAACCAGAAGAGATTGCTGGTGCAGCATTGGCTTGCCTAGAAAATGCGCAACCTTTTCCACGTCCTGATTACCCCTTCAGCGATATTGTCGGTACAGGAGGTGATGGTGCAAATAGTATCAATATCTCTACAGCCAGTGCTTTTGTTGCCGCACAAGCGGGTATTAAAGTGGCTAAGCATGGCAACCGTAGTGTATCTAGCCGCTCAGGCTCTTCGGATTTACTCGCTGCTTTTGGTATTTCATTGGATTTAAGTGCCCAAAGCGCGCGCGATGCACTAGATGAATTAGGCGTGTGTTTCTTATTTGCCCCACAATATCACAGTGGTTTTCGCCATGCGGCGCCTGTACGTACCCAACTAAAAACACGAACTTTATTCAATGTACTGGGGCCACTGATTAATCCTGCACGCCCACCTATTGCCTTAATTGGTGTGTATCAAGAAACATTGGTTGAACCTGTAGCAAAAACGCTACAAATGCTTGGTTTTACACGTGCAGCTGTGGTACACAGTGGAGGAATGGATGAAGTCTCTCTTCATGCAACAACTCAAGTTGCAGAGCTCAATCAAGGAACTTTATCTTTTTATCAGCTCACTGCCAGTGATTTTGGTTTGCAACCGTATCAGCTGTCTGACCTAGAAGGTGGAACGCCCGATGAAAATCGGATTTTGTTGAGCAATTTGTTACAGGGTCACGGAAAACCAGCCCACGAAGCCGCCGTTGCAGCGAATGTTGCCATGCTAATGCGTATTAATGGCTTTGAAGACCTCAAGGCCAATAGCGAACATGCTCTAAATATTATTCGTAGTGGTGCCGCGTATGATCGTGTTACTGCTCTAGCGTCAAGGAACCAATAAAATGAAAGCGACTGTATTACAAAAAATTGTTAATGATAAGCTAACGTATTTAGCGGCGCGCAAAGCTAAACAGCCTTTGGATAGCTTCATTGGTCAAGTCACCCCTGCTAGCCGCAGTTTCTATGAAGCCTTATCAGCAAAAAAACCGGCTTTCATACTTGAATGTAAAAAAGCATCGCCATCAAAAGGATTAATCAGAGAAGACTTTGATCCGGCAGTGATTGCCAACATATATGCCCCCTATGCTTCCGCGATTTCTGTCTTAACCGATGAGAAGTACTTCCAAGGTGATATGGCGTACCTGACCATCGTTAGCAATACCGTTAAACAACCGGTTTTATGTAAGGATTTCATTGTCGACCCTTACCAAATTTACCTTGCGCGGTATTATCAGGCAGATGCTATCTTATTAATGCTCTCCGTCGTCAATGATGAGGAATATATTGCACTCGCTGACGTCGCACACCAATTAAATATGGGTGTATTAACCGAAGTCAGTAATGAAGAAGAATTACAACGCGCCATAAAGCTAAAAGCACACGTTGTCGGTATTAACAACCGTGATTTACGTGACCTCTCGATAGATTTAAACCGAACGCGTCAACTCGCACCACGTTTACCAAAAGAGACGATTATCATCAGTGAGTCAGGTATTCACCGTCATCAACATATTCAAGCCTTAAGCCAGTACGTAAATGGTTTTCTAATTGGCAGTGCATTGATGGAACAAGCGGATATCGACAAAGGATTACAAAAATTATTAATCGGTGAACATAAAGTCTGTGGACTTACTCGAGGCCAAGATGCTAAAGCCGCCCTCACAGCTGGCGCAACATACGGAGGACTGATTTTTGCTGAAAGCTCCCCGAGAAAAGTGACACTGTCACAAGCAAAACAGATTGTCCATACTGTACCTCTACAATATGTCGGTGTATTTCGTGATCAATCTACTGATTTTATTGCCCACATGGTAGAACAACTCGCACTCTCCGCGGTACAACTGCATGGCAATGAAGATATCGACTATGTGCAAAATCTGCGCGCTATCTTACCTAAACATTGTGAAATTTGGAAAGCGGTCAACATGTCGCAACCTGACTTTAGTCAGTTTGAAGGACAACCCATTGACCTACTCGTTCTCGATAATGGCGCTGGTGGCAGCGGACACACCTTTGATTGGGAAAAAATACCTAGTCATAGTCCGTTCCGCGTTATGGTTGCCGGCGGATTAAACGCTGACAATTGTCGACAAGCGGCAACACTATTATGCAATGGCCTTGATTTTAACTCCGGTGTCGAAGTTGAACCTGGTATCAAAAGCGAGACAAAGATCAAACAAGTTTTCAGTTGTTTAGCCAGCTAATGCCCCATTGATTGGCATTATATTTGGCTTCAACGCCCTAAACTGAACCCTAATTAAGTCGCATGACATAAAGAGATGAATAATAAAATGAGTAAATTAGATCCCTACTTCGGTGAATTTGGTGGACAATATGTTCCAGAGATTTTAATCCCTGCGCTTAATCAGCTTGAAGATGCATTTATTGACGCACAAAACGATCCTCAATTTATAAAAGAGTTTCATGACTTACTCAAAAACTATGCGGGTCGACCAACGGCGCTCACACTCTGCCGAAACTTAACCGACGGTACTAAAACAAAGCTTTACCTTAAGCGTGAAGACTTGCTACACGGTGGTGCACATAAAACCAACCAAGTATTAGGCCAAGCGTTATTAGCTAAAAGAATGGGCAAAACCGAGATTATCGCTGAAACAGGCGCGGGTCAGCATGGTGTAGCGACAGCACTCGCTTGCGCATTACTTAATATGAAATGCCGTATTTATATGGGGGCAAAAGATGTAGAACGCCAATCACCTAACGTCTTTCGCATGAAATTAATGGGCGCAGAAGTCATTCCTGTACACAGTGGTTCAGCGACATTAAAAGATGCGTGTAATGAAGCGCTTAGAGACTGGTCTGGCAGTTATGACAAAGCGCATTATCTGTTGGGAACGGCAGCGGGTCCACACCCATATCCAACAATTGTACGCGATTTCCAACGCATGATTGGTGATGAAGCGAAACAACAAATTTTGGAAAAAGAAGGCCGTTTACCCGATGCCGTCATCGCCTGTATTGGCGGTGGTTCAAATGCGATTGGTCTATTTGCTTCATTTATTCCAGAAGAAAATGTCCGTTTAATCGGTGTGGAACCTGCCGGATTGGGGATAGAAACCGGTCAACATGGTGCCCCACTTAAACATGGCCGTGTTGGGATCTACTTTGGAATGAAATCCCCCATGATGCAAACTGACGAAGGACAAATCGAAGAGTCTTACTCAATTTCAGCAGGACTGGATTTCCCTTCTGTCGGCCCTCAGCATGCGCATTTGAATAGTATTGGCCGAGCAGATTATGTCTCTATTACTGACGATGAAGCCTTAACGGCTTTTAAACTGTTATCTCGCAAAGAAGGGATCATCCCCGCGCTAGAATCATCTCATGCGCTCGCTTATGCCCTGAAGCTGGCTGAACAAGAGCCAAATAAAGAGCAATTGTTGATCGTTAATCTATCGGGCCGTGGCGATAAAGATATTTTTACAGTACACGATATTTTAAAAAGCAAGGGAGAAATCTAATGGAACGCTATACACAACTTTTTAAGCGTTTGAGCAGTGTAAACCAAGGTGCATTCGTTCCATTCGTCACATTAGGTGATCCTGACGCTGAACTTTCGCTGAAAATTATTGATGCTTTAATTGCTGGTGGCGCAGATGCCTTAGAAATTGGTATTCCATTTTCGGATCCACTTGCTGATGGGCCTACCATTCAAAATGCCAACTTAAGGGCATTTAAAAGTGATATTACACCAACGCTATGTTTTGAACTTTTAGCTCGTATTAGACAAACACATCCTGACATGCCAATTGGCTTATTAGTTTATGCTAATTTAGTGTTCAGTAATGGCATTGATCATTTTTATTCGCGTTGCCAGCAAGCTGGCGTAGATTCTGTATTAGTTGCAGATGTACCTATGCGAGAATCAACACCATTTCGTCAATCTGCAATTGCTCACGGTATTGCCCCCATTTTCATCTGCCCACCCAATGCTGATGAAGCATTAATTAAGCAAATTGGGGAGTATAGCGAAGGTTATACGTATCTATTATCCCGTGCTGGTGTCACTGGGACAGAAAAACGTGCTGAAATACCATTGACTAACCTCATTAGTCAATTAAGCCAATATCAGGCAGCCCCTGCTCTACAAGGGTTTGGTATCTCTGAACCAGCACAAGTCAGTGAAGCTATTGCCAATGGCGCTGCGGGAGCGATTTCAGGTTCTGCTGTTGTGAAAATTATTGAGAATAATCTGCAACGCCCAGATATCATGCTAGCTGAATTAACTCAATTTGTGAGAAAAATGAAAGCAGCTACACAAAAATAACCTGTAACCATAACGACAGATTGCCCATATCTTATATGGCAATCTGTCTACCCTATCTATTTTATACCCACTATTTTCTTCTTTAAGTTGAATTTTTTTCGCTTTCTACTGATACTAAAACTATCAGTGATACACCATGATCTATAGTCTCTGATAAATTTTTGCTGGATGACTTAACAATCAACGTATTTTGTAGTTTGAAACGTTAGGAGATAAAAGGATGAAATTATTCAAATCCGTTAGTGCATTATTTGTCGCTATCTTTATGGCTTTCACACTCGCGGCCTGCGCACCAACAGACAAATCTGAAGGTACCGGTGGTTATATTGATGATACCGTCATTACAACTAAAGTAAAATCAGCGCTACTGGCTGAGAAGGATTTAAAATCAACACAAATTAGTGTTGAAACCTTTAAAGGCCGAGTGCAATTAAGTGGTTTTGTTGATTCAAGAGCTGACGCTAATAAAGCGATTGAAACAACGAAAAAGGTCAAAGGCGTTCAGTCTGTGATTGATTCAATGAAAATCCGCTAAACGGTTACCTGTCAATTTTATCAATATCAGCTCAATTTGGGCTGATATTGATAGCCTAAATTAATTTTATATATCTCAATAAAATGATCACTGCCATTTATTATAACGCAATGAGTTACGCGCATGTTTAATTATTGTTAAAAGATGTGGCTTTATTATTTCCTGACAGATAATTTATAAAAACTCAGCGATTATTTTTCGGATATATTATTTCTTAATAAAAAAATCCGAGAATATAGATTCTCGGATTTACGATGACACTCTCATCCATTAGAGTTAATTTTTTACCTATTATCTAAGGTCTTCAATACAAATTGATTAGAAACGGTAACCCGCACCAAACATAAATACAAATGGGTCTAAGCGAGTATCAATTTTATGTTGCTCACCTTGGAATTTGAATTTAACGTCAGTGTCGATATCCATCCACCAAACTGAAGCGTTCAACATCCAATTATCCGTTAGCATGTAGTCCATACCTGCTTGTGCAGCAAAGCCCCATGAGCTTGATAGGTCTAGGTCGCTCAAACCAAGCTGTTTAGCACCTGAATTGAATTTCTCATCAAAGAAGAAGGTATAGTTAAGACCCGCACCTAGGTATGGGCGTAATTTATCTTCTTTGCTACCAAAATAATATTGCGCCATTAATGTTGGTGGTAAATGATGGACTGTCGCAATATTACCTAATTCACCTAAACTAACTTTATGCTCAAATGGTGTCGCAGCTAATAATTCCACACCAATATTATCTGTCACCATGTAGCTGAATGTCAGACCTAATTGAGTATTATTATTCGCATTAAAGTGACCAAGATTTAATACATCTTCAGATCCTGCATTTGGACGAACAGTTGCAGTACCCGCACGGAAAATAAAATCGCCAGCTTCATGAGCAAATGAAGCTGCTGGTGCAAGAGTTGCAGCAGCTAAGACAAGCGCAGTGAGTTTTTTCATTATTAATCCCATTCCTGTGTTTTTATTTTGGTATAAAATATACCGTTTAATTTTATTTAATGTTCAAATCAAGATCACATCTTTTAATAAAAATGACCTAATCTGACTACGTTGAATTTATTATTTCATTTATAAATTTTTTAATTTTGATTTAAATCAATTTTTGTCAGGTATACGTTTAAAATAAGAATTGATCCCTCGCTTTTGTTATTTTATTCAAAAGATATAAATTATATTTTAAATGCATCTTATGTAGAGTTAGATCTATTTAAGATAACAATAGTCCTTCATGAAATAACAATCCGCATTTATCCTTTTTTGCTCACCCCTCGTCTTATCTGAACTTTCTCTACCTATACGTTAGATACTCGGTTACAATCACCTAAAATTTTGTCCCGTTTTTGTAGATAGGAGCAGTTACATGTCCATTTCGGCCAACTCACTCATCAATGATAGTGTGAATTTTTTCAAGAATCAGTTGGGTGGCCTATTCACAATTGTGCTGTTAGCAACGGTTGTCAGTGTTGTGATTTACGCAATAATGGTACCAAATGCCCATATGCTTGCCGTTTTGTATAATGCACAGGCACAATTAATTGATTCAGGAAATTCAGGCTTACAAAATTGGGTACAAGACCTTTCGGAAGAAGATAAAAGCAGTATCTTACGCGTTTCTTTTGGTCTTATCCTATCGGTTACCTTTGGTAGCCTAATCTTGATTTGCGGTGTTTTATCCTATATTGCGGGGTTATCCCGTGGCGAAGACATCACCGCAACTCAAGCGTTATCAGCATCTTTACCTAAAGCGCCTTCTATGTTTTTGCTGTTAGTTGTCTGCTCTTTGCTGGTGCAACTCGGCATCACTATTATGCTGATCCCAGGGATAGTGCTGGCTATTGGCTTCTCATTAGCCCCCGCGGTACTCATGAGTGAAAATGTTAATCCCTTTAGCGCAATGGGGAAAAGTTGGAAAATGGCCTATGCCAACTGGCGAGTGGTATTACCGATGGTTCTGATTTGGATGGCATCGCAAATGCTCGTCAGCATATTAATTAACAAACTCCAACTCAATCACATCGTTGCTAATGGGTTGTCCTTTTTCATCAACAACATCATTGCTGCTTTCGCGTTGTTGTATTTTTATCGGTTATATATGCTGATCACTCAAAAGTAATCATTACTGATTAAAAATGACGCTCAACGGCACCTTAAATGTTCTCTCATTAAGGTGCCGTTTGATTTTATAGCCTAGCATCATTAACGCTAATCAATATCTCGGCGTTATTCGGGATCGGGTGATTCCAGCTCTTTTAGCTGCTTCTGTTGCTTACTTTGGATCAGACGAATAGCAAAATAGATATCAGGTACAACCAACAGGTCATCGTCTGAACGATTAATTTTATTCTTCTCCAACCAGCTGTTGATTGATGTTCTACGCCCCGCCAGTACCAGTGTTACCCCTTTTGCTTTTAACGCCGTCACGATATCATTTAACGCAGAAAAAACGCTTACATCGTTATGAGTGAAGCTAACAGCGGCATCAACGATCACCCATGCTGGACGTTTGGGCTGATTATCCAAATGTTTATTTAAACGTTCTTTAAAATAATTAACGTTAAAATAGGTCAATGGTGAGTTAAACCGATAGATCAACACACCTTCAACAGGTTGAACGCCATTATCTTTAGAAATTGAATGTAGCATCCCTTGGTCATCAACCCCTAACAGTTGGTCTGTTGGACGGAAAATAACGCGAATAAACTGTAATAATCCAAGCAAAACCGCTAAGCCAACACCATTTATCAGCCCAGCAACTAATACCGCACCGAGTGTAAAGATACTCAGAGTAAAGGCTTGCTTATTGCGTTTGCGCATCGACCCTATATTACGAATACTGAGCAATGACCACGTCGAAACAATTAACACCACACCCAATGCAGGCATCGGTATATATTCCAATAAATCGACAGAAAAAAGCAGCACCATTGCAATCGCGACAGCAGCAACAATCGAGACCAGCTGAGTTTTCCCCCCCATCATATCATTTACCGCGGTACGACTACTGGCCGCACTAACCGCAAATCCTTGAGAGAATGCTGACGCAATATTGGCCATACCTAAAGCGCGTAATTCTTGATCAGCGTCGATGCTATAGCCATTTTTACTGGCGAAACTTCTCGCTGTCATCATAAAACTCACAAAGCTTATGACAGCCAAGTTTAAAGAAGGGGTAATTAAATCACGCATCAATCCTGGGTTAAATTGCGGCATAGGAATGAAAGGAAGCCCTTCCCCCAAATCCCCCACCACACTAATTCCATATTTTTCAATGTCGAAAACATAACTGACGAATGTAGCAAAGATCATCGCAATCAATAATGATGGCCACATGCTACGTATTTTTTTTATTGTAATGATAATGATGAATGTCATAACTGACATCAACAAAGTGGGAATATGGGTAGCCAATAATGCGGTTGGAAAAGCGACTAAGCGCTCAATAAAACCACTCGGCAAATCGACGATACCAAAAACTTTACCGATTTGGCTGACAATAATAGTAATAGCAACACCATTTAACAGCCCTTGTAAAATTGGTCGCGATAAAAAATCAGCAAACGTGCCTAACCTAAACCGAGCCGCAATCAAACACCACATTCCCGTCATGAGACTCATAACAATAATCAATTGCCATCGCGTTGCTTCATCCCCCATCGCCAAAGGGCTAACCGCAGCGGCAATCACCGCACAAGTTGCAGCGTCAGGGCCGATAATCAATTGTTTTGATGTGCCAAATAATGCATAAAAAATCATTGGGAAAATGCATGCATATAAACCGATAATGGCATTGATTCCCATCAGTTCAGCATAAGCAATTGCGACAGGCAAAGCGACTGCTGCAACCGATAAACCCGCTTTAACATCAGGTCCTAAGTCAGCAAAACGATAATGAAATAACGTTTCTAAGCCGGGCATCCAGACAAACAGTCGCGCCTTTATCATTGTCAGAAAACTCTCTAAAAATTAATGAGTTAAATTATTATAGATACTATATATATCTGAAGTATCAAAGATTATCTATCACTTATCTCAAATAACCGTAAAATAATGCAAAT
The DNA here is from genome assembly GCF_029277985.1 of Providencia stuartii. Taxonomy (NCBI): domain Bacteria; kingdom Pseudomonadati; phylum Pseudomonadota; class Gammaproteobacteria; order Enterobacterales; family Morganellaceae; genus Providencia; species Providencia stuartii. The sequence continues at coordinate 2,190,636 of NZ_CP119546.1, read as the reverse complement.
ATGATTGGTAACAAAGCGTGTTTATTGGTAAAAAGAAGCAAATTCTTAACAACTCATCTAAAAATCGGTTAAACTACCCCATTATCTTTATGCGAGGCTGTGGTACTCACTGTTATGAAACAACTTATTGATTTTATCCCTTTGGTGATATTTTTTATTGTCTATAAAAGTTATGATATTTTTTATGCCAGCGGTGCGTTACTGGTAGCAACCCCTTTAGCATTACTCGCAACATACCTGATTTATAAACACGTCGAAAAAGTCGCAAAAATCACTTGTATACTGGTGATGGTGTTTGCTTCCCTCACCTTGATTTTCCACAGTGACGCCTTTATCAAATGGAAAGTAACCATTATTTATGCATTATTTGCTTTGGCATTACTGATCAGCCAATGGTTCACTAAAAAACCATTAATTCAGCGTATGTTAGGTAGTAATCAAGAAATTAAGTTACAAGATAGTCATTGGGTTAAATTAAATAGCGCATGGGCTATTTTCTTTATTGTCTGTGCGGCATTAAATATCTATATCGCGTTTTGGTTATCGCTGGATACTTGGATGAATTTTAAAGTGTTTGGTTTAACCGCGGGAACGTTAATTTTTACTGTCCTCAGTGTTATTTATATTTACAAAAACATGTCGAAAGAACCCATCGAACAAGAAAAGTAATAGATTAGTTACGCGATTACGAATAAAAAAAAAGAAAACCTGCATTTGCAGGTTTTTTTATTTTTAACGACCTCTTCCGAGAGCCTGATCTATTTTCTTATCTGTATTGTATTGGGATAAGGCATACACTGACCAAATTGCGGCAGGAAGCCAACCAATTAACGTAATTTGTAGAATGAGGCAAATAATGCCGGCGAATGGGCGACCGATAGTAAAAAACTGTAACCAAGGTAATAAAATTGCCAATATCAATCTCATATTATCTCCCTAGAGTTTACGACCCAACTTTAGCAAATATTTTGCCATTGTAGACAGTCAAGTCTCAATATGAAATATAAAAAACACTTCTTGCAGTTTCTTTGCATATTTTTAGTCTATTTATTTGCTTTTATTGCCTTATAAAAAGCTATTGATAACACATTCCAGTTATCTTTTGACGCTTTTAACAGCAATAAGCGTATCAGTTCATGATTCATCGTGACGGATACGCTCATTCTAGTTTATGATGAGAATGGGTTTAAATATTTCTATATTTTGATAAAGAGTTTGATATGCAATTACCAAACGGGGAATTAGTCTTACGTACTTTAGCCATGCCAGCAGATACAAATGCAAATGGTGATATTTTTGGTGGCTGGTTAATGTCTCAAATGGATATTGGCGGTGCAATTTTAGCAAAAGAAATTGCACTTGGGCGCGTTGTCACTGTTGCCGTAAATGGCATTAAATTTCAAAAACCTGTCGCCGTTGGTGATGTGGTTTGCTGCTATGCGCGTTGTTTAAAAACAGGTAAAAGCTCCATTACCATTAATATTGAAGTATGGGTAAAAAAAGTGGCGACAGAGCCAGTGGGTCATCGTTATCGAGCAACAGATGCCGTCTTCACCTATGTGGCTGTTAATGATGATAATTCGCCTCGTCAACTACCTCAGGAAAAACAATATTTTCAGTTAGAGAGCACTGAGTAACTTTGCATATCAATTCGAGTACCTGACCAATCAATAACGCCCCCAAAACCTATTTAGCCGTTTATGGGGGCGTTTTATTTTCTCTATCGTTTAACAAAACGGCTTTACACTTGGCTTACTGTGCCATCAATTTTGAAATATATTTCCGTCACATAACCTTTTGCAGGCAATTTTTCGAATGTCCAACGATTCATCGCGCGTTTTACGTCACGTTCAAATAAACCTTTTGGCGTTGCTTCTACAAACTCAATATTGGTAACACGCCCATCAGCATCAATGTCATAGCGAACCTTAACGTAACCATCTTTACCTAAACGGCGAGCACGTTCTGGGTAAGAAGGAGCCTGTTTACGGATAGCTTTAGGTCCACGTTGACTGGTAGATTGAGAGCTCGTTGCCCCTTTGTTGTTTGCAGTGACATTCGCCGTTGATTTAGGCGCCGCGGCATTCAAGTTAGATAGCGGTTTTAAATCATTGTTTGCTAGCTGTTTTTCAACTGGCTTCGCCTCTTTCTTAACTTCACGTTTTTCTTCTTTTTTAGGCTTTGGCTTTTTCTTAACTTCAGGTTTCTTTTCTAATGCGATAGCCGGTTCAACAACGGGTTCAGGTTCAACAATAGGTTCTGGTTCTGGCTCAGGTTCTGGTTCAGGTTGTGGCGTTGGTTCCGGTTGAGCGGCGGCAGGCTCGACCGCGGGTTCATCCGACTCAAATGCAACCATGGCTATCGTCATAGGCTCCACCACGGTTGCTGTCTTCGGCTGATTGAAAATCCATGCCATAGCAAGCCCTGCATGAATAGACAACGAAATGATAATAATAAGAGGCCAACGGATCCAACGCATACGAATTTTCTACCCTACGACTTTCAACCTAAAGAATATGACCGATAGTTTAAATGCAAATAGCAATCATATTCAATAAGGTTTGTCATTCAAAGTGAAAATTGTGAGACTGAGCCCTACTCTTTTTACTCACTCCACTGGGTAAATAGTAAGGAACGGCGGCGTTTATAGATATCAAATTTTCTGATTGAGTAGATATGCATATTGCGCCTTGAATGCCCTTCAAGCCAGCGTCGACGGCGTCTTAAGGATTGTCTTAACATCCGCCAGCGACCCACTTCATGCCTACTACGTCTCATTTTTTTATCCTTTTGATTACTGAATTTAACTACGAGTGAAATTGGTAAAATATTATAGACCTTTAGTCGCGCTAGCCAAGAATAACCTTAAAATTGGTAAAATATTTCAACTCTGCATGAATTTGATATCAAAAGATAACTATCAAGAGAATAAATTGTTTTTTCATTATTAATCTATAAGATTTAGCAAAGCTTTTAAGATGACTTTTTGCTAAATTCTATTAGGATTAACATCAGTTTTTATTTTATAAGGTCTATTTCATTTTTTGACTATTTTTACACTCTCCTATTTTGTGAGGCATGTAATCGATTATGGCAACCGTGTATACGCTATTGAGCTGGTTATTGTTTTTCTTATATTGGTTAATAATTGCAGCAATTACCGTTCGAATTCTTGTGAAACGACGCCCTGTCACCTCAGCGATGACATGGTTATTAATTATCTATATTCTGCCATTAGTCGGTATTATCGCCTATATTGCATTCGGCGAGCTCCATTTGGGGAAACGGCGTGTTGATAAAGCACAGCAAATGTGGCCATCTGTCGCGACTTGGCTTGAAAACTTGCGTCATTCAAAACATATTTTTGCCACTGAAAATAGCCCTGTCGCCGAGCCACTTTTTCAGTTGTGTGAAAAACGCCAAGGTATTGCTGGCGTTAAAGGGAATCGCATTCAGCTCCTGACTACTTGTGAAGAATCCCTTAAATCTATCGTCAACGATATCAACAATGCACAGCATTCTATTGAAATGGTATTTTATATCTGGCAACCCGGTGGATTAGTCGATGGCGTTACCGAAGCCTTACTCAACGCGGCTAAACGTGGTGTAAGATGCCGCATTATGGTGGACTCTGCGGGTAGTTGGCATTTTTTCCGTAGCGATTACCCCGCCAAAATGCGGGCTGCTGGAATTGAATTTGTTGAATCATTAAAAGTAAATCTAATGCGTTTTTTCTTGCGCCGCATGGATTTACGTCAACACCGTAAAATTGTGGTGATCGATAACTATATCTCTTATACCGGAAGTATGAATATGGTTGACCCACGCTATTTCAAGCAGGATGCTGGTGTGGGTGAATGGGTCGATATTTTGGTACGTATGGAAGGCCCTGTCAGTACCACGTTAGGTATTGTTTATGCGTTTGATTGGGAAATGGAGACGGGACAACGTATTTTGCCACCGCCACCAGACACCAATATTATGCCATTTGAACAAGCTAACGGTCATACCACGCAAATGATTGCTTCTGGTCCAGGTTTCCCTGACGAGTTGATTCAACAATCATTAATGACGGCGATTTTCTCCGCTCGTAAACAGCTCATAATGACTACGCCTTATTTCGTTCCTAGTGATGATTTATTACACGCTATTTGCACCGCAGCAATGCGTGGAGTCGATGTCAGTATTGTGATGCCAAGGCAAAATGACTCGTTTCTTGTTCGTTGGGCAAGCCGTTCATTTTATTCTGAGTTGTTAGAAGCCGGCGTCAAAATTTATCAATTTGAAGATGGACTCTTGCACACGAAAAGTGTTCTAGTTGATGGAGAGCTTAGCCTCGTAGGCTCGGTCAACTTGGATATGCGGAGTTTATGGCTGAATTTTGAAATCACCGTTGTGATCGATGATAAAAACTTTGGTAGCGACCTAACGATGGTACAGTATGATTATATCGCCCGTTCTACACGACTCGAAATCGAGGAATGGGAACAACGACCATTCTGGAATCGCGTTGTTGAACGTTTATGCTACTTCTTTAGCCCGTTATTGTAATTTATTTAACTTTAGGAACTGTCATGACTAAGCCACTAACTGTACAACTTATCGATGAGGATGAAATCATTGAAATAGCCTATGACTTGTTCCTAGAAGGCGCTATGACAAACCTAGAGCCTGCTGATCAGGTGATTTTTGCCCTGCAATTTGAAGAGTGTGGCGCTGCTGAAATTGTGCCACTGACTTCGCATTGGCAAAGCATTATTCAACCTGAATTTAATTTAGAAAATTTTAGCGAAGTGATTATTGGCTTAGCGCAATCCGCAGATGAAGATATTAACGATATCTTTGCTCGAGTTTTGATTAGCCGTAATCCAGCCGTTCCCTTCCACCATATTTTATGGAAGCGTTGATCAATATTGATACGGCTTTCGCATAAAATACGCATTAAAAAAAGGGCCTAACGGCCCTTTTAAATTTCATCGTTAAAGTGGATCAACCTTTAAACAAGATACCGCATGTTTAAAACTTCCCTCTAACAAAGGCTTCGTTTTCGCACAACCTTCATCAGCTAATGGGCAACGAGTTCTAAACACACAACCCGACGGTGGATTAATGGGAGAAGGTAATTCCCCTTCCAATAACTCTATCGCTTTATTTTTCTCTTTATCCGGATCAGGAACAGGCACTGCTGACATCAAGGCTTTCGTATAAGGATGAAGAGGATTGTTATACACCTCATCATAGGTTCCCAACTCAACCGCATTACCTAAATACATCACTAATACCCGGTCAGAAATATGCTTTACGACGGCCAAATCATGAGCAATAAAGATCAAGGATAAGCCCATTTCCCTTTGCAATTCTTGCAATAAATTAACCACCTGTGCTTGAATGGACACATCAAGTGCAGATACTGGTTCATCACAAATAACGAGTTTGGGTTCAAGGATCAGTGCTCTTGCAATCCCAATACGCTGACATTGTCCACCAGAAAACTCGTGAGGATAACGGTTGATTAAATTGGGTAATAACCCTACTCGCATCATCATTTTTCTGACTTTTTCCGTCACTTCAGATTGACGCATCTTTGGATTATAGGTTTTCAACGGTTCAGCGATGATATCACCGATTGTCATACGCGGATTTAGTGACGCTAAAGGGTCTTGGAAAATCATTTGAATGTCGTTACGTACATCTCGCCACTGTTTTTCATTTAACCCTAGTAAATCACGTCCTAACCAACTGACGGTGCCTCCCGATGATTTCACTAACCCAATAATAGCGCGAGCAAAAGTGGACTTTCCACACCCAGATTCCCCCACGACACCCAGTGTTTCACCTTCATATAAGCGCAGTGTCACACCATCAACCGCCTTTAAACTTTTATCAGGCTGCCAGAACCATTGTTTTTTGTCTCGAATAGCAAAATGAACTTTTAAATCATTAACTTCGAGCAAAACGGGTCTATTTTCATGCTGTGTCATACCAACTCCTCCACTGGCTTAAAGCAAGCTCTCAAACGATCCGTTGAAAAGACGCTCAGCTCAGGCTCATGTTCAATACATTGTTCATTCGCATATTGGCAGCGCGGAGAAAATGGGCAGCCTTTTGGCAGGCGCAACAAATTAGGCGGGTTACCAGGTATGGTTGCGAGGCTTTCATCATCACCATCCAAACGCGGTACTGCTGCAAGTAATCCCAACGAATAGGGATGAGAAGGATGATAAAAAATATCGCGCGCTGTGCCGTATTCCATGGTACGCCCTGCATACATCACCAGAACTTTGTCACACACCCCAGCAACCACGCCTAAGTCATGAGTGATCAAAATAATGGCTGTATCAAACTCTTGTTTCAGTTCATTTAATAACGTCATGATCTGCGCTTGAACCGTAACATCTAATGCCGTTGTCGGTTCATCCGCTATCAATAATTTAGGCTGACACAATAATGCCATGGCGATCATGACACGTTGACGCATCCCACCAGAAAATTCATGAGGATACATATTCATTCTTTTACGGGCTTCTGGCATTTTTACTGCATCGAGCATACGTACGGACTCTTCAAAAGCTTCCTGTTTCCCCATACCTTTATGCAGCATTAGCACTTCAGATAATTGTGTTCCAATTTTTAAGTAAGGATTTAATGACGTCATAGGATCTTGGAAGATAATCGAAATCTCTTCTGCTCGCATCCTATTCAAATCCTTTTCTTTTAAATTAAGGATTTCACGACCATTAAATATGGCCGAGCCACCTATTTTGCCATTACGGGCTAACAACCCCATGAGAGCGAAAGCCGTTTGGGATTTTCCTGAACCTGATTCTCCCACAATACCTAAGGTTTCACCGGCTCGTAATTCAAAATTCAGTTTATTAACGGCTGTTACATCACCATCTGGCGTTGAAAAAGTGACGTTGAGATCTTTAACTCTCAGTAGAGGGTTAGATGATTTAATTTCAGACATAGTCATTCCCTCTAGCGGTCTTTCGGGTCGAGGGCATCACGTAAACCATCGCCGATAAAGTTAAAACAAAATAGTGTGACAACAAGAAAACACGCTGGGATCAATAATAACCATGGCGTCACTTCCATAGAATTAGCACCATCACTTAATAATGCGCCCCAACTACTCAACGGCTCTTGAGTACCTAACCCGAGAAAGCTTAAAAACGATTCAAATAAGATCATGCTTGGCACGAGTAATGATGCATACACGACAACAACACCTAATACGTTAGGAACAATATGGCGTAAAATAATGTGGCGAGTGCTCACACCACAAACTAAAGCGGCCTCAATAAATTCTTTTCGTTTCAGCCCTAAAGTTTGCCCACGCACGATACGCGCCATATCCAACCAAGAAACCATACCAATAGCGACAAATATCAATAAGATATTCGTGCCAAATAATGTCACTAGCAAAATCACAAAGAACATAAATGGAAATGAGTTTAAGATCTCCAATAAACGCATCATAAAGGAGTCTACTTTTCCACCAACATAGCCAGCCAGAGAGCCATAAAGTGTGCCCACAATAACAGCCACAAGTGCAGCAGCGACTCCAACCATCAGAGAGATACGCCCACCGATAGCGACCCTAACTAAAAGATCTCGACCAGAAGCATCGGTACCAAAATAGTGCCCACTCGCCATATCTGGCGGCATCGACATCATTTCCCAGTCCGTATCATCATATAAAAAGGGGGATAACATCGGTGCAAAAATCACAAATAACGTAATCAAAAATAGGACAAACAGGCTAAATATTGCAGCACGGTTATGCATAAATCGACGTCGTGCATCCTGCCACAAACTACGCCCTTCAATATCTAATTGCTCCGAAAGTTTTTCCAGAGCTTCACTATTCTTTTGATTCAATAACACAGTGTCTTCTCCGGATTAATAACGAATTTTCGGGTCGATAACAGCGTATAACACATCGACAATCGCATTAAAGGCAATGGTCAATACACCGACTAAAATTGTTAGACTAAGAACCAATGAATAGTCACGGTTCAATGCACCATTAACAAATAATTGCCCAATGCCTGGTAAACCAAAAATCGTTTCTATCACCATTGAACCTGTGATAATCCCCACAAATGCAGGCCCCATATACGAAAGCACAGGAAGCAAAGCAGGTTTCAATGCATGACGTAAGATGATAGTACGAAGTGGTAAGCCTTTTGCGCGCGCAGTACGAATGAAGTTTGAGTGCATAATCTCTATCATTGAGCCACGTGTAATACGTGAGATGCTTGCAATATAGGCTAGCGATAATGCCACCATCGGTAATATCATGTGTTTGATATTACCGCCGTCCCAGCCACCACCAGGGAGCCATTTCAAATGAATGGCGAAAATCAGCACCAATAGCGGTGCCACTACAAAGCTGGGGATGACAACCCCCGTCATGGCAAACCCCATGACCGTAAAGTCCCATTTACTATTTTGATTTAATGCGGCAATAACGCCAGCAGACACACCAAAGAATACGGCAACGATAAAGGCAGTAGCCCCTAATTTTGCAGAGACAGGAAATGCTTTCGCGACTAAGTCGTTAACACTATAGTCTTTATATTTAAATGATGGGCCAAAATCACCTTTAGATAATTGCACTAAATAGTTGAAATATTGCTTATACATCGGGTCATTTAAGTGATATTTCGCTTCTATATTCGCCATAACTTCAGGCGGTAGTTTACGTTCTCCCGTGAAAGGGCTGCCTGGTGCTAACCGCATCATAAAAAATGAAATCGTAATAAGAATAAAAAGTGTCGGAATCGCTTCTAGTAAGCGACGTATAATAAATTTTAACATTGCCCTTCCCTACATCTGTTGCTTAGCCGGACCAATCATCACATTGTTGTCCGGCTCCTCAGAGCCGGACTGTTATTGTTAGTGCTTAATAATATAAAGGTCTTTAGTATGAAGGTTATCGAGAGGGTCTTTACCTGTATAACCCCCCACATACGGTTTAACTAAACGCGTGTTTACATAGTAGTACAATGGCACAACAGCGGAATCTTTATCTAAGATTTTTTCAGCTTTATCATAGAGATCGGCACGTTCTTCATCCGTTTTCACTTGCAACGTCTGCTTCATCGTAGCATCGAAGTCTTTATTCTTATAATGAACAGTATTATTACTACTATGGGACAGTAGCATATTGAGGAAAGAAGAAGGTTCGTTATAGTCTGCACACCAACCAGCACGAGCAACATCATAAGCGCCTTGATGTCGGCTATCTAAGAAAGTTTTCCACTCTTGGTTTTCTAATTTGACTTCTGCGCCAATGTTTTTCTTCCACATTGAGGAAGCGGCAATCGCAATACGCTTATGTAAATCAGAGGTGTTATACAATAAATTAAACTTCAATGGATTTGCTTTGTTGTAACCCGCTTCTTCGAGCAGCTGTTTCGCTTTTTCGTTGCGCTGCTCTTGCGTCATATTCGCATACCAATCTGGCTTTTCCGTTTTCATGCCGTTGGTAAATGGTGGTGTAAACCCATAAGCAGGGATATCGCCTTGAGCTTTCACTTTATAAGTAATGACGTCTCTATCCATAGAAAGTTTTAATGCTTCCCTTACACGAGGATCATTAAAGGGTGGCTTTTCGTTGTTAATTTCATAGTAATAGATACACAGATAAGGATTTACCCGTAGCTCATCTGGCATATTTTTTTGCAGCGTTTTAAATTGCTCAATGGGTAAATTACTGTAAGTCATGTCGATTTCACCGCTACGGTAACGGTTAACATCGGTAACTTCAGAGGAAATTGGCAGGTAAGTGACTTGGTCGATAATGGTATTAGCATTATCCCAATAGCTCGGGCTACGCTCAAGGACAATGCGTTCATTGACTGTCCAGTCTTTTAATTTATAAGCCCCATTCCCCACAAAGTTTTGTGGTTGAGTCCATTTTGCACCATATTTTTCAATCACTTTTTTGTTTACTGGTGACATTGATGAATGGATCAAAAGTTTAGGGATATACGGTACTGCTTCACTCAATTCGAGAACAAGGGTATGGTCATCTAATGCTTTAACACCGAGTTCTTCTGGTTTTTTCTTACCAACAATAATGTCATCTACATTTTTCAAGTGCGCATACTGTAAATAGCTTGCATAAGGAGAAGCGGTATCAGGGTCAACAAGACGTTGGAAACTATAGACAAAATCGTGGGCCGTTACGGGATCTCCATTTGACCATTTAGCTCCCTCACGAATTTTAAAAGTCCATTCTTTAAAATCTTTATTTTCCCAGCTGACTGCCGAGCCAGGCAAAATTTCACCATTTGGTCCAACGATCGTTAGACCTTCAAAAAGATCACGAGCTAAAGCGGATTCCGGAACACCTTCAATTTTATGTGGATCAAGAGATTGAGGTTCAGAGCCATTATTACGAACGAGTGTTTGTTTCTGCGCAAGCTCAACACCAGCAGGTACCGTTGCAGCAACACTACTCGTCATCCCTCCAGCCATCAATCCAGCAGTAACACCTAAAGCAACCATGGTTTTATGAATGTATTTACTCATCTTATCCGTTACTCCCATACCATATTTCATTGTTATATTGTGGATTGTGATGCTTACCAACGCGGTAAACTGTTTATTATATTATTTTAGTACTATTTATTAGTTTGGTTTATATATAACCGCTTAATATCCATATAATCAAGAGGGTCTTTACCTTTAAATCCTCCAATTGCTGGGTTAACCAATCGAACACTTACTCGGTAATAAACAGGAATAAGCGCTGAATCTTGATCAAGCAAGGCCTCCGCCTGTTGATAAATTTGCTTGCGCGCTGCATCATCAGGCGCAACTAATGCTTTTTCTAATAGAGAATCGAACTGAGGGTTTTTATAGAAAGCGGTATTATTACTACTATCTGAAGACATGATGTTCAAAAATGCAGAAGGCTCATTATAGTCGGCACACCAAGTCGCACGTACGACATCATAATTACCGTCGTGGCGGCTTTGTAATGATGTTTTCCATTCTTGATTTTGTAAGCTCACTTCTGCCCCAATATTTTTTTTCCACATGGAAGCAGCAACTATGGCTTGCTGTTTGTTTTGATCAGAAGTGTTATAAAGCAGAGAAAATTTAAGTGGATTCGCGGCATTGTAGCCTGCTTCAGCTAAAAGCGCTTTTGCACGTTGATAGCGTTTCTCATCACTCCAACTTGCCCACTCAGGCGGTGAAAAATCACTATTATTAATAAAAGTAGGCGTAAAACCATAAGCAACTATCTGCCCTTGTCCCATAATTTTATGAGTAATAATGTCTCTATCCAATCCGAGTTTTATGGCTTCTCGCACTCTGGGGTCAGTAAAAGGTGGCTTGTTATTATTAATCTCATAATAAAAAGTGCATAAGTAAGGACGAACATATAATTCATCTGGTCGCTCTGATTGCATTTTTTTATATAAAACGGGGGGAATAGCGGAATTACTAATATCAATTTCACCACTACGATAACGATTGACATCACTGACTTCCGACGAAATGGTTAAAAAAGTTGCTTCATCTATTTTGCTATTCTGATTATTCCAATACAAAGGGTTACGTTTAAGAACAATACGTTCGTTAACAACCCACTTATCCAATAAATAGGCGCCATTTCCGACAAAATGATTACTTTGCGTCCACTTATCCCCATATTTTTCAATTGCTTGCTTATTTACGGGTTTCATCGCCGTATGGTTAAGCATATCAATAAAATAAGGCACAGGATGGCTCAGCGTGACTTGTAAATGTTTTTCATCGAGTGCTTTTACACCTAGCGACTCCAGTGGTTTTTGACCTTTTAAAATCTCAGCAGCATTTTCAATATAGGCACTTTGCAGATAACTTGAATAAGGTGAACCTGTTTTTGGATCAGCTAATCGCTGCCAACTGTAAACAAAATCTTGGGCAGTCACAGGAGAACCATCGCTCCATTTCGCATTATCTCTGAGCGTAAATACCCAAGTGGTATAATTCTCATTAGTCCAACTTTCAGCCACGCCTGGCGTGACTTTACCGTCAACATCCGTATAAATGAGCCCTTCAAGCAGGTTAAGGATAATACTGGTTTCCGGTATACCCTCAACTTTATGTGGATCTAATGAAGCAACTTCAGAACCATTATTAATCGTAATAGCTTGTTTAACTGCCGTCGCTACAGGCGCGGCATTAGAATGAAATGCAACTAAAAAAATAGGTAGTGAACACAAACTCTTATAAAGAAAATTCATCATCACCCTCAAAGGTTATAAGTGTTGCTACAACAAAATCCAGCACTTAATCGGCTTATTTCGTCAAAGTAATATCCTAAGTTAGCGATACCACTCACCTTTTAGATTAGTTTTCATAATTCACAAGTACCACCTATAAAAAACAACAAATTGTTAACATTGTGTAATTATGCTGAAATCTATCGTTACTATACAAATCAATAAACATTATGATTTTACGGTACTAACAGAGGATTTATCTGTTATTGCTATATTTAAATACCAAGGACTGGTTTAAACATATCATTAACATTAGATAAATTAAATAGCGTAAAAATTTACTCAGCTCACATTTCCTTACTTTTTATACCTTCTTTGACAAAAAATGCGACATATTATTATAAGTATTGCCAGACTATAATAGTACAAAATAACAGCACATTAATGTGTGAAATTATCCCTTTGATGATAATCAAATAATGATATTGGGCTTTTATTTTTTCTATTAACACGAGATAGTAAAAAAACCCACATACGCTTTATTGCTTAAGCACTATAACGTTCAGAATATTATTACTAATGCGATAACAACCTAATTAATCGCCATATTAGTGACGATTAATTCGGAGGTATTAGTCATTTTTGGAGTGGATTAGAGAAGGCCTGGGAATATCGCTTTAACACCTGTGACAATGAACTCAATCCCCAATGACATCAGAAGTAAGCCCATAATACGCGTCACGACGTTGATACCTGTTTGTCCTAAATAACGAACTAATAATGACGCTGAACGAAACAGTAACCAGCAACAAAATGCAAATACAATACTTGTCAGCGCAAGGCCGATAAAATTTTGCCATCCATGCCAGCGAGATGACCAAACGATACAAGAACTAATTGCCCCTGGCCCTGCCATTAAAGGTAACGCAAGAGGAACCACGCCGATACTATCACGGACGGCAGTTTCTGTTTTCTCTTGCTTATTTTGTTTATCTTCACCAATTTTCCCACTGATCATTGACATTGCGATAGTCACTATCAAGATCCCCCCCGCAATACGAAACGAATCAATAGAAATACCAAATAGCTGAAGAATAGAATCGCCAATTAATAAGGACGTACATAAAATGATAGCTACAGAAGTATTCGCGATCGTATTGGTTTTATTACGCCCTGCACTACTTTGATAATTGGTCATGCTAATAAACACAGGTAAGATCCCTACTGGGTTTACTAACGCAAAAAGGCCGATAAAAAATTTTATATAGCCTGATAAATCAAGTAATCCTGCACCCACTCATTAGCACCTTCAAAAAGTCTCGTTTGAGAAAATGATCGATAGATAAAGTTTATCATTAAATTAATGAAATACATTGTGCTAAGTTTTGTTTTAGTTACCACGATTAACCATCGGCTTAATAAGCATACAAAAAGCAGGCTATTTCTCTATTTCACCAGCGTAATAACGATATTTTGGGTTAATTTCCAAAAAAGAAGCGAATTTGGCTAAAATTGCCATGCTGAAAGGTTTCAGTTTTGATTTTTTGTGATTTAGATCACGTTAATAAATATGAATAATGTTAATCTATTCTTAACTGATAGGGAGAGAAAATTTAAGAAAAGTACGCTTTTCATATTGATTTAAAAGCTTTTTAAGCCAATAAGCGGATAAGCAAAGTATGATAATAAATATAAACTATAATTATCTACTCACTTTTGTAACACCGTTGTGTTTCTGGATGCACTGCTCATTGGCTTAAAAAGTTTAACATTTATCAGGAGTAATCTCTATGTCAGTAACTAATGTTACCGAACTCAATGACCTCGTTGCTCGTGTCAAAAAAGCTCAGCGTGAATTCGCTAACTTCTCTCAAGAACAAGTTGACCGTATTTTCCGCGCAGCGGCGCTTGCCGCAGCAGATGCACGAATCCCTCTCGCAAAACTGGCGGTTGAAGAATCAGGCATGGGTATTATTGAAGATAAAGTGATCAAAAATCACTTTGCTTCCGAGTATATATACAATGCCTATAAAGATGAAAAAACCTGTGGCGTGCTTTCAGAAGACCCAACTTTCGGTACCATCACAATTGCAGAACCTATCGGCATTATCTGTGGTATCGTGCCAACCACTAACCCAACATCAACCGCTATTTTTAAGTCGCTGATTAGCTTAAAAACACGAAATGCAATTATTTTTTCACCACACCCAAGAGCAAAAAATGCAACCAATAAAGCGGCTGAAATCGTTCTAAAAGCAGCAATAGCCGCGGGTGCACCAAAAGATATCATCGGTTGGATAGATGCGCCATCTGTTGAATTATCCAATGCACTCATGCATCACGATGACATCAATCTGATTTTAGCAACTGGTGGTCCGGGTATGGTAAAAGCCGCCTATAGTTCCGGTAAACCGGCTATTGGTGTAGGTGCGGGAAATACCCCTGTAGTGATCGATGAAACTGCGGATATCAAACGCGCTGTTGCCTCTATTTTGATGTCAAAAACGTTTGATAATGGCGTGATATGTGCCTCAGAACAATCCGTTGTGGTCGTTGATGAAATCTATAATCAAGTTCGTGAACGCTTTGCTAGCCATGGCGGCTATATTTTGCAAGGCAAAGAACTGAAAGCCGTTCAAGACGTTATTCTTAAAAATGGCAATCTCAACGCCGCCATTGTTGGCCAACCTGCCTACAAAATTGCAGAAATGGCCGGTATCACTGTTCCTGTGACGACAAAAATTCTGATTGGTGAAGTTAAAGTCATTGATGAATCAGAACCATTCGCTCATGAAAAACTTTCCCCACTACTCGCCATGTATCGTGGTAAAAACTTTGAAGATGCCGTAGAAAAAGCAGAGTTACTGGTGGAAATGGGCGGAATTGGTCACACTTCTTGTTTATATACAGATCAAGATAACCAAGCTGAACGCGTTAATTATTTTGGCGTGAAAATGAAAACAGCGCGTATTTTGATTAATACCCCTGCCTCACAAGGTGGTATCGGTGACCTATATAACTTTAAATTAGCGCCTTCTCTCACACTGGGTTGTGGTTCATGGGGAGGTAACTCCATCTCTGAAAACGTTGGACCAAAACACTTAATTAATACTAAGACTGTGGCGAAAAGAGCTGAAAATATGTTATGGCATAAACTTCCTAACTCAATTTATTTCCGTCGCGGTTGTCTTCCTATTGCCCTTGAAGAGATAGCAACGGATGGCGCAAAACGTGCGTTTATCGTGACTGATGGTTATTTATTCAATAATGGCTATGTCGAAGAAGTCATTAATGTCCTTAAACAACATCATATTGAAACTGACGTCTTCTTTGAAGTTGAGGCTGATCCAACCTTAACCGTTGTCCGTAAAGGTGCAGCACAAATGAACGCCTTCAAACCTGATGTCATTATTGCATTAGGTGGTGGCTCACCAATGGATGCCGCCAAAATTATGTGGGTAATGTACGAGCACCCAGAAACCCATTTCGAAGAGTTAGCATTACGCTTTATGGATATCCGTAAACGTATCCATCGCTTCCCCAAAATGGGCGTGAAAGCAAAATTAGTCGCTATTACCACAACGTCTGGTACTGGTTCTGAAGTGACACCATTTGCGGTAGTTACTGATGATAAAACAGGTCAAAAATATCCATTAGCAGACTATGCTCTAACACCTAACATGGCGATTGTTGATGCAAACCTAGTCATGAACATGCCAAAATCGTTGACTGCATTTGGTGGTTTAGATGCTGTGACGCATGCTCTAGAAGCTTATGTTTCTGTTTTAGCGAACGAATACTCAGATGGGCAAGCACTACAAGCGCTGAGTTTATTAAAAGACTATCTGCCCGCTAGCTATCATGAAGGGGCGACTAACCCTGTGGCAAGAGAACGTGTTCATAACGCCGCTACCATTGCAGGTATTGCATTTGCAAACGCCTTCTTAGGGGTATGTCACTCAATGGCCCATAAACTGGGTTCTGAATTCCATATACCGCACGGATTAGCCAATGCACTATTAATTAGTAATGTGATTCGTTACAACGCCAACGATAACCCAACCAAACAAACCGCATTCAGCCAATATGACCGCCCACAAGCACGTCGTCGTTATGCTGAAGTCGCTGACCATTTAGGTCTGACGAAAGCGGGTGATCGTACCGATACGAAGGTTGAGAAGCTATTGGCTTGGCTTGAAGAGATCAAAGCAGATTTAGGCATTCCTAAGTCTATACGTGAAGCTGGCGTTGCTGAGGCAGACTTCTTAGCGCATGTTGATAAGTTGTCTGAGGACGCGTTTGATGACCAATGTACAGGTGCAAACCCACGTTACCCATTAATTTCCGAGTTAAAACAACTGCTACTTGATTCCTATTATGGACGTGAATTTACTGAAGAACCTGTTGTCGCAACCGCGAAAACAGAAAAGAAAAATTCAAAGAAATAATTAAATAATTGCACAATTAATAAAAAGGCACTGATTAAAAACCAGTGCCTTTTTGGGTAATATAATAAGTAATTATTTATTATACACTTTTATCAACTAATAACGCCCTGCCTCTGTTTTATTTCCAGTAACCATCAATTAGTTAGCGTTAATTAAAGTGAATAGCAACCTTAGGAATAACCCCTTGATTCATTAGTTTTGCTTGTTCGATGGCTTCCGTATAGTGCTTACGACACACTGAAATATACTTCTCGTTACCGCCTATATCGACCTGTGCGCCTTCGTAGACGGGAATACCATCATTCCCTATTCTCAACACTTTATTTGCTTTACGACCGCAATAGCACACTGTTTTTAATTCGACTAATTTGTCTGCCCATGCTAATAAATATTGACTACCCGCAAACAATTCTCCTGAAAAATCGGTTCTCAGGCCATAACATAAAACGGGAATATCACAGTTATCGACAATATCGCATAGCTGTTCAACTTGCTGTTTTGTTAAAAATTGACACTCATCAATTAAGACACAATGTACCTTTTTTATCCCATTTTCACTTTTGATGATTTCAGCCATATTCGTTGTAGGCGAAAATAGTAACGCATCCGCAGACAGCCCAATTCGAGAAGAGACTTTACCTTGCGAGAAGCGATTGTCGATTTCAGCGGTGAAAATCAATGTGCGCATTCCTCTTTCATTATAGTTATAAGAAGATTGCAGCAGGGATGTCGATTTTCCCGCATTCATAGCAGAATAGTAAAAATATAGCTGAGCCATCAGCCTAGTTCCTCTAAATTAATAAACGAAATAATCTTACCATAAAACATGTTATTAGATTAACAATCCGCATTTTAAGGGTTTAAAAACAGCACAATACACAAAACTCTATTGGCTTTAATGAATTTAGACTGATACTAAACACCTTTTTTGCTCCTATAACAGGTAAAATAACGAACTATCGTTTGTGCAAAATAGCCTGTTATTTTATCAACCATATAGCTAGCCTGCTGTATCAAAAAAAGAAAATTTACGTTTAGGCTCATTTATTTGAGCTTTTACCACTAATAAAGATGTCACCGTTTACGAGTGAGTACCTCAAATTATAATCCAAAAAAACTTCGGTTAATTGAATCCGTTTTTCATTAGTTTGGATATTGATAATAGCGGTATATATATATCAGTGAAAAGTTAATATTTCTTTTGTAAAAAAATTGCTTTTGGTAAAGATAACTTTTAAACTAATAGTGTAAATTAGCTATTGCAGAAAATAAAATAGCATTCTATTATTAGTGTACACAGGCCAACAATTAAATTTGAGACCAGGAAAATGAGCGAATCTTTAAAAGCATTAAATAACATCCGTACTCTTCGTGCACAAGCAAGAGAAATTGCTTTAGAATCACTGGAAGAAATGCTGGAAAAATTAACCGTCGTTGTTGAAGAACGTCGTGAAGAAGAAAATCAAGCTCGTGCAGAGCTAGAAGAGAAAAGCCGTAAGCTGGAAAGTTTCCGTCAAATGGCAGAGGAACAAGGTATCGATCTAAACGAACTTGTTCAAATTTTAGATACAGGTAAAGGCACTAGCACTCGTGCTAAACGTGCTGCTCGCCCTGCTAAATACAAATATGTTGATGAAAATGGCGAAACTAAAACTTGGACAGGCCAAGGCCGTACGCCAGCTGTTATCAAGATTGCCATTGAAGAACAAGGTAAATCTTTGGACGATTTCTTAATCTAAAATTTTAACCTTATTCAAAAAAACGCCCTAATATAAGGGCGTTTTTTTATCTGATATTTGTTTTTTTTATTATATAAGCCTGTCTATACAAATAGCACCGCCAATATTCCCTGTATTAAATAAAAGCCCCCTAACCCAAACACCGCAACCTGCTATAACCGTCGTTGAACTTTTTATCTCCAAGTTATTTATCATTATGATTTAAATTTTGTCACACCATAAAGTAAAGTTATGTAATTTGCCCTACCCTCAAACGCGTGATTGAATAATCAGATTTAGGGTTATACAAAAAAATGATGTATTTACCCATTCAATATGTAAATTAAATTAAATAATAATTTACATTACACTACCCTTAACTATCGACTGTTCTAAAATCAACAAACAAAAAAAGCCAACCTTCCAGTTAGCTTTTATCAATCATCATAGAGAGAAGCTGCGTTATTTAGAACTGTTCAACTCGTGTGATAAATTTTTAATCCATTGGGAAAAGTCTTTGCCTAAAGTATCATGCTGCAACCCATATTCTACAAAGGCTTTCATATAACCTAGCTTATTACCACAATCATGGCTTTTACCACATAAGTGATATGCTTCAACAGGTTCATTATTTTCCATCATGATGGCAATAGCATCGGTTAATTGAATTTCATCACCAGCTCCAGGTGCTGTTTTCGCCAATGTATCCCAAATTTTTTCGGATAAGACATAACGTCCAACAATAGAAAGGTTTGATGGCGCTTCTTCTTTCTTCGGTTTTTCAACCATACGACTGATTGGTTTACTATCACCAGGAAGTAAAACCGCACCATCACAATCCACGATACCATAATTGGATACTTCATCTTCTGGAACAGGCTCGACTAAAATTTGACTCGCACCTGTTGCTTCAAAATGTTCAAGCATTTCGCTCAAATTAAATTTCGTTAAATCGGTGCTATAGCGGTCTAAAATTACGTCGGGCAAAATAACGGCAAAAGGCTCATCACCCACAAGTGGTTTAGCACACAAAATTGCATGGCCTAATCCCTTAGCGATACCTTGACGCGTTTGCATAATAGTGACATGACTAGGACAAATAGATTGCACCTCATCAAGTAACTGGCGTTTTACACGCGCTTCTAAAATAGCTTCAAGTTCAAAACTCGTATCAAAGTGGTTTTCAATCGAGTTCTTTGATGAGTGAGTGACTAAAACAATTTCATTAATACCTGCTGCGATACACTCATTAACCACATATTGAATGAGTGGCTTATCAACAAGAGGTAACATCTCTTTTGGAATTGCTTTAGTCGCTGGAAGCATACGTGTGCCGAGACCCGCAACAGGAATGACTGCCTTACGTACCTTTCTTTTTGTCATATTCGTCATAACTCCAGAATTCTCCTAAGCACCTTATTCTATAGACTAAATCAACAGTAATAATGTGGTGCGTTTTTAGTGCGAGGCAGTATAACAGGAATAATTTCTGGATAAATAGTACTAATCCCTAATAAGGAATGATATTGCATCTAATGGATTAAATTTAAACAAAACTTAAGCTTCTGGATTAAACATTAATTTAATATTTTGATGATTATTCCAAATTCGACACTGCCAAAATGTTCCTCGAACATCCAAATGATTGGAGGGTTGATGCTTTAAAGTGCCTAGCGGAACACTTCGTGACAAGCTATATTGTGCGTTTTCGGTAGATACTTCAACCTCCAAACCACCACTAGCCAAAATAATTGCTTTATTATATGTATTGAAATACCCCAGCAATATTGGAAATTGCCCGCTAAAACCAGAGTCTTCTAATAAATAATTTATCTGATTAATAATTTTATCAATTTTCGGCAACTTTTTATCAGGAAAACTCACCGCATTTTTTAATAAGTCATTAAATACAACCCGGATCAAAAATGCTGCCATGATACCTTCTCTAGGCGAACGCTCAATATCAATACAGTAAAAACCAATTTGTGTATCTGATATCGGTGCTAAATCCAGTAATAATCCAAATTGGTTAATTGCATTTAATTGACGGTAATTAATTCGATAGCCATTAATAACCTGATTTACTGGTGGTTGCAGTTGCTTTAAGACAGGAATGATATCCTGCTCATCATAATCCATTAATGATGAGATATCTTGAGGATGTAATGTATTTATCAGTTCACTATCATATAGCTCTGGATAAAGATTGGCGTGAATCGTGACTTTCAACTCTTCTAAATTTTTGATTGGCTTTAATAAGGCATCTTTTGCTCCCAACCTCAGCATACGATCCAACTGAGTAAAGTCGGTTGTCGCCGATATCACAATGACAGGTATATGAATATGCTGAGCGACCAGTTCTGACATAAAAGCCTCACCACTCATCACTGGCATATTAAGATCACACAAAATAACATCCGGCCTAATTTTTTCGACCGTGAGTCTTATTAATGCGCTTTGACCATTATCAGCGACGAAAACCTGCATACCTTGTGCTTGTAAGTACCCTTCTAACATTGAGCGAAAAATTTTTTCATCTTCAACGATGAGTATCTTTTTATTTTTCATGTTGAACCTACTTCTGGCTATAATTGGCGATTAACTACCAATACTATTATTCATATGACAAAATCATTGTACTATCACTTTTAAAGTATAGTTATTTTTATTACCTATACTTATTTTTATAGAGTAAAAAGATGGAACAATCCTTAAACCAGTGCTGTTTTTGTGGCAATACCGCACCTTTTGACCAATGTTGCCAACCTTATCTCGAAAATAAAGCGACGCCTGAAACCCCAGAACAACTGATGCGATCCCGCTATAGTGCGTATGTGACACACAATGCGGATTATCTCATCGCAACTTGGCATCCTGATTGTCAGGCTGAACAGTGGCGAGAAGAACTCCAACAAAGTTTCTCACAAACGAAATGGATCTCTCTTCGTGTTATTAGTTCTTCTTATGCTAAAAATAGCGATGAAGGATATGTCGAATTTTCAACTTGCTTTATTGATGAAAAAGCTGATCATAAACAGCTTATTCATGAACGTTCCCGTTTTCTTCGCATAGATAAACGTTGGTATTACATAGATGGTGTGACACCTAAGACGGGTCGAAATGACCTATGCCCATGTGGTTCCGGCAAAAAATTTAAAAAATGCTGTAACAATAATTAGTGGTTATGTTTTACCCATCGTAACGGAAATGCAGAATGTATCGCTTGCTGAATTGTTTGCTTTATCATTCACGCGGCTAACTGGTTCACAGAGAGAGTATTGATCTTTGTGCACCAGAGCGTTATGAGCCTAGTCATAAGTCGCCGCAAAGAAAGAATGATAGCCAATTCGCTTTGTAAGTTAAGGATCAGACACCTCCATGCAACAAAAAAATGTACAAAAAAAAGTCCTTCGCACTATATGTCCTGACGCAAAAGGATTGATCGCTAAAATCACCAATATTTGTTACAAGCACCAACTCAACATAGTCCAAAATAATGAATTTGTTGATCATCGTACTGGTCGGTTCTTTATGAGAACGGAGCTTGAAGGGATTTTTAATGATGAAACCCTTCTCGCTGACCTAGATGATGCATTACCAGTAGGTTCAAAACGTGAATTAAATTCATCGGGTCGTCGTCGCATCGTGATTATGGTTACGAAAGAAGCTCATTGCTTAGGTGACCTATTAATGAAAAGCGCATACGATGGCTTAGACGTTGAAATTGCAGCTGTTATCGGTAATCATGACACACTAAAAAACCTTGTTGAGCAATTTGGTATTCCTTTCCATCATATTAGCCATGAAGGTTTAACCCGAGAGCAGCATGATGAGAAAATGATTGCGCAAATCGACCAATACCAACCTGATTATGTTGTTTTAGCCAAATATATGCGTGTATTGACTCCCGCATTTGTCCAGCACTACCCGAATCAAATCATTAATATTCATCATTCATTTTTACCCGCCTTCATTGGTGCCCGTCCATATCATCAAGCATATGAACGGGGCGTTAAAATCATTGGAGCAACCGCCCACTTTGTTAATGATAATCTTGATGAAGGCCCTATTATCACGCAAAACGTCATTAATGTAGACCATACCTTCACTGCTGACGATATGATGCGAGCGGGTAGAGATGTAGAAAAAAACGTGCTTAGCCATGCATTATATTGGGTATTAGCGCAACGCGTTTTTGTTTACGGAAATAGAACTATTATCTTGTAAGACACTTAGCTGCTGTTTAAATATGCATGCAGAGTAAAAAAACAGCACTTAAACAGCTTTTAAAAATTAATGCTTTACAGGGGCGCGTCATTTGATATGATGCCGCCCGCTGTCAACGAATACAGCAATTCAAAATCTGGTGGGATACCCAAGCGGCCAAAGGGAGCAGACTGTAAATCTGCCGTCACAGACTTCGAAGGTTCGAATCCTTCTCCCACCACCATTCAAGCAACTCCCTGACCTAAATCATCAATAGTATCCATAAAGCGATTTAACACACTCGAATGTGATTTAGACTTATAAATATAGCAACTACACTCATCTATAATGGAATTCAAGGGAATATATTGCAGTAAGTTGTCCGCGATTTCATGCTCAGGATAACAATCAATAATAGCAATAAAATCACCCACTTGTAGAAAACTTTGACAACTACTGATGTTATCCATTTGCCGAACACTTGCTTTGTTACCCTCAAGCTCCACCTTTTCGAGTAATTCCCCCATTAAATTACTCTTATAGAATGCAGGGTCACATAACCAAGTGCAATTTTTTAATAGTGCCATAATATTATGTTGATGCTTTTGATATAGCTCACTTCGACAAAAAATTCCTAATGATGCATTTTCTATTTTTCGTTGTAAGGAAAAACGCTCACTCACGACTGGCTGTGAACTTAAAATTAGTGTATTTCCATCATAATCGACTATTTCATCAACCTCCTCATAATTAAATCTTAATATATTAATTTGGACATTATTTTTATTAGCGGCTTGATAAAGATTAATAAGAAAGTTTTCTTTCCCCCAGTCATAATAAATATTTGCTTCATTGACAATATAGCCCGTGAAATGTTTTTTAGTTATTTCTTTCTCCTGCAAGTAAAGATCGCGCAAGTCATTATATAATTCTTGTCCATCTTTAGTTAAAGTCATACCAAATTTTTCTCTCTTAAATAACCGCTTACCCAAGCTGGTTTCGAAATCTTTAATCGACTTGGCGATAGGTGGCGTCGTTCGGTTCATCACTCTAGCAGCCTTACTTAATGAGCCATTTTCAACAACTGCCATAAATGCCTCTAATTTTCTTGAAAAGAACATATCTATGACCCCATTCTGTTTATTAAACATGCAGAATCCAACATTATTAATCATTAAAAACAATATGTTGAATAGCCCATCACTTGACATTTCAGATGAAAACTTTAATTTAACTTTTCATTGAATGAGTAACAATATTTCATAAAAGTATTTTTATATTTTCCAACAATGCAAAGCAATATATTATACTGTTTCATTTCATTATTTTTTATGGCTCGACTATTAAATCACATTAAATATAAATCACCAATTGGAAATCAATGAACATATTTTTCATTAATTGTACAATTAATAATGTTACTTAAAATTTGGAATGTAATGTTATTATTATAATTAAGGTAAAAAATATTTATTCCCCATAATTAAAGTCCTGTTTAAATAGTTCTTTAATAGTTACAGTTAACTCCGCATCTGATAGAATCCCCCTGTACAGACAATATCTAACAGGTGATAAAAGACCATGAAATTTATCTCGTTCAACATAAATGGCCTCCGTGCTCGCCCACATCAATTGGCGGCTATTATTGATAAGCATCAGCCTGAAGTGATCGGGCTACAGGAAACCAAAGTTCATGATGACATGTTTCCTTATGATGAGGTCAGCAAGCTAGGCTATCATGTATTTTATCACGGCCAAAAAGCCCACTATGGCGTAGCGCTATTGACCAAAAGTGAACCTGTCGCTGTGCGTAAAGGGTTCCCTACTGACGACGACGATGCACAACGCAGAATTATTATGGCGGATATTGAGACCAATAATGGTCTGCTAACTGTCGTGAATGGTTACTTTCCCCAGGGTGAAAGTCGCGACCATCCAACAAAATTTCCTGCCAAAGAAAAATTCTATCAGGACTTACAAGACTATATTACATCAACTCAGACACCTGAGTCACAACTGTTAATCATGGGTGATATGAATATTAGCCCAACCGATCTCGATATTGGTATCGGTGACGCAAACCGTAAGCGTTGGTTAAAAACAGGGAAATGTTCTTTCTTACCAGAAGAGCGGGAATGGATGGAAAGATTACTCAATTGGGGCTTAGTCGATACCTATCGTGCCATGCACCCTGAAACCAATGATTGTTATTCATGGTTTGACTACCGTTCAAAAGGATTTGATGATAATCGAGGATTACGTATAGACCTACTATTAGCCTCAACGGCTCTTTCTCGCCGCTGTTTAGCGACAGGGATTGATTATGAAATCAGAGGAATGGAAAAACCATCAGATCACGCCCCCGTTTGGGCTGAATTCGATTTAACGAAAGACTAACCTTTCCCCATTCAATAAGGGAGTGGCTCTCATTCCCTTATTGATCATGATAAAAACAAGAATGATTTTTGGATTGTTAACTACTCTTGTACACTCTTTTTCATTTTTTTAGCCGATTTAGTGGCTTTTTTAGTGCCTTTGGCATGTGTTACCGGTGGTAATTCACGAAACGCACGTAAATTAGTCAACTGGCGAGCCTGAGAGATCAGCTGTGTCAAGGTGGCGCTTAACGGATTCATAAAATCATCATATCGCGTTTGCTTTTCACTGATTTGCGTCAAAATAGATTCCCAATGTGCGGTCATATCCGGTAATGTCGCCATATCAGGCAATACATGAATGAGCGCTCGGCCTGCGGGGGTGGAGTGAATATAACGACCTTTTTTAAATAGGAACTGACGTTTAAATAATAAATCAATGATCCCTGCACGTGTCGCTTCAGTGCCTAACCCATCCGTTTCGCGCAATACTTTTTTTAAGGCTTTATCTTGAACAAAGCGCGCTATCCCAGTCATTGCTGATAATAAAGTTGCATCAGTAAAAGGTCTTGGTGGCTGAGTTTGCTTTTCAACAACCTCTCCTTTTTCACACAATAACTCATCCCCTTTAGCCACAACAGGTAATGGACTACCATCATTTTCAGAGTCTCGCTCTTTATTCCCAAGAACCACTCGCCAACCTGCTTCCGCTAAAAAACGTGCCTTAGCAATAAATTTACCCTTTTCAATATCAAGCTCAATGGTACATTTTCGATAAACGGCATCTGACATAAATTGAATGATATATTGACGCGCCACTAACTGATAAATATTAGCTTCATTTTCAGTTAATTTAACCGCCGTTGCTTTAGCTGTCGGAATAATCGCATGATGAGCATCAACTTTTTTGTCATCCCAACAACGATTTTTTTTATCCAGTTCAGGCAGTTCGAACTGGGTTAATTCTGGTTGATGAACTGAAATCGCATTCAATACCGAATGACGTCCAGCAAAGTGCTCATCAGGCAGATAACGGCTATCTGAACGTGGATAAGTGATGAGTTTGTGGGTTTCATACAGACGTTGGCAAATGTCCAACACCTCTTGTGCGCTTAATCCAAATTTTTTAGCCGCTTCAATCTGTAATGCAGATAGTGAAAAAGGTAACGGAGCCGTTTCAGATTCACGCTTGTCTTGATATTGGGTGACAAAAGCCGGTTTTCCGGTAATTCGCGAGACAACATGTTCAGCGAGAGGACGATGAAATAGACGCCCTTCCTCATCCTGATAATCAATACAAGATTCACTTGGTTGCCAAATGGCCACAAAACGTTCATCTTGAGGCGTCACTATATGCGCTTTGACCTCAAAATAATCTTTCGGTACAAAATTTTCGATGTCTTCATCACGACGAACAACCAGACCTAGTACTGGTGTTTGCACTCTTCCCACCGACAACACACCTTGATAACCGCCTCGTTGCCCCAACAACGTGTACGCTCGAGTCATGTTAATTCCATACAACCAATCTGCTCGTGCCCGTGCTAGTGCGGAAACACATAATGGAATAAATTCGCGATTTTCTCGTAGCCGGTCGATGGCTCTTTCTACTGCTTGTGGGTTAAGGTCATTAATCAAACAACGTTTGACTTGCTTCCTTTTATCGGCCGGAAGTTTTAAGAAATCTAAAACTTCATCCACCAACAATTGCCCTTCTCTATCAGGGTCTCCTGCATGCACGACCTCAGTCGCTTGTTTGAGCAAAGTATCAATTGTCTTTAATTGTTTGGTTACTGCGGAACGCGGTTTGAGTTGCCATTTTTCAGGAATGATCGGCAAGTCTTGCAAATTCCAGCGTGCATATCGAGGTTCATACGCGTCGGGTTCTGCTTGTTCCAATAGATGCCCGATACACCACGTGACTATTTGATCATTACCACACTGGATAAAACCATCACCTCGTTTGTGAGGCTTAGGAAGTACATCCGCAATTGCCCGCGCAAGGCTAGGCTTTTCCGCAATAAACAAACGCATTAAGTTAATCTTTCACTTCAATTAAAGGAACATTTTCCCGCTGGGGTAATAATTTACCGATAGACTGTAACAAAACACCTTGCTGCTGTGCAATGTCTTTAATTTTAGCGACCTCAGAAGGCTCTACGGCGATGAGTAATCCACCAGATGTTTGCGGATCACAGAGTAACTTGCGCTGAGCTTCCGTCATTGGCCCAATGAGATGCCCATAACTGTCAAAGTTCCGTTGGGTTCCACCGGGAACACAACCCACATCGATATATTGCTCAACATTCGCCAATTTGGGTACTTGGCTAAAGTAAATTTCTGCACGGACTTTCGAACCTTCGCAAATTTCACTCAAATGACCAAGTAGGCCGAATCCCGTCACATCGGTCATGGCCGTCACACCCGTTAATGGCGCAATAATTGCCCCTAACTTATTTATCTGACACATAGTTTCAGTGGCTAAGTTTTGGTGCTCTGACGCCAATACCCCTTTTTTCTCTGCGGTCGTTAACACACCGATACCTAACGGTTTAGTCAGGAAGAGTTCACACCCTGCGGTAGCCGCACTATTTTTCTTCACATATTCCGTATTCACTACGCCAGTCACTGCAAGACCAAAAATAGGTTCAGGTGCATCAATCGAATGCCCACCAGCAAGAGAGATCCCCGCCTCAGCACACGCTGCTCGCCCCCCCTCGATGACTTCTTTTGCCACTTCCGGGGGTAATTTTGCGATTGGCCACCCTAAAATCGCAATCGCCATGATGGGTTTGCCTCCCATGGCAAAAATATCACTAATTGCATTCGTGGCGGCTATCCGACCGAACTCAAAAGGTGAATCGACAATCGGCATAAAAAAATCAGTCGTACTGATAATACCGATGCCATTACCTAAGTCATACACCGCCGCATCATCTTTCGTTTCATTACCGACTAATAAATTAGGGTCGTGAAATTTAGCTTGTTCGGTATGAAGAATTTGCTCCAATATTTTTGGGGCGATTTTACAACCACAGCCTGCGCCATGGCTGTACTGAGTTAATCTGATTTTTTCCACTGAACTTGGCCTTATCAAAAGTGAGAAATAAAATCTTGCATATCAGGAAATTGAACTTTTGCAGGTGCCTTCAGCTCAGGTGTGCCTAAATATAAGAAACCAACAATATGGTCATTCGGCGTGCAACCTAAACCTTCACGAACAATAGCATCTTCCGTCCAAGATCCTGAACGCCAGATCCCTCCAAAACCTTGTGCTACTGCGGCCATTTGCATGGCTTGTACAGTACACCCTGCGGCGACAATTTGTTCCCATTCAGGCACTTTAGGGTGCTTTTGTGTCTTCGCAATAACGGTAATAATCAATGGCGCTCTAAAGGGAGCATTACGCGCTTTTTCTTCAACTTCTGCGCCTAAATTGCCTTCTTTTGCCGCTTTTTCCAGTAATTGACTAAAACGATTTAACCCTTCACCTTGCATAACAACAAAGTGCCAAGGACGTAAAGCACCATGATCCGGCGCTCGCATGCCTGCGGCCAAAATATTTTGTAACTCATCACCTTGTGGTGCTGGCGTTGTTAGCCGTGAAGCTGAACGGCGGTTCAATAAAAGGGTTAAAGCATCCATATTCATCTCCGATTCAGAGTAAACTGATATAATAGTCATTCAAACAAGCAATCATAATCATGCTATTTAATGATTAAATAACCGATTTAAGGTTATTCTACTGTGTCTACAAAGCTTTTTGGCAGTCTTATTCGCTTGAGAGAGACTACAGTATTATATTGATTAATAAATTGAATTATATCATTTGTGTGTGTTGAAAAATATAATCACGATATTGTACAACGCGCTAGAAAACATTGTTATGAATAAAAATATCATTCATTAGCAGACAACTGTTTTTATTTCATTAAGATAACAAGTGCAAATTCGTGTGTCGGAGAAATTATGCGTCAAATATGGGAAATCATCGCCACTGTATTTAAGTTTAGTTGGCGAATACTAAATTTTATTCGAGAGCTGGTTTTCAATACCATTTTTCTTGTATTGTGTTTTTTAGTCATTGGTTCGATAGCGCTATATCAATCCGATTCTAAACCTGACCAAAACTATTTTGGTGCACTGTATGTTGATTTACAGGGCGTAGTTGTTGATCAAGTCTCAACACCTGACCCTTTTGGTCGTATGAGCCGTGAACTCTTGGGGACTCCCAATAGCCGAATGCAAGAAAACTCGCTATTTGATATTGTCGATACGATCCGCAGTGCCGCCACCGATGACCGTATTACCGGTATGGTACTCCGCTTAGACAATCTTGTTGGAGCCGACCAACCTTCGCTCAATTTTATTGGTAAAGCCATTACCGAGTTTAAAGACTCTGGTAAACCTATTTATGCAGTTGGTGATAGCTTTAGTCAATCTCAATATTACTTAGCCAGTTATGCTGACCACATTTTCCTTGCACCACAAGGAATGGTCGGCATTCAAGGTTTTTCAACCAATACCCTTTATTACAAATCACTGTTAGAAAAGCTCAAAGTCAGTAGCCATATTTTCCGTGTAGGGACGTATAAATCGGCAGTTGAGCCGCTAATGCGTGACAATATGTCACCAGAAGCTCGTGAATCGACTAAGCAGTGGTTAGATGCCTTATGGGGTAACTATCTAGAGACTTTGGCTAAAAACCGTAAAACCACAGCGGAAGGAATTTTTCCAGGTACAGAGGCATTACTCAATAAATTACGTGCTTCTGACGGTGATAACGCGAAATATGCCCTAAACCAAAAACTTGTCGACAAAATCTATACGCGTGAACAAGCTGAAAATGTGCTCAAGAAGCAATTTGGTTGGAATGACCAAGAGAAACATTTTAATTACGTGAGTATCTATGATTATTCAGCAAAAATCACCAGTATCGGCGCTGAAATGCCCGGCAATATTGCGGTGATCGTTGTACAAGGTGCGATCATGGATGGCCCCCAAGCGCCGGGTATTGCCAGTGGAGACCTGATCAGTTCGCAAATTAGAGAAGCTCGCTTAGATAACAACATCAAAGCAATCATCTTACGTGTTAATAGCCCCGGTGGTAGTGTCACAGCCTCTGATCTGATTCGTAATGAATTAGCCTCTGCGCGAGCAGCAGGTAAGCCAGTTATCGTCTCTATGGGCGGTATGGCGGCATCAGGTGGCTATTGGGTCTCAACACCAGCTGACTATATTATTTCTAGCCCAAATACGATAACAGGTTCTATCGGCATCTTTGGTGTGATCAATACATTTGAAAATACACTAGATTCTGTCGGAGTCTATACGGATGGCGTATCAACAACCCCACTGGCTGATATTTCTGCCACTAAAGGCATAAGCCCTGAATTTGCTGATATGATGCAGATTACCATCGAAAATGGTTACAAAACCTTTATTGGTTTAGTGGCGAAAGCACGCCATAAAACACCGGAAGAGATCGACAAAATTGCACAAGGTCGCGTCTGGATCGGCAGTGATGCGAAAAAACTTGGTCTAGTCGACCAATTAGGTGATTTCGATGATGCCGTCACCAAAGCCGCTGAATTAGCCAAGCTTGATTCTGTACAATTGGACTGGATGCAACCTGAGTTGTCATTTATGGATCAGTTAATTCT
Source organism: Providencia stuartii (assembly GCF_029277985.1). Lineage (NCBI taxonomy): Bacteria > Pseudomonadati > Pseudomonadota > Gammaproteobacteria > Enterobacterales > Morganellaceae > Providencia > Providencia stuartii. The sequence goes on along the minus strand of NZ_CP119546.1, from coordinate 2,159,999 downwards.
CGAACTGAGCAACAGCGCACAAGCGATAGTACCCGATGTGTTACAGGTATTCTTACCTCCCGCCGTCGCCACTGATATTCGCCAGCAAGCCCAATTTTTCTTAAAAATGAACGATCCTCAAAATCGTTATGCCTTTTGCCTAAATTGCGCGGATATTCATTAATCTCCCCGATCCCCTTTAGAATATCTAAAGGGGATTAATTGATTTATCTTGTCATTCTCCCTAGCAAAAGCCATTTAAGCAGTAGATAACTGCAATTAAATGCGTCAGAATTATCTCGCTTCCAAATAGAGCCAATGGTAACAAGCACTTTTTATCTTGTTAGGCAATGTGTTCAGAAATAAATTAGGTAATTAAATGCAGAAGAAATCGATTTATGTTGTGTATACCGGTGGAACCATTGGTATGCGCCACTCTCCCCAAGGTTATATTCCTATTTCAGGCCATCTTCAGGCCCAGCTAGCTAAAATGCCAGAGTTTCATCGTCCTGAAATGCCAGAGTTTACAATCAGAGAACATCAACCTTTAATCGACTCTTCTGATATCACACCTGAGGATTGGCAAAATATCGCCGATGATATCAGCGAAAATTATGACAATTATGATGGGTTTGTCATCCTTCATGGCACAGATACCATGGCTTATACCGCTTCTGCGCTATCCTTTATGTTAGAGAACTTACGCAAGCCCGTTATTGTGACAGGGTCACAGATACCCTTGGAGGCATTGCGTTCTGATGGCCAAACTAACCTACTGAATGCATTGTATCTTGCCGCTAATTATCCCATTAATGAAGTTGGATTGTTCTTTAACAACAAGCTGTATCGGGGCAATCGTACTGTCAAATCTCATGCGGATGGCTTCGATGCATTTACCTCTCCTAACTGTCCTCCTTTGATGGAGGCGGGTATTCATATTCGCACATTCAACACATGTCCAGCTCCCATCGGTATAGGTCCGTTGATTACCCATAGGATAACCCCTCAACCTATTGGCGTTGTCATGATCTATCCAGGGTTATCGATTGAAATTGTACGTAATATTCTCCAGCAACCCGTGAAAGCACTCATTCTGCGTTCTTATGGTATTGGTAATGCTCCCCAGCAACCTGAATTACTGAAAATCCTCCATGATGCAACAAATCGCGGCATTATCGTGGTAAATCTGACGCAATGTATTTCTGGTCGCGTCAATATGGAGGGGTATGCAACAGGCCACGCTCTTGCCGAAGCTGGGGTGATTAGTGGATTTGATATGACATTTGAGGCCGCTTTAAGTAAATTACATTACTTACTCAGTCAAGAATATACACCGGCACATGTTCGGGAATTAATGCAAAATAATCTTAGAGGTGAACTCAGCTATGCCGATGAATAATCCCCATGAGGATTTAATTAAATCCGCTTTACTCTTAGTTGATCTACAAAATGATTTCTGCACTGGCGGCGCACTTGCTGTCGCAGACAGTGAAATAGTGATAGAGACAGCGAATAGAGCCATAGAACTATGCCAACAACAAAATATTCCGATTATCGCTAGCCAAGACTGGCACCCTGCCAACCATCTGAGTTTTGCCGTTAATTCAGGAACCCGTGAGGGGGATATTGGCACTCTCAATGGCATTCCTCAAGTCTGGTGGCCAGTGCATTGTGTGCAAGGTGAAACGGGCGCTGACTTTCATCCAAAGCTCAATCGAGAGGCTATCTGTGAAGTCTTCACTAAGGGGGAAAATCCTCAAGTAGATAGCTACAGTGCTTTTTTCGACAATGATCGGATTAGCCAAACACGCTTGCATGCATGGCTACAAGAACAGCAAATTACGCAATTATTTATTATGGGTATTGCCACCGATTATTGCGTCAAATTTACCGTACTGGATGCACTCAAACTAGGCTATAACGTCGATGTGCTGATTGATGGTTGCCGTGGTGTAAACTTATCAGCCATGGACAGTGAGCTTGCCTTAGCTGAAATGTCGCAAAAAGGGGCGACTTTACTGACAACCGACTCCTTGCAATAGACATAAAAATACCCGCTGGATCCGATGATACAGTGGGTAAAACATCCCGCTATCATTTCAGATTAACTGCATCCTCTTTTGATCACTAAAGCTATCATGTTGCGAGCCCACTTTGCCCTTGCTGTGACACACTTAAGTTTGCTCACCGTCTGTTTAAACCGCTGCGTTCTTGTTGCTTTAATGGTTGAAACTTAACGAGCAGTTTTAGTCAATATAGTAACCTTCCGTTCTGTTACTGGAACAATAGCTACGGAACGCGAATATGAGTTGCTATGGCTCCCACCAGCTCCTCCTTACCTGTGACTCATCACTATCAAGGCTTGCCGATACGCTCATGAGAATCATTATTTGCCATAAATTATCTTTATTTATTAAGCAAAATTATAGGCGTGTTTATCGAAACAGTGCTTTGATGCTTTTTATGGCACCCCCAATAAATAACCTTAATTATCAATGACTATCATCAATTTAAATAAACAGTGAACAAATTAATTAAAGCCGACTTTGAGGCCGTAAAAATCTTTCTCATGCCAGACTTTATGTTTGAAAAATCGTCGGAAGAAATTATTTGAAAGAAAAGAGTAAATGAGAAGACAATTTCATAATGTGTCTCTTAACCTTTTGTATTAGCGGAGAAGACCGTTTTAGCAATAGCGTATTATCGATATGACTTGCCTCTTATTGAGATAAAGAGGCAAGCAGATGAAACTAGTCTTTGTTTTGTGGTTTCAATGTCGCCAGCATCTCGCCTTGAAACATTGATTTGAGCTCCTGCTTACTTTTCATGGTAATTTGCCCATCCGTACCAATCGTCATATGTTCAGGGTCATGATTGTGACGCGATTGCCATAACATCACCATTTGTAAGCTATGTTCTTTTTGTTCTGCGGTTAAAGCGACACCATCAGGCCATTTTCCTAATTCAACAGCGGTCACTAAACGCTGATAAATCTCAGGGGTCATCACTGATAACAGTTGCTCTAATTGTTCTGGCTCTAACTCTATACTCACTTCACGACTCCTTCAAAAAGACTCAGCAAATCATCTATCGGTATTTCATGACCTATTTCAATTTAGCTGAATCGATAATGCTTTATTTTGTTTTTTAGCTTCAGCTTGCTTCAGCACCCTATCCACGAGTCTTTTCGCCGGTTTGCTCATCGATAAAGCTTAATGATGCTGAATTAATGCAGTAACGCTGCCCAGTAGGTTGCGGTCCATCAGGAAAGACATGTCCTAAGTGAGCATCACAGTTTTGGCAGCGAACTTCGATTCGATGCATGCCATGAGAGAAATCTTCGATGTATTTAATCGCATCTTCATTCACTGGCTGATAAAAACTCGGCCATCCACATCCGGCATCAAATTTGGTCTCTGATAGAAAAAGTGGTGTACCACAACACAGACATTCATACACCCCATCTTTACGATTATGCAATAAAACCCCAGTAAAAGGACGCTCTGTTCCTGCTTGTTGAGTCACATATTGCTGAATATCATTTAGCTCCGAAATATCAATCGGTTGCTTACTTTTATCTGTCATATCAAACCCAAATATTGAAATCACTTAGTGGTATTAAGCTAATAATACCCCCATTTGACGCAACAAAAAATTAACAACAAGTTTTATAAAGATATTCTAAACTAATTAACACGCTGCTTTGTGTTTTGATTTGTGACGGGTTTCACATATATCACTGATAGCAGGTTTCATTATCCCGCACAATCCCGATAATACGTGCGGATGTATTTGCCTCTAAAGTGGCTGACAAGTAAGCAATTAGTGCGAGTAGTTTTGATTTTTTTCAATAATTGACACGATTCCGCTTGACGGCTGGCAAGGTTTTGGTAACTTTAACTACAACTTAATTCACGAATAAATAGCTGGTGGAAATACTATGACTATCAAAGTAGGTATTAATGGTTTTGGTCGTATTGGCCGTATCGTTTTCCGTGCTGCACAAGAGCGTTCTGATATCGAAATCGTTGCTATCAACGACCTGCTCGATGCAGACTATATGGCTTACATGCTGAAATATGACTCTACTCACGGTCGTTTCAACGGTACTGTTGAAGTTAAAGATGGTCACCTAGTTGTAAATGGCAAAAAAATTCGCGTTACCGCAGAGAAAGATCCTGCAAACCTGAAGTGGAACGAAGTCGGTGTTGACGTCGTTGCTGAAGCAACGGGTATCTTCTTAACAGATGAAACCGCACGTAAACACATCCAAGCAGGCGCGAAAAAAGTTGTTCTGACAGGTCCTTCAAAAGACGACACGCCAATGTTTGTTATGGGTGTTAACCATAAGAGCTATGCAGGTCAAGAAATCGTTTCTAACGCTTCTTGTACAACTAACTGCTTGGCCCCTCTGGCTAAAGTTATCAACGACAAATTCGGTATCATCGAAGGTCTGATGACAACTGTTCACGCAACTACAGCAACGCAAAAAACTGTTGATGGCCCTTCTCACAAAGACTGGCGTGGTGGTCGTGGTGCTTCTCAAAACATCATCCCATCTTCAACAGGTGCAGCTAAAGCAGTAGGTAAAGTTATTCCTGAACTGAATGGCAAGCTGACGGGTATGTCTTTCCGTGTTCCGACACCTAACGTTTCCGTTGTTGACTTAACTGTTCGTATGGAAAAACCAGCGACTTACGCTCAAATCTGTGATGCTATCAAAGAAGCTGCTGCGGGCGAGCTGAAAGGCGTTCTGGGTTATACTGAAGATGATGTTGTATCAACAGATTTCAACGGCGAAAAACTGACTTCAGTATTCGATGCTAAAGCAGGTATCGCACTGAATGATAACTTTGTAAAACTGGTTTCTTGGTATGACAACGAAACTGGCTATTCAAACAAAGTTCTTGACCTGATTGCTCATATTTCTAAATAAGAGTCATTCATGTTTTAAGGTTAATTTGAGCCGCCTTTTGGCGGCTCTTTTGTTTTATTTACCGCCAATTTTGTCGGGAGTCCCCCACTTACGTCTCAGGGAGAATGACGGTTTTCCTGAGTTCTGCTAACCTATTTGTATTCACTGTTCCATATATACAGGCAAATAATTATGCATGATACACTCTTTGCTTTACCCGTTATTAAGCAACTTTCAGCCTACATTAGCCAACGTCAGTTGGGTGAACTGCCCTTAATTATTATTTCTCACCCTAAAGTACGTGGTGCTGTTAGCATTCAAGGTGCTCAACTAATTGATTGGCAACCTCATGGTCAAAAACCGTGTATCTGGCTCAGCAGTGAAAGTGCATTCAAAGCAGGCACCGCTATTCGCGGTGGTATTCCTATTTGTTGGCCTTGGTTTGGTCCTGCTGGCAGCCCTAGCCATGGTTTTGCACGGATTTTACCGTGGCAGTTTACTGCACATAATGAACACGAAGATGGTGTGATCCTCACCTTTACCCTCACCGATAACGACTATACCCGTAAACTCTGGCCACATGAGTTTACCCTCATATTACGTATGAAACTCGGTGAAACCTGTGAATTAGAGTTAGAAAGCTATGGTGATTTTGACACTACGGCCGCCATGCACACTTACCTCAACGTTGGTGATATCCATAAAACGACGGTCTATGGCCTAGGTGGCCATTATTTTGATAAGGTGAGTGACCGTGAAGTCTATGCAGATAAACCCCTAAAAATAACCGCTCATACTGACAGAATTTATTCTGAGCCAGAAGAGTATAGCTTGGTCAGAGATGATTGCTGGTCACGCACTATTGAAATCCATCATTATCATAATTCTGATGTCGTGTGCTGGAATCCATGGGCTGAATTATCATGCAGCATGCAAGATATGCCAAATAATGGTTATAAACAGATGGTCTGTGTCGAAACAGCACGCATTAATCAGCCAATGAAAAGCGAAAGTCAGCACCCTGCTCGCCTTTCCTTAGTGATGATGACACGAGACAATAAACCGCAAGAGTAATACATAAAATAAAGCCCCAAAAGCATATCGCACGTCTGGGGCTTTTTAGGCATTTCTATTCAGCCGTTAGAATGTGTAGGTCACACCACTCCAAACAATTGCAGAAACAGATTTGTTAACCACTGGGCTATCTTTAACCTCATTTGGTAAACGGTCAACACGCCCCATGGCGAATGCACTCCAGTTTTCAGTAAATTTATAGTTACCTGATAGCTCAACATATGGCGTCCAGCTATCACCTGGGCGGTAACGAGCTAAACCACTATTTTGTGACTCTTTTGAGGAGATCCCATATTCATAGCGGTTTTGGTTTTTGCTATCCCATTTGATACCAACACCTGGCACCAAAGACCATTTATCGCCATGGAAACCATACAGATAAGCAACTTCCGCACGTAAACCATTACTGATGCCTAACATATCCCCTGAAGCGATGGTTCTGATCGTTCCCCAATCCGCTCTGTGCTTGTAGGTCAGACCGCCCATGACCGTGTCTCTGCGACGATCCAGTTCACGCATATCGCGATCATCATTGTCTTTTGGTTTAAAAAATTGTGGATAGTAATAAGCGTCAAGGGATAACTGGTCAACTTGATCATTCCACAAATAGTAACCTACCGCTAAGGTATGAAAGTAAAAATTTTCCCCTTCATAATTAACAATGGGAACTGGTGTAACATAATCTTTTGTTTTTATGCCTTTATACGGTGTTGATTGTGCTAAAACCGAACCACCTACAGACCAAGTGCCTGCTACCGCAGCGGAAGATAAGAAACCTAGTGCAACAGCAAGTGATGTTAATTTAATTGTTTTAGACATATAAAACCTGAAATATTAGATAATTGAACAATAGTGTGCATCATACCTTGATGCACACCTTAGCCAAAATGCTAGTAGAGATGATCACATTTTTAGCTAAATTTATAGCTATGTCTAATAATAGTTTATGCAATTATTCTAATTTTCATATTTCACTGGCACCCTTTTAGCCAATGCGCACATCAATTCATAGCCAATAGTGCCTGCTGCCTGTGCAACATCATCAATGGGTAAATTTTTCCCCCACAGTTCCACTCGATCACCAATCTTGGCCTCAGGACAGTCACTAATATCGATAGTCAACATATCCATCGAAATAGCCCCTAATATTGGGCAACGCATTCCATTTAACCAAGTGGGTGTGCCTGTTGGCGCATGACGAGGATAACCATCCGCGTAACCACATGCGACTGTCGCAATTTTCATTGGATGAGTCGCCGTAAACTTACTGCCATAACCAATTGATTCACCCTTAGCGATATCATGCGTTGCAATAATTTGTGATTGCAACGTCATCGTTGCGCGCAGATCCTTATCAGCAATATCTTGCCAACAACCACTTGGTGATGCGCCGTACAGAATGACGCCAGAACGTACCCAGTCATAATGCGTATCTGGGTGCCATAACGTGGCACCTGAATTAGCAATACACACAGGTAGACTCTCATCAATAAACGACTTAATGATTTGGTGTGGTTTGTCTGTTCCTGTCAACGTATCTGAGTTAGCAAAGTGAGTCATCAATGTCACCGAAGCCACATTATTGATTGCAGAGAGTCGGTGCAGTACCGCTGCATACTCTTCAGGTCTAAAACCGAGGCGATTCATACCACTATTCAATTTGACATATACGGGTATTGCAGAGTTAACCGTTGCATTTTCTAGCGCATCTAATTGCCAATGGCTATGCAGTGCCGTTGTCAACTGATATTGGTCTATCAGCTGTAGATCGTCAGGTTGGAAAAACCCCTCTAACAATAAAATTGGGCCTTGCCAACCCTGCTCACGTAACAAAATAGCCTCATCCAAATCTAAAATGGCAAAACCATCTGATGCGGCTAACGCATGCCAGACTCGTTGAATACTGTGCCCATAGGCATCTGCCTTCATGACTGACCATATTTTCGCTTGTCCAACATGCTGACGCACAATGGATAAGTTATGGGTAAAATTTTGCAGGTGAATGACCGCACTAATTGGGCGAGGCATCGTGTTTCCTTCTTTTTATGCTATCCGAATGTATTTCCAGCCAATTGCTCAACGCGCAGGCGATAAATCACCGTTTGGAATTAATTTGGTATTAAATCCATCTATATATCTGAATACGGATAAATCGTCCGATGCAATATCGGGTTTATTGCCAGAAATCAAATCAGCCAATAGCTTGCCCGAGCCACATGCCATCGTCCAGCCTAATGTCCCGTGCCCAGTATTTAAATATAAATTGCTATAAGCCGTCGGACCAACAATCGGCGTACCATCTGGTGTCATTGGTCTTAATCCAGTCCAAAATGTGGCTTGAGAAATATCCCCACCGCCCTGATAAAGATCTTGCACCACCATCTTTAAGGTTTCACAGCGTTTTTTTAATACATTCAAATTGAATCCAACAACCTCAGCCATACCACCGACACGGATACGATCATCAAAGCGTGTCACGGCTATTTTGTATGTTTCATCCAATACCGTTGATGTTGGTGCACGTTGAATGTCAATGATAGGCATAGTCAAAGAGTAGCCTTTCAAAGGATAAACTGGGATTTTTACTAAATTATGTAATAACGATGTTGAATACGAGCCCATTGCCACGATATAACGATCGGCCTGCAATATTTCGCCTTCACAACGTATGCCACTGACTTTATTTCCCTCAGTCAGAATTTGTTCAATGTGACAACCAAATCGAAATTTCACGCCTAAATCTTGAGCCATTTTGGCGAGTTTTTTGGTAAATTGCTGACAGTCACCCGTTTCATCGTTCGGTAAACGCAATCCACCTGTCAATTTATGTTTCACATAGTCTAGGGCTGGTTCGGCTTTCACTAACTCATTTGCCGTTAATAACTCGTATGGCACCCCTTCTTGCTGTAAAACAGCAATATCATTTGCTGCATTATCAAACTGTTTTTCAGTCCTAAATAGCTGCAATGTACCGCCTTCACGTCCTTCATAAGTAATGCCTGTATCAGCACGTAATTGACGAATGCAGTCACGGCTATACTCAGCAATTCTGACCATACGGCTTTTATTCATTGCATAATGCTGAATATCGCAATTTTTTAACATTTGCCACATCCAACGTAATTGAAACAATGTTCCATCTGGCCGAATTGCGAGAGGGGCGTGTTTTTCAAACATCCATTTCACTGCTTTAAGGGGAATACCGGGCGCTCCCCATGGAGTGGCATAACCAGGGGAAATTTGCCCTGCATTACCTGCACTCGTTTCTTCGGCAACATCCATTTGTCTATCTAGCACAGTCACTTCATGCCCTTCTCGTGCTAAATACCAAGCTGTCGTAACACCGATGACACCTGCACCTAATACTAAAACTTTCATTATTCCCCCTGCCATGTAGCATGAAATATTTTTAGTTAGAATAATATTCTATAATTTATTTTCCAATATGGTTGATTAACATTTTTAACAATTCAGATAATTAATTCAAATTTCATTACAAATACTTTACACTTTGGTTTTAAATTCTATTGGCGAAATTTTACAAAATTAAATATAACCAATAAAAACAATGAAATATGTATTATTTGCGGTCTGGACAGTTGCTCGCTCGTGGTTTAATTTAGAGTTTTACACTGTCTTGTTGGGATTTTATTTTGGAAGGACAACTTTTAATATATTTTAATTTACCACAGCATGACAGATTATTACTCTAATCATATTACTTAGTGTGAATAATACCTTTGTTATTGCGCAGTTTTTAGAATTGACGAAAATTTAGTGACTTAGGACACAAAATAAAAAAGCCAGTAGGTTAAATAAACCAAACTGGCCTTAGTGATGACAAACAGATGTTAGATTAAAGAAGGCAATTGAGGTGCGCTCCGTTAAAATTATCGGCTATTGGCGAGATCATTAGGCATATTGCCTTGCATACTGTGCCAAATCATCCCACTCTCTTTACCATAATTCCTAACACATTCCATGATACGTTCATACGCTTGCTCGCGGCATAAATTGGCTAACTGCTGATAAAAATTAAGCGCAAGACGTCTCGCTTCTGGATTCGAGAAATAATAACGCCCAACGCGGGTATAAAGCCCTTTTAACCCATTGATAATTAAACCATAAATAGGGTTTCCAGACGCAAACGCCAATCCTCGGAAAATATTGTAGTCCAAGGCGCTAAAGGCATCTGAGTTGTCTTCGACTTTTTCACGTTCAGACAAGACCTCCAGAGACTTTTCAGGATTTTGACGAAATGCAGTGCGGATAAAAATAGCCGCAATATTCGTTCTTACCGCCAATAAATTATCGATAAGCTGCGGCACACGGTCATGATCGAGTCGAGCCAAGGTTTCTAAAATATTTAGACCCGATGTCTCCCAGTAATTGTTTACTTTTGTTGGCTTACCATGCTGAATAGTCAACCAACCATCACGAGCTAAACGCTGTAACACTTCTCGGAGCGTTGTACGAGTCACACCAATCAGCTCCGATAGTTCACGTTCTGCAGGCAAAATCGACCCTGGTGGAAAGCGATTATTCCAGATACTTTCAATAATATACTCTTCCGCAAAACCTGCAGGACTTTGAGCTTTTATGACCATATTTTTATTATTCCAAACATTTTCAGACGGATTATTGTAGAAATCATACCAGATTGTCGTAAATTGAGATAGTTAGACCACACATAAACAATGAAACCAATCATAAGACCCTCATATAATTAATATATTATCTATTACTGATTAGACTTAATTTATGTGAAAGATAAGAGTAGTATGTGAATTTACTGTACAATACACCCAGTAAGAGGAAAACTGCACATAATGGATTTTAGTTTAAAAAGAGCTTTTTTGAAAAATTTTCTAGGGAACTCACCTGATTGGTATAAGCTCGCAATAATAATATTTCTGGTTATCAATCCACTGGTATTTTATTTCGTTAACCCGTTCATCGCCGGGTGGCTACTCGTCATCGAGTTTATCTTCACCTTGGCAATGGCACTCAAATGTTATCCGCTACAGCCTGGGGGCCTTCTGGCTATCGAAGCGGTCCTTATTGGCATGACAACGCCTAAACAGATCTCTCATGAGATCAGTAACAATTTGGAAGTCATACTGCTGCTGATCTTTATGGTCGCTGGTATCTATTTTATGAAGCAGCTATTGCTGTTTGTCTTCACCAAACTGTTACTGAATGTGCGCTCTAAACGCACATTGTCCTTGGCCTTTTGCTTAGCTAGCGCATTCTTATCTGCTTTTTTAGATGCGCTGACGGTGATTGCGGTTGTCATTAGTGTTTCGGTTGGCTTTTACTCTATTTATCATCAATATGCATCTAGTCAGCATAGTCATACTGATATACAAAACGATAGCTTCATTGATACCGCAGAGAAAAAGCAAACCCTTGAACAATTTAGGGCTTTCTTACGCAGCCTAATGATGCATGCCGGTATCGGTACTGCTTTAGGTGGCGTGATGACGATGGTTGGGGAGCCACAAAACCTTATCATCGCTAAACATGCAGATTGGGATTTCGTGACCTTCTTCTTACGAATGGCACCGGTTACCCTACCAGTCTTTGCCTGTGGACTCATGGTTTGCTTTTTAGTCGAAAAATTTAAATTATTTGGCTATGGTGCTGAGTTACCGGAGCCGGTTCGCCAAGTGCTGACTAATAATGACAAAAAGAATAGTGCTAAACGCACCCAAAAAGAAAAAGCGCAGCTCATAGTCCAAGGTTTGATTGGTATTTGGCTGATCGTCGCCCTTGCTTTCCACCTCGCGGAGGTCGGGCTTATAGGCTTATCTGTCATCGTTTTGGCAACTGCATTTTGTGGTATTACAGAAGAGCACGCGTTAGGTAAAGCCTTTGAGGAAGCATTACCCTTTACTGCCTTACTCACAGTCTTTTTCTCTATTGTTGCTGTCATCATTGACCAACAACTGTTTACCCCCTTTATTCAGTTTGTTTTACAGTCATCTGAATCATCGCAACTATCACTGTTTTATCTGTTCAATGGTTTACTTTCTGCTGTTTCAGATAACGTGTTCGTCGGTACGGTATACATTACGGAAGCATTAAAAGCCGCCAATGAAGGCTTAATCTCCCATCATCAATACGAGTTATTGGCCGTCGCTATCAATACAGGTACTAACCTCCCTTCTGTTGCGACACCGAATGGGCAAGCAGCTTTTCTGTTTCTACTCACTTCGGCACTATCGCCACTGATCCGTCTTTCCTATGGGCGCATGGTATGGATGGCCTTACCTTACACCATTGTAATGACAGTCGTTGGTTTATTAGGCGTCGAGTTTTGGCTGATACCAATGACACATTGGCTAGAAAGCTTAGGCTGGATTAGCCTACCTTAGTTTCGTCATCACCGAAACGCATAAAGGCCACGCAGATGACACATTATGGGTGGCCTTTATCATTCTTCTCATTGATATCCCGTCACCATTGCTCTGAAATACCTGCTAGAGTGGTTTGATTTGTAATATTAGGTAAATCCTTATCTAAAATCACATAAATACTCTCTAACATCTTTTTTTGTTGTGTCGATAGGGGCAAAATGTGCGCATCATTAATTTAGGGAAGTAAAGTATGTTCAGATTCTTTAACTACTGCTCGCAAGGACGAGGCGCTTGGCTGTTAATGGCCTTTATTGCGTTTATGTTGGAATGCGCTGCGCTCTATTTTCAACACATTATGAAGCTACAACCCTGTGTTATGTGTATCTATGAGCGCGTTGCATTGTTTGGGATTATGATTGCGGGCTTAGTCGGGGCTATTGCGCCACGTAATGTGATTTTACGTTGGGTCGCTATCATTATTTGGATTTACGCGGCATGGCGTGGCTTAGAGCTTGCATGGGAACACACTATGCTACAACTCTATCCATCCCCGTTCGCATCATGTGACTTTTTTGTCAATTTCCCTGAATGGTTACCATTGAATGAATGGGCGCCAGCTATTTTCGAAGCAACTGGTGACTGTGCTGTTAAACAGTGGGATTTCTTAGGGCTAGATATGCCACAATGGCTAATTGGTGTTTATGGCGCTTACCTGCTAGTTGCTATTATCGTCACAATCAGCCAATTTTTCCCTTCACACAAAAAAGCATAATATCGAAACCGTCATCAATTAAGGATATTGATTATTTTACGGTTAAGGCTCCCGATAAACACTATCGGGGGTCATTTTATCTCCTGACAAGCTACGTTTTTGAATCGCTTCTTCACTTTTTTATCTGTATCGCCAACGTTTGAATAAACATCTGCCCCAGTTTAAAACCCAAAAGTATGATGGAAATCTGTTGAATACTGGGTTTGATATCAGGCGGGTTATGCAACATAAAAAGAAGCCAATATTTATTGAAACTGCAATACAAACCATAAACCCACCTGTTAATGATGGGTTCTACTGAATAATTTTATTAAATACAGCTACCCGTCAATATGACATCGGCAGCACAACGCTTCCCATTGGCAAATTGACACACCGCCGTCTGAGCACCATCCAGTTCTAAGTTAAGTGAAGGTAGTCCACCCGCTGAAACACAGGCTTCTTGGGCTTTAGGTCCTAAATTAACCACTTGTTGTGCATATTGGGATGCCGAGCGATCGACTTGCACTGTATTCATCGAATCTGAGCTAGAACACCCCGCTAAAATAAGTATTGTGCTACCTAGTAAACCTTTAACAAAAGTAGAATTAAGCAGGTTACTGATTTTTCTATTCATTCTATACTCCGCTTATGATGATTTCTGCTTCCTGAATCAGTGAACACTGCTTTTAGAAAACAGATTAATGACCAACACACCAACGATAATTAATAGCATACCAATAATTGCTGGTAAATCGAGCTTCTGCTGATAAATAAATATCGCCGCGATAGACACCAATACGATACCTAAACCCGACCAAATGGCATATGCGATCCCTAAAGGTATTAACTTAACAACCTGTGATAGCCCCCAAAAAGAAACGGCATAGCCAATCACCACAATCAAGGACGGCCAAAAACGACTAAAACCATCGGATGCTTTTAATGTCGTTGTTGCTATCACCTCTGCGATAATAGACATCAATAAAAAACCTAGCCCTTTCATCCGCTCATCCTTACTCTTTGAACTTATTAAAATAGTAGCGAATTTAGCATAGTTCGCGATCCCTGTAACGCACCCTCACATAAAAAAAGCCACAATAGAAATAATTCTATTATGGCTTTTTCACTTTTTCGTCGGAAATTTAGTGTAACGCAGTGGATGCTTGCAGCTGTTCGTTAAATGAGCCTTTATAACGCCTAAAAATAAAAATGCACCACACCAATGAAATCAATCCAAATATGGCCCCTACATAACCAATATTCGTCATTCCCATATGAACAATAATTTGATTACCTAATAAGGCGCCACCACCGATGCCAATGTTAAAGATCCCAGAGTAAATTGCCATCGCTAAATCTGTTGCATCAGGCGCTAAATCAATCACTTTGACCTGCATACCTAGGCCTACACACATGATTGCAATTCCCCAGAATAGGCTTAATAGAACCAGCCAGCTAACGTGGCCACTCACTGGCATCAATAATAATAAGCTAATTGTTAATACCGCTATCGCAATTGGTAAAAAGGATAATGTATATTTATGACTGTAACGACTAAATATCACACTGCCGACAATGCCTGCTGCACCAAAAATAAGAAGCAATAACGTTGCAAAATTCTGACTTTGTTGTGCTATTTCACGAACAAATGGCTCAATATAGCTGTAAGCGGCAAAGTGTGCCGTCACAACGATAACGGTTAATGCAAATAACCCCACTAATGCAGGACGTTTAAAAATCACAGGTAAACTTTTTAATGAGCCTGAATGTTCGCTTGGTAACCTAGGTAAGAAGCGAATTAGCGCAATCATCGTCAACAATGCGATAGCACCGATACATAAGAAAGTGACTCGCCAACCTAATAATTGTCCAATCACACGGCCAATTGGCAGTCCTAAAACTGTCGCTAATGCCGTACCGGTTGCAAGTAAGCCTAATGCTTGCGCTTTTTTACCTGCTGGTGCGACACGGATTGCCAAAGACGCGGTAATTGACCAAAACACCGCATGTGATAGAGCGATACCAACCCGAGCAATGATTAATACATCGAAATTCCAAGCAAAACCGGAAAGAATATGGCTAAGCACAAACACAATAAACAGTAATGCTAATAACTTGCGGCGTTCTATCTTACTGGTTAGTAGCATCAAGGGTAATGACATTATTGCGACTACCCAAGCATAAATAGTGATCATTAGCCCTGTATGCGCAACTGTCATATCAAAACTTGCAGCTATGTCACTCAATAATGCGACGGGAACAAATTCTGTAGTATTGAAAACAAATGCGGCGACTGCTAGTGCCACAACTCGGATCCAAGCTGTTTTTCTAGAAACCTGTGTCATTGTCTTGCTTACGCCTTTGTTGGTATCAGCAAATACTCATCCCCCAATCACAAAGTGATTGGTTAAAAACCAGAAGTCATGAGTTAGCTGAAATTTGATATTGCTTCGCTGACATAATAAGAAGCAATCGATTTTGTGTGAATTGTATCACATTTTTTCACCGCAGTTAAAGCCGCTCAATATCAAACCATCAATAAATAATGGCTCTATTTCTTATCGTTCTAGCCTCATCAATAATTTCGTGAGCGGTTAGGCCAATAGGACCGATACCTTTTTGTACCAATACATCTGCGGCTTTACCATGTAACCAAACGCCTGCCCGTACGGCTTGTTCTATTGGCAGCTTTTGTGCCAGTAAGCTACCAATAATTCCTGATAATACATCACCGCTACCTGCTGTCGCTAAACCACTGTTCCCCGTTTCATTACACCATGTTTGATTATCCGGAGCTGCAATGATCGTATGGTGTCCTTTCAACACCACCCAACAACCGAATCGTTGACTGAGCTGTTGCGCAGAAAAATGCCTATCTAATTGGATTTGTGCGACCGTTGTTTGTAGTAGTTTAGACGCTTCTTTAGGGTGTGGTGTGATGACTGTTTCTGACGAGAGTTTTACAGCTTCAGGGCGTTGTGCCAATAGATTGAGACCGTCAGCATCGATTAAAACGCGCTGATTTTGCGCTATAAGACGTAAAGAACCGTCTAGCAACATTTTCGCCTCGTGAGCAGTCCCTAAGCCACACCCTATGACCCAAGCCGTTGGGGTTTCACCATCCATAACATGACTCGCTTGGCGTAACATCAACTCAGGAGCCTGTTCCACTAAGTGTAATGCCTGTGGCTGCTGATTCAACCCAATGATGACTTTACCACAACCGCTTTTAAGCGCAGCGACCCCTGCCAATACACAAGCTCCCGTCATACCAACACAGCCACCTATAATATTTAGCGTTCCAAAAGTGCCTTTATGACTTTGTTCTGGTCTTGGTTGTACGAATATTGGAAACTGTTCTGCTAGCCACTGTTTTTCTTCTATCGTTAACATAATTGGCACTCCTTAAATTTTCGTACAGCGCGATGACGTAAATTATCTCTTCTTAATTTGAATAATTCATATTAAGCCATTCATTGATGGCACATTGGATAAACTTTCTATGATAGAATATTAGCAAATTTATCTTTCTTAAAAGGACGCTTTTTGATGAAAACACATTTTCCTACTCAGCCTGATGTTAATGAACTCGCGGCAGAAGTGACTTGTATTAAAAATCTGCTGGCTCATATGTTAAAAGCAATTGGTCAAGCAGATGCAGGTAAAATTTTAATTAAAATGGAGCGTGAAATTGCATCAATGGAAGATGAAAAACAAGCTGAAATTTATCGAAATACATTAGATCAAATAAAAGCAGGGTATCGCCAATAGATTATTTTAACGATTAGTGCTATTTAAGGGCGTTAATTTTTCAATTACACTTAAAACTGCACAAATAACTAAATATCATTTATTGAAATCGCTTATCTTTGATCTCGAATTAAACCATTCTTTATTCATTTAGCTCCCCCTTCAGATCCCTATGAAGGGGGCTTTTTTTTGCTTAAAATTAGGCTTTTACTTTCCCATCATAAATATCTTGGCAATGCTGAATATAGCTCTCTAATGTCATGTCGGCAGTTTTATTATCCTGTGCCCTTTGTTCTTCAAAGGCCCATACTTTAAAATTTTGCCCTAAATTGGCACCAGACATACCAACTTCTTTATACATACGATGATAAAAACCATTTGGAGATTGATAGATTTCAAATTTAAATGGCACTAAACGAGCTGGGTTTTCAACTGTCGCAAATTCATTACCAAATACCAGCGTTTTCACAAGTATATCCATTTTCTATCCTTATAACTCATTCACTATTAAAGCCTATTGGCCTATTACCCGTATCCATCATAGACTATTCATCGATTTACAGCCTAAGAAAAACTACGCTATTTCACTTAGAGAATACACTATTTTGATTTATATTAAATTAATGCCCGTAACTAATTTTTTATTTTCAAATAAAAAGCCCGCGGTGATTAATTCAACGCGGGCTTCTGTCTAATTTAGAGCATCAATTATATCATTGCGACTCTTCGACTATTTTAAGTATTCACCTGAACGTAGTGCTTCAATACGTTTATCCAATGGAGGGTGCGACAAGAACAGTTCATTGAATGCTTTACCACGTCCATTAATACAGAATGCCATTAAACGCCCTTCTTCTTGTGGCTCATAGCTCGTTTTCAAACGCTGTAATGCTGCAATCATTTTTTCTTTACCAACGAGTTTTGCAGAGCCTGCATCCGCATGGAATTCACGATAGCGCGAGAACCACATGGTGATAATACTCGCTAAAATACCGAATACGATTTCTAATACCATCGAGACAGCAAAGTAAACCATTGGGTTACCATTACTGCTTTCACTTTCTTCATCGTTGCTCGACATAAAACCAGAAACAAACTGAGCAATAATACGTGAAATAAAGATAACAAACGTGTTTACAACACCTTGTAACAACGTCATTGTGACCATGTCACCATTAGCAATATGGCTGATCTCATGCGCAATAACAGCCTCTGCTTCATCACGGCTCATATTTTCTAACAACCCAGTGCTTACCGCTACCAGCGATGCGTCACGGCGAGCACCTGTTGCAAATGCATTAATATCAGGAGCATGATAAATAGCAACTTGTGGCATTTGAATACCGACTTGCTGTGCCTGACGGCTCACCGTATTCATCAACCATTGTTCAGTTTCATTACGTGGTGATTCAATAACTTCGCCACCAACGGACTTAAGCGCCATCCATTTTGACATTAATAACGAAATAAACGCACCACCGAAACCAAACAGGCCCGCCATGATCATCAGACCTTGAACACTGCTTCCTTTAACACCCGTCAAGGTTAAGATTATCCCAAACACAAACATAACTGCTAAGTTTGTGAGTAAGAATAAGGCTATTCGCATCATATTTTTTTGTTTCCTTGGTAAAAATAAATATCACGAAGAATTTACTGTATAAATAAGGTTTTTTCATACTTTTTCAAGTGGCTTAACAAGAAAAAACCAAAAATTAACATAACTTTACACACATCATAAAAAAGGCCAGCTTTTGCTGGCCCTGACTATAATCTATTGTATAACCAATTTATTTTTTATTGGTTAATAGACTGGTCTCAGGATGAGCAAGATCAATCGCAATTTTAACTGTTTCGTCTAAATATGGGTCTGGCCCTTCGTAATCTTTAGGTAAATCATCTATAGACTTCAGCAATGGTTTACCCTCTTTTGCATAACGTTCATTTATACGTTTCAGTTTAGTGGCTTCAAGCTCATTATCTTCCTTCAAACGCTGGGCATAATTCAGCGAGATGAGATTTTTACTCTCTTTATTCGCTTTATAATGCGCAATGTCTTCATCGATATACTTGAACTCCGTATCTTTGCTAATACGCGCTAAGTGTTTCGTTTTGAGTTCAGACACATCCTCAGTAATATCCCCTACCTTGCTGTAATTAGCAGGCGGAATACTATCCCATGGTAGCGCATTGTCTTCAAAGCTCTCACCTGTTTCAGCAGGATCTTGCCCTGTTGGCATAACAATATCAGGTGTTACCCCTTTACGTTGCGTACTCCCACCATTCACACGGTAGAATTTCTGGATAGTATATTGGACAGAACCCAGTGCTGGCCATTCAGGTTTTAGCATTTGATCATAAACACGGCTTAAACTACGGTGTTGTTGTACTGTACCTTTACCAAAAGTCGGTTCACCGACAATCAAAGCACGTCCATAATCTTGCATTGCCGCCGCAAAAATTTCTGATGCTGAAGCACTAAAACGGTCGACGAGCACGACCAACGGCCCTTTGTAATAAATGACATCATCATCATCGATATCTTGACGAACCTGACCATTATTATCACGAACCTGAACAATAGGCCCTTTAGGAATAAATAAACCGGATAACGCTACGGCTTCGGTTAATGCGCCGCCACCATTACCACGCAAATCAATAATCAGTGCAGACACATTATCCTTGGCCATTTTTTGCAGTTGAGTTTTCACATCATTGGTCAAACCAACATAGAAGCCAGGAATATCTAAAACGGCAACTTTCTCTTTACCCACATTTTTAATTGTTAGCTTAACCGCTCTATCTTCCAAGCGGATTTGTTCGCGAACAATAGTCACGATATGCGGTTTAGCCCCTTTCGTGTCGGATAACACTTCTAAGCGAACTTTGCTGCCTTTCGGCCCTTTAATCAAAGCCACCACATCATCAAGACGCCAGCCAACAACATCCACCATGGGTTTACCCGTCTGACCGACACCAATAATCTTATCGCCGACTTTTAACTCTTTGCTTTTCGCGGCTGGGCCACCGGCAACTAAAGAATTAATCACTGTATTCTCATCGTCTTGCTGTAATACAGCCCCAATACCTTCAAGCGACAAACTCATTTCAGAGTTAAATTGCTCAGTATTACGAGGAGAAAGGTAACTGGTATGAGGATCGATTTCTCGAGCAAATGCATTCACGATCAACTGAAAAACATCCTCACTTTGCCCTTGTGTTAAACGTCTTAGCGCAAAATTATAGCGTTTAGTCAGTTTTTCTTTGATCTCTTTATCGTCTTTGCCCGATAGCTTCAGGTTCAGCCAGTCATACCTAACTTTTTGATCCCAAAGTTTATCTAATTCTTGTTTGTCTTTTGGCCAAGGCATCTTGCTACGGTCGACTTCAATTGAGTCTGTGGCATCAAAATTCATTGGCTGATCAAGACGCGCTAGCGCATATTCAAAACGTTCAAAACGTCTTTTTTGCGAAAGGTTGTACAGGTCATAGAACTTATCCAGTTTTCCATCTTCAAGCCATTCACCGACTTTCGCTTTGTCTTTTGCATACTCATCAATATCAGACTGAAGCAGAACATTATGACCGTAATCCAACATATTCAGATAACGATCAAATATTTTACCGGAGAATGCTTCATCCAAATCAAACTGGCGATAATGTGAACGAGTAAATCGAGACGTTACCCTTTCACTGACGGTGCCATGCTGAGTGTCCTGTTTTAAAACAGGTAACTGAGCAGCAGTGACCGGAGTCACTGCTTGAGGATTAGCAATTGCACTACCAAAAGTGGCAACACTAACAACTAATGCAATTTTTAAAAGTTTGTTCATGCCCTGATTGACCTCCGTATCAGAACTTTAAATGTTCCGCGCGCACAATCATTGCCATTCCTGTTGGCAACTGAACTCTGACACCGTCTTTTGCAATTTCCAGCACAGACGCTTCCATCAGACTAGTACCAACTTTCACTTTCAAAGTCTGACCGACTTGAAGTGCGTTAATATCAGTCACTGATTTCAGTTTTTGTTCTGGAGATGCTGCACCGCTACGGCGCTGAGGTTTAGTCGAGGAGTTTTGTGGGCGTTCTTTATTTTCTGACTGACGATGGCGCGGTGCATTTTCTTTTGCAGTTACCGGCTTACGGGTGTTTTTATCACCTGATTTTTTGGCAGCGGGTCGTTTTTGCGCTTTTTGCTCTGCACGTTGCGCTTGAACTCGAGCTTTTGCCTCAGTCAATTGTTGACGTGCATGAGTAATATGCTCCGCCTCTAATTCACCACAATCATTACCATCTAAGTCAACGCGTTTAGCGCCTTCTTTAACACCGTAGAGATAACGCCAGCTAGAGGTATACATACGCAATGCTGAACGCAATTGCGTTTTACTAATACCATCTTCTTCAGTTAAACGACCTACGATATCCTGAAAAATTCCGACTTTTAACGGACGTGCTTCGCCTTCAGCGATAAAACAGCGTGGAAAACGCTCAGCTAAAAATGCGATAACTTCTTTACTACTATTCAACTTAGGTTGATTTTCCATGAAATTTCCTGATAACAACGATTTTGCCAACCAGCACGGGCATGAACAAGCCGACATTATAATAGCGTTGCAGACAATTGCCACGTTCCTATTAAGTTAACACACGAATATTTAGTGATAATTAGGCATTGAACACATTGCCAGATGTTGGCACAACTGACTTACAAGGTGTTTTAAACCATTTTCATCATCTTGGTCAAATTGGTTGAAATTCGGACTATCAATATCCAACACGCCTAAAACTTGACCATTAACTTCCAAAGGAAGCACAATTTCAGCGTTACTTGCTGCATCACAGGCAATATGACCTGGAAAAGAATGCACATCATCGACACGCTGTATTTTATTTTGGCTATATGCCGTACCACAAACACCTTTGCCAAACGGTATTCTGACACAAGCTATTTTTCCTTGAAAAGGACCTAGAACTAATTCTTGCCCATTTTTGAGGTAAAAACCAACCCAATTAATCCCCTCTAATCGCTCATACAACAGTGCACATGTATTCGCTAAACTAGCAATTAGATCATATTCTCCTGCTAAAAGAGCAGACAAATTATCTGAAAGTTCGTGATAATACTTGTTTTTATCCATAAAATTTTCTTGTAATAATAAAATGATGCAATAAATTTAACATTTCGTGCAACCTGTAGGTTAGCAAGTTGTCACTAAATCGTAAATTTTTTTACACTAGATTACACGCGCAGCTAAAACCAACGAGCAATATAATGAACCACATTAATCATAGTGATATAATTTCGCAACATTGCTGCTATTGCAATCTTAAATTATCTATTCCACCGCATAATGCGCGCCAAGTTGTCGTATGCCCACGGTGCCATAGTCAGTTAGATGATGGGCGCTCTTGGTCATTAAAGCGCTTGTTTATTCTTTCGATTACATTATTGATGTTAGCCCCTATTGCATTTTGGCAACCCCTTATTTCGATTCATTTGCTCAGTACGCAAATTTACGCCAATGTCATTGAAGGGATTAGCCTGATTAACCATCAAGGGGATCCCCTATCAGCGAGTATTATTGCTTTTTGTGCGATTGTGGCCCCCTTGTTTTTGCCAATAGCGCTTATCTATCTCTATATCGGAAAATACTTTTCCTTAAATTTACGCCCCGTTTTGCTGGTCTTGAGCCGTTTAAAAGAGTGGGTAATGCTAGATGTCTATCTCATTGGCGTCGGTATCGCGGCGATTAAACTGCAAGATTACGCAAGTGTATTTATCGGTAATGGGCTAATTGCTTTTATCACAATGACCCTTATTAGCCTATTGATATTAATTCATCTCAATATCGAACAACTTTGGCGGACATTTTATCCTAAACGTGAGCAAGCTAATGATCCTCATGCCTTAACTTGCCAAGCCTGTCATTTTACGGCACCTGCAAACCAACGCGGAGTGTGCCAACGCTGCCATCGCCCGTTACATCATCGAGAACCTTATAGTTTGCAAAAAACATGGGCCGCACTGATTGCTGCGATGATCCTACTGTTTCCTGCTAACTTAATGCCGATTTCCGTTGTCTACATTAATGGGCAACGAATGGAGGACACCATATACTCTGGCGTTGTTTCACTCATTGATTCAGGAAATTGGCCCATTGCAGCCATTGTTTTCATCGCGAGCATATTGGTGCCATTTATTAAAATACTGATCATGATTCTACTGCTATTTTCAATCCAACATAGAAGTGGTACTGACCCTGTGCTGAGAATGAAGTTACTGAAATTCGTATCATGGATTGGTCGTTGGTCAATGTTGGATTTATTTGTTATTGCACTCATGATGACACTCATCAATCGCGATCAATTGATGTCTTTTACTATGGGCCCTGCCGCATTGTTTTTCGGTGTTACTGTTATTTTAACTATACTCGCTGTCGAGTGGCTTGATAGTCGTTTAATTTGGGACTCTTATGCAAAATCACAATCAACAAAATGAACCTGCTGAGCAAGAAGCCATTTTACGCAAACGAGCGCGTATCTCACCATTTTGGCTTTTACCGCTTGTGGCGGTCTTCATCGCAGGTTGGTTGCTCTTCCAACACTGGTTAGAGCAAGGTACAGAGGTGACCATTGAATTTTCTTCAGCGCCGGGGGTGGTTGCTGGGAGAACCCCCATTCGCTATCAGGGGGTTGAGGTTGGATTAGTTCAATCCGTCACGGTTAGCCAAGACATGAAAAAAATCATTGTTAAATCAAGTATAAATAAAGATATGAAACCTGCACTTACCGCAGGTACCAAATTTTGGCTGGTCACACCCAAAGCTTCTTTAGCTGGCGTTTCTGGGTTAGATGCCTTGGTTGGGGGGAACTATATTGGAATGCAGCCCGGTACAGGTGAAGAGCAACACAATTTTATCGCTCAAGACTCTCCCCCTCAGTTGCAAACGGAAGAAGGGCAATTGCTGATCTATTTAACGGCAAAAGATTTAGGCTCTTTGCATGAAAACTCCCCCATTTACTATCGAAAAGTACCTGTGGGCTATATCTCTGATTATTCTATTTTACCTGATGATAAAGGTGTTTCCATTGCGGCGGTCATTGAAAAACGTTATACCAAATTGGTAAAAGAAAATAGCCAATTTTGGAATGTCTCCGGTTTCCAAGGCGGCTTTGACCTGAACTCGGGCGTCAATGTCAAAATGGAAAGTCTTTCTGCTATCATCAATGGTGCTATCGCGTTTGACTCCCCCTCTCACAGTGCGCCTGCACAAGAAGGACAGCAGTTTGTTTTACATCCGAACAAAGATGAACTTAAACAGGATGAGCAGCAACACAAACAAAGTTTAGTTGTCTCTTTATGGTCGCCTGAGACATATGGCGTCAATGAAGGGCAACCTATTGTTTATCGTGGCGTTAAAGTAGGTAAGGTGTTACAGCGTAACTTACTTGACGACAAAGTGATGTTTCAAGTTGCCATCTTAGATAAATATCGCCACCTCATCCTTGCTGATACTAAATTTGTTGCGAACAGCCGCCTTGATGTTCAATTAGGATTAACTGGAATTCAGTTTCAAGGGGCCACGCCTCAAGAGTGGTTAGACGGCGGCATTCACTTATTAGTTGGTAAAGGGAAAGAGACCTTGCCTGAAACTTTCCCATTATATCGTAGCGACGATAATGCAAAAGCGGGGATAACCGGCTCATCACCCACAACCACTATCACATTAAACGCAACGACCCTTCCCGACATTCAAGCAGGCTCTGTCGTGCTTTACCGTCAATTTACGGTCGGTGAAATTGTCTCAATCCAGCCGACTAATGAAGGCTTTGCGATTAATATTCATATCTCTAGCCAGTATCGCCATTTATTAACCAAAAAGAGTGTCTTTTGGGCGGAAGGTGGCGCAAAAGTCAAATTAAACAGTAACGGATTAACCGTACAAGCGGCTCCATTGACACGGGCAATTCGAGGCGCAATTAGCTTTGATAATATTCAAAGTGCAGCTCTTGATAGCACAAGACAACACACTCTTTACCCAACAGAGACCGCAGCAAAAGCTATCGGTAGCGTAGTGACTTTAACCACTTTTGATGCATCTAAATTGTCAGAAGGAATGCCTATTCGCTACTTAGGGATTGATATTGGGCAAATAGACACATTGAAATTGTCAGCGAACAATCGCGAGGTGAATGCGCGCGCGATCCTCTACCCTGAATATGTTCAGGCCTTTACCAAAAGCGGTAGCCGCTTTGCTATTGTCACTCCCGAGCTTTCTCCTGCGGGTTTCAATAACCTTGATACCCTTCTACAACCTTATATCAGCGCTGAACCCGGTAGAGGAAATAGAAATCGTTACCAATTTGAACTACAAACTGCCAATATCACCGACTCCCGCTATTTGGATGGGTTAACTATTGTACTTGATGCAAGTGAAGTAGGCTCAATCCAAGTGGGAACGCCATTACTATTTAGAGGAATGGAAATAGGAACTGTTACTGGTTTATATTTGGGAGAGCTTTCCGATCGCGTCTATGTTGCGTCACGTATCGGAAAAGAATACCAATACCTGATCCGCGATAATACCCAATTTTGGATCTCATCTGGCTATAACATGTCATTTGGCCTTACTGGCGGCATGATTAAGAGTGGTACTTTCAAACAGTTCGTTCGTGGTGGCATTTCTTTAGCTACCCCACCGACAGTGCCTCTTGCCCCTAAAGCCAAGCCCGATCAGCATTTCATTCTAAAATTAGAACCACCAAAAGATTGGTTAGACTGGGGGACATCTATCCCTAAACAATAATCACTAGAAAGGTGCATATTTTAACAATATTGCACCTTTTCTTTAATGCCACCAAAAAAATATTTTGGAAATAGGTTTCATTTATACTATGCTTAGTTTTGTTAAGTCGATAATCTATTGTCACAGACCCTATGAGAGGTAATCTAATGAGCATAGTTAATTTGAAAATATCTTCCTATGAAATCAACGATGCTGTTATGCATGATCATAAAAGTGATATTCTCAGTATCCCTTGTGATTCGGATACCGAATTTTGTATGCAGCTAGACGGTTGGGATGAAAATACCAGTATTCCAGCGCTTATTAATGAAAAACCCGTATTGTTATATCGTCATCGCTATGACAAAGATAACCATCATTGGGTGATGAGAGTGGCTTAATTGATGAAGTCGCTATCATATCAACAGCAAGTTACAGGCAAAAAAAGAGGCCTGGTAGATTCCGATTACCGGGCCTTGGGAAATGGCTCTGGCAGAGCCGTGCGCTAAAAATTGCCATTGAGACGTAACAAAGTACAATTTAATACTAGCTTGCTAAGCGCACTCTTACCACATAAATTATCAATTTTTTTACATATTATTAACACAATTTATTTCTTAATATTCGAATATCGAGCTATTTGATTGATAGGTAAATTCTATATCAAAAATAAGTGTAACCTTTCAAGTTTAGCTGGGGTTAAATGCATAAATGGTAAAATAAAAAAAATGCCATAAATGATAAGTAATATACTTACGATTTACGGCACTTATTATTTTACTATAAATATAATATCAGGCTTTGTTGCACAGCTTCTCTGCTGCTAACTTAAGCGGTTGAATACGCTCTTCGGTGGTTTTCTGTGTATCAATGGGCTTTAATAGCACATCAATTGGTTGAGCTTTTATCTCTTTATTCTTCATCTGGCTATCCGCGACATCATTAAGTGGGTATTGCATTAGTGTCGCTGGATTGATCACAATAAGTGCCCCATTGCCTCGGCACTCTAGCATCACCTCTTCACGGGTAAATGGCCAATCATCACCAAATTGCTTTTTACTCACGGTCTCGATAGGGGCAGCTGCCACACTAAAAGTGGTACTTACCAACAACATAGAATAAAGCGCTAATTTCAGTTTCATGAAAATTACCTTGTTAGAACATCAAATTCATTATCGTATTATTATACCGGCTGATAAGTTGCAAAAATAGCGACAGCCAAAATGGCCACACTTCCTAACAACAATTCAATCCAGCTATTAACAATCAAATATTGTAATCGCCCTTTTCTTTTGATCGTCGGCACCAGTATATAACGATTAATCAAGGCGAGTAGGACCATTAACGCGACTAAACCAATTTTTAACCAAAGCCAAGATTGATATTCTGAGCCAGAATAGCTTAACGGCCAATTTGGCAATAATGTTATCGAACTCATGATCCCTGTCATTAATACCAATACCACAGCAACATGTCCTGCACGTGAGAAACGAATCAAACTAACAAATATTTGCTTATCTAAGCCTGTAGCTAATTCATTTTTATCACGTAAAAATTGAATGCAAATCAGGAATGGCCACAAACCACCAAACCAATAGGCTGAGCTGATAAGATGAATGAATTGATTCAAACGATGTAGGCCCCCTATTAAACCATCATGCATCGCTGCATGACCAATAAGAGCATGTAATCCGAGTAGAATAATCGAAAGTATTAACAGCAGGTATAAACGAAGATTTTGTGAACGAATAAAAACAACGACAAGCGTCATTAAGGAAAAGAGTAATTCCCAACGCCATACTTGACCGAATGTTGTACTAAAAACGCTCTTCCAAATATCAATATCAAGTGTATCTTCCCAGCCATCTCCCATTAACCCAGCTTGAGCAGACATCCACGCAAAAGCAGTAAGTGCCGTGATGACTGCACTAAAGATAATCGCACGATTAAGGAGCTGACGAAGAACCTGACGAAAAGCGCCAACACTGAGAACAGCCGCGAATATTGACATACCACACATCAACATCGCAGCGACAAAATGGGAAAAGCGTATGACTGTATAAAATGCCTCTAGAGACATGATTATTTCACAGTAAAGCTATATTCACCCTTTGTTTTATGTCCATCGACAGAAACAACACTCCAATTAACATCATACTTACCGGTCGCAAGGTTGCTTTCGATAGGTACGATAACCTTGGTATCATTACTTGGGTCTAATGCCGGTTTACCTGTTTTCACTACACTATTATCAGGCCCCGTCACTTTTACCTTAGTAAAGTTGATCTCAATACCTTCAGAGAAGTTTAGGGTAATTGACTCTGGAGCTTGTTCTACTGAAGCGCCCTCTGCTGGAAGTTGATCTTTTAAATGCGCATGCGCAAATGCCTGTTGAAATGACATGCCTAAAAACAGTACAGCAACCGCACTTAATTTGCGCCACGATGATTTGAGTTGATAGATTGGCATAGTAACCCCTTAATTTGCAGGTGAATTTAGATTTATTGCCAACCATTATACGGAAGAAATACGCTTTATCGCCAAAAAAATCGATTTAGCTGTTTAAGGTGTGATTATTGACACAAAATGAAAAGAAAAAGGCTCATGAATGTTGAAATTAATCACTACGATTCATAAGCCTATTGATGTTTTATATTAAACGTGTGCAGCGGCAGACATATTTTTTAGATCTTTATCCAATAAGAATAGCGCTTTGCCACTTTCACCCACCATATCCAGTTTATCCAGAATGGATTTAAATAATTTCTCTTCTTCATGCTGCTCTGCAACATACCACTGTAAGAAATTAAACGTAGAATAATCTTGCGTAGTCATCGCTAAATGCGCCAACTTATTAATTTCTGCTGTAATCTGCTGTTCGTGCTGATAAGTTTGTGTAAATACATCAGCAATAGATTTGAAATCAACCGGTGGAGCTGCAATTTGACCTAACTTCGGTAATGCACCTGTATCACTTAAGTAGTCAAATAAACGCTGCATATGTTCCATTTCTTCTTGAGAATGCGCTTTTAAAAACGCCGCAGCACCTTCAAAGCCTTTATCGCTACACCATGCACTCATTTGTAAATATAAATTAGCAGAATAAAACTCAAGATTTAACTGCTCATTCAATTTATTGATCATATCATTTGTTAACATATTCTTTCCTTAGCTGTTAAGATTAATTCCATTATTATGCATATAATAAAAATAATTAAAACCCTAAAACAATAATAAAACATAAAAATATAATCTACTGATAATTAATAACTTTACGTAAGATTAACAATAATCAATCTCATTATCTTTATTCATGTCATTTCATTATTTCTCATGAGGAACAAGAATTATTCTTATTTAAAAACACATTATATCATTATGGTTATTGATTAATTTATTACGTGTTTTATATGCAAAATTCTCTTTTTTATAAAAAGTATTAAATTATTTATATCTCTTCAAACATCATGAATCTAGTGATTTTTATCCATAAATTGCTACACTATCCTCTCTACAATGAAGTGATTGAGAGTGGATATGAGCTATAATCTTGCATTATTACCTAAAGACGAAATGGATAAAATCAACGTAGATCTTCAAGCTTCCGGAGTTGCCTTTAAAGAGCGTTATAATATCGCCGTCATTGCAGAAGCCGTTGAACAAGAACAACCTGAACATCTTCGAAACTATTTTAGGGAAAGGTTGATCCACTATCGTCAACTCTCACAACATTTTTCTCGTCTTCCATACGAGCCTAAAAATCGTTAGACGTTATCAAGCGTCATAAAAAAGGGAAGCTAAATGCCTCCCTTTCCTATCAATACTTAAATAATATATTGAGGATTATTTTGTAGAGTTATAAGTGATCGTGGATTTTTCACAATCAACTACCACGTTATAATGTAAATCCTGTTTAGATCCTCTTACCGTTAACGGCACTTGATAACCTGTCGCCGTTTTAGTCACTTCTTGATTATTCACCCAAGCAACTGCTTTTTTACCCACCAATGCCTTTTCATCTCCCCAACGAGGTAGACGATTGTTCATAAAATCATTTTTAACTTGTGCAGCGATTTGAGGCTCTGCTAATTTTTCACAGCTAATAAAGGGGGCTGCTTTGCCTTCTTCTTGATTAGCGCTGAATGCAATTGAACTGAACAACAATGCACAGCTACCTAAAGCAAAACCGATTTTTTTTCCAGCCTTCATGCTTCCTCCGATCCCTATAAAATGTTAGGTAACAAATTAGTTCAGTGACCATAGTTAATTTTTTACGACATTTATCTCATCTAACTAAAATAGTCGAAATATTTATAAACTGCCAGAAATGGTATGACTTAACTAATATGTATCAGATTTTAGCATAAATGTTAATAGTTTGTTTTACTCATATTTATTTTATTCTTCAAACCGAGCATGAATCTGCTCTTTATCTTTATGCTTCTCACGAATTTCTTGTGCGACCAGTGCGATCGCTTCCCCACTGCTCATTCCATCTGCCATTAGTTGATGAATGCGTTCAACAGCTTCCTGTTGTTCTTGATGATTGAGTGCAGGCATGCCTGAAAACATCTTTACCTCTCTTCTTACTGGTTAATCATTAAGTGATTTAGGTGAAAATAAAAAATTTTAGCCTAATTTTAACAGCTGTTAGCTGTTTAAGATAAGATATATGCTAATCTGGACAGTAATTCTTTTTGTGGATTTTTAGATTAGTATAGACAAATGGTTATCAATAAAATACAACTTCCTTATCATCCTGATGCAGCTATTGATTACTTTGCTCCACTAGCTCATCAACCTTGGTCCATGCTCCTGCATTCAGGCAATGCGGATCATCCACATAATCGATACGATATTATCGTTGCTGATCCTATTGCAACGCTCATCACCGAGGGGGATAAAACGACCAAAACCCACTTACAAACTGTCGAAGTTTCGAGTGACGACCCGTTTAAATTACTCCAACAATCCATTGAACAATTCACACCTAAACACGCTCGTGACGATTCGCTCCCTTTTACAGGAGGGGCTTTAGGTATTTGGAGCTACGATCTCGGTCGACGTATTGAAAAAATGCCACAAATAGCCCATGTTGACCTGCACTTTCCCGATATGGCCGTCGGTATATATGAATGGGCTTTGATTGTCGATAATCAAGAAAAAACGGTCACATTATTGAGTTACTCCGATGTACATGAACGTCTTAATTGGCTAAAAAAGCAAAAAGCACCACGCAAAACGCAATTTACGCTCACTAGCGCATGGCATTCAAACATGACACAAGAGCAATATCAGCAAAAAATACAACAAATACATGAATACCTGCGCAATGGTGATTGTTATCAAATCAACCTAGCACAGCGTTTTGATGCCACCTATAAAGGCAATGAATGGGATGCTTTTTTATCACTCACTCAATCAAACCGAGCGCCCTTTTCTTCCTTTATACGCCTACCTGATAATGCAGTGATAAGCATTTCACCTGAACGTTTTATTCTTTTGCAGGATGGGGAAATTCAAACTCGACCAATTAAAGGTACGCTTCCACGATTAGAAGATAAACAAGAGGATCTCATTCAAGCTGAAAAGTTAGCTAATTCGCCTAAAGATCGCGCTGAAAATCTGATGATTGTCGATTTACTTAGAAATGATATTGGTCGCGTTGCTGTGCCGGGCTCCGTGAAAGTGCCGGAATTATTCGTTGTTGAAGCTTTTCCAGCCGTTCATCACCTCGTTAGCACCATCACTGCAACTCTTGCTGCACCTTATACTGCAACAGATTTGCTTCGTGCCAGTTTTCCTGGTGGTTCAATAACTGGCGCACCTAAAATTCGTGCCATGCAAATTATAGAAGAGCTTGAACCTCATCGTCGGCATGGGTATTGTGGTGCAATTGGCTATATTAGCTTTTGTGGTAAAATGGATACTAATATAACGATTCGTACTTTGTTAACTGATAAGAAACGTATTTACTGCTGGGCCGGTGGCGGAATCGTTGCTGACAGCCAAGCAGATAAAGAATATCAGGAAACGTTTGATAAATTACGGCTTATATTACCCTTGTTAGGAGAATTGCAGCATAATGACTAAACTGAATGACTTTATTAGCCGTTTTCAGTTTACACTTCCTGTTACTCGCCAAACGCAACGTACGGCGAGTAAATCTGCTGCTGTACTTCTGCCGATCATTAATAAAAAAACACCAACCTTGCTGTTAACACAGCGCTCACCTTTCTTGCGCTCTCACGCAGGTCAAGTCGCTTTTCCGGGTGGCGCTAGCGATCCTGAAGATGGTTCTCTGATCACCACTGCTTTACGGGAAGCGTATGAAGAGGTTGCCATTCCTCCAGAAAAAGTACAAATACTCGGGCAGCTTACCCCTCAACAAAGCCTTGGTGGCTATGAGGTCACCCCCGTTGTCGGATTATTACCTCCAGGTATTGACTATCACCCTAACCCTAGTGAAGTTGCTTCTGTCTTTGAAGTGCCTCTATTTGATGCATTATCATTGAGCCAACATAAGTATGTTGATGTAAAACGGGCAGGAAGCAGTAACCGTATCTTTTTCTATTGGCATAATAACCATTTAGTATGGGGACTGACTGCCGCCATTATTCATCAGTTAGCTCTTCAACTAAAATAGCGCCTTCATCACGAAATCGCTGACATTTTGTGCTATTTTTAATCAATAGGCCTTTTGTTGCTACCTTATTTTAAAAAATAATTTAAACTTACTGGTTAACACTACTAAATAACAGTAAAGTAGCGCCCTTTAAAATAAATCACTAAATATCTACTTTTTTTAAGGAGTCCTGCGTGATAAGCGTATTCGACATGTTTAAAGTGGGCATAGGTCCTTCAAGCTCTCATACCGTCGGCCCAATGAAGGCGGGAAAAGAATTTGTCGATGATTTGGTAAATAAACAATTATTACCAAGCGTCACACGCATTGCGGTTGACGTTTATGGCTCTCTTTCGCTCACTGGAAAAGGTCACCATACCGATATTGCAATCATTATGGGCCTTGCTGGCAACTTACCTGCAACCGTTGATATTGAATCTATTCCAAGCTTTATCGATAACGTTGAAAAAACGGAAAAATTACTGCTAGCCAATGGTACTCACACCGTCGATTTTCCTCGTGAAGGTGGTATGAATTTCCGTTCAGATAACCTCCCTTTACACGAAAACGGCATGACCATCCATGCGTTTTCAGGTGAAGATGAAATTTACACCAAAACTTACTATTCCATCGGCGGTGGTTTTATCGTTGATGAAGAACACTTTGGTCAATCCACTCTCGATAGCAAACCTGTATCCTATCCATTTAAATCAGCAGAAGAACTGTTACTTCATTGCAAAAAGACAGGCTTATCCATTTCTAGCTTGATGATGAAGAATGAACTAGACCTTCATACTAAAGAAGAAATTGAGGCATATTTTGCCGATGTCTGGAAAACCATGCAGGCTTGTATAGAACGAGGACTCAATACTGAAGGCGTTCTTCCTGGGCCACTACGCGTGCCTCGTCGTGCTCCAGCACTGAATCGCCTCGTAACTTCATCAAGCAAACTGTCTAATGACCCAATGAACGTTGTGGATCTCATTAACATGTATGCTTTAGCTGTTAATGAGGAAAATGCGGCTGGCGGGCGTGTCGTAACTGCACCAACGAACGGTGCATGTGGTATCGTCCCCGCTGTACTTGCTTATTATAATCACTGTATTGAACCCGTCACTCCTGAGCTTTATACCCGTTATTTCCTTGCATCTGGCGCTATTGGTATTCTTTATAAAATGAATGCTTCCATTTCAGGTGCAGAAGTTGGCTGTCAAGGTGAAGTCGGTGTCGCATGTTCGATGGCCGCTGCTGGCCTCGCCGAGCTGTTTGGTGGTAGCCCTGAACAGGTTTGTGTCGCGGCTGAAATTGGTATGGAACATAACCTAGGTTTAACCTGTGACCCTGTTGCTGGCCAAGTGCAAGTACCTTGTATCGAACGTAATGCGATTGCTTCCGTCAAAGCTGTCAACGCAACGCGTATGGCATTGCGTCGAACAAGTGAACCACGAGTCTCTCTCGATAAAGTTATCGAGACAATGTATGAAACAGGAAAAGACATGAATGCAAAATACCGTGAAACCTCTCGCGGTGGTTTAGCCATTAAAGTCCAATGTGATTAAACACTCACACTACCATTAAACGGTTATTTGATACCGCGTATAGCACTTTATTTTGTATACGCGGTATTTATTTAGCAACGGTTACTTTGAGCATTATTTAACCTCACAGATATCTTTTTCTGCTCTATATTTCTCCTACTTTGCTCATCACATGGAGCCATTTTATTCTGTGATAAATATTTAATGAAAAGTGATTTTATATTCTTTATCTTTTAACGGCTCCCTTTCAGAACTTCCTACTGCTGAATCGTGTCATTTTTTGACACTTTTTTAATCTCACGCGTAAAAACCTTACATTTCCTATTCTTTTTTTGTTACCGATAACAGTTTAATTATCCATTTAAAAATCATTTTTAGATAATTGATTCAACGAAACAAATATATACAGATAAAACTTGCATTTTATTTGAAATAACCTGCATGTTTTTAATTTTCTGACGCAAAACAAGTTTTTACGCTTATACAAAATGTTATGCTACCTTTTCTAATGATCGTAATTAGCATGATAATTGTTTACTCGTTGTACTAAGTGGAGTGAATTTAATCAGCTAATATTATTAATACCGTTCTTTAATTAGGAGGTTTCATCACCCTGATTCAATTTTGACCTGATAAACAAATTCCGTTCTATATCTGTTAAGAGGGAAATCAAGTGAGTATAGCTATTATGATTGGTACCCACGGTGTGGCGGCAGAGCAGCTTCTCCGTACCACCGAAATGTTAATTGGCGAGCAGGAAAATGTCTCGTTTATTGACTTTGTACCAGGGGAAAACGCGGACACCCTATTTGAAAAGTACACAGCAAAACTAGCTGATTTAGAGACCTCCAATGGAGTGATTTTTCTAGTCGATACATGGGGCGGTAGCCCATTTAACGCGGCGAGTCGTATCGTAAACGAACATAAAAACTATGAAATAGTCACTGGTGTTAACGTGCCTATGTTAGTAGAAACTTTTATGTGTCGCGATGATAACCCTTCCTTTGAGGAGTTAATCTCCGTTGCTTTAGAAACTGGCCGTGGTGGGATCCGCGCACTGAAATTTAAAGAACCAGAAGCCGCTGTAACACCAGCGCCTGTTCAACAACCTGCGCCTGCACAAGTTGTCACCGCTGCGCCTGGCGAACATATGGTGATCGCACTCGCCCGTATTGATGACCGTTTAATTCATGGCCAAGTCGCAACTCGCTGGACAAAAGAAACACGTGTAAAACGTATTATCGTTGTCAGCGATGAGGTCGCAAAAGACCAAGTTCGTTCAACATTACTCAAACAAGTTGCCCCTCCGGGCGTTACAGCCCATGTTGTTGATGTTGCAAAATGTATTCGTGTTTATAACAACCCGAAATACGCGGGTGAACGTGTCATGTTGCTGTTCACTAACCCAACAGATGTAAAACGACTCGTTGAAGCAGGTGTAGATATAAAGTCAGTCAATATCGGTGGTATGGCGTTCCATGAAGGTAAAACTCAAGTGACAAATGCCGTGTCTATCAATCAAACAGATATTGACGCTTTCAATTATCTCAATGAGAAAAACATCGAATTGGAAGTCCGTAAAGTTTCTTCTGACAGTAAAGTTCAGATGATGGATTTGATTAAAAAATTAAAAAATTAGTCCTAGTTAAGCCGTTAATAATTTTAAATTTTAACCATTACTCGAAAACAGATTTACCAAACATGTTTGGTTACAGGAGATTAAACAATGGAACTTACCGTTGTTCAAATAGTACTGGTTTTCATCGTTGCTTGTATCGCTGGTATGGGCTCTATACTCGATGAATTTCAGTTCCATCGCCCACTCGTTGCCTGTACGCTTATCGGTATCGTTTTGGGAGACATGAAAACCGGCATCATCATCGGTGGTACACTCGAAATGATCGCATTAGGCTGGATGAACATCGGTGCTGCTGTTGCACCTGATGCCGCGCTTGCGTCAATTATTTCAACCATCTTGGTTATCGCTGGTGGGCAAAGTATCGGCGCCGGTATCGCTATCGCAATTCCACTGGCCGCAGCTGGGCAAGTATTAACCATTATCGTTCGTACAGTCACTGTTGCTTTCCAACACGCAGCTGACCGTGCAGCGAACAATGGTAATCTGACAGCAATTAGCTGGATCCATGTTTCGGCACTACTACTTCAAGCGATGCGTATCGCAATTCCAGCACTGATCGTTGCAGTTTCTGTGGGAACATCTGAAGTTAAACAAATGTTGGATGCGATCCCTGAGGTTGTCACCGATGGTCTAAACATTGCTGGTGGTATGATCGTGGTTGTCGGTTATGCCATGGTCATCAACATGATGCGTGCTGGCTACCTAATGCCATTCTTCTACTTGGGCTTTGTAACTGCTGCATTTACTGATTTCAACCTAGTTGCACTGGGTGTTATCGGTGCAGTTATGGCTATTCTCTATATCCAACTCAGCCCGAAATATAATAAGTCTCAAGTTGTTGTGACTCAAAATAATGCCAATGGCAACAACAACCTTGATAATGAATTAGACTAGGAGGATCGCAACATGGTAGATACAACAAGTCCAACAGCTAAAAAGCTGACACAAAGCGACATCCGAGGTGTCTTTATACGTTCTAACTTATTACAAGGTTCTTGGAACTTCGAACGTATGCAAGCCTTAGGTTTCTGTTATTCAATGGTGCCTGTCATTCGTCGCCTCTATCCAGAAAATAACGACGAACGTAAACAAGCGATTAAACGTCACCTTGAGTTCTTTAATACCCACCCTTACGTTGCAGCTCCAGTTCTAGGCGTGACCATGGCGATGGAAGAACAACGTGCAAATGGTGCTGATATTGACGACGGTGCGATTAACGGTATCAAAGTTGGTTTGATGGGGCCTTTAGCGGGTGTTGGTGACCCGATTTTCTGGGGTACCGTTCGTCCAGTGTTTGCTGCTCTGGGTGCAGGTATCGCGATGACAGGTAGCCTGTTGGGTCCAATTCTGTTCTTCGTGCTATTCAACCTCGTTCGCCTACTCACGCTCTATTATGGCGTATCCTATGGCTATAAAAAAGGGGTTGATATTGTTCAAGATATCGGTGGCGGCTTCTTACAAAAACTGACTGAGGGTGCATCGATATTAGGTCTATTTGTCATGGGGGCACTCGTGAATAAATGGACAAATGTGAATATCCCTGTCGTGGTATCGAGTATTGAAAATCCTGAAACAAAAATCATGGAAATCAAAACGATTCAAGATATTTTGAATGACTTGATGCCCGGTTTAGTGCCATTATTACTCACCTTTGCCTGTATGTGGCTACTTCGCCGCAAAGTTAATCCATTGTGGATTATCATTGGCTTCTTCGGATTAGGTATTTTGGGTGCTTGGTTGAAGTTCTTAGCACCATAATTTACTGTCATTAATTGAAATGGGAGGTTGCAGCCTCCCATTTTTACTTTTAAGCTCTCTAGAATGTTAACTTAGCCAAAGGCACTCAACATGACCTTAAATGATTTCATACTGGCCATTATTATTTTACTGATGCTACTGTATGCGATTTACGATGAATTTATTCAACATATACGTAAAGGGAAAACTCTACTAAAAATTAATCTAAAGCGGAAACATAGAGCTGATGCTATTATATTCATCGTATTAATCTGTATTGTTATTTATACTAATATTTCACGACATGGCAGTATATTAACCACATACTTGCTAATGGCTACCATTTTAATGTCAGTCTATTTGGCTTTTATTCGAACACCAAAATTATTTTTTAAACAAAATGGTTTTTATTTTGCGAATACATTTATATTGTATGACAGAATAAAAACAATGAATTTATCAGAAGACGGTATTTTGATTGTTGGTTTAGAGCATCGAAAAATTTACATCAAAGTATCACAACTTGATGATTTACAAAGAATATATGAATTCCTTATTAATCATAAATAATAGTTATATATATTCACATTAAGATTGAGGTTAATTAAAAATTAAGTTAACCTCAACTCTCCCATTCCTGCAAATGAAAATTATTCTCAATACTATTTAATAGGCACACAAAATTAAGTGTTGCCTTTAAATTAATTTATGATATCTTTCATTCCAAGTCATTGGGGAGTAGCCTATTCTGGAAATATATCCAGAATGTCCGTGTCAACATACTCGTTTGTTGTTTAAACGTGGTACGGACGCCATCTTGGTTGGCAAGACCATAGACACATGAATAAGCCTTTTGGTTGGGGGTAATTCATGTGTATATGGATGCACCAACCGAGGTTAATATTATGAGTTTTTACGCTACCCTAATTTTAGCACTTGCACTTTCAATGGATGCATTTGCTGTCGCTATCTGCAAAGGTGCAGTCCTGCATAAACCCCGCTTTAAAGAGATCCTCCGCACTGGTTTTATCTTTGGCTTTATTGAAGCCCTAACCCCCATCATTGGTTGGGCAATCGGTATTTTAGCCAGCCAATATGTTATTCGCTGGGATCATTGGATCGCATTTGCCCTGCTGTTCTTATTAGGATCGCGCATGATTTGGCAAGGTATTAAAGCGAAAAATGAAGAAGATTGCTGTACTCAGCCATCCCGTAATAGCTCAATGAGTTTAGTACTCTCCGCCATTGCCACCAGCCTTGACGCAATGGCTATCGGCCTTGGGCTCGCATTCTTACAAGTGGATATTGTTCATACCGCAATGACGATTGGCTTAATGACCATGATAATGGCCACTATAGGTATGATGATTGGTCGCTATGTCGGGCCATTACTCGGGAAAAAAGCAGAAATTATTGGCGGTCTTGTTTTAATGGCTATCGGTTTCAATATCTTGTTTGAACATCTCGAAC
Organism: Providencia stuartii; assembly: GCF_029277985.1. NCBI lineage: Bacteria > Pseudomonadati > Pseudomonadota > Gammaproteobacteria > Enterobacterales > Morganellaceae > Providencia > Providencia stuartii. The sequence goes on along the minus strand of NZ_CP119546.1, from coordinate 2,121,372 downwards.
TATTTATGTATAGCGCTTAATTTTATCTCCCCCACATACACTTTGTGGGGGAAATATTGAATATCCATTAATCGATCAATTGATAAACTCGAACCATAAAATCCGCAGTATAATTTTTTATCCCAGAACGTTTTAATTCCTGTTTGACTTCTTCAGAAGCACGCCAAGCAAATGGGGTCATTTGCAATAATGCAAATGCTTCCTCTCCCGCCAATGGCATAGCATAGTTTAAATGACTTTCATCCAATAATTTAAATTGAGGTAGCTGTTCCTCTTTCAGCGGATGTAACTTTACTTCAGAATAAATCAATTGTTTTAATTCTTGTAAATGCTCAGGTGCCGGAGTCACGGTAATAAGAATACCGCTTGGCCGTAAAACTCGAGCCAGCTCATCGGCTTTACAGGGTGCATAGATACGAACAATGGCATCAATGCTTTGCGACGCAAAAGGTAAACGATGACTAGAGGCGACACAAAAATGAACTGAAGGATAACGTTTTGCAGCATAGCGAATAGCCACTTTTGACACATCTAATCCAAACACAGATTGAGTTTTACTCTGCTTAGCTAAGCTTTGCATAAAATAATTCGTGTAATACCCTTCCCCACAACCAATATCTAATACCGTACTCTTTTTCTCAGAAATAGAGTGATTGAGCTTATCTGCAACCAATTGACGCATTGCATCATAATGACCAGCATTCAAAAACTCTCGACGTGCTTGCATCATTTCTGCACTATCGCCCGGATCTTTAGAACGTTTGTGTTGAACTGGCAACAAATTAACGTAACCTTCTTTGGCACAATCAAACTGATGATTATTTTCACATCGCCAACTGTTATTTTGCAGCGTTAATAAGTTAAAACATAAAGGACATTGATAGTTCATAACAGGTATAGTTTGATAAATAAAAAACAGTATACCATAGAGATGCAGCGCCACGGGTAGCTTATTTCCCATGGCACTGATACTGAAAAGGTTCTAACAAGAAAGAAGATTAACCCTTATCAGATGTGGTTGGCGTTTTCTTTTCTACGGTATTGTGTGATTTGGTTTTACCTGCTGCATGTACTTTATTGCTTTTTTGCTCTTTAACAGTTGGAGTGGCTTGCCCGCTTTTTACTGTATTATTTGCTGCTAATGCCGAACCAGAAATAGCAAGTGACAATAGCGTTGCTACTGCTAAAAATCTTTTCATTATAAGCACCTTCAAATTAATATATACAAGGATGTTCTTGCTCCGCTACTAAATCATGTTTTATGAATAATTCACAATAGGACAAACTTAAAGATTTATAAATTTTTTATAGGTTATCTTTGATAATTTATTTATTCAGTTGGTTGATGCACCGTTGATTTTCAATACAGAAAGATCAACAAATAGTAAATAAAACGTCAATCTACCGTTACCCATTAAATTCATATCTTTCTATTCCACCGTCATTGCATCAATAACCACCTATCATTGAATTCATTTAATTAATTTATACTTTTAAACATCAAACCCAATAAACATAAGAGTTCCCACGCCTTTTTCACTTCAAAAAAACCTTATCAAAAAAAGATAACATCATGTTTTTATTGTATTTACCCATGATAATCATTAATATCCAATTCTAAGAAGGATAGTTTAAAGATAAAATAGGCTGAAAATTTATTTAATTCACGACTGCTTATTTTTATTCCTATGAATAACTCAATAGAAAAACAAAATGGCAGAGAATATTAAGCTTTAGAGAAAATAGTAATATAAAAAGTTTCCTTTATTAAATGATAAAATATAACGGCCGCTCGCTGTAACGAACGGCCGTTATAATCTCGATATTAAATTAAATGTTTAATTTAATATTTTATTTAACTGGTTATTGATTGCATTAAACATTAGAGATGCTTCGAGTGGTTGTCCATCATCAGCAGGATGCGCTACAGGCCATGTTGACCATTGAACTATCACTAACTGCTCTTTGGGATTAACCACAATAATTTGTCCGAAAATACCTAAAGCCCATAATGTATTATTGCTATCTAAACCCATTTTGGGTTCTACATTCTGCGTGTTTTGTGGCACACTATTATTCCACCACTCAAAGCCATAAATACCTTCAGGGTAACTTGCATTAACAGAATTTTTCGCTTGTACCCATGATTTCGATTCATTTAACCAATTTTCTGGTAATGTCTGTTTACCATCTGCTAATACACCATTTTCTGCAAAAAATAGCCCAAACTTACCCCAGTCCTCTAATGTGGCATTAAAACCATGCGCGCCACTATTATGTTTACCAAGCTGATAGCTTTGCCATACCCCATCGCGAGTCATCCCAAAAGGCTGCCAAATTTTACTTTCAAGATAATCTGCAATGGATACCCCTGTTGCTTTTTCAAGTGTATCACCTAATAACCATGCTCCCCCTGAGTTGTATTGCCACACATCCCCTGCTTTTGCATAACGTTGCCGTTTCGGGTCTAGCACTAATTGTTGAACGCATGCATAAATTTCTGGGTTTGCTTCACACTCTGTCATTTTGGCAAAATCTGAATTTGCTTTTTCATAATTCTCCCCCCATTCAACCCCGGAGGTGTGTTGCAGTAATTGCCTTATAGTCACGCCTTCCCAAACCGTTCCTTTGACACTTGGATTATATTTTTCGATAGCATCATCTAATGACGTGATCCGGCCTTCCTGTAGCGCAATCCCTACTAGGGTAGAAACCACGGATTTACCAACAGAGCGCGACGTCCATAATGTTTGGGGAGTGTTACCTCGTCCATAATATTCAAAGACAACGTTCCCTTTTTTGATAACCATTAACGCAGTAACATCATTACGCTTTATGTAATTTTCAAGGTTATATGTCATCCCTTTCAATTGGTAAGTCACATCGTCTAAACGTTGGATTTTTCTTTCCAAGGGCTTAGGATTAACGGCATGAAAAACATCCCCAGGATACGCGCGATAGTCATTACGAAAACCGAGTAACCTTTCATTTTGATCCCATTTCAGCATATCTTTGACATTTGGATAAGTCCTATCAATAGGCTGAGGACATTTAGCTAATGCAGGTACACCACATTCATTATTCGTTGGATTTGCATAGCCATAGAACGATGTGATGAGTAAAACTGAAATTAAACATACGTTTTTTTTATTTTTTCTCATAAGGCGCCCTTTTTATGATAATGACCATTTGTTATTTTATTGCCATAAGTATCTTAACGTCGGTTTAGATTACTGCTATCGCCCAAAAAGATGAGAGTATTGGTGATTAATGGTTTTTAATTTTTAAATAAACTACTCTAGGTTTCGAGTAATAAGATGTATTCTTGTCGTTAAGATATTTTATTTACCCTTAAGAGTAATATTTATGAAAATTAGACTAACCAAACCAGAAGAAGCAGAACGCCTCTGGTTTATCAGAAATCAAGTAATCCGAGCAAGTTGTAAATAGAGCTTTGATCAAAACACAATCCCTGCTTGGACCCCAGATACCCTGCCTGTAAGCTACCGAACTAGGATAAACGATAACCCTTTTTTTTGTTGTAAATGAAGCTGTTCTTCCAATCGCTACTGGTTTTTTAAACCTTAAGCAGCATAGTGTCGATACTGTTTTACTTTACCGGACTAAATAGGTTTAGATCGGTTTAGGCGATGCGGGGTTAATTATAGAGGCAATAAAACAATAAGCTAAACAGCGTCATATTAAGATATTAACTTTAGAATCAAAGCCTAATGCCGAACGTTTTTATTAAAACACGAGTGTATCTCTCAGGAAACCTGTCTATATTATTCTGCACTGGCTAAAAACCACCTTCCTTGTATAAAGATGATGTTATCTCTATAACCAGTGGTCATTTGATTTTTATAACATACTTCACTGATTTAAATCAGTGTAAAAGAGTCAATATCCTTTCAACTTTGCACTACATATAAAAACGACATTTAATCAATATAGAATAGGTTTTATAGACATAGATAATGTTCCATGGATATCGCTAATGCCGTTATCCATGATTTTACTCTGTTGCTATTAAAGCTCTGATCATTCCTTATCAATAACTAACGAAAGAATCGCCTTACTTTGCTTCAGTGAAAATAAGATGAACAATCTCCAACAAATAAACTTACGATATTTTCAGTTATCCACAAAAAAAATAAAAATTATTTAACATCATTAGGTTATGTTTTATTATTGGCTTTTAACTCTACCAAACCCGTGAATGCGCATCTATTTTTCATTATTCTAAATCCATATTTAGTTATTTTAACGCATTGACAGTCTTTATTATTTTTGCCAGCATCAAAAGATAAACTAAAAATAACGTCCGTGATTATACTATCTAAATAGATTGTAAACTTGGGGTAGACCGCTTATTTATATTTATAGATAAGCATGCTTCTAAGTTAACATTAACCAATGTGGTCAAAATATAAAATAGGTTTCAACTTACTCAATTTGATAATGATTCAACGTTTGTAACATTGCTCAATACATAAAAACATTTTGTCATGGTAAAATGCAATGTAGTTAAAAAATCAATTAAAAAGCATCATGTAATATTTTATTTTCGTACTTAATTTGCAATAACTGTTTTTGATTTTTTATACTTTTATATTAGGAGTGTGACATGAAACAAAATTCTTTCGGTGCAACCTCCACAGCGGATGATGTTTTAAATAATATCGATTTAACCAATAAACGAATTCTTGTAACAGGAACATCATCGGGACTTGGTGTGGAAATTGCTCGAGCACTGACTGCTCGCGGTGCTCATGTCATAGGTACTGTTCGTCATATTGCTAGCAACGAAAAACAGGCTCACGCTATTCGTGGTGCTAACCCACAAGGTCGTTTCGAACTGATTGAATTAGATCTTTCATCATTAGACTCTGTGCGTGCATGTGCAAGCGGACTTCTAGAGAAAGCAAAATCAATTGATGTCATTATTACCAACGCAGGGGTGATGGCAACCCCCTTCGGACATACGCGTGATGGTTTTGAAACCCAATTTGGTATTAATCACTTAGGGCATTTTGTGTTAGTTAATCACCTAGTGCCTTTATTGCATTCGGGCTCTCGTCTTATTAGTGTTTCCTCTGCGGGACATCGATTATTTGATTTTGACATCGACGATCTTAATTTTACCACTACCGAATATCAGCCACAGCTTGCCTATAGCCGCTCTAAAACAGCCAATATCTTATTTGCTGTTGAATTTGACCGTCGTTATCGTCATCTTGGTATCCGCGCTTGTGCTATTCATCCAGGCAACATTGCCACCAACCTAAGCCGTAATATGTCAGTTGAAGATCAAGTCGAAATTGGCACTATGATTAATACGCTTAATCAACAAGCCGGTTTATCTGAATTAACGACAAAAACAATTCCTCAAGGGGCGGCTACCACTGTATGGGCTGCTGTTATTGCAGATATTGACCAAATTGGTGGGCAATACTGTGAAGACTGCCAAGTCGCACCAATTAATGACGGCCCTGGCTTTTACGGTCTTCGTTCTTATGCCATTGACCCTCAATTAGCGACAACATTATGGCTTAAAAGCGAACAGTTAGTTGGTGAAAAATTCCCTGTCAGAAGCTAATTTTTCTCTACTAGAATTTTATGTTGCGACATAAAATTAAGCAGAACACAAGCCCCTTAACTATAGGGGCTTTTAGCCATCTATACCTTTAATGAAATTCACGACCAAACAACAAAGTACATAAAGTTCCATTATGGTTACCTATTGCATCAAAATGACAGTAAAGAGCACATATAGTTACATTAAAGACACCTTTACTTAATATCAATAAGGTACCATAATAGTAACATTATTTGTTGTTTTTGCATTTAAAGTCACCCAATGGGATCTTTATATGAACAAGAAAATTAGTGCTATTGCACTTGCGGAACAGCTTGGCGAACGACTAAAACAAGCAAGATTGAACCAAAACTTAACACAATCCGAAGTTGCGGAATTTGCTGGCGTCGCACGTAAAACCGTCATTAATGCAGAAAAAGGCAAAGCGCAACTAGACATTTTTATTGCCATCATGCAGGCTTTAAATTTAACGGATCAACTTGATTTATTTTTACCACGACAACCTATATCGCCTTTGCAATTAGCTAAATTACAAGGTAAAAAACGCCAACGAGCCTCAGGACAACGACAAGAAAATAAAGAGGAGCACCTCGAATGGTAATGGAAGTCATTAATGTTAATTATCATGATCAAACCATCGGCGCCCTCAGTTTTGATACAGATAGCGGCATTGGTGCTTTTGAATATGCCCCTAGCTTTATTAAAAAAGGGATCGAGCTATCCCCTTTAAAAATGCCTTTGTCTTCAACAATATTTCGTTTTCCCGAATTAGATTTCAATACCTTTAGAGGGCTTCCCGGTTTAATTGCAGATTCCCTGCCCGACGATTTCGGCAATGCTGTACTTAATGCTTGGGTCGCAAATAAGGGGTTATCCCCTCAAGAAATCACCCCGCTACAAAGATTACAATACACAGGGAAACGAGGTATGGGCGCCCTTGAATATTCTCCAGCCACTCAAATGCGTAATCTTAATTCATCACAACAAGTTGAAATTGAATCACTTGTTGCAATAGCGCAAGAAATCTTGGATACCCGAGGGAATTTTTCAGTTGAACTGAATCGGGATGGTCAAGAATCACGCGAGGCCATGTTATCGCTATTGTCTGTCGGTATGAGCGCCGGCGGTGCTCGCCCAAAAGCGGTCTTAGCCTTTAATGATGACTTCACACAGGTGAGATCGGGACAAACAACAGTACCCAATGGATTTACACATTACCTTATGAAGTTTGATGGGGTCAGTGAACACAATAAAAACCAAGAAACTTTTGGTGACCCATTAGGTTATGGGGCGATGGAGTTTGTTTACCACATAATGGCAACAGAATGTGGTATTGAGATGATGCCATGTAAATTATTACATGAAGGTGCTCGACGACATTTTATGACCCAACGTTTTGATCGCGTTGGTAACAACAAAATTCATATTCAAACACTCAATGGATTAGCGCATGTCGATTATAAAAAACCGGGGTCATATTCTTATGCTGAGTTATTTGCCATTGCTCGCCAATTAAAATTATCTGCACAAGATGCCCTACAATTATTCAAACGTATGACGTTTAACATCATTGCGCGAAACCACGATGATCACTCAAAGAATTTTGCCTTTATGCTGAAAGAAAATAAATGGAGATTGGCCCCTGCTTACGACTTGGCCTATAGCTACAAACCAGGCAGTAAATGGGTAAACAGTCATTGGATGAGCCTAAATGGCAAACGTGATAATTTTATTCGAGAAGATTTTTATAGTTTAGAGAAGGTGAGCCCATTATTTAGTAAAAAGAAAATAAATGCAGTGATTGATGAAACCATTGAATGTGTTTCGTCGTGGCCGAACTTAGCCAAAGAGTGGGATGTGCCTAAGTCATTAAGCGACGAAATTAGTAAAAATTTAAGGTTGAATATTTAACGCTAGTTTAAGGCTAAATATTTAATGCTGTGATGAATTAATCATTCTCTGCCACCACAATTGAAGAATCTTGTTATCGTCTTACGTATTCAAACCAGCCTAAAAACGAACATGCAACACCATCTACACATTCTTTACCCAAACAAAAAGGCACCAGTAACTAACTGATGCCTTTGAATTTATCGACAATTAAAAACTGTTATCAACAATAGCTAGTTTATTCCCACTCTATTATCAATTAAATTAAAATCAACTTAAATAACAGTAACTTAGAAAGTCAATCTTTCTTGATACCACAATCTATACCATGCGGAGATTTTTTTATTTTTTCTGCTCATCGACGTTTATTAAGCTCAGAATCATACTGAGAAGACTCTCGCACAACATGGATCAAATATAAAATTAAAGATAAAAATCAGTATGTTATACAAATTTATGCACAACCTCCATTTGAATTTCTAAGCTGATTCTACCGTCCATGACATCTCTTGTATTTCATGCCACTGCCACATGGACAAGGGACATTACGGCCAATCTTTTTGCTCTTGCGACCAAAGTGGACTTGTTTTTCCCGTTCGAGATTGACCGTACGTTCAGGATTGGCCATTCTCGCCGCGTCTTCATAAATGTGTGCGTTTTCTGCTGTTTGCTCCGTCGGTATGTAAATTTTGAAAGACCGCGCCTGGACATAAGTACCATCGGCACTAACTTCAGCCACAACGCCAATGACGTTAGTAGCCTTGGCGCTCAACGCAACTGCGCTAGCCTTATTGTTCACCTTAGTCCAGTCAATTGGATGACCATGCCGTTGAAGCCAAACGAAGAGCGGTACACCGTCCCCGCCCAGAACAAAGTAACGAACGGGATGCTGAATCAGTGTTTTTCGAAGGTCGGACAGCATCTTGGCCAGATTATTCCGGCCTTCCTCTCCTAGGTCACGGATATAACTCTCTGCTGAAAGCCAGCCGCTAGCTCGGGTGCTATCGAGTGCTCCAAGCAGCTTCAGAACCTCCTCCGGGAACTTCTGACTTGGTAACGGTTTGCTTTCCCACTCCTCACCTTCGAAGGTCCTGTCGACGATGTCACTCATGCCATCCCAGATAACCATGTTCGCTTTCTCTTCCTTCAACTGCTCGATAATATCCTGATCAAAACGGTTCTTCTTCAGGTAAGCACCCAAGTGATCGAACTCGTCGAAGAGATGAGCCCCGCGTATTCCGGCCACGGCTTGCCGCACCTCCAAGTAATGGACGAACTCCCCGGGTGTGGGCAAGAGTCGCTTGAGCACAAACAAATCGTCGATGGACAGTGAAATGAAAGCATGCTTTCCAAGCAAAGGCTCAACCTGCGGTAATTCTTTACAGTACGTGGAAAAGGGCGAGAACGACTCGACTGTCAACCCAATCGGCACCATCACCCGGTAGTCAGAGCGACGCACACGACAACACTCTTCGTATTTGCCATTCACGAGGTGATAGAGGGACACTTCATCCGCCGAATTCATATAATTGAAGAAGCGCACACATTGTTTATATGCCTTGAGTACTAAGTCCTGCACTGATTGAGCATGGCGGCCAAAATCAAGCGCCGGTGATGCAATGGTGGCAGCTGCACCAGCCTTAGCCTCAACTAGTAACAGCACATCATCGACCAGGATTAGAGTATCGTTTTCGGACCACTGCTTGCTATCAGGATCCTTGTAGTAAACCTCCTGAAGAACTGTGGCTCCCGGAAGCTGGGCATAGAGAATGTCGGCAAAGGCTGCTTCGCTCATCATTTTCTGCCTATCTTTAAAGGCCTTATTGTAATCCGGCTTTCGCTGAAGGAGATTAAATAGGAGCGCACGATACCCCGCATCGCGAGCAAAACAGGGATCGACCGCGTAGTAGTCCGACCCAAGCTGAATTAGAGGTTTCTTACGTGCTGGCAGTGTCCGAAAGGGTGTCCCCTTAAAATCGCCCGCTGCGAAGAACTCAGTATCTTCTCCTCGCTGGTATGACAAGTCTGCTAGCAATGTCGGTGGCAACTTCGTGTGACGGCTTACATTGGCAATACCGCCGCGAAGCATATCCTCCATCGCCCCCCGGGCCGCTTTGGACTGTTCCTCATTTTCAGCAATCCATGACTCCATAGCGTCTTCCATAGACTTACTTTGCTCTATAGAAAAAGCTTTTACCGCCTCAAACTGCTTCATCATCTCAATGATTGCATTGGCCTGCCCAGAACGAGTAGCGTCGGCCATGGCCTGAAAGCCTTCCGCAATATCGGTGGCACCAATGCCGTACACCTCCTCCAAAACATCATTGTGAGGCGCCAGAACGTAGCGATAGAACTCGCCCTCCAAAACTTGATAACGATTCCCGCGTATCATGACCCAAGTGGATTTCGCACGGAATTCAATGTCGGCCGTATTAGGACCGAAGATGCCATCTTTGGTATCAGCAGAGGTGGCCATAGCATAGAACATGGCCAGCTCTCTCAGTTTTCGGCTACATTCAAACAACTCAGCGCACAGTGCTTCGTCGAATTCCATATCCGCAGGAGCGGCCTCAGATGCCAGAACCGCGTGAACATACTCCAGTAAGAACTGGGTTTCATTAACTACGTCAGCTGGGCTACCCTCTTGGCCTTGCTTTTCGCCCCCAATTTGGTTTCCCATTTTTTTCATCATGTGCTGAGCGTAGATGTACCCGAGCAAATCATGCGGAGGCATTTTGACAATCAACTCACGCATTCGGTCAGCAATGGATTCCATATCCTTCAATAAAGAAGCTACAGCCTTCTTTCGATCTTCTTCCATATTCATTCTTATCACCCCATTTTGAACTACTGATCTTTCGAGCACCATAATGCTCACTCGTCAATCATATCAGCTCAGTCCTGCATCTTGGCTTTACGCTGTTCACGATAATCAGCTTTCTTATATATCGCCCTTACTCTGGTTACGTCGAGATTTCGAGCACTTACTGTAGTGGATAATTTTTTCCGGGATTATCCGTAGCGATTCAAAGCCCCACAAAAACACGCAAATTCAGATGTATTTCACCGCTTTCATGACCAAGCAAAATTTAATGAAATGCTACCTCACGCAAAACATCAAAATAAAATAAAACTTAAATAAAAAATAATTAAAACTCAAATCGCAACTAAAAATAATCAAAAAAAATATCCCGCCAATCTATTTTAAACAACATTTTTTGTACTTGATTCCACTTCCACAGTGACACGGTTCATTTCGCCCAAGTTTCATCCGCCTACCTTCTCGTAAAAATGGAGGTAAAGCATCACTTACTCTAGATGCTGGTTTCATGTCAGCTGTAAGTCGTTCCATTTCGTCAGACGCCGCCCATGGATAATCCAACGTCACGCCGAACTGGACTCGCCCATTCGGACTTACAGAAACTCCAAACCATTGAGCTGCATGTTGCTGATACTTGCGTTTTGCACAGTGAGCTTCCAACACAGCAACCGCTTCAGGAGATACCTTTGGATTACAATGAAAGCTGACTCCACAAGGTGGAGTTCTCGAGGCCAGAGTAACATCATGCCGCTTACCATCGAACTGCGCTTTCCTTATGATAGTTTCAAGTATGCGGTGAACATTTCTACAAGCATCCTCATTCATTGAAAGCAAGTGGAACCCGAGTTCAAGTGTTGCCGGGTCTGCTCTATTCTCAATTTCTTTAATCAAATCTTCATAACGTGTTCCTCGCATTTTCGTGAGTATGCCTGCTGGGGTATAATCACCTTGAAGATTATCTCTGCGAACTAACATCGCCGCATCTAAATCTTGTGCGACAGAATCTTCAAGCATCACTAGGTCGTAATTTCCATCTAGCCAGAGATTCTGCTTAAGATGATAGCCAAGCACGGTTAACTCATGCCCACTCATCAACTTATCTGATACAGCCACTCTTAATTTTACATAGCTTAGAAAACGCAATGGCGTTGCCAGCATTTCCGTCAACGTATCTAGGAGGAAAACGTCCATTACGAACGGAGGACGGATGACATTGGTAGTCTGGAATTTCAGTGACTGACTTGCCTGAAAGGCAAGTGCAGGATAGTGTTCAGACACAAGGCTGAACAAAAAGATATCTTTGATGCTAGTCGGAAGAGCTATGTCTTTCTTGTTGTCATCCACCAACCGGCATCCTCCAGCAAGCAGTTCATTCGCACACACCCACCCCTGATCATACGAATCCTGAATGGCGGCAGCGAAGTCGGCCTTTAGCTGGTTGTCGTTGCCCTTGCGTGCTGCAATAGTTAGCTTTTTAGCCTTCGCCTGCAAAACGATGAGTCGATCTCCGTATATGACCAGAACATCAACCTCAGCAACAATATCTTTACCACGATATAGGTTTACATTCGCATGAACATGTTCACTGCCAAAAACCCTAGATAGGCGGCGTGCAGCAAATTGTTCAGTAAAAGCTCCGCGATGCTCAGCAGCTGTCGGGCGATAAGCCTTGTCGTCCCACATCCAAAAGAATGGAGATTCGTATAATGCCTCGTAAATGGCGTAATGTGAAAAGAGAAGTACAGTTCCATGCCCGGTCGGTATGAGCGGTCGAGCAGCGACCTCATTGAAATCCCCAACCTCCTTAAACCCATCGTTATGCCCTGAAAAGAGAAATGCAGCAAAGAAGGCTTGAACTATATTGGCCTCAACACCACTGTGGAATACCACTTCATCTAGCGAGAACTCGAATACTGGCAACCAAGTCGCTAGAGAGCCTCCATCTGATTGAAAATCCGCGAGAAGTTTCGTTCCCTTCTCATCCATCAAAGTGCACATTGTCTTCGCTATGATGCGCGCCTGACCAGAAGTGAAGCCTTTGTTTTTAAGCAGCCATTCATCATCCGCCCCAAACTTTTCTGGCACTAAATCTCTATACTGGAAAGCATAAGCTGATTCTGTACCGTAAAAGATTGGTTCTCGCATCCCTGGCCCATGCCACGGGTTTGGAGGCTCCCCTCCCTGCTTCATCGCTTCAGACATAGAAGCGAAGATTGGATAGGACATTGCGTTGTGAAGCTCCTGCATAAGCGCATCAGTACGCTGGACATAGCCATCAATTACAGCTTTCAGTTGCTTGGTTAGGTCCAACGGTCCTTTTACCACGAGACCAAGCAACGTCGTAAGCTCCGTCCGTATAAGGCGCTCACCACTGAACAATCGATCCATGTCAGATGGCTTTAGCGTTCCCTTAATATGAATGACGTTATCGCGATTACAAATTTGCGCAATCGCATGAATATATCCTGGCGAACAAGCTAATACTGCCAAATCCTCAAAAATATGGGCTTCGTCTCTCGGTTTTTCCATATTTTCCCCCCAAAATTATTTACAGCATGGAAGAACATTCTCTTCTCCCATCATCCTCGTTGTTCAAGTTTGCAGTAGTTACCTGTCGAACAAAAATGGCAAGTTCTGCTGAATCCCCACTACGCCTAACTTCATCAAGCAGTTCAGTAGCATAATTTGGGTTGGCACGGAAAAATACCGTCATAGCTTCGTCATGTGATCTGTCTTTCATCTAACCCATAATCTTGGTCGAACGGTATCGACACATATTTTTATGGATAGAAGCGATATAATCCTTACTTACGTATCAAGCATGTCCCACTCATCCCCCAAGACCCATCGCAGGGCAGAAAGCTTCCCATTGAGCATCCCCCAAACAAAGTCGCTCCAAGGCCCAGTATCTTCATATTTATCCCTGACTCGTTGGGCTGCAATTTTTGCTTGGTCGAGGATATCTTCGTGAATCACATCATTGCCGTGGCGTTTTGTGCCAACGGGGACTACCTCTATATCACCATTATCTATGTGATACATCATGTTCATATGGCGGTTGTACCAAACTTTATCGAAGAGCTCGTCCATCGCAGACATGATTTCCTGAAGCCCACGAGTTTCGTCCTCCCAAGCAAAGCTATTCTCATAGTGAAATTCTTCAAGATCGAGCAGATCCTCGATTGCAGAGCTTGTGGTGTTAAAGAATAAAGAGCTGTTGCCGTCAAAAATATCTGCGAAATCGTCGTGTGGCTGCCTGTGGTCTTTGCCGGAAAAATCCGTCACATTGTGAGTGACAAATCTAAAGGTTTCGTACTCACTTATGTGCGACAGCCGAAACTCTTGGAAAGTCTCTGCTAACATTGCATCAGCCACACTATTCTTCTGCTTATGGAACGGTGCCTTCTTAGCGATAGCCCGCTCTGCCGCTCTTATTTTTGCGGCATCAGAGATTATAACTTCGTGGACCATGTCAAAAAGTTTGGTAACACGATTTACTGTATTTTGATTAACTTCGGAAAGAATAGGCAATCTGTGATTAACATCATCTAAGGTCCTGAGCGCAGTATCTTTACCTTCAACGCCAAAAGACTCAATTACCCCTTTAATTACTCGAAATTCACTGGAGAGTCGTTTTCGCGTAGCCTCAATCACCCTATCTTTATTTCGTTCGTACTCGGCACGTATTAGATCGGGCAGTAGTATTTTGATACTCCCATCCCCTACCAGATGCTCGATGGCAGTAAGCATTGGCAATTCAGCTTTTTTAGAGGAAATATCAAGCCAAACACATGTATCGAGCATTATTAGATGCATTAAAGCTCCCAGAAGTTATGAAAGTCAAAGACCTATATTGTATAAGATCGTTACCTGATAATCTAAGGTGTTTCAAGATGCTATGACTTGAAGAACTACTTTCATGACACTTGAGGGGCTGCGCAGGTATCATGGCATTGAGTTACTATTTTTACCGTCGTTTCTTCCGATCTTGCAACTTCTGCAGATTGCTCCAAAAATCCTCATCAGTACCAAATACGGCAGCAAGAACCCGAGCCTCATCATCCGTAAGACGACGCAAACCGCAGATAATATCGTCAATATACCGCTTGCAGATACCCATAGCTTCCGCCAGTTCATCATGAGACATGTTCAGCGGTTTTAAAAATTCTTCTGTCAGAATTTCTCCCACTGTCACAGGCCCGGCGGTATCTGCTTTTGTGTAGTATGCAAGAATCTCTGAACGCCCCTGCTCATACGTAAGCTCACCTGAAATAATACGTGCCTTAATGGACTCGTACAGTGGCGTACCACTGGGGTCCATTCCTTCAAGTCTCAGGGAAGCCTCTGCTTTGCGGAAGCCCTCAATACGTAACCGTGTATAGGGAGTCCTGGACATGTTTTTCCTTTGAATTGCAGGAGTAAAGTTCGCACAGTGAAAGCGCCAGCTCACGCTACCTCGTTAACTGACGCACGTGACTCAAGATTTATTATTACCCGATAAGCTATCATCGGCAAAATCATCATGTTCGCAGTTATCCCGATGAGTAGCTGTCTGCTTACGTATCTGAGTCGCCAACTCCCCTCCAATAGTTTGTTGGACACGAGAAGAATTGCTACTTCGCTTCATTTTCTGGTACTCAGCAGCTCCGTTGGCCATGCTGCTTCCCATATGGCTTGCCATGCGGCCAGCTCGTGAGAATGAAGCAAACCCCTGACTTCCTCCACTGGTGCTAACTGAACAGCTCCCTGCTGACGAACCACCGGAACTGCCTGAGGGTTGGCCTCCAGAAGTATCTACAGAACCGGTATCTTCCCCGCCGCCAAATCCTCCACCGGAACTGCCTCCACCACCTGAACCAGATTCTTCGGCCATGGCAGCTTGCGCAGACTCGAACGCTGCCTTTAATGCAGAGGCTCCGCCGCTGAGTTGAGCTGATGCCCCCATTGCCATTGCTCCAGCACCGCTGATGGCAGTAGCGGCAGCGCCGGTAATCATACCCGCCCCAAATCCACCAATCCCTTGTAAAGATCCCCCTCCTACAACACCTGATAACAACAGTGGTAGCTTATTCGTTAATACTAATAGGATAATTGACGCCAAAAGCAAAACAATAAGACTATTTAGATCAGGAACATCATCTTTAATAAGAGAAAAATATTGATCTAAAAATGATTGTCCAATCCCAATAATTAATGTCATCGTGAATAATTGAATGCCAATCGATAAAACAGTTCGTAAGTAATTAATTGCTATATCAGAGGTCCATTTCGAACCACCAAATCCAAGCAATATAACTCCTGCATAACATAACACCCATGCAGAAACCAACATGATTAGCATATTTATCGCTATAAGGGACATCACTACCAAAACGATTATCGCGACCGTTATCATAATGGTGGATATCATTGGCGACCAAATTGATGCGGCTGAACTGACCTTTGTTAATATCGCAAACGCCATATCAACTATGCTTGAGGGCGAAATACCAGTACTTATTCCTAAAGCATTTGCTGCAAGTTGTCTCATTGAATTAATTATGGATTGAGATATGGATGGGCCATTGATTAAAAGATAGTAAAAAAAACCAATGACGGCAAAAAAGCGAACTATTTCAGCAAGTACGCCTGTCAACCCTTCCCCTTGCATCGCCATCATGCCAAATATCCAAACCATACTTATTAATACCAGCCCCAGAAGAGCCAATTTGCATAGTCAGCAATTACTGTTGTCCATGTTATTCGCCCAATCTTGTAGCATCTCAGCCCTCTGCTCACGATATTCAGCCTTGTTATAAACAGCTCGTACCCCTTTTTGTTCATGGGCAAGGCTCTTCTCAATCCAGTCAGTATTGTACCCGGCCTCATGTAGCAAGGTGCTGGCTGTACGCCGTAAGTCATGGGGACCAAACTTAGGCAACAACTCCCCTTCTTTCTGAGCCAGGCGATACGTCAGTGTCAAAACCCGGTTTAAAGTAGCGCTACTCATTGGCGCATCGGAATCGTACCGCGAAGGAAGGATAAAATCAGAGCTACCGGCAAAGGTTTTGAGAGCAATCATAATATCCATTGCCTGTCTGGAAAGAAAAACCAAATGTGGATTACGTCGTTTCATCCTCTCCTTTGGTATCGTCCATAATGCCTCACTAAAATTGATCTCGTTCCAGGTTGCGTTAGTAAGCTCACTTTTACGTACCATCGTTAACAGCAAAAGTTTAACCGCTGCTCTGATTGATGGCGTCGTTCCTACCCGTTCCATGTACCGATACATCAGACCAATTTCAATTGGCGTCAATGCCCTGTCTCGAGGCTCAAATTTCGCTATGCTTGCAGGCCGTACCAGATCAGCTGGATTCTCCACCTTCTGACCGCGCTCAATAGCCCAGCGATAGACTTGCAATACAATCTCTCTGGCGTGTACAGCTGTCGCCGGTGCCTCTCTCGACAATGTTATCGGTTAATGCGCGTAAGTCTTCATGTGTAATCTCACTAAGTTTCTGCTGGGCAAATTTTGACTTCAACTCCCTTTGATATACCGAACGCCGCATATCACGCGTCGATTCAGCCATTTGATAACCGCGTAACCATTTCTCAGCCCACGCCCCAAAAGTCTCCGCATCTTTGATACGCGCTTTATCTCTGGCTTTTTCCCTCGCAGGCGATCTTCCACTGGCAACCATTTTTTTGGCTTCATTGAGCCGTTCACGCGCTTCTGCAAGCGTGATCCCTCCAACACCATAGCGGCCAAAAGTAACGGTCTCCTGTCTTCCGTTTATTGAATAGTTATAACGAAATGAAATAGTTCCAGCCGGAGTGACCGCAACATACAGACCATCACGATCATTAACTTTATAGAGTTTCTCCTTCGGCTTAAGGTGACGCAGCCTGGTGTCAGTCAACATGGTTTATTGTTTTCCTTTATCAAAAAATACCATGTTGTAAAAAATTCAGAAAAGTTGTTTAACTATCTGTTTTTAATTGAGTTATAAAAAACAAATACCATAACTCAAACGAAATTTATCACATGGTACTTTTTCAAACCTGAATTCGAAACCAGAGAGTACCATCAAAAATTCCATTGAAAAAACCGTGCTTCCCGTTGCTAACAGCTGCCAGAAAGTGCCTGACGAAAAAATAAAAAAGCCCGCAATTACGCGGGCTTAGCGGACTTTTATGCCATCAAGTGCCTGGTCGTGCCAGACGCGAAATCATTCCCACTCAATTGTTGCTGGTGGCTTGCCGCTGATATCGTACACGACCCTAGAAATACCATCGACCTCGTTGATGATGCGGTTTGAGACACGACCTAAGAAGTCATAAGGTAGATGTGCCCAATGTGCTGTCATAAAGTCGATAGTTTCAACAGCACGCAGAGAAACAACCCAATCATACTTACGGCCATCCCCCATCACACCAACTGAACGTACAGGTAAGAATACAGTGAACGCTTGGCTAACTTTGTGGTAAAGCTCTGCTTTATGCAACTCTTCAATAAAGATCGCATCGGCACGACGTAGCAGGTCGCAATACTCTTTTTTCACTTCGCCTAATACACGTACACCAAGGCCTGGGCCTGGGAATGGATGACGGTATAGCATGTCATAAGGTAGTCCAAGCTCAAGGCCGATTTTACGCACCTCATCCTTAAACAGTTCCTTCAGAGGCTCAACAAGGCCCAGTTTCATGTCTTCTGGTAATCCACCGACGTTATGGTGAGATTTAATAACATGCGCTTTACCTGTCGCTGATGCCGCAGACTCGATAATATCTGGGTAAATCGTCCCTTGCGCCAACCATTTTACTTGCGTCTGTTTAGCGGCTTCTTCATCGAAAACATCAATAAAGACATGCCCGATCGCTTTACGTTTTGCTTCAGGATCATGAATACCCGCCAGCGCACCAAGGAAACGATCTTCAGCTTTAACATGGATAATATTCAGGTCGAATTTACCTGCAAACATTTCCATGACTTGATCAGCTTCGTTTAAACGCAATAAGCCATTATCAACGAATACACAAGTCAAACGTTTACCAATCGCACGGTTTAACAGTAATGCGGTTACAGAAGAATCGACGCCACCTGATAAGGCTAAAATCACATGGTCATCACCGATCTGCTCTTTCAGGCGTGCGACTGTATCATCAATAATTGCGGCTGGTGTCCACAGTGCTTCACAATGACAAATATCTTGTACAAAACGTTTCAAGATATTCAGGCCTTGGTATGTATGAGTCACTTCTGGGTGGAATTGAACACCGTAGAATTTTTTCTCTTCATTGGCCATGATGGCAAATGGGCAGCTTGGAGTACTTGCGATAGTTTTAAAATCTGCTGGGATAGCCGTCACTTTATCGCCATGGCTCATCCACACTTCCAGTACTGGCGTACCATTTTCACTGAGTGAGTCTTGAATATCACGGAATAAATCACATTGTTCCTTGATTTCAACTTGTGCGTAGCCAAATTCACGTTCACCAGAAACTTCTACTGCACCACCGAGTTGCATTGACATAGTTTGCATGCCATAGCAGATACCAAGGACAGGCACACCGGCATTAAACACGTAATCAGGCGCACGTGGGCTATCATTTGCTGTCGTACTTTCTGGGCCACCAGAGAGGATGATACCATTTGGATTGAATTCACGGATTTGCTCTTCTGATACGTCCCACGCCCAGAGTTCACAATAAACGCCAATTTCACGAATACGGCGAGCAATCAATTGTGAGTACTGTGAGCCGAAATCAAGGATAAGAATGCGATGCTTATGGATATTTGTTGTCATTTGAGGAGAATTCCAAAAATTCAAGTCAAAAATAGAAAATTGGTAGCTCCGCCATTATTCACGGAGCTACCCTGAATCATTATCGATTATTGCCCCAGACGGTAGTTCGGGGACTCTTTAGTAATGGTCACATCATGTACGTGGCTTTCTTGAATACCCGCACCACTGATACGGACAAACTCGGCTTTAGTACGCAGGGCGTCAATAGTACCACATCCTGTTAGGCCCATACAGGAGCGTAGTCCACCCATTTGTTGATGGATAATGTCTTTTAGGCGACCTTTGTATGCCACACGTCCTTCAATCCCTTCTGGAACCAGCTTGTCAGCTGCGTTATCAGATTGAAAATAACGGTCTGAAGAACCTTTAGACATCGCGCCCAGTGACCCCATACCACGGTAAGCTTTATAGCTACGACCTTGGAACAAGATGGTTTCACCCGGAGATTCTTCAGTTCCAGCAAACATTGAGCCAACCATCACACAAGCAGCGCCTGCTGCAATCGCTTTAGAAATATCTCCCGAGAAGCGAATACCCCCATCCGCAATGACAGGGATCCCTGTGCCTTCGAGTGCTTCTACCGCATCTGCAATAGCGGTAATTTGTGGTACACCCACACCCGTTACAATACGTGTTGTACAGATAGAACCCGGACCTATACCGACTTTAACGGCGCTAACTCCTGCTTCAGCCAGCGCTTTTGCGCCTTCAGCAGTAGCAACGTTACCACCGATGATTGGCAGGTCAGGATATTTTTTGCGGGTTTCACGAATACGTTGTAAAACACCTTCAGAGTGACCGTGTGAAGAGTCAATTAACAGCACGTCAACCCCCGCAGCAACTAGCGCGTCAACACGCTCTTCGTTACCACCACCAGCGCCAACAGCCGCGCCAACACGTAGGCGACCTTGTTCATCTTTACACGCATTTGGTTTACGTTCTGCTTTTTGGAAGTCTTTAACGGTGATCATTCCTAACAGATGAAAGTTATCATCAATGACGAGGGCTTTTTCGACGCGTTTTTCATGCATTTTTTGTAGCACGATCTCACGAGCTTCCCCCTCTTTGACCGTCACTAAGCGCTCTTTAGGCGTCATCACCGCAGTTACTGGCTGATCCAAATCAGTAACGAAACGCACGTCACGACCGGTAATAATCCCCACTAGGGATTTATCAGCAGCAACGACAGGGTAACCAGCAAAACCATTACGTTCAGCCATTTCTTGAACTTCACGGATTGTTGTATCAGGTGTTACGGTGACAGGGTCAGTCACGACACCACTTTCATGTTTTTTCACGCGACGAACTTCTTCCGCTTGGCGTTCAATAGACATGTTTTTGTGAATGAAGCCAAGACCACCTTCCTGAGCTAAAGCAATCGCAAGGTCAGATTCAGTCACTGTATCCATCGCTGCGGAGAGCATCGGAATGTTCAGGCGGATAGTTGCAGTTAATTGAGTTGATAGATCGGCCGTGTTTGGTAATACGGTTGAGTGTGCAGGAACGAGCAATACGTCGTCGAAAGTTAGTGCTTCTTTTTTAATGCGTAACATAGGCAATATCTCACCAGGCAGCGTTGTGGAAAGGTATAAAATATTGCCGCGGCATTATACACACCGAAACCGTTTGCCTCCAGTCCTTTTTTGAAAAAAAACTTGATAACTGTTCTGACTAGGTTAGTATCAATCAATTAAGTCATTGTTTTAGAATTTGATCTAGCTCACATGTCAACTCAAGAAAATAGTGGAATTTATTCTGTCAGCAAACTCAATCAGGCGGTTCGTGAACTTTTAGACCGTCAGATGGGGAGAATTTGGCTGACCGCCGAAATATCGAATTTTTCGCAGCCTAGCTCTGGTCATTGGTATCTGACGTTGAAAGATGACAAGGCGCAAGTTCGTGCGGCTATGTTTCGCGGGCAAAATGCGCGTGTAACTTTTCGGCCTCAAAATGGCCAACAAGTCTTAGTTCGTGCAACGGTAACACTCTATGAGCCTCGGGGTGACTATCAAATCATCATTGACAGCATGCAGCCAGCGGGTGAAGGCCTTTTACAGCAGCGTTTTGAATTGCTCAAACAGGCATTAGGGGCGGAAGGCTTGTTTGATGCCATACATAAACAACCACTGCCCTCTCCTGCTAAACGTATTGGCGTCATTACATCGGCAACAGGAGCAGCCTTACACGATATTCTGCATATTTTACGTCGCCGAGATCCTTCACTGCCAGTCGTTATCTATCCGACTGCGGTTCAAGGTGAGCAAGCCCCTGCACAAATTGCACGAGCGATTGCATTAGCAAATATTCGTCATGAATGCGACGTATTGATTGTTGGACGTGGTGGTGGCTCATTAGAGGACCTGTGGGCTTTTAACGAAGAAATTGTGGCAAGAGCGATTTTTGCTAGTCGACTGCCTATTGTCAGTGCAGTTGGCCACGAAACCGATGTCACGATTGCCGACTTTGTTGCCGATGTTCGAGCGCCTACACCTTCAGCTGCGGCTGAGTTAGTCAGCCGCAATCAACTTGAACTAATACGTCAATTGCAATCCGCTCAACAGCACCTTGAAATGGCAATGGATTATTATCTTGCAGGCCAGCAACAACGCTTTAGCCGCTTACAGCATCGCTTGCAGCAGCAACATCCACAACTTCGTTTAGCTAGACAACAGCACCAATTGAGTCTTCTAAATCAGAAGATCAATCAAGCGATGACTCGACGCTTACAAGTTGCTCAGTTGCGCTATGATCAGTTACAGCGTCGACTGTCACAACAAGATTTGCGCCCTTTATTGCAAAAACGACACAGCTCATTACAGCAAACGCAATATCATCTGCAAAATATGATGACCGAGTTACTTAATCGCTATAAACAGCGCTTTGCGGTAGCTTGCTCAAAAATGGAAACTGTTAGCCCACTGGCCACTTTAGCTCGAGGCTTTAGTATCAGTGAAACGGCCGATGGCACTGTGTTGAAAAAGACTTCACAGGTGAAATTGGGGCAGAAATTGAAAACACGCCTCAATGATGGTTGGGTAGAAAGTGAAGTCACTGAGGTGACTAAAATGAAAGCGAAACGTACACCTCGCTCAATCAGCAAATAAATGAATCGGTTATTCTCAAAATTTTCACCTATTCATTTCTCAAGATTAATTTTGAAAAGATGTCATCAAATTTAGCAAGGACAAGATCAGACAGTTTTAAAATGGCGAGCCAATGCAGGAGTCCTATTGGCCCGTATCAACAGAAAATAATAGACTGATTTTTGAGGATTAATAGCCTTTAACCCGCGAGATAGGCCTCATACCGCTATCAAGGGTCTTAAGGGGTATCTAATCTAGATACCCCAATAATTAAGTTAGAAACGAACTTCTCCCCCAAGCATATAGGAACGCCCTCTTGCAGTGGCATTATTCTTCCCACGTTCTTCCATAATAGCGGTAGAGTTTGAACGATTTAAGGCATCCGAATACGTCTCATTCGTCACATTATTCACCGAGAACATCAATTTGACATTTTTATTGATTTTATAATCAGCATAAAGATCAATAATGGTAGGTTGCTTTTCATATTTATCTTTAAATGCATCACCATTATTGTCGACCAGCGATTCCACACCGATCCGCTTAGCAGGTCCTGTTACTGTAATAGTCGAACCTAATTTCAATGTTTCATCGAATAGCCTAACGCCACTATCCAGCGTCAAATAATAATCAGGTAACTCAGTCAGATCACCTGCACTGAAGTCAGCAACACTGGCAATTGAGACAGGCTGAGCACTGGTTTCTTTGGTGTAAGACAATGTTGAATAGAAGACCCCTGCATCGTAATTAGCTTGCAGTTCATAACCACGTAAATTAACGTTTCTTGGATCATTCATATAGATATAACTTTTCTGCATAAAATCAGGAAACTCTTTATCCCAGACATCGTCGTTCATTAAACACCATGCAAATTCTGCTTCTGTTCTTGGTCGACATAGCAAATAAGGTTTACTCGTGATGTAATCTTTCACTTTTGTATTGAACCAGAGTGCTTTCATATTGAACTGGTCACCTTGTACAATTAAATCAGGTTTGACGCTATTAAAGCCTATTTGCCATGTTTGTGCTTTTTCCCCTTTTAAAAACGGGTTCATCGAATTACCGCCATTTTGAGAAAAAAAGACTTCCTGTGAATTAGGCGCGCGCATCGAATGAGAATAACTCACAAAAGGCTGAAACTCTGGGATAATTTCAGCTGAGAGTAGCACGCCTGGATTGAATCCCCCTTCACGTAAATCGATTGAAGCATCTCCTTGAGGGAAACATTTCACATCATCGTCACAAGCAGGTTTAAATCCTTTTAATTGATAGTGCATGTAATTTAAATTCAATGATGCGCTGTAAATATCATATTTGACGTTAAATTGCGTATAAAGGCTGGATAGATCTAATGTCCCACTTGGTGAGAATGCATTATAAATCAAGGTATCCTGATTAACCGCACTAGAGACATTTCGCTCATATTTGTTTTTCATCAACTTAGAGCCAATTTGCCATTCATAATCCATATCACCATACGAAAAACGGCTAGTATTGGATAAATTAATACCTTCGGAAATATTTTTAGATTCTCCTTGTCGTAAAGCCCACCCTAATGAATCACCGCTAAATTTTTGATTACTATTACCATAGTTAATCATTAATTCAGTATCAATTAGCTCATTAAGTGGCGTATATTTATATTTAATATAATAATCTTCACTATCTATTTTACGACGCGTTAATTTATTTTGATATAAACGACCACTGAGCTCTATTTCATGGCTATCATTAGGTTTATATTTTAACTTAGCTAATTGTGATTGTGGCTTTTGTTTAAAGGTGTTATCCGTTGCAAAATCATCACTATTATAACCCGCACCATTTTTATAGGAGCTAGGGATATTATGTCCACTGACCGCCATCAATCCCCCAAAATACCCATTATCTGAATTCGTTAATGTTTTTCCTGCAACGGCAACCATTCCGTTATAACCTAAGCCATTATCTCCCCAACGCGCCTTACTTCTTACGCCATATAACTGCTTATCGAATATCACATCATCAATGCCAATTGTTCTAAAATTGGCACTCCCTGCAAGAGCATTAACACTGTTCCCCCCATTTAATTGACCTTTTTCAACCTCAACTTCAACGATAAAATTCGGATCAATTAACGCACCAAAATCATTATTAGGTTGCTGACCGTGAGTATAATTACTCGGTGAAATACCATAATAAGTTTGGGTAACACCATCAACCATCATATTAACGCGACCAAAACCACTTAAGCCGCGAATATTCACGTTTACAGTACCTTGACTTGCATCCATTTGAGTATAAGTCCCTGGCATTGTTCGAATAATTTTATCTAATCCTTCTAGTTTATTCTCCGTACCAACAGCGCTATATGCTCCTGGTCGTTCTAAAGCCTTAACCAATGGTGTTTGTGTTTGTGCACCTGAAACCTTTAATTTACTAAAGTTTATGATGTCTTTATTATCTTGTCGCTGTGTGTCTTCTGCTAAAGCAATTCCATAAAGCCCTGTATATAATAACCCGGCTCCTAGTAGTTTTAATTTGTTATTCATTAAACCATTCCTGTAAACGCAATAATTAAACATGCGCTCACTTGCTTCAAAAGAAAATTTCGTATTGAAATTTTTGGCACAACAATCAGGTTATAGTAAAGAGGCTATAACCTGATTGTTGCTTTTAATTACCCATTTAATAATGGGTTATTAGTATATTAGTTTTTTAATTGCGGGAAATATTGTTTTTTATCTTCTAGCATTAAAATAAAACTATAATCAAGAGCAATATCATTCAATGCATTATAACGACCTGATTTACCTCCATGGCCTGCATTCATATTGGTCTCTAATAATAATAGTGAATCACCTAATTTATATTCGCGTAATTTAGCGACCCATTTCGCTGGTTCCCAGTATTGCACTTGAGAATCATGTAAACCCGTTGTCACTAGCATATGGGGATATTTTTGCTTTTTGATATTATCATACGGGCTATAGGCTTTGATTCGCCAATACGCCTCTTCATTCTCAGGGTTACCCCATTCATCATATTCCCCAGTTGTTAATGGAATTGAGGGGTCTAGCATCGTGGTAACCACATCAACAAAAGGCACTGAAGCGACAACACCTTCATATAATTCAGGCGCAATATTGACAACCGTTCCCATCAATAACCCACCTGCACTGCCTCCCATGGCATAAATATGCCCTGGTTGACCATAGCCCTGACTAATCAATGATTTTGTTACATCAACAAAATCAGTAAATGAGTTCATTTTATTAATGGTTTTTCCTTGTAAATACCATTTTTTCCCTAACTCACCACCCCCGCGAACATGAGCAATCGCATAGACAAAACCACGGTCTAATAAAGATAAACGAGAGGAGCTGAATGAAGGGTCAATACTGTAACCATAAGCCCCATAGCCATAAACTAATAATGGATTTTGTGCTTCTTTAAACAGATCTTTGCGATACACTAATGACACAGGTACCTTCACACCATCTTGGGCCGTTACCCATAGGCGTTGGCTTTGATATTTCGATTTATCAAAATCTTTGACTTCTTGTTGTTTCAATAGCTGCTTTTGTTGCGTCTGCATATCTATTTCATAAACAGAAGATGGTGTCGTCATTGACGAATAACCATAACGCAATTTGCGGGTATCAGGCTCTGGATTGTTGCCAATCCATGCCATATAGGCAGGGTCATCAAAGCTCACAAAATTTTCTGCTTTGGTTTGCCAATTGATTTGACGAATATTCACTAAACCATTTTGTCGTTCTTCCAGTACCAACCATTGGTTAAATAACTCAAAGCCTTCTAGGTCAATGTCATCGCGAGGGGCAACCACAGTATTCCAATCGTCACCAATGTGCTTTACTGAATACAGGCCAAATAATGGATTCTGATGATTAGAGCGTATGTAAAACTGATCACGGAAATGATCTGGGTAATACTCAACCCCTGTTTTACGTGTTTGAAAGACTTCAACTTGTTTACGTGGCTGATTTGCATCGAGTAAACGATACTCAGCAGTCTCGGTACTTGTGATACCAATAAAAATATAATTTTTTGATGTCGATTTAGACAAGCTGACATAAAAAGTATCATCTTTTTCTTCATATACCATCACATCTTGCTGCTGTTGTGTTCCAACTTGATGGTAAAAAACTTGGTACGGTAAGAGGGTTTGCGGATCTTTATTGACATAAAATAATGTGTTGTTGTCATTTGCCCAAACAATATTACCCGATGTATTCGTCAGTTCAGCATTCTGCCACTCTTGGCTATCTAAAGAACGAAAAGAGATACTATAGTTGTTACGACCTTCTCTATCTTCTGCAATCGCGATGTTTTTGTTATCCGGCGAAACCGTCAGGGTGCCTAAACGATAATACTCACTCCCTTCTGCGCGCTGGTTGCCATCGACAAGTACCTGCCAAGGTTCATGGCTATTAACAGGACGACGTTCATAGATAGGATAATTATTGCCCGCTTCAAAGCGGCTACGATAGGTATACCCATTATAATTATAAGGAACCGACTCATCATCCGCTTTCATACGCGAAAGTAATTCCTCATAAATTTGTTTTTTAAGCCCTTCACCCTGCGCTAATTGCTGCTGACTATACGCATTTTCTTTTTCAAGATAATCAATGACATCTGGTGACTTTCTTTTATCATCTCTTAACCAATAATAATCATCAACACGTACATCTCCGTGTGTTGTCATCGTATAAGGTTGTTTTTTCGCCTTTGGTGCTGACATGAATTCCTCCGCAAGGCTATGACTGGTTTGTAGTCCAATAAGTGCTATTAGACAAAATTTAGCGATTCGAGTTGATGCTGGCAATAAATTTGTTCGTATAATCATTTTGTTACTCTAATTGACCATTAATTTTCAAGTGCAAAGTCTATCGGCATTTTTACTGTCACTTTGCCGTTCTTTAGCATTTCAGTCGGTGGTGTGGGGAGAGGCTGTGCGCGAGAAAGAACTCTTTCCGCTTCCCTATCGAGAGAGCGAGTTCCTGAACTTTTCGTCAACGAACTATGAATGATATAGCCTTGTGCATCCACTTCGAACGTCACGACAGGAATGCCTGTTCGGTTACGTCGGCGGGCATCTTCAGGGTAGCGTTTAAACGTATTTAATTTACCTAACACTAGCGCTTGCCACTGTTTTTCAGCATCAAGCGTCGCTTGTGATTGACTATTGAAGTCAGCTGCTATTTTGTCCGTCTTTTTTAGCGCCGCTGCATCACTGGTTACAGGGGCATTACTTGCTTTTGAATTATCACTTTCGACGTTTTCAACGGGCTTTTTCTTAGGTTCTTTTTTTTCTTTTTTAGGAACTGTTGGTGCTTTTCTCTTTTCCGCTTTTGTGACTTGCAGTTCTGCATTCTCATTCACCGGAATAGGAGGAAGGTCAAGTTCATCAGGCGTAGCCTCTTGTGCTTTACTTGCCACCGAAACCTCCTGAACTTGACCGATATTCACCTCCGTTAACTGTTTAGCTTCCGCTTCTATGGAAAGCTCCATCACAACGGATGGAGGTGGCGTTAGCTCATCCCATGCTTGGTCATCATTGCTGTGGATAAAAAACCAAATCACTAAAAGATGTAATGCAATCGCAATAATCACCGCCCCACTCATTTTGGTGGTTTGGTAGTACCCTAATGTCATCGTGCCCATTTTAATCTTATTTATTTTTGCTATGCCTAAAACCTAAATGATAATTAATTACATATGCAAATGAAAACTATTTCAAGTTAAAATGGTAAAAGCATCACAAATACATTACTAATAGTTATCAAATGGTTACTTTGCATCCACTTTATTTTGGTTTGGTGTATACCAAACATAATCGGCATGAATGTTATCAATGGCATTGTCTTTTTCAGAAATGATTAACACCTTAAATTCAGCGTCTGGTGCAAGATCTTGTACATGCAATGGAACACCGATCGCACGTGTAGCATGATACCCACCTGCAAATAACATTGCTGGCGTTGGTGCTTGTAATAATGATTTTGCCATCCTGCGGTCACGCATTTGTTGAATAACCGTCATCTTTTGCACTTGCTCTGGCGTTAATGCACCATCATGAGATGTTTCAATCGTTTTACTAATCAACTCTTGGACAACGGGTTGAGTTGAGTAGATACCATTAAGAACGGGAGGTTTTTCATAAGCTTCTGTGATTTCCTCAGTATTTAAGTTAGCCGAAAGCACAGGGTAAGGCGCTTTAAGTAAATATTTCGTTAACTCACCGTACTGCTCCCATGGCCAACCTTTTTGCCATTTTAGTTTTGATTGAAGCTTTTCATCTCGAATGTAGGGATTCCCCTGCATTTGTGCCTTAACGGCATCCACACTCTTTTGTTGATCCGGCTTAATCATTTCAAGCAAAACAGATCCTTGTGGACGTGTTTTATGCATTTCCTGTGCGAGCCACTGCTCGATTTGATGGTGATACAGATTGTCATGCTTTTCGCCAACAATAACGCGCGATGATTGCGATAGTTGTTCAATAAGTTGCTGAGGTGTGATGGATTGCCCCGTTTGTAGATCAATGATTTGCCCTTGCCCTGTCAATCGGCTATCAAGCTCTAAAGGTTTTTGTTCGACTTGCTGCGCACAACCTGCAACAAGCAGTAATGCCATCGTGATAAGGGAGGATTTTACCTTCAATCTTACTGATATCATTATCTTTTCCATCTATTAATAATTGTGTATAGAACCACTCAAAATACAGATAATGATAATTATTTTCAATTAAAAAAGACCTCTGAATTTAAAAACTCAGAGGTCTTCCAAGATTAAGTCAAATTACAGAGGGTGAGTCTGTGCTTCAACAGCAGCTAATGCCACCATATTCACAATACGACGCACGGAAGCTATCGCAGTCAATATATGGACAGGTTTGGAAACCCCCATCAATACAGGCCCGACAGTCACACCGTCTGAACTCGTCACACGCAATAAGTTATAACTAATACGTGCCGCTTCCATATTTGGCATAATCAGTAAGTTTGCAGAGCCTTTTAATGGACTATCCGGCATAACATCTTTACGAATTGATTCAATTAATGCCGCATCAGCGTGCATTTCACCATCAATTTCCAGATGTGGTGCTCGAGCTTTAACAAGTGCTAACGTATCACGCATTTTTTGTGCTGACGCACAGTCAGATGAACCGAAACTTGAGCGAGATAGGAGTGCCACTTTAGGTTCAATACCAAAACGACGCACAGTGTCTGCTGCCATTAATGTGATTTCTGCAAGCTCTTCAGGTGTTGGATCTTCATTGACGTAAGTATCTGCAACGAATGTATTTCCGGTTGGTAATAACAGCGCATTCATCGCACCCGCGGCATGAACCCCTTCACGGAAACCAAACAGATTTTTCACAACACTGTAGTGCTCACTATAGCTGCCAATGGTGCCACAAATCATGCCGTCAGCTTCACCACGCAGCACCATGATGCCTCCGATTAAGGTCGGATTACCAATTACGGCGCGGCGAGCCATCTCCTGTGAAACACCTCGGCGTTTCATGATTTGATAGTATTCTTGCCAGTACTCTTTGAAACGTGGGTCATTTTCATTATTGACCACTTCAAAGTCTTTACCAAGCTCAATGTGCAGACCCAATTTTTGAATACGCATTTCAATGACACTTGGGCGACCAATTAGGATTGGGAAGGCTAAACCAAGAGAAACCAATTCTTGCGTCGCATGTAATACACGCTCCTCTTCCCCTTCCGCCAACACAATACGTTTTTTCTGTGTTTTTGCTTGTGAGAAAATTGGCTTCATAAACAAGTTTGTTTTGTAGACAAACTGATTGAGTTTTTCAATATAAGCATCAAAATCTGCAATAGGACGTGTTGCTACCCCTGAATCCATTGCCGCTTTTGCAACTGCTGGTGCAATTTTCACAATCAATCGTGGGTCAAACGGTTTTGGAATAATATATTCAGGGCCAAAGAATAGGTCTTGGTTCCCATAAGCAGAAGCCACTTCTTCACTTTGTTCCGCTAATGCCAAATCGGCAATTGCATAAACACAAGCGAGTTTCATCTCTTCATTAATCGTTGTTGCACCAACATCGAGTGCGCCACGGAAAATGAATGGGAAACACAGCACGTTATTCACTTGGTTTGGATAGTCTGAACGACCAGTACAGATAATAGCGTCTGGGCGTACTTCTTTGGCTAATGGCGGTAAAATTTCTGGCTCAGGGTTAGCAAGCGCTAAAATAAGAGGGTCTTTCGCCATGGTTTTTACCATGTCTTGAGTTAATACCCCAGGGCCAGAACAGCCAAGGAAAATATCCGCATTTGGGATCACATCAGCCAACGTTCTTGTGCCATTGTCTTCAATTGCATACGCGGCTTTTGTGACATCCATTTTCTCATCACGGCCTTTGTAAATGACTCCTTTCGAGTCACATACCGTGATATTTTCATGTTTTAAACCTAATGTCACCAATAGGTTCATACAAGCAATGGATGCGGCACCAGCCCCAGAAACAACTAAGCGTACATCACCGATATCCTTTTTAACGATACGTAACCCGTTAATCACCGCCGCTGTACAGATGATCGCGGTACCATGTTGATCATCATGGAATACAGGAATGTTCATTCTTTCACGTAGTTTCTGTTCGATATAGAAACATTCCGGCGCTTTGATATCTTCTAAGTTGATACCACCAAAAGTAGGCTCTAGAGAGGCAATGATATCAACAAGTTTATCCGGATCTGTTTCATCAACTTCGATGTCAAAGACATCAACGCCAGAAAACTTCTTAAATAGCACCCCTTTCCCTTCCATCACGGGTTTACCCGCCAAGGCTCCAATATTACCTAATCCCAAAACGGCGGTACCGTTCGAGATCACACCGACAAGATTCCCTTTTGCAGTATAGCGATACGCTTTAAGTGGTTCAGAAGCGATTTCAAGGCATGGGACTGCAACGCCTGGTGAATATGCAAGAGCCAAATCGCGCTGAGTTACCAATGGTTTGGTCGGTGTTACAGTTATTTTTCCTGGATGAGGAAACTCATGAAAATCAAGAGCACTTTGTTTTAATTTATCATCCATCATCAAGTCCTTTCAAAGTAGGTAGGGTAAAAGCAGTGACAGTATAAACATATCAGGCAAGCAAATCATGATCTTGGCGACAATTTCCAGAAAATTCTTTTGCTTACAGTATTGCATGAGACGATTCAGTACAATTTACTGCGCCCTTTCCCTGCTAATCCAAATAATAATTCTATATAGATATAATTATCCTTGATAATTTTAATCATGTAAAAATCACGTTATTATTTTTTATGTTCCGTCTGTTTTTAAATATCTGTACTTCTATTTTAACTACATCCATTAATATAAAAAATCGTATATTAATAAAACACAAAAATGATAAAAAAATAAAGTGACCCTATATTATAAACATTAATTTTATATTCATTATTTACTAACTTCATACTGTCAGTATAGGCATAAAAGGAATCCACTATGTCTTCCCAAACCGTTATGATCATTGATGAACATCCGATTTATCGCTATGGTTTACGACAATTAATCAACGCAGATGAAGATTTTCATGTCACAGCAGAAAGCTGTAATTGCTCTGAAGCGCTACATATTGCGGAGGAAATACAACCTAATATCATTCTTATTGACACCAACATCTATGGTATTAAAACATTCGAAACGATCAGGTCATTACGCAAATACTGCCTGAAATCCTACCTGCTCGTTCTATCATTTTCTTCATCTAAAACAGATGTCTATAGCGCAATAGATTCTGGAGCACAAGGTTACTTACTCAAAAATAGTGACCTTGATATGCTCATGAACAGCATGCGTAAAGCGGCTGCGGGTCATCATGTGTTTAGTGAAAAAGTGTATCAGTGCCTGAGCAACCGTCATCGGCTGCATGATCCTGTGTCATCGTTAACGCGCCGAGAGCGTGAAATACTACATGAAATAGCCGCGGGACTAAAAAATAGAGAAATATCGAAATTACTTTTTATCTCGGAAGAAACGGTGAAAGTGCATATCCGTAATTTACTAAAAAAATTAAATGTACGTTCTCGTTTAGAAGCCAGCTTAATATATATGCGCTCTAAATAATAAACTTTCAAATTGTTTATCGCTTCACTAAAAAATAGATAAAACTGGATTGTCACTTTTTTATTTAATCAATAGATTAACTTTTCTTTCTGGTGATAAGGGGTAGATCATAATGTCATTTTCACGCATCATGTACAACTAACTGTTAGTTATCAAAGGAAAACCTCATGTCCAACACTTCCTCTTACATCATGTATGGCATCAAAAATTGTGACACGATCAAAAAAGCTCGCCGCTACTTGGAAGACAATGATATTAGTTACCAATTTCATGATTATCGCGTTGATGGAATTGATGATGCCTTACTCTCCTCTTTCATCGCAGAACTGGGTTGGGAAGTCTTAGTCAACAAAAGAGGGACAACTTGGCGTAAACTTAGCGACGAGGAAAAAAATGCCGTTGTCGATACTGAAAGTGCTAAGCAAGTCTTGTTGGCAGAACCCGCAATGATCAAACGACCCATTCTTGTATCAGCAGATAAGCGTTATCTTGTCGGCTTTTCTGCTGCTGAATACCAACAGTTTACCCAATAAGCTGGAGAGCTACGATGGATTGTCCTGTTATACAACTTGCTCAAGCACTCATTTCTCGCCCATCAATTAGCCCTGATGATCAAGGCTGCCAAGCTTTATTAATCGAACGATTAAAAAAGAAAGGCTTCGTGGTGGAAGATATGCCCTTCGGTGATACCCAAAATTTCTGGGCACATCATGGTACAGATGGTGAAACCTTAGCTTTTGCGGGGCATACTGATGTGGTGCCTGCTGGCGATCCTGCTAAATGGCAAACACCGCCTTTTACACCGACGATTATTAATCAGCATCTATATGGACGCGGTGCCGCTGATATGAAAGGCTCCGTAGCCGCAATGATTGTGGCTGCTGAACGCTTTGTCGAAAAACATCCTAACCACCGTGGCCGGTTGGCTTTTTTGATCACTTCCGATGAAGAAGCTAAAGCAACCAATGGTACGGTCAAAGTTGTTGAAACACTAATGCAGCGCAATGAGCGTTTAGATTATTGCTTGGTGGGTGAGCCTTCTAGTCAATCGCAACTTGGTGATACCGTTAAAAATGGTCGACGTGGCTCATTGACCGCTCATTTAACCATTTTAGGCACGCAAGGACATGTCGCTTACCCCCATCTTGCCGATAATCCAGTCCATCGTGCGACCCGTTTTTTAGATGAACTCGTTTCGACACAGTGGGATCAAGGAAATGAATTTTTCCCTGAAACCAGCATGCAAATAGCTAACGTACAAGCAGGAACAGGCGCAACCAACGTTATTCCTGGTGAGTTTTTTGTCCAATTTAATTTCCGATTCAGTTCGGAATTAACGGATAAAATGATCAAAGAGCGTGTTGAAGAGATGCTTGCTCGCCACCAGCTAAAATATGAGTTGGTTTGGTCATTATCAGGTCAACCTTTTTTGACACGCTCAGGTCATTTAGTTGATGCGACGACCCAAGCTATCCGTGAATTAACCGGTCGAACGACTGAGTTATCGACTAGCGGGGGAACATCTGATGGCCGTTTCATTGCGCAAATGGGGGCTCAAGTCATTGAGTTAGGTCCATTAAATGCAACTATTCATAAGGTTGACGAGTGTGTCAAGGTCAGTGATTTGCAACAACTCGCTTTAATCTATGAGCGAATTATGGAGCTATTGCTATTATGATTTCGATTGAAATGCTAACAGGTCGTTCAACGGAGCATCTCGTCACATTAGGTGGTCCTCATCGCCTTCAGTTTAATGCGACCAAAGCATTTTTAGCCATGCAACAAGCCGCGGCAAGAGCAGGCTTTAAACTCCAGTCTGCGAGTGCATTTCGTGATTTTTCTCGCCAGCAACTGATTTGGAATGAGAAATTCTCAGGGAAACGCCCTGTACTTGATAAACAGAGCCAGCCATTAGACATTACGTTGTTAACGGAAGGCGAGTTATGTGAGGCAATTTTACATTGGTCCGCCCTGCCCGGAGCAAGTCGGCATCACTGGGGAACTGAAATCGATGTTTATGACCCTTTACGCCTTCCCGCGGGGCAGTCACTGCAACTTGAACCTTGGGAATACGAATCAGGCGGTTATTTTGCTGAACTGAATCAATGGTTGAGTGACAATATGGCCACCTACTATTTCTACCGCCCTTTTACCGCCAAAGATGCCGGTGTTGCTTATGAGCCTTGGCATATTAGTTATTGGCCGTTGTCACATGAGGCCGAGCAACTGTTAACACCTGAAGTCATCAAAACTGTTTTGCAACAAGAAGATATTTTGGGTCACGATTGGTTATTAGCCAATTTAGAGTACGTTTTTAATCGCTATATTAAAATAGCGGAATAAACCCAAAAAGCACCAAGCAATTTGGTGCTTTTTTATAACGCAATCATGGCAATTCATTTTTACTCGGGATTGGTTTATCAATCACAGGTAAGCGATACATAAAAAAGAGTAACCAACATAACAAAATAAATAGTCCGAGTTTTAACCACCAAAAGTTAACAACCCAAATCGATATCATAAATGTCACCAATATCACTACCATTGCTTTAGGTTTAGCCCCTTTTGGTAGGCCTTTATAGGTTTGCCAATGCCGAATATATCCACCAAACCAAGAGCGATAGAGTAACCAGTGATGAAAACGCGGTGATGAGCGAGAAAAACACCATGCGGCTAAGAGTAAAAATGGCGTTGTTGGCAATACCGGCAATACAACGCCTAAAAAGGCGAGTATTACCGCGAGCCAACCTAATAAAATTAAAAATCCTTTTGTTATGTTCAAAATGGCTCTCCCAACCGCACCGAAAACATGGTTAAATAAACTGAATGATCGATAAGGAAAATACCCTATCGAATTTCAAACTTTAATGTGATGCTAAATGTGTGCCAGTAAAAGTGTTCACTTTTCTTCCACCTTTTTAGTAACCTCATATTGGCAAGTATAGAAGGCTACATATGCATTGGTTAGCAGATTATTGGTGGGTAGTCCTACTGATTTTAGTCGGCATCATCTGGAACGCTATCAAAGAGATGATGCGGTTTGATCATAAAAAATTTCTTGATAATAAACCAGAGATACCGCCACATAAAGATAACAACCATCTTTGGGATGATGAGGACGATTGGCCTAAAAACAAGAAAGATTAGTTTTTTGCGCTACCATTTCCACAAGCTCAGGGTAGTCACGTTGAAGGCATTGCTTCAATTCTGCCCGAGCTTGCTTTAACCAAGCCTTTTGTCCTGCTAGCTGTAGTTGCTGGCATATCTCTTCGAGCGATAATTGTAATTGAAAATAGAAACGCAATAACAACAACCCACCTTCGTGTTGAGTCAGTAACCTCTGTATCGCCGCACTGCTAGCTTCAAGTGTTCTGTGATAAAAAGCAAAACCCACGAGTTCTAACCAGTCTTCGTCACTCAAATGTTGTTGTTCACAGAATGGCAAATTGAAATGACTAAGGTCTTTTCGCCAAAACAGATCTTTTGATAAACACCGTTCAGCTTGTTCACATAACAGTGAGGCCTGTGCTGATAACGGCAGTATCGCCATTGCGGTATAACATCCACTGCTCGCTTCAAGGTGACTGCCTACACGCACTAATCGGTAACCCGCTTGCTGCCAAAAACTTAATAATTCAGGGGTCAGCCCAAAACTCACAGATAAAAAATCCCTTCCTTGCTCAAGGGCTAGGTGTTTTTGTGCGGCAAGTAGTTGTAAACCTATTTTTTGCCGGCGATAGGCAGGAGCAACAGCAATTCGCATAGTACGCTGGGAACGCATTTGTGCTGCTTCAGGAAAATAACTGTGCGCCGCAAGAGATTGCACCAGCAAATTACCGCGAGGACGACGCAAACCAGCCCATACCTGCCAACTTAATGCATGGTCTAAACTCCCTTCTTCCACCATCCATAATGCCCCGACCAATTGAGTCGATGATTTTGCTGTCATAAATTGCTGCTGGCTGGCATCAAGTAAGCGACGTAGGTCAAGGGGGGATGTTCGATAATGAGCGCTAGTTAAGAGTCCATAAAAGTTTTTTAGCTGTTCTGGGTTGTCCGCTAGCTGTTGTTGAGTCGTCTGTTCGATTAAGCATACCGAGTGAGTTTCTGTGCTAATGTCAGTTTCCTCAAGCAGTAATGCTTGGTTAAGCCAATTTTCTAAAGGGTCATTTTCTGCCCAACGGATAGGTGCCGCTAAATGAAGTGATGTAAAATTATCCAAATGGCTACAGAATTTATTGATAAAGCCTCGACCTGTGCCTTCATAACCCTCCACCGTGGTCGTTAATAAGACTCGAGGAAAATAGCTGACTAATTGTCGCAAAATATAGTTAGGGATCGCCGCAGCTTCATCAATAATTAACCAGTCTGCATCAATTTCGCCATCCTTCAGGCAATAACGTAGCAACTCATCAGGCGAGAAAAAGCTCACTGCGCCACCAGCGTACTTTTCAAGGGTTTGTATAGCAACCTTTGCGGGTGCACAACACCAACATTTTCCTTGCCATTTTTTTATCAGCATCCCCGCGAGAGTGGATTTACCACGCCCTCTAGGGGCAATCACTCCCCATACCCCAGATGTTGCTGCTAATAATTGGTTTAATGCTATTTGTTGTGCCGCTGTTGCTTCACCTGAAGGTGCTTGCCAATGTGCTTGTTCTGGTAGTCGCGAAAAATAGGGTTGCCGATACTGTTGCCACAGCAAGACATCGGGGCGTGATTTTATAACTCGTTGTAGATGATGAACAAAATTAGGCGTTGCTATCGCGCCATTTTGTTCATTCCAGCGTAAACTGTCACTATCTAGCGTATCGGCCCAAATATGCTGCGCTGGTGTACATAAAATCAATAAACTGCCCGCTTTTAATGTTCCTGCCAGCATGGCTAATGCTTCACTGTGTAATCCTTCTCGGGCATCGAAAACAGCATGTAAAAACTCTCGACCTAATAATAAATGGGCACTTTTGACGGGTAAAGCATTTGGCATGGTTGATGAAAGTGTCAGCCAGTCACCACTTATGGTAGATTGGATCTCTTGCAACCGTTCAACCACCCACTGGCTTTCACCCGATAATACCAGTAAGCGTCGATAGCCATAGTCACTTAATTGAGCACATATTTCAGGAAGTGAGTCATTCATATCTTTGCTAAGATTTCCCAATCAACAATGATAATATCCCCGCGGCAATAAGAGGACCGACAGGCACACCACGAAATAGCGCCACGCCAATCACCGTACCCACTAATAAACCTGCCACTGTTGAGGGTTGGTGTGACATTAATGTCACGCCTCGGCTACCTAGCCAAGAAACTAAAATCCCTATCACGATAGCCAGCAGTGATTTCCAGTTTAAAAAAGAACCTAATACATCTTGTGCAGAGATTTTACCGCTTGCAATAGGGGCCATAACGCCAATTGTTAAGATTAAAACCCCGATCGTTAAGCCATATTTTTCTACCCAAGGGAAAAAATTATTTAAAGGCGTTATACGTACGACTAAAAGAAATAACATCGCTAGTGTCACTGTCATATTATGACTAATGATCCCAAGACCCGCTAAAACTAATAAAATTATCAAAGTAGGATCAACCTGACTCATATCATATTCCCTGTAAAAAACGCTATTTTTTGCTTATAAGGATCGCTAAAAATAAAAAGTAACGCCTATGTTATTGGCTCCCCGAATAAGAATCAAACCTAAGCGTATATTATTATTGCCCAATATATGCCTGAAATAACGTTTTAACAGGCTCACCACCTATCGCTATTATTTTATTTTTGAAATTTAAGGACGTCAGTTCAGAGAGTAATCGCGTTTTTTATGATGGGGCTCATCGGCAATAAACACTGTGGCTTGTTTAGAAGCATCAATGTGCCCTTTCTCAATTTTAAACGGATGTACATGCCAAAAAACACACTCGCAATCTTTTGGCACTATCCATTCGTTATTGGTGTTTTTATTTAATAATGTACCTTCGCATTGTGGCTGACTAACCTGTGACTTTAGGCCCCAAACCTCTCCTCTAACGATGAGTTTTTGCTCATGGCCAGTTTTAGGTAAATCAATAGAAAATGTTAACATCCCCTCAGATGAAAAATCTTGCATCGTATAATGCGTTTTCGCTAACGCATGATTCAATCCTATACATAAGCAAATAGTAGTTATCGTACACTTTAGCTGTGGCACTGAAACCTCTCTCAAGGGGGTTTTAATAATCCATTCAGTGCTTAATATAAAGCGACTTCCCACTCTTCATAGGGGGGTTCCACATTAAAGGATGCATCACAATAACTGCGAATATAATCAGTTGCTCTTTTTTGTGCGTGAATAAAATTCAAAACTTCCCCTGCTTCATCAATTTCAAGGGTATTGATAAAAATAGCGTAGGCTTGTTCAATTGCACTGGGCTCTTCACCATAAAGAGATAAGTAATCAACCCCCTCAAGCATAACGTGTGAACCACTGGCCATAAAATAACTAAACGTCCTTATGGCGCTGCTAACACTTTCACTAAGTTTCATCCACTCCCCTTAAATGTTGTTTTTAGCCGAAAAGGTGTTACAGCTGTTGATATCTCCCGTTTCAAACCCTTTTTTAAACCAAAAATAGCGTTGTTGAGACGTGCCATGCGTAAAGCTGTCAGGGATAACACGGCCTTGGCTTTGTTGTTGCAGCCTATCATCACCAATGGCTTGCGCGGCATTCAACGCCGATTGCAGATCCCCATCATCTAATATGCCTTCTTTGTCCATATTATGTCCCCAAACTCCCGCAAAACAGTCGGCCTGTAACTCAAGTTTGACAGATAATTTATTGGCTTCTTTTGTGCTCATGCCTTGCTGTAATCGTCTCACCTGCTGCTCAATACCTAATAAGTGTTGGACATGATGACCAATTTCATGAGCGACAACATACCCTTGTGCAAATTCACCACCCGCACCTAATTTAGTTTTCATGTCATTATAAAATGAGAGGTCGATATACACTTTACTGTCTGCTGGGCAATAAAATGGGCCCATAAAGGCTTTACCTTGACCACATGCTGTTGAGGTGCCGTTGCGATAAATAACGAGCTTTGGCTGCTGATACTGTTTACCTAATTTTTTGAATTCTGACTGCCATATGTCTTCAGTGGAAGCCAGCATCACTGACGTAAAATCTGCCAGCTGTTCTTCTTGTGGACTAATCGCTCTTTTTTGTGCTTGCTGAGATGATGGGTTACTAATAGGTTCACCTGTAATTAAACCTGTCAGGTCAACACCATAGTAACCGGCGACCACAATAACAATCAGGATCACAAGGCCACTTTTTCCGCGTAGAGGAATACGCATTCCACCACCAGTATTGCGATAATCACGAGGGGTATTTTCGGATCGTCTATCCTCGATATTGTTACTACGACGACGGTCTTGCCAACGCATCGTTACCTCCATAATGAGTTAATAAATTGTTAACCCGTAGTTTAAACCTAAAAATGGCATAACTTGATTAATTATTTTTATTTGCACATCGTCATCACACGCAAATAGATAAATGAGCCCACTGAATTAACACAGATATTCGCGATATTAACCTTACAAATAAAATGGTTATATTGCCTCTTAGACGTTTATTCTTTACTTAACATAAATTAAGCCTACTTTTAATCAAACGATCACGATAAAACACTTTGTTGCTGATATCTCATTGATTGTTACTTACAATACCAGCAGATAAATATAAAATTATTATAATTAACTCTATCACTGCGTTTCTATTAATAGAAAAACCATATCATATTCAAATTATAAGTATATTTAGGATCATAAGCATGAATGCAGCTCGGCTTCCATCTTCTGGCGCGCGTTATTTCGCCCTTCGCTTGCAGCCAGACGATGATGTCATTCCAACATTACGTAATTTTATTCAACAAAATCAATTGAAAGCCGCTTTTATTGCGGGCTGTGTTGGTAGCTTAACCCAAGTTAATCTACGTTTTGCTGGAAGAGAAGAAACCCAGCAGATCATGGGTAAGTATGAAGTCGTTTCTCTGATCGGCACCTTAGATGCGACGAGTGAACATTTGCATTTAGCTATCTCAGATGAAAATGGTCATGTTCAAGGTGGGCATATGATGAACAGTTGTACCGTGAGAACAACCTTAGAATTAGTCATTGGAGAGTTAGATAACATCACCTTCACTCGAGAATATTGTCAATTATCCGGTTATGACGAACTTGTTGTTACCCCACGCCACAACCATCATGATAAATAACGGGTTAATCCACTAAGGATCGAAATTTCCATGTCTAAATCACCTATTCTTTCAAGTCGTACTTTGGTACTTATTGTTTTTTCAATCGCCATTAATATGTTAGGTGGACAAATCAGCTCCATGATTAAGCTGCCTATCTTTCTTGATTCGATCGGCACGTTGATCTGTGCATTGTTAGCCGGTCCATGGATTGCGGTATTAACAGGGTTATTAACCAATTTATTATGGGGATTGCTAAGTGGCCCTATTGCAGCGGCATTCGCACCCGTTGCTATGATGATAGGTCTTAGTGCTGGTTTGCTCGCTCATGCAGGGCTATTCCGTACATTACCGCGCGTTATTCTGTCTGGCGTGATTATTACATTGGCGTTGATGCTAGTTGCCGTACCAATTCGTACCTACCTGTTTGCTGGCACAACGGGTAGCGGTGCGGATTTCTTTGTCGCTTATTTCCATGCTGTTGGGGAAAACTTACTTGAGTCTGTCGCTATTACTGTCTTAGGTGCCAATATCGCGGATAAAATTCTTTCTGCATTAATCGCTTGGTTGTTAGTACGCCGCTTACCGTTACGTGCACAACAGAATTTTCCGCATATGGCTCGAGTCAGATAAGTATGCACCCTTTTACGTCGCTAACATTATGGCTTTGGTTGAGTATCAGCGTAGTGCTGCTGCCGTTTGGCTGGCCATTAATCACAATCAGTTTAGCCAGCTTCGCTGCTTTGCTGATTTGGCGACAGGCTCGCTATCGTTGGCGGTTTGTGTGTTGGTTTATGCTACCAATGGCGTGTGGCTTATGGTTGATCCATGGCGGATGGCTAGCCTATTGGCTGACTGGTGAATTTACAACAACACCCCAGCAACAAAAAGCGCTTACTTTATGGTTTCAACTATTCGCCATTATGAGTAGCGCACAGCTGTGGTTACAATACGTACCAACTGAAAAATTTATTCGAGCGCTGTTTGCCAGCCGATTGCCCAGCAGCTTTTCATATTTATTCGCTGGGCCATTACTCTTTCTGGAACAATTACGTCAGCAATTAGCGAGCATTAAGGAAGCTCAGCTCGCAAGAGGCGTTCCCCTTGATGGTCATCTTTGGCAACGATTGATTTCATTACCTGCTTTATTATTGCCTCTCATGACTCAAACATTGAGTGAGATGGCAATTCGTGGCGCGGCATTAGATATGCGAGGCTTTCGTTCTGTCAGTCATCGCACAACTCTAGATGCCCCTAAAGACAGTACGATGCAAAGTATTTTCCGTTATAGCCTTCTAATGGTCATTGTCATTGAAGGAGGGATCCGCTGGTGGTGGTAAATTTACAGCAATTGGTTTTCATACCTAGCAATACCGAGTTTTCTCCTCTCGGACCTGTCGACATCCAGTTGTCCGCAGGTCAGTGGCTTGCGATATTTGGTGGTAATGGTAGTGGCAAAAGCACGTTAGCTCAGCTTCTTTGCGGTTGGTTTCCTGAGCTGCTCACAGGCAAGCTTGACGGTGTCGCTGAAGTCTTATCACAACCAATATCGAATAACCATTTGGCTGCACTCAGTAGTCAAAGGCAGTTGGTTCAACAAGCACCACAACTTCAATTATCAGGATGTGGATTTAGCGTAGAACAAGAAATTGCCTTTGGCCCTGAAAACCTTGGATTACCTGAAGAACAAATT
Organism: Providencia stuartii; assembly: GCF_029277985.1. Lineage (NCBI taxonomy): Bacteria > Pseudomonadati > Pseudomonadota > Gammaproteobacteria > Enterobacterales > Morganellaceae > Providencia > Providencia stuartii. The sequence goes on along the minus strand of NZ_CP119546.1, from coordinate 2,079,140 downwards.
AGACAACGAGTCAATGACGCTATGCGGTTAACTCATAGTGAGAGACTTCGTGACCGCCACCCAAATTCTTTATCAGGAGGAGAAGCGCAACGTGTTGTGATTGCCTGTGCCCTCGCAATGCAACCTAAACTGCTCTTATTGGATGAAGCCTTCAGTCGTTTAACGCCAAAAGCCACACAAACCATGTTACTCAACTTAAAACAGTATTCTCAGCAAACAGGTTGCAGTGTGATTTTATTCGAACGTAACCTGCTTCCTGCGATCAGCTTTTGTGAACAATTAATGTTATTAGCGCATGGCAAGGTGATTGCTAGCCATGACAAAACGCGTGTTTTTACTGCGGCGCAACCGACTATCAATATGCCTGATGCTTGGCGTGTTTTGGGTCACTTAATGAATCAAAACCATTGGCAAGCCGCACTCCCAACTGACGATAACGCTTTGCTGAATGCCTTTAAGGATTACCATGATAGTCGTTGATAACCTAGAATACCGTTGGCCTAATGCCATGCATGCGACGATCTCTCAATTGACACTCACGATAAATACTGGTGAAAGTGTTGCACTCGTGGGGGATAATGGCGCTGGCAAATCAACACTATTGCGGCTTATTGCAGGATTATTACGTCCAACACAAGGACAAATTCAGGTTAATTGTCACAAGCTTTCAACGCTCAACGCCATGCAACGAGCCAATCAAATTGGTATTTTATTTCAAGAAGTTGAAAAGCAAATCTTTCATAGTCGTGTGAAAGATGAAGTTGCCTTTGGGCTTCGTCGTCAGAAATTATCTCAACAAGAGATTAATGAACGCACCCTAAAAACACTGAAAAGTGTTCATCTGCAAGATGTGGCAGATAGCCACCCTCTCGATTTAAACGCGGGTCAACGACGAATGGTTGCCGTCGCCTGTTTGAGTGCTGTTGCCCCTAAAATTCTCTTATTAGACGAACCTACTCGTGACTTTGATGCATGTTGGTTGAGCCGTTTTGAACAGTGGCTCGCCTTACAGCAATCGATGGGAACAACAATACTTGCCATTAGCCATGATCTTGATTTTGTCGCACGTAATTTTAAGCGAGCTATCCACTTATCTGCGGGAACCGTGATTGCTGATGGCCCTCCGGAACATACGTTATGCCACCCTGATTTACAGCCTGATTCGGTCTTACCCGCCCCAACACTTTATTCATTGAGCAATGCGCTTGGTCTTGAACGAGAAAACGATCCTAAATGTTGGGCTAACAAATTTATTGCCAAGTCATCGACATTTATCGGTACTCACGTGATTTCGATTGATTAAACGACGCCAATATCCATAAACTGTCCACGCTGGCTAGCCTAAAAATAATAGCTTTATTCCCATTCAATAAGACGGAGAACATTATGCACACGATTAAAGCTATCTATGTAATATTTATTCTAGCATTTTCCCTTGTGGGCTATGCTTCAACAAACCCATTAACGGCTATCACCGCTGGCATGACGCCACAACAAGTGGTCTCTATTATGGGATCCCCTGCTGACTCAGCGACACAGCAAGATGCCACTCTACTGCTCTATACAAAACATTTTACAATGACGTCTTCCACCTCCTTCACCATCCAACATTTTATTTTTATTGATAATAAACTAGTAGAGTATGGTGAAAAGAATGAAAAAATGCGCCAGACGGCCTTTACACGCCACCCAGCGGCTGAGCAGCTAAAATTATGGCTATCCGAACAAGGTAAACCCGTTAACCTATCAGCGACAGCGGGCTGCCAACGGTTAAATCAACAATCTAATTGCACGAATCAACAATAAATCCCCAAAAAAAAGTCGCTCTTATATGAGCGACTTTTTAGTGACGGCTTTAATTGTTCATTAATCGAGTTCTACGCCAATACGACGAGCCACCTCTTCATAAGCTTCAATCAAGCCACCAAGGCTTTGACGGAAACGGTCTTTATCCATTTTATTTAAGGTTGCTTTATCCCATAAACGGCTACCATCTGGAGAGAACTCATCGCCGAGAACCACTTGACCTTTAAATAAGCCAAATTCAAGTTTAAAATCAACCAAGATCAACCCTGCATCGGCGAAAATCTTTGATAATACTTCATTCGCTTTATAACTTAAGCGCTTCATTTCCGCCAAGTTTTCTTTGTTTACCCAACCAAAAGTTTCACAATAGGACTCATTAACCATTGGGTCATGTTTTGCATCATCTTTTAAGAATAAGTCAAACAGTGGCGGGTTTAACACCATCCCTTCTTCAACACCAAGACGTTTAACCAAAGAACCGGCTGCTCGGTTGCGAATAACACACTCTACCGGCACCATATCCAATTTTTTGACTAGTGCTTCAGTATCAGAAAGCAACGCTTCCATTTGCGTTGGGATACCGGCTTCTTCCAGTTTGCTCATAATAAAATGGTTAAACTTATTGTTTACCATCCCTTTACGCTCGAACTGCTCGATTCGCTCTCCATCGAGTGCTGATGTATCATTACGGAATTCCAGAATTAAAAGGTCAGGATCCTCAGTGGTATAGACCGTTTTCGCCTTACCACGATACAACTCAGCTTTCTTTTGCATCTTACACACTCCAGAGATGGGATTATTCAATTAGGATATCAACCTGCAAAATGACACCCGCAGATTCAGATAAGTAACCGCAGAAGGGGTTAAATCTGCTCTCTACCGTTACTTATCTGCTCTGTTTTGATAAGTGATTGAATAAATGCATCTAATTCTCTAACTAACTGATATTAAATATTTTATCTACCTCACCTATTTATGATAATAAAATTCACGTGTAGACGCAAACGATTACTTAAGCTTAAACACTGGTTTTTTGTCCATTGACAGCGAATTTTAAAATTCAGGTTTTAAAGAAGTCATCAAGGTGGCTCTTTTTATGCCGTTGACCATGAAGAGAGTTAAGACAGGATTGTGAGTTATAAAAAAAGCCGTGACCCAATATCGCTGGATCACGGCTTGATAAGTCAGAAAAAATTACTTATTACCCACTTTACTGAAAGCGGCTTTCAAGGCAGCAACCATATCATCATTTTGTTTCTGAGTTAATGGTACACCTTTGGTGTTGATAAACTGTAGGCTACTACGGTTATTCAAATCACCCACTTGAATTTTATAATCTGCTTCAGGAATGGAAGGATCATCAATACCTAAATTCTGCCATTCGGAACTACTTAGCCCCTTATAGGTGACCATAACAGAACCATTTGAACGGCTACGGTCACCCACCTTCATACCAACGCTTTCGAGAGTACGTGGCAAACGTTCCCAAACTGCATCAAATGGCGCACGTACGATAACCACAGGTAAACCTGTAGAATCACTACCTGATTGAACATCAATGATGCCATAAGCACTTTGAATGCTGTTTTTATTCGAGGTATCACGTAGTGCGTACAGGCTCTCAGTTAATTCATTCAACAATAATTTATTGTAACGCTGAATTTCGGCCTGATCGTTAATCGACTCTGTACCTTGGCGCAAGCCTAAGTTGGTGACAGTCAATGCGATCATCCCGCCTTGCGGCTGAACAGTCACTTTATGACGACTTTCTAACGGAACATCTTCGTCTGCACGTTCCCATTTCACCCAATCGGTTTCAATCGCGTGCGAACCATCATCCTTAGAAGAAACAGGAATATTACGTTGTTCCAAAATCATTGCGACTTGTGACCAAAGCGCACTATTTTCAGGTGTATTCTCAAGCAACAAACGGCTTGCTTCAGCGCTATCTTCAGTACGTGAACCCGCGAGTTGCGAGATAGACAATACTGGAGGGCGAATATCAAGTGCTTTACCTACTGGGCCCGATGAGGTGACTTTAGGGATTTCATATTCACCATTTTGCAATGGTAATGTCATTCCCTGAGGTATATTTAACACTTTCAATGGCGCGGCATCGAGATAGTCTTCGTTACCGCTGACCTGACGTTTATAGCGCTGATCGCTGGAGCAGGCTGCCAGTAACACAACGAGTGACAGGCCAGCAACCTTCATAACCTTCGATTTTTGCAATAGTGTTGCCATTAAAATTCCCTAAATTTTACAGTAACCCAGCGAGTTTCAGGGCTTCTTCCACTTTTTGTTGACCGGCTGCGGTTAACGGTGTCATTGGTAACCGTAATGTATCGTCAGCAATCAAGCCAAGGCGGTGGCAGCCCCACTTCGCTGGAATTGGATTAGGCTCAACAAATAACTGATGATGCAAACCCATCAGACGTTTGTTTAATTCACGAGCCTCAGTATATTTGCCCGCAAGCGCTAAGTCACACATTTTTACCATTTGTGCGGCAGCAACGTTAGCAGTAACAGAAATAACGCCCTGACCGCCCAACTGCATGAAGTCAAGTGCGGTTGCATCATCACCAGTGAGCAGAACAAAATCGTCATTAACCAGTTCTTTGATTTGATGAACCCTTGCTAAGTTCCCTGTCGCCTCTTTAATTGACACAATATTCGCCAATTTAGCTAAGCGCCCCACTGTTTCTGGTAATAAATCACATCCTGTGCGTGATGGTACATTATAGAGAATTTGAGGCAAGCTCGTGTTTTCTGAAATTGCTTTAAAGTGTTGATACAAGCCTTCTTGTGAAGGTCTATTGTAATACGGTGTCACTGTCAGGCAGGCAACCACTCCGGAATGTTCAAACTCTCTTGTCAACGAGATAGCTTCTGCGGTCGCGTTCGCCCCTGCTCCAGCAATAATAGGAATACGCCCATCGGCAAGTTCCAACGTGGTGTGAACGACTTCAACATGTTCTTTATGCGTTAAGGTTGCCGACTCACCTGTGGTCCCAACAGAGACAATGGCGGAGGTACCGCTCTCAACATGGTAATCAACCAATTTTTTCAAGCTTTGCTTATCCAAACGCCCATTTGAATCCATTGGTGTAATTACTGCAACAATACTGCCAGTTAAAAACGCTTTATAGTTTGTGTTTGAATGAGACATAGCTATACCCCCTAAATAGTTTAGTCTCCATGGTACTTTTTCATTTGAAAGAAGAAAACCACCCAACCACAGGTTTTTAATGAATTTTGTTAATACCGCCATGAATAACTTAAACAGAAGTAATAATTCTCGATCATTCTTCGCAAGAGTGAATCTGCCTACTTGGCAGATTCTCATTTTTATGGTTTCCTTACCGATATCAACAAGCAGATTTTATGCTTGGAATCTTGAAGCTAAAACGTGGATCTGCCAATTAAAAATAAGGAACAGACTTTGCCTAAGACAGAACAGCAATTTCTTGTGATTACTGCGCTAGGAACCGATCGTCCGGGCATTGTGAATACTATTACACGTCTTGTGAGCGAGTGTGATTGCAATATTGAAGACAGCCGTTTAGCCATGTTTGGTAAGGAATTTACCTTTATTATGATGCTTTCCGGTAGTTGGAACGCGATAGCCCAAATTGAAGCTATTCTACCGCTGAAAGGGGCCGAACTTGATCTGTTGATTGTGATGAAGCGTACGCAAAGTGTACAAACAACCGATTATCCATCAACAGTCACAGTGAACGTTATGGTTGATGATGCACCGCGTATCGTAGAACAATTTACGAATTTATTCACAACTCAACAATGTAATATCGCGGAGCTTGTGTCAAAAACACAACCCGCAAACAATGGCATGCCGGCTCAGCTCGAAATTCAAATTACAGCGCATCATCCATTGGATGATAATGGCATAATTATAAAGAATAAATTTCAACAACTATGTACAATACTCAATGCAAAAGGCAACATAAGCATTGTTAATAATCCTAAAATGCAGAGTTAACGGAGATATATGTAATGAACCCATTGAAAGCCGGTGATAAGGCGCCTCAATTTAGCCTTCCTGACCAAGATGGTGAAATCATCAATCTTTCAGATTATCAGGGTCAACGCGTATTAGTTTACTTCTACCCTAAGGCCATGACCCCAGGATGTACAGTCCAAGCATGTGGTCTGCGTGACGAAATGGATACACTTAGACAAAAGGGTGTTGAAGTTTTAGGCATTAGCACAGATAAACCCGAAAAATTGTCTCGTTTCGCTGAAAAAGAAATGTTGAACTTCACACTGCTCTCAGATGAAGATCATCAAGTTTGTGAACAATTTGGTGTTTGGGGTGAAAAACAGTTCATGGGGAAAACTTATGATGGCATCCATCGTATTAGTTTCCTTGTTGATGCAAATGGAACTATTGAACATGTATTCGATAATTTCAAAACCAGCAATCACCATGAAATTGTTCTCGAATACATAAATAGTCACGCTTAATATTTTACCTGATAGGGTTGTTAAGCTTTACACAACCCTCTCTTCTTTCTCCAGCAACCTTAATCCTACCGCGCAAAAGACAGGACAATCAAAAACTAACGATGATTGTTCATCTGAACAGTATCAATACCTCTATTCTTCGCTGAACGCGAAACAAAGATAGAGACAGCTTATTGCTATGATATTCAAATTCATCCCATTCATGTTCCGGCATTATCGACAGAGAGGACAAGACAATGAATCTCGATGAATAGCCAACCAAACAACAAAAATAAACCGGTTACTGCTCCCGTTGGAGCAATAACCTCTTTAGCGTCAGCAAGCGTAACTCGATATAGGTTAATCTAAGCCAGATTGAACCGATAAAATCATGAACAATAACGCTTCCACAATCCTGTTTTATTGTTGCAGTTGCTGTTGATATAAATGGTAATTTTCTGCATCGAAGCACATGAAAATGACTTTCATCGGCAACGCATGAGCGGCAAGGTAATTTACGACGGTTTCGCAAGCAACCTGTGCAGCTAATGCCTTAGGAAAACCATAGATCCCAGTGCTAATATTGGGAAATGCGATGGTCGCGACCTTATACTGGCTGGCCAATTGTAAGCAGGATAAATACGCATTTGCTAATACCTGTGTTTCACCGTATGTTCCGTCTTGCCATACCGGCCCTACCGTATGAATAACATATTTAGCAGGCAAACGACCCGCTGTCGTTATAACTGCATGCCCAGGTTTACACCCTCCCTGTTTAGCTCTAATTTGGCGGCATTCATCAAGAATTGCACTGCCTCCTGCACGGTGAATAGCGCCATCGACGCCACCACCGCCTAATAAAGAACTATTCGCTGCATTCACGATAGCATCGACGGTAACTTTAGTGATATCACCTTGTTGTAACTCGATATTAGCCGGCATTGTCGCCCCTTCACTCCAGTTTAGCTTGGTTTTCCGTTGTTTCTTCAGGCCAGACGTTAATCACCGCTTTGATCAATGTGGCTAACGGTATCGCAAAAAATACGCCCCAAAAACCCCATAATCCCCCAAAAATCACTACCGATAATATAATCACAAGCGGATGAAGATTCACGGCCTCAGAAAAGAGTAGCGGAACGAATAAATTACTGTCTAACCCTTGAATAACAAGGTAAACAATGATTAGCGACCAAAAATCACTGCCGATCCCCCATTGAAACAACGCCACAAGAACCACTGGGATGGTTACCGCCACGGCACCAATGTAAGGGATCAATACCGACACCCCGACCAGTACCGATAATAACACCGAATAACGCAAGTCAAAGTAAGCGAACCCCGCATAGGTACAAACGCCAACAATGATCATCTCAGTGACTTTACCACGTAAATAGTTGGTAATTTGTTGGTTCATTTCTATCCATACTTTCCCCACCAATAAACGGTTTCGTGGAAGGACTTTTTGGACACTATTAATGATTTTTTGTTTATCTTTTAATAAGAAAAATGTCATTAGAGGCACAAGAACGGTATAAATAGCTAAAGTAAATACACCGATTAAAGAAGCCACCGACATTTTCACGACGGATTCCGCCATCCCTGACAAACGACCACGTAAATTATCAGCCATCATATCAATGATACCCGCGTCAACTAAAGCCGGATATCGTTCAGGTAAGGTTTGTGCGAATTCGTTAAAACGATTTACCATATTTGGCAAATCCCCTACCAGATTAATCCCTTGTTGCCATGCCGTTGGTGCAATAATTAAAATGACCATGGCACTAATTCCCGCAAACAAGGTCAAAATAATCGTAACCGCAACAACACGAGAGCAACCAATACGCTCAAGTAAATGTGTCGGCCATTCAAGTAAGTAAGCTAAGGCGATAGCGACCAACAACGGAGCTAATATATTGCTAAAGAAAAAGATGATACAGAAGCCAACAATGAGCAACGTAAACAACGCAACAGCCTGAGGATCAGCAAAGCGTCGCCGATACCATTGTAATAGCATTTCCAACATATATAGCTCCTTGGGAAGTGATGCTTTAAAGACAGTTCCTAAATTAGCGAAAATTATACCAATTAACAGACATTTCGATAGCTTTTGCTATCATGGATTAAGCTGAAAATTAATCGTTGTACGGGATGCAATTTTTTCATGAATAAAAAACTGAAAAATCCACTTCTAGTTTTATTGATAGCAGCGTGCGTCAACGGCGCGACATTCCCCGCATACAGTGCCGTTGAGGACACGCTTCCAGACATCGGTACGACCGCTGGCGGTACGCTGAGTATCAACCAAGAAATTATTATGGGTGATGCGATCACGCGCCAAATTCGTGCAAGTACCCCGTTGATATATGACCCTCTCCTCAATCAATACATCAATAAGCTCGGTATGCGATTAGTCAAAAATGCGGATTCCGTTAGAACACCTTTTAAGTTCTATTTAGTGAATAATCCGAACATTAACGCTTATGCCTACTTTGGTGGTAATGTCGTATTGCATTCAGCACTTTTTCGTTACAGCCAAAACGAGAGTCAACTTGCCTCTGTGATGGCTCACGAAATCTCTCACGTGACGCAACGCCACCTTGCACGTATGATGGAAGACCAAAAAAGTACCACACCGCTTGCTATAGCTGGCACTATTGGTTCACTCTTATTGGTCATGGCAAACCCACAAGCCGGATTTGCGGCCTTAACAGGAACAATGGCCGGCGTTCAGCAAGGTATGATCAGCTTTACTCAAGCTAACGAGCAAGAAGCAGACCGCATCGGCTTACAAACACTAAGACGCGCAGGCTTTGACCCTCATGCTATGGCTGACTTTATGCAAACCATGTCAGACCAAACTCGTTACATGTCAAAGCCACCTGAAATACTGTTAACGCACCCATTACCCGATAGCCGTTTAGCGGATGCGCGTAACCGCTCTAATCAGTACCCCAAACTCACCGTACCGTCTTCCGATGATTTTATGTATGCACGAGTGCGTATCTTATCAATGTATACAGCGGGACAACAGCATGCCCTTGACCAAATTCTTGAAAATTATAGTCAAGGCACGGCGCAAGAACGCATGGCCGCGGACTACGGTAAAGCATTAAAATTATCACAAGATAAAAAATATGCTGAGGCAACTAAAATCATGGCGAGTTTGCTGGAAAAACAACCCGATAACCCATGGTTTATCGATAGTATGACCGATTTAGATATTGAACAACGTCGTTCATCCCAAGCCGTGACCCGCTTACAAAACGCATTGAAAAAATCGCCTAATAACCCTGTATTACAAATTAACCTTGCCAATGCGTTAATTAATAATAAACAGTATCAAAATGCGAGTTCTTTGCTGAATAAATATACATTCAATAATCCTGACGACCCAAATGGGTGGGATCTATTAGCAGAAACGTCCGCCAAACAAGGCAAACGGAATGAAGAGCTGGCCGCCTATGCGGAAGGAATGGCATTACGGGGTAACTATGATAATGCGATCAATTATCTTAGCGAAGCCAGCCGTAAAAGTCGTTTAGGCAGCTATGAACAGCAACGCTATGATGCACGTATTGATGAATTAAGAAAGTTACAATTAAGAGACAGTAAAGCCAAACCGTAAGGAAATGATGACCATGACGGACACAATAACCATTTATCATAATCCACGTTGTTCTAAAAGCCGTGAGACCCTAGCCCTATTAGAATCCAATGGGGTTACACCGACTATCGTCGAATACTTGAAAAATCCACCTAGTGTTTCTCAACTAAAACAATTGTTAAAGGCGTTAGGCTTTGCAGATGCTCGCCAACTCATGCGCACGAAAGAAGAGTGCTATAAAACACTAAATTTAGGGGAAACCACTTTAACGCAAGAACAACTCATTCAAGCCATGCATGAAAACCCAAAACTGATTGAGCGCCCTATTGTTGTCAAAGGCAAACAGGCAAAACTAGGACGTCCACCCGAGCAAGTCCTTGAGCTTTTATAAGGATACAAAAAAGGCAGCTAAGAGGCTGCCTTTTTATAACTGGAGGATATCTTTGACAAAAGGAATTGTCAGTTTACGTTGTGCAACAATTGATGCATGATCCAGTTTGTTCAAAATATCAAATAACGTCCCCATTTTTCTGTCTAGACGTTTTAACACAAAGCGACATACATCTTCTGGTAATTCAAAACCACGCATCCTAGCGCGTAGCTGCAACGCACAGATTTTGTCTTCATCACTCAGTGGATGCAGTTTATAAATTTGCCCCCAATCTAGACGAGAGGCTAAGTCAGGAAGAGAAAGTTCAATTTGCCTTGGTGGCCTATCACCTGTGATCAACAAGCAGGTACGACCGATTTCTAAAATACGGTTATACAGATTAAAAATCGCCATTTCCCATTCAGGATCACCCGCAATACACTGAATGTTATCGATACAAACCAAAGAAAGGTGTTCCATACCTTCCAAAACTTCAGGAACAAAATAGGCACGTTTATCGAGTGGTACATACCCTACCGCCATATCTTGTTCGGAAAGTTCAGCGCAAGCGGCATGCAATAGATGGCTTTTTCCTCCACCTTCACGAGACCAGTAATAAATATAGCTACCGTGGGGTTGATTAATGGCGAGTTTAATCGCAGACAACAACGCTTCATTTTCGCCTGCATAAAAGCTAGCAAACGTTTCATCATCAGGTAGATAGAGTGGTAGTGAAAGTTGCGATGGCGTGTTCAGAAGCACCTCTGGCTGTGCAAAACAATTAACAGTAGAAAGTTTACCATAAATTTCAAGCATAAATGAACAAGAAGAAACTCAATTGCCGATGCTTTCATCACATCGGCAATTGCAGAATGCTTTTATTTCTTAGACTGGTGAGTCTCTATTTCTTCAAGGTCTGACGTTACAAATTGTTTTTCAGGACGCACAAAAGTAATAAAACGGAATACTAAAGCCATCACAATACCAACAATTGTTGCTAAGGCCATGCCTTTCAGTTCCGCTTGACCGATATGGATCACCGCCCCACTGACACCAATGATTAAGATGACAGAGGTTAGGATTAAGTTTTGCGGTTTATTATAATCAACCTTCGAGTCAATAAGAACACGAATACCGGACGCACCAATGACACCATAAAGTAATAATGAAACCCCACCCATGACAGGTACTGGCACTAACTGAATCGCAGCGGCTAATTTACCTACACACGAAAGCAAAATAGCAATCACAGCCGCACCACCGATAACCCACGTACTGTAAACCTTAGTAATTGCCATGACCCCGATATTTTCACCATACGTGGTATTCGGTGTTGAGCCAAAAAAGCCAGAAATGACAGTAGAAAAACCATTTGCAAACATAGAACGGTGCAAACCAGGATTTTTCATTAAATCACGCTCAACAATATTTGCCGTCACAACTAAGTGACCGACGTGCTCAGCAATGACAACTAACGCAGCAGGTAAGATAGTTAAGATAGCGAACCATTCAAAACGTGGTGTATAAAAAGTCGGTATTGCAAACCATGGCGCTTCAATGACAGGTGTAAAATCCACGATCCCCATAAAATAAGACAACGCATATCCCGCCAAGAAACCAATTAAGATAGGAATAATGGATAAAAAGCCGCGGAAGACAACAGCACACAACACGGTCACCACCAGTGTGGTAATCGAAATGATTAAGGTACTTGAATCGACTGGAGCGCCTTCTTTAGGCAACAAACCCGCCATTCCCGCGGCTGTTTGTGCTAATTCGAGGCCGATAACCGCAACAATGGCGCCCATTGCCGCGGGTGGAAACATGACATTTATCCAACCTCGACCCGCAACTTTGACAATTAACGCCACAATACAGAATAAGACACCACAAATAATAAAGCCGCCTAATGCCAATTCATAACCAAGAGGTAGCAAAATCATCACGGGTGAAATAAAAGCGAAACTGGAACCTAAATACGCAGGAATCTTCCCTTTACAGATAAATAGATAAAGTAAGGTGCCAATACCGTTAAACAACAAAATCGTTGCTGGGTTAACACCAAACAAAATGGGTACAATCACTGTCGCGCCAAACATGGCAAATAAATGTTGAAAACTTAGCGGTATGGTTTGTAGTAGTGGTGGCCTTTCTTCAACACTAATCGCACGACGTGTCATTTTTTCATCCCCTTAATGCATTTTTATCATCAAAAAAAAGCCGACTTCTAAAGTCGGCTAATTATTATTTAGTACCAAATATCTTATCGCCAGCATCACCTAGCCCAGGAACAATATAACCATGTTCATTTAGGTATTGATCAATGGACGCGGTATAGAGCTCGACATCTGGGTGAGCTTCTTCAAGTGCTTTAATCCCTTCAGGTGCTGCAACCAGCACTAATACTTTAATTGATTTACAGCCCGCATTTTTCAACAGGTCGATCGTGGCGATCATTGACCCACCCGTTGCCAGCATTGGGTCAACAACCAAAGCCATACGCTCATCAATATTGGAAACTAATTTTTGGAAGTAAGAGACAGGTTTAAAGGTTTCTTCATCACGATACACACCGACAACACTGATTCGAGCGCTTGGAATACTTTCTAGAACGCCATTCATCATGCCGATACCTGCACGGAGAATAGGTACAACAGTGATTTTTTTCCCTTTAATTTGCTCTATTTCTACAGGACCACACCAACCTTCAATGGTAACTCTCTCAGTTTCTAGGTCAGCGGTTGCTTCATAAGTTAGTAGGCTACCAACCTCTGAGGCCAGTTCACGAAAGCGTTTGGTGCTTATATCATGATCTCGCATCAGGCCGAGTTTATGTTTAACGAGAGGGTGTTTTACCTCAACGATCTTCATGGAATTCTCCTACTATTTTAGACGTCAGCGCACAAAAAAATCGCGGGATTATACCTCTTTTTATGGAAGATGCCACTATGCCATGTTTGATTGATGTCAAAACAATCAGAAATAGCTTATTTTTAAACTCACCATTTCACTCAATATGCCAATAGCACATTCCACTACCTTGAACCGAATAACCGCATGCATGCAATGAAATATATTCAATAAAATCACAATGTAAAATTATAGATGCTCAATCGCATTTTACCTTATGTAAACGGTATAAATATTTGCAACAAGCATTCCCCCATAAACACTAAAGCTTCATTTCGCTACGATAAAAAACACGATGATGATTTCATTCATAAAGCTATCGCAAACGTTTGCTTAGCCTGTTAGAATAGCGTTTATTGAAGTCTATTTTTCCAAAACACAATTGCCTTGGGGGCCGTAGTGACTGATAAAACCTCTCTCAGCTATAAAGATGCCGGTGTTGACATTGATGCAGGTAATGCATTGGTTGAACGTATTAAAGGCGTAGTGAAAGAAACTCGCCGACCAGAAGTTATGGGAGGATTGGGAGGGTTTGGTGCGTTATGTTCCCTGCCACAAAAATACCGGGAACCTGTGTTAGTTTCAGGTACAGATGGCGTTGGTACTAAACTGCGCCTTGCAATGGATTTAAAACGCCACGACACGATCGGCATCGACTTGGTCGCTATGTGCGTTAATGACTTAATTGTACAAGGTGCCGAACCGCTATTTTTCTTAGATTATTACGCAACAGGCAAGCTGGATGTTGATACCGCAGCAAGTGTGATCACAGGTATCGCAGAAGGTTGTAAACAATCAGGTTGTGCCCTTGTCGGGGGAGAAACCGCGGAAATGCCCGGTATGTACCACGGTGAAGACTATGATGTTGCTGGATTCTGCGTTGGTGTTGTTGAACGTTCCGAGATCATTGATGGTAGCAAGGTTAGTGCCGGTGATGCACTGATCGCATTAGCATCAAGTGGCCCCCACTCTAATGGTTACTCATTAGTACGTAAAATTCTTGAAGTGAGTCAAACCGACCCAGAATCAACAGACCTTGAAGGTCAATCACTGGCTGACCACCTATTAGCACCAACACGTATTTATGTAAAAAACGTCCTTGAGCTGATTGAAAAATGTGATATCCACGCAATCGCACACATCACTGGCGGTGGTTTCTGGGAAAATATTCCTCGTGTATTGCCTGAAAATACACAAGCACAAATTGATAAAGCGAGTTGGCAATGGCCTGCGGTATTCAATTGGTTACAAAAAGCAGGCAGTGTGACAGATCACGAAATGTATCGCACCTTTAACTGTGGTGTCGGCATTATTATTGCCTTGCCACAAAATGACGTTGATGCGGCACTCACGCTGCTCAACGGTTTAGGTGAAAAAGCATGGCAAATCGGTTCTATTGCTCAGCTTCCTGCGGGTGAAGAACAGGTTGTTATCCGCTAATGAAAAAAATTGTTGTTCTTATTTCAGGCAGCGGCAGTAATTTACAATCGCTGATTGATGCGACGTCCAATGGCCTTCAGGCGCAGATAGTGGCTGTCATCAGTAATCAACCCGATGCTTATGGGTTGATTCGTGCACAAAAGGCAGGGATCCCTGCCTTAACGCTAAGTGCAAAATCATTGGCAAGTCGTGAAGAATATGACGCTGCATTGATGGCAATGATGGATGGATATCAGCCTGATTTAGTGGTGCTTGCTGGGTTCATGCGCATCTTAACGGCGGACTTCGTGAAACATTACGCGGGAAAAATGCTGAATATTCACCCTTCTCTATTACCGAAGTACCCCGGATTACATACCCACCGCAAGGCAATAGAGAACGGCGATAGCGAACATGGGACTTCCGTGCATTTTGTCACTGAAGAGCTAGACGGCGGTCCTGTGATATTACAAGCCAAAGTGCCTATTTTTGCAGAGGATAGTGAAGAAGCGGTTGTAGAGCGAGTGAAAGCACAAGAGCACAATATTTATCCACTTGTTGTGCAATGGTTTATCGATGACCGTTTAGTCATGAAAGATAATCTTGCTTATTTAGATGGTCAATGTTTGCCACCACAAGGCTATGCAAATGAATAGCCTAATCACTGTCCAACGCTAGACCATGACATTCACTAAGGGCAAAGAGAGATCTCTGCCCTTTTTGTTGGATAAGCCACTCTATCCGCGACAAAGTGCGTTAATCTTCACCACTTAGTAGAGCCTCCTGCTTTGTGTCATTATTTTATCGTAAATTAGTGGTATCCTTATTGGTTAAGAGTGAAAATAATTCGTGGCATTTATTTGTCTTTATGACTTAAAAATATCGATAGTAGATGCGTATCTTTTAAATAGAATTGAGGTGTTATATGACGACCGGGCAAGTTCATCCGTTTAGGTTGCGCCCACTTGAACGTGAAGATTTAGCGTTTATCCATCAACTTGATAATAATGCCAGTGTAATGCGTTACTGGTTTGAAGAGCCTTATGAAGCTTTCGTTGAGTTGAGTGATCTCTATGATAAACATATTCATGACCAATCTGAGCGGCGCTTTATTGTTGAAAATGACAGTGAAAAAGTTGGCTTAGTGGAATTGGTTGAAATCGATTATGTTCACCGTCGTTCTGAGTTTCAGATTATCATTGCTCCGAGCCACCAAGGCCATGGCTACGCAACACGTGCAGCTAAACTCGCAATGGACTATGCTTTCTCTGTTCTCAATTTATATAAACTTTACCTCATCGTGGATAAAGAAAATATCAAAGCTATCCACATATACAATAAACTGGGCTTCCATACGGAAGGCGAGCTTATCGATGAGTTTTTCGTCAATGGTCGCTATCATACCGCGATCCGCATGTGTATTTTTCAACACCAATACTTTGCAAGCAAAGCTCAGTCTGCAAACCCTGAAAGTGTTGTTAATCCACATGCCACAATTAAGCAGCACGTTTAAGGTAAGGTAATTATTCATCCTTAAGTTTATCTATTCCTACAATATGGAGCAACGATGTCCCAAGAACGTCTATACCACGAAAAAGAGCTAAGCTGGCTTGCTTTTAACGAACGGGTTTTACAAGAAGCAGCAGATAAGCGAAACCCTCTTATCGAGCGTATGCGTTTTTTAGGTATTTATTCCAATAACTTAGATGAATTCTACAAAGTCCGTTTTGCCGATGTAAAACGTCGTATCTTAATTAACGAAGAGCGCGGCTCCGCCAGCGGCGCTCGTCATTTACTTAAACGTATTCAAAATAAAGTTGCTAAGCAGGATCAAGAGTTCGATATTTTGTACAACGACCTCTTGCTTGAAATGGCTCGCAACCAAATTTTCTTAATTAACGAACGGCAAATATCCCCTCGCCAACAAATTTGGTTACGCCAATATTTTCGTCAACACTTGCGTCAACATATTACGCCAATCTTGATTAATCCCGATACTAACTTGGTGGAGTTCTTAAAAGATGACTACACCTACTTAGCTGTTGAGATTATTAATAGCAGTAATGTGCAATATGCTCTCTTAGAAATTCCGTCAGATAAAGTTCCTCGGTTTGTTAATCTGCCACCCGAAATGCCAAAACGCCGCAAATCGATGGTTCTGATTGATAATATTTTACGTTACACCTTGGATGAAATTTTTAAAGGATTCTTTGATTACGACGAATTAAATGCGTATTCCATGAAAATGACCCGTGATGCAGAATATGATATCGCGACAGAAATGGAATCAAGTTTACTTGAAATCATGTCATCAACACTCAAACAGCGGCTCACGGCTGAGCCTGTGCGTTTCGTCTATCAGCGTGATATGCCTGACGAAATGGTCGCTGTACTACGTGAAAAATTAGGTTTATCCAATGACGACTCCGTGATCGCTGGCGGCCGTTATCACAATTTTAAAGATTTTATTAATTTCCCTAATGAAGGAAATAAAAGTCTACTCAATAAACCTTTACCTCGGCTGCGTCACCGCTGGTTTGACAATTTCCGTAACGGCTTTGATGCCATTCGCGAACGGGATGTTTTGCTCTACTACCCTTATTATACTTTTGAGCACACATTAGAACTATTAAGACAAGCTTCTTTTGACCCGAGTGTCTTATCAATAAAAATTAATATTTATCGTGTTGCCAAAGACTCACGCATTATTGATTCCATGATCCATGCGGCCCATAACGGTAAAAAAGTCACAGTGGTGGTTGAATTACAAGCCCGCTTTGACGAAGAAGCCAATATTCACTGGGCCAAGCGACTCACAGAGGCTGGGGTACACGTTATCTTCTCGGCTCCTGGCCTAAAAATTCATGCCAAGCTATTTATTATTTCACGCATGGAAGAAGGTCAAATTATTCGATATGCCCATATCGGAACAGGTAACTTCAATGAAAAGACGGCTCGTCTTTATACCGACTATTCATTACTCACTGCGAACGAGCAAATTACCAATGAAGTTCGCCGCGTGTTTAGTTTTATTGAAAACCCATACCGTCCTGTCACTTTTGACAATTTAATGGTTTCACCACAAAACACACGCCTCAAGCTCAATGAACTCATTGACCAAGAAATGGCGAATGCCCAAGCCGGTTTACCAAGCGGCATTACTTTAAAAATCAATAATTTGGTTGATAAAGAGCTGACCGACAAGTTGTATGACGCCTCCAATGCTGGCGTCAAAATTCGTTTATTAGTCAGAGGGATGTGCTCACTCGTTGCTGGGCAACCTGGGTATAGTGAAAATATTCAAGTCACCAGTATTGTTGATCGCTTTTTAGAGCATGACCGTGTTTATGTATTTACGAATGCAGGTGATGAAAAAGTCTTCATTTCATCGGCTGACTGGATGACCCGTAATATTGATTATCGGATTGAGGTGGCCGTCCTCCTAGTGGACTGTCGACTGAAACAGCTAGTTTTAGATATCCTTGAATTACAATTTAACGATACCGTTAAGGCGCGTTATGTTGACAAAGATCTCAGTAATCATTATGTTCCCCGCGGTAATAAGCGCAAAATTCGGGCGCAACTTGCTGTTTATGACTATTTGAAATCACTAGAAACGCCTGAGACAAGGTCTTAATACTATGCCATTAACTGATATATCAACCCCTAGGCCTCAAGAGATCGCAGCGATTGACCTTGGTTCAAACAGCTTTCATATGGTGATTGCGCGTATTGTTAACGGTGCTCTACAAATACTGACGCGTTTAAAACAACGCGTGCATCTTGCCGATGGTTTAAGTGATACAAATGAACTGAGTGAAGAAGCCATGGAACGGGGCCTTGCCTGCCTTGCGTTATTTGCAGAACGCCTACAAGGCTTTACGGAAGAAAACGTCTGTATCGTAGGCACCCACTCTTTACGTGTTGCCACAAACGTTGAAGAGTTTTTGAAACGAGCCAAAAAAATCATCCCTTATCCAATTGAAATCATTTCTGGGCAAGAAGAAGCGCGTCTTATTTTTATGGGGGTAGAACACACCCAGCCCGAAAAAGGACGCAAATTGGTTATTGACATTGGAGGCGGTTCTACTGAATTAGTGGTAGGTGAACGTTTTGAACCTCTTTTAATCGATAGCCGTCGAATGGGTTGTGTGAGCTTTGCGCGAAATTACTTCCCGAATGAAGTCATTAGTTCAGAAAACTTCAATCGCGCCTATCTCACGGCTTGTTTAAAGCTTGAGCAGACCGCCAACAAGTTTAAACATATGCACTGGGATGTGGCGATGGGTGCTTCAGGGACAATCAAAGCAGTACATGCTGTGATTGTCGAGATGGGCGAACGTGACGGTATTATTACCCGCGAACGGCTCGAAAAGATTAAGCAAATGGCGCTGAAGTATAAAACTTTTTCAGCTGTTGCAATCCCTGGTCTCTCGACTGAGCGCAAACACGTGTTTGTTCCTGGCTTAGCGATACTCTGTGCTGTTTTTGATTCATTAGATATTAAAGAGTTACGCCTTTCCGATGGGGCGCTACGTGAAGGTGTACTTTATGAAATGGAAGGACGTTTTCGCCATCAAGATATCCGCCAACGTACGGCCTTGAGCCTTGCAGAACACTATAATATAGATAGAGAGCAGGCACGGCGCGTGTTAAAGACGATGGAGGAGCTATATCATCAGTGGGCTCAGCAAAATCCCAAGTTAGCCAATCCGCAACTTGAATCCATTTTAATTTGGGCTGTGATGCTGCATGAAGTTGGCCTGCACATTAATCAGAGTGGTCTACATCGCCATTCCGCTTATATTCTACAAAATACCAATTTACCGGGGTTTAACCAAGAACAGCAAACTCTATTAGCGACGCTTGTACGTAACCACCGACGTGTGATTAAATTCGATGATATACCTAAGTTTAATTTATATAAAAGAAAACAATTTTTACCATTGATACAAATTTTACGGTTATCCATACTATTAAATAACCAAAGACAATCCACAACCATCCCATCATCATTACGCTTAGAAACCGATGATGGACACTGGACACTATACCTACCTGCTCAGTATTTGTCGCAAAATGCTTTGATGCAGCTTGATCTCGAAAAAGAGAGCGCTTACTGGGAGGATGTGCCCGGCTGGAAATTAGATATACGCGAAGAATCTAATTAGTATGACGACCGTGAATACTGTCTCCCTAAGATAGGGTTCTAGTTAGTTTTACGTTAATTTGCCTTGATTGTTGATATTTATTTGGGTTAACGATCAATAAATGGCAAAATATACGTGTTTTTTCGCCAATGGATCCACACAGGTACGCCAAGTACCCGTCATTGTTTTAAGGATTAAAATGTCACAACCTGCTTCCTCAATCGATGCGGTACCAACAATCAATCCGCATTCTCAGAAACTGGCTCACATCCGCCAGCAGATTCTGACGCTATTTTTGGATGATGAAGAATTTGTCCAAACGCTTGTCGAACATGACCAACACGCTATCTTAAGCGATAAGGCTCTTAGCGAAAAAATCAATGCAGTCAAAGAACTCCTCATTGATTTACACGCCGCCGATATTGCCGATATTTTAGAGATGTTACCTTATGATGAGCGTCTAGCGCTATGGCGTCTCGTCGATAACACGGAACGTGGTGAAGTGTTAGTCGAGGCTTCTGTCGCCGTTTGGGATAGCCTGATCAAGGATATGTCTGACAGGGAATTACTTCGCGCTGTTGCTAACTTACATGTTGATGAACAAGCGTATATTGCAGAGCATTTACCACAAGATACCATGCGTAGGCTACTCACCTACCTTGACCCGAGCTTACGAAGTCGTATTCGTGAAGTTCTGCAATATGCAAAAGACAGCGTCGGACAAATGATGGATTTTGAGTTCGTCACTGTCCGCCCCAATGTCACTTTAAAAACAGTTCAACGTTATCTCCGCCAACGTGGAAAAATCCCTGAGGCAACAGATAAAATTTTCGTCGTCGATAGTCATAATTATTTGCAGGGTGAACTCCCCCTCACGACGATATTAACGCAATCACCAGAGCGTATTGTCGCTGATGTCATGAAAACAGACACGGTCACCTTCTTACCCGATGAAAAAGGTGAAGATGCAGCCAGTGCGTTCGAACGTTATGACTTGATTTCAGCAGCTGTTGTCGACAGTAACGGCCTATTAATGGGACGGTTAACCGTTGAAGATATCGTTGATAATTTAAACGAAGAGAATGACAACAGTATCCGTCGTATGGGGGGGTTGAGCCCAGAAGAGGATGTGTTTGCCCCTGTTGGTCAAGCGGTGAAAACGCGTTGGACTTGGCTTGCTATTAACCTTTGTACGGCATTCATTGCATCTCGTGTTATCGGTGTCTTTGAGGACACGATCTCCCAACTAGTCGCCTTAGCGACCTTAATGCCTATCGTTGCCGGAATTGGAGGCAATACAGGTAACCAAACCATTACTATGATTGTGCGTGCAATCGCACTTCACCAAATCCAAACAGGTAGTTTCTCATTCTTAATGTTGAGAGAACTGGGAGTTGCCTTTATTAATGGTGTCGTTTGGGGGGGAATTATGGGGGTGATTACCTATTTCCTCTATGGTGACCTCGCAATGGGCGCTGTCATGACATTAGCAATGATCCTCAACTTGCTGATGGCGGCCATTATGGGCGTTCTTATCCCATTGATTATGCTCAAAGTGGGTAAAGATCCGGCTATCGGTTCTAGTGTTATGATCACTGCAATTACCGATACTGGTGGTTTCTTTATCTTCTTAGGTTTAGCAACGCTGTTTTTGGTTTAATCCCTTTTGGCATACCCAGAAAATTACACTCTGGGTATGCCAATTATAATACTTAGCCTACCCCATTACTCACATTATTAATTTCAAACTCTCTCCCAATAATTACACGCTTTTTGATTGTTTTTTATTTTCTCGCATTTTACGACGCTGTTGATTGTCATTATTGAAATAATTCATGGCAAATAATGAAATTAATTATTTGTGACTGGATTGATGAATTAATCAACAAAAACAGCAATAAATCGCCTTATTTTCTCTTAATTCAAAAATGAGAATATATGATCTGCTGCAAAAAATTATTTATTAACATCATATAATGTGATTGTTTTGCGTGATGAAATATATAATTAAACAAAGATATATAGTTAGATTATTCATCTTGTTTACAGAGTTGCAGTTTACAAAATATGGAATTTTCTGCTATAAATGAGTGCATGCATAAAGATACAGCGTATTAACTAGGTTGTTCCATCCAAGGTTTTATACCACTTATCTGCACACATCTAATATTATTTACTGTCTGCGACAGTAAATTTAGCGGTTATTCCGAATTTAAAATAAAAAAATATATTCGGTATTTGAAAAGGATAATATTATGACATCGCAAACAACCAGCCAGCCCTCGGCAAGGCCTTTGAGAAAAGAAGATTATAAAACATTAGGGTTGTCATCTTTAGGCGGAACCCTTGAATTTTATGATTTCGTCATTTTCGTCTTTTACGCGAAAATTATTTCTCAGCTATTTTTCCCTGGTGATAATGAGTTTTTAGCTCTGATGGCAACACTAGGTTTGTTTGCTGCGGGTTATCTTGCTCGCCCGCTTGGTGGCATTATCATGGCGCACTTTGGCGATAAAATCGGTCGTAAGAAAATGTTTACTCTTAGCATTTTCTTAATGGCCTTCCCAACCTTTGTCATTGGTTTCTTGCCTACCTACGCCACAATTGGCGCCGCTGCACCATTATTGCTTCTGTTGATGCGTATTATGCAAGGTGCGGCTATTGGTGGTGAAATGCCAGGCGCATGGGTATTTATTGCGGAACATACCCCCAAACAACGCTATGGCCTTGGCGTCGGTACTTTAACATCTGGTATCACTGGTGGCATCTTATTAGGCTCCATTGTCGCCATCATTATTGAACGTAGCTATAGCGCTCAGGAAATTCATGATTTCGCATGGCGTATTCCCTTTATTCTTGGTGGTGTTTTTGGCTTTATTTCCGTTTATTTACGTCGTTTCTTAGAAGAAACCCCTATTTTTAAAGAACTGGCGGCAAAAAAAGCGTTAGCAAAAGAGTTACCTGTTAAAACGGTGATAAAATCGCATAAACAAGCATGTATGATCACTGCGGCACTGACTTGGTCATTATCTACCGCTATCGTTGTGACCATTTTGATGACCCCTGATGTTGTGCTTAAAGGCCTTTACCAGATCGACCGCGATATCGCACTGCAAGCAAACTGCGCTGCAACTTTAACATTAACGTTAGGCTGTATCTTCTGGGGTTGGTTTGGCGATAAAATGGGTACCCGTGCCTCAATGACCTTGTCATGGGGGGGGTTGGCCGTCACTGCCTTGTATTTTTATTCGTCTTTATCCACGGATATTGCAGCCTCAACATTAATATTTAACTATGCCTTGATGGGCTTTTTTGTGGGGGCTATCGCGACTACCCCTATTATCAGTACTCGCGCATTTCCACCTGAAATTCGTTTTTCGGGCTTATCATTTGCCTATAACGTGGCTTACGCCATCTTTGGTGGATTAACGCCTATCTTAACTGGAGCATGGTTACAACAATCTCATATGGCGCCAGCGTATTATGTGGCGGGAGTCTCTTTATTAGCCGTTGCTGTTGCTTACCTGCCATTAGCTTGGAAAGGATGGACCGCCAACAGCGAAGCAGAACAGAATAAAGTTGGCGCATTAAACACCAGCGCATCACGCTAATGTGACCCCCTCTGTTATGTTATTTGTTTATAAACCTGTGGTTGTTAATCGCCACAGGTTTTTTTATACAATTTAATCTGCTAACCTGCTTATTCTGCACACTAGTTGACGTTTTTTTCATATTTCCTTCATTTTTACGTGTAACCCCCACGTTAAACTATTAACATAACGCAACTGACTAATTTTTAACTATATAGCAGATGCATATCTGCGACTTTGTCCTTCTAATGTGATGTTTTTCTACTTGTTGTTGAGCTAAGCGAAAATTTAAATGAATAAACAAAAACGCCGTACTACATTCACCCGTTCAGCCATTTTCGTTGCCGTCATAATCGCTGCCGGTGCAGGTTGGTATTTTTATTCGCAAGAAAACCCTTCCAGTACCACGCAAAATAATTCCAATACCCCGCGGCCGACACGACCTAGTGGAATGCCAAATCGCATGCTCGCACCTGTTCAATACGCTAATGCGGTGGAAAAAGTTGTTCCTCGTTACTTAACTGGCCTTGGCACTGTTCAGGCTGCAAACGTCGTCACTGTCACCAGCCGCGTTGAAGGACAATTAATGTCATTGCATTTTACTGAAGGCCAACAAGTGCAAGCGGGTGATTTACTTGCTGAAATTGATCCGCGTCCATTTGAAGTACAATTAGCACAAGCCGAAGGTCAGCTTGCTAAAGATAAAGCAACTTTGGCGAATGCTCGACTAGATTTAAGCCGTTATCAAAAATTAGCCAATACGAAGGTTATTTCACAACAAGAACTCGATAATCAGCGAGCCTTAGTGTTACAAGCAGAAGGCAGTATTAAAGTCGATCAAGCATCTGTTGATAACGCAAAATTACAGCTCACTTACAGTAAGATCACCGCCCCAATTTCAGGGCGCGTCGGTTTAAAGCAAGTCGATGTAGGTAACTTCATTTCAGCTGGCAGCGCAACTCCTCTGGTCGTGATTACACAAACTCAACCTGCTGATGTCATATTTGCCCTGCCTGAAGGCGATATTCCCGCGGTTCAAAAAGCCCAATTATCCGGTCAAAAAGTCAAAGTCGAAGCGTGGGATCGCAATAATATTGCGATGATTAGTGAAGGCTACCTCTTGAGCACCGACAACCAAATAGACCCAGCCACCGGCACATTAAAAATGAAAGCCCGTTTCACGAACGAGTTACAAAGCTTATTCCCTAACCAATTTGTCAATATCAAAATGCAGGTCGAAACACTGCAAAATGCCGTTGTCATACCGACTGCTGCTTTGCAAATGGGGAATGAAGGCCATTATGTTTGGGTATTAAGTGATGATAACCATGTGAGTAAAAAATCCGTCACTGTTGGAATGCAAGATAGTCATCAAGTCGTGATTGAAAGTGGTCTAACCGCGAATACAAAAGTGATTACTGACGGTGTTGATCGTTTAACGGATGGTACCAGCGTTGAGGTCGTGAATAGTGAAACGGTCGCTAAATCAGCCAAACCGCAAAAAAATAAAAATACAGCGGAGAAAGCCTGATGCAGCCAGGGATCCAAAAAGGTGGCGGCCCTTCTCGTCTATTTATTTTACGTCCCGTCGCCACAACCTTATTTATGGTCGCGATCTTACTCGCAGGGATTATCGGTTATCGTTTTCTCCCTGTATCTGCATTACCTGAAGTGGACTATCCAACGATTCAGGTAGTGACGCTCTACCCTGGCGCTAGCCCTGAAGTCATGACATCGGCGGTAACTGCGCCGTTAGAAACACAATTTGGGCAAATGTCAGGTCTTAAGCAAATGTCTTCGCAAAGTTCAGGCGGCGCTTCAGTGATCACACTGATGTTCCAGCTCACTTTGCCATTAGAGGTTGCTGAGCAAGAAGTTCAAGCCGCGATTAATTCAGCGTCCAGTTTATTGCCCTCTGATTTGCCCTATCCGCCAATTTACAACAAAGTTAACCCTGCTGACCCACCGATATTAACACTTGCGGTAACTTCAGATGCGATGCCTCTAACGCAAGTACAAGATATTATTGAAAACCGTATTGCTCAGAAAATATCTCAAGTCAATGGTGTCGGTCTTGTGACACTGGCAGGTGGACAACGCCCAGCGGTTCGTGTCAGTTTGAATCCACAAGCAATGGCAGCAAAAGGCTTAGACAGTGATACTATTCGCACTGCGATCAACAATGCCAACGTGAACTCTGCAAAAGGGAGTTTCGATGGCCCTACCCGAGCTGTCACCCTATCAGCCAATGACCAAATGAAGTCACTGGATGATTATCGTCGTTTAATTGTTGCTTTCCAGAATGGGGCGCCGGTACGACTTGGTGATATAGCGACAATCGAGCAAGCCGCAGAGAATGCTTATTTGGGTGCTTGGGCCAATACGCAACAAGCGATTGTCATTAATATTCAACGCCAACCTGGCGCTAATGTTATCGAAACGACAGATACTATCCGCAATTTACTGCCTGAATTAATCGAGACACTGCCTAAATCAGTGGATGTTAAAATCTTAACGGATAGAACTAGCACGATTCGAGCCTCTGTCAACGATGTGCAATTCGAATTAATGCTTGCTATCGCACTGGTTGTCATGGTGATCTACCTGTTCCTTCGTAATGGTATCGCCACGTTAATTCCCGGTATTGCCGTTCCGCTTTCCTTGGTAGGCACCTTTGCCGTTATGTATTTTTGTGGTTTCTCCGTCAATAACCTCACATTAATGGCATTAACTATTGCCACAGGCTTTGTCGTGGATGATGCGATTGTGGTCATTGAGAATATTTCCCGTTATCTCGAACAAGGGGATAAACCCGTCGTAGCAGCCCTAAAGGGAGCCGGTGAAATCGGGTTTACCATCATTTCACTGACATTCTCGCTCGTGGCTGTTCTGATCCCGTTACTGTTTATGGGGGATATCGTTGGTCGCTTATTCCGTGAATTTGCTATAACCCTTGCAGTTGCTATCCTCATCTCTGCCGTGGTTTCATTAACACTCACGCCAATGATGTGTGCGCGTTTATTAAAACCCGAGTCAGAACATAAGCATAATCGCTTTGAAATCGCTTGTGAGCGTTTCTTCGATAGCATGATTGCAGGTTATGCAATTTGGCTCAAACGTGTATTAAATCATCGTTGGTTAACACTTTCTGTGGCTATCGGTACCTTGGTTCTAACTGTATTACTGTATATGTGGATCCCAAAAGGTTTCTTCCCATTACAAGATGGTGGGATTATTCAAGGTACCATTGAAAGCCGTCAATCGATTTCATTTGCAGCAATGTCGCAAAAACAGCAAGAAGTGGCCGAAAAATTATTGGCAGATCCGGCGGTCGACAATATCACGACTTATGTGGGCGTCGATGGAACCAATGCAACACTGAATAACGGACGTATTCAAATTACCTTGAAACCATTAGACGAGCGCCCTGATCGTGTAAGTACCATTATTCCGCGCTTGCAACAAATAGCGAATACTGTCTCAGGTGTCAATTTATACTTGCAACCGATGCAAGACCTCACTATCGATACACAATTAGCGCGGACGCAATATCAATTTACCTTGCAAGCCAGCTCTTTGGATGAGCTAACTTTATGGGTGCCTAAATTACTGGCGGAATTAAAACAACAACCTGAATTAGTGGATGTCAGTAGTGACTGGCAAGACAAAGGGTTAGTTGCCTACGTTAATGTTGACCGAGATACAGCAAGTCGTTTTGGTATTAGCATGTCAGCTATCGATAATGCCTTATATAATGCCTTCGGTCAGCGCATGATCTCAACCATTTACACCCAGTCTAACCAATATCGTGTCATTCTGGAGCATAATACACAAACCCGTGATGGCATCGACGCATTAAATGATGTCCGTCTGAAAGGAACTGATGGCGCAATAGTTCCATTGAGTACCTTAGTCAACATTCAGGAAGGTTATGGCCCGCTAGCCATCAATCATTTAGATCAGTTCCCAGCGACAACATTCTCGTTCAACCTTGCTGAAGGTGCCTCTCTAGAATCAGCGGTAAATGCCGTCAAAAACGCTGAGGCACAAATTGAAATGCCTAAATCAATTACCACCCAATTTCAAGGCGCTACACTCGCTTTTGAAGCGGCGTTAAGTAGTACCGTTTGGTTGATTGCCGCGGCGATTGTCGCTATGTATATCGTGCTAGGTATTTTATATGAAAGCTTTATTCACCCGATTACAATACTGTCAACGCTTCCAACCGCGGGGGTGGGTGCATTACTTGCCTTAATGATGGCAGGCAGTGAACTCGATGTGATTGCGGTGATTGGTATCATATTGCTGATCGGGATAGTTAAAAAGAACGCTATCATGATGATTGACTTTGCTCTTGCTGCTGAACGCCAGCAAGGCATGTCGCCTAAAGAGGCTATCTACCAAGCTTGCTTATTACGCTTCCGCCCAATACTCATGACAACCATGGCCGCATTACTGGGGGCATTACCTCTCATGTTGAGCTCAGGGGTCGGCGCAGAACTACGCCAACCACTGGGGATTTGTATGGTGGGAGGGCTAATTATGAGCCAAATCTTAACCTTATTTACGACGCCTGTAATCTACCTGTTATTTGATAGTCTTTCCAATAACTTAAAAGCCCGTCGTCAAAGCCGTAAACAACAGGTGTCATAATGAAGCGTTTCTTTGCACTGTTCATTAGCCGCCCTGTAGCGACCACATTGATTAGCGTCGCCATTTCGCTATGTGGCGCGCTGAGCTTTATTTTCTTACCTGTTGCCCCGTTGCCGCAGGTTGATTACCCCGTGATAAACGTGACAGCGTCACTTCCGGGCGCCTCTCCTGAAACAATGGCCTCTTCTATTGCGACCCCTCTTGAGCGTTCATTAGGGAGTATCGCGGGTATTAGTGAGATGACTTCCAGCAGTGCACTGGGTCGTACGACAATTACATTAGAATTTAATCTTAATAAAGATATCAATAATGCAGCTCGTGAAGTGCAAGCGGCGATTAATGCAGCACAAAACCTGTTGCCAAGCGGTATGCCAAGCAAACCTAGATACTATAAATCGAACCCATCCGATGCTCCCATCATGATTTTGACATTAACGTCAAAAACCCTGAGTACGGGTGAGATTTATGATATTGCATCAACCCGTTTATCACAGCGTATCGCACAAATTGAAGGCGTGAGTGAAGTTTCTGTTGGTGGGGGTTCGCTGCCTGCTGTTCGAGTTGAACTCAATCCAACGGCCTTGTTTAATCAAGGTGTATCGCTTGATAAAGTGCGTTCGGCGATAAGCAGTGCCAACGTGCGTCAGCCTCAAGGCTATATCAATGATGATGACAAGCGCTGGCAAGTGCAAACCAATGATGAATTAAAGAAAGCCGCGGATTATCGCCCCATTATTGTCCACTATCAAGATGGCAATGCCGTCAAATTAAGTGATGTCGCCAACGTTAAAGACTCCATCCAAGATGTGCGTACCGCAGGTATGTCTGGAGGAGAACCCGCTGTATTGATTGTCATCCGTCGTGAAGCGGGGGCAAACATTATTGAAACGGTTAATCGAATTCGTGCTGAACTGCCCGAATTTCAAAATATGATCCCCGCAGCAATTGATTTAAAAGTCGCGCAGGATAGAACGCCAACGATCCGTGCATCCCTGGTTGAAGTTGAGCGCGCACTCATCATTGCAATCGCTTTAGTTATACTTGTCGTTTTACTGTTTCTACGCTCAGGCCGCGCAACGCTAATACCCGCAATTGCGGTACCTGTTTCCTTAATTGGCACCTTTACTGCCATGTATCTTTGTGGATTCAGTTTAAATAATTTGTCATTGATGGCACTCACCGTTGCAACCGGTTTTGTGGTAGATGATGCCATTGTGGTACTCGAAAATATCTCACGTCATATTGAAAATGGCACTAAACCCTTTATTGCCGCGGTCAGAGGGGTTAGCGAAGTCGGATTTACCGTTGTTTCCATGAGTGTTTCCCTTGTTGCCGTATTTATTCCGTTGCTTTTAATGGAAGGATTGGTCGGGCGTCTATTCCGTGAATTTGCTATCACACTCGCCACCGCCATTGGCATATCATTGGTTATCTCACTGACACTCACACCGATGATGTGCGCCCATTTATTAAAAAAACGGATTATAAAAACCGACAAGCCTAATAGCACTCACCGTTATTTACAGCGGATACAAGAAAGTTACGGCGTCACGTTAAATTGGGTGTTATCACATAAACGCAGTGTGCTAGCGATTTTATTTGCGACAATTGGGCTCAATATCTATTTGTATATCGCTATCCCTAAAACGTTTTTTCCTGAGCAAGATACGGGGCGTTTACTCGGTTTTGTTCGTGCTGACCAAAGTATCTCATTTCAAGCGATGAAAGAAAAAATGACGCGCTTTATGCAGCAAGTCAAAGCTGATCCTGCCGTCGAAAGTGTCACAGGTTTTACAGGCGGTAGTCGCGTGAATAGTGGTTCTATGTTTATTTCTTTAAAGCCACTCGATGAACGCACAGAGAGCGCCAATGCGGTCATTAATCGATTGAGAGCTAAGTTAGCCAAAGAACCGGGCGCTAACTTATTTATGATGCCAGTACAAGATATTCGTGTTGGTGGTCGGCAAGCAAACTCCAGCTATCAATTTTCGCTATTGGCCGATGAACTCAATGCCCTACGCGAGTGGGAGCCCGCAATACGTAAAGCTATTGCAGACCTTCCTCAAGTCACCGATGTGAACTCGGATAAGGAAGATAAAGGCGCTGAAATGGCTATGACCTATGATAGAGATTTAATGGCTCAATTAGGTATCGATGTCCGGATTGCTAATGACCTGCTGAATAACGCTTTTGGTCAGCGTCAAGTTTCCACCATTTATGAGTCCATGAACCAATATAAGGTCGTCATGGAGGTTGCTCCTGAGTACACTCAAGATGTCAGCTCACTGGATAAGATGTTTGTTATCAATAGTAACGGTGAAGCGATACCATTGTCTTATTTCGCTCGCTGGCAACCTGCAAATGCACCATTAAGCGTAAACCATCAGGGCCTATCGGCATCCTCAACCATTGCCTTCAACGTCGCTGAGGGGTATACCCTTGAAGAGGCTATTTCAGCAATCGAAAAAACAATGACAGCGCTTGGCGTCCCCTCCACGGTTAGAGGTACGTTTGCAGGCACGGCTCAAATATTTCAAGATACTCTAAAATCACAATTATTTTTGATTTTTGCCGCGATTATCACCGTATACTTAGTGTTAGGTATCTTGTATGAAAGCTATATTCACCCATTAACCATCTTATCGACATTGCCTTCGGCTGGTGTTGGTGCTTTACTCGCTTTGGAGCTATTTAATACCCCATTTAGCCTAATCGCGCTAATCGGGATCATGCTTCTCATCGGTATAGTGAAGAAGAACGCCATTATTATGGTTGATTTTGCAATCCAAGCTCAACGTAATGAAGGTTTAACGGCCCGTGACGCTATTTTCCGCGCCAGTTTACTCCGTTTTAGACCTATTTTAATGACTACGCTTGCAGCAATCTTTGGCGCCCTACCACTCGCGTTAGGAAGTGGTGATGGTGCAGAGTTACGTCAACCATTGGGTATCACGATTGTGGGTGGCTTGGTGATGAGTCAGCTTCTCACCTTATTTACCACACCCGTCGTGTATTTATGCTTTGATCAACTCAGACAGCGTTATAGCAAAAAAGCAGTAACGCTTACTCATTAAGGCAACATAATGAAACTGAGATTTAATAGTGTCAGCACCCGATTGTTTTTGGCCATTTTTGCCACCTGCATACTGCTTGTTGTTATCATGCACCAAGGTGTGCGCATGAGCTTTCAACATGGTTTTATCGATTATATTCGCGAGAATGATCAACAGCGTACTGAACTTATTGCCGATGCTCTTGCTGAACAATACGATGAAACCGGCAGCTGGCGTTTTTTAATACGGAATGAACGTGCCTTTTTTCATATTTTACGCAGCATAGAACATCACCAACGTGCCCTTCCTCCTACCAAACCAAAAGGTTGGCGTTCTTATTTTTGGGTTTACGATAGCCAAGATCAGTTGATTTTAGGCCGTGATGTTCCTTTACCGGATGATGTCATCCGTCAACCAGTCGTCACATCCAATGGCAAGACTGTGGGTTGGGTGATTGCCAGTAGTGGCGATGGTATCAGCAGTGAAATTGACCGCCGCTTTGATGAACAACAGATGCTAACCAGCTGGCTAATTGCAGGATTATCTTTAGTTGTTGCCTTAATCGCGACTCTTTTGTTAGCAAGAGGCTTTTTAAAGCCCATTAAACGGCTTTTATATGGGACTAATCAGCTTGCTAATGGTGATTTTTCAATCCGTGTTGCGGAAGTCGGCCACGATGAACTGGGGCAATTAGCGAAAGATTTTAACCATTTAGCTTCAACCCTTGAAAAAAATGAACAGATGCGTCGCGACTACATGGCGGATATCTCTCATGAGTTACGAACACCATTATCCGTCTTACAAGGTGAATTAGAAGCGGTACAAGACGGTGTTCGTAAAGCCACCCCTGAGACCATTAATTCTTTACTCGCAGAAACGCAAACATTGATTAAACTCGTCAATGATTTGCATCAACTGTCTCTGTCTGATCGTGGTTCATTAGTGTATCGCATACAGTCTGCGGATATTATTCCATTAATTGATATGACGATTGGCCAAGCCCATTGGCGACTTGAAGAAAAACAGTTAACCGTTGAGGCCAATTTACCTCAGCAGCAAATCATGAATATCGATCCTGACCGTATCCTACAGCTCTTTTATAATTTAATGGAAAATAGCCTACGCTATACCGACCCTCTCGGTAAAATAGTGATTCGAGCCACTGTTGAAAATGACCAGTTTTCCCTTTATTGGGAAGACAGTGCTCCGGGGTTAACGGCACAGCAATGTAGCCACCTGTTCGAACGCTTCTATCGCGCTGAAGAGTCTCGTAGCCGTGCTAGCGGCGGCTCTGGCCTAGGATTGGCAATTTGTTATAATATTATAGAAGCCCATAAAGGAAGCATACATGCTAGCCCTTCTTCTTTAGGTGGCGTATGCATTGCTATCCATTTACCGCTTAATCAAAAGGAAAATGAGCAGTGACAGTATTAGAAACTTCAAGTGCCAATGTATTGGTTGTTGAAGATGAGCCAAAACTTGGACAACTACTGTACGATTATCTTCACGCCGCTGGGTACCAGCCTTCACTGCTACAAAGGGGTGATGGCGTCGTTGATTATGTGCGACAACATCAGCCGGATATTATCCTACTTGATTTAATGCTGCCGGGTATGGATGGATTGAGCATTTGCCGCGAACTGCGGAAGTTTTGCGAAATACCGATTATTATGGTGACGGCAAAAACCGAAGAGATCGACCGTTTATTAGGTCTTGAAATCGGTGCTGACGACTATATTTGTAAGCCTTTTAGCCCTCGCGAAGTGGTGGCACGCGTGAAAACTATCTTACGACGTTGTCAGCGTCTCCCCATCTCCGATAAAAGCAAGACACAACTGGTCATCGATGAAAATGCTTTTCAGGTTCGCTACGGCGAACAGCTGTTAGAATTGACCCCCGCTGAATTCCGTTTACTGAAATTCTTGTCTGATAACGCCGGAACCGTTTTCTCTCGTGATCAGCTACTTGATATTCTTTATGATGACCATCGTATTGTTACCGATAGAACGATTGATAGCCATGTGAAAAACTTACGTCGTAAACTTGAATCCCTCGACAGTGAAAAAACGTTTATTCGCTCTATTTATGGTCTTGGTTATCGGTGGGATGAGGTCTAGCCTTATTCATTGATGCAGGTCAGTTAGACTTACTTTTTGTGGGGAATATTTTGATTTCCTGAAAAATCGCGCTAAAATCAGCTCCCTTTAAAATACTTATCCTCTAAAGGGTAAGTCCTGACTTGACATCAGACAGAGAACCAACCATGTTTACACCAGAATTATTATCTCCAGCAGGTTCGTTAAAGAACATGCGTTACGCCTTTGCTTATGGTGCCGATGCCGTTTATGCGGGACAACCTCGCTATAGCCTGCGCGTACGTAACAACGAATTCAACCATGAAAATCTCGCTAAAGGGATCCAAGAAGCCCACGAGTTAGGTAAGAAATTCTATGTTGTTGTTAACATCGCGCCGCATAATGCCAAACTCAAGACTTTTATCCGTGATCTCACTCCTGTCATTGAAATGGGACCAGATGCATTGATTATGTCTGACCCTGGCTTAATTATGATGGTACGTGAAGCCTTCCCTGACATGGATATTCACCTGTCCGTGCAAGCAAACGCCGTTAACTGGGCATCGGTAAAATTCTGGAAGCAGATGGGGTTAACGCGAGTGATCCTATCGCGTGAGTTATCCCTTGAAGAGATTGCTGAAATTCGTAAGCAAGTGCCTGATATCGAATTAGAAGTGTTTGTTCATGGTGCACTTTGTATGGCTTACTCTGGCCGTTGTCTTCTTTCAGGTTATATTAATAAACGTGACCCCAACCAAGGTACTTGCACCAATGCTTGCCGTTGGGAATATAAAGTCGAAGAAGGTAAAGAAGACGAGGTTGGCAATATCGTCCACATGCATGAGCCTATCCCTGTCAAAAATGTTGCCCCTACGTTAGGCGAAGGCACCCCAACGGATAAAGTATTTATGATTGAGGAAGCAAAGCGTCCAGGTGAATATATGACCGCCTTTGAGGACGAACATGGCACTTACATCATGAACTCGAAAGACTTACGTGCTATTGAACACGTCGAAAATCTAACAAAAATGGGTGTTCATTCACTGAAAATTGAAGGACGTACAAAGTCATTTTATTATTGTGCACGTACGGCGCAAGTTTATCGTCGTGCTATTGATGATGCTGTTGCAGGCAAACCTTTTGATCCTACCCTTCTTTCAACCTTAGAAGGCTTAGCTCATCGCGGCTACACGGAAGGCTTTTTACGTCGTCATACTCATGATGCTTATCAGACTTATGAGTACGGTTACTCAGTTTCAGAAACGCAGCAATTTGTGGGCGAATTCACAGGAAAACGCGTTAATGGACTTGCTGAGGTTGATGTAAAAAATAAATTCAGTGTTGGTGATAGCCTAGAATTAATGACACCCGCAGGCAATATTGTGTTCACCCTTGAGACGCTTCATAACCGTAAAGGGGAAGCAATTGAAGTGGCACCAGGAAATGGGCATATTGTGTACCTTCCTGTTCCCGATGATGTTGAACTCGATTTTGGTTTATTGATTCGGAATCTGGCAGGCACCACAACACGTTCACCTCATCAGCCAGAAATGACAACTACAGCTTAGTTCAGACACTTATTATCTATTCTGATTATAATGCTAGATATCAATAATTTAATTTATTGATTTTCTAGCATTTTTTATTTCCTCAATTTATATTATTTCCTTATAAAACAGGATTATCAATTGATAATCATTCTCATAAATAGTGATTCTCCGTGAAAATGTATTTAATATCCATTTTTATGCAATAGATCACAACAATTAGCTATTCAATGTCGTATAGTCACAATCGAAAATGAAGAACTAGAAAGTCATAAAATAAGACTAGGAACCACCTCCTTGGCTGGCTCAATCTCCCTTGAGCTAGCCATTTCTTTTTTTACCTCTGCGAACTCCCCGTTAATTATACTTATTTTAGCCATGTGATTATTTAATAGTTGCCACTACCCCAACTATCGGGTCTATACTTTTATCACTCTTTTTTTCATTACAAGGATCAAAATGGCTATCGATAAGCTTCATCGCGCACTCGTTATTCTTAATGGCAAACAAGCAGCCAATCCTGAACTCAGAAAATCAATCTATCAACTACGTGACGAAGGTCATACGATTTGGGTGCGTATCCCATGGGAAAACAGTGAGTTACCTATTTTTATTGAGGAAGCCATAAAGCAAGGCGTAGAAACCATTATTGCAGGCGGCGGTGATGGCACCATCAATGCGGTATCAAGCGCGCTAATGGCTTTACCTGACACACAACGCCCAGCTATGGGGATTTTACCATTAGGAACCGCGAATGATTTCGCCACTAGCGCTAATATTCCTATGGATATCCATGCGGCTTTAGCATTAGCAGTAAAAGGTAAAGCTTTTGCTATCGATATTGCTAGAGTGAATCATGATGCTTTTTTTATGAATATGGCCACTGGGGGATTTGGTACACGCATCACCACAGAAACGCCAGAAGCCCTAAAATCCGCTCTCGGTGGCGCGGCCTATGTGATTAA
The DNA here is from genome assembly GCF_029277985.1 of Providencia stuartii. Lineage (NCBI taxonomy): Bacteria > Pseudomonadati > Pseudomonadota > Gammaproteobacteria > Enterobacterales > Morganellaceae > Providencia > Providencia stuartii. The sequence goes on along the minus strand of NZ_CP119546.1, from coordinate 2,043,531 downwards.
CGGCCTATTACGCCCTGACACCCTAAAAACTGATACCTGTAAAATTGAAACTGAACATTTTAACTGGGAAGGCGAAACTTTAGTCGTCGCCATCGGCAATGGTAAACAAGCAGGTGGAGGTCAGCAACTCACTCCAGAAGCGTTAATCGATGATGGTAAATTGAATTTATTGATCGTGCCTGCGCGTGATGTGATACCCGCCCTACTGACGAATTTGTTCACCAATGACAAAAATCAGCATTTAATTGAAAAAACAACTTCTTGGGTCAAAATTTCATCCCCCCATGAAATGGTATTTAATTTGGACGGAGAGCCACTTTCTGGTGAAACTTTCACCTTTGAGTTACTACCTGAAGCGATCCACTGCCGATTACCGCCTCAATGTGGCTTGTTATCTTAAATTTAATGATTAACATCCCCTAGACTTTTGTTAAATGGAGGAAGTCATGACTGATATCGCCAAGCTGTTAGGTTCTGAAGCATCAACGCTTCTTGACCATCGTTGCCAAACCATTCCCCGTGACAGCATTTATTTACCTGGTTCTGATTTTGTCGATCGTGTCATGATCGATAATAACCGCCCCAATAGCGTCCTTCGTTCAATGCAAACTTTATTTAATCATGGTCGCTTAGCGGGAACGGGTTATTTATCTATTCTTCCTGTGGATCAAGGCGTTGAGCATTCAGCAGCAGCCTCATTTGCCGCTAACCCCCTCTATTTTGATCCTAAAAATATTGTAGAGTTGGCCATTGAAGCCGGTTGTAACTGTGTTGCCTCTACCTATGGCGTACTGGCTGCCGTTTCCCGTCGTTATGCTCATAAAATTCCTTTTTTAGTTAAGCTCAATCATAACGAAACCCTTAGTTATCCAGCACAATATGACCAAACACTCTATGCAAGTGTCGAACAAGCATTTGAAATGGGGGCGGTTGCTGTAGGTGCTACCATCTACTTCGGTTCTCATGAGTCTCGTCGCCAAATTGAAGAAATCTCAGCGGCATTTGAACGGGCACATGAACTTGGTATGGTCACAGTTCTCTGGGCTTATTTACGCAACTCCGCATTTAAAAAAGATGGCGTTGATTACCATGCAAGTGCCGATTTAACAGGGCAAGCTAACCACATCGCGGCAACTATTGGCGCTGATATTGTTAAGCAGAAAATGGCTGAAAACAATGGGGGCTATAAAGCCATTGGGTTTGGTCATACTGATGAGCGCGTTTATACCAAACTGACAACAGATAACCCAATCGACCTTGTACGTTATCAATTAGCCAACTGCTACATGGGACGTGCGGGCCTGATCAACTCCGGCGGCGCTTCAGGGCAAAATGATTTAAGTGATTCCGTTCGTACTGCTGTAATCAACAAGCGTGCAGGTGGTATGGGATTAATATTAGGCCGTAAAGCCTTTAAGAAATCGATGAAGGAAGGCGTCGAGTTAATCAATGCCGTGCAAGATGTTTACCTGAATAAAGACATCACCATCGCTTAAGCTTTATCTACCTAACGTCCTCTGATTGCAGGATAAAATTGTTGACAAAGCGGGATAAAAAACCTCTTTTCCCGCTTTATGTTATCAGGAAAAATGATACTCAATTTTCCTAATTGATTTTCAATCAGCATAGCCAATATGCCAGCAAGCACACTCTGTCAATCAGTAACATGGAGCCTTCATAAGAAGGCACTTTTGTGGTTCACCTTACCACCACGCATGAAAATGATGAACAGGTCCGATCCCTTCCCCCACCTCTAAGCTATCCGCATGCTCTAACGCCGCTTGTAAATATGCTTTGGCTTCAGGAATCGTTTGCTGCCAATTAGCAAATCGAGGCCTCAGTGCCGCTAATGCGGCAGACAGAGTGCAGCCTGTACCATGAGTATGACGCGTATTCACTCTTGGTGACGTAAAGCGCCACTCGCCTTCAGGAGTAATCAACCAATCGGGACTTTCACTGTCAGTTAAATGTCCACCTTTCATTAAAACCGCCTGACACCCCATTTCTAGTAATCGATGCCCTTGACTGAGCATTTGGGCTTCTGTTTTCGCGACTTGTTCATCTAACAATGCCGCCGCTTCAGGTAAGTTAGGGGTAATAAGTGAAACCAAAGGCAGAAGCTCACGTCGCATCGCATCAATTGCGTCAGGAAGTAATAATGGATCACCACTTTTAGCGATCATCACCGTATCTAAAACAATATGAGGAATATGATATTGCTTTAAGGCTTGCGCCACGACAGCAATGACTTCTTGGTTGAATAACATGCCGATCTTAGCGCTATCAATACGCACATCACTAAGTACCGATGCGAGCTGCGCAGCAACAAACGTATCAGGTAATTCGTGAACTGATTGCACACCTCGGGTATTTTGCGCTACCAAAGCAGTCATTACACTCGTTCCATAAGCACCGAGTGCCGAAAACGTTTTTAAATCCGCTTGGATCCCAGCGCCACCAGAAGGGTCTGTTCCAGCAATGGTTAACGCATTGATTCTCATGAAATGTCACTCCTAAGCACAGCATAAGGAGTGGTCTATTGGAAGGTTTATCATTGACGCTTCCGACTTCCCTACGCTGGCATTATCCAGATCAGGTAATACGGGTGCTTCTCAGTCTTAAGCGACGCCCCGAGCCAAAAATACTGAATAAGTATCGCATTTTTTCTCGCAACAGACCAGCCTATCAGCCATAGCTTTCCTTACATGGCTGATTATGCAGAGACAATTAAGATAATGCCCAATATTAGGCAAATTCAATTAATGCTGTTATAACTCACCTATGTAAACTAAAATAATTAAAGTGTATAAGCATATTATCAGTCATGATAGTCGAGACTTATTACCCATATTTATCTACTTCAATGCCATCGAAACACGCATTAACCTGAATCGGATTTACAATGAGAGTTAATAAAAAATTGCAGCAAGTTGTAGGAGCATCAGCTTTAATGATGACTTCCATCTGCTTCGCGTCATCCACCAACACAGCTCAAGAGTCTGAGGGACTCTGGGATAAATTTACTCGAAATGTCAGTACTACTTGGGATTCGGATCAATACGACATCTATATTCCTGTTTTAACATGGCATAACCGGTTTACTTACGATAAAGAAAAAACCGACAGTTATAATGAAAATCCTTGGGGATTTGGTCTCGGTAAATATCGCTATGATGAAGATAATGACTGGCATGCCTTATATGCTATGGCGTTCATGGACTCACATAACAAAGTCGAGCCAATCGCAGGTTATGCTTTTCAAAAAATGTGGATCCCAGGCGAACTGGATGGTTTTAAAATGGGGGCAGGTTTCACGCTAAGCGTGACGGCTCGTGATGACTACTACTATATTCCATTGCCTCTACCACTCCCATTAGTTTCTATGGAATATGACCGATTAGCGGTTCAAGCCACTTATATTCCAGGAACTCATAATAACGGCAACGTGTTATTTGCCTGGCTTCGTTGGCAGTGGTAATCCGTATTATTCATTAAATAACAACAAAAGTGGTCAGCAACAGTATTCTGTTACTGGCCATTTTGATTGATGCATTATTTTTGATTCGTTGCTTTCCGATAAGTTAAATACCCAACAACACCACCACCGCCATCTTGCGGGTGATTTATGCCATCCATAACATTGACTGTTTCGAAATCAAAAGGCGAAACGCCTTCTAGGCAAGCAACATTCACGCCATATTGTTCAGGATTTGAGCGCCGTTGATGAAAGGTATAAATGCCACAAACAGAACAGAAGAAATGAGCAGCCTGCTGTGTGTTAAACCGATACTCGGTTAACTTTTGTTTGCCTTCAAGAATTTCAATACCAGATAATGGTGCAGAGACTGCAATTGCCCCTCTCATTCGGCAGTAGGAGCAATTGCATCGTCTTAGGGTATTCAATCCATCGGTGAGTGTTACTTTGAATTTAACGCTGCCACAATGGCATTGGGCAAATCGTGTCTCCATAAAGCCTCCCATCAATGAAATGAATAATTACATTAATTGATGTTGAAGCTAATTAATTAGCTGTCGATGCCTTGTTTTTTTCAGCTTCTTGTTTCTTCGCCCCAGAGAACTGATAACCAATCCATAGCACCGCAATCCATACTGGCATGATCAAGACCGAGATCCTTAGCCCATCCATCATTAAGATAATAATTAAAATCATCGCTAAAAAGGCTAAGCACAGGTAATTGCCGAATGGATACCAAATACTTTTAAACTTCGTTTCAATACCTTGTTTGTTCATTTGCGCTCTAAACTTTAAGTTAGAAACACAAATCATAATCCAGTTAAGAACCAGCGTTGTCACAACCAATGTCATCAGTAAAGCAAATGCTTTACCTTCCATGATAAAGTTGATCACAATTCCGCCAGAAGTTGCAATACCCGATACGATCAGCGCCATGACAGGCACGCCACCTTTATTTACTTTCGCCATAAATTGAGGGGCATTTTGTTGTTGCGCTAAGCCATATAACATACGGCTTGTACAATAAGCTGCACTATTATACACCGAAAGAGCAGCGATCAAGATAATCACGTTTAATGCATTTGCAACCAGCATGTCACCTAATTCATGGAAAATTAAAACAAATGGACTTGTTTCACCATCTAGATTAACCCATGGGTATAAAGCCAGTAATACCGTTAGTGAGCCTATATAGAAAATCAGGATACGATAAACAACTTGGTTGATCGCCTTCGGAATACTTTTTTCAGGCTCTTCGGCTTCCGCGGCAGTGATCCCAACCAGCTCAAGGCCACCAAATGAGAACATAATAATGGCTAATGCCATTAATAACCCTATAAAATCATTAGCAAAGAAACCACCATGCTCCCATAAGTTAGAGATGCTGGCTTGTGGGCCACCTTTACCGCTCAATAATAAATAACAACCAAAGACAATCATCGCAATTACAGCAATCACTTTAATTAAAGCAAACCAAAATTCGGTTTCGCCATAAGAGCGCACATTGATTAAGTTGACCGCATTAACAGCAATAAAGAAAACAGCAGCAGAGACCCAAATAGGTAAGTCAGGCCACCAACGTCGCATATACTCCCCAGCTGCGGTCAGTTCCGTCATCCCTACGAGGATAAACATAAACCAGTAATTCCAGCCAGACAAGAAGCCTGCAAAACCGCCCCAATACTTAAACGCGAAGTGGCTAAATGAACCTGCAACAGGCTCTTGAACAATCATTTCCCCTAACTGACGCATAATCAGAAAGGCGATAAAACCACATAATGCATACCCTAGTAATACAGAAGGCCCCGCCATCTTAATCGTTGTGGCTATTCCAAGAAACAACCCTGTACCTACGGCGCCCCCCAAAGCAATCAATTGGATATGCCTATTCTTTAATCCACGCTTTAGCGTCTGCTGCTCTTGCGCCATAACTTTACCCTTATCATCCTATGTATTTGCTTGTTATCTCTAATTATTGAGCAAATCATACACGTTTATTTGAATTTTATTATTAACACTATCTCAATACCTACTCTGCCCTATTATGAGCATTTAGCATATTAAATATTGAGGTTACGTGACAAAAATTGCAGAAGGAGCACATTATGACGCATAAAAGAATAAATTCAAAACGGTAACCAGTCAGTGACTCCGCAGATACCATATATAAAGTTTTCGCCGCCTTGGTCGCAAAGGCTATCCATCGCTAAAAGATATAAGAAAATGCAGGTTATCACGATGCAAATACCGATCACCAATTTGTATTTCAACTATGATCTCCCTTAAAAACGGCGTAATACATATTACTTTTCATGGTGTTATAATTAATTCACTCTCGAGTAAGGTGATATGGCTATCTGTCGATGATGGTTAACATAAAATGTTACATCAGTCATTCAAGTAAAGTTTGAGGAAAATAAGCAATTTCCATCCATTTTTGTATTTATGCTCAATTTTCCAACTAATCGTTAAAAACCCAGTTTGATTGACTTTTTTTTCATCAATTCAATGGCAATTCCGCACAACCAGCCTTTGTCATAAACAAATGAAGTTGTGTATACTTCAGCTACTTTATTAAGGGCTATCAGAAGTTAATGTTTATTTTTCAATCATATTGATAAATATTCTGCTCGCCGCTTCATCAATAATGATAGACAAATAGTTTTATACGGGTTCGTCATACCGTGCTAGATTGGTCACGAATGACCCCTACGGAGTTCGGGTATACATGTTTTACTATTGTTCTTTATTACATAATTGAGGAATAATGCTTTAATTAACTCAATTCGACAGAACAACTGTACTTCGAACAAAATTTAACGCCAAAAGGTCAACGACCTCAGTAATTAAATCGAGATGCCACAAGACAACCACTTAGCACTTGTTTATGCCCTAAGCAAATGGATTGAAGAACATTTAGGCCGTGTTATCCATTTAGAAGAGCTTGCTGCCTACTCAGGCTATTCGCTTTGGCATATGCAGAAAATTTTTAAAGAAGTCACTGGAATTTCATTGGGTAAGTATATTCGCCAACGCCGACTTGCTGGCGCGGTAAACCTGTTGAGAAACAGCGATCAGTCTATTTTCGATATTGCACTAGACTTTGGGTTTGGCTCACAGTCGCATTTCACCTACATGTTCCGTAAAGAATATGGCATCACGCCATTTGATTTTAGGCAAAATGTTGATATTGATTTAGACGTCAAAGAACCATTACATTTAGCGAACCACCGTGAGTGAAGATGCCTTATTGGCATTGAAACTATCACGTCTCTTCACGCATTCAATGCCATAAGCCATTGTCACTTTAGTAATTTTATATTATCAGCGCACCCGAACTATCCCATAGCGACGAGGCAAGTCCTTGGGATAACGCATTCAATATGCAAAGCCATCTTACACATTTATCGTCACCACTCTTTTTTAGCTAATTTACATTTTTTGTAAATAGAGTAAGGTATTTCAATTAAATATCATTAATCGGAGGCGTTGATGTCTATCAAACTGGTAGCGATTGATTTAGATGGTACTTTACTCAACTCTCAGCACCAAATTACACCCGCTGTCAAAGATGCCGTCATTCAGGCTAAAAATAAAGGTGTTCGTGTTGTACTCGCATCTGGGCGACCATTTTCTGGGATATCCCCTTACCTTAAAGAGCTCGGGCTAGATAACGCATCTGATTACTGTATTAGTAATAATGGGAGTGTCATTCATCAAGCCAATGATGGTACTCATTTAATTGAAAACTTACTTGATTTCGCTGATTACCAATATTTTGTCTCCCTTGCTAACGATGTGGGTGTACATATGCATGCGCTTGCACAAAACACCATGTTTACAGCGAATCGTCATATCAGCCATTACACGGTCCACGATGCCTATCTGACCAATACACCTCTTGTATATTGCCCTGCAAATGAAATGGACACTGACCTGAAATTTACAAAGTTCATGATGGTCGACCAGCCTGAAAAGCTCAGTGTCGGTATCGGTTATATTCCTGAAGACGCTTTTGAAAGTTACTCTTTAATGCATACAAGCCCTTACTTTTTAGAAATCTCGAACAAAACAGCCAGTAAAGGCGCGGCATTACAATTGATTTGTGAGAAACTCGGCATCACACCCGATAAAGTCATGAGTATTGGTGATCAAAATAACGATGTGCAAATGCTACAATATGCCAAAGTACCTGTCGCGATGGGAAATGCGATTGATAATGTTCGAAACATCGCAAAATTTGTTACAACAACCAATAATGAAGATGGTGTTGCTGTTGCACTAAATAAATTTATCAACCACCAATAATCTGTTTGGCAGTGAACTTCACTGCCAAATGAAGATATACCACAAAATAATACCATTCATTTACGTATCACCCTCTTAATTTCGCTGCTGTTAAAAATATAATTCAACAGCAAAACCTTACTTACTTCTCTAAATTTGATACTATCTGCCCCCTTAAAAATACTGTAATACTAAAATATTCATTGCAAAATAAACATTACAAACAGGTAGTAAAATGTTTTCAACTAAAGATATGGTAATTCTTGGGATGATGGTCTTCGCGCTGTTTTTAGGCGCTGGCAACATCATTTTTCCTCCAATGGCAGGCTATCAGTCCGGTACCGATTGGTTTAGTACCTCGCTCGGTTTTATTATCACAGGTGTTATTCTGCCTTTCATGACACTGGTCACTGTCGCCGTTAAAGGCAGAGGAGAAAGACTGTCCGTTGATTTACCCAAATGGGTCGCTGTTATTTTTTGGGTTGCTCTGTACTTAATTGTTGGCTCCACTTTTGCCATGCCTAGGGTAACAAATACGGCATTTGAAATGGGCTTTATCCCTTTAGGATTTATTGAAAAAAGTACAGCATCTCATTTGACCTTTGCTTTGATTTTCAACGTTTGTTCGCTGTTTTTCATGCTTAAGCAAGGTACGATGATCAGCGCTATTGGCAAATTCATGACACCGGCTTTGCTTGTTCTCTTAGTGGTTGTAGGTATCGCTGTCGTTGTGGAGCCGCTGTCTCCAATTAATGCCCCCGTGAAGCAATATGCGGATTACGCCTTCTTTGGCGGTGTTATTGATGGCTACCAAACTATGGATGTATTGTCCGCAATGGCATTTGGTGGGATCGTAGCTCGCGCATTAGCCTCGAAAAAAATCACTGAACCTCGCCAAGTTGCTTTTATCACCATTAAAGCCGGTTTAATTTCCGTGAGCTTACTGGCGGCTCTCTACATTTGTTTATTCTATCTTGGTGCGACCAGTGAAGTTGTCGCGAATACCGCGACAAATGGTGGGCAAATCTTCTCACGCTACGTTGATGCACTGTTTGGTTCAATTGGCACATGGATTATGTGTGGCATTGTTTTATTAGCCAGTATGACAACACTGGTTGGTGTTACTAGCGCATGTGCGGACTATTTTGCGACCTTCCATCATCGTTTAGGCTATCGTTTTTGGGTCGTCTTTTTCACACTACTCACGACCATTGTTTCAACCTTTGGCCTGGATACGCTGTTAAGAGTCACTATCCCTGCTCTACTGATGATTTACCCGTCGTCAGTGACGATTGTGTTCTTGCAATTTGCTCGACGTTATATGGCGGCACCAAGAGTATCTTATGGCATCACAATTGCCGTTATTGTCTTCATGAGCTTGTTAGATACGCTCAACAATATGGCATTACTCAGCGAAGGCGTTAAACAATTTTTAGTGAGTCATTTACCGCTGTTTGAACAAGGTATGGGCTGGCTAATACCGGGGATCATTGCTTTCATTATTTCTTTATTTATCGGAAAAATGTTTTCAGGTAAACCTGCGCAACTCAATGATGAACTTGCTTAATTAATCCGTTCACCTTTCTATAGCGCCCTCTATTTTTGTTGGGCGCTTTTCACTGAAACTTTGACAAGAGAAGCACGCCGAGTCGCTAAAAAACAAATTATTGACCCGAGTGTTACCATTACGACACCTTGCCAAAAACCTAAAGTCAATGTTGTACTTAATAGCATCGACGAAAAAGCGGTTGATATTACTGGGGTGAAGTAAGATAGCGTTCCTAAAAAAGCCACGTTGCCTCTAATCACGGCTAACGTCCATAAAGCATTTGCTCCACCTGTCGCTAATGATGCAATCACGAGTAATAAAATACTTGATAACGAAATATGAAAATGTTTATCTGGTTCAAATGCAAACAGTATCCATAATCCCACGGCTGTCAATAGAAAAAACAGCACCATTCCGTTGTGCCCACCTGAAATACGCTTCGTCACATTACTGTAAAACGCCCAAAGAATCGCCCCAACAAAAGCTAAAAGATAACTGACAGGGTTGCTTGAAATATTATTCGCTATAGCTTCAATAGAAATAGGTTGATCACCGGAAATAACCCAAATTAAACCTGCAAACGCTAAGCACAGCCCAATACCAAGAAGCAAGGTAAATCGTTGCCGATTAAAAAAGACAGCTAACGCAATTGTAAAACTTGGCCATAAATAATTCACCATACCGAGTTCTATCGCTTGTTGGCGGTCTCGCGCTAACCCTAATGCAAGCACAAAACAGATTTCATAACTGACGAATAACAACGTGCCCCAAATTAAATAGCGTTTAGGATAAAGGTGAATTTTGGGCAACCCCATGAATAAAACCAAAATCACTGTTCCTAAGCTGTAAATTAATGCCGCCCCGCCAACAGCACCAAAATTTTCACTCGCACTGCGTACTAACCCTACGATTGTGCTCCACAGTAAAATCGAGACCACACCATAAAATGTTGCTGCATACCGCTTTAAATTCATTGTTTTCTCGGTTGGATAATTGCCTTGTTCACCTATAAGAAAAACCTTAAAGCTCAAACAATTAGAAAGCAAGTATTATTAATACTGTTTATATAATGGAAAACACAATAAGAGCCAGTGTTAAAAACATGACTCTTATTGTGTAATAATTAGACTGATTGTTTATCAACCCACTGTTGCACTTGTTCTTTTTCCCAAATACCTTGTTCAACTTGGGACTTTAATTCTGGATGCTGGTCAATATCGAATGTCGGTATTCCTCCCGCTTTTCTTTGTCGATCGTAATCCTTAGCCAACTTAAAGGCTATTCCTGATAACAGTAAAATTGCAATTAAATTAGTTATTGCCATCAACCCCATCGATAAGTCAGCCATTTTCCAAATAAGCGGCATTTCCGCTAACGTCCCAAACATCACCATCGCTAATGCTGCCAAACGCAAAATAAATAAGCTGGTCGTGTGATTATTTTCTAAAAATATCATATTGCTTTCTGCATAAGCATAATTGGCAATAATAGAGGTGAATGCAAAAAAGAAGATAGCAATTGCAATAAATGTCGACCCCCAACTCCCCACAACTGACGATAAGGCAAGCTGAGTTAACTCAATCCCATTAATCTTTTCAACTGGATTGTCAAGAACACCAGAAGAGAGAATGATGATGGCTGTCGCGCTACAAATCACGATTGTATCCATAAAAACACCAAGCATCTGCACATAACCTTGTGATACGGGATGCGGTGGATATGGTGCTGCTGAAGCGGCAGCATTCGGCGCTGATCCCATTCCGGCTTCATTCGAGAATAAACCGCGCTGAATCCCCTGTGTCATAGCTTGACCTACGCCATAACCAATTGCTCCTCCAGCAGCTTCTTGTAATCCAAAAGCATTACGGATAATTAGCATGATGACATCTGGTAGCCGCTCTATATGATGACCGAGAACCCAAAATGCAAGTATCAAATACGCTAACGCCATGATCGGAACAATAAACTCAGCAACCTTTGCAATTGATTTTAATCCGCCAAATATGACAACACCACTCATCACGACAAGGGCTATACCAACATATAGAGGGTTAAAATCAAATGCTACAGCCGTTGCTTGTGCGATAGAGTTCGCCTGAACGGCATTGAATACCAACCCAAATGCAATAATTAAAAAAATAGAAAAGAGAACGCCCATCCAGCGAAGATTTAACCCTTTTTGCATATAATAAGCAGGGCCACCGCGATAATTTCCTTGGTCATCTTTCGTTTTATACAATTGTGCAAGTGTAGATTCAATAAAGGAAGTTGCCATTCCTAGCATCGCCACAACCCACATCCAAAAAATAGCACCTGGACCACCCGCCGTTATCGCAATAGCGACCCCCGTTAAATTTCCGGTTCCCACTCTTGCGGCTAAGCTGGTACACAAGGCTTGAAAAGAAGATATCCCCGCTTTACTGGACTGGTTGCTATTTTTTAAAACACCGAACATATGACCAAAATGGCGAAACTGGATGAATCCTGTTCGAAGAGTAAAGTAAATACCCACACCAAGTAATAAATAGATGAGGAGAGAGCCCCAAACAATGTTATTTAGATAATTTACAATTTCTACCAAACTATTCTCCTTATATGAATATATAAATAAAGATTATTGTTTATATAATGATAGCCTTTTGATATTCCATCTCTCAGGCATACAAAGTTCACGATATAAACTCACTTTTTATAGCGCCCCTAATTAAATACAGAACAAAGGATCATAAAACTATATTTTTTTATCTTTTATGTAAAACATTTTCTGTATTGAGAATATGTTAGATCAAATTTTATTATCGCCACGCTTAACATCCTTGGGTTAATCACAATTATTATTAATATTTATCAATAGATTACAAAGCAACCCAACCAATCATAAAAAAGTTAATCAATTGATTTTTTATTCTGCCAACACCTTATCTTATTTGCATATATAATAGTCATATTCTCATATTAATGGCTGTAATAAAATGAACTTACTATATTCCTGAATATAGTTATTCAGCTAATAAGGCCAATAAATCTATTTATCAATAATGCTAATTTTTTATTCAATCATTTGTTATTTGGTATGAACGCGAACACTCATGGGAGAGTGTTGATAAAATACGCGCCTGAACCTATCCGAAAATAATCGAAAAAAGACAATGATAAATAGCCATTGCTTCTATTAGTGCAACACAATAAACTTTACAGCTAAATCGTAACCCTATTGAAGGTTAAAAAATGAAAATCACCATTAAAATCTCTGATGATGCAGTATCTAAAAACCTCTATGATGCCTTTACCGCTGAATTACGCGCTAGAGTGTTAGAAGTCTACCCAGGTAGTGACCTATATATTGTTCATGACAGTGGTGCAACAACATTCGACACTTCAGGTTTCCATGATGATAAAGAAGCACATATTGTTCTCCATGAACTGGTTGAAGATGTTCTTCATCATGGCCATTGGTCAAAATAATTATTTTTGACTCATGCTTACCGGCCTTTAATTTAAACGTTCACGACATTTGAAGGCCGGTGAACAATATCTATCCTATTTGATTATTCCTCTCATTTTTAATTCTGATCAAGATCATGTTTGTAGCAATCTAACCTGCTTAAAAAGCGAAACGCCTTTTCTTTCCACCGTTATATGATAGATTATATAACGTAATTTTCATTTACATTGCTTTTGCTCATTATGGCAGCCAGTATTTTTACTGGCTCTTTTTTGTTTCAAAATGCGAAAAGATACGTAAACTAAGACCTTTTCAGCCTATTCTGCTATAGTTTCAGTTCGTTACCCTATAAAGTTAAATCTCATTTAGTGTAAAACTAGAGGTACTGCCATGAAACGTCTTTTACTTGCTGTATGCTTTGCCCCTGTCATTGCTATGGGTGCTAATGAACCACTTAACATTAGCCAAATTGCCAATGACTACTGTGATGTCACTGGCCAAGCGCTTAACGATGCTTATCGTTCAGATAAAAGCAGCAATGAATTAGCAATAAATACACTTAGCCAATTAAAGAGCAAAAATGTTGATCTTGCCAAATTAGAGACTAACGAAGCTGATTTGCAAAAAAACTTAGATGTCGCAATCAAAGCAGTCCGTGATAATAAAAGTCAATTTAAAAACCAAGATGAATTTACCGCATCGCTAAATGACTCTATTTCAGCGTGTAAGATCCAAACTGAATTGCTTCTAAACAAAGCCAAATAATCATCAATATAAAAATGCGCTCAATATTTGTTCAGATAATATTGAGCGCATTTTATCGACGCTTTCTGATTTACTGTTGTTTCTCTTGGCAGATACCGGTTATTGCTGCTTGGTTTGCTTCAGTATCACTCAATAATAATTGATTGTATCCAGAAAATTTCCCATCACGCACATCAATATTCGCAACAAAAGGCAAAGCTGAACTGTTATCATTCAGTTGATACATACCACACACGCGAACGCCTTCCCCCTCTTTATAGTGATTCCGCTTCACCACCTTAACATCCTTGAAGGTCACTTTCTGTTGTGAAGGCAACTTTTGTTCAACAAGTTGCTGAGCCATTTTTTGAATATCTGCATCATTTATTGATGTAACATATTGATATATAAAGCCAGCAATAATAATCAAGATCACAATAAACAGTTTGGTTTTTACACGTTTCAACAGATAACCCTTCTTTGCGTTTACTTTTATCTCTAATTATAACTGTATTAAATGGGGGAAAGTGAACAAAATGAGTCAAATTTACGCTTCATTAAATTTGGTTCCATTCTATCCCTCAATGGGATAACAGACCTTTATTTTGGTTATCTTTATGATAGATATATAGTTAAAATAAATTATTTGAAAAGATATTTATATAAAAATAAAAAATAAACTTTAATATTCTTTTTTTATTAATTTTCATTATATATTAATAAAAAAAACATTTTCAATTTTCACTCTCAACATTATAATCCAGAAACAATTCTCATTTAACCAACATAAACCAAATGAAAGAAAAAATAGTGAAAAACTTAGTTGACCTCACCTATGGCTCAAATAATGATGTTAAAATCGCGGCTATCAATGCATTAGGTGATTATAAATGCTCAATTGAACAACAAGAAGCTATTAATAGATTACTAGTTCTATGTGATGACTATAATAAAGATATCGCCATAGCCTCTATTAGTTCATTGAGTAAACTCGCCAAGTTTTTCACTGACTTATAGCAAAAAAAACAAAAACCATTGATTTTAAAGGAAAACATTGGGTTTATTTATATTATATACTATCGCTACGACCTAAGATTGATATCAAAAAATAAATTTCTAAATTAACAAACTGTATTTTTTATAATAGAAAATACACCTTAATCACTTTATTTTAAAAACTGAAACAGTTTCTTTTCATTGTGAATAAAATAAGAGGGATTTTGATGAAATTATGATTTATACCTCCATTTAGGTAAATATGATTGAAATAATAAATAAAAGAGCCACAATAATCATTAATAGATACCCAATAGGAGTATAATTATGAATTATCTTAAACCTCTTTTAATTTCAGCAAGCCTATTTGCCGTAAGTTTTACAACTTTTGCATATAACAATAATTATTGTGATGGCACTTGGCATAGAGGCAGTTATCACAATCAACAACAATATAATAATCGTCCTTGTGATGGTCCTCGTCACTATACTCATTCAGGGCGACATAATGGCATGATGCAGTACTCAACCTCAATTCAAACAGCGCAACCCTCTGAAACACTGAAAAAAATTGCGGAAGATACGCCTAAAGGAGAAAATGGTAAGCAATACCTTATTCGTGTTTCCGTTATCGAAGTTTTAAATAACGACTCTTCTCAAAATCCATAATTCAATCAGGGCAGCAAGACTGCCCTGTTCAGTGACAAAATGACAGTCACTAAAAATTTAAATCCCTATTGGCTGATAACCTTGCCATTCAGGTTTAAAATGTTCACCGTTTGGTTGCTCAACTAAATGTATGTAATACTCACCCACCTGATTGAGCAATAGACAATCATCAACATCCTTTAAATTATCTTTATGCTGCTGCTGACAATTAACTAAAAGTGAATGAATCGCTTTTTGCTTTGCAGCGCTTGCTGATTCTGCAACAAACAAATCAAACTCATGGAGTTCCGCTAAAGTAGATGATTGATATCCTCCAACATTAACAAAATACAACCGCTGTGAACTTACAGAAGGTTCGCGACTTAACTCAATTCTATAGCCATCCACCCAATCAATAATTGCATAGCCATCAATGTGGACTTTATCCTTATCACCGAACCACGCTTCCCTTAATGCTGGCCATGCATCTGTTGCTTGTTGAGCGACAACAAATTGCACATCATGCACTTCAATATTTGATTTACCTGCATTTCCACCAATATAAAACATAAATAACTTCATTTTGTATTCCGACTTTATCTTCCAATATCGATATGTAATCTATTACACATCGATATAAATTCAAAGTAAAAAAGCCCAGTATTTTGATAAAAACAGTAATGAATAATTTTTCATATTTATCATATCGTTATATATCCACCCCGTATCCACACATCTATTTTCATGCATAGAAATGAATAAAAACGCATTTTTTTTAAATAATTATTTACAAGTAAACAATTAACAATTATAACTAATCCAGTTTGTACTATTTCTATTGTAAGGAAACACCATGGATCGTCGTTCTTTTCTAAAAACAAGCTCAATTATCATGGGCGGATTGGCTAGCACAACTTTATTAAATCAAGCAATCGCTGAAACTAAAAGCCCTCTTGTACTTGATGCTCAACACCCTTTACTGCTCAATTTTAACGAGAACTCGTTAGGCATGTCCCCGAAAGCGAAAGATGCCGTTGTGGCCGCTTTACCGAACTCTTTTCGCTATCCAGATAGCGCTCGCGCGGAATTGATTACCGCTATTGGGCAACAGTACGCTTTATCTGATAAACATGTTTCTCTTGGGAACGGTTCTTCAGAAACAATTCAAGCCGCCATCGCTATGCTGGCAGCACAAGCACAAAAACAAAATATCAACTTTCAACTTGTTACACCGGATCCAACCTTTAACTATGCTGAGCTATACAGCATCCCACTCGGTGGAAAAATTACTAAAGTGCCGTTAAAAGAAGACCTGACTTTTGACCTGCAAAAGATGGAACAGCTAGCAAATGAGTTTGATGGATTGTCTATTATCTACATCTGTAATCCAAATAACCCAACAGCAATGATCACCCCTGCCAGTGAATTAGCAAAATGGATTAGTCATGCTTCAGAAAAACAATTTTTTATCCTAGATGAAGCCTATGCTGAGTATGTGGAAGATCCTAAATTTACCAGTGCAATTGAACTGGTTAAACAAGGTCACAAAAACCTTATCGTGACACGTACATTTTCTAAAATTTTTGCTATAGCGGGACTTCGAGTCGGCTACGGAATCGCTAACCCAGAAGTCATTGCAGCCATTGATGCATTTTTGTCTATAGATAATACAAATACAGCAGGGGCAGTTGCCGCACTAGCTTCATTGAAAGATAAGCCATTTATTGCATATAGTCTGAAATCAAATAATTTATCCAGAAAAATTGTTGAGACTGCATTAAATGAATTAGGAATTACCTATGCGCCATCTCAAGCTAATTTTCTTTTCCATAAAGTAAAAGGTGATGTAAAAACTTATCAGCAAAGAATGGCAGATGCCCATGTGATGGTAGGCCGAGAATTTCCACCAGCATTAGGATGGAGTCGTTTAACATTAGGTACACCTGAAGAAATGGAACAATTTGTTATTATATTAAAACAGTTCCGCGAAAAAGGTTGGGTATAGTTTAAATTGCTTCCCCCGCATACTAGGTGTATGGGGGGATTAATGAAATACATCACAGAACAACAAACCCATTTCACATCCCATTAGCCCATACTCAAACCCAGACTTTTCTAACACTCAGCCCAGAGTCAACTCAGTCAATCCGTCATTCAACGTTATACAGCAACGCTTATCTTTATTTTGTTCCTGTAATGGTCAGCAAGGTATAACACTTCTCTCTTGCAACGCTATCCCTCTTTCCTTCATGTTATTCAACATCATACTCAAGCTTAACTTGTTAGCCAATATCGCACATTTCTCATGACACAGAGCGCTTATTAAGCAAGACGTCAGAATGGACCTTTAAAAATAAAGAATGCGCCAGCAAAAATCAGAAGAAAACCAATAATATGGTTAATTGTGATACTTTCGCCTAAATAGAGAACTGAAAAAATCACAAACACACAGAGTGTTATCACCTCTTGCATTGTTTTCAGTTCCGCAGCACTGTAATACTGGTGCCCAAGGCGGTTAGCAGGCACAGCGAAGCAATATTCGACAAGTGCGATTAGCCAACTAAAAAAAATAATGCTATACAATGGTTTATCGGTAAACTTTAGGTGTCCATACCACGCAAACATCATAAAAACATTCGAAATAATGAGCAATAAAATAGGATAAGATTTAGCAAGCATTTTAAAATAACGGGTAGTAAATAATGATGACATTATGCTGAGAATAACAATAAAATCTATAACAATCGATTTTCACATCATCATAAAAAGGCCATTTCAATCATCTTATTTCGATAACTCCTGCTTTATTAATCATTATTCAAATCGTCTTTGGAGAAAACATGCCTATTCAATATCGTTTAATGCAGATAACCGATTGTGAAAATGTTGCTCAATTATTACAAGCTAATTCAGAATCTCAAGGCGGTGGACTATTAGGGGATTACCCATTAAGTAAAGTTAAGATGATGTTTACTCACTCAATCCATACGATAGTCGCTTATGATAAGAATTTCATCGTTGGTGTTGTATTCAGTTTTAGCCCATATGCGGACACTCTGCCGCCTCTTGCTAAATATATTACACAACAATTTAGTGAGTTAATGGAAAATAATTGGTTTTACGGTCCTGTATGTATTGATAAGACCTATCGTGGAAAGGGTATTCTCCAAGCACTTTTTGATGCGCTTCGTGCCAAGCATGCAGGAAATCCTATTGCCTTTATTAATGCCAGTAATCAACGCTCTTTAATTGCTCATCAAAAAATAGGTATGCAGGAAGTGGCTCAGTTTACTTTTAATAATGTAGATTATTATCTTGTCACTCATTAATGGCTCGATACTTATAAATAGGCCATGCTGATCTTTTTGCGTTATTTTATGTACTAGAAAGTACATTTTTTGTTTTTATTTCCGCCATTATCGGTTACATTAGAAAAATGTGTATTATGGAGTACTCTTTTATGACTGATTTTTTAACTTCTAACCGAAAAGCGTGGGATAAACAAGCGCAGCAACAGCAGCCTTGGTCTATTCCTGTTGACTCACAAACGGTAGCCAAAGCAAAACAAGGCGATTGGCAAATTCATTTAACCCCTTCTCCCCTACCTAAAGCATGGTTAGGTGATATTAAAGGTAAACGGATCCTGTGTCTCGCTTCTGCTGGGGGGCAACAAGCGCCTATTTTAGCCGCTGCTGGCGCGGATGTGACCGTATTTGATCTTTCCGACAAACAATTAGAGCAAGATAGGCAAGTTGCGATTAGAGATAACCTAAAATTAGAAACTGTCCAAGGAGATATGCGTGACCTACATCTATTTACGGATAATAGTTTTGACCTTATTTTTCACCCTATCTCAAATCTCTATATTCCAGATGTCAATCCTGTATGGCAAGAGTGTCAGCGAGTCTTAAAACCACAGGGAAGATTGCTATCCAGTTTTTTTAATCCTGTTGTGTTTATTGGTGATCGTGATCCACAGCTACGTGAACAACAATTGATTAAACCTATTTATAAACTGCCTTTTTCTGAAATAGAAGTACTTACGGAAGAGCAAATTAGCTTGAAACAACACAATGAGGAAGCTTTTGTCTTTGGTCATTCATTAACTGATCTAATTGGTGGGCAAATAAATGCTGGTTTTAATATCGCAGGTTTTTTAGAAGACTGGCAACCTAATCCACGATTTGTCATCGATAATTATCTACCGACTTTCTTAGCAACACTCGCCATTAAAGTCGCCTAATTTGAAATTATTCAGGTTGATTTTCTGTTAGATCAGCCTGATTGTTATCTTGACAATATCTCGCCCACACTAATTCAAACTGTTCTTTTGGAATAATGTCATCTATTTCTTCAACAAAGGGAATAGATACCATCGTTTTGCCTACCGCATTTTTATGATACCTAACAATAAAGCGCTTGAAACCGTAAGGGAGTTCATTCTTAAACCCGAAGACTTCCCCACAATAATACCCCGTCTCTTCACCATCTGCCGTTTTGTTCAGCATATGATAATTAACGTTTCTATATTGGGCCGCAGTTGGATAAGCAAGAAAATCTTCCACTGAATTTTCAATTTTTTTCTTAGTGTCGAATTCTGATACCTGAGCGATATCAGTCATAATACCGGCAATATAGGCACCACCCACAATAAGCAATAGCACTAGGCTTCTTAATAACATATTTCTCACAGTGATTTTTATGAAATGTAAACTGATTTATTATAGTAAATTGTAACAAATTGCGACAGAAAAATAATCACCTTAAAAAAATAATTTAATCCTATATCATCTGCTTTTGTTGCTTATTGTATAAGAGATTAACTTATATTGCTTGCAAAGTTATTGATATATTTGCCAAAGATAGATCAATATGGCTGCGGCTAAAATCCAATTGAGGGTTGCAACGCCTAAGCAAACCCACGCTGAAGTCTTCATCGCTAACAAATAAACTGTTAATAAATACAACATATAAGGGATTAATGACCACAAGCCAAATAGTGCGGTTTTACGTAAAGCTAACGCTCCCTGCTCTTGAATCACTATGATGTGTGCAATTAATGCAAAAGTTGGAAATAAAGGAACCAAACCAGCAATATAAAACAGCTTACTTTTTGATAATAAAGCAATAATTAAAACTGCAAGCGCACCTAACGAGCACTTTATAAATAATGAAAACATTATGACCTCTTCATGTTATTCAATTATTGAACGTCATTATCGCTGAACAAGCAAAAATACTCAGCGATTTTATACCGCATCGAGTCACGTTAAGTTTACCTGAGGAACATGGGGCAATACAATTTTAAAACAATAAGTTATTTTTAATAACATTAAGTTAGCTTCTGTATATATTTAAATTATTTTCCTTTTGAATATAAAGTATACACTGTTTTTGCCGATATCTTTGATTAGTGCCTACGCCTGACTTCTGTACGACTGCCATAAGGTATTGCCAGATTGTTTATATCTATTTGGTCATCACTTTATATCTATCAAGTAGTTTATTTGTACATGCTCAAGCATGTTATCGACAGTATGTAAGGAAATAATCAATGATGTCTGCTATTGCAAAAAAAACTAAATTACCTAATTTCCGATTTTCGTTTTCAGGTCTTAAAACAACTACACTCATTTGGCTGTTATCAGGATTACTGATTGTATTATTGCTTTCTTCTTGTTGGTTATTTTTTAGCTATCTAAAAAACTACCAAATAACCGTCGATAAACTGGACAACATTTATCAAGAGCAATCCGCGTTAAATAAGACATGGCAATCTCTTTTACAAGCGAGAAATACTATAAATAGAGCAAGTTCAAGACATTTATTAGTTATTAATAAAATGCAAACAGCAAATACTGACGTTGATAGTTTAGTCAAACAATTTCATGAAAAAATAGAGGATACAGAACAGCAATGGCTAGAATTCGCCAGCTTATCACAAAATAAAAATGAGTTAATATTTAATGAGTTAGATAAAAGTTATACTGAACTAAGAACCGCGCTAATAGAGTTGTCCAGTTTTTTAGTACAAGGCAAAACGTATGATTTTTTGAATCAACCGACACAAAAGTTTCAAGATGCATTTGAACAAAACCTCAATTATTATCACCAAAATCTCAATCAAAGCTATCATGAAATATCCGTTGCGAGTGAACAGCTATACCGAAAAAGCATTATAGGTATCATTACGGTCATTGTGATTCTAACGCTAGTCACATTATTAATTCGCTTCATTCTTCAATATCTATTTATTCGTCCTCTAAACCAAGTCATTGACGGCATCGAAAAAGTCAGCCAAGGCATTCTTTACCACAATTTTGATCACACTGGCCTTGCTGAAATAAAGTTACTTAAATCACATGTTTCTAACATGCAAAAAAAACTGATCGATATTGTCAAGAATATCCATTCAAACGCGCATAGTATAAAAAACGAACTAAATGAAATTACACAAATGAATCAAGATCTTTCTATTAGAGCAGATCAGCAAGCAGCTGCAATAGTTGAAACTGCGGCAAGTATAGAAGAACTCGATTCCTCTTTTAAACTTAATAGCGCCCATACTCATGAATCATGCCAATTAATGGAGAAAACCAGCATAACGATTGACAAAAGCAATGAGCTTATTTCTGATGTAGTTGAAAATATGGATGATATCGTCGATTTTTCGAAAGAAATTAGCAAAATTACCTCTACAATTGATAATATTGCCTTTCAAACTAACTTGCTGGCTTTAAATGCCGCTGTAGAAGCCGCGCGTGTAGGTGAGCATGGTAAAGGCTTTGCCGTCGTCGCTAATGAAGTGCGCGAGCTTTCCATGAGCTGTAACCAAGCTTCTAAAGAGATTAAAACGCTGATCGATAATTCGAATGAGAAAATTCATCATTGCTTTCAACTTGCCGCGGATGCTAATGACAATATTGTTTCCATTGCGAAAAGTACATCCAATATTAATGATATGATCCAAAGTATTTCTCATGCATCCACTGAACAAACCCACGGCGTTGGACAAATTCATCTTGCCATTAATGAGCTGGACAATACAACCCAAGCTAATGCAACAATGACTAAGGAATTACAGAGTTCTCTACAATCTTTAAAAAAACAATCTGAATTACTAAAAGAAATTATGGATATATTTCACCTTGATGCGACTTCTAACACATTAGAAACACAGAATACTTGAACTCAAAATATTTAATTTTTTAACTGGGTAGTGGCTTATTAGTCACTACCTTCGTAATTTTCTTGCACATAGAAAGCATTTTTAATAAGTTATTTTTTGGCTTTATTCTGATATAACGATGTTGCTAATAAGAGATTAACCAAATATATAATGAGTTAACATGACAATAAAAATATCCGTTCTTGTTGATAATAATACCCTTATTGATAGCTATTTTTGTGGTGAACCCGGAGTTTGCTATCATATTGATGCTGATGGACATCAAATTCTTTTTGATACTGGCTATTCAGACATATTTATCGATAATGCACACACAATGGGCATAGACCTAGCAAATATCACTGACTTAGCCTTATCACATGGACATAATGACCATACTTGGGGGCTAAATCATTTAATACAACACTATGACCGTCGTAACAGCCTTTTCCCCAAAAAAATACGTCTGATCTATCATCCAGATGCCCTTCTTCCCAAACGTTTTGGTGATAAAGTTATCGGCGCTAATATTCCTAAAGCTGTATTAACGGCTTATTTTGAAAACCATGAAACCGTTAAGCCATTTTATCTGACTGATAATGTTATATTCTTAGGACAAATTCCCAGAACTAATACTTTTGAAGGAAAAGAACCTATTGGTACGACAGTTGATAATAACAATCAGCCTATTGATGATTATGTATGGGATGACAGTGCATTAGCGATTAAAACGTCTGAAGGCCTAATCGTTATTACAGGCTGCTCGCATGCAGGTATTTGTAATATCGTTGAATATGCGAAAAAAGTTACCAAAATGGATAAAATAGTCACTGTTATCGGTGGGTTCCATTTACAACAAGCTTCTGATGAAGTCTTAAACCAAACTGGTGACTATTTTAGCCAACTTGATGCTAAACAGATACATCCTTGTCATTGCACTGATTTAGCAGCTAAAATTCATCTTTCAAAATATACTAAAATTCAAGAGGTTGGTGTCGGGTTAGTATTAAACTATCCTTCATAATCACCCGCAGAGTGATGGTGCCTACTCTTCACCATCACTCGATAATTTTGTTGTATTCCTCAATAATAACTATACTCTTGAACCAAGATCACCATCGCTTTTTGCGCCAGAAATCATTCTCGTGAGTTCTTCACAACGAATAATTTTCCCGTCTGATAAATGGAAACAAGCGAACACTTCAAATTCACTCACCTCTCCATTTTTTTTCTCTGCATGTGCAATATGCTGAGTATGAACACAGTTCTGCCCTTCAGCAATAGATTTGATCGTGATAGTAATACTATTGGTGGCTTCTTTTAGTACTTTGAGATGAGCAACAAATTCATCATAATCTATTTGCTTACCATCAACAATTTGGATGTAATTCGGTGAAAAATATTGTTCAATAACCGCAACTGAGCCAATTTCTTTGCCAAGTACGCTTGTAAGAGCCTGTTGAACAAAATTCATATTATTCATATTTAATTTCCATCTATTTAAAAACATTGTTCAATACATATTTTGTCATTACACATTCTTTTCAAGTCTATTCTTCAAAAAAGCCATGAAAAAATTAATTATAGGTAAAAAACGCGAACAAAAGCCAACAAATAGGATTTTATGGGCATATAACAATAGCACTGCTTTTTGTATTCAATGCTATAAGCTTGACTATTTTAATCCTCTGATAAAAATAGAATTTATTAACCTTAATACATATGAGTCATCATGTTAAATCCAATTGTTGTCACATATCATACCGTTGGTTATTAAGGCCACATGAAATTTTTTAAGTGAATTCACCTATCAAGATAGCCTCTCAGAAGAATAAGCCTTTAGCCTAAAGCTATATACCTCTTTTTATTTCAACTATCTTATTATTAAAAAAGATCTTATTCTCACTTTTAATTTCAAATAAAACCTGCCATTTGTTTTATATTCATGTCGCCTTAAAATTCATTCTAATTATCGATTGGCTTTTAATTGCCATTTAAAATCAATCAATTAAATAAAACTAAATTTAATTGATGTTCATCACAATAAATAATAGCTGATTTATCCTCTGCATATTATTAATAATAAAATTTACATACCCCCCACAAACAGAGGAGACTATCATGAAAAGTTTCTTGCTTATACTTACTATTCTTTGTTCATCAGCTTTCGCAGCTTATGCCACTGAAACGGTAACATGGTGTCCGCCAAATCCAAGTATTGACCCTCTCACTGGCGAAGCAATTTGTATCAACTATACGCCAGGAATAGGTGGTATTGATTCCGGTGGTGAAGGACCATAACGCATTACTATCTTAACTTAATATTAAAACCCTCGACATGAGGGTTTTATCATCATTATTCATAAAGAAATCTTTGTAACCATCTGACTAGATGCTCAAAACTTCAATTAAACTAGCTAGATTTTTATTGATTAAATTAATGACCAAAACGAATTTTCCAACATACAAATAACGTCCATTAATAAAATTAATGATTATTCATCATTGTCCATAAAAACACCTTCAAACTCTGCCTAGACAACTTAACCATAATCATCACTGTCAAAGGTGGATATCCGCCTTAGATCATCATGCTCTCTTTTAAATATAAAGAGAAGGCTCCCCATCTGGCCTTGTTTTAAACCGTCTATGTGCCCATAAATACTGTTCTGGCGCTTTCATGATTTCTTTTTCTAATACAGAGTTAATCGTTGCCGCATCACGTAATGTGTCATTAGTTGGATAATCAATCAGTTCCTTACCTAACACTAAATCATAATTCACACCATTTTTATTCCGTAGCAGTGTTACCGTAAGTGTTGGAGAATGAGACAGTTGCGCAAGTGTTGATGTGCCTTTTGAGGTTGAGGTATTTTGAACTGAGAAAAAGGGGACGAATACCGTTCCTTTTTTACCAAAATCTTGATCGGGTGCGAACCATATTGCTTTCCCACTTTTCAATTCTTGGACCATAAATTTTAAATTCTTACGATCAATCATCCCTTTGCCTGATCTGCATCGACCTTTAGTTTGAATATATTCCATCGCTTTATTGTTATGCGGCCGATACATAGCGTTCACAGGAAAACAGAGACCCATTATCCGCCCCCCCAGCTCCAGCGACATAAAGTGAACGCCAACTATAATGACACCTTTATTTTTCGCAATGGCTTCTTGGTAGTTATCAATTCCTTTTACCTGAAATAATTTTTTAACTCTTTTATCACTCCAAAACCATGCAATTCCCGTTTCAAATAATGCAATACCTAAAGATCGTAAGTTTTCATGAACGAGATCATTTATTTCTTTACTATTTTTATTTGGAAAACATAGCTCTAAGTTTCTTTTTATAATTGAAACTCTTCTTTTAATAAAATACTTCGAGTTTTCCCCCAGAAATGCACCAAGCCACAAAAGCCATTTGTAAGGTAATTGAACTAATAAAAACAATAGGATGATTCCCAACCATGTTATAATATATTTAGGATGGAGCAGTTTTAGGGAGAATAGATTTTTAGCGTACATATGTTTCTCTGTATTTTATCTTTACGGTATGCAATCAAAATTAGACATTAACAACTAATTTTAATTCAAAAAGATTATGACATGATTATTTATAAAAAACGATTATTTTGATTATATAAATAAAGATTATATTATCTCCTCTTGCAAAGGGAATGCATTTCTGTTTAAGTCATCAATAATTGACGCCAACTAAGAATAAAAAAGGCTGCACAATATGTGCAGCCTAATATATTGATGTAACCTATTATGATGATTGCTTATCTTTATTCTCTATCGCTATCATTTGTGGTTTTTCCTCCTCTGGCAATTCATATTCAATATTAATTGTGAGCAGCCCACTGGATAGGTCCGCTTTCTCTATTTGGACATTCTTACCGAGGTCAAACTGTAAGGTAAATTGTCCTTGAGATATACCTCGATGGATCCACTTTTCGTTATCTTCCTGAATTTTTTCTTCTTTTTTCCCTTCTACCAATAAGCGACCACCTTTTAATGAAACCGTTAAATCACTTTCTTGATATCCAGGAACACTCACCGTCAGCTCATAGCGGTTATCATCAACCTGTTTGAGGTTATAAGTTTGTATAGGCGATGAAATAGGCTTACTTCCTGTCAGTTGACTAAATAAACGGTCTATTTGGTCAAATCGATTGGAAAGTATATTATCAGAAAGTGTTGGAAATAATGAAAAAGGTCTAATGTTAGCCATAATTCCTCCTCCAATATTAATTAAACTTAAGGGTCTCTTACCTACCCATGATATAAATAGGAACTCATAATCGTTTTTCAAGTCCCCAAAACATAATTTTTATATTTCCTTTTAACCCCCTTGATTATCAATCAACTAATCAATTATCACCCAACGCTACGTATAATCAACTATGGGGATAAGCTATAAATTTTTCAAGGTGCTAACAACAGGAGACATATAAATGATACCAACAGCGCTAGTTTGCATGCGTCTAGTGATAATAATACCGACAGATTTCCTTGATGAAATCCCATGCTAGCCATTAAATTACGTTAAAATAACTTATATTCAAATAGCAGCATAATGGATAAGCAAATGAAAGAAGCGATCAAAAAGAGACCGACCCCATACACTCCTAAAACATGCCCTTTCTGTCATTTTTATGGAATACGCAAAAATAAAAATAACTGGTCATGTGACATGTGTGGGCGCGTGTGGACAAAAGATAATGACCCAAGGTTAAAGGAATAGCGAAGTGCATTTGCAAAAGTGTAAACAAGAGAATATTGGGTTTTATCCACCCAGAACAGCTTGCCTTAGTCAGCAATTTTTGATTATTACGTTTGTCGGCATTGAAGCGTTCGATAACAGAGTCTGAATAAAATTACTTAAAGCTACACGCCTCAAAATTCGAACTTCCCTCAATCAACGGTGCGGTCAGATTATTGGGAAAGATATCAAAGTGATATTGAATTTTATTCGTATACATTTCCATGTGCTTTTTTATGAATTTCATCTTTCATTGCTTTCGTTATTTTTTGGTAAATTTCTAACGTTCCATCACTAGAAACGGTACCCATATAAATATCATCACCACTCTTCTGAATAACAACTGAAACTTTTACCGGTTCTATCTTACCAAGATCTTTTGGTTCTACTTTCCCATTGATTGTATAAGTCATGCTGGTGACTTCTTGCGTTAGCACACTGGATTTTGGGTCAAAACGCCATCTAGATTCCTGCTTTACCTCTTCGACATCATTCCCTGCTTGAATCAATAATGAGTCTATCGCAACTCCATCTGGAGCTAGTATCATAAGTTTAAGAATTTTTATTTCTGGAGTGTTATAAGCATCAAACCAATAGCCATATAAGTCACTCTCGGAGTATGGTTGAGGAAGTTTTTCAATTTTTTGTATTTTGTTATTAGTATCAGCAACACTGACACTAAATATACAAGGAAGTACAAATAGCAGAGCAATTGAAGAGAGAGCTTTTTTCATCATATTCACAAGTAATTTATGATTTATCAGTAATAAAGCAAAATACAGCTTCTAACGCTGTCCCACAACCTCAATTCAAGAGTGAGCATCGGAATATTAACTGAGTGGAAGTGCAGATTCTATTGATTATCCAATTTATAAGTGGTGATACCAATGACTTCACCAAAAGGAACTTTCATGACGACAAACTCGACACTACCATAGTGTGTTTTAATGGTTTTCTTTATACCCTTATTTTCGAAAGTGGCGCATAATTTTGTTAATTCCGTTAATTGTGTCGTGTCAACACCCAGACTCGAAAGGTACTTAATTTCTTCAGGTATGCTACCGCAATCACTCTTTTTAGATTCACTCACATGATACCCATTTGTCACTGAAATCAGCTCGTTATCTTTAAATAACAGTATGGCATTCATAGTCCACGGAGTGAAAGGCGCTTTATCATTTGAAAAATACAAATCGATATCGCATGCCTTATATTCGCGCATACTTTTGCAATTTCTTAAATCGATATCTTCATTTTTATTGACGTCTTCAAAGCTTTGTTTCCACTTCAAGCCGAATGGCGCTTTAGTTTCATTATTTAGCTCCGCTGTATAACCATTAAAGCAAGCCATTGTTAATAAACCAGCTACAACTCCCTTTTTCATACATCACCATATTCATATTTAATTTAAGTACGTAAATACTAGGGTAATTGCAGATTTCAGACAATAAAAATCACCAAAATAACTGATAAAACAACTAAGCCAACGGTATTCGTTGTCATCTACTTCTTATCAATACTCAATACGAGAATTTGAATAACTTCATTTTGCGCATCCGATGCAAATATATCGTCAACATTTATTATCGGTGGTTTATTTTGATATATGACATCAAAAATAGAATATCTAGCACCTTCAAATTCACACAACTTATCTAAATCATATTCAATACAAAAACCATTATGGCTATCAGCATAATGCGCCCATAACAATTCATCAGTAAAAGTCTTACTCAAAGAATAAATTCCAGACTTATCTTTAGTAGCAATTAAATCACTAAATGCTTCCTTTAATGAATCAAGTGAATTTAAAGAGGTTTGTTTTGTATTACCAAGCGCACTATTTAAAACATCTAATTGATCAAATACTTGATCTGTTAATACTAGACCTTCACATGGGTCGTTTAACTTATCATAATTAGGAGACCAAAAATAATCCTGTTCTAATGAAGATAAATCCCTTGAAAACAAATCTTTATCTCCACCTCTATACTTGAATACTCTCCTACTAGTTTCCCTTAGGACGATGTCATCAAGATATAAATTATCTGTAGATAATGTAGGCTATTTTTGATAACCGTTTCAAATGTGACAATAAATAACGGGAACTATTAAGCTCCCGTTATTAATCACACCACGTAATAAATTACATGTGTTTGATGATTGCGTCGCCGAACTCGCTACATTTCAGTAGCTTAGCGCCGTCCATCAGACGTTCGAAGTCATAAGTTACGGTCTTAGCTTCAATTGCGCCTTCCATACCTTTAACGATTAGGTCAGCGGCTTCTGTCCAGCCCATATGACGTAACATCATCTCAGCAGAAAGAATAATTGAACCTGGGTTCACTTTATCCTGACCTGCATATTTAGGTGCTGTTCCGTGTGTTGCTTCAAACAGCGCACATTCTGAACCAATGTTTGCACCTGGAGCGATACCAATACCACCAACTTGTGCCGCTAATGCGTCAGAAATATAGTCACCATTTAGGTTCATACATGCGATAACATCATACTCCGCTGGACGCAGCAGAATTTGTTGCAAGAAGGCATCGGCAATCACATCTTTAATGATGATATCTTTGCCATTTTTTGGATTCTTAATTTTAACCCAAGGGCCGCCATCAAGTAATTCACCGCCAAACTCTTCTAGAGCTAGTTGGTAACCCCAATCTTTAAAGGCACCTTCAGTAAACTTCATAATGTTGCCTTTATGCACTAGAGTAACTGAATCACGCCCATTATCGATCGCATATTCAATCGCCGCACGAACTAAACGTTTTGTCCCTTCTTCTGAGCAAGGCTTAATACCAATACCACAGTTTTCTGGGAAACGAATTTTGGTGACACCCATTTCATTTTTCAGGAAATTGATGACTTTATCTGCTTCTGCGCTACCCGCTTTCCATTCAATACCTGCATAGATATCTTCTGAGTTCTCACGGAAAATAACCATATCAGTCAGCTCAGGCTGTTTAACTGGGCTTGGTGTACCTTTATAGTAACGAACTGGACGTAGGCAGATGTAGAGGTCAAGCTGTTGACGTAGTGCAACGTTCAAAGAACGAATACCACCACCAACTGGGGTTGTCAGAGGGCCTTTAATCGAAACACGGTAATCACGGATTAAATCGAGAGTTTCTTGCGGTAACCAAACATCTTTACCATATAATTGAGTAGATTTTTCGCCGGTATAGATTTCCATCCAGGAAATTTTGCGCTCGCCGTTATAGGCTTTGTTAACTGCCGCATCAACCACTTTCAACATCGCTGGAGTTACATCAACACCAATACCATCACCTTCAATGTAGGGAATGATTGGGTTGTTTGGAACATTCAGTTTGCCTTTGGCATCAATGGTAATTTTAGCGCCTTCTGCCGGAACTACTACTTTGCTTTCCATTAACCTCTCCTTTCACTTGCGCATTTGCTTGTTAATTTTTTGTAAGAGACCCGTCAATACTACTTCAATCTTTCTCTAACGCCAATGGTTAGTCGTTCAAGGTTTTATGTGGATCGCATTAAACGTGTTTATCAATGATTGTTACATCCCTATAAAAAAGAAAGAATCGGATTAAAATCATAACATTACAAATCCCTTTGAATTATTGGCGATATCACATAAAAATTATGTCGTAGCAATAATTTATTAAACCAATAAAAAATTGGTGAAAAAAGAAACTATTAACAGGTCACTTTCAATCAATAGCATTGTTAAATTTTATTTAATTTATATATATAATATTTGTTAATGTATTTTTTATATTAACGTAATTTATTAAATATCACTGAGCCTATATAAATATATTTATTCGTTATGTTTATTTTTAAATAAAACGGATTTATCCAATCTTTTTAAGACAAAAGTGCCAATAGAAAATTCAGTCGCCTTTCTACCTGATAGGTATTTTTTACAGTATGTTTGACACATGTAAATCGAACGCATTTTCTATTTATCCCCCTCAAAATGATAGAGAAACAACGATATTTTGTGAGTACATTGCTCCGAAAATAGCAAATTACTGTAAACCGTTATTTATCGATTAACGGAAATAACATCGCATCAATCTACAGCTGCTGACAATGACTCTTTTTAAATAGATGGATTAAGTACCCACCGTTTTCTGCTCGTTAACTGTGGCTAATTTGGTAAATACCTAATAAAAATCCTACAAGGATAAGTGAAATGGCGTGTCCTCATGCGATTGATAATACTGAAATAAATACCATAGCGTTATTCTTTGCTTATTAACTTATCGTATCCTATTATGATTTTACTGCTTGAATTAGCCCTGTATTTTAGTTTTGCTTCGCTCACGCTTATCCCGGTGTCATTTTGTGTGAAAATCAACTAGACTTAAAAAATCAGTCAGTAGAATGCTGGCCTGAGTTTTATTAATACAATATTAATCAGTTAAAATGAGTTCCCATGCCCATAGCGAATCATAAAGCAAAGCCTCCAGCCAATAAAAAAAGTCAACGTAAGTTTGTTCGCAAACCAGCCTCTAATCATTCTCATGCATTCTCATCTAAACCTAAATCAGTCGTTGCACGCAAAGTCATCTTATTTAATAAGCCCTTTGATGTGCTCCCTCAATTTACCGATGAGCAAGGCCGAGATACCTTAAAAAAATATATTCCTATTACAGGCGTTTATGCGGCTGGTCGATTAGATCGTGACAGTGAAGGCCTCTTAATTTTGACCAATGATGGAAAATTGCAAGCGCACTTAACGCAGCCACACAAAAATACGCATAAAATTTATTATGCACAAGTCGAAGGCATTCCTGACGAAACCTCGCTAGAAAAGTTTCGTCGCGGTTTAGTGCTCAATGACGGACCAACTCGCCCCGCAGGTATCGAATTAGTCGATGAGCCAAGTTGGTTATGGCCAAGAATGCCCCCTATCCGTGAACGAAAACACATTCCAACAAGTTGGTTAAAAATCACGCTTAATGAGGGGCGAAATCGCCAAGTCAGGCGAATGACCGCAAATATTGGCTTCCCGACTTTACGATTGGTCCGTTACCAGATCGGTGAATATACACTGAATAATTTATTGCCAGGCGAATGGAAGGAGATCACTCTTGTTTAAACCTCACGTTACCGTTGCAACAATTGTCCATGTAAACGATAAATTTTTAGTTGTTGAAGAGCTAGTTAATGGTAAAGCGACATGGAATCAACCAGCCGGTCATTTAGAAGCGAATGAAACGCTACTCGCTGCTGCTGAACGCGAGCTGTTCGAAGAAACAGGGATCAAGGGACAACCTCAAAGGCTCATTAAAATTCATCAATGGATTGCGCCTGATGAGACACCGTTTATACGTTTTCTCTTTTCTTTAGCGCTGACTGAACAGTGTGAAACTCAACCTCAAGATAGCGATATCTCTTGCTGTCACTGGGTTAGTGCGCAAGATATTCTTGAAAGTCAATGCTTACGCTCTCCACTTGTTGCTGAAAGTATTCGATGTTTCCTTGAAGGAACTAGCTATCCTCTTGATGTACTTGGTGCATTTGGTGATCACTATCGATAATCAATGCTCCACCATAATAACAGCCTATAGATGGCTGATTAAAGATACATCCCAGCTATGTTGTCATGGCAATGGCGTGCCTCAATACGGTGAAGATGTAATCTGTTACGAGCGATAAGAATATTCCCCCGGCTAACGCTGGCGTAACAAGGGGACAACATGGTAAAGTATGGGGCTTAATTTTTCCGCAGTGAGAGTATTACATGTCAGATAACAGCCAAAAAAAAGTCATCGTCGGTATGTCCGGTGGTGTTGACTCATCCGTTTCAGCTTATTTGCTCCAGCAGCAAGGGTATCAGGTTGTTGGTCTGTTCATGAAAAACTGGGAAGAAGATGACGATGAGGAGTATTGCTCCGCAGCGACCGACTTGGCTGATGCGCAGTCCGTTTGTGATAAATTAGGTATTGAACTTCATACCATCAATTTCGCAGCAGAATATTGGGATAATGTTTTTGAACATTTCCTGTCTGAATACAAAGCTGGACGCACACCAAATCCAGATATTCTATGCAACAAAGAAATTAAGTTTAAAGCATTTCTTGAATTTGCAGCAGAAGATCTCGGTGCAGATTATATTGCAACTGGTCATTATGTCCGCCGTCGTGATGTTGATGGTAAAAGCCAATTACTTCGCGGCTTGGATAGTAATAAAGATCAAAGTTATTTTCTTTATACACTCAGCTATGAACAAATCAGTAAAAGTCTGTTCCCTGTTGGCGAATTAGAAAAACCTGAAGTTCGCCGTATCGCTGAAGAAATTGGATTGGTCACCGCAAAGAAAAAAGATTCAACCGGTATTTGTTTTATTGGTGAGCGAAAATTCCGCGATTTCCTTGGTCGTTATTTACCTGCACAGCCAGGTCCTATTGTTACTGTTGAAGGTGAAACCATCGGCGAGCATGAAGGATTGATGTACCACACGCTCGGTCAGCGTAAAGGACTTGGTATTGGTGGAACAAAAGAAGGTTCAGATGAACCTTGGTATGTCGTCGATAAAGATGTTGAAAATAATCAGCTGATTGTTGCGCAAGGCCATGAGCACCCAAGACTAATGTCTACAGGACTGATCGCACAACAATTAGACTGGGTTGATAGAGAGCCATTAACACAAACACTACGCTGTGTTGTTAAAACGCGCTATCGCCAAGCAGACATCCCTTGTACTGTTACCCCGCTCAATGAAGGTAAAGTTGAAGTCACTTTCGACTATCCAGTGGCGGCGGTTACCCCAGGTCAGTCTGCTGTGTTTTACCTTGATGAGGTATGCTTAGGTGGCGGTATTATTGAATCCCGTATTCAGGAGTAATTGTGGCTAAAAATTATCGCGATATTACACTCGCGCTCGCGGGCATTTGCCAAGCAAGTCACATGGTACAGAAACTTGCTCAAGAAGGTATTTGCAATGACCATGACCTTGAAGTCATGGTCAACAGTTTAACTAACATGAATCCGTCTTCAACGATTGATGTTTATGGTAACGACCCTGCGAATCTAAAAGTCGGACTAGGCGCGATGCTCAGCATGTTATCAGGCGGTAATAGCGGTAGTGGTTTATCTGCCGAAATGACCCGCTATATGTTAAGTATCATGGTGCTAGAACGACGTCTCAATAAAGATCAACAGGCCATGAACCAACTTGGACAACGTATTGAACAATTCGATCGCCAAGCGGATTACTTTGAACCGATGTCTGAAGGTGTGTTTAATGCATTAGCTGGAATTTATGTGGATGTGATCAGTCCACTCGGTCCACGTATACAAGTTACAGGTTCCCCTGAAATTTTAAAAAATTCACTCGTGCAAGCCAAAGTCAGAACGCTCTTGCTGTGTGGTATTCGAAGTGCTGTATTATGGCAGCAAGTTGGGGGAAGCCGTCTGCAATTAATGTTTTCCCGAAGCCGTCTGAGTCATCAGGCGAAAGAAATTTTGTCTCACCTTTAAATCTGGAGTTGCTACCAATGGAATTATCCTCACTGACCGCTGTATCCCCGATTGACGGCCGTTACGGTGATAAAGTCAGCGCACTACGCACTATTTTTAGTGAGTTCGGCTTACTGAAATTTCGCGTTCAGGTTGAAGTTCGCTGGCTACAAAAACTGGCGGCAACCGCCCAAATCAAAGAAGTTCCATCATTTGATGCTGACGCAAACGCTTACCTAGATGAAATAGTCGCGAACTTCTGCGAAAAAGACGCAATGCGTATTAAGGAAATAGAGCGTACCACCAACCATGACGTTAAAGCGGTTGAATACTTTCTAAAAGAGAAAGTGGCACAAGTCCCCGCCTTGCACGCCGTTTCTGAGTTTATCCATTTCGCTTGTACCTCTGAAGATATCAATAACCTTTCGCATGCATTAATGCTAAAAACAGCCAGAGAAGAAGTGTTACTGCCTCAATGGCGTCAAATTATTGATAAAGTGAAAGCAATGGCGCATGAATATCGTCATCTCCCTCTGCTTTCACGTACTCACGGCCAGCCGGCGACACCTTCTACCATTGGTAAAGAGTTTGCCAATGTTGCTTATCGTATGGAGCGTCAATATCGCCAGTTAGAGCAAGTGGAAATTTTAGGTAAGATCAATGGTGCTGTAGGTAACTACAACGCACACATTGCGGCTTATCCTGAAGTCAACTGGCATGAATTTAGTGAGACTTTTGTGACCTCTTTAGGGATCACATGGAACCCATTCACCACACAAATTGAGCCTCATGATTACATCGCTGAACTATTCGATTGCGTCGCCCGTTTTAATACTATCGTATTAGACTTTGATCGTGATATTTGGGGTTACATTGCGCTCAATCACTTCAAGCAAAAGACAATCGCTGGTGAAATCGGTTCTTCAACCATGCCACATAAAGTCAATCCAATTGATTTTGAAAACTCAGAAGGTAATTTAGGTTTGGCGAATGCCGTACTTAACCACCTTGCTGGTAAATTGCCTGTTTCGCGTTGGCAACGTGACCTAACGGATTCTACGGTGTTGCGTAACCTTGGCGTCGGTCTTGGCTACGCTTTAATTGCCTACCAATCGACTCTTAAAGGCTTGAATAAGCTAGAAGTTAATGAGCAGCATCTGCTCGATGAGTTAGATCAAAACTGGGAAGTTCTGGCTGAGCCAATTCAAACCGTTATGCGCCGTTATGGTATTGAAAAACCATATGAAAAGCTAAAAGAGCTAACACGCGGTAAGCGAGTCACTGCGGAAGGCATGAAACAGTTTATTGATGGATTAGACCTCCCTGAAGAAGAAAAGACGCGCTTGAAAGCAATGACACCTGCCAATTACATCGGTTACGCTGTCACTTTTATTGATGAGTTAAAATAGCGTTTTATTTCAATAAGTCTTAGTGGAATCAAGTAGGCGAAGAATTCTTCGCTTACTTTTCTCTTTTTTTGACATATCTCTGTTTTGTTTGCCTTTGGTTTACTTAATCTCTTGTTGTAAAGCACATATCTTTTTACCATATCCCCTCTAGTGCGACTATTATGGCGATAACTATCGTCAAGTAACCTGTAATTCTTCTTTAATATGAGGTTTTAGATGCGAATTCTTATCGTTGAAGACAATGCTCTTCTTCGTCACCACTTAACTGTGCAACTTAAAGAACTGGGTCATCAAGTTGATGCAGCTGAAGACGCTAAAGAAGCTGACTATTTTCTACATGAAAGCCGCCCAGATATTGCAATGGTTGACCTCGGCTTACCCGATGAAGATGGTTTATCCATGATTAAACGCTGGCGTAGCACACAAATCAATATCCCTGTTTTAGTGCTGACAGCGCGTGAAAGCTGGCAAGAGAAAGTACAAGCATTAAACAGTGGTGCAGATGACTATGTCACCAAGCCTTTTCACCTTGAAGAGCTAGTCGCTAGGATGCAAGCATTGATGCGGAGAAACAGTGGACTTGCCTCTCAAATTTTAGAGTTAGATGGCTTTGTCATTGATTTATCAAGAAAAGAATTTATGGTAAATGGTGAGTCCGTTAAATTAACTGCTTTTGAATACACCATTATTGAAACCTTGCTCCGCAATAACGGCAAAGTGGTCAGTAAGGATTCCTTGATGCGTCAGCTGTACCCTGACGCGGAGCTGCGTGAGAGTCACACTATTGATGTATTAATGGGGCGGTTACGGAAGAAAATACAACAATTCCACGCAAAAGATGTGATAGTGACAGTCCGTGGGCAAGGCTATCGCTTTGATGTGAATGGCTAATATGCGTTCAAAAAAATTTAAACTTAAACCTTTATCGCTGAGAGCACGTTTTTTATGTGCCACCTCAGCGGTTATCCTCGCGCTTACGCTTTCTTACGGTATCGTTGCGATATTAGGCTATCTGATTAGCTTTGATAAAACCACATACACCTTACTTCGTAGCCAAAGTAATCTTATTTATAGCCTAGTTCAGTGGCAAAATAACAAAATTGATATTCGTGTACCGCCAAATTTCACACTGAATAATCCAACACTTATCATCATTTATAATGAAAATGGACAAGTACTTTGGCGACAACGTGAAGTGCCTAATGTCGAAAATCTTATTCGTCGTGATTGGCTAAAAAAAGAAGGCCTGTACGAAATTGATACCGATATTGGTGAAACACGCCAGCTGTTACAAAATAATCCGGAATTTAACAGCAAGTTAGATGATATGAACCACAACGATGAGCCATTAACGCATTCCGTTTCAGTAAACCAATATGGCGCAACAGAAAATCTCCCTCCCCTTACTATTGTTGTGGTTGATACGTTACCCCAAGACTTACAAAAAACAGGGTTAGTTTGGGAGTGGTTTGGTTATGTGCTGCTGGCTAACTTAATTTTAGTGATTCCACTACTTTGGCTGGCTGCATATTGGAGTTTACGTCCAATAAAATCTTTAGTATCACAAATTAGTAGCCTCGAAAAAGGCGAACGTGAAATGTTGGATGAAAACCCACCAAATGAATTACGTGGCTTAGTTCGCAATTTAAATAACTTGCTGACTAATGAACGCAAACGTTATAGCAAATATCGCACTACCCTTTCTGATTTAACACATAGCTTAAAAACGCCTTTGGCCGTTTTGCAATCGACTTTGCGTTCACTGCGAACAGGGAAGCAAATGACCATTGAGCAAGCAGAGCCTATCATGTTAGAACAGATTGGTCGTATCTCTCAACAGGTTGGTTACTATTTACACCGTGCTTCTACTCAAGGCGATAATAACCTGATGTTACGCGAAATCACCTCAGTCCCCTCTGTGTTAGATAGCCTTGCAAGTGCTTTACATAAAGTCTATCAAAATAAAGGCGTGTCGATTACAGTCGATATTTCTCCTGAAATCACCTGGTTAGGCCAACCGAATGACTTTATGGAAGTCATGGGTAATATTATGGAGAATGCGTGTAAATATTGCCTTGAATTTGTCGAGGTGACAGCAGCTGTTGGGCAAGATAGTTTAGTGATTACTGTTGATGATGATGGGCCTGGCGTGCCAGAAAGCCAGCGTAATATCATTTTCGTCCGTGGACAACGCGTAGATACGTTACGCCCAGGTCAAGGCCTTGGATTATCCATTGCCCTTGAAATTATTGACCAATATGACGGTAATATCACGATCAGTGATAGCCCACTTGGCGGCGCCAGAGTACAAGTGACTTTCCGTCGACAGAGTGTCAATGAAGATAGTTAATCTGTGATCATCGTGTCTGTTTACCATCTGCCGTAGTGGCAAATTCAGGTATACTATCAACAGATATGTTAACCTAGGACAATAAGATGGATTATAAACTGAATCTTGACTGGCAGAGTTTTCTCGATAGTCATTGGCAGAAACGCCCTTTACTCATCAAAAACGGTTTTACACGTTTTATTGATCCTATCTCGCCTGACGAACTCGCGGGACTAGCGATGGAAGATGAAGTTGATAGCCGCCTTGTCAGCCACAATGAGGGCATATGGCAAGTGGCTCATGGTCCTTTTGAAAGCTATGAGCATTTAGGCGAAGAAAATTGGTCTATTTTAGTGCAGGCAGTAGACCATTGGCATCACCCAAGTGCAGCTTTGATGAAGCCTTTTAGAGTCTTGTCTGATTGGCGAATGGATGACCTCATGATCTCCTATTCTGTGCCCGGGGGTGGTGTTGGGCCTCATTTGGACCAATATGATGTCTTCATTATCCAAGGTGAAGGCCGTAGACGTTGGCGTGTTGGTGAAAAAGTGCCGATGAAACAGCATTGCCCGCACCCTGACCTTCTTCAGGTTCAACCATTCGATGCGATTATCGATGAAGAAATGGAGCCGGGTGATATTCTGTATATTCCACCTGGATTTCCCCATGAAGGTTATGCGATTGAACCATCATTAAACTACTCTGTTGGTTTCCGAGCGCCGAATACACGTGAACTCATGAGTAGCTTTGCAGATTATCTGATCTCAAATGACTTAGGAAGTTATCGTTACAGTGACCCAGACTTGTCATTTAGAGATAACCCTGCCGAGATTTTACAAGGCGAGCAGATTAAGTTACGGGAAATGATGGAATCTATGCTGCATGAACCAGACGTTTTCCGTAAATGGCTGGGTGAATTCATTTCTCAGTCACGTCATGAACTGGATCTTGCACCACCGGAACCACCTTATGAGCAAGACGAAATCTATGACCTTCTCAAAACTCAGCAAGAGACCTTATATAAACTCAATGGGTTGAGAGCACTACGAGTTGGCGACCAGTTTTTTGTCAATGGCGAATGCCTAGAAACAACTTGCTATGAAGCTGCTGATAGCCTATGCCGTTACGATTCCGTTAACGTTCAGCAACTCGGTGATGCTATTGATGATGTGAATTTTATTGCGTTAATCACAGCACTAATCAATAGCGGTTATTGGTATTTCGATGATTAATTAAATATTTCTATCATACCGTACCTTATGTTCTCCATAAGGTACGGTAACAATGCTATTTACTGCTCGTTTTTTGCTCTTTGCGCAGTCAATTCAGCGATACGCATAATCACTTCTACCGCTTTCTCCATGCCTTCTAATGTAATAAACTCATGTTTACTATGGAAATTATAGCCACCCGTGAAAATATTCGGGCAAGGCAGTCCTCGATAAGATAATTGAGCACCATCAGTACCGCCACGAATAGGTTGAATAATGGGGTCAATACCACAATCCTTCATAGCTTGATGAGCAATTTCAATAACATGTGGGTGTTTCATCACTTCTTTATGCATGTTGTAATAACTATCATCGATCGTCAGCTCAATATAACAGCTGGGATGTAGACCTTGCCCTACTTTCTCTGCAATACGAATGATATTTTTCTTACGTGCCTCAAAGCCCTGACTATCAAAATCACGAATAAGGTAATTCATTTCTGCTTTTTCAACAGAGCCTTTCATTGAGTTTAGGTGATAAAAACCCTCATAACCTTCCGTATTTTCAGGTGTTTCTTCTTTTGGTAATTCAGCATGGATACGATTTGCTAATGCTAAAGCATTCACCATCACCCCTTTAGCTGTTCCCGGATGAACGTTATTTCCTACGATTTTTATAGCGACATTAGCGGCATTAAAATTTTCATATTCGAGTTCACCGACAGCACCACCATCCACCGTATAAGCCCAACGAGCATCAAAAACTTTTAAATCAATATGTTGTGCCCCTCGGCCAATTTCCTCATCAGGCGTAAAAGCAAGACAAATTTTACCATGTGGAATTTTATTCTCTTTAAGACGAACTAAAGCCGTAATGATCTCTGCAATACCCGCTTTATCATCAGCGCCCAGTAATGTCTTGCCATCGGTCATGATCAGCGTTTTACCAATCATTCCATGTAAGACCGGAAACATTACGGGCGATAACACTTCGTCACCAATCCCTAGAGCAATATCACCACCACGATAATTTTCCAAAACTTGTGGAGCCACATTTTTACCTGAAAAATCAGGTGACGTGTCTAAATGTGAAATAAAGCCGATGGTGGGAACTTCCCAATCAACATTGGCGGATAAGCAAGCCGTTACACACCCATACTCAGAAAGCGCGACGTCTTCAAAGCCCAACATTTTTAATTCATTGACGAGAGCACGAGCAAATTTTAATTGCCCTGTGCTACTAGGTACTGTTTTTGCGTTGAGTTTTGATTGTGTGTCAAAAGCGGTATACTCAAAAAACCGCTCTAAAAGTTTATCCATGCTTTATTCCCCCCTAATATTTATTGCCTTATTATGGGGATGAACGTATCAACAATTCTTGTTTCAAATCACTTTTGCGGTTAATCACAAATCGTTTTAGACAAAAACATCGTAGAGATGATAATAAAATAGCCTTATTGAATAATTTTTATAAACCTATTTTTCTCGTTATTCTCTATTGGTGACGATAAATAGGTAAATTTGTCATTATTATTTCAATTCAAATTTCATTTTAATCTATTTAAAATAACGAAATAACTAATACCTTATACGTTGAAACAGTTAACGTTTTATATTAATTTACAGACGATTATTTCGGACGTGAATGTGCCCCAATAGCTTCTCCTTTCGACTGTTCATTTAATGTCGATGTTGCAGCCAATATCTCTGTTGATGTCTCTAATAATGGCATGACCAATTCTGCAAATCGATGAGCTTCTTCTAAGTGTGGATAACCCGATAAAATAAATTTGGTGATACCGATAGCTTGGTATTCCTTTATGCGTGAGACAATTTGTTGTGGATCCCCTACCAGTGCCGTTCCTGCCCCAACACGCACTAAACCAATCCCCGCCCATAAATTAGGCGCTATAAATAAATTCTCTCTTGAACCTTTATGCAGGGCCTGCATACGAGCCTGCCCCTTCGAGTCCATCCGTGCAAAGGTCGCTTGTGCCTGTGCAATGGTATCATCATCAAGATGGGCAATCAGTTTGTTGGCTTCATCGATAGCTTCTTGTTCAGTCTCTCGCACAATGACATGTAGGCGAATACCA
Organism: Providencia stuartii; assembly: GCF_029277985.1. Lineage (NCBI taxonomy): Bacteria > Pseudomonadati > Pseudomonadota > Gammaproteobacteria > Enterobacterales > Morganellaceae > Providencia > Providencia stuartii. Next base: position 2,001,955 of record NZ_CP119546.1, on the reverse strand, counting down.
AACTCCAGACAATGACCTTTATCGGCTGCGTGTTGCTTAACCTGATTAATTTTTTCAGCGACCTCTGCCAATGGCTCACCCCATGTTAAGTATGTATCAACATATTCTGCGGCAATTTCCATTGCTTCAGCCGATGAGCCTCCTAAATATAGCGCGGGTCCTGAAGGTTGTAGCGGCGGATACAGTAGATGGGCATTTTCAACTTGAATATAGTCACCTTGATAATTAACTTGTTGGCCATTCATTAGCGGTTTATAGACTTCAAGGAACTCTTTCGTCATATGATATCTTTCTTGATGATCGAAAAAGAGGCCATCACCTTTATTTTCTATCGGATCCCCGCTTGTCACCACATTTATCAGCACCCTTCCACCAGAAAGCCTATCCAGTGTTGCTGCCATACGCGCCGCAAGACTTGGTGGTTGTAAGCCAGGCCTAACCGCGACTAAAAATCGTAATTTTTGTGTCACTGACACCAGCGCTGCCGCGGTTACCCATGGATCCTCACATGCCTTTCCTGTGGGAACGAGCACACCATGAAAACCAATATTATCTACCGCTATCGCGAGCTGTTGTAAATACGCTAGAGTGACCGCACGTCCCCCTTTTGACGTTCCTAAGTAGCGTCCATCTCCCTGCGTCGGTAAAAACCAAAATAGTTGTTGTTTTTGCGGTATTGCCATTTTTAAATATGCCTTATTCTTGTTACCATTAAAATGTTTTTAGCTATCTTGCTGATTAATGTTTATCGACCCATTAGCTCACATTGAAAATATAATAATTATCGATTAAGAAACGCTTCCCTACATCTACATTATATTGACAAGGATCTCTATAAAAATAAATTTCATTTTAATTCATCTATTAATAAAAAATATCAGGGTACTATTTCAAGCCCTATTAATTTTTATCTTTTATTAAAATAAAAACTTACTTCATTATAATGACAGCGGTGTTAGTCATATTTTCAATCAAGCCACAATAAAACTTTGTTGGATGAAAAATGCATTGATTTTAAAGAGTCGCCACTCAAAAAGACATTGAACATATTAATCATTCATTCCCATTAATTATTTGACACTTAATAGGTGTTATTTAATTAATTTGAACATTAAATATTTATACTAACAGTAACGACAGCTGTACTATAATTACATACTTGCCATCCACATTAACGGATAATGACTTTATTTATTACCTGTATAGACTCTACATTGACTCACAACAACTTCTAAACAGCTTTAATCAGTTGAAAATAAAGAGAATAATGATGAAAAAAACATTTTTAGTGTATGGTGTTAGTAAAGGATTAGGAAAAGCACTCATAGAGGGTATTCCTACGGCTCAAGATACTATTTATGGGGTTTCTCGTTCAATTCCTCAATTCATTGGCGATAACTTCCATTGGATTCAAACTGATTTAGCAGATAACCATTCAGCGCAAACTGTCAAAACCATTCTTCAAGATACGCCTATTGATTGTCTCATCTTTAACGTCGGTATTTGGGAAAAACATGCTTTTACTGATGAATATCTGTTTGAAAAAACAGAAGACACTGAAATAGTCAATATGATTCAGACCAATATTAGCGCCTGTATCTTGCACCTTAAAGCAATGTTGCCAAACCTACGTCTTGGAAAAAAGAGTAAAATCATTTTAATTGGTTCAACTTGGGGTCTGGATAACCATAATGGTCATGAAGTGACTTTCTCTGCTTCAAAATACGCATTACGCGGTATTGTTCAATCGTTAAGGGAAACACTACGCCAAGATAAAATCGCTATCTCAGTTATAAACCTCGGTTATTTAGCAACTGAATATGATTTATCAACGCCTATCGAAGATGTTATTTCACGAACTGAAGGAGCACTGATCCCATTACAAGACGTATTAAATGCGGTGAAGTTTATCTTAAGTACTAGTGATGCGACCTGTGTAAAAGAAATTACCATGCCGGCTATGTTAGATGAGAACGTCTAATATAAATTGATAAGCATGATGATGTGAGGGGGAGAAGCATCCCTCACATACAGGGGTTTATCATTGACTTTCGCGAGTCGAACTCAATTCACTCATAAGCTGATTGACGTAATCCACCACCACTTGGCTAGCAAGACCATAATGCTTCTCTTCAAATTCACTTTCAACTTGACTCGGCTCTAGATTAAGCTCAACGGTATGTGCCCCATTTAACCTTGCTTCATGCACAAAACCCGCAGCGGGGTAAACATGTCCAGAAGTGCCAATTGCAATAAAAATTGTCGCTTCTTCAAGCGATTGGTAGATTTGGTCCATACCAAAGGGCATCTCACCAAACCAGACGATATGGGGTCTTAGTGGTTGAGGAAATTGGCAACAATGGCAGCGTTCTTCCACGCTGAGATCCCCTTTCCATTCCACGACTTGATTTGACCAACTACAACGTACCTTCAATAATTCACCATGCATATGCACAATACGTTTGCTGCCCGCACGTTCATGTAAATTATCAATATTTTGAGTAACGAGCAGAAAGTTATCGCCTAGCAACGCTTCTAACTGTGCTAATGCAAAATGTGCAGGGTTTGGTTTAATATTTTCTTGTTGTAGCTGACGGCGACGCTCATTATAAAAACGTTGTACTAATTTAGGGTCTCGCGCAAATCCTTCAGGGGTTGCAACATCTTCAACACGATGTTCTTCCCATAATCCATCGGAGGAACGAAACGTTTTAATGCCTGATTCGGCTGAAATTCCGGCTCCTGTTAATACGACTACTTTCACATTTTTCATATTGGTTATTCTATTTTCACTGTAAAAAAAACGTTTGCGATCTCGTTGACGACGTAACATTTTAATTTTTTTAAGTTTCTTTAGCCTATGACGAAAACGCAACATCGATATACTTCCTTCTTCCATGTCTTTATAGCACAGATGCCATACAGTACCTTGAATAACAAGGTTGATGACTCAAACCTAAATCGAATGTAAGTATAACGCAATAGATAACAACAGAAAGTGTGAGGATGAATGTTTAGCGACAATTTTAATTAAGGATTATGAAAACACGCTCTTTTACAAAATAGTGTATTTTCATCGACCATCAAATATCGAAGTCTTGAGTGAGACGAGCTAAAATAGCCTCACTTTACGCACGTCTTAATTATTTCATCACAGATAAAAGGTTAGCATGGAAAAATTATTTGAAAAAACGATGTATGCTTCACGTTGGTTACTCGCACCTGTCTATTTTGGGCTATCACTGACCTTATTAGCGTTAACCATTAAGTTTTTCCAAGAGCTGTGGCACGTTATCCCCAATATATTTTCTATTCCTGAACCTGATTTAATTCTGATCTTATTATCTTTAATTGATATGGCATTAGTCGGCGGTTTGCTCGTGATGGTAATGTTTTCAGGATACGAAAATTTTGTATCTCAACTTAATATCTCTGACAGCAGCGAAAAATTGAACTGGCTAGGTAAAATGGATGCCACCTCGCTAAAAAATAAGGTCGCAGCCTCAATCGTCGCAATCTCTTCGATTCATTTATTAAAAGTGTTTATGGACTCAAAAAATATACCTGATAATAAGTTAATGTGGTATGTCATCATCCATCTAACCTTTGTTCTTTCTGCATTTGTCATGGGTTACCTCGACCAATCGATCATGAAAAAAAGCAAATAGCCCTCTTGATTAAAGGAAGAGTCAATGCTCTTCCTTTAAAACACATTTTACGACATGAAAAATCATTCTTGTTGAGGAATAATAATCTTCAATTTATAGATAAATGAGCATAACAATGAGCAAACATTTTGTTGGGCAATATGAGGCAGAAATTAAGTTCAAATTACCTCACCACCAGCAATTTTTACACGCTATCAAGGCTAATGGCGCCGACCTTTTTACTGCCGACAATACGGAAACTGACTACTTTTTTGATACCCCAGATCAGCAACTAGCGCAACAGGGTATAAGTATGTCGGTACGAGAAATGCACCCTTCAGGAATTAAACTGTGGATAGTGAAAGGGCCTGAAGCCTCTGAATGTAAAGCGATTGATATTGAGGATTGTACTCACGTCAAAAAGATGCTCACCACCTTAGGATACCAGTGTTATTTTACTGCCAGTAAAATACGTAGTATCTATTTTCTTGGTGATGCTCACATTACCATTGATTATTTGGTCGATATTGGGTGGTTCGCGGAATTTGCGATTATGACTAACGAATCTCATCTGCTTCCCCAATTAACCCAGCAGATGCTGCGACTCGCTCAGCAATACGGTTTGAATGAAACAATGATTGAACGACGCAGCTATAAAGAGATCCAACTTGCACAGAGCAATATCACTCGCTAAGCATCGCTGGGGCGCTATTACCCCAGCGAATTACGCTTTATTGACCACTCAAAATACGTGCAGGGTCTAATTTGCTAGCTCTACGCGCTGGATACCAACTAGCGACTAGGCTTAATACTACCGTCGTCAACAATACATACACCACATCTAACAGATGCAGTTGAGAAGGCAGGAAATCGATAAAATACACATCACCTGATAAAATAGGATGGCCAATCACATATTCAAGACCTTTGATGATGGTGGTTAGATTTAAGGAAATCACCACACCCAGTACCGCACCAATGCATGAGCCCACTAATCCACTTAACAGACCGTACCACAAAAATATCGCTCTAATTTGCCTGTCTTTAGCGCCCAGTGTACGTAATACCGCAATATCACTGCTCTTGTCCTTCACTGCCATGACCAGTGTTGAAACGATATTGAAACATGCAACGCCGATGACAAGGATCATGGCTAAATACATAATACCGCGCACCATTTGAATATCGTTGTACATGTAACCATAATCGCCAATCCAGCTCTTCACGACGACATGATGCATTGTCTTCAACCCTGCATCATAAACAATTTTATCGGCATTAAACGGATCATCTGCTTTAATTTCAAATCCTGTAATACCCTCGCCATAATCTAAATACGCTTGGGCATCGGCCAGCGGAATCAAGGCCAGTTGATGGTCCAGCAAACCGCTTAAACGAAAAATACCGGCAACCTGAACACGGATCCGTTTAGGCTGTTGTATTTTTAAACTCGCATCCGTATTGGGGATCATAATAGTGACCCAATCGCCTACTGCGACATTCAATGCATTCGCCACGCCTTGCCCCAAAATAATCGATTGTTCCCCAGCCTTAAAATTTTTCCAAGCATCGTCGAGAACAAAATTCGGCAGTTCACTCACCTCAGACTCTGTTTCTGGTGAAACCCCCATTATTTGTATCGCTTTGAGATTAGCTCCTCGCTCTAACAAGCCTGTAAAACCAACATAAGGACTAACGGCTTTAACGCCCGGCGTATTGCGGATCACATTATTTGCATACTGCCAATCTTGATAAGGCGCCTTAACTGCGTAAATTTGCCCATGGGGAACAACTGACAACACACGATTTTTCAATTCGCGTTCAAAACCATTCATGGCGCTCAAGCCAATAATCAGTACTGCCACACCAAGCACAATACCGAGTGTTGAGACAATAGACACCAGTGATACCATGCCCGTACGACGGCGACCTCGGCTAAAGCGTAGCGCAGTGAGTAAAGTCAGTGGTAATCCAGACATTACACTGCCCCCAGAGTAACATCTTGTTGTAGATGACCATCACGCATTTCTAGCTGGCGAGATAAGCGATGGGCTAATTTCATATCATGGGTCACGACTAGAAATGCCGTACCTTGTGTGCTATTCAATTCACCTAATAATTCAAAAATGGCATCTGCATTACGCAAATCAAGGTTACCTGTTGGTTCATCCGCCAGTACCAGTGCAGGTTGATTCACCAATGCTCTGGCAATCGCCACACGCTGACGTTCGCCTCCTGAAAGCTCAGAAGGACGATGCCCTGAGCGATGAGCTAGCCCGACAGCCTCCAACATATGAGTTGCACGCTCAAAAGCTTCGGCTTTTTTGATGCCACCAATCAATAGTGGCATCGCTACATTTTCTAATGCCGTAAAATCAGGTAACAAATGATGAAACTGGTAGATAAATCCTAAGTCTTTATTGCGAATAGCCGCTCGTTGATCAGAAGAAAGTCGATTAATATGCTGACCGCGGAAAATCACCTCACCTTCTGACGGTGTATCTAGACCCCCTAATAGATGCAGTAGTGTGCTTTTACCGGAACCTGAGCTACCAACAATGGCCATCATTTCGCCTTCATTCATCGAAAAACAGACATCTTTTAATACTTGTGTTGATAGTGTCCCTTCTTGATAGATTTTACTTAAATGCTCACAGACAAGAAGTGGTTGTTTATTCATAACGTAACGCCTCAGCAGGTTGCACAGCCGCCGCACGCCAAGAAGGATAAAGCGTCGCAAGCAGCGAAATCAGCATTGCGGATATCGCAATAATTAAAATACCAGAAAAATCAAGCACGATAGGTAATTGAACGCCTTTTGGTAACATACCAAATAAAGGCATTAAAATATTCAATTGACTCGAAAGTAGCATACCCAGTAGTGTGCCTATCAGGGTTCCCACAATTCCTGCACCTGCCCCTTGGATCATAAAAATGGCCAAAATACGACCACGCTTCAGACCTAAGGTTTTTAAAATGGCGACTTCCGCTTGTTTTTCCATCACCAGTAATGACAGTGATGTAATAATATTAAAGGCCGCAACTGCAATAATCAGGCTTAGTAACAAGCCCATCATGTTTTTTTCCATTCTAACGGCTTGGAAAAACTCACCTTTACGTTCTCGCCAGTCAGTCCATACCAATCCTTCGGGTAAACTTTGCTGACTCAATGTGTCGACTTTTAATGGTTCATCGAGAAATAATCGCCAGCCAGTAATATGCCCTGACGGGTAACGCATCATTCTTGCCGCATCATCTTGTGCCACAATCAGTTCGCTCGCATCCGCTTCCCCATTGGTTTGAAATATCCCAGCCACCATAAATAGACGCTGGCTGGGAATACGTCCCATTGGCGTCAATTGACTCACACCCGGTATAATTAAACGAACTTCATCACCCCGTTTTAGACCTAAATTTTCAGCTAACTTTTGGCCTAAAAACACGCGGTACTGCCCCGTGACCAATTCTGAGCGCTGCCCATCAATTACATTATCTAACAAGGGTGACCTTTCCTCTGACGTGACACCCACCATCATGCCTACCCCAACATTCGAACGGCTTTGTAAAACCACATCCGACTGAACAATGGGCGTAATATGTTTAACCCCTTGTAGATGCTGTAAATCCGCTATTGGGTATTTTTTAGGATCGATATGCCCTGAAGCCGATGTTAAAACGGCCTGCGGCATGTAAGAGAGTATGCTATCTTGTAACGAACGTTCGAACCCATTCATGACAGAGGTCACGGTGATCAGTGCAGCGACCCCTAACGTGATACCAATCGCTGATAGACTGGATACAAAACGGCCGAATTTATCGACAGCCCGTCCGCGCATATAACGCAGACCTATAAATATTGAGACAGATTGAGACATGAAATCTGTAACGCCCCTGTTGCCAAAGCGAAGTGTTCAGCGATAATAAAGGGTACGAATGATGAATGGAACCACCCGGCCCCGGTTTTGTGGTTTTTTTTCTTATTGGCACGGCCTGTTTGTCTTACTTTCAGACAATTGTACGGGGTAAAACAGGTTGTTTAACCATGATGCATTGAGAAACCGAATATTTTTATGTCTGCAAAATTTCGTTATGAACTCCCTACGCGCGGTGGTGATGTCCGTCATCTAGGATGCTTGATTGGGGCCGCTGGTGCGCTTGAATGTGGAGAGATGATAGAGCGTCATCAAGGGCCTGTGGTCATCATCACAAGAGATATGCAGAACACACTGCGCCTACGCGATGAAATTCAACAGTTTACCCAACTACCGATAGAAATACTTTCTGATTGGGAAACATTACCCTACGATAATTTTTCACCACACCAAGAAATTATTTCTCACCGTTTATCAACCTTATATCGCCTACCGACAATGCAAAAAGGCGTGTTGATCCTGCCCGTCAACACCTTAATGCAAAAGGTATGCCCTGCTGAATTTTTAACTAGTCACGCGCTAGTCATGGCGAAAGGCGATAAACTTTCACGTGATAGCTTGCGTGATGAACTTAATAAAGCAGGCTATCGTCACGTTGAACAGGTTTTAGAGCATGGGGAATATGCAACTCGAGGCGCGTTACTCGATTTATTCCCAATGGGTAGCACTTTACCGTATCGAATTGACTTTTTTGATGATGAAATTGATAGCTTACGGACTTTTGATGTCGATAGCCAACGAACCCTTGAAGAAGTAGCACGCATCAATTTATTACCCGCACACGAATTTCCTACCGATAAAGAGGCTATTGAGCGTTTTCGCAGCCAATGGCGCGAACGTTTTGAAGTTAGACGCGATCCTGAGCATATTTATCAACAGGTAAGTAAGAAAACGTTGCCTACCGGTATTGAATACTGGCAACCCCTATTTTTCAGTCAACCGCTACCCTCTCTATTTGACTATTTGCCTGCTAACACACTGTTTATTTCGCAACATTATCAAGAAGCAGCAGAACGTTTCCAAACAGATACCCAGCAGCGTTTCGAAAGCCGCGGTGTCGACCCCATGCGTCCTCTGCTACCGCCAACCGATTTATGGCTCACTGTCGAACAACTTAACCAAGCATTAAAACAATGGCCTCGAGTTCAACTTTCGGTTGAGAAATTAGCGGATAAAGCAGCGAATACCAATTTAGACTATCAACCTTTACCCGACATTAGTACTCAAGGGCAAAGCAAGCAACCATTGGAAAAGCTCCGTCAATTTATTGAACATTTTGATGGAACCGTGGTTTTCTCTGTTGAAAGTGAAGGTCGACGTGAAACGGTGACTGAACTATTAGGTCGCATAAAAATTCGCCCTGAAATTATTAACCGTTATACCAGTCCATCCGACAGCCGTTTTGCTATTATGGTCGGCGCCGCTGAACATGGCTTTATTCAGCCTCAGCAGCACCGCGCTTTAATTTGTGAAAGTGACTTACTTGGGGAGCGTGTTGTTCGGCGCCGTACGGATAACCGTCGAACGATCAACACCGATACGCTCATTCGCAACTTAGCCGAATTACGTCCCGGTCAACCCGTTGTACACATTGAACATGGCGTTGGACGTTATCAAGGTTTGACCACCTTAGAAGCCGGTGGCATTAAAGCTGAATATTTGATCCTGACCTATGCAGGTAACGATAAGCTATATGTACCTGTATCCTCTCTACATCTTATTAGCCGTTATTCTGGCGGTGCAGATGAAAACGCACCTCTCCATCGTCTTGGCAGTGATAGTTGGGGCAGAGCCCGTCAAAAAGCGGCAGAGAAAGTACGTGATGTGGCAGCAGAACTACTCGATATTTATGCGCAACGTGCAGCCAAGCCTGGCTTTGCATTTAAGCACGATAAAGAGCAATACCAAGAGTTTTGTCAAGGCTTCCCCTTTGAAACGACGCCCGACCAAGAATTGGCTATTAATGCCGTCCTTAGCGATATGTGCCAACCTATCGCCATGGATCGTCTAGTGTGTGGTGATGTTGGTTTTGGTAAAACCGAAGTGGCTATGCGCGCGGCCTTTTTAGCTATCAACAACAATAAACAAGTGGCGGTACTTGTACCAACCACCCTACTTGCTCAGCAACATTTCGATAATTTCCGCGACCGTTTCGCAAATTGGCCAATAAGAATCGAAATGCTTTCCCGTTTCAAAACGGCAAAAGAACAGCAGCAAATTATTGAGGAAACTGCGGAAGGGAAAATTGATATTCTGATCGGTACGCATAAATTGCTACAAAGCGACATCGTCTGGCATGACTTAGGGTTACTTGTGGTGGATGAGGAGCACCGTTTTGGTGTTCGTCATAAAGAGCGTATCAAGGCGATGCGTGCAGATGTCGATATTTTAACATTAACCGCAACACCGATTCCTCGTACATTGAATATGGCAATGAGTGGTATGCGAGACTTATCGATTATTGCGACACCGCCAGCTCGCCGTTTAGCCGTCAAAACCTTTGTGCGTCAGTATGATGACCTGGTTGTTCGTGAAGCGATTTTGCGTGAAACATTACGTGGTGGACAAGTCTACTATTTATACAATGATGTCGAAAATATTGAAAAAGCCAAAAAACGCCTTGAAGAATTGGTTCCAGAAGCGCGCTTTGTGGTTGGCCACGGTCAAATGCGCGAACGTGAGCTTGAACGCGTGATGAGTGATTTCCACCATCAACGTTTCAATGTCTTAATTTGTACTACGATCATTGAAACAGGTATCGATATTCCAACGGCAAATACAATCATTATCGAGCGTGCTGATCACTTTGGACTAGCACAGCTGCACCAATTACGTGGTCGTGTAGGTCGTTCTCACCACCAAGCTTACGCTTATTTGTTGACCCCGCATCCTAAAGCCATGACAACTGATGCCCATAAGCGTTTAGAGGCAATCTCTTCACTTGAAGATCTCGGCGCTGGTTTCGCACTAGCAACTCATGATCTTGAAATTCGAGGAGCCGGTGAATTACTTGGTGAAGAGCAAAGCGGCCAAATGACCACAATCGGTTTTACACTGTACATGGAGTTATTAGAGAATGCGGTAGATGCATTAAAAGACGGACGAGAGCCTTCATTGGAAGATCTCGTGAATCAGCAAACGGAAGTCGAATTACGCATGCCCGTGCTACTGCCTGATGATTACATTCATGATGTCAATATTCGCTTATCATTCTATAAACGTATAGCAAGTGCGAGTGATGAAAGGGAGTTAAGCGAGCTGCGTACAGAGTTAGTGGACCGTTTTGGCATGTTACCCGATGCTGGGCGCTTTTTACTGGCGAGTGCAGCCATTAGGCTTGAAGCAGAAAAATTGGGTATTAAGCGTATAGAAGCTCATGAGCAAGGTGGATTTATTGAGTTTGGCGAGAAAAATAAAGTGTCGCCAAACTTCTTAATCAGTTTATTACAGAATCAACCTAAAACGTTCCGCCTCGATGGGCCTGTGAGACTCAAATTTGTTCACGATTTAAATGATAGACATGCTCGTATTGAATTTATCAAACAGTTATTAAATGACTTTGCGGATAACTTAATCGATTAATTCTCTGCTCAAATGCCTTGAAACAACCTTCAGTTGAGCCTTCTCTGGAGGTTGTTTCAATAAATATTAATCAAAATAGGCGTACGTATTCTTTCCAGGATAAATCTCAACAGCGTTATTGAATGTGTTTGATACTTTTTCATCATTTTTGACACAATAAAAAGGTATTAGTGCATTAGCGTCGCTACGAGCAACGTCACAAAGTTCATTACTAGAAGCACTTAAATCTAAACGACCTTTTTGATCAAGAGGTATCAATAGCCCCGGCTCGTATGCTGTGCGCACTTTACCTAGCGTATTACCAATACGATACACCACATCATAACCCACAATGATTTGTTCGACTTTCTCAGTAATGACACAGCTACGATATTCACGATCCACTAATTTAGGCAAAGACTGACTTTGTAATGTTTGGATCATAAATACCATCTTACATTCACTTTGTGCTGGATGGTAACGTGATAAATATGCTTGATTGAACCCATCCAGCACCCCCATGAATGAACAGTTTTCATGCTCAATCAGCCGATGTGATTTGATAGGTTCAATAGACAGCACTGTTGCGTGTTTGGTTGGCTTCTCAGACCAGCTTAACGATACTATTGATGCAATAATAATGAGGCAAATAGCTATTGCTGCTAATAAAAACTTATATGTTAGCTTCATAGGCGCCCTTATTAGTTACAAAATTAGTAATATCTCTATTGTATCCGTTCATTTTGATAATTCGATGATTGCAGACAATATAGCCACAATTTTTGGAATTTTCTTAACTCACGATAACTTTTGAAAAATTCACTTTGACCTCATCCATCATTAGGTCAATAAATTAAAATGTAATTTAATTTTACATCTTGATTATGATCAATTTATTTTATTATATTTTTAGTGTTAGTCACTTAATCCTTTATCCCAAACCGATAAATTATCGATAACTATTTATTAAACAAGAAAATTATCAATCATGAAATTTTATATATTTTCTTAGTTTATTAGATAATGTTATATATTAGATAGTTAACTATTATATATAACATTAATATGCAAACTATTTTTTAATAAAAAAGCCTTTAAGGCTCATTAAAAAATCATGTTTAATCACTAAGCAATACGTAGATTAACTTAAACTAACAATGATTTGTTACTAAATAATTCACAAATAAGCCTCTATTTTTAGAATTAATAGAACTATTTTTATTGAATGAACACGTTATCAATAAAGTGGTTAATCTTTTTTAGTATCATGTGAAGGGTAATTAATCATTTGAATGAATATTTAATATAACAATAGTATTCATCAGAATAAAAACCCTCGTTCAACACTGAACGAGGGTTTCTGTGTAGAAGGTAACGACATAGAAAATTAATGAAGCTTCAGCTTCGGACGGATAATACGGTTAATGCTGCCCACTAACATCATTAATCCCGTTTTGACGTAACCATGAAGCGCTATTTGATGCATTCTATACAATGAGATATAGACGAAACGTGCAATTCGCCCCTCAACCATCATATCGCCACGCATTAAATTCCCCATCAAGCTACCTACGGTACTGAAACGTGAAAGAGATACCAAAGAGCCGTGGTCTTTATAGACATAGTCTTTTAATGGTTTCTCTTTCATCATTGCTAAGATGTTATTATAACAATGCGTTGCCATTTGGTGTGCCGACTGCGCTCTTGGTGGCACAAAGCCCCCTTCTGGCTTAGCGCATGAGGCACAATCACCAATCGCAAAGATAGTATCATCACGCGTTGTCTGTAATGTTGGTTTCACGACCAGCTGATTAATGCGGTTAGTTTCTAGCCCTGCAATTTCTTTCATGAAGTCAGGGGCTTTAATACCTGCGGCCCACACCATTAAGTCAGCACGAATTTTTTCGCCTTCTTTGGTATTCAAACCGTCATCATCTGCACTGGTTACCATGGTTTTCGTCAGGACTTTGACGCCAAGTTTGTTTAATTCTTGATGCGCGGCTCCTGAAATACGAGGCGGTAGCGCTGGCAAAATACGTTCACCTGCCTCAACCAAGGTGACATTCAAAGCATCCGTATCCAGCCCTTTAAAGCCATAACTGGTTAACTGTTCTACCGCGTTATATAACTCAGCTGATAGCTCAACCCCAGTCGCACCAGCTCCGACTATCGCAATGTTCACTTTTTCTTCCGCATTATCACGGACTGAATAACGTAAAAATAAGTTAAGCATCTCATCATGGAAGCGGTGTGCTTGCTGAGGATTATCTAAGAAAATACAGTGTTCTTTGACACCCGGCGTACCAAAATCATTGGATGTACTTCCTAGCGCCATCACCAATATGTCATAGTCAATTTCACGTTCAGGAACTAACAGTTCATTATTTTTATCTCTCAACTCACCCAAAATAACCTTTTTATTATCGCGATCAATTTGCGTTAATGAACCTAGTTGGAAATTAAATGCGTTATGGCGTGCATGAGCTAGATAACTAAGTGCATCAACACCATCATCTAATGACCCCGTAGCAACCTCGTGCAGCAGAGGCTTCCATAAATGACTTGGATTCCTGTCGACAAGGGTGATTTCCCCACGCTTTTTACGTCCTAATTTGCGCCCAAGACGGGTTGCTAGCTCTAAACCACCAGCACCACCACCGACTATCACAATCTTTGGTTGAGAAAAGGCCATGGATACCTCATTACAAAATAAATTAATGTTATTTAAGCCTTTTAAAAGATAAAACACTTAAATAACACTCATTTCATCGATAAACCTCAAATCCATGTTGAGAATAACACGCTTGGTTATTTGGTCATACCAAATATTGACGCATATCAAATTGACTGATTAATATGACATCGATCACAGGTTAGTTTCATATTATGCAAAATACGAATCGTGTCAGCTAGCGATATATTGATATTAATCAATATTCGAAATAATTTCCAACCTATTTGATAATGATAATTAGTTAATCTAGCCTGCGACCTTACCCTCTTTATAAGGGCGATAGCAAATACAATTCGGATAATGTTTGTATCACTCTATTCAGCTGTACCTAAAATACTTAGATATGTCGAATGGACGCCTATCATAAGATCAATACGAAGGGATATGTTGAGTGAAGTTCCTTATCTATCAAACCGTGAATAGTATCGTATCCGCTTGATTGCTTTCTCTTTCACTTTTGTTATCACTTATACCATGACGTTATGACTTGTTCTCCTATTTCTGCTAGCAATTACAGTAACCCCTTCACTCGACGAAAACATAAACACTTAGCAAGTCACTCTCATGATTAGTCTACTTAAGCACCCGATTTTCTTGGTGACACTCATCCCATTGCATAAAGCTTTTAGGTTGTGTAAGAGAACAAGACAGAGTGCAAAACTAAACGACTTATCAACGGCCTTTCCCGCTAAATCAAATGATAGAAAAAAACACCCAACGAATGAACGCTTGGGTGTTTTTTTATTCTGACGACAACAACATTGCCTAATAGGACAATATCATCGCATTGTAAGGTCAATTCACTAACGTTGTTCTTGCCATTGACGGGATAAACCAACCAACTGTTTGTGGCTTTCTTGCCAACGCTGAGTACTTTGTAACTCTTTAAGACTATATTGCCGTCCACTGTGGAATAACGATGAGGCTAAGCTGCCATGTTGCTTGGGTAAATTGTCTAGTACACTGACTGCACCATCACGGTTATTACAGACTAATACCATATCACAGCCCGCAGATAATGAAGCCGCAGCGCGTTCTGGATAACTTCCCATGATAGCGGCCCCTTCCATCGATAAATCATCCGAGAAAATGACCCCATTGAAACCAAGTTGCTCACGTAAGATGGATTTCAACCAAAAAGGCGAACCACTTGCAGGGCGTTCATCCGCTTGAGTATAGATAACATGTGCTGGCATCACTGCATCCAATAAATCACGCTGGATAAAATCTCTAAAAATTGACATGTCTTTTTTGCGAATGATCTCAAGGTCACGGTCATCCCTAGGCGTTTCTTTATGTGAATCCGCTTTTACGGCTCCATGCCCTGGAAAGTGCTTACCCGTTGTTTTCATGCCTGCATTACGCATACCTTTAATAAAGCGTTCTGCCATAACCATGGCTATTTCCGGATCTTCATGGAAAGAACGTTCACCAATGGCAATACTTTGATGACCAAGGTCAAGTACCGGCGCAAAGCTAATATCGATATCCATGGCTATCATTTCAGATGCCATCAACCAACCCGCTTCTTCGGCCAACCTAGCCCCTTCTGACTCACTGTTTAATGCAGCAAAAGCTTGTGCGGAAGGCAACGCGGTAAAACCATCACGAAAACGTTGAACACGCCCACCTTCTTGATCCACAGCGACCAATAGGCGGTGGCGTGATGCATCACGAATTTGACGCACTAGCTCCCTTAATTGTGCTGCATCATGAAAATTACGGGTGAATAAAATTAATCCCCCCACTAACGGATGTGCCAGTATTTCACGCTCTTCACTGTCCAGCTCATAGCCCTGAACATCTAGCATTATCGGACCCATACATGCCTCACTATTTAAACTATTTTGCGGTCATAACACGCATTTCAATGCTTTCATTTGTGTTAAACAAAGCGGTTTAATACGGCAAATGAAAATATTGCCTTAATGCTCCAGAGTGTAACAAAAAATCGCTATTTTGACTTTGATTCCATTGCACTTCATACCACATCAACATCATATATTTTACCCATGGTGTCCATTGGCGACACTGAGCAGCCAACCGTTCAGCATCTGTATATGATTGATGTTTATTACAATATTCTGATAGGAAGTCATGTCGTTGTTGGGTGTTTAATTGATTGGCTTGAAAGTAGGTTTCTAATGACAACCCAATATCTGTATTCGCAGCATATTCCCAATCTAACAAAATGATACTGTTATCCTCTGTATAGAGAATATTACCCCGATGAATATCCATATGGGCGGGAGCAAGCTTTAACGTTTTAGGCATTGGGGCAGACAAAAAATATTTATGCCACCGTAGCCATCGTGGGGTTTTACGCTTTGGATCAATCAACTCCCCATAATGAGCCATCTCTTGCCGCAGCTGTAACGGGTAACTTAATAAGGGTTGAGTATGCAATTTAGCGATGGTTGCCACTAATAACGATTGAAATTCAGGTGATAAATATTGAGTATGGCTTGGATGTTGACCATCACACCACGAGAGTAATAACCAGTCTCTGTTTCTTGCTAGCTGTTTTGGGGCTTGGCCGAACCCGTGCAACTGCTGTAGCACCTTTGCTTCTTTACGACGGTTGACATAGAGCGCATGTTGAACTTGCCCCTGTGCACGAGCAATTAACTCAACGACTTGATCTGCCAAGGCGGCTCTCAAACGATAAGTTCCCCCAGACAGCCCCGCTAAGGGCGTTATTTCCCAGAGTTTAATATCAATCTTTGGAAAATAACGCCTTAACAGTAGCCTCAATGAATCATTATTGGTCAATATCGTTTTTTCCTGACCAAATAATCTCACCGCTTTGTACTGCCATAAGCTGCATTTCAATATCACGTTGCTTATTTGAGCCTGAAATTACACTGTACAACACATAGTCTGCTTGCACATAGCGCCCCAGCCCAATCGCCTTACTGCGCGTGACTAAGCTATCATCTTGTGATAGACCTAACGTTTTACGTGCTGTATTCACAACATCTTGAGGAACAACTTTAAAAAGGTGACTACTATCAACCGCTTTTACAATCGCTGAGGTTGCGTTTTGCACGGAAAATGAACCATTTGTGTTGTTTTTGACTGAATCGACTAACAATACTTTGCCACTTTCAATACCGCTTGCTCCAGACATTTCACTCACCAATGGTGATACCGCCGCAGACCAGTCCGTCGTTTTTTGTTTAGGTGGCGTAGGGACCTTATCGATTGGTGGCGGTGTGACTGGTTCAGTCGGCTCTACGGGTTCAACCGGTACAACAGGCGGTGGTGTTTTTGGTCTTTCTGATTGAAAAGAAGGACACCCTGCCAATATCATCGCTGCCGCTGCAACAAATAGGATACGTTTCATTATTTTTCTCCAAGCGTTTTCGGTAAGAAGACATAAATACGTACATTACGCGCCAGTGATGAAGTACTTTGATTACTAACACTAATAGATAAATTGGCAGGTATTGTTTGCTGTATATCATGCGTTGTCGCTATTTTTAAGCCGTTATTATCATACCAATAAAGGCGGTACATGATGGTCACCGCCTCGGATTGACTGTTACTCATATTGACTTTAGCCACTGTCGCATAGTTTTCAACACTCACTACGGGTTGTTCTACGATAATGCCATGCGCTAAAACCGAGGGCTCCATAATGACACGTTGCTGTTCATTAAATACCAAGCCATCATTTTTTCCCCACAGGCAGCCGCTCAGTGAAAAGACCACCATACTGAGCGCCAACACACGTATTAGTACATATTCGACTTTCTTCACGTCATTGCCTTATTTGGCGAGTAATGGACCTAGAGGGCGACCACCAACTAAGTGCATATGAATATGAAACACTTCCTGTCCGGAATCTTTATTACAATTCATGATTAAGCGATAGCCACTCTCAGCAATGCCTTCTTGCTGAGCTATTTTTGCTGCAACGATAAATAAACGTCCTAATACCTGTTCATCTTCCGCAGCTACATCATTCACTGTTGGAATTAATTTATTTGGAATAATAAGAATATGTGAAGGCGCTTGCGGCGAGATATCACGAAATGCGGTAACAAGCTCATCCTGATAAACGATATCAGCAGGGATTTCACGTCGAATGATCTTACTGAAAATTGTTTCTTCTGCCATTTCAACTTCCTTTAATATTGACTAATAATTACGCGTTGTTATCGCCGACATTCAAATGAAAGAGGCGGTTAAAGTTTTCAGTGGTAATACGCGCCATTTCTTCTGGGCTAACCCCTTTGAGAACAGCCATATATTCTGCTACATCACGGACATAGGCCGGTTGATTCTCTTTACCACGATGAGGAACCGGTGCCAAATAAGGTGAATCCGTTTCGACCAAGATCCTATCTAAAGGAACAATTCTTGCTGCTTCACGAATTTGTTCTGCATTACGAAAAGTCACAATACCAGAAAAAGAGATGTACATCCCAAGGTCGAGTAATTGTTTCGCGGTGTCTTTATCTTCGGTAAAACAGTGTAATACACCGCCACAATCAGTCACATTCTCTTCACGCAAAATGGCCAAAGTATCGTCTCGTGCATCCCGAGTATGTACAATGACCGGTTTATTTACCTGACGACCAATGCGAATGTGCTGACGGAAAGACTCCTGTTGCAGTGCCGCATTTTCTTTTTGGTAATAATAGTCGAGTCCCGTTTCCCCTAACGCAACCACTTCCTTCCCTGCCGCTAACTGTGCTAAACGCTCAAAATCATAGCCTTCATCTAAATTAAGCGGATGGATCCCACAAGAAAATGCAACATTATCTCGTTTGCCTATCAGGGTTTTCATACTATCAAACCCATGTAGCGTTGTGGCAACCGCCAACATAAAACCCACATCGCGCTGCGATGCTTTTGCGATAACATCATCGACACCTGTATGTAATTTTTCATAATCAAGGCAATCGAGATGGCAGTGTGAATCAACTACAAACATATTTCACTCTTTTTCATCGTGTTAGAGTCGCAATTAATGCTTCCCATTGTAATAACTGATTGGTTAAAAGTAACTCTTGATTCAGTGCAGGCACTGTCATCAATTGGTGGCGGCATTGTTGCCAAGCTTCATAAACGTTAAACAATTGCGTATAGGTCATTCGTGACGCGAGCACACTAATGAGAGGCAACTGATCCTGATTTAAACAGAATTGTGCAGCTTGTTGTTGTAATTTCATGCTATCGGTTAACAATCCGAGCAACCAGCCAATCAATTCAGTGGCCTTATCATTATTCATGACAGATAACAGAGACAACATATCATTATGCTGCATTGCATGGGCTAGCCCTTGACACAAAGCATGACGCTGCTGCCAATTTTCAGGCTGCAACAGTGACATCGCCGCTACTGGCGCCCCTTGGCAGAGCTTTAATGCGGTCAATGCATCATTATAGTTAACGCCTGCAATGTGTTTTTGTAACCAATACCATGCCGTCTGCAACTCTGGAGGCGACAAATAAGTATATAAACAGCGGCTACGGAGTGTCGCGAGTAAATTTTCTCGCTTTTCACAGCCTAATAAAAAATAAGTCTGTTGTGTTGGCTCTTCTAACGTTTTTAATAAGGCATTTGCCGCCGCATCGGTTAACGCTTCAGCACGCGGAATATAAGCAACTTTCGCCCCATTTTGCTGGGCATAGCCACTTAAGGTTTCCGTCAGTTTCCTTACTGCATCTACACTGACGGTGGTTTTACCTTTTTCAGGTTCTAATACATGGTAATCAGGGTGTGTACCGGCCAACATCAGCTGGCAGCTATGACATTGACCACAACTTTTTAGACCGTCGGTGTTTTGGCAAATTAACCAGCGGCTGATCCCATAACATAGCGCCTCCACACCATTACCAGATAGTGAATGCAACAATAATGCATGGTGCCCACGGCCTTGCTGATAGGACGTTATCACTTGACGATAAGTTTCATTCAACCAAGGGTACCAGTTCATTTTCTCACCTTACTTCGCCAACCACTGCTGGAGTGTTTGGCGAATATCTTGTTGTACTTGTTCAATATTTTGGCTGGCATCGATCGTCAAAATGGTTTCGTCTGTTGCGGCTAATTCAAGATAACGAGCACGAGTACGCTCGAAAAATGCCAAGGATTCTTGTTCAATCCTATCCAACTCACCACGCGCCCGAGCGCGTTGTAAACCAAGTTCTGGTGGTAAATCTAAATATAAGGTTAAAGCAGGTTTAAACTCCCCTAACACCAAATCACGCAAGGATTGCATCAATTCGCGATCAATCCCTCTCCCCCCGCCTTGATAAGCTTGGGAAGATAAATCATGCCTATCCCCAACAACCCATTTGCCCGCGGCGAGGGCGGGTTTGATGACATTTTCAACCAATTGAACACGTGCTGCATACAGCATAAGCAGCTCCGCAGTATCGGTCACTTTCTCACCACTGATTCCTTGCTTGATCAATTCGCGTAATTTTTCTGCTAACGGCGTTCCCCCCGGCTCACGCGTAAAAGCAATATCTTGAATACCCGCTTGGTTTAAAGTTTCAACAACAGTTTTAATCGCCGTTGTTTTCCCTGCTCCCTCTAATCCTTCAATGACAATATAGGCATTTTTCATTTTACTTATCATTCTGTTTTTCAATTTTTCGATACACTTTGACTGCACGATTATGGTCATTCAGCGTACGGCTGAATGTGTGACCACCAGTACCATCTGCAACAAAGTATAAATAATCCGTTTTAGCCGGATGGGCTGCTGCTTTAATCGATGCAAGGCTCGGCATTGCGATCGGTGTTGGAGGTAGCCCATCAATACGGTAAGTGTTGTATGGCGTATAGTTATCTAAATCACTACGATAAATTTTCCCCTGATACTTATCACCTAAACCATAAATTACCGTTGGGTCGGTTTGTAAACGCATATTTTTTTTCAATCGGTTCACAAACACTGAAGCGACTTGATTTCTTTCACTATCGACGCCGGTTTCTTTTTCAATAATTGATGCCATGATCAACATCTCATAAGCATTTTTATAAGGCAGATCTTTATCACGTCCCTGCCATATCTCCTCGACATTTTTTTTCATCTGTTGATGAGCTCGTTTCAAAATATCGACATCGCGTGTTCCCGCGGTATACAAATAAGTATCCGGATATAACCAACCTTCCAGAGTTGTATCGCCATCAAAGCCAATCAGTGCATATAACTCAGTCGGGGTTTTTCCTTCAATCTCATGCTGCAAATAAGGCGCATCAAGTAAAATATTCGTCCAATCGGATAAACGATAACCTTCAACAAAACGGATAGAAAACTGTGCTTCTTTACCACTCGCAATTAATGCCAACATCTGTTCAATATCCATATTCGGCTGCAAGCGGTATGTTCCTGCTTTCATTTTGGCTAACTCGGGACGAAACTTTAACAGCCATTGGAATTTATCAGTTTGATTAATGATGTTTTGATTAACTAATAAACCCTCAAGCGCAACACGCCCCGTTCCCGATGGCACGGTAAAAATTTTTTCTTGGGTTAAATTAAGCGGTTCTTTCGCGTAGTTTAAAACTTGTTGATACAAGACGTAGGCTACACTTCCTGCAATCAACACAATCGCGACCGCTGCAATAAATATTTTTTTAGCTAGTTTCATTCATCAACCATTTCTGTGACTAAATTTGGCAACGTAACAACAAATATTCAAATAATTCTCTAGAGGAATATTGCCAGAGAGGCTTGTTTTTACCTAAGTTGATCGTCGCAACCGGTAATATCGGCATCAAAGCATTACAAATAAACACCTCATCACAACATCCTAAAACTTCAGGGAATCGTTCAACTTCTTGTAGATCGTACTGACTGGTTGCTAAAAGCGCTATAATCTTTTGTCTCATTAATCCATTTACCCCTGAAAACGTTAAGTTTGGAGTAAATACTGTTTCACCTTTGCGCCAAAAGAGATT
Source organism: Providencia stuartii (assembly GCF_029277985.1). Lineage (NCBI taxonomy): Bacteria > Pseudomonadati > Pseudomonadota > Gammaproteobacteria > Enterobacterales > Morganellaceae > Providencia > Providencia stuartii. The sequence goes on along the minus strand of NZ_CP119546.1, from coordinate 1,980,157 downwards.
TGCACTGCAACATTCAATCAAAATACCATCTGAATCAACAACTAATGCTTCATCCGCTTGAGCTTCATCAATTTCCTGACGAATTAAGATCTGTTCGAGACGATTGAGATGCTTAATGCCGGCTAAATATGGGTTCTTGCTGATCGGCACACTGCTCAACATCAAGTGAATACCCGATTTCTGCAATGCTTGATAATGCAAAGGGAAAGGCGCTATCGACATAATCACTGTTGGTTGATTGAAACCCAAAGAACTATAGCCTCGGCCACCTGTACCACGACTCATGATCACTTTGAGTACCCATTCATCATGACTTTGTTGCTGACAAATGGCGAGAATTTGCTCTTGCAGACGTTGCCAATCAGGTTGAGGTAACTTGAGACGAGCGCTATCCTGCATTAAGCGCCTAATATGGTGCTCAAGCATTTTGGGCTGCTGATTAAACACATGAATCGTCGTAAAGCAGCCATCACCAAATTGCACAGCGCGATCAGAAACATCAATATGACGGCATGCAATTCCATTAACCCAATATGACATTGATAATTCTTATAATAATGGCTGATAAATCAGTCAGTAACAGGATGTTTATTATCATAAACTAAACTGACTGAGACTGCAAAATGACAATAAAAGAAAAGCCCCTGTATGGAACATACTGGGGCTTTAAATACATTATAGCGCTAATAATAAGGCAATAATGTTAGATTAATTTACTCTTGGTGATAACGACGGAAAATTAATGAGCCATTGGTGCCGCCGAAACCAAATGAATTACACAGAGCATACTCCATGTTTTCCACTTTTCTTGCTTCACCTGGAACGAAATCCAGTTTGCAGGCTTCATCTGGGTTTTCCAGATTAATCGTTGGCGGAACAATCTGATCAGCCAATGATAAGATCGTAAAGATAGACTCAATCGCGCCAGCTGCACCTAATAGGTGACCAGTCATCGATTTGGTTGAGCTAACCAGTACGTTAGTGTCTTCACCAAAGACAGATACAACGGCTTGGGCTTCAGCTAAGTCACCCGCTGGCGTTGAAGTCCCATGAGCATTGATATAGCCCACGTCGTTTGCTTCAATTCCAGCATCGTGCAGAGCATTCATCATCGCCAACGCTGCACCTTCTCCATTTTCAGGAGGTGATGTCATATGATAGGCATCACTACTCATGCCGAAGCCAGAGACTTCTGCATAGATTTTAGCACCACGTGCTTTAGCGTGCTCATACTCTTCAAGAATGATAATACCCGCACCATCTCCCAGCACAAAACCATCACGGTCTTTATCCCATGGGCGGCTAGCTGCTTGTGGGTCATCATTACGAGTAGAAAGAGCACGCGCAGCACCAAAACCAGCAACACCTAATGGTGTTGTTGCTTTTTCAGCGCCACCTGCGAGCATAACATCCGCATCACCATAAGCGATCATACGAGCCGCATGACCGATATTGTGCACACCTGAGGTACAAGCAGTGGCAATAGAAATACTTGGGCCACGGAAACCGTACATAATGCTCAGATGACCTGCGACCATGTTAATGATCGTAGAAGGAACGAAAAATGGGCTAACTTTACGAGGACCGCCGTGTTGTAGTGCTTCACAGTTCTCTTGAATTAAGCCTAGACCACCAATACCAGAACCAATCGCCAAACCGATACGAGTAGCATTGGCTTCTGTTACTTCCAGACCTGCATCTTTGATGGCTTGATAGCCAGCAGCGATACCATACTGGATGAATGGGTCCATCTTCCGTGCTTCTTTGCGGGAGATACCATAATCTTCGTAATTGAAATCTTTCACTACACCAGCAAATTTAGTTGCATGGTTTGTAGTATCAAAATGTTCGATGAGGCTGATACCACTCTGTCCGTCACAAACAGCTTTCCATGATGATTCAACTGTATTGCCGACAGGAGATAACATGCCCAGTCCAGTTACGACTACACGACGCTTAGACACGTATATCCTCCAAGGAGGGAAAAAGTTACCAAAGAAACATAGGCGGTCGAGTGACCGCCTAGATAAGTTTTAAAACAATTACTTAGATGCGTTCTCGACGTAGTCAATCGCAGCCTGCACTGTTGTGATCTTTTCAGCTTCTTCGTCAGGGATTTCGATATCGAACTCTTCTTCCAGAGCCATAACCAGCTCAACTGTGTCAAGAGAATCAGCGCCCAAGTCATCAACAAACGAAGCTGTTGTTACAACTTCTTCCTCTTTAACACCCAGTTGCTCAACGATGATTTTCTTAACGCGTTCTTCGATAGTGCTCATACTATTAAAATTCCTATCAAAACTCGCTTTCGCGATGGTTTTCGTAGTTTATAAAATACAGGAAAAGATACAACCCAATCCCGGCTGTTGGAACCTAAATTTTGCATTATTTTGCGCTAATTAACACTAATAATGCAAATGGTTCCATCATTTCTTTAGATCATGTACATGCCGCCATTGACATGTAATGTTTCACCTGTGATGTAACCAGCTTCATCAGAAGCTAAAAACGCTACAGCACTGGCAATTTCTTGCGCATCACCCAGCCTATCGGCAGGAACTTGAGATAAAATGCCTGCACGCTGTTCATCTGTCAATGCTTTGGTCATATCAGTTTCAATAAAACCAGGAGCAACGACGTTGACGGTGATACCACGGGAAGCAACCTCGCGTGCTAATGATTTGCTAAAACCAATTAGCCCAGCTTTCGCTGCTGCATAGTTCGCCTGCCCCGCATTTCCCATCACACCCACAACAGATGCGATTGAAATAATGCGCCCACAACGTTTTTTCATCATGGCGCGTAATACGGATTTAGATAAACGGTAAACGGATGATAGATTGGTGTCAATAATATCTTGCCACTCATCATCTTTCATACGCATCAAAAGGTTATCACGAGTGATACCTGCATTGTTAACCAGTATATCAATTTCGCCAAATTGTTGACGAATATTATTCAAGGTTTCATCAATTGATGCAGGGTCTGTCACATTCAGAGCAAAACCTTTGCCTTTTCCATCTAAATAAGCAGAAATCGCTTCTGCTCCTTTATCGCTTGTTGCTGTACCAATAACAGTCGCACCACGCGCAGCAAGTGTTAAAGCAATTGCTTTACCAATACCGCGACTCGCGCCTGTTACCAGTGCAATTTTTCCTTCAAAGCTCATATCGTCCTCAGAGGTTTTCTAACGCAGTGCCTAATGATACAGGATCATTGGCTGCAACGGCAGTTAAATTAGAGACAATACGCTTGGTAAGACCAGTTAACACTTTACCTGGGCCTACTTCAACAAGGTGTTCAATACCTTGATCTGCCATTAATTCTACAGTTTCAGTCCAACGAACCGGATTATACAATTGACGAACCAAAGCATCACGAATATTTTCAGCTGATTGTTCAATTTTTACATCAACGTTATTGATAACGGGGAAATTTGGCTGATTAAACGTGATGTCTTGCAATGCAACCGCTAATTTTTCAGCCGCTGGTTTCATTAACGCACAATGCGAAGGAACACTGACTGATAATGGCAACGCACGTTTAGCCCCAGCTTCTTTACAGGCTGCACCCGCGCGTTCTACTGCCTCTTTTTCACCTGCAATAACGACTTGTCCCGGAGAGTTAAAATTCACAGGCGATACAACTTGACCCTGTGCGGCTTCCTGACAAGCTTTTTCAATAGATTCGTTATCTAAACCGATAATCGCATACATGGCTCCGGTTCCCTCTGGGACCGCTTCTTGCATTAATTTACCACGTAATTCAACCAGTTTAATAGCGGCTTTAAAATCGATGACACCAGCACACACTAGCGCTGAATACTCACCTAAGCTATGCCCTGCCATCATTGTAGGCATTGGCCCTTGTTTTTCTTGCCAAACGCGGAAGATAGCGACAGATGCAGCTAACAAAGCAGGCTGAGTTTGCCATGTTTTGTTCAATTCTTCTTCTGGTCCATTCTGGACAAGTGCCCAGAGGTCATAACCTAATGCTTCAGACGCCTCAGCGAATGTTTGCTCTACAAGCTGACTTTCTGCCGCTAATGCAGACAACATACCAAGAGACTGAGATCCCTGACCGGGAAAAACCATAGCAAATTGTGTCATGTCTATTTTCTCAGTAAATTAAAAACGAACGAGTGCAGAGCCCCAAGTGAAGCCACCACCGAATGCTTCTAACAGCACTAACTGGCCACGTTGGATACGCCCATCACGCACGGCTTCATCAAATGCGGTCGGCACCGATGCAGCAGAGGTATTACCATGTTTATCAAGCGTAACAACCACCTTTTCCATGGTCATATCCAGTTTTTTTGCTGTTGCTGAAATGATGCGTAAATTCGCTTGATGCGGCACTAACCAATCGAGTTCTTCTTTTGCAATACCACTTTCCGCTAATGTTTCATCAACAATGTGAGCTAACTCACGTACAGCAACTTTAAATACTTCGTTGCCCGTCATGGTTAAATAGGCTTCATCTTCTGAGCCGCGCTCACGATTTGGCAGCGCCAACAAATCACCATAACGGCCATCGGCATGAAGGTGTGTCGATAAAATACCGGGTTGCTCAGAAGCGCCAATAACCATGGCCCCTGCTGCATCACCAAATAAGATAATCGTACCACGATCATTCGGGTCTAATGTTTTAGAGAGTGCATCAGCGCCAATGACCAATGCTTTTTTTACCATGCCCGTTTTTACAAATTGGTCAACAATGCTAATCGCATAGGTGAAACCCGCGCAAGCAGCAGCAACATCAAATGCCGCACAATCGTGAATACCTAACATTTGTTGAATTTGACATGCGGCACTTGGGAACGCGTGAGTCGATGACGTTGTAGCAACAACAATCAACCCAATGTCACTGCTATCGACCTGAGCCATTTCTAACGCTTTTTGTGCGGCGTGAAACCCCATTACCGCAACACTTTCATCTTCGCCTGCAATTCTTCTTTCATGAATACCTGTGCGAGTCACAATCCACTCATCAGAAGTATCAACCATTTTTTCCAGGTCAGCATTCGTTCTAATTTGTGCGGGTAAATAGCTGCCTGTGCCTAATATTTTGCTATACATAGGTTATTGATCACTCCTGGGTAATACGATATTCAGTCGAGCTGCTATTCTGTCTGGAACTTGTCTGTCTACTGCTTGAACTGCACGTTCAATAGCCGCTTTAAATGCATTTTCATTTGCTGCGCCATGACTTTTAATGACAATTCCTTTTAATCCTAACAGAGTTGCACCATTATACTGGTCGGGGTTCAGCTCCCCAAAACGCTTCATAAGTCGTTTTTTAAGCCATTTTTTAGCCAGTTGCATCAACCAGCTAGGTTTTTTATTCTTTTTGCTTTCTTCTGTTGATTTTAACAATGAAAGAATGACGCGGATCACCCCTTCCATTGTTTTTAGCGTGACGTTACCTGCGAAGCCGTCACAGACTAGTACATCCGTTTTGCCTGTTAGCAATTCATTGCCTTCAACATAACCGATATAATTTATTGCCGCAGTTTCTTTAAGGAGTGCGGCGGCTTCGCGGATATTATCCAACCCTTTGGTTTCTTCTTCACCGATGTTCAGCAGTGCCACTCTCGGTGAGACAATCTTAGCCACTTCTTCTGCAACCACTGACCCCATCACAGCGAATTGCACCAGCATTTCACTGTTACACGTGACGTTAGCCCCTAAATCCAGCACCACTGTTTGACCTTTTTGTTGATTCGGCAAAATTGTCATCAACGCAGGTCGCTCAATGCCTTCAATCGATTTCAACATCAGTTTCGCCAAGCCCATCAGCGCCCCAGTATTACCGGCACTCACGCACGCTTGTGCTTGCCCAGTCTTGACTAACTCTAACGCCGTTCGCATCGATGTTCCTTTGCTTTGTCTTATTGCCGTAGAGGGTTTAGCATCGTTAGCAATCACGTTTTCAGCAGGAATAATTTCGACACGAGAAGTCAGCTCGACACTTTGTTGTGCAAGCAAAGGTTGAATGGCGTCAGGTTGACCGACTAGCAGTAATTTGAGTGATGGATTAGATGCCAGAGCCTGCAATGCAGCAGGCACTGTGACGCGGGGACCAACATCCCCGCCCATAGCATCTAACGCAATGGTTAGATTAGCCAAAGTATCAACGTGTAAATCAGAAACTACTTGTTGATAACCTTACGGCCACGGTAATAACCGTCTGCTGTCACATGGTGACGCAGGTGGGTTTCACCTGAAGTTTTGTCTACAGAAACTAGGGTAGCAGTCAGTGCATCATGTGAACGACGCATACCGCGTTTTGAACGAGTTGGTTTATTCTGTTGTACGGCCATTGACCTTACTCCTTAAGTACTTTTCTTTAAACTGGCTAATACGGCAAATGGGTTTGGTTTTTCCGCCTCTGGAGGTAGTTCACCAAAAACCATGTCCGCTTCGGACACTTCACAGTGTTCAGAATCATGAACCGGAACCACTGGTAAGGAAAGAATTATTTCATCTTCTATCATTCCCAGCAAATCTATTTCACCAAATTCATCAATTTGAATTGGTTCGTAGGCTTCCGGTAATGCTTCGGCCTTTTCGTCATTGACGACAGGACTAAAACAATACGATACGTAAACATGATGCTTGAAATCTTTTCTGCAACGCTGGCATTGTAGGGTGACATCCACATCAGAATGCCCCTCTATGACCGTCAGACGCTGATTATCAATTTTAAATGATAATTCGCTCTCAACATCACTGTCTACACTGACTACTGATTCAGCAATACGTGTTACCTGCTCAGGCGTGTAACTCCCGACATAGTCGAGGTTTTTTTGAGCTGCACGCTGCGCATCGATAGTCAGGGGTAATTTTACCTTTTGCATAAGGCGCGCATATTAACTTTGTAATGAGCTATAGTCAAAGAAAAAGGCGGACAAAACTCGCCTTTTCACCAAAAAATCGCCTGTTAAGCGCCGGATAGTTTAAAATGAGTTCACCCTTTTGGCTATGAGTTTCGAGAAAAAATATGAAATCGATTATTTTAGCATCAACCTCACCCTATCGGCAGCAGTTGCTAAAGAAGCTAGGTGTGCCCTTTTTAGCCGTTGCGCCCAATGTGGATGAAACCCCGATATTAAATGAATCCGCAGAAGCATTAGTGACTCGTCTCGCCCACGCAAAAGCCCATGCCATTAGCGAACAGCATCAACAACATTTAATCATTGGTTCGGATCAGGTTTGCGTCATTAATGGGAAAATTGTCGGTAAACCACTCAATTACGACAATGCGTTTAAACAGTTGAAGCAAGCCTCAGCAAGCAAGGTGACATTTTATACTGGGCTGTGCTTATTAGACTCCGCAACAGGCAGTTATAATGTGCAATGTGAATTATTTAATGTCTATTTTCGCGCTTTAAGTGATCACGAAATCGACACTTACTTACGCAAAGAAGAACCTTATCAATGTGCAGGAAGTTTTAAATCGGAAGGACTTGGTATCGCTTTGTTTGATAAGTTAGAAGGACGCGATCCAAACACATTAATTGGTTTACCGCTAATCCTATTACTGGACATGCTACGCCACCACGGATTTAATCCGTTAAGCGATTAAAAAGAGGCTAGAGAGGTCGGCAGGAACCCTACCGACCTCTTATTAGCAATCTCACGATATTAATGTTGTTTTTGTGCGCGTAGAGCCTTCAAGCACTGATTCAATTCGTCATCAAGTGGCGCTTGTAAGCGCATCTCTTCGCCACTTTTAGGGTGTATAAATTTCAGCGAACTGGCATGTAAAAATAATCTTTTTAACCCTGTACCGGCTAATTGGCTATCGAATTGTTTATCCCCATAACGGTTATCAAATGCAATCGGATGCCCTGCATGCAGCGTATGGACGCGAATTTGATGCGTACGCCCCGTAACCGGACTGGCTTTGACTAACGTGGCTTGTGCAAAACGCTCTTCAACTTTAAAACGCGTTTCTGAAGGTTTTCCCTCAGGACTTACTCGAACAACGCGCTCACCACTTTGTAAAATATTTTTCAGTAATGGCGCTTGAATCACTTTAGTATGGGATTGCCACTGCCCGCGTACTAACGCCAGATAATCTTTTTGCATCTGTTTAAGACGTAATTGCTCATGCAACGCCCTCAGTGCTGAGCGTTTCTTCGCCACTAATAATATTCCTGACGTATCGCGATCAAGACGATGCACCAATTCCAAAAAACGAGCTTCTGGACGTAATGCTCTCAATCCTTCAATGACCCCAAAACTAAGCCCACTTCCGCCATGCACTGCCGTACCAGAAGGCTTGTTAATCACTAATATTGCGTCGTCCTCATACAGGATACAATCAGCCAAAGCGGAGACTTTATCCAGTTTTGCCGAAACGGGCGCTGCTTCGCGCTCTGCAACCCTGACTGGCGGAACACGAACTTGATCACCTGCGGCAAGCTTATACTCAGGTTTGATGCGCCCCTTATTCACCCGCACTTCTCCCTTACGGATAATGCGATAAATCATACTTTTAGGCACACCCTTTAATTTTGCGAGCAGAAAATTGTCAATTCGTTGTCCGGCCTCGTCATCGCCAATATCGATAAACTGAACTTGATTTTGTGTTTTCATTCAAAAATATGTTAACTCTGGTTGATTAAATTACGACCTTATTTGCAGGATATATCATACCGACTCCGTAAATTTTTTTATCATTTTTTTTTAATTGGTCAAAGAATAGCTTGTTAGTCATATTTCTAAATAAAATTTTCATATAACTCATGTCTCGACTTGCTATAATGAGGTCGGCAATGGAATAATATGCAATTGCCACCATGTTCGATAAAACGATAATTGGCATAAGATACAAATTTACTATTTGATTGAGTACAAGTGCAGCAATGGCGTAAGACGCTTCGCGAAATCAAATAATTAGCGAGCAACGATTATTAGCTTTTTGGGTTAGGAACTTCCGTTAATACAATTATGACGGCTTCCTGATTAAGAACGCTGAATTTTTAATCTAAAAATCAGGTTCACCGAATACTGCGCGTCTCTATACGAACGACTGCCGGGAGGCAGGCGGTTTTGTAAAAATCACGAGGCCATCGGTTTACAATAGCTCCCTTTTTCGCTGCTCTATTATTGAAAGAAAAATAATGAGTAAGTAACAATATGAAAAGAATGCTAATAAACGCGACTCAACAGGAAGAGTTGCGTGTTGCCCTTGTTGACGGGCAACGACTCTATGATTTGGATATCGAAAGTCCAGGTCATGAGCAAAAAAAGGCAAATATTTACAAAGGTAAAATCACTCGTATTGAACCTAGTCTAGAAGCTGCTTTTGTTGATTACGGTGCTGAAAGACACGGTTTCCTTCCCATCAAAGAGATCGCTCGCGAATACTTCCCAAGCAACTATCACTCCCAAGGTCGTCCTAATATTAAAGATGTTCTCAAGGAAGGCCAAGAAGTGATCGTTCAAGTTGATAAAGAAGAGCGTGGCAACAAAGGTGCCGCACTCACTACCTTTATTAGCCTAGCTGGAAGCTACTTGGTTTTAATGCCAAATAACCCACGTGCTGGCGGTATTTCTCGTCGTATTGAAGGTGAAGATCGTACGGAATTAAAAGAAGCGTTGTCTTCGCTCGAAATTCCAGATGGTATGGGTTTGATTGTCCGTACCGCAGGTGTTGGCAAATCAGCAGAGTCTTTACAACAGGATTTGTTGTATCGTCTACGTCACTGGGAAGCCATCAAAAAAGCGGCTGAAAACCGTCCGGCTCCTTTCTTAATCCACCAAGAAAGTAATGTGATTGTACGAGCATTCCGTGATTATCTGCGTCCTGATATTGGTGAAATCCTGATTGATAACCCAAAAGTTGTCGAGATGGCGCGTAACCATATTGAAGCCATTGGCCGTGGCGATTTTGCCAGCAAAATCAAATATTATAGCGGTGATGTTCCGCTGTTTAGCCACTATCAGATCGAATCACAAATCGAATCTGCGTTCCAACGTGAAGTTCGTCTTCCTTCAGGGGGCGCTTTGGTTATTGATACCACAGAGGCCCTCACCGCTATTGATATTAACTCCTCACGCTCTACTCGTGGCGGTGATATCGAAGAAACTGCATTTAATACTAACCTTGAAGCGGCAGATGAAATTGCACGTCAATTACGCCTCCGTGACCTTGGTGGTCTCATTGTTATTGACTTTATCGACATGACGCCAGTTAGGCATCAACGTGAAGTCGAAAACCGTTTACGTGAAGCTGTTCGTCAAGATCGTGCGCGTATTCAAATCGCACGTATTTCACGTTTCGGCCTATTAGAAATGTCCCGTCAGCGTTTAAGCCCATCTTTGGGTGAATCTAGCCACCATGTCTGCCCTCGTTGTTCGGGAACCGGAACCATTCGTGATAATGAGTCTTTATCGCTATCTGTACTTCGTTTAATTGAAGAAGAAGCACTGAAAGAAAATACTCATGAAGTTCATGCGATTGTCCCTGTACAAATCGCTTCTTATCTACTCAACGAAAAACGTAAAGCCGTAAGTGAAATTGAGACTCGTCAGCGAAATGTTCGTGTGGTTATCGTACCAAACGACCAAATGCAGACCCCTCACTTCCACGTGATCCGTATTCGTAAAGGTGAAGAAGTTAACACTCTGAGTTACAACCTTGCGCAATACCACGAAACCGAAACATTAAATGGTACAGAAGACGCTGCTGCTGAACGCAAAATGCCTGAGCAGCCGGCTATTTCTGCATTTGCTTTACAAGAACCTGTAGAGCAAACAGCAGTGGCTAAGCCAAAAGAGAGCAAAACACGTCCTGAGCCAGCAAAACAAACGGCTAAAGTCGATACTCAACCGGGTTTATTCAGCAAGCTCGCTGCGTTCTTTAAAAAGTTATTCGGTGAAGAAGAGAAAGTTGCCGAAAAACCTGTCGAGAAAAACCGTCAGAACTCGGGTAACGATAAACGTCGTCATAATGAACGCCGCAACAATCGCCGTAATAATCGTCGTGATCGTGATGAAAACAGCGATAACCGCGAAAATCGTTCTAACCGTAATGCTCAAGCAGACGATAATAACAATCGTAAAGGCCGTAACAATAAAAATTCCGGTCAACAAGAAGAGCAAACTGTTGATAATGCTAGCCGCGAAGCTCAACAACAACAGCGTCGTGAGCAACGTGCTGAACGTCGTCGTCGTCAAGATGAGAAACGCCAACAACAGGCCGCTAAAGCTCAACAAGATGCGACTCAAGATACCGATACCACCGCTACTGAGAAAGAAGAAGCTCAACCGCGCCCAGTCACACCGCGCCGTCAGCGTCGTCAGTTAACTCAGAAGGTACGTATCACTGATACCGTAGACATTGTTGAACAAAACGAAGATCCGACCAAGGCTGAAGTCGTTACCCAAAACAGTGCTAAAACGGTTGCAGCATTACCGGCACCAGTACACATCGCTGAGCAAGATATCGAACTTGTTGACGTTAACGAGGAGCATTCACAAGATAACCAAGGCAATGAGGAAGAGAAGCAAGACACGATCATTCCTCGTCGCTCACGTCGTTCACCACGTCACTTGCGTGTCAGTGGTCAACGTCGCCGTCGTTATCGTGATGAGCGCCATTTAACTAAATCACCAATGCCGCTGTTCGCCGCTGTTGCTTCTCCTGAGCTGGCTTCAGGTAAAGTGTGTATCAGTTACCCGCTTGTTCAACCACAGCAAGAATCCATGGCGATCATCACCAATGAAGAAATGCTTGAACAACAAGGTGTTTTAGCCGTAGCAACGGTTGAGGCAGCGGAAGCGATTTCTTCTTCAGCGACTCAATCCTCGCAAGAAGTTACTGAGACCGTCACTGTTGAGCAAACGCAAAAAACAGACGTCGAAGAAGCTGAGATTGTTGCTGAATCAACCGATTCACAAGTCATGACGCTTGAACCTGCAAGTGCTCCGCAAGCGGAACCGGTTATCGCTGTACATACCGAACAGCCTGCTCAGTCAGCTCAAGAAACTGTTCAATCACAAGTCGTGAGTGATGAAAAACAACCTGCGGTTGAATCTACGACTATTGTAGAAGAAGTGATTGAAAATACCGTTATTGAACAAGCTCAACCTGTTGCGGATACAGAAGAAACACGGGTCATACAACCACAGTCTATGGCTGTTGAGGTTGAACAAGTTTCAACTGAAGCTGTGGAAGCACCTGTTATCGCAGAAAAAGTATCAAGACCTGCTGTGATAGTCACTAACAAGGCTATCCGCCACGCAACCTCGCCAATGATGAAAGCGCCTGCGCCTGAAGTCGTTGAATCTTCATTCGAGATTAAAGTTTACCAACGTGAAGCATCAACTTTTGTTGGTAAAGGTGCTGGTGGCCACGTGGCGACTAACCACGCAACGTCTGGAATGGCAAAACCCGCAAGTTTTGAATAACCCTTCTCTTTACGACAAAAAGCCCTGCTAATTGCAGGGCTTTTTTTATTTGTAGATAAATATTAATGCATTGTTAATAATACCAACCTAAACCATCACATTCCTATTTAATGAATATTACCGCAAGGAAAATGACATGGCTCATTGGGTAATTTTTGGTGCGACAAAAGGTATTGGTCTGTTATTAGCAAAATGGGGCGTTGCTCAGGGTCACCGCATTTCCGTCTTAGTTCGTCATCAAGTAGATGCTGAAACATTAGCAGCAGCAGGCATGCAAGCCTTTATTGGTGATGCCACTGATATCGCCTCTTTAGAGTCTCTTTTCGCTGACACAACAACCGATAGCATTATTTTTACTACGATAGGCGGTGGCCAAGCCGATTTTTACGGTAACTACAATATCATCCGCAAGGCAGAACAATCTCAGATAAGTCGTTTATTACTTGTCACGTCAATCGGTTGTGGTGACAGTTGGTCAACCTTATCCCCTAGAGCAAAATCACTTTTTGGTCAGTCAGTTCGCCAAAAAACCATGGCTGAATCTTATTTGCAAACAAGTGAGATAAACTACACTATCTTAAGACCGGGTGGCTTAATGAATACAGCAGCGACTTATAACGCCAAGCTAGTCAAAGGCGAAGCTCATGGTGTTGTCAGTCGAGAAGATGTGGCGATGTTACTCGCAAATCTTGTGGATGATAAACATAGCTACCAGCAAGTATATGCGGTTATTGACCCCGATTTGCAGCCGAATTGGCGCTAAGGCCAATATCAAATGAGCCGAGTTAAACTCGGCTCTCATACGGTATTATTTGACGTCTTTTTTATTCAGCTCGCCCATCTCTTTGAGTTTATTCGAGATCTCGCGGCGTTCTTTAGAAAGCTCTGCGTTTTTAATAATATAGTCGTCAACGCGGTCATCGTAGTCACTGCGCATATTCGCAATAATGGCTTGAATTTCCTCAATCGTCATACCTGGCTTAATATAGTCACTCAGGTTATCAAGCAATAAAACACGTTTTTGGTTATCACGAATTTTCTTTTCATTATCCGTAATTTCACGGCGAATTTTATTTTTACGACGATACATACGCACAAATTCCAACACATTTTGGAAAGACGGCTTGCTAGCGTTGTCCATGTTTAAAAACCCTCTGTTAGAAAAACAAAACGCATTTATTTCTATACCCTAAATAATTCGAGTGATATGTCAGCAACACATAAGGCTATTCGATAAACATCGATCATATTCGCTATTCCAACCCACTGGATATTGCTAGCTAACATACAACTAAAACTACGATAGATATAACACAATACCTTCTAACAGCCTTATGTGACAACCCTATTTCACATATTCATTGATATAAAAACAGAGAAAATGGCATTTTTACTCAATGAATGCTATCAATAGGCTGAATTGTTTCAGTTAAACCTTTTGCGTTAATGTTTCCGAATGGTTTTCTTGTAAATTGACAGTTTGCTCAACAGGCTCCATTTTGTCGCTACGTAAACAGAAGACAGACAATATGGTTGTCATTACCACAAAGCCACCCATGATTAAGTAAGTCTCCGCAAAACCAATTTTATCATAGCCCCACCCGGCTAATGGCGACAGAATACTGGCAACAATTGAGGTGATACAACTAAATCCAACTAAATACAGGGTAGAAGATAGACGTTTATCAAAATGGCGGCTGTTATATTTAAAAATGGCGATCAATAATATCGGTAACTCAACAGCATGTAGGAGTTTCATAATAGAAATCATAAGCGGGCCTTCAACGAGTCCGGAACCAATGATTCTTAACGCCATGACACTACTCGCAAACAACAAACCATTTTTAGCACCTATACGATTAACAATATATGGCGCAAGAAACATTCCCCCAGCCTCTAAGAAAACCTGTAATGAATTCAGGTAGCCATACATTTCATTACCGGTTTTTTCGTCTTGGAACTGATGCGCAAAATAAACCATAAATTGCTGATCATAAACACTATAAATACAAGTACCCAGCACAAATAGAATCAGCGCCCAAAACCGTGGAAGGACAAATAATTGCAAGGCATCGTTGATGGTAATATTTGAAGACTTACCATGTTCTAAATCGTTAAATGCATTGGCTTTTGCGGTTTTTAGCCTTAAAAGAATAACGAAGAAACATCCACCGGAAACCATGGCCATAATAAAATTATAGTTAGGATCGATATTAATATTGCGCCCAGCAAAAAATGTGGCAACAGCCCATCCTAATGACCCCCACATCCTTGCTTTGCCATACTCAAAATCGCGCAGTCGGCTGATACGCTCAGTATAAGACTCGAGTACGCCAATCCCTGCATGAAAAGTCATACCAATAAATAACCCACCAATCAAACTGCCAACGACCACATTCCATTGTAGTAATTGACCAAATACCATAAAAAATGGTCCAGATGATATTAATAATACGGCAATGAATAGCAGTAAATTTTTGCGTAAGCCGAGTTTATCTTGTAAGAAGCCATAAAGAGGTTGGGCACAAAGTGCAACTATTGAAATACAAGAAAAAATTATTCCTGTATCCGTGCCTTCTAAACCCACATATTTTCGAAGCCAAATAGCAACAACAGAAAATGTGGATGACCAAGTAAAGAAGAAAAAAAACAGCAGCGCACTCAATGAAGCATAATATTTTTTCGATTCACTATTCATTAAAATTTTGCCTACACGTTCCCTTAATTAACTAAAATGTTAAGGTTAACATTCTTAATAGACTACTGATTCACCGTTATATTGTGATGTTAAGCACAAATGTTAACGTTAACAATTATGTTTTGTGAAATAGATCACTAAAACTAGCTGAATGATTTACACCTAACGGTGGCATTGCTTTTATTATGGTTCCGATATGTTAGAGAATATCAAGGAAAACGAAGGCGATACTATCCCTAGCCCTCATTTGAGGGCTCGTGTTATCTAGATTTGGCTATTAAGGTAGTTGACGGCATCATCAAGGATACTTTTGCGAGCTGGGTTATCTTCTTCTTTTGCATCATTTTTCAATTTATCTACGATACCCTGTTTAGTCACTCCATCGCTAGCCAGCAGCCCCAATGTGACTCGACCTATTTCAGCTAAAATTAAGCGCGTTCTTTCATCATATGTATTCATCATACGTTCCTTTTTTGTCTATGACCTTAAAAATAATAGATCAAAAAAACCGCATTTACGCATATTTTTACGCTGATTTACCGACTTTTTAAATTTCCAAAAACAAATTTTTATTATTAATTGCATTTAAAATCAAAAAGATAAATAAAAATAAAGCGTCGATAACTGAGATATAAATTAAAAGTTAATACAGTGATTAACATTCTCTGATTTGCAGAGCCGACGATAGCTTAGGTTCAGGTTTTGTCACGTATCAGGTATGATAGGCCATAAAATATTTGTGTAGTGTGAAGTTACAGTGTTCCTTCTGAGCAGTATTGTGACATACCGCTTTTAGCGTATATTTTCTGTAGATAGCCATCACAAATTATTTTCATCGCTAAAATAGCAATAAGGCTAACGGAGAATCACGTTGCAAGATACTAAAAAACAGCCTACATTTTTTATTCATGACTATGAAACCTTTGGCAAGCACCCTGCACTTGATCGTCCAGCACAATTTGCGGGTGTAAGAACAGATCTCGATTTCAACATCATTGATGAGCCTGAAGTCTTCTATTGCGCCCCATCAGATGATTATCTCCCACAACCTGAAGCCGTGATGATCACAGGTATTACTCCGCAAATAGCATTAGCCCAAGGGGTTAATGAAGCTGAGTTTGCGAAACGTATTCATCATCAATTTAGCCAGCCGAACACCTGTATCATGGGCTACAACAATATTCGTTTTGACGATGAAGTCACTCGTCATATTTTTTATCGTAATTTTTACGACCCTTACGCCTATAGCTGGCAACAAAATAACTCACGCTGGGATTTATTGGATACATTGCGTGCTTGCTTCGCACTTCGTCCAGAAGGCATTAATTGGCCTGAAAATGAGGATGGACTGCCGAGTATGCGTCTTGAACACCTTACTAAAGCTAATGGTGTTGCCCATGAAAATGCTCATGATGCTATGTCTGACGTTCTAGCAACAATCAATATGGCTAAGCGACTCAAAGCAGCGCAACCGAGAATGTTTGATTATTTCTATCAATTGAGAAATAAAAACAAAGTTAGCCAATTAATTGATATTGTCGAAATGACGCCATTAGTGCATGTTTCCGGTATGTTTGGCGCATTACGTTCTTATGTTAGCCTTGTCGCACCATTAGCATGGCACCCTGATAATCGTAATGCGGTTATTATGTGTGATTTATCCGCTGATATTTCACCACTCATCAATTTAACTGTCGATCAGCTTCGTGAACGCCTGTATACGCCAAAAAGTGAATTAGGTGATGCATTACCCGTGCCGATAAAGCTAGTGCATATCAATAAGTGCCCAATACTTGCTCCCGCTAAAACGTTGCGTAACGAAGATGCCGAGCGAACAGGCATTGATCGTGACATCTGTTTCCGTAACTTAGAAATCTTACGCAAACATCCTGACATCCGTAATAAGGTCATTGAAATTTTTGCTCAAGCTCAACCATTCGATGAACCTGACGATGTCGATGCTAAGCTTTATAGTGGTTTCTTTAGTAGTGCTGACCGCGCTACCATGGAAATCATTCGAAAAACATCGCCACAAAACCTACCAGCCCTTGATCTAACCTTTGAAGATCCACGGATGAAAGCGTTATTCTTTCGCTATAAAGCACGTAATTATCCAAGCATTCTCTCATATGAAGAGCAACAACGCTGGTTGCAGCACCGCAGGGAGTACTTTACCGAAAGCCGGTTAATGGAATACATGCAATCCATTGAATTATTGATGGTAGAACACCAAGAGGATGTTGAACGCTGTAAGCAATTAAAAGCGCTCGTCAATTACGCCGCTGATTTAGCAAGCTAATAATAGTTGGGCAGGTTACCTGCCCAACTAATCAATAACGCTCAGTTAGTGGTCATGTGGGCAGCCACAATCCCCTTCCCAATGTTTGCGTTTCGTGGTCTTACCTAAACCAGGATTCATGGTATTAGTCGGATCCGCTTGTTTATAAAATGATTTCAGCTGAGGCTGAGCTTTATATAAATGACCGACATTATGCTCAGCTGGATATTGCGCCCCGCGCTCATCTAACAAGGCCAACATTTTTTCTTTTAACTCTTTAGGATCAACCCCTTTTTTCAATACATAATCTTGGTGCATGACATGGCACATAAAGTGGCCACAGTACAGTTTATGCACTAACAATTTCTCAATTTCTGGTGGTAATTTTTCAAACCAATCACGATCATTTCGACGTAAAGCAATATCCAATGGTAATACATCTTCTACGTCTTTATTATGAACCGCATGGTAACGCACAGCAGAGCCAGCCGCAGCAAAACGATGTAAAAACGCTTTTGCTCCTTCTTCTGCCGTACATTCGAAATAATCGCCATCCGCCGTTGCAAAGAATGATTTTAGCCACACCTTCGCTTCTTCAATCCCGTCTCCTGCCATTTTCAGCATTAAATGGTGCTCATATTTATCGCGGAATTGTTTCATACGAGGTGGTAAATGAGATGGCCATAGCTTGCTTAGCGCTTGCATTGTACGGTCTACCAGATTGGATGGTAACAATGGCACTTTATTCAAGACCGCATCAATGCGCCCTTTGATGGTAAAAAAGAGCGGCATTTTATCTGTACCAAACTTATCTATCATCAAGAAAGTATCTTTACCGTAAACTTCGGCAATATCAAAGCAGCCACGGTGCATATATTCACCCGCAACAGGCAAGTTTTTAAATTCACTCAAAATATGGCGTCGAATATCTTCGAGTACGTCTGGGTTATTGGAGCCAATATAAAATACCTGTGTTGAGGTATCCGCGGGGAAAGTATCAAGACGCACAGCAAAAACAGCTAATTTACCGGCACAACCCGACGCTTCAAATAAACGTCGTTCATCCGCATTAAATCGTGATGGTGTATCCGCATCAACATCACGCACTCGTTCTGCATATTCGTGATCTGAAGCCAGTTTTTCACTCAGTTCGATATCTTCTGTGCGGTAACGTCGATTTTGCAAATTCGTTAATATTTCTTCTGGTGTCTCACCTAAATGAATACCTAGATGATTAATTAATTCAACATTACCTTCCTCGTTGACACGGGCATACAGCGCTAACTCGGTATAGGCTGGCCCCCGACGTACTAATGAACCTCCGGAGCTATTACAAATCCCTCCAACAACAGAAGCACCAATACAGGATGACCCAATCAGTGAATGTGGCTCACGACCTAATGGTTTTAATAATTTCTCAAGGTCATATAACGTACTTCCAGGCATAGCAACGACTTGGTTAAACTCAGGTAATACTTGAATCTGATTTAATTTTAGTGTGCTGATAATGACAATATCACGGTCATAATCGTAACCGCTGGGGGTTGAACCTTCGGTCAAGCCTGTATTAGCTGCTTGCATAATGACAATTTTGTCAGCTTCAACACAGGCTTTGAAGACATACCATTGTTCTAATAAGGTTGTCGGAAAGACGACTGCAATAGCATCACCGAAACCCGAGCGAAAACCTTTACGATAACGTTCCGTTTTGTGCGGTTCAGTCAGGATATTTTTTTTACCTACAATATTTTTCAATGTAAGCAATAATCGTTGATTTTCAGGGCTGTTTACTGCATTCATTTCTACGCCTTCTTGTCAGGATGATTATCAATAAATTGTGAATAGCTTGTCATGTTATAGTGATTTACTCACCATACCACATTATGAAAAGTTTTAGTTTGGGATATTAATGCAGTTTTACGATTAGTTGTTGAATAAATTTGCGGGAAAGACAGATAAGTGCATTGATTTATACATAAAAAAACAGCGCTTAAAAAGCGCTGTTTTTTATTCTATTGACTCAATTAATAATCACTCATTTGAGGCATTGGTCGACGGAACATACGCGTCAAGATAGCCATATAAACTAGGCCTACCGCGGTCCAAATTAAGCCATATACCATTGAATCTTCTTCGATATTTAACCAGAGTACACATACCGTTAGTGTACCAATAACAGGTAATATCAAATAATTTAGAATGTTTTTAATTCCATTGATACGGCGTTCACGAATAAAGAACTGGCTGATCACGGAGATATTCACAAAGGTAAAGGCAATCAATGCACCAAAGTTAATCAATGCCGTGGCGAAATCCATCTCAAACCAGATAGCGCCGAGTGCTAGCACCCCAACCATCAGGACGTTATAAGAAGGTGTACGCCATTTTGGACTTACATGACCAAAAATTTTCTCAGGGAATACACCATCACGCCCCATAACGTACATCAAGCGAGCACTACCTGCATGAGCTGCCATTCCTGAAGCCAATACTGTAACACATGAGAAAACCAAAATGATTGACTGGAAAAATGCGCCAGCAACAAATCTCATAATATCAGGCTGAGTTTCATTAATGTTCTTAAAGCGTGAAACATCAGGGAAAAACTGCTGCAAGAAAAATGATACTGTAATGAATATAATCCCACCGATTAATGCGGTTAAGAAAATAGCGCGCGGGATCACTTTACCTGCATTTGGCGTTTCTTCTGATAGCGAACTTAATCCATCAAAACCTAAGAATGAGAAACAGAGTATCGTTGCTCCTGCAATCAAAGGGATAAGTTCGGTATGCTCATCAGCAAATGGACGGAAGGTCCACACCTCTCCCGTCCCTTCACCGTTAGATACACCATGAATAACGATAAAGGTAAAGACAACCATTACCCCTACTTGAATAATTGCGATCACGGTACTTAGGTTTGCAATAACGTTGATGCCACGTAAGTTAGCCGCTGTCATTAAAATGACTAATCCCACAACAAAAATAGCAGGTTCAACGGTTGGGAAGATGTCTTGTAAATAAATCTTCGCTAATAATATGTTTATCATTGGCATAAAGATGTAAGACAGCAACGAGGTCCATCCTACCAGAAAGCCAATATGTGGGCTCATTGATTTTTGAGCATAAGTATACGCTGAGCCAGCAGATGGAAAACGTTTGACCAGTTTACCGTAGCTCAGCGCAGTAAATAGTATCGCAGCAAGTGCAATAATATAGGAAGTCGGGACGTGACCACCGGTTTTATCCGATACCATGCCAAATGTATCGAAAATCGTCATTGGCTGAATATAAGCAAGACCAATCATCACCACTTGTAATAAGGTGAGTGTTTTTGCTAGTTCAACACGGTTGTTGGCACCTGTTTGGTTGCTACCGATGGATAATGGCGTTGAATTATTTGGCATGATAAAGCCCTCCCATAACTTTCGATTGAGTATTATTTGACCTACTTAATCGACAGTTACTGGGAAGACTTTGCATCTGCCTATAGGCAGAAAAGAACGATGA
Organism: Providencia stuartii; assembly: GCF_029277985.1. Lineage (NCBI taxonomy): Bacteria > Pseudomonadati > Pseudomonadota > Gammaproteobacteria > Enterobacterales > Morganellaceae > Providencia > Providencia stuartii. The sequence goes on along the minus strand of NZ_CP119546.1, from coordinate 1,959,249 downwards.
AAGGTTGAATGGTGAAGTTGCGAAGCAACCAACTGCTCCGTAGTCATCAATGCGGCAACCACGGCCACCAGGCCCTGCTGCGAATGCGAAAAAGTAAGCCATGCAAGCATTCCTCAAATCGGTAGCATATTTTCTTTGCTACACGTAAAAATATAAATTTATCTATCCGGCCTATTATCCGGCCCCGCGAAATAGTTCGAACTTAACAAGCAAAAAAAAACCGATACCAGAATTAAGGTATCAGTCATTTTTTTAGTTCGCGCATTTTGCACTTCACTTGCTGAAATAGCAATAGCTATTGTAAAAAAACGGCCAATATTTAATGAGAATTTTTGATAAATTCCCAGATTTTGCTGCATGCGCTAATAACTTAGTTTTTTCTATAAAAATTAGCGATTAAAAGGCATTTTTTATGTGCATTTATCCTAAAAACAATAAGGCCTTCTTAATCAAGATAAGAAGGCCTCAATCAGTCAATTACGGTATCGATTAGAAGTTATAGTTAATACCAATATTATAACGACGACCTTCTAATTCAGCACCATAGTTTGTCGAATCAATACGACGATCAAGAATGTTATAAACACCACCAACAATGTTTGCATTCTTATTCAACTTATAGCTTGCGCCTAAATCAAACAGTGCATAGGATGCTGTACCGTTATTCATGCTTTCACCACGACCTTGGTAATCAGACGTTTTACCGCGGAAATTCATACGAGTCCACGTTTGCAACTCTTCTGTGGTATCCCATGTTAACGTCGCATTCCCCATATGTTTAGGTTGTTTGTTTAACGGCTTACCTTTATTGACACCACTTTTTTGCTCTGTATCAGTGTAAGTATAGTTTGCAGCAAAGGCTAAATTATCCAGAATTCCCCAGTTGAATGTTAATTCAACACCACGCATTCTTGCCTTATCCACGTTTTCACGATCACTAACAAAACGATACGGTTTACCATTATCACCAATACCATCATCTAATGTACAGTCTCTGATATTCGCATTGCTATTATCACAACGTCTCACTTCTGTAATTTTATCTTTGAAATCTGTATTATAGATCGTGATTCCGGCGGTAATATTGTCTTGGTTATTCCAAATAACCCCGATCTCTTCTGTAACACTTTTCTCCGGTTTCAAATTCGGGTTACCGTAAATAACCGCGTTACCTGCGCGTCCACCCGTTGATTGTCCCCATTCTGCGGAAGATTGGCGTAAGTCAGGTGCTTTATAACCAGTAGACACACCACCTTTGATGGTCCATTGGTCATCTGCATGCCAAACACCGTAAAGACGAGGAGTCCAATGAGAACCATAGTTTTCATCTTTATCCATACGGATCCCGCCAGTTAATGCAAAGTCATTAGTCATTAACCATTCATCTTCTGCAAACAGTGCCCAGCTATAGCGGTCAAGTTTGTTTAGTGCAAATTTATTATCACCTGCTTCTAATTTTTCTTTACGGTATTGACCGCCTAAACTTAAGCTGTGATCACCAATTAAGAATACACTTTGATTACGTATGACGAGATCATCAAATTTCATCTTACGAGTTGGGTTTTTAGTTTCATCGTATTGAATATAAGTATCAGTGTTAGCTAGGTCATAAACCCCTGTATGAGTTAATGCTGTATGGGTCATCTCATATTTACTAAAGCTGCTACTGTCACCTTCTTTATACGTATAGCCTTCACGATAATCCCTATGCTGACTATCTTTTTTGAAATCCAAATCAAAGGTATTCTTTTCATCTGGTGTTAATGAAAGTGTTCCACCGCCACTTGCGATGATTTGACGACCGAAACCATCAATAATTTTATCTTCACCACGATGTGAATATTGGCCGTTAAGTTTCACGCCTAATAATCCATCAATCAGTGGACCAGAAGTATAGAAACTGCCTTGTCCTGTATTTCCTGAATCTCTACGTTCAGTAATTGTCGTATCTGCACGTAAACTTGTCGTCCACTCTTGCTGCACACGGCGAGTGATAATGTTAATGACCCCGCCCATCGCATCTGAACCATAAAGAGAAGACATAGGACCACGAACAACTTCGATACGTTCAATAGCAGGCAGTGGTGGCAACCAACCTTGCTCAATACCAGACCCATCACTATTTGGTCGAGTTGTACGCGTATCAACACGCTTACCGTCAATCAAAATCATCGTATACTTAGCATCCATACCACGGATACTAATATCGGAGCTACTACCACCACCAGTTACAAGAACACCTGGAACATCTTTCAGTGCATCCGTGACATCACGGTAAGCTTTATTTTCAAGTTGCTCACGAGTCACCACTGAAATCGATGCAGGCGCATCTTCGATTTTCTGTTGGAAACCAGATGCGGTGGTCACCATGATGGTATCCTTGCTATCATCCGCAAATGCAGGTGCTGCTGTAATTGCTGCGATAATACTCATTGCAATTTTTCTTTTATTAAAAACTACCATTCCCAACTCTCCAAGAGATAATTTTGATTTGAATTTATTGATATGACATCAGCTCAATATTCAGGTATATAACCTTATACTTACTGTTATTATTTTTTTGATTATTAGATAATATCAATTACCTATAGAAAATTTACGGTTATTACTGTTTTTCATAAATTTTCTATAATTAATGACTATTCCAAAATATCATCTTACTTGTCTATAAGATGCCTATTGATATTATTTAATAGACATCTTTAAGACTTATAAAATTAACTCGCTAATTTCTCAACTAACCCATCAATAAGGACTTGTGGCACACCTTGCGAACAACGCTCTATACGACCACGCACGCCATAGACATCGGCTAAGCTGCTTGGCGTAATGACGTCCTCAGGTTCTCCTTGAGCAATTAACTTACCTTTTTTTAGCATTAAAACATGCTCAGCGTGTCTTAAGGCTATATTAATATCATGCACCACTACCACCGTAATAATATTACGTCGTTTTGTTTCTTTCGCGACTAAATCCATTACATGATATTGATAATTTAAATCTAATGCACTTAATGGCTCATCTAATAACAATAAATTAGGCTGACGAATTAATGATTGTGCCAAACCCACTAATTGTTTTTGCCCACCAGATAATTGGTCTAAATAACTTAATGCTAAATGTTCAATACCTAATTGGCGTAATAAACGCATCACTTCATCTTTACTATTTTCATTACTTAGTCCGCCTGACGCTCTTTGAGCAACAATCACTGACTCTAAAACATAAAGATGTACTCCAGCAGGCAGGCTTTGTGGTAAATACACCACATTTTGAGCTCGCTGAGCAAAATTCTGTTTTGTTAAATCCACCCCATCTAACAATAACTGTCCCGTTGATTTATTTAATCCGGCCAACGAACGTAATAAGGTTGATTTACCGCTGCCATTCGGCCCTAACAGCACCGTTATTTTGCCTCTAGGTAAAGCATGTGTGCTCAACCCTTCAATCACAGGATTTTTCGGATAACCTGCATTAAATTGATCAATAATCAGGCCATCTGTCATGACACGTTACCTCTATGACGCAAAATAATACTAAGGAAGAACGGAACACCAACCAATGACGTGACAATTCCAACTGGAATAATGACACCCGGTATAATATTTTTAGATGCAATAGACGCCATTGATAAAACTAATGCACCGATCAATGCACTTGCCGGTAAATAGAAACGATGGTCTTCACCAAACATGAGTCTTGCAATATGTGGAGCGACCAAACCGATAAAGGCAATCGGTCCAACAAATGCCACGGCTAAAGCAGACAGAATACTGATACGAAGTAACGTGGTTAAACGTAAACGACGTACATCAATACCAAAGCTGATTGCGCGATCTTCCCCGAGTCTTAACGCTGTCAGTTTCCACGAACTCATCATCGCTATAGGGAAAATCAATGCGAAGACTAATGCCATTACACCCAGTTTTACCCATGTCGCTTTGGATAAACTTCCCATTGTCCAAAACACTAGGCCTTGCAGCGTATCTTCTGTCGCAATGAACTGCATCATGGATACGAGTGCGTTAAACGTGAATACCAGTGCAATACCAAATAACACAACACCTGACGTTGCAACACGCGTCCAGCGGGTCACGGCATCCAGCATCAATGCAGCCAACAACGCAAAAATAAACGCGTTGGCAGAAATGACCCATTGATCAGGTACACCTGGGATAGCAATACCTGAAACAATAGCTAATGCCGCACCAAATGCCGCAGCATTTGACACCCCAAGTGTAAATGGACTAGCTAATGGGTTATTCAAGATGGTTTGCATTTCAGCCCCTGCAAGGCCAAGTGACATACCAATAACCACAGCCATCAGAGCATATGGCAGGCGAATATCCCACACAATCACTCTTGTACCTGCTTCAACAGATTCCGGAGAGATAAGCGTCTGCCAAAGTTTTTCTAAGGATAAACCTGATGGACCTAAGGTAAAATCAATAACCAGTGACAATAAAATTGCAGCGATGATAACGGCTATCCATGCAATTCGACGTCGTAACATATGTTGATAATGTTGTTTTACACCATTATCACTTTCTTGAACTGACTGCTTAACAGTTGACATTGTCTCGGTAGTAAGACTCATTATTATAATTACCTACAAAATTTTACTTCTCACTGACCCAATAAACGCCTGACGGCTCAACGGCAAGGAATTGACGATGCAATTCATTTAACGTTTTTTGTGGATCAAGTTCAGCGAACTGTTCTGGATAAAACCATTTCGCAAACACCTGAGTCGCTAGCACGTTATAGGGTGAGTTATAGTAGTTATGCCAAATCGCATAATCTTTACCGTCTTTCACGGCAGATAATGAGCTAATCCCCTTGCGTTCAGTAATTTTTTTCAGGCTTGCTTTCGCTTCTTCGATGGTGCCTTGTGCACCTAACTGCACGCCAACATCCTGACTTCCCGGTGCTTTAGCACCTGTTGCAATATAGATTTGAGGATCTACCGCAATAATTTTTTCAAGATTCATGTTACCCAAAGCCCCCGGTAACACCTCTTTAGCAATATTCTTACCACCCGCTAGATCAATAAAATTGCCCATATTTCCATTGCCTGCGGTTCCACAACAGTCTTCAAAAGCACCTGCTCGTAGATCAATAAATACCGTTGGTTTTTTATCTTCAGGGATCTTACTGGTGATATCAGTCACTAACTTTTGATTTTTTTCATAAAAATCAGCGAATTTCTCTGCTGTTTGCTCGCGATTTAATGCTTTCCCAAGCATGCGGATACTTGGCAAGGTATTTTGTAATGGGTTATCCCTAAAATCGACAAAAACAACAGGCACCCCCGCTTTTTCAAGCTGGTTCACCAATTCACTATTTTTACCGGGACCATGACCAGATAGACCAAAAATGGCAATGTCAGGGTTAAGTGTTAAGACTTTTTCAGCACTGACGCTGTCTGCACTTGTATTGCCAATCAGGGGGATATTATCGATTTGAGGAAATTTTGCTTTATAGGTCGCGTAAGTTTGTGGGTCAAGTTTACGTAAGTCACCTTGCCAACCAACGATTCTATCAAGGGGTTTGTCACCTTCAAGTAAGGCTATCGCACTCAATAAACGGCCTTCACCAAGTAAGATGCGATTCACATTGTCAGGAACTTCAACAGTCCGCCCAGCAACATCTGTCACTGTTGCTGACAGAGAATGGAAGCTAACACTCAACATTGAGCTTGCAAATAAAGCTAACCCCATCCCCTTCCCTAACGATTTCATCATCAACTTCACAACGTACCTCTTTATCCCCATTTTTTGTGCCATAACAATAAAGCAAATAAGAATACTTATCAATACGATTGCCAATTTAATTCCATATTGGTATTGAAGTGTGATCTTACACGAACTTTTTGTTAATTAATTGAAAATTAATATTTTCATTTATGAAATAAGAATAAAAAGGACCAAATATTGACTCTATCACCCAAGCACTTAGTGACAATTGGGCAACCCTACTTTCAGTGCCATTAGGCTAAACACCTCTTCCTTGTGCTATCCAAACGACGATGGCTTGTTACTCATTTCACGACCCGCCGTAAGTCAGTCATAAGAACGCGCGTTTTCTTACACCTCAAAAGATGACCATTTGATATCGCTTCTCAAGCTCATAAAAAAAGAGCCAACCTATAACTAGGTTAGCTCTTTCTTTGGCTGCCAACGCAATCTTAATTATTTATTCAAATTTTCGCGATAGCTTGGGAAATCCATGTCTTTATAGCGAATGAATGAGGTTTTCTTGACAATCTTATAACCAAACCAAATTGCTAAGAATAATGGAATACCGATATACGTCGCGGTCACCCCTACCCAATCAATCTTATCTTCTAAAAATGCTTGATAGTTTTGCCCTAACGTAATGATTAAGCAAAGTACGAAAGCAAAAATAGGTCCAATTGGGAAGAAGCCTGAACGGTAAGGCAAATCCTTGAGATCTTTACCTTGCGCAATATAACCTTTACGGAAACGATAATGGCTAATCGCGATCCCCAACCAAGCAATAAATCCTGTCATACCGGAAGTATTCAACAACCACAAATAGACGGTTTGGTTACCAAACATGGAACTTAAGAAACACAAACCAGCAATCACCGTTGTCGCAACTAGGGCATAACGTGGCACGCCGCCTTTTGAAAGGCGAGCAAAAATACGTGGCGCTTTTCCTTCACGCGCTAAGGTATACAGCATACGCGTCGATGCATACATCCCTGAGTTACCCGCCGATAATACCGCGGTCAAAATAACGGCGTTCATTACCGCTGCTGCCGATAGTAACCCTGCATTCTCAAAGACCAATGTGAACGGGCTGACACTAATATCTTTAACATCATTACGCAGTAAGTTTGGATCAGTATAAGGGATAATCAAACTAATGATTAAAATCGCAAAGATATAGAATAGAAGGATACGCCAGAAAACTTTACGCACCGCTTTAGGGATATTTTTCGCGGGATCTTGTGACTCACCTGCTGCAATACCGATCAATTCCGTTCCTTGGAACGAGAAGCCGACGATCATTGCAACACCAATCATCGCAGAGAATCCCCCCGCAAAAGGAGCGTCACCAATTTCCCAATTGTGCCACCCTGCATTTTCAGCGCCGCTCATGATGCCAAAAATCATCAGCACACCAACAACAATGAAAATAATAACCGTGGTAACTTTAATTAAAGAGAACCAATATTCTGCCTCACCGAATCCTTTTACTGAGATATAGTTCAGCAAGAAGATAATGGTTAAGAAGATCGCACTCCAAATCCAACCTGGGGTGTCTGGGAACCAATAGGTCATCACAAGTTGCGCAGCAACTAAGTCAACGGCAATGGTGACAGCCCAGTTATACCAATAGTTCCAGCCTAATGCGAAACCAAATCCTTCATCGACATACTTAGCGCCATAGGTTGCAAAAGAGCCTGAGACTGGCATATAAGCCGCAAGTTCTCCTAAACTGGTCATCAAGAAATAGACCATTAAACCAATAATCGCATAAGAAAGAAGTGCCCCGCCGGGGCCAGCTTGTGCGACGGTCGCACCAGATGCAACGAAAAGGCCTGTACCAATCGAACCACCGATAGCGATCATTGCTAGGTGGCGGGCTTTTAACTCGCGGCGTAATTTTTGAGGTCCGCTACTTTGTACCGTAGTGGTATGTTGTTCTGACATCTGTTCCCTGTATTTCTTTATTTAATCAATATTAAGAGAATTCTAGCAAAACATCCTGTCAGAACTAAGTAACTCTTAGCAGTTATAAGATACCTTCATAATCCACACAGAATTATTAGTAAAACACTTATACTGAATGAAGGTAATCTTTGTTCAAATAGTCATCGCATTAGGCATAACACTGATATAAACCCTATATTTTTATATAATATTCAATATGTTACTTGCAATATGCCAATAGATTTTTTATCGCGTTCGATAAATGTTTCTGACGGTGATAAATCAAATACAGTGTACGTTGCAATTGCAGATCGGCAACTTGTAGCTCAACTAAAGAACCATTTGCCAGTTGTTCATCGATAACACGCCTTGATAAACAGCTAATTCCCATACCAAAACGCACGGCATGCTTAATCGCTTCGGAATTTCCGAGTTCCATGAAAATATGAAAACCAGGGAGATGAGCAAACAAAAGCTGGTCAAGGACATCACGCGTTCCAGAACCCCGTTCACGCAATACCCAAGGGGCATCACGCAACTCTTTTAATGTTAACGGTTTGCCAGCTAAAGCGTTATTTGGTGCAGCAAAGATAACTAGCTCATCTTTTAGCCATGGCTCTGTGATTAATTCTGGGCTATGGCATACCCCTTCAATTAACCCGACATCGGCACGAAATTCCATTACCGATTTGATAACTTCTTCCGTGTTACTAATGTTCAGCTCGAGTGGGATGGTGGGGTGATCATGACGATACTCTGCCAACAAAGGCGGTAGCATATAGTTGCCGATAGTGGTACTGGCGGCAAGGCGCACAGCCCCCATCTCTTTTTTAAAGAGTTGCTCAACTTCAAGGGCTTGTTCAAGTAATGCTAGCGCTTTTGGATACAATAACCGCCCATGCTCATTCGTTACAAGACGTTTACCAACACGATCAAAAAGTTGCACTCCGAGTTGCCCTTCCAGATCAGTTAAAGAAGCACTCACTGCTGATTGTGACAAAGCGAGTAACTGAGATGCCTGCGTGGTGGAGCCACTTTTCAGTACTTCCGTAAATACTTCGAGTTGCCTAAGTGTTATTCGCATACAGGTAGCTCCCACATTGTTCACTTGAGTTTGTAATAATATTGTTAATATTAATGATTTATTACCAACTTACCAGAAGAAACTTATAACCTGTTTTTTAGATTGATTATATACAAACAATCAATTTAAATTATTAAAAGTTTTGTTATATGCTTATTCCAAAATTATCTATACCCATAATTAGCAGCTTTTGTTAATGGGTATCAGTAGTAACAGAAGGTAAAGTTATGGATAAAAGCAATACAAAAACATTAGTACAGAGCACAAGTCATCCCGCTCTCAAGCTAATTCCAGGTGTTATTTTAGCGGGGATCTTAACCGCTCTTTCGATGTTTCTTGGTGAACAGCAATGGTTTATTGATGTGGGTTTAGGGGCGCTAACTCTCGCAATCCTCTTAGGTATTATTGTGGGTAACACCGTTTACCCTGTGATGAGTGCGCGTTGTGATAACGGTATAAAGTTTGCCAAACACTATTTTTTACGAGCCGGTATCATACTGTATGGCTTTCGCTTAACTTTTCAACAAATCACCGATGTGGGTGCCACAGGGCTACTCATTGATGCTTTAACGCTTACCTCCACTTTCCTCTTGGCTTTCTGGTTAGGTAAAAAAGTCTTTGGGCTCGATGATGAAACGACCTTTTTAATCGGTGCGGGTAGTAGTATCTGCGGGGCTGCGGCGGTAATGGCGACAGAGCCTGTCGTAAAGGCTTCTGCGAGTAAAGTTGCCGTTGCAGTGTCTACCGTGGTCATTTTCGGTACTATTGCGATTTTTGTATACCCATGGCTTTATCAGCTTAACGCACATTTCGGTTGGTTTACCCAAACACAAGATACTTTTGGCATTTATGTAGGCTCAACAGTCCATGAAGTCGCTCAAGTGGTTGCTATCGGCCATACTATCGGTCCTGATGCTGAAAATGCTTCCGTCATTACAAAAATGATTCGTGTCATGATGTTAGCGCCTTTCTTAATTCTTTTATCCGCCTATTTAAGCCGTCGTTCAATCGTCACTAACAGTGAAAATACACAAAAAAGCAAAATTACTATTCCTTGGTTTGCGGTGATTTTTATCTTAGTGGCTGCATTTAATTCCTTTGATTTATTACCTACAGTCATCGTGAAACACATTATTACTTTAGATACTGTATTATTAGCAATGGCAATGGTAGCACTCGGCCTCACCACACACGTTAGCGCAATACGTCAAGCAGGTATTAAACCTTTATTAATGGCGCTGATCCTATTTGCATGGTTGATTGTTGGTGGCGTCATCATCAACGCGATTATCCAAATGATGCTTTAATTACCTTCCCATCTCTTCTCTAAAGGCCGCTATTTATGCGGCCTTGTTTGTTCATTTCATTTATTTCCCTATTAATGGCATACTTCCTTAAAAAAGGAGTCAATAATGAAATATATTGGAGCACATGTCAGCGCCTCCGGAGGCGTTGATCAAGCCGTCATTCGCGCCCATGAAATTAACGCCACGGCATTTGCGTTATTCACAAAGAATCAGCGCCAGTGGAAAGCCCCTCCACTGACCGAAGAAATCATTGAAAAGTTTAAAGCTAACTGCACCAAATATGGCTATGGTAAGCATCAAATCTTACCTCATGACAGTTACTTAATTAATCTAGGTCATCCAGAAGTCGAAGCCTTAGAAAAATCACGCGCTGCCTTTATTGATGAGATGCAACGCTGTGAGCAGTTGGGCATTGATTTACTCAATTTTCACCCAGGTAGCCATCTCAAAAAAATTGAAGTTGATGATTGTTTGGCACGTATCGCGGAATCCATCAACATCGCATTAAATGAAACGCAAGGTGTTATCGCTGTTATTGAAAACACCGCGGGCCAAGGCTCAAATTTAGGTTATCGGTTTGAGCATTTAGCAAAAATTATTGAAGATGTGGATGATAAAAGCCGCGTTGGCGTTTGTATTGACACTTGCCATGCCTTTGCCGCTGGTTACGACTTACGTACGGAAGACGCTTGCGAAGACACCTTTCAACAGTTTTCAGACATTGTCGGGTTTCAATACCTTAAAGGCATGCATCTCAATGATGCAAAAAGTGAATTTGCCAGCCGAGTCGATCGCCACCACAGTTTAGGTGAAGGCAACATTGGCTATACCCCTTTTAGTTATATTATGAAAGACCCACGTTTTGATGGCATTCCTCTGATTTTGGAAACCATTAATCCTGATATTTGGCCTCAAGAGATTGCGTGGTTGAAGTCACAGCAAAACTAATCAATAGAATCAAGGCGGTAAGTTTCCTTAACCGCCTTGAAATTATGCATCTTGTAATGGGGTTATTTACAAAGACTCCATTTCAATTTTTGCCATCATATCCGCAAGTTTATTACGATTTTTTAAGCCAACATCCGGTTGTGAGACCGATAGTGCTGAAATTGCCGTTGCCATACGGAGTGTGTGTGCGCTCGACTCACCATTTAACAATCCATACGCTAGGCCCGCTACCATCGAGTCACCAGCACCAACGGTACTGACAACTTCACAATGTGGTGGCTTAGCCAACCAAGAGCCTGAGGCATTGACCCATAACGCGCCTTCTTCACCTAACGATATCACCACATGAGAGATGCCTTTATCGCGAAGTTCATGTGCCGCTTCAATGACATCTTTCAGATCGGGTAACTTGCGCCCAACCCACATTTCCAATTCATGGCGATTGGGTTTAACTAACCATGGCGATGCTTTCAAACCCGCTTTTAATGCTTCACGGCTGCTATCAAAAATAATACACGGGCACAATTGACGCAGTCGGCTCATCCAGCGAGTGAATTCCTCAGCTTCAATACCATTCGGTAAGCTTCCACTGACCACCACCATATCAAAATGGCCTAACCAATTGAGTGATTCCGTTGAGAAACGATTCCAGTCTTCTTTACTAACATCAAAACCAGAAAAATTAAAATCGGTCGATTCACCGTTATTTTCCGTCAATTTAACGTTAATTCTTGTCCTACCTGGCACCATATGAAAACGGTTTGCCATTCCGTTATCACTGAAAAAATGTTGGAACTCTTCTTGGTTATCTTTTCCCATAAAACCACTTACGGTGATATCGATTCCAAGGTCTCGTAAAACTTTTGCGACGTTAACCCCTTTGCCTCCTGCATTGAGGCTAGCTGTTTTCACTAAGTTGACTTCACCGACTTCGATTGATGGGCACAGCCCAACAAGATCATAAGCAGGATTTAATGTAATTGTAGCAACCCGGCGAGTCATAACCTCGAATCTCCCTTATCGTTATTGTCGTATACATGCTAACCATAGTTATACCATTAAAACACAATGGCTTCAGTGATATTTGTAGTTTTTCCTGATTGTTTTTCTAGACTAAACTGGCAATATTAGCCGGCTTAAAATAAAGAATATAAGGAGAACTCATGTCTATTGTTGATGGTGTTGTCGTTGGTGTGGGAGTCATTATCACGAATCAACAAGGCCAAATTTTAATGGGGAAACGCAGCAGCCAACACGCACCGTACTGGTCTATTTTCGGTGGGCACGTCGATGCGGGTGAATCATTCGAGGCATGTGCTATTCGTGAAATAAAAGAGGAAATTGGTATTGATATTACTACCCCAACTGTTTTTGGTATTAGTAATAATGTGAATACCTATCAACAGGAAGGCAAACATACCGTTTCTATTTGTATGCATGTTGAATACAACGGTGACGTAGAGCCGCAAATTATGGAGGCTGATAAGTGTGAAAGCCTAATGTGGGTTGCGCCTAATGAGTTGCCTGAACCACACTTTGAAGCTAGCCGCAATGCTATCGACCTATGGTTGAACCAACAATTTTATCACCATCCCGCTTAAGGCTTCCTTTTGTGCAAATGGCATTGCGTCATTTGTACAATAATCATCCAACTCATTATAATTACTCTTAATTTTTTACATTTGTCCGTTAATTATTATTTACATCAACACACACCGTCTGTATCATTAAGCTAGTACAAAGAAACATTAATCGGGAGTTCCCATGTCTGTTGATACAACAAAAACAATCAAACAGCCCTCCATCTTAGGTGGCGCAATGATTATCGCGGGTACAGCCGTTGGCGCTGGTATGTTTTCAATCCCCATGGTGACCTCTGGTGTTTGGTTTACAGGCTCTATCGTGCTTTTAATCTATACCTTTGTTTGCATGCTGCTTTCAGGGTTAATGATTTTAGAAGCCAATATGAATTACCCTGCTGGTGCCAGCTTTCATACTATGGTCAAAGATTTATTAGGACCGATATGGAACTCACTTAATGGTCTATCCATTACTTTCGTGCTGTATATTTTGACTTATGCTTATATATCCGCGGGAAGCTCCATTATTTCTGAGAACTTATCTAGTTACATGGCGGTTCCTCAAGCCGTTTCTGGGTTGTTCTTTGCGCTTCTGGTCGCTTTCTTTGTTTGGTTATCGACACGTGCCGTTGACCGTTTAAGCACGATTTTAATCGGCGGTATGGTCATCACCTTTGTGATGTCTATTGGTGGCATGGTCACAACAGCATCCCCTTCAATTCTACTCAACCAAGTCGATCAAGGTAATGCCCACTATTTACCGTATGCACTCGCTGCATTACCTTACTTATTAACGTCATTTGGTTATCACGGTAATGTTCCAGGTCTAGTTAAGTATTACAATAAAGATAGTCGTTCTGTTGTACGTAGTCTTGTGTATGGCGCTATTATTACTGTTGCGATTTATATCCTGTGGCAGTATGCGGTTCAAGGTAACATCCCACGCTCCGCGTTTATTCAAATTCGTGAAGAAGGCAATAACATTGGTGCATTATTGAAACAAATGAATGCATCGACGAATAGCGATTTCATTTCCCAATTTTTGACGCTATTTTCCTATATGGCATTGGCAAGTTCATTTTTAGGTGTATCACTTGGTTTATTTGATTTTATTGCTGACTTCTTTAAATTTAATGACAGCAAACAAGGTCGCTTTAAATCTGCCCTAATCACATTTTTGCCACCAACTGTCTTTGCACTCGTTTTCCCTAATGGTTTTATCTACGCGATTGGTTTTGCTGGTCTTGCCGCGACAATTTGGGCTGTCATCGTACCTGCATTAATGGCTAAAGCGAGTCGTAAACGTTTTCCAAACAACAGCTATCAGGCTCCTGGTGGTATCAGTATTATTCTGTTTGTCATTCTATTCGGTGTCATTAATGCTGTAGCACACATACTTTCCTTATTTGGGTTACTCCCAGTCTATTAATTGAACATCCCTCCCCAGCTAAGTCACTGGGGAGATTTTTTTGCTGAAAAATGTGTTTACTATCTTGCCTAATCGCCTATCTGCGAGTAATTTTGTCGCACTCTTTTATGAAGACAATCAAGAAGGTTATATATGGCAAAGGCCAATGAAATCAAACGCGGTTTTGCAGTGAATTACAATGGCAAACTGTTGTTGGTTAAAGACATTGATATTCAAGCGCCAAGCGCTCGTGGTGCCAGCACTTTATACAAAATGCGCTTTACTGACATTAAAACAGGGCAAAAAGTCGAAGAGCGTTTTAAAGGTGATGATATTTTAGAGACTATCTCACTCACTCGCCGAGCTGTTAGTTTCTCTTATATCGATGGTGATGAATATGTCTTTATGGACAATGAAGACTATACGCCTTATCTATTTAAACGTGCGGATATTGAAGAGGAATTATTGTTTATTCCTGAAGAAGGCCTACCTGGCATGCAAGTGCTAACAATGGATGGTCAAGTCCTTGCACTCGAATTACCTCAAACTGTCGATATGGTCATCGTAGAAACCACTCCCGCCATTAAAGGGGCTTCTGCGAGCGCACGTACAAAGCCTGCAACAATGGCTACCGGTTTAACGGTTCAAGTTCCTGAATACCTCACCAGCGGCGAAAAAATTCGTATCCATATTCCTGAGCGTCGTTATATGGGTCGCTGCGATTAATTGTTGTTATCACCTATGGGCGGACGCCCATAGGGCTTTCGAACTTTATACAATTTGAATTCGCTTTCCTGCTTTAAATCATATGACTCTTTTCAAATCAGTTATATATCAGTGTATACACACCCAGAGTCTGTGCTTTATCTATCCATTTAAAGCTTTGAGTCCCTTTGTTATTTGGCAGCTCTTGAGTGCCTTTTTTTAAGGTCTTTAGGGAGATTTGCGTTGTCACGGGCTTACCGCTATCGTTCCAGCAAGTGGTTTGAACATTTTCCTGATATGTCCCGATTTGACATGGCGATGCAACGATAGCCCCCGTAAATGTAATCGTGCCACTACCGATTACTGTTTTTTCTTTCGCTTGTGCTATTGGTAAATAGTTAATGACTGTGATTGCCAATATTGCTGCTATGGAAATTTTATTGACTATAAGTTTCATAAAAAGCATCCATTAAAAATTAAGTTATCGTCATTTGTAATAAATTATTTATATTTAAATTGTTTTTTATTTTTATCACTGAATGACGAGATTCTAATTTGAATGAATGAAATGATATTTAACTGATAGCCGTAGTTTTTTATTTTTCTTTAACTCTAAGAAATAAAATATAATAAGATAACCTGATCACAAAATAACAAGCGATCACACAGATTGCCACTTTCCTTCTTTCTTATCCATTAAAATTAGCCTGTTTATTTTTATAAATAAGGCAACAGCCTTAGTCGACCTAATTCACATTCACTTAATGGCTATAATATGAAGACATTACTTGCAAAGCCTATCGTACTTAGTCCATCGCAATTGATTGCCAGTGGACGGCAACGAGCGTGTTATCATCATCCTGAACGTGAGGATTTATGCGTAAAAGTGCATCATGCAGATAGAGATGATAAAGAGACGATACGCGAAATAAAATATTACAAACGGATTTATCGAAATAAATCGTCGTCAGAGACAATCTCCGATTATTATGGTACTCAGGAAACAAACATGGGGACGGGTTATGTATTTCAGTTAATTAAAGATAAAACAGGGGCTGTATCTAATACACTTGATTATTTTTTTAAAAATAAAAACTATTTTTTAAAACATCAAAAAAATATGCGAATTGCGTATGATATTTTTAAAAAAACGATATTTAAAGACGCCATAGTGACAATGGCATTAAAGCCTTACAATATTGTCTACCAATTAGGTTATAAGCCTCATGGTCAATTTGTGATCATTGATAACCTCGGCAGTGCGAATTTAATTCCCGTCGATTATTTTTCGTCAACGCTAGCGCGAACAACACTCTCTCGCCGATTTGCTGATTTTGAACGACGAATATATAACGAATACCATATTAAACTCGCCAACATGCAGATACTGACTCGCTAACTTGGTATGCCTACAGTATAGTGATGGTTAACGATAATGAGTTTGCCATCACTATTTAAGTTGGTCAGCTTAAGTAAATTTAAACTTCTTTACATTTAAGAGTGTCTTAATCGTTAATAATTGCAGCAAGCCGACTTGAAATGTGATCTAGATCGTTATTTTTATTATATTCTTTGTTCACTTAACAGTTAAAGTTCTATTTTTTTAACAAAAAGCCGCCAAAACCCTTACTCTATTCGTATTTAATATAATGTTTTGTAAATTATCCCCTTATTAACTCGCCATTTCAGTTCTGTTTATGTATGCTCTCTATGTTTGGCGAAATAAGTATGCAACTGCCAAATTTTAACGATGAGTGTCTGCCTAGCTGGCTGTTATTGTGTTTACATATCACACATTTTCTTCTACGGCGTGCAGTTTATTTACATTCATATACAAAGTTTAGTTGTTCTGTATTAAACACTTTCTGTGAAAAGCTAGTGTTGCATTTGATAAAATGCGTTTTTCACAGGGATAAGTTTACGTTTATTGTGTGGAAAAACACAAAACAAAATGGCAAGGGATATCGAGAATAATGGCAACATCTGAAAAATTTAAGCGCAACATTTTGCGCATTATACCAGCAATCGCGATTGCCGCGGCACTTTCAGCTTGTACTACCCCTAATTCTTCAAAGAATGCTCAACGTACTCCCCACTCTGAACCTCGCATGTTAAATGGTTCTTCTGACTCTTTAGCGATGGCTTCGCAAGATGAGTTTGAACAACTCGTCCAGAGCGTCGATACCAAATCGAAAATTATGGACCAATACGCTAACTGGAAAGGGGTCAGCTATCGCCTAGGCGGTACAACAAAGAGTGGTATTGATTGTTCAAGTTTTGTTCAGCGCACCTTTATCGAACAATTCGGTGTTGCTTTGCCTCGCACCACCTCGGAACAAGAGTCTTCAGGACAGAGCGTCAAACGCAATAATTTAAAAGCAGGTGACTTAGTTTTATTTAAAACAGGTCGTCGCATGAAACACGTTGGCATTTATATCGGCGATAATAAATTTGTTCACGCTTCTACCAGTAGCGGTGTTATCGTTTCTGAAATGACCAATGAGTATTGGAGCAAAAGATACTACGCGGGCCGTCGTGTTATTAATGGCTCATAAGCTGTAAAATCTCATTAATCCCTTGCCAATAAAAAAGCTTCCAAGTTTAAAAACTGGAAGCTTTTTTATTGTATTCAATACGGTTTTATTAAGACGAATAGAAACCTGATCCAAGCTCGGCAATAGCAACGCCATCGGCCTTTAAGCGACACATTGCCGCAAGCTCATCATTTGCATGAATAAAGAGGCAAACTTCTTTTTGCCACTCTAAAATTGCACTTTCAATTTGCAATTCAGACAATGATTCTGATAACTGCTTCATTGCGATGCAATCTGTCGCACAGTCATGACTGAGTAATTTCAGCCCCACAAGTTTATCGCTACCAAAATCATCTGTAGGTACCACTTCAACATCAGTCCCTATTTTTCCAGATAACCAGCGGTAGCTTTGCGGCAGCCTGTGCACTACCGAAAGACCTGATTTTTCCACAACAAATTCCTATTGCTACCTAACCATCATATTATTTGCTGAACGAGATCCATTTACCTAATCAACGCTGAGTAGAGTTTTTTCCATAAATCCCCCCTACTCCTAAGCAATTTGATTCTCCCTCCTCTAAGTTAATCCTTAGAGCTCAGTAAACTTCATCAAACCTCGTTCAAACCGAATTCGCTACAACTCACAAAAGTAACGTGTTTGTTAAATTATCATACCTAAATATAACATTAATTATTGCTCGTGTCGTTAAATTTTTGTGACACAAATCCTTGCATACGAATTTTTTTACCCAGAATGTTAAACTTTAAATTTTTTTTACTATTGAAATTCAACATTAAGACTAACTATTAGCCATTTTTTTTACATTACTAAACGGAGGTTAATAATAAACTGAGTTATTTTGAATAAAAATCATCATCTCAACCAATTTTTCACTTAACTCCAATCAGCTTAGTTTAATACATAAATTTAACAAACGTTAATCAAATGATAGTTGACCCAGATCATTTTTATACAGAAATTCTAATTTTACTGAAGATGAATTCGGTTTTATCGAGTAGTTAATTTTTACTTAACACTATTCAAATAAATATGGTGACTAACTGAAATTAATGCGGGTAAGCGGCTTAAAACAACAGAAGCCGCTTGACATGATAGAAACTGATCGTCGTTTATTTTTTAGCGCGTTTAGCTAATAAAACAAATAACATAGAAAAGGCAACACAGGCGACCATCGAGCCAACCATCGGCCATGCGGATTTAGCCGGAATCAACGATATCAATGAGCCAATTAACGCCGCAATCGAAAAGCGAATCGTTCCCGCTAATGAAGATACGGTTCCTGCAATATGTGGGTAGTTATCCAAAATCACCGCCATCGCATTAGACGTGATCATCGCAATGCCACTGACATAGACAGCAACACCAAGCACTAAAGCCCAGAAACCGACATCAAGTGCTGTTGTGGCTAATAACCAAATACCCATGGTAAATTGCACAATAATTCCAAGGTAGAGCATATGCTCCGCACCAAAGCGTCTTACATAACGGCTATTTAAGGTTGTCATTAAAAATAAGAAAACAATATTAATACCAAAAAAGTAACCGAAATCTTGAGGAGATACACCGTTAAGCTCAATATAGACAAATGGCCCTGCATTCAAGAATGAAAACATGCCTGAAAATGAAAATGAACTTGCGAGGATATAAAATAGAACCTGCTTTGCACGAAACAAGGTCGCAAATTGTTTTAAGGTATTACCTAAATGGAATGGCTGACGTTTCTCAACAGGCAACGTTTCACGTATAAATAAGCTAACTAGAATAACAGCCAAAACAGCAGCAATCGCAATACTCCAGAAAATAGCGTGCCATGAGAACCAACGCATCATTTCTCCGCCGAGAATTGGCGCAAGTAAAGGCGCAATCGTCATCACTAACACGACAAAAGACATACTTCGCGAAAATTCATCGCGTGTAAACATATCTCTCATTAATGCGTTAATCACAACACTCGCTGCCGCTGCCGCAAAACCATGTAGGAATCTAAACAGAATGAGTGAATCGATGGATTCAGAAAGTGCACAAGCTGCCGATGCGATAGCAAATACAATAACACCACCTAAAATGACAGGCTTACGTCCTAGGCTATCCGCCATTGGTCCATAAAACAGTTGCCCTATCGCAAAGCCAAATATATAGCTATTTAGCGTCATTTGGATGCGCCCTTCATCGACATTGAAGTACTCACCCATAGCTAAGAAACTCGGTAGGTACATATCAATGGCCAAAGGCATAAGCATCGATAATAAACCTAATATTAATATCAATCCTAAGTAGGATGATGTCTGCTGTTGCACTCTTTTAAACTCCTATCTCGTTCCGCTTAAGGCGCACGAGCCAATGACACAGTAAGCGTATATAAACTTCGCATGACTAAACTTCTTTTGTATTACGTTTGGTATTTAGCGCGGAACTGTCACGCTATTAATTTCATCTTCTGTCAGCACTCGATATTCACCCGGTGCCAACTCAGCATCTAGCCATATATCACCAATACGTTCGCGATGTAGGCCACAAACATGATTTCCAACAGCCGCAAACATCCTTTTGACTTGATGATAGCGACCTTCACTGATCGTCAATAAGACTTCTTTGGGCGTGATTATTTCTAATTGTGCAGGTTTAGTTGGATATTTTTCACCATTAAGCATGACGCCTTCAGCAAAGCGCTGTGCGACATCATCGGCAATATCGTGTTCTAATTCGACCCGATAGGTCTTTTCACAATGATGTTTAGGTGACGTTATACGATGCGACCATTGACCATCATCCGTTAATAGCACAAGCCCTGTTGTATCGATATCAAGGCGTCCTGCCGAATGCAGCTTATCGGCTAACGGTTCATCAATAAAATAGAGAATAGTCGGGTGTGTCGGGTCGTCAGTTGAACAGACGTAGCCTTCAGGCTTATGCAGCATAAAATAACGAGGACCTGTAACATGGACTAAAACACTGCCTTCATAAGCAACCGATTGTTCAGGGCTAATCTGTAGCGCACCTGATTTAACAATTTCATCGTCGACAGTGACTTTTCCTGCACGTAGCTCGCGAGTTACCAGACTCCGACTAATCCCTAATTGCTGGGACAAAAACTTATCCAGTCGCATAAATTCTCTTAATTTGATGGAATAGCAACTCAACCCTATAAAGCGGCCAAGTTGTTAGAAATAAAATTGAAAGGTTATTGTGATTATGTTCACATCTTTTATTATATCAATAACTAATCACAAGTGATAGCGTCTCAAAATTATGTGGTGTTTTTAGCTCATGCCATTGTGTTAACCTAAATTTAACACTGAGAGACTCACTATTTTTAATTAATGCTGAATAATATGCCTTTTGTTCTCCGCCCCTATCAACAAGATGCTGTCGATGCGACGATTCACTACTTTCGCCAGCACACGCAACCTGCTGTTATTGTGCTACCTACAGGCGCAGGAAAAAGCCTAGTGATAGCCGAACTTGCTCGCTTAGCTCGAGGAAGAGTGCTTGTGCTAGCTCACGTCAAAGAGCTTGTTGAACAAAATCATGCTAAATATAGGGCTTATGGCCTAGAAGCGGATATTTTTGCTGCGGGTTTAAATCGTAAACAATCCCACAGCAAAGTGGTCTTTGGTAGCGTACAATCTGTCGCGCGCAACCTGGAAAGCTTTCATGACAACTTTTCACTGGTCATTATTGATGAGTGCCACCGTATTAGCGGAAATAAAAAAAGCCAATACCAACAAATTATCAATAGCCTTAGCCAATATAATCCAACGTTAAAAATTCTAGGGCTGACCGCTACGCCTTATCGACTAGGTTCAGGCTGGATTTACCAATATCATTATCATGGCATGGTCAGAGGTGATGAAAATTGCTTTTTCCGCGAATGTATTTACGAATTACCGTTACACTATATGATTAAAAATCATTTCTTAGTACCGCCTGAACGTCTCGACATGCCTGTACTGCAATATGATTTTAGCAAGGTGTCACTCAGTTCCGCGGGCATTTTCAATGAACATGAACTCAATCTTTCTATCCAAAAACAAAAACGCATTACGCCGAAGATTGTGGCTCAAATCGTTGACTATGCGACACCACGACAAGGCTGCATGATTTTTGCTGCAACTGTCGAACACGCAAAAGAGGTACTCAGCTATCTCCCCCAAAATACTGCCGCCTTAGTCACCGCAGACACACCGGCGATGGAACGTGAAGCGATTATCCAACAATTTAAAAATAAACAATTGCATTTTTTAGTTAACGTCTCCGTATTAACAACCGGTTTCGATGCCCCTCATGTGGATGTTATCGCCATTTTACGCCCTACTGAATCGGTCAGTTTATACCAACAGATTGTTGGACGTGGTTTGCGATTATCACCTAATAAATCTCAGTGTTTGATTTTAGACTACGCGGGTAATCCTCATGACTTATTTCGCCCTGAAGTTGGTTCAAGCAAACCTAATTCGAATAGTGTGCCTGTACAAGTTTTTTGTCCACTCTGTCAATTTGCGAATACTTTTTGGGGAAAATGCACAGAAGATGGCCAAATTATTGAGCACTATGGCCGCCGTTGCCAAGGTTGGGAAGAAAATGCGTTAGGACACAAGCAACAATGTGAATTTCGTTTTCGTTTTAAGCAATGCCCTCACTGTGGAGCAGAAAATGATATCGCTGCACGACGCTGTCAAAAATGTGATGAGGTGCTATCGGATCCTGACGATATGCTAAAAGCCGCATTGAAACTAAAAGATGCTTTAATTTTACGTTGTGGTGGAATGGAGATGACAACAGGTCGCGATAATAAAGGTGAATGGTTAAAAATCACCTATTATGATGAGGATGGTACTTCTGTCTCAGAACGTTTTCGCCTTCATACAACACCACAACGTCGTGCATTTGAGCATCGTTTCTTGCGTGAACACTTACGAGCGCCTGGCGTTCCTTTCAAATGGTCGTCAGCCCATGATATCGTTACCCAACAGTCCGCATTACGATACCCGCAATTTATTGTTGCTCGTAAAAAAGAAAGTTATTGGGAGATCCGCCAAAAAATATTCGATTATCATGGACGCTTCCGCGTTGCTGACCAACTCTATTCTTGATGTTAATTAGATTATGATTGCCGTTGTAGGCATTTTCCGTTAAAATGCCGCCCGCTTGGATGTTTCGCATTAGCGTACTTCAACAACACCAAGCCAAATATCGAACCTGCTGCTGGGTCGCCTGTAGCAGGATTTTATTTTTTTCTTGTATAGAGAAATAGTAATGTTAACTATCAATGCAATTGCACGTAAAGAGCAGGGTAAGGGTGCGAGCCGCCGCCTGCGCAGAGCAAACCAGCTTCCAGCTATCGTTTACGGTGGCAACCAAGAAGCTATCTCTGTGACTCTTAGCCACGATGAAGTGATTAACCAAGAAGGTAAAGCAGAATTTTATGAAGTTCTGAACCTGGTTATCGATGGTAAAGAAACTAAAGTCAAAGTTCAGGCTGTTCAACGTCACCCGTTCAAACCAAAAGTGACGCACATTGACTTCCTGCGCGTTTAATTAAAGCCACAAGCCGAGCTTTAGAATTTATCGGGACGCCGAGTAAATAACGCCGCAATTGCGGCGTTATTTATTTTCAACATACGCTTATTTTCCACCACGACGCTGTAGCTGATCACGTAAATTCGGTGGTGTACCGCGAATAGTCAGAGTATCCGTCACTGGATCCCAAAAAATACGTTCTCCCATCAACATAGCATCAAAACTGATCGTGATTCCCCCGCCACTCCCCGAGAATTTAGTCAGCTGTTTTAATGTGCCTCTATCCGCAGGAAAACTGTCTTCTAACTGATAATCATTTTGACGGGCAAAATCACCAAAACTCTGTTCTTCTACTATTGGTAATTCATTAGACAGTGCTTGTAACTCAATTTCTTCGCCGGATTGTAACTGTTCCGTACAATATGCATGCACTTGCTGACGATAAGCTTGACGTGTGTTCTTATCCATTTGCGCATTATCGCAAAAATCATCGAGCGCCTGCACTAGCCCTTTATTCTGTACTTTTGCATTCAAGCCTTCTGACGCAGCCAAGAAATCCATAAAAAAATCAGATACTTTACGACCAACACGCCCTTTTAAAAAGGTTAAATAGCGTGTAGATTCGGGATTGGTTTCCCATTCCGTTAAATCGATACGAGCAACAATGTCTGCATGAGGAATATCGAGGTAATGCGTGGTCGATAAATCGAGGCTGTCGGTTACAAACATACTATCGCAACTACTGAGCACCGCGATTAATAAATATTCAACAGCAAGATAACGGTATTGGCAAAATAACACGACCCCACCTTCAGCAAAGGGATATTTAGCCAATTCATCTTTTAAACGCACGGTCATTGCTCGACTAAAGCCAAGAAATTCTTCTTCACCTTTACGCAACAGTTTCAACGCATCGGCCAGTTCGCTTTCTTCATTAAACTCACCAAAAGCTTTACTTTTTGCGCTATATACTCGGTGTAATTCTGCCATCATGTCTTGTACAACGTTATCGGTTGACAATAAAGAATCGCGCAACATGACTTCAAGTGTCTGTTCATCACGTTTAATCAACTGATGTAAAGCTATCTGGGAAATTTCCAGACTCATTGTAGGCTCCTTATTCAAGCAGAAATATTCTCGCACGTATTCAAACACTGATACTATTTATCTGCAACCGAAACTGTCATTTGCGCCTATTTTTACACCTAAATGCTGAACTAATACTCATTCGAATAATCTTAATAAGCATTATTATCACTCAAAGATAAATTTCTTGCTAAGAAAGAAGAAAATCATCCCGCTATACGCTATCATAGGTGGGCTTTTACTAATTTAGGATGTCAGAATTTATGCCACAGTCATCTCGCTATAGCGATGAAAAAGTTGAAACTCTACTTGCTGAACTTGTCAGCGTGTTAGAAAAAAACCATACTCCTGTAGATCTCTCACTTATGGTGTTAGGCAATATGGTGACCAATCTGCTCAACACGTCAGTTGCACCAGCACAGCGTAAAATGATTGCAGACTCTTTCGCCAATGCTTTACTGTCTTCTGTTAAAGATGACAAATCCCACTAAATAGATAATGAAATAAACAGTATGGTGACCCATCAGCGCTACCGTGACAAAGTCTCCCAGATGATCAGTTGGGGGCACTGGTTTGCTCTTTTCAATATCCTACTTAGTCTGGGACTAAGTAGTAGCTATCTGTTTATTTTTGATTGGCCCGACACACTTGCTGGGCGTATTTTTGCCTTCGTCAGTTGGATAGGACATTTTAGCTTCGTTGTCTTTGCTTGCTACTTACTCATCGTTTTTCCACTGACCTTTATTGTCATGTCTCAGCGGTTGCTGAGGCTAATTTGTGTTGCCCTTGCGACTGCTGGCACCACATTGCTAATCTTTGATATTCGTGTCTTTAGCCAATTTGGCCTGCATCTAACACCACAAGTATGGGATCTCGTCATTAACCCTGAACAAGGGGAAATGGCACGTGAATGGCAACTTATGTTTATTGTTATTCCGATCATCTTCTTAGTGCAAATGTTATTCGCAACTTGGAGTTGGCAAAAATTACGTAGTCTGAACCGACAAACTTTTGGTAAGCCTTTAGCCGGATTTTTCATCGCGACCTTTGTTATGTCCCATTTGATGTATGCATGGTCAGATGCCAATTTTTATCGTCCTATCACGATGCAGCGCTATAACTACCCACTGTCTCAGCCTATGACCGCCAGAAAACTCCTTGACCGATATGGACTGTTAGACTTATCCGAACATCAAAATCGTGTATTCCAACAAGGTAGCCCTACGGCGTTAAAAGTCCAGTACCCATTGAAACCACTTAGCTACTATGACCAAGGTATAGGCTATAATTTACTGCTCATTGTGGTGGACGATTTAGGCGATAAAAAGCAGCAAGATGACATGTCATCGTTGAACGCCTTTAAAGATATGAGTACCGAGTTTACTAACCATTATACGACTGGTTTACGTAATGATACGGCTCTATTCGGCCTGTTCTACGGTATTTCAGCTAGCTACTTTGATAATATTCTGAATGAACGTAATGCTTCTGTACTCATACAGGCGTTACAACATCAAGGCTATCAATTCGGTCTGTTCTCTACCGATGGGTTTAATTCACCGCTGTTTCGTCAAGCTATCTTGGCGGATTATTCGTTGCCAGCAAAAGCAGCCGATAGCGACGCGCAGACCATTACACAATGGACGTCATGGCTGACTAATTTGAAAAATGAATCGCCTTGGTTCTCATTTTTGAACATAAAAGGCCAGCCAGGTAGTCAACAAACGGATGCCCAAATCAATCAAGTTATTGAAACATTGATACGTGATGGGCGGATGAAAAATACTATCGTGGTGATTACCGCGAATTATAATGGTGCTGAGCAATCCGAAACCACTGACTGGTTTAATCAGAAACGTTTTGCACGTGAAAAAATGCAAGTTCCATTATTTATCTATTGGCCGAATACACCTAGCCAGCAAATTGATAAGCTCACCAGTCATCAAGATGTATTGACAACAATTATGCAACGGTTGCTGCATGTCTCTAACTCCCCAGATGACTACAGCCAAGGCGAGGATTTATTCAGCCCAGAACGTAAATTCCCTTGGATCATTACTGGGGATGATAACGATGTCGTGATCACAACGGATGATGCAACCTTATATATGGATAAAAATGGTCAATTTAGTATCTATGACTTGCAGGGTAAAGAAATGAAAGACCAAAAACCGGATCTTGCTCAGCTACTAAAAATCTTTACTGAGCTTAAGCGATTTAATGAAAATTAACGTTTAAAAATCAATCAGTCGTGCAACTCAAGTCTTGCTTTAATGGGGAAAATGAGTACTATTATGGCAGTTCGGCATGTAGCGCAGCTTGGTAGCGCACCGTCATGGGGTGTCGGGGGTCGGAGGTTCAAATCCTCTCATGCCGACCAGAATTCCCTAAAAAAACCAACCGTAAGAGGTTGGTTTTTTTGTGCCTGAAATTTTCAAAAGGTAAAATGGCGGCAAAAGTCCTGACATGATTACACCAACGTTTCATCCCACTCAGCCCAAGGACAGACTAGCCCCCACTCAGTGTTAGCTTGGCGGGAATGCAAATTGCAGTAAATAAAAAGCCTGCCGGAGTGGGTTATTCATTAGGGCTTAAGTCACTTATTAGATTCTCAGCTTTCCCACAAAATTCATCAATCTTTGGTACTTTCTTGAACTCAGGATCATCAGCTTTTTGCTTGCACTTCACACTCACCTGCCCTTGGAAATATGCCATGGATACCATGTTATCAACCAAGCGCTTGCAGGTACGACTTTTAACCGCTTCCTTAAATTCACCACAAAGGAGCGCTTTTTGACGATTAATACTTGCAGCCATGTCTGGCACTTTGTCATCTTCTGTGATTTCAGCAACTGAGCCAAATGAAAGCAAACCTAAAAATAAAATGACTAATCTCTTTTTCATACATCACCATCTTTAAGTTAAGTATGTGAATATTAGGATAAATGCAGAGCTCAGGCAATAAAACACCAGCGCCTATTTTGGATGATGAGTCGTGACTTTAATAATTATAGAAACCACGCCGTGAGATCATCAAAATAAGATAATCCTCGTTATCCATCATTATGAATATCAATTTTTATTTTCACTAAACACTTAACTCAAATAAAAATTATTGAACCACTTTTATGCCCTTTATTATTTTTTCATTTTAATATACTCATCATATTAAAATGACTACAATAAGTTGAATAAGCGTATTGCATCATCTAAATATATAGTCAGAGCAAGGCTCTTATTAAGATGGTCATTATTGTTTAGTTGATTTTTATTAAAACTAACAATATATTTTTCGATTTATTAAAGTATTTATAGCAAATTTATTGCTTCCATTGAAAGAGTCAAAACCGTGAATATAAAAACTTCATGCATTCTAATTGCAGTAACCCTAATGTTAGGTTGCTCAACAGCAACGAAACAAGTGTCTGATCAAAATGGATGCACGATTCAAATTGATCCTCCCGAAGGAAAGTTACCTGCCAAAATTGAGCAAGCAACAGGGACTTCCCCTGTCTGTAAATCGATTGAAAAATCAATTGATAAAGCTATTTAGAGATAACTATCGCCATCACGCAGGTAAATCTGTTGACGGTCCCTTGCAGAACTTATTCCATAAATTATCAATTTGCTCTTCCGTCAACATTTCATCTACCCCATCAATAATTGGGATGGAAATATGGACTGTGCCGTCAGGGCGTATATAGGTTTTTACGATAAAGCGCTTATCTTCTGTTTCTCTTGAAAAATCATAGTGTCGTGATACAAAACCACAAACATACCCTACCTCGCCACCATTATGTGATATTTTGTCAAAATAATAGGTGACGTTTTTAAACGATTCCGCTTTAGGGTTATCTAAATAACCTAATACTGCACGCTCGACCCGTTCTATCATACTAATTTCATTTTTATAGACGACTGACATGCCAAATAAAAATGCCGCGCCGAGCAGGAATAATCCAATGATGATATAAAATATTTTATTCATAAAATGATCATCTAAATAATAATAAAATAACGATACTGACGATTCAAAATAGCAAATAGATTCTGCTATCGATAAATTTATAACGTAACACAGTCCTATTTTCCACATAAAGTAAATTTAATGTGTCGATATAGTTTATTGGCAATGTATTTACTTGAAATCCCCCCCTATTATGGGCTTGTATTATTGCTACATAGGCTCAAACATTTGATATAATAAATATTATTTTTATATTTATTAAGGTATGTGTCATGTTACATTACGCGATACGCGTTATGCGCCTTTTTCGCCATGTGTTTCTCTCTCGCCCACGCTTTATTATTTCATTATTTGTTGCCTTCGCTACTTTTTTCGCACTACTCTCTTATCAAAATACTATGATGAGTTTGATCATCAGCTGGAATGCTTTTGCCTGGATGTATTTATTATTTCTTTTTGTGCGTATTATGAATCACAAAGCTAAAAACATCCGTGAAATCACGAGAGTTGAAGACGAAAGTGCTCAAATGGTTATTTTCTTTTTGGTTGCAGGATGCTGTGTAAGCTTATTAGTTTTATTTTTTGCATTAGGCGGTCATGGTGATTTCTCTAAGTCAGATAAATTCATCCCTTATGCACTCACAGCGTCGACTTTAATTTCATCATGGCTACTTCTTCCCACCGGTTTTACGATGCACTATGCACACTTATATTATAGTAATGCTAAACCACAGCAGCCATGGTTACGTTTTCCAGATAAATTACTCGAACCGAGCTACTCTGACTTTATGTATTTTTCTTTTACTATTGCTGTTGCATCACAAACAGCAGACATTGAGGTTGCATCGACACCTATGCGCCGTGCTGTTTTATTACAATCTATCATCTCTTTTATTTTTAATATGGCTATACTCGGATTATGTATCAATATCTCCGCAAGCTTGTTCTAACTGATTTAAACTGAAAATGCGAAAACATACCCAAACTGAGCAAGTAGTCAGTACAACGCAATTTTATTTATCGTTTTGCATCTCTTTTTCACATTCAGATGGCGGCACACCAAAGATGACCATCATAAAGACAGTAAGACAATAACCAACATATTGACTATTGAGTAGTTTTTTGATTATTTTCATAGAAATAACCCATTGTGTTTTATTTATTCACTAAATTAGCACTGTTTATCATCGCAGCCATACCTCATTTAAGCACATTTACAATTCAGTCATGTTTATCAATAAGGAATACTCATTGCACATGTTTCGACTAGCAACCCCCCCTGATATAGCATCCCTCATTCAGCTTGATAGTGTCACAACGGTAGAACGAGCTCAAAAAATATCTCAATGGGTCAACAACAAACATTGTTACCTGATTGAACAACAGAACCAAATTATCGCTTATGGGGTATTACACTACCATTTTTTTGAATGTGCTTTTATTGAAATGATAATGGTTAATCAAGCCTTTCGACAGCAAGGTGCTGGTCTTTCATTGCTACAACA
The DNA here is from genome assembly GCF_029277985.1 of Providencia stuartii. Classification (NCBI taxonomy): domain Bacteria; kingdom Pseudomonadati; phylum Pseudomonadota; class Gammaproteobacteria; order Enterobacterales; family Morganellaceae; genus Providencia; species Providencia stuartii. The sequence continues at coordinate 1,929,901 of NZ_CP119546.1, read as the reverse complement.
ACTTAAACAGACTTGCCTTACTCAAAAAATATTTACATCGACTAACCAGTCAAATACTCCGATGCAACGATTACTCGATAAAGCCCAATTCAAACCAAGTGGCTTCATCGATAATCTTGATGAGGGAGATCCCGAACTTATTTACTTTTGCCAATTAGCCTAGTTAATTGGCAACATCATATTTTTAGAGTAAAGAAGGTTGCATAACAACATTGATTAATTTTTGATTAAATCGTTGATATATTTGCGGGTTGATTTTTATTGGATAACTCAATATTTCCAACTGATGAGGTTTAAACTCTGGGTGATAACTAGGATGAACATGTGCATATTCATTTTGTTTAAATCCACAATGCAGATAAAAACGTAATCGCTTTTGACTAATTTCATCAATGACAGGATCAATTTCCAAGATAATGTTGTTCACCTGTTTAGCAAATAACTGTATGACCTTTTGACCATAACCCTGCCCCCTTAGAGCCGATGAAACTGCAAGATGTTCAACATAAAAGAAATCATCGACTCTCCAACTGCCTATAAAGCCAATAAAAATACCGTTATCAGAAAAATAGTATAAATAATAATCCTCATGACTAAAGATACTTTGCCGCCCTTGATAACTTCTTTTTTCATGAGCGGGGAATGCTGAATCATACAGTTGGTTTACATTTGCTATTTCTAAAACGTTTCTGCTAGTCAACCTTGTTACTGTGAGCATGCGACCTGAACCTATCCTATCATCTTAAAAAAACCTATTTAGCATACTTATTCTCTTTTTCTAGGCAACTCATTTTAAGTTTTTATCCAGTGTTAACCCTTACTAGCGCATTGTTTTATTTTAACTTTAAAAAGTAAAAAACCGTGGTTGCACATATTTTATGTGTCATTGAAAAAATATTATCGATCTGATATTGACTTTATTCGTGACTCAATCTAAAAATACTGTATACAAACACAGTATTAGTTAGAGGCGACTATGTTACGCATTGAAATTTTATTTGATAAAAATGCACCACAAAAACCTAGTGATATTATGTTGCAAGCTCTTGAGTCTGAGATAACGCGCAAACTCAGCCCACAATACCCAGATATGGTGACTCGGGTAGGTTTTAGCTCTGGTCAACGTATTAATATTTCTGGAACCAAACTTGCCCAAGACAAGGTTCGTATCGAAGAGATATTAGAAGAAATATGGATGGATGATGGCTGGATCCCAGAACAAACGTTAGAGGATTAAGCATGCATAAAATTAAAGGAATGTCTGGATATCGTCTATCGCGTCCAGCATTCCTTTATTGTTTATCATCAACAGAATGATAAATTAAAAAGTATACCTTACTCCACCTAAACCTACCCAACCTAGGCGTTGCTCCGTGATGGAACTTTTTGCTGCATCACCGACAAGATAATAAGCCCCAACCCCCGTGTAAAAGGTTATATTTTCATTCCAGTTATAGTTTAGGATAGCGCCTCCATGAACATCTTTAAATCCACTCCCCGCATCATATTCACTAAAACGGGAACGGCTCGCCTGTAGTGGAGAAACGCCAAAATAAGCTTGATTGTAAGCTTTATTCCCCCAGGTGGTTGCTAGCGTATATTCGATATCCCACCGATGACTAAACTGATAATAACCAATCCCCCCCATTTCAACATTGACAGTTCTACCAATATTTCGTCCACCATAATGGCGATCTTTCGTTGCCATATTGGCAGAAAGGTAAAGCTGAAAATTATTAATCGAATAATTAATTTCTGCCCCCACGAGCATGGAGCTATCTAGATCCCCCATACCTTTTAAATCTTCATTCTTATGACCCAAAATACCTATTTTTTCATCTCGTCCTGCGTCATAACCTAACCGACTGGAAACCGTTAAGTTTTCGGTTAAACCAATAGCCCATTCTGCTCCCTCTAACCCTAAGCTAAATACGCCGTAATCATCGGAAATATATCCGTAGTTCACATCAACGGTTGGCGAAAATAAGTATTTATTAGATCCTTCATAAGCAGGCATAACAGAACCCCCTGCTCCCAAAACTATGACACTCTCCCCTGCGACGACAACACTGTAGGGTGACAAGGCAGTGACTAATATTGCCGCTGAACACAAACGTTTCATTAAAATATCCTATCTGGTTCTGTTAATAAATTTTTTGTCGAATAAATGCTTTAATTTCTTTTATGGGCTTCAAATTCTTTTTAAATTCGTCTTTTATCCTTTCGTTTTCAATACCATTTCTAGTATGTGTATTCTCAGCTAACTGATTAAATGAAAGCGTTGGCATGAGCATTTCCTTTGAAGGACTAAAGTTTTTTCCCATTAAAAACATTGAGATAAGAATAACCGTAACGAAAATAGGGAGTTCAATTAATTGTAATTTCATTTTAGTTATTCCAAGGATTGCAAAGATGTTAAAATAGTAATCCTATTCGCGCTTCGTACCTTAAAAATGGGTTAAACAAACCTTAAGAGATCATTAAATCTCTCATTGAATTTACCTTAGTTATATTGTCGGAAAAATATTAGCTGCTTATACTGCACGCTAGAGAGGTGATAAAATGAATATCTTATTAGTTGAAGATGATCTCCAACTAGGCAAAGCATTATGTCGAGGTCTAGAACTTGCTGGTTTTAATCCCCTTTGGGTACGATTACTTAACGATGCTAAACAACAATTAAATTCACGTAATTTTGATCTCATGTTATTAGATTTAGGTTTACCTGATGGTGATGGATATGAGGAATTAATTGCTTGGCGTCGTTCTGGCCAATCAATTCCAATTATTATTCTGACCGCTCGAAACCAGATGGATAATTTAGTGGCCAGTTTAGATTCCGGTGCCGATGATTTTTTAACAAAACCGTTTGCTATGCCTGAGCTTATTTCTCGTGTTAAAGCCGTAAGTCGTCGTATGGCAGGATTTTCTTCAGAAATTTGGCAATTGGATAATTTGCAACTAAACCCAATCAACCATCAAGTTCTATTAGATGATCAGCTATTAATGCTTTCAGGAAAAGAATATCAGCTATTATATGAATTAGTAAAAAATGCAGATAACGTGGTACGTAAAGCGGATCTCGAACAACGTTTATTTGGGTTAGATGATAAAATAGAAAGTAATTCACTTGAAGTTCATATTCACAATTTACGGCGCAAGATAGGTAAAGATCGTATTATTACTATTCGCGGCATCGGTTATTTACTTAAAAAAGAAGCGCAATCAAGTGAAAGTTAAATCCTTTTTTATCTATACTTTTTTCTTACAGATAAGCTCAGTGATTCTGTTATGGGTATTATTAGTAGGTTGGTTACAATTTTTTTATTTACCTGATATTGATGATGATTTTAACCTCCAGCAGCAAATCGTTACTGAAGGTTTTGCGTCTACTTTAGGTACCGTTGCTAATAACCCAGAATATTTTGAACGTATCATGACCTCATTGCAAAAAATGTATACTGACGCAATGGAAAATGGTTTAGAGGTATCCTATAGACCATTTGTTGCCGTGCGTAACCAACATGGTGATGTGTTATATCGCAATAGTGACCAAATCAAAATAACCGATAATATTTTGTTCAATGACCTCAAAAAACAGTATCCTAATTGGCACTTTACCTTCGCATGGAATGATGAACACTCCATCGAGGTGATCCTTGGGGAGTCTTACTTTGACAGGAAATCAATAATAGGTAGCCCCGCTGAAGGTACTGCAATACCTTTATTATTTATATTAGGCATCATGCTAATTGCAATTATCATCACCGCTTATTTTAGTTTAAGACCGCTAAGACAAGCTGCAACGATTATCGCTAGCCGCAAACCGGGGAATTTAACTCCCATCTCAGTAAAAGAGCAGTATAAAGAAATTCGTCCTATTATTACGGCAATCAATAATCTCATGTCACGCGTTGATGCTGCAAACCAACGTGAAAAACGATTTATGGCAGATGCTGCACATGAACTCCGTACCCCCATTGCCGCGGTCATTGCTCAGCTTCATTTATTGATGCAAATACAGAATGTAAAAGAGAAAGAAGAAATCGTTAACGACATGCAGGCAGCATTAAATCGAGCGGCGTCGTTATCACACCAGCTTATCGATTTAGCACGCTTAGAGGCTGAAGACTTTTCTGTAAATAAAGAGCAGATTAACTTACCCGTATTAATTTCTCATATTACTTCATTGCATGTACCACATGCTATAAACCAAGATATCGATATCGAACTACAAAGTGCAGATAATGTCTTTATTACCACTGATAAACTAGCATTAACAACAATTTTTACCAACTTACTGGAAAATGCGATTAAATATAGTGATAAAAAAGGAAAGATTAAAATCACAATTAAAGATTTATCGCCTTTCGGCGCAACGATTACCGTACAAGATAATGGTCGAGGCATTCCAGAAGAAAGCCGCCAATTAATATTTTCACGTTTCTATCGTGTTCCCGGTACAACAGAAACAGGTAGTGGACTTGGTCTATCCATTGTTCATAACCTCGCAACAAAAATAGATGCAGCGATACGTGTCACCGATGGACTAGATAAAAAAGGGGTTGGTTTTATTATCGATTTGCCTTAACGCCCTTTTTGCAACTAGGTTAACAGAGTCTTAAACAGTGTTTAGTCTATACTTAAACACTGTAAGTCTTTTTACTTATTTGTTTAAAGGAAAGCTCATGTCCCAAGCACTCATTATTATCGACCTAATTCAGGAAATTGTTGGCGAAAATGGTTTATTAAATACCAGCTATCCACAAACTCAAGAACGCCATATTATCGACAGAGCGAATCAAGCCGCCGATTTTGCCCGTAAAAATAATATCCCTATTATCTGGGTAAAAGTGGGCTTTGCGGATGATTATCATGATATCCCAGCGGGTTCCCCTATGTTCCATCATGCAAAAGCGATCGGTGCATTAAAATTAAGCTCTGCTGGCTGCCATTGGGCTGAAAAATTAGATGTTCAACTCCGTGACGTCATCATAGTAAAAAAAGGTGTCAGCGCATTTACAGGTAACCAACTCAACCATTGGTTAAAAGAAAATAACATTAAACATGTTATTTTTGGTGGGGTCAGTTCAGTGATGACCATTCAAAGCAGTGCTCGCCAAGCTCATGATTTCGGTTATCAAGTTACAGTCATTGATGAACTATGCGCCGCAGCAACATTAGAGCTACATCATCAAAGTATGCAAGCATTACAAGGAATGGTCACCGTTTCCTCCCTAGCCGATTTCCTGCAAGGAAAACTAAAGTGAATGGACTCTTTTTCATGTCTTATACAACTAACATCTTTTGTATATAAATTTCACGCAACCGGTGTGTTAGTGGTCCAGGCTTTCCGCCGGCCACTTTCCGCCCGTCAATTTCAATAACAGGCCAAACGAATGTCGTTGATGAAGTAATAAAAGCTTCTTTTGCGGCCATTGCCTCTTCAACAGTAAAAGTACCTTCTTCAATAGCTAAATGCTGCTCCCGAGCAAGCGTTAAAATTGCTTGCCGCGTAATACCGGGTAATATTTCATAACCTAAAGCACGAGTTTTGATTATATTTTCATGTGTAATGATAAAAAAGTTGCTTGAACTCCCTTCTGTGATATCGCCATTTGACACAAAAAGTGCATCATCCGCCCCTTGAGAATGCGCATAGTCTTTTGCTAAACATGCCGCCAGCAAAGCAACGGTTTTAATATCGCATCGTTGCCAACGAATATCGTCAAATGTTACGACACTAATCCCTGTTGTAGCGCGTGGATTATCAATAATCGAAGCTTGTTGGGCAAATATCACTAATGTGGGTGTAATCGTTTTATCGGGAAACAAGAAATTGCGCTGTCCAGCATTGCCCCTTGTGAGTTGTAAATAAATTAACCCTTCAGTGAGATTATTTTTTTCAATGATCTGTTGGTGAATTTTTAATAACGACTCTTCTGTATAAGGTAAAGCTAATTGCAATTCATGACATGAACGTTGCAAGCGTGTCATATGATTTTTAAAATCAACCAAACGACCATTAACAACAGCGGTAACTTCATAGACTGCATCAGCAAACAAGAAACCACGGTCGAATACGGATATTGATGCTTGTTCTTCTGGCACAAATTGACCATTTATGTAGGTAATCATAATGTTTACTTCCTTTTCAAGCTTATAAATACCAAGTTTCACGATGCGATATATCTGTTTTCACTCATTAGTATTACAAAAACACTATTATTTGAGTTATTGACTTAACCACTCATTATTTGAGTATTGTATTGTTCAATTTTATTCTTGCCACTTTAACTCATCATATTTGGACTTAATCGCTAGTATTAACAATAGCCACGATTAGTGTTTTTGTGAAATAGCTATTGAATTAAACACTAATGGTCTATATTTTGGATATTAACTCAAATCGACCCATACAGTTGCCACTCATTTGATTTAAGGGGAAATTTTATTATGCTTAATCTCAATCAAAATCAACTTAAAAATCTTGCAGATTCACAATTAAAAGGTCATAGAACGCTTATCTATTTGGTCGCCTTATTGCTTCTCATTGGTGGGGTGGTCTGTATAACTAACCCGATTGTCTCTGGTATCGCATTTAGTTCATTGATCGGTGTTATGTTATTGATTAGCGGTATAGCCGTCATTTTAAATATTGTATTCAATCGACTGTATGCAAATGTATCTGTCTTATTCAGCTTAATTGCAGGTATTGCTTACTTAATCTTAGGCTATGCTTTTATCACTGACCCCTTACAAAGCTTATTATTCTTAGCGGTATTTGTCGCTATTCTCTTCATAATTGGTGGTGTGATCCGTATCTTCGTTGGCGCTAAACTTTTCAGCTCTGCGGCGGGAATGATGAATATTTTAATTGGTATTCTCGATTTTATCATTGCCTACATGCTGTTAAGCGGTAATGCGCAAACGTCAATCACATTGTTAACGCTCTTTATTGGTATTGAATTACTGTTTAGTTCTTTTAATTTATTCCTACTGGCTGGAGCGCTAAAAAATAGCAGTAAGTGATTGATAATTCAAAAATATTGAACTGGAAACTGCTAATATCAAATTTTTTTTAAAGATTCAAAAAATGTTTAGCTAGGTGCTTGACATTCTACAGCCAAAAGCTAAAATGCATTCAAGTGATCTAGATCACACTTTAACTTTTGGAGTTTCCATGAATAGCATCAAAGAATTTATTAGCAACGTTCAAGAAGTTATTGAATTACTTGCTAAGCGTTTTATGTAAAAAACGAAAGCCTTTATTACCTCACCTTTAGCGTTCTATGCATATTATTTAGCAATACAGCCTTAAATTGTTTTAAGGCTGTTTTTTTATTCAAATACATCTTGAATCACTTTAACCACAACCGCTGTGCTGACTGCGACGAGTAGCAAATCGCGTCCACTTATACGCCATTCATACCCTTCATAAACAGGTAATTGGGATACAAACCCTCTCGGTAAATGATGCCTCCCTATACCAGCAGGTAATGGCTGACCAACAATAATTTGTCTTGCCATTTTAGGTGGTAAACGTGAATAGCCTGTAATTCCATAATCAATTGCAATCGGTCTAATCGACGCAACATTTAAATTAACACTTAAAACTGGTATAGCAGGACTTGGTATTATCATTCCGTAATTAGGATAATAACGAGGCGCATTAGGGTGTTTTCTATGCTCTTTATACTTATGTTTATGCGGTCTATCGTCATAATATTGATGATGACTATGACCTTCCCAGTGGTGATTCCGAGCATCTGCCTGAACGCTATAAGGTATTATCATTAATAAGATAGAAAGAGTGCATCTTCCCATTTTCAGTTTTTCCATCATTGCAACTCCGCCGCTAATCATCCCGCTTAAAGTAATCAGTCGTTCGAAATTCAACAATCGGAAATTGTCTTATATTAGGTAATTATACGTAAATTCGCTATTGATGTTTTTTATTAATTTATAATATTCTATTAAATACATAATTTTTTTATTTAAAACTTAATTTCATCCATTGAATTGTACTTTCAACTTAATTTTTTGCCTATCCCAGTTTTTTTATCCACTATAGATGAGATTGAGTCACATTTATGTTATTGTCTATGCGTAACTTATAGTGAAATACTTTAACCAAAACATTTATTTGTACGTTTGATGTCAATAAAAAAGGAGAGCACATGCAGCAGCAACTGCTAGACTGGGTACGCCAGTTTAATCAAGAATATGCCGATATTGCTTCGCTTTTAATGGTCTTAGGCTTAATTTTAATCGTTGCCCTCGTTTTGCATTTTATTTTGCATAAAATTATTCTTCCTCGTATCGAGAAAAGTGGACAGAAAAAAGACAGTGGATGGCAGCGCCAATTAACCCAATTCAATTTATTTAACCGCATCGCTTTTGTTATCCAAGGTGTTGTTGTTAATATTCAAGCCGTGTTATGGCTACATGCTGGCTCAACCGCACAGCAAATATTAACCGTGGCATCACAGGCTTGGTGTTTACTTTTCGGTTTGCTCACCTTTTATTCTATTCTCGATATCTTATTAAGTATCTTACAACGAGCAGCAAAAACAGCCCATTTACCATTACGAGGCATTTTTCAGAGCATAAAACTGATCGCTACCGTGCTCATTGCCATCATGATCATTGCATTATTGATCGGTAAATCTCCACTTATCTTACTTAGTGGTTTAGGTGCAATGACGGCCGTCATGATGTTGGTCTTTAAGGATCCCATCATGGGGTTAGTTGCAGGTATCCAACTATCTGCAAATAATATGGTGAACATTGGTGATTGGCTTGAAATGCCAAAATATGGCGCTGATGGTGCAGTCGTCGATATTGGTCTAACAACAGTTAAAGTTCGCAATTGGGATAACACCGTTACCACAATTCCAACTTATGCTTTGATTTCGGATTCATTCAAAAACTGGAAAGGCATGACTGAATCAGGTGGTCGCCGTATTAAACGTAGTATTCGTTTAGATACCACCAGCATCCATTTTCTTGAACCTGAAAAAATTACCGCTTTAGAAAAAGCGAATTTACTTGAGCCCTATATGGGACAAAAAATATCTGAGATTCAAGTGTTCAACTCTGCGATTCCAGACGACAAAGCAACACCATTGAATCAACGCCGGCTGACCAATATCGGTACATTTCGTGCTTATGTTGAGGCGTATATGAAATCACATCCGAATATTCATAAAGGGATGACAATCATGGTAAGGCAGCTTGAGTCTGACTCAAATGGCTTGCCGATTGAAATTTATGCCTTTACGAACACAACGGCATGGGTTGAATATGAACGTATTCAATCGGATATTTTTGACCATATTTTTTCCATCCTGCCACAATTTGATCTACGCGTTCATCAATCACCAACGGGTACAGATATGCGCGCGATTGGTCAAACCATAGCAAATTCAAATACCCAAGAGTAACTAATTAATTTATCTAATGGTATTACAACTTTGGTAGTACAGTAAAAGAGGGAAAATACCCTCTTTTACTGCTTTTAGCACCTCTCATTATATAAATAAATACATATCGATAGATAATGTAAATCGCTATATTTCCCTAAATTGCCGAAAAAACCCTTTTAATATTAATGTGATAAAACATGATAGCCTTTGATTTATCATGGATATTGTTGATGTAGGTCATGTTGCTTTGTTACAACTTTTTTTAACATACATAGGAAAGTGATATCGAACTTTACATATAGGCAATGTCAATGCATAAAACAAATAAAAATACTCATTTTGGAGAACTGAGCAGAAGGGAGTTTATTCAAACTTCCGCAACAGTGGCTACCGCAGCTGCTGTCGCAGGCTCAATCACCTTACCTTTTGCTGCTCAAGCAAAAACACCAGAAATCATGCCTGATGAAATCAACGAAAAAATCAGTTATAGCGCTTGCTTAGTTAACTGTGGTAGCCGTTGTCCACTCAAAGTCCATGTTAAGGATGGTGTTATCAGTCGTATTTCTAATGAAACCATGTACGACGACTCTACATTAGGGGAGCACCAAATTCGCCCATGCTTACGTGGCCGTTCAGTACGTTGGAAAACCTACAATCCTGATCGCCTGAAATACCCAATGGTGCGCGTTGGTAAACGCGGTGAAGGCAAATTCAAAAAAATCAGTTGGGATGAGGCAACAACCATCATTGCTGAAAAACTCAAATACACCATTGATAAATATGGCAGCGATGCAATTTATTACCAATACGGTACAGGTTCAACAGGGGCTAACTTGCATGGTCGTGCGGCATGTAAACGTCTTCTCAGCCTGACGGGTGGGTTCCTAGGTGACTACGGTACCTATTCCTATGCTCAGTTAATGGAAATCACACCATATGTTTATGGTAGTGTGGAAGAATCCCTGCTTTCTGAGATCCAAAACTCAGACCTCGTTGTGATGTTTGGTCATAACCTTGCTGAAACACGTATGTCTGGTGGCGGTCAGTTCTATGAAACATTGAACGCATTAGACAAGAGTAAAGCGAAAGTCATCATCATTGACCCTCGCCGTACTGATAGTGTGACCACACTTGGCGCAGAATGGATCCCTATCTATCCGGGTACCGATGCTGCACTAGTTGCAGCGCTAGGCTATGTCATGATCCAAGAAGGCTTAACCGATGAAGAATTTTTGAAAAATTACTGTGTCGGTTGGGATGAAAGCACACTGCCCGCTTCCGCACCACGTAATGGTTCTTACAAGGATTATATCCTTGGTAACGGTCCAGATGGCATCGCTAAGACTCCTGAATGGGCTAGTCAGCTAACCGGTATTTCGGTTTCACGTATTATCCAATTAGCTCGCGAAATTGGTAATTCAAAGCATGCGTGGATTTCACAAGGCTGGGGTTTACAACGTACTGAAAATGGCGAACAAGCCTGCCGCTCTATCATGATGCTTCCTATCATGTCAGGTAATATTGGTCGCCCAGGTACCAATACAGGCCTTTGGGGCAATAGTATTGCTTACCCTGTTGCTGGTTTCGCTTTACCAAACCCTGTTAAAGCGACATTACCTTCATTTATGTGGACTGAAGCTATTGTCCGCGGTAAAGAGTTAACTGCTGAAAATGGCGGTATCAAAGGGGCAGATAAGCTCAATAACGACATCAAATTTATGTGGTGCTACTCAAGTAACGTGATCGGTAACCAGCACGCTGACTTGAATAAAACCCACGATATTTTATCTGATGAATCAAAATGTGAATTTATCTTAGTTTGGGATAACCACCACACGCCATCGGCACAATATGCTGATTTGCTGCTGCCGGATGTTACCCCCGTTGAGACAAATGACCTTATCAATAACTCCTATGCAAGTGGCGCCTATCACTATTTAGTCCGTTTGCAAAATGCGATTAAACCTCTGTGGGAAAACCGCCCTAACTATGATGTATTAGCTGACATTGCAGAGAAAATGGGAGTAAAAGAACAATTCACTGAAGGTCGTACTTATGAAGAGTGGATTGAATATTGCTACAACAAAACCCGTGAAAAAATGCCTCATTTACCTGAGTTCAGTGAAACCGATGGTGGTGGCATTATCGACCGTCAATTTGCCGATACGTCAAAATACATTGCACTGAAGGATTTCCGTGATGATCCTGTCGCAAATCCATTAAAAACACCTTCTGGAAAAATTGAAATTTATTCAGAGCAATTAGCAGAGCGTGTTAAAAATTGGGAACTTCCAGAAGGCCAGCGTATACCGGCAATTCCGGAATATTGCGTCAATAAAGAAGGCGTTGAACAGCAACGTAGCCAACAAAAATTCCCATTATTAATGACGGGCTTCCATGATAAAGGTCATGTTCACTCAAGCTATTTTAATGTTGAGATGTTACGTGAAGCTATTCCACATCAATTCTGGCTCAACCCTATTGATGCCCAAGAACGTGGATTAAGCAATGGTGATGTCGCTGAAATATTCAATGACCGTGGTCGCATTCAGATTAAAGTTAAAGTGACTGAGCGCGTATTACCGGGTGTTATCGCTGTTCCACAAGGTGCATGGCGTACCTTAGATACAGCGGGATTAGATACGGGAGGCTGTATCAACACCCTAACCTCACAAGTTCCTTCTCCACTGGCAAAAGGAACACCACAACATACTAACCTTGTTGAAGTGAAACGCGCTTAAGGAGTTAATTGATGAAACAGTATGGCTTTTATTTTGACTCCACAAAATGTACTGGCTGTAAAACGTGTCAGGTCAGTTGTAAGGACGAAAAAGATCTCGATTTAGGCCCTAAATTCCGTCGTGTATACGAATTTGGTGGTGGTAGTTGGCAGAAACAAGATGGTATTTGGCAGCAAAATGTTTATAGCTACTATTTATCCATCTCTTGTAACCACTGTTCGAACCCAACCTGCGTGGAAGGTTGTCCAACAGGAGCGATGCACAAACGTGCAGAAGATGGCCTCGTTGTTGTCGATCAATCCGTCTGTGTTGGCTGTCGTTATTGCGAATTGCGTTGCCCGTATGGCGCGCCTCAATATGACGAGAAGAAAAAGCTGATGAGCAAATGTGATGGTTGATACGAGCGTGTCGCTAAAGGTATGAAACCTGTTTGTGTTGAGTCATGCCCACAACGAGCGCTGGATTTTGATGATATCAATGTCCTTCGTGAGCTTCATGGCACGGAATGCGGTATTGCACCAATGCCAGACCCAAGCCTGACTAATCCAAATATCGTCATTAAGCCACACAAAGATGCCAAACCATCTGGCGATAAAAGTGGCGAACTCAAAAACCCAGCGGAGGTGTAAAATGCATGAATTACCATTAGTCTTTTTCACCGTCCTAGGGCAATCGGCGGCAGGTCTATTTTTATTTGCGTATTTGAGCAAAAAAATGGGATCTATTGATGAAAAACAATTGAAAAATGCCAATATTCTCGCATTTGTGGTGATGATTATTGGATTAGCTATTGGTGGCTTACACGTTGGCCAACCGCTACGCTTTTTCAATATGCTACTCGGTGTTGGTCGTTCGCCAATGAGTAATGAGGCGTTCTTAAGTGGCGTTTTTGTCACTTTTGCCGCGGCAACACTGTTTTTCACATTATTTTATAAAAAACCGCTGTTACGCGAACTCGCGAACATTGCTGCGGTGATCTCTGGCCTCGCTTTTGTTTGGTCAATTCCGCAAGTTTATAATATTGCGTCCATTGCAAACTGGAATACTAGCTACACCACATTACAAATGTGGATGACCATGTTAGTCGGTGGCGGAGCCTTGGCGATTGCTATCGGTGCTCGTGGTTTAGGTATTGCGGCTTTCTTAGTCGGTGCTGTCGTTATCTTCGCAAGCCGTGCTGGTTATCAGGCCTTTTTATCCGAAACAGGCCCTGCACTTAGCGCAGAACAGACTGGTTTTTGGGGATTCCAAGTTGTTGTACTGGTGATCGCATTAGCTGGTTTTGTCGGCATGGCATTAAAACAACGTGCCCCAAAAGCGACTCTCGCAACCTGTGCGGGTGCCGTTTTACTTGCAGAACTTGCTGGGCGTATCGCTTTTTATAACCTGTGGCAAATTACGATGTAATTCATCATTACACCTGTTTTCCCACTAAAGAGAAAGCCTGCAAAATTGCAGGCTTTCTCTTGTCGTTGCCCATTATACAAAATAACACTGACAATTTTATTCTGTGAGCTTTGTAACACTGAGTATGAATTACAGATTATCAACGTCAAATCACCGCCAAGTCATTTCACTCACCCAAACAGAATTGAAGCTAAGCGAACGCTATTAATACTGCGGTTAGAGAGCCTCAAGCACAGCACCACAATTGATGATTAAAAAGATGAATTAGGTTGCTGTAAAAATGCAATTTCTTCTTTCGTTGATACCCGCCCTAATATCTCATTACGATGCGGATAACGCCCAAAACGATCAATAATGGCTTTATGCTGCATTTCATAATTCAATGTATTGTCGTCGCCTAATCCTCGAAATAACTCCACCGCTTGTTGATGAATAAAACTGGATTCCGAATGCATAAACGGCATGAGAATGAATTTTCGTTGAGATAAAGGCAATAAATTATAGTCTGGCTGTTTGATCGCTTCTTGAGCTAACACTAAAGCCATTTGGTCTTGTGCAAACGCTTTTGCCGTATCACGCCAAATATTTCTTGAAAACTGGTCTAGAACGATAATTTCAGCGAGTCGACCACGGATAGAAATTCGCCAGTAAGCAAGTTCGCCTTTTGCCGCACGTTCTAAGGTTCCGGCAAAACGTTGGGTAATGACCGCATCAAATTTTGCACTTTTTTCAAACCACTGTTTTGGTGTCGATTCTTCGAACCAAAATGTCAAAACGTTCTCCATGGTATTCATAATCGTTAGATACCCAATTTCTGTAGTGATAAGTTATTTTTTATCGTAAATAAAACCCATTATCATTGTTATGAGCTAGCTCTTAAAACAACAATCATAAGACAAATATTTTACGTTTTTGCGAAGCGGTTCCAAAATTAGCGACCAATCGTGGTTATAAATCAATCAGCCTGATAGGGTTCTCCTATCGCTATTCAATAAAAATAATTAAAATCTATCAATCCACATAGCCTAAGTAAATTAACCTAAAAGATACCGATGCCTTCATTAAAAAATGAACAGTTAAATGATTTAGTGAATACATCGCTATTTTTCACGACAAATAACACCAAACCAATATTATATTCGTATAGGCTATAAACTCAGTTATCCATATTTACATGCGCCAGGTGTTCTCGTTTGAGAAATTGATTATTATCATAGTGTTGCAATTAATCAACTAGCTAAAATGAGTCATAGTACTTTATCAATTCATCAGTATTTTTTAAGAAACCTTTATTTAAAACAAAACAGACAAGTCTATATTTTAATATCCAACCCATTGCCTTTATCGGTTTTCATTCTAATTTAGAGCGTCTATTGTGGACTTTACATTTCCCCATAAAAGATTTGACATTATTGATATATCATAAATAAAAATGGTTAATAATAGTGGTGGATACTCAACACAGTCTAAATAAGACATTACCGAACGCAATTTGTGACTATCCCATGATATTTGTTACTTTCGATATCAAACATGCTGAACAACAATAACGAATATAAGCAAAAAACATCTTATAGAATAATGCTACTCCGCTTCATCCATCCCCTTCCATTTAGCCTATTACCTATTTATTTTCTTACACCAAGTCCAAAAATGTCTTTGGGGGTGACATTAACTGAATCATAATTAGAATGCTTATTGTTTAGATAGTGATAATAACATCTATTTTGTATTGCTAATTTTGAAAAAATATTTTTTTACGACATAATGACGCATTATTAACGCCTTTTAATTCATAATATTAACAATGATAGGCCTCTAATAGAGATTATTACTTGTTACAATCTTAACTTATTGATTTGCTATTTAATGCCAATTTACAATGATTATTCACGACATTACATACATTTGCTGAATCCAATGATAACATTTGTGTTCAATCTATTAATTGATGCTCGCTTTTTACACTTATCGTCGCTAACAGATGCCGTCAAGTGAGTTAATTTGTCATCGTTAGTGCTGCCACTCGCTGTGGCCCAGTGTTACTTTCATACTTGTTGGAGGAGCAGTTCGAATGGCAGGACATATGGTACTCATTGGATGGGCCTTATGGGTAAGCCCTTGCGGCACAGATGCATGTGATGCGCTACCTGTTACTGAGACCATTTTTACGCAACAAGAATGTATCAGCCGTAAATCTTACCTCGAATCCAAACGCCCAAACCTGTACTTTATGTGTGGTGAAGTCTATCGAGATAGCGACGAAATTAAAAAAGAGGACCAACACAGTGTGCCTGCGCCTAATCCTCCATTACGTTCATTACCAACGCGTATTTCTCGATAACATTGGCAAACGTGGGAGCCCGTTGTAACTTGCTCCCACCAAACAGCTAGGCAATTTCAGCGATGGCACAATCTGCGTTAATATAATCACCTTTTTTAGCAATATATTTCAATTTACCTGCACGGTGTGCCATTACCTGAACCTCCATCTTCATGGCTTCCATCACGCCAATCACCTCCCCTTGAGCCACCTCATCACCTTCAGCAACTAACCAGTTAAATAACACACCTGAAATTGGCGCATTCAGCAAATGATCCTGCTTGTCATTGGCTTGTGTTGTCGTAGAGGCTTGCTCAGTAGATTGTAACGATAACCCTGCTAATAATTGTGCGGGCAATCCTAATTGGCAACGTTTACCATCAATTTCAATAAAAGTATGAGTTAACGGCTGCTCATTTTGAGGGAGCTGACGTTTTGCTGGCGGAATTTGTACCCTAAACTCGGTTTCAATCCAACGTGTATGCACGTTAAATTGCTCACAAAAGTCCATTTGTTCTATCACTGCGCGATGAAAAGGCAATACCGATGCTACACCTTCAATAGTAAATTCGGCTAAAGCACGGCGAGCACGCTGAATGGCCTGTTCTCGTGTGCGGCCAAACACAATCAATTTCGCCATTAGTGAATCAAATGTGCTTGGTATGGTTGATCCTGCCATGACACCACTGTCTAAACGAACACCTGGGCCAGATGGTGGATCAAAACGCTGGATCACGCCCGGTGTAGGTAGAAAACCATTTCCCGCATCTTCAGCATTGATACGAAACTCAAAAGCATGACCTCTGGGCTTAGGTGTTTCATTGATGCTTAATGGTAACCCTTGGGCAATACGTAATTGTTCAATGACTAGGTCTATACCTGTCGTTTCTTCCGTCACAGGGTGTTCTACTTGTAAACGTGTATTCACTTCAAGGAAAGATAATTTACCATCTTGGCTAAGTAAAAACTCGACTGTAGCAGCGCCGATATAATTTGCTTTCGCACAAATATCGACAGATGCTTGAATGATTTGTTGCTGTAACGCTTGCGAAAGAAAAGGCGCTGGCGATTCTTCCACCAACTTTTGATTACGACGCTGTAAAGAACAATCACGAGTCCCGACGACAACAACATTGCCATGCTGATCAGCAATCACTTGTGCTTCAATATGGCGAGGATTATGCAGAAATTGTTCAAGGAAACATTCGCCGCGTCCAAATGCTGCTGTCGCTTCCCTCACTGCCGAGTGGTAGAGCTCTTCCACTTCCTCCATCTGCCATGCCACTTTTAAACCTCGTCCTCCGCCACCAAATGCAGCTTTTATAGCAATGGGGAGACCATTCGCGTGAGCAAACGCCACGACTTCCTTCGCCTCTTTCACTGGCTCTTTTGTTCCTGCGACCAATGGCGCGCCCACTTGCATGGCAAGTTGGCGAGCTTTTACCTTATCACCTAATATTTCAATAGTTTCTGGATTAGGTCCAATCCAGATAAGGCCATTCTCTTGCACGGCACGTGCAAATTCTGCACGTTCTGAAAGAAATCCATAACCAGGGTGAACCATCGTAGCCCCTGATTTTTTCGCGATCCTAATCAGTTTGTGCATATCCAGATAGCTGTCAGTGGGGGTATTACCCGCTAAACCATAGGCCTCATCCGCCATTTGGACATGTAATGCCGCAATATCTGCATCTGCATAAACGGCCACAGACGTAAACCCCATATCACGACAAGCACGAATAATTCTTACCGCTATTTCACCGCGATTCGCGATCAACACTTTATGTTGAATATTATGATTAATTGTAGGCATAAGTGTCCCGACTCCCTTCAAATTCGTTGAATACCTTTATTGGATTAAATTGTATTTTTGCGTTAACAGGGATTTGACCCGCTAGGTCTAAATGATATTCACACACTGCCCCGATAACCGGATAGCCCCCCGTTAATGGGTGATCATTCAAAAATAGGACCGGTTGACCATTCGCGGGAATTTGAATTGCACCAACACAAGTCCCTTCACTCGGTAATTCTTGATGTTTAGCGCGCTCGATCCCCTTATCCCCAGCTAATCGCAAACCGATACGATTCGATGCCGCAGTCACTTGCCATAATTGCGATGTTAATAATCGTACCGCTTGCTGTGTAAACCAGTCAGTTCGAGGACCTAAAACAATATCTAATACAACAATTTCATGAGCGCTTGGATAATTTAAAACGGGCAGTTCATTGAGTGAAATGACAGTTTGCTGCTTAAGGCTTTTCACGGCTAAGCACTGCCCCGCCTTGAGTGGCGCTGGGCCAACTTGAGCTAAGGTGTCGAAAGAACAACTTCCTAAAATAGGTGTCATCTCAATGCCACCGCGTATAGCCAAATAACTACGAACCCCTTTAGTCGCCGTCCCCAAATGGATAATGTCGCCCTTGGCAAGTTGAATTGGCTGATATTGCTGCGCAAAATAGTGGATCCCTTCCGCTGTGGTGATTTCAACATCACAACTGGCTCCGGTTACCCCGACTAATAAAGGTCTGTTTGCCTGCGCTTTAAAGCCACCTTGAGTGATTTCTAATGCAGCTTCATGAATATCATTCCCAACAAGGCGGTTAGCGCTACGTAATGCCCCTTTATCCATCGCTCCCGACTCGGAGATCCCCAAAGCCGACAATCCCATTCGTCCATAGTCCTGTACTAATGTTTGTAAGCCTGTTGCTAGCACCGTCAAATCATCACTCAGGACCATTTTTTCATGACTTTTATGGTGATGAGTCGGCTGAGGTAAACTGTAAGTCGTCTCTGCTCTGGCGGCATCAACAAAATTGACTCGATAACCCGGTTTTAACAGCGCGGGTTCCTCTCGATACAAATCCCAAACAGCCGTTTCCGTGACACCGATGAGCTGCCATCCCCCAGGGCTAGCCTGCGGGTAAACACTACTAAACTCTCCCGCTAATGCCACTGAGCCGGCTGGAATACGGATCCTCGGCGATGGCCTTCTAGGTACATTCAACTGTGCATTTTTCGCCACCATATAAGCAAATCCGGGAGCAAAACCACAAAATGCCACTTGGTATTCATTCCCCGTATGTCTCCTTATGACATCTTCAATCGATGTACCAAGATACTCAGCCACATCAGCAAGATCTTCCCCATTGTAATGAACGGGGATCGTCACTAGCGGCCCCGATTTCAACTCCGTTGCTGAAATGTCTAAACGGCCAATTTGATCAATTAACTTATCAATATTGGTGAGCATTGAATTAAAACGAACAAGCACTGTTCTTGCCGCTGGTGTTATCTCTTCAATTGCCAGTTTGTGTGCCCTATTGCGCAGTAAATGAGTCAATGCCATCGTCTCTTCAAGACTGTGTAGCTCGATCATAAAAGCGCTTAAATTGACCGGTAAGAATCGCATTACCCCCTCCTATACATGGTAGGCAGCATCAGGTATATCAGTAATAAACATATGTCCCGGTGCATGGCTAAGCGCAAAGGGGACTCCCGATTTCATCACCGCAGCTTGCGGCGTCACACCACAAGCCCAAAATACGGGGATCTCACCATTTTCAATACGGACTGGGTCGCCAAAATCAGGTGCCATCATATTTTTGATGCCTAATTGTTCAGGCGCCCCGATATGAACAGGAGTGCCATGAACCGATGGAAAACGCCCTGTAATACTGACGGCATCGGCTACCCGCTCCGCCAAGATAGGTCTCATCGAGACAACAAGCTCACCTTGTAAACGCCCTGCTGGGCGGCATAAGCGATTCGTTTTATACATGGGTACATTGGTGTTATCCGTAATATGGCGGACATCAATCCCCGCTTCCATTAATGACGTTTCAAAGGTAAAGCTACAACCAATTAAAAAGGTTACTAAGTCCGGATGTTCCTGATAAATATGGGTCGCGTCCGTTACTTCATCAACTAAATTGCCGTTTTGCCATACACGATAACGTGGGATATCTGTTCGTAAATCAGCGCCTTCAGCTAAAATTGTTTGCCAACTTCCCGCTTCGCACACGTCTAAAACAGGACAGCTTTTGGGGTTACGCTGGGCATACAATAAAAAATCAAATGCCCAATCACGAGGTAATGCGATCATATTAGCTTGTGTCAAACCTGCCGCTAAACCTGCTGTTGGCTTGTCAAAACCTTGGCGGATCGCCTCCCTTGCTTCTCTCGCCGCGGCGATTGCTTTTTCTGAGGCTTTAAATAACCTAGTCATTGCCCTCTCCCCGCAAAAGCAGTAATTTCAACGCCATTTTGTTGCAACAGTTCTCGAACCTTTTGCGCCATAGCCAGCGCACCGGGGCTATCGCCATGTACACAGATCGAACCTGCATCAATCGGTGTAAAGGTTCCCTCAATCGACATCACGCCACCTTCATTGACAAATTGCAGCATACGCTGTGCTACTTGCTCAGGATCATGTAGAACTGAACCGACTTCTTTACGCGAAACTAAGGTACCATTCGCGTGATACGCTCTATCTGCAAATGCCTCTGCAACGACAGTAAGCCCACTTTCTTTCGCCCATTCAATCAACGGTGAGCCAGCAAGTGCAACCAAGACCAATTGAGGGTCAATAGCGCAGATCGCTTCAATAACTGCCATTCCTTGACGTTTATCATGGGCGATGGTGTTGTACAGTGCACCATGAGGTTTGACATAATCAACGTGACAACCCGCAGCTACCGCTAACCCTTTCAGCGCCCCGATTTGATAAATCACATCTGCAATCAGTTCATTCGATGAGATATCCATATTCCGACGGCCGAAACCAACTAAATCTGGATATCCGACATGAGCACCAACTACAACATGGTTGGCTTTAGCCTCAATTAACGTGTTAAAGATCCCTTCAGGAGAGCCAGCATGAAATCCGCAGGCAACATTGGCGCTGCTAACCACTTTCAGCATGGCGTTATCATTACCCATTTGCCATTGGCCAAAACTTTCCCCGAGATCACTGTTTAAATCGATAATTTTTTTCATTGTTCTATTTGACCTCTACTTCAAATAATTAAAGATAGCTTCAACCGACATGGCGCCCATATACCATGTCAGGGCACAAATAATAACGCCAGACCATAGCAACCAACGCGGATAATGATATCCGGACATCAAATCAGCACGCTTCCACCCGATATAAACAAAGATAGTTAAACCAATCGGTAAAATTAATCCATTGAAGCCACCAGCAAATACCAATAAGGCTGCTGGTGCCGTTCCCATCATTAAATAAACAGCTAATGAAATTGCAATGAATATGATTGTGGCAATGTTACGCTGCCTTTCTGTAATGGATTTTTTAAATGCGGTAATAAAGCTCATTGAGGTATAAGCAGCGCCTATTACACTCGTCAAAGCCGCTGCCCATAAAATCAATCCAAAAATGCGCAATCCAAAATTACCCGCAGCAGCTTGAAACGCTTGGGATGCAGGATTTGCAGCCTTACCTGAAATATCAATGGTCACACCGCTTGCTACCACGCCAAGAATAGCGAGGAATAAGATGTAACGCATGAGGCCAACAACTAGGATCCCCTTAGTCGCAGCACTTGAAACAACATGAATATTTTCAACACCCACCGCACCTTTATCTAATAAGCGATGTGCACCTGCATAGCAGATATATCCGCCTACTGTACCGCCCACAATCGTTGTGATCATTGCAAAATCAACAGTATCTGGCAGGACACTTTGGCGTAATGCTTCCCCAACTGGTGGATTAGAGGCAAAGGCCACAAATAGTGTCAGCCCTATCATGACTAACCCCAACACAATTATTACACGGTCAATGAATGTACTCGCCTTACGAGAAGAGAAAATATAAATCGCTAATAATGCACTGATTAATCCTCCCCATTTAGGATCTAATCCGACGAGGGCATTTAACCCTAACCCAGCGCCCGCAATATTTCCGATGTTAAAGATGAGCCCTCCGAATATGACTAATACAGCTAACACATAGCCACTGCCAGGAATGGTCGCGTTGGCTATCTCAGAGGAGTGCATTTTCGTTAATGTCACTACTCGCCAAATATTTTGTTGGACAACAAAGTCAATAATAATTGACGCGAGGATCCCGAAAGCAAATGCAGCCCCTAATGTAACGGTAAAGGTTGCAGTTTGAGTGATAAAACCGGGACCAATTGCGGATGTTGCCATTAAGAAAATCGCACCAATTAATGAAGTGCGCCTATTTTTTACAAATTCAGCACTGCTGGTGGTTGTGTTTTCTTGAGCTGCCATATGCATACTCCTTTCGAATTGTTTTTGTCGTTATTGATGTTGTGATAGTGATAAAGGCAAAAAACGTGCCATTGTTCTACTAATGAAATTGATTGTTAATCTATCTTTAATGCATTGTTGAACAATTAATAGTGAATGGCGAATAAGTAAGCAATAAAAATCGTGGTTGGTAGGTTAAAAATCAAATGGTGATCACTTTTTTAACAAAACGCGCAAATAATTAACATAAGTTGAATGCGTTCCAAGAGGTAGATGCACCAATCAAGTGCAAAATAATGGGTTACCATGTCATAGTGCACCAAAAGGAACCTTGAAGCCCTTTAGGGAATATGTGAAGATATTCTTTTATGGCACGCTTTATTGGCTATTCATCCATAACAAACCGACTTATATGACTAAACAACCTGTTGCGCAGACCTTATCCGTCACTATCGCCGAAACGATCCGCCACAAAATTACGGTTGGAGAACTCACGCCAGGCCAACGCTTATCAGAAGCGGCTCTCAGTGAAGAATTAGCGATTTCTCGAAACACATTACGTGAGGTATTTCGGGTTTTAACGCAAGAAGGATTACTGACTTATGCACCAAATAAGGGAGTATTTGTTTCTATCCCTGACATGGCGGCAATCATCGATATTTACCAAGTTCGCCGGTTGATTGAATGTGATTCATTAAGGCACGCATATGCAATGCATCCAGCTGTACAAAAAATGAAACAAGCCGTCAGTGAAGCTCACGAACAAGAGAAAATTGAAAATTGGGTTGGCGTTGGAACTGCAAATATGAAATTCCATACCGCTATCGTTGAATTATCTGATAGTGAAAGACTGATTAAACTTTATCGTAATATCGCCGCTGAGTTAAGACTGGCTTTTGGTCATCTGAATGACCCTAAAATTTTATATGCGCCTTATATTGATAAGAATCAGTCCATCTTAGAATTATTGGATGCAGGTCATAATCTTGAAGCCGCTGAAAAATTACACCAGTATTTAGATTTATCGGAGCGTACCCTACTTGCGGCCTACAAGCGTCGTCAATCCGGTTATTAATTTTTGCTCTATTAATTTTTGTTCTATTAATCCATCCCTATTAGCGAGGCTTTTCAGAGCATAAAGAGCTAATGACTCTATTTTATGAAATATCCCCTTCATGTCATCACGATACTGATATCTCACCAATTTATTTAGAATATTAATTATAAAAATAGTTTCTATTTATAGTTAATGGCGCCTTCATTTATTTAATATCTCCATTCTATTAATGTCTTTTTTTAGAATACTTTTCATCCATCTAATAACATTTAAGTTACAGAATGAAAACAATAAAAAAACATTATCTATTTAAAGTTCGTATTACCGATTCCCCATACAATCCCTTTCTTTATGAGTAACTGAAAGATACTGTTACAAATATATACAAATCAAAGATAAAAAATGATTGCTAACATCAATCACTCAACTAAATGATTCAATATTTACGAATCAATAGTTGTAGTTTTAACGAATATTAGTTATAAGAATTGCGATCGTAAAAACACAAACATAAAAAATATTAATATATTTGAGATTTCATTATGACTTCAAACCACATTTCCACGAAGAAAACATTTAAGTTTGGCCTAGGATGGCAAATATTAATTGCACTGATTTTAGGGGTTATTGTCGGCGCCTATTTGCATGAAAGCGTAGAATATAAAGATTGGTTAATTGTGAATGTTTTATCCCCAGCGGGAAAAATATTTATTCAGTTAATTAAAATGATCGTCGTGCCAATTGTTATTTCAACGCTTATTGTGGGTATCGCTGGTGTTGGTAATACTAAACAACTCGGCTCATTAGGATTTAAAACGATTCTCTATTTTGAAGTGATTACAACGATTGCGATAGTTGTCGGGATCAGTTTTGCCAATATCTTTCAACCCGGTGTTGGCATTGATATGTCACAACTCACGCAAGTTGATATCTCACAATATGAGAAAACCACGCAAGAAGTAGAAAGTCACCCTTCCGGTATCATTAATACCATTTTAACCATGGTACCAAGTAATATTTTTGCTTCTATGGCGAGTGGTGAAATGTTACCCGTGATCTTCTTTGCCGTATTATTCGGATTAGGGCTCTCTTCATTACCTAAAGAGAAAAAGCAACCCTTACTGGATGTGCTACAAACGTTCTCAGAAACGATGTTCCGCGTCACTAACATGATTATGCTGTACGCTCCTATCGGGGTATTTGCTCTTATTTCAGTCACCGTTGCCAACTTTGGTTTTGCCTCACTCGTTCCATTATTAAAATTAGTGATCCTTGTACATTGTGCTATCTTATTTTTTGCAATCGTTGTGTTAGGACTCGTTGCTCGCTATTGTAAAATTAATATTTTTACTTTAATGAAAATCTTAAAAGACGAGTTATTATTAGCCTATTCAACAGCAAGTTCTGAAACCGTATTGCCACGTATTATGGATAAAATGGAAAAATACGGGGCGCCTAAATCTGTTACCAGCTTTGTTATTCCTATTGGTTATTCATTTAATCTTGATGGTTCAACACTTTATCAGAGTATTGCGGCTATCTTTATTGCTCAGTTATATGGCATTGAATTATCTATCGGCCAAGAGTTAATTCTTGTATTTACGTTAATGATTACATCAAAAGGAATTGCTGGTGTACCGGGTGTATCTTTCGTTGTCCTACTCGCCACTTTAGGCAGTGTAGGTATCCCATTAGAAGGATTAGCCTTTATTGCGGGCGTTGACCGTATTCTTGATATGGCACGAACCGCCTTGAATGTTATCGGTAATGCCCTTGCTGCATTGGTTATTGCTAAATGGGAACATAACTATGATGAAGTCAAAGCTCAAGAATATGAAAAAACATTCTAACTATTGAGCGTATATGCGAAAACACCAAGCTAACACTTGGTGTTTTTTTAGTTATATCCAATCTATCTTTAATAACTGAATTAAGACATCATTATTATTGATAATTTCTATTAATATAAACAATGAGAACTCAGTTCAAGAATCACCACACCAAAATAACTAAGTATATTTACTTTATCACTCCGTCATGTTAAAAATTCATCTTATTAAAATAATAATATTGATACTGTCTATTATTCTTTTTCGTTACAGACCATATCAAATCATGTTGTTAATCTAAATTATTCAATCCGGTTTAGCAGGGTAAAACTAAATGATTAAGCAGCTAATGCATTAATAAATATGTTTAATATTTATATCAACTGATTACGCTATTACATCTTATTAAAACCGGAGTTGATACTATGAATAAAATCATTTTTCCATTTTTAATTTCAGCTTGTTATATAGGTAAGCTCATGGCAGCAGACTATTTTATTGACCCCAAATCTTCAGCTGCATTATGGGTAGAAAAAAATAAGCATGACCCAAGAGCCGTACTCATCAATACAAAAATTGCCTCTGTTCCTACCGCAATTTGGCTATCCAAAATTCAAGAAAATGAAACAGAATTAACTCAGCAAATTTCAGGCTATATCACGCAGGCCAATAAACAAAAAACTCAATTGATGCTTGTTCTATACGGGTTACCTAACCGAGATTGCTCTGGACAAGCGTCAGCGGATAACAGTGCCAACACTCAAAAGTATCAAACATGGATTAATACACTCGCTAAAACAATTTCAGATACTAAGGTGACGATCATTCTTGAGCCTGATGGCTTAGCCGATATGAGCTGTTTAACGCCATCACAACGTAAAGAAAGGATTGAATTACTCAATTATGCTGTCACTCGCTTTAAAACACTAAGTCCGAATGTTTATCTATATATAGATGCTGGTCATATGCGATGGCAGCCAGCAAAAGAAATGGCAACACAGTTGGTCAACGCGGGTATAAAAGACGCTTATGGTTTCTCATTAAATGTTTCTAATTATCACCCTACCGAGCCAACTATCAAATATGGCGAAGAGATAAATCAATTTATCGCCGCACTTTCTAATGCTCGCCCGAATATCATTATTGATACTTCTCGTAATGGTAATGGAGCCTCATCACTACCTAACCAATGGTGCAATCCAATGGGTCGTAAAATTGGTGAAGGCCCGAAAGATATCTCTGCTACTGTTAAAACAGCATGGATTAAACCACCTGGCGAATCAGATGGGGATTTTTCACCTAAAGCAGATTGCCATGGAGGCCCTAAAGCGGGTGTATTCAGTCCTGATTTAGCCGTGCGATTAGTTAATGGGGATTAATCTACAATCAGAAGCACCGTGATGATGAGTCAGTTTCTCTAGAAATATAGAAAGTGCCGATAATCATCGTTATCAGCACTTTCTTTTATACTAATGAATAACGACAGCGATACTAATATTCAACGTTATCACACAGTGTTTGTATTTGATTCACCATTCTCGCCATATGAAAACCATCAATAGTTGCATGGTGTACTTGCACTGAAAGAGGCAGTAGCACCTTTTCACCTGAATAATGATATTTTCCCATCGTAAAAATAGGTGGAAAATAATCAGTGAAATTAGCCACATTTAAATTGAACCCTTCAAAGCTCACCCATGGGATCATCGAAATGCAAAAATGATTTTCCGGGTAGTCTGGTTTAGCCATCAAATCGAGACAATCTTTATATAATAATTGGTCTTGCTGGTAATGAGATAAAAATATCGACCAGTCATCATTATATTCAGTCCATAACTGTGAAAATGTTTCTGTCTGCTGATGAAAAACCGTATAAGCAGGGTTGACCTGATCCCACAGTACAAGCTCCCCCTCTTTTATGGCCATACGTGATTCAGGGTAATGGTTGACCGCTTTAGAGATAAGGTAAATCATAACAGGATAAAGTTTATAACCTTGCTTAACAATTGCCGATTTTAGCGTACTAATATCTAGCTGAGTCGTTAAACTAAACCCACATGGCATCGCCTGACGGTAAAATGAGAAATGTTGTTTTCTATTCCACTCATCAATATTCACTTTAGTATAATTCATTTTATTGCCCTTCTCGTTGATTAATAATGGTTTTTAACGAAGAAGGGCGACTCTCTCTGCTTTACTAAGCAACATATTTTCTGCTCCATATCATGACATAATGCATACATTTATTGCTGTCAGATCCGATTAACTCGGAACCACTCAAATAAGGTGTTTATTATAATAAAGCTAGTCTCTAAAAAATGCATCATTTTTGCCCTATAGAAAAAATTTATAACATTTACCCCCGATAAAAAGCACAATCAACGATGTCTACTATTTCAATCCAATAACATTTACATTATCTTTTTAATCAAAGAGATAAAAAATAAACACCAGAATTTAATGACTGTTTTATAACAATGATGCCCCTTTCTATCATCATTTCCCCTATAAAAATTTGACTTAATACTGTAAAATTATTCGAAATAGAGAAATGATGGAAATAAGGAATAAATATGGACTCTCTTATAGAAGCTATTGTGGGAATTTTTAGTTTTCTTTTCGAGTTACTATACTCTCTTTTTAATCTTTTCGGCTTTAGAATAACCGCACTAATTATTAGCTTTGTTGGTGTTTATGCCCATGACTTCCAATTGAGCTGGATATTCGGGTATATCGCTTTAGCTATTATCCTATATAGCCCATTAATCTATCAGCGAATTATAAAAAAATAACCCGCTTATCACTAAACGCTTTATCCAGAGATCATAAACTGACGTATTAACCATACGTCAGTTTAAAACTGTCATGTATTATCTATATTAAAGCCAAAAATATTGTCACCTGCTGGTGATTGTATTCATAAATAAATGAAAATATCCCAAAGCGGCATGCTACCCGCTGCTAATCTGCACTAAAAACGCCCAAAACAGCACAGTCGTTGTTTTTGATTGCGCCAATATACTCATAAATAATGTTAACTATCACTAATACCGGCAAACCGCCGTTCTCTTCTCTTTAACCTAATATCGCCTACAGAGCATTAAGATACTTCGGGAGCCATTTTTGTTTGAGCCGTTTACTTCTGAAAGTGTGTATCTTTAGTGATATTTAACCCAACCGTCTATTTTCGATGCTCAATAACCTTTATTGGATAAATGTTTCTATTTGTTACAATAGGTATTAAGATTAAGTCATTATAAATATGGAAATAATGTAGATATGTTTTTTAAACTTGGAAATTTTTTTATCTTTTTAGTTTGTACTTCCATTCTTATGCATGATGACGTTTCGGGTGTAATTGATGTTCTCATTAGATATTTAAGGAATGAAGTCATCTAAACCTACAGCGAGGAAATGGCCTGTTTATTGACAATTACGCATTTACCATTCTTGCCCTACACTGCTAATTGGTAACGCTTCGTTTCGAGATGAGAACTGTGATTTGCAAAGGTTTCATACTGCCAACGGTGATCTGCCACCCATTGAGTATGAACAAAATTCCTTAAGAAAAGTGTCCTGATTCAGTTGTGCAGAACAATTTTCCTGATTACCCTAAATGGGATTTACTAGACACAGTATGGTGGAATACATTTGGTGATGCTGATTATTTAACCAAATATAAAGAGAGGAACGGCTAGAAAACTAGATGATTTTATTCAATCTTATTACTCAAACAAAGGAGAACCTATTAGAGAGTGGACATCTTATGGTAGGAGGATTTTAGAAAATAGAGATAGAATTAGAAAGCTTCTAGGAATTTCTTGATATGAAAATAATACTAAAAATAGGCGCGTTTCTGTATTTAATCTTTTTATTACTATTAATTAATATCCTTTCAACATCTGACTATGAATGGATGGTTGGTGATGGGGATGTAGATAATCTTTGTCAACTTCCCCTTGGAGGTAGGTATATAATTGAGCCTATTTTAATATTAATACCATGTATCTTATTGTTCTTTTTTGAAAGAAATAAAAAGTTAAGGTGGTCCTATGTACTAATTGTCATTATATATATTATATGGTCATTTTTTCTTCGGTTTACTTTTTGCTAAGAAATATTCTACTGGTTCCTCCAAAACCCATGATGTTAAACAGGCAATACTGTTAATCGAATCCAAGTTACCGCCCCTCCCCCCCGAAACAGCCACACCTATACCAACCCAAAAATCTTGGCAATTCTGGAAAAATAGCCGGTTGGCGTTATTTTTACCGTGAAACCGAAACCGCCATTTTGATAACAAATGAGCAACACAAAATGGTCTTTTTTACGGTAGGAAGATGGGAATTTTGAGTGCCTAAGCATTGGGTAGCTTAAGCACCTTTATGTTAAATCCATACATTAGTTATTTTTTTTATGCATTTTTTTATCTAAGTAGTCAATCCGTAATTGAATATCGGTGTAACCTAGTTGATAAGCTCTTTTGTATAATTTGACAGCTTTCTCATAACTTTGAGGCACACCAAGTCCTTCCTCTTTCAATTGTTTTCAGAGTGGCTAGGAATTGATGAAAAGAGTATAAAACATACTTGTAAAATGTTATCGAATGAAATTTGTGATAATCAACACAATGTGGTTAATTCTGATCAGCACATGATAGATTTCAATACCTTATCGGCTGATGACATTGAGTAGCTTAGTTATTGTTAATAAGGCGTTCTATTCAAAAAAATAGAACGCCTTATTTTTTATAGCCAATTAGCTAGCCCTATAACAACCCACTAATATTACAAACAAGATATTGATAATTAACGCCAATCAGCCTCGATAAAATGTCGAGGCATTTGATTGCATAGATCCGAAACGGTGTTAAGTAACTAGCTGAGATAACAACGTTCATCGACACGCTATAATTGTCGATGAAGTAGATAGAAAAATTACCAACAATAAAAATCAGGCAGAAAGTGAAATTAGAGTGCGTTGGCTTACAAAGAAAGAAGCTGCACATTAATTATGTGTGTATGCCTGAAATATTTAGACCGGTTGTTATCTTTGTATTAGCTACAGTGTTAAGACGTTCAAACATACTCCATCTTGAATGATCACAGATAGATCTAGCTTGGATCCACCCTGAAGATGCAAAGGGAGGGAAAGCGATAGGTGTTGCCCTAAATAATACCGCCTGCAAGGTATTGAAAGAACAAATAGGAAAACACTAGCGCTTTGTATTTGTTCATACTGAAGCATGGCATAGGTCAGATGGAACGCCAACAGCTAAAGTTAGCAAAATGAGAATTAACCATAATACAGCTTGGAAAACAGGATTGCGCAGAGCTGGCATAGAAAACTTTCGATTTCATGACTTGAGGCATACTTGGGCGAGTTGGCTTGTTCAGTCCGGAGTGCCATTATCTGCACTTCAAGAAATGGGCGGCTGGGAATCCATAGAAATGGTCAAGAGATATGCGCATCTTGCCCCATCCCATTTGAAAGAACACGCAATGAAAATTGATGCTCTTTTTGATGAAGATGTCCCAAATATGTCCCATCAGTTATTAGAGGTGGTTAAATGACATGAATTACAAAAAAGAAAAAACCCACTACCATCTGTAAGTTTATAGTCCTTTATGCAAGGCTTTGCGCCATCAATTTGTTTTGCAGTTAGCTTCACTGTTTGTACCCTCACCCTAATTCAAGTACCCGCTTTTGAACCCTCAAAACTGAAGGATATCACCGGATAATAACGAGTTTTGCTGGATAAATAAACAGCATTTTTTATTAGAAACAAGAAAAAACCCGCTATTGACGCACATTAGTGGACAATAACGGGTTCTTATTTGGTGCCGGCTACCGGAGTCGAACTGGTGACCTACTGATTACAAGTCAGTTGCTCTACCAACTGAGCTAAGCCGGCGAATATGGCGGAAGGATAGAGATTCGAACTCTAGGATGGTTTCCCATCGGCGGTTTTCAAGACCGCTGCCTTCGACCGCTCGGCCATCCTTCCATGGGGCGCGATTATGGAGGAATCGACGCAGCTTGTCTACCCCTGAAAGTAAAAAAATTGATTTTTTTATTCTATTTGGCTAATCTTCACTCAATTGTTCTCTATTTCATAATAAAAGTGTTAATATCTGTGCAAAATCGGTGTCTCACATTTTCATAGGCGTATGATTTTTAATCAATTAATATATTTTTGCCGACAGGACTGCTCACCATAATATGTACAGACAATTACTAATAAAAACGACATTGCTTTCCCGCCTATTTTACGTCTTTATCCTGTTACTGGTCGTGATGCTATCTCTGTCGCTTTATAATTCATATCATTCATGGGTTATCAGCCGTAAAGCCGCGTTGGATACCATGGCAAAACAGTTGGCCTATCAGATTGAAGATTACCGTTATCAAGCCAATTTGATGTACAAGCTGGTTAATGAGAAGTTGACGCCACTTTCTGAAGTCACAACGCTTCCCTCGCCCCCTCACCTTACAAAAATCCGCCACGATGTTTTTTGGCTAAGCAGTTCAAACCAAACTATCGATGCCATTTTATTTGGTAATGATAAGGAGCAAAATATTCAGTTAGCAAGTAAGCTTGCCGACTACATGGAAATTGTTTGGGGGGCACGCAATGAATACAACTCAATGTATTTTCTTAATGGTTCTGATAACACACTAGTCTTGGTAACCACACATTCTATTTTAAAACCTGAATTGCGCTTTAAAGAGAGCTATCTCACGTTAACCGCGGAAGAAAAGCGTACAGACATGTTAACCCAGTCGACACTGTTAGATAGAAGAGAGATTATTTCTAATCTACAAAAACTGACACCTGAGCATATCTATTACTATACCTACCGTTTGATGTTTAACTCGCCTGGGCAGTTAACCAGTGTTATTTCTTTTGATATATCAATCAACTCTATACTGCCAACCAACCTTAAAGGCGATAATATTTCCTTATCACTACGCAACAGTGACACAAATAAGCTTTCTAATGTTGAACTTCGAGGCACTAGTATCGTTTTTGCACAACAGATAGAAGGTAGCAATTATCAGGTTTATTATCGTGTTCCCTTAAAAGATCTGGTTGTTGGTATCATTGGTTATAACCTTTGGCTGTTGACTTGCATCATTATTGTGACATTACTGGCTTTCTTTACCAGTATCTTTATTCGTAAACGGATTATTTCACCTAACTCGATTATGCAACATGAGTTGAAGCTGAAAGATACGCTTAATCACGACATCATTAACAACATTAGTTACGGTATTTTGGTGTATGACTTTACAACCAATAAAAAATTGCTCAGTAATAATGCGGCCAACTCCTTATTACCGTCTATGGATCTTAACCATATCAAGGAATTGGCTACAAATAACCATGACATGATCCAAATCTCGATTGAGAACAACGTTTATGAAGTCATTCTCGTTAAAATTAATATGCTAGAAGATACTTATCTTTTCATTATTATTGATAAAGATAAAGAAGCATTGACACAACGGCGACAAGAACTCGCTAACCGTGAGTATAAGAAAAATATTCAGTTAAGAAAGGTTGTCTTTGAGAATATGCAGAAGGAAATTCAACCTTCCTTAACGCTGTTAAATAACGCCGTTGAAGGACTTATTGAATCTCCGACAGCAAATAAGCAAGATTTCATTGATACCATCGTCCTGCAAACAACTCATATTAGCCGCTGGTTTAATAATATTAATTTATTAAATTCACTTGAGTCATCTGCCAGTAAATCATCTGCTGAGAAAATTTCCGTTAGTTCACTACTCACTCAATTTTTAAAACAAAATCTTTTTCGTCTTAGAAGTAAAGGATTAACGCTTTATTTTTATAATAACATTAATCCTGAATCTATGTTTTCATTAGATCCAACCTATCTAAGACATCTTTTACAACTCATTTTTGAGTACTCCATCGATACCACCTCTTTTGGAAAAGTGTCTATTACCCTTAATTATCAAGAAGATAAAAATCATATTATCATTGATATCAGAGATAGTGGTATGGGGCTCACCAAACACGAACTGAGTAATCTTCAGCATCCATTTTCGGGGCAAGTACTTACCTCATCACGATTTAGCCGTTCCGGCATTACCTTCTATTTATGTAAAGCAATCAGTAAAAAGATGAATGGGACTTTTACAATTAATAGTAGCCCTGCTATTGGCTCTCATTACCAACTTATTTTGCCTGTTAAATCAGCAACAATGGCCGATAGCTATCCGACTTTACTTGAAGATATACATATTCGTTTAGCTATTCATAATGCTGATGCTTCAAGAATAATCAGAAACACACTAACACATTACGGCGCTGACTTTTTAGACTTACATGAAAGTTCGCCACACTCGGATTGGGATTTATTGATCACTGATAATGATGAAAACCAGTTTAAAAACATCATAAAAGTTTCTGGAACGGTGCTAGGTGTCAACTCAATCACATCACAGCATTTAGAAGTTAACTATAACTTTGCAGATGAGCTGATTGATGCTATATCTTTGCTTATCGAACACGCAGCATCTGATGATAATAATTTAGAGTCCATTGGTCATATTCCATTTGCTAGCCAAGAGCTTGCTCAAACCAATGATGAATCAATGGAAAGTATACTTCACACTTATCAACATATTTTATCAAAAAGCGATTATAAGGAATTGTTCATAACAACAGTACCGATAGATATTAATAAACTGTATAATAGCGAAAGTGTTGAGGATTTGACCGAATTGAAAAACACAGCACATCGTTTAAAAGGAGTTTTTGCTATGCTAGATTTTAGGTTCCTTCACAAGCTTTGTGAAGATTTGGAACTTTACATAGCAGAAGAAAATAGCTTAAAAATAAGTAATTGCATTAGAGAACTGGATATTTCAGTGAAAAAACTAATGCTAGAAGGTAACCAATAATATGAATAACCTAAATGTCATTGTTGCCGATGATCATCCTATTGTTCTTTTCGGTATCAGAAAGTCACTCGAACAGATAGAATGGGTCAATATCGTTGGTGAATTTGAAGACTCAACATCTTTAATTAATAATTTAGCACGTTTAAATGCTGATGTTTTAGTCACTGATTTATCGATGCCAGGTGATAAATACGGTGATGGTATTACATTAATTAAATACATTAAACGCCACTATCCGGACCTTTCGGTTATCGTTCTGACAATGAACAATAACCCTGCTATCTTAAGTGCTATCCTTGAATTGGATATTGAAGGGATTGTTCTGAAGCAAGGTGCTCCCGCTGACTTACCTAAAGCATTAGCCGCATTACAAAAAGGTAAAAAATTTACCCCTGAAAGTGTGAGTAAACTGCTTGAGAAGGTCAATGCAAGTGGCTACGGCGACAAACGCTTATCACCAAAAGAAAGTGAAGTTTTACGCCTATTTGCAGAAGGCTTTTTGGTGACAGAAATTGCTAAGAAGCTGAATCGTAGTATTAAAACAATCAGTAGCCAAAAGAAATCAGCGATGTTGAAGCTTGGTGTTGATAATGATATCGCATTGCTTAACTACCTATCTTCTGTCAGTATTGATAATTCACCTAGCGATTAACCTATTGAATTATCTTTATATTATTGATGAAAAACCCTATAAAATGGGTTTTTCTCTTCCCTCTCGATACCACTCGCTTCATTCTATACCTATTGGGCAATCACATATTTTAATAATGTTTCTTTCAGTATTGTGATTTTTGTCGGTTTTGATAAACAATCATTCATTCCCGAATCTATACAACGCTGCTTTTCATCTGCCATTGCATTCGCCGTTAATGCAATAATCGGGACCGCTGAACCCCGTTTTCTGAGTTCTTTAGCAAGCTCATAGCCATCCATATTAGGCATATTGACATCCGTCAAGACAATATCAACCGTATGATTCTCTACGTATTTTAGCGCATCTAGGCCGTCAACCGCAGTCGATGTGCAAAAGCCAATATTGGCAATCTGGTCGCTCAATAACACCCTATTAATTGGATGATCATCAACAATTAATACTTGATAAGCAGATAGTGAGCCATCAATTTCAAGTGAATTCGCTTTGATTGACTCTGCTTTTGCGACTTGCCCCTCAACTGTTTTTGAAATCACTTTATCAATAATAAAGGGTAATTTTTCATTTTGATAAGTGTTATATAGCCATTTATTAGGCGCTATTTCACGTAAGTCACCCACATAAAAACCACTGAGTTGGATTTCCTTTTTCACATTACACTTATGTGGCTCTTCACTATCAGTAATAAGCAAATCATAACTTTCTGTTTTTTCTATTTCATCACCGGAAAATACCACAAAATGATGGTATCTGAGTAATTTGGCTAAAAAGTCAGCTAAAAATTGATTTTGGCAATTAATTGCTATCCGATAACTAAAACGATACTCCGGTGTTTTTTGTTCAATATATTTTTGCCCATAAAGAGGTATTCGAATAATAAATGAACTACCTAGCCCCGTTTGTGAATTAACTTCGATATCACCATCCATCAAGCTAATCAATTTTTCACAAATGGCTAAGCCTAGACCAGTCCCTTTATGACCCACGTTATTCTGATCATAAACTTGAAAGAAAGGGTCGAATAGTTGCAAAACAACCGCCTGAGACATCCCTATTCCAGAATCTTTAATTTCAATCTTTAAATAGTTTTCATCACGCCAAACATAAAAAATCACAAAACCTGAGTCTGTAAATTTAATGCTGTTATTAACAATATTAGAGATGACTTGTTGTAGCCTAACAGAGTCATTCAGCAATAAATCCGGCACATTGGGTTCAATAAAGGAATAGATTGCAATCTGTTTTTTGGCAATTAAAGGCAAATAATTGGCTAAAACAAAAGCAAAAACGTCACGACAATTAAATAGTTTATTTTCAATTTTTAACTGTTTGGATTCTATTTTAGAAAAATCCAAAATATCGCTGATAATCTGTAATAACAGTGATGATGAATTATCCATCGTTGTAACCAACCGACTAGCTTTATCTGATAATTCAGCTCGCTGTAATAATTCAATATTACCAATAATTCCATACAACGGTGTTCGTAATTCATGGCTTACCGTCGCTAAAAACATTGATTTGGCATGGTTCGCTTGCTCTGCGGCATCCGCGACATCTTGCAACGATTTTTCCATTTGCACACGAATGCTAATATCGATAAGCACGCAAATCGCCACATCTTCGTTTTGATAACGTGAATTCACAAAGCTAATTTGTAGATGTGTACTACTCGTTGTCACCACATCAATATAATTACTCGATTTTTGTCGAATAATCGTCAGTATACGCTGCTTATCATCTTCACTTAATAAACGGAAATAGTCATGAGCCAGTTCATTACTCAAGATATTACCACCATCACTGAGCCTTAGAATAATAATACCGACAGGTGCTGAAGCTACGATTTTATGATTGAATTGTTCGTGTTCTTCGAGGCGAATAGCCGTATTCGCCGCGGGTATTAGCATTTTTCGTTCTAACAGCAAAATTAAGAAAAAGATCATCCCTCCTGTAATAATGTTAATAATCACACTATAAAAGATGGCTACCTTGTGCTCTGCTAATATCTCACTGGTTGGTACTGCATAAATAACCGTCATTAAGGAAGGCGTTAAGCGCTTTTTAAAAATTAGCTTTGAATAATCGGAATTAAAACCAAAAAAGCTTGGCTCAGAAATAGATAATAGACTGGAATTTTTTGGGTTAGAGTCCGCAGTGCTGTATAAAACGGGTTGGTTATAGGCGTTAACGACAACCGATTCAATTGACTTATTAGAACGCTGATTAAATTGGTTTAAGCTAATCGTTCTCTCTAAACCGATAAATCCATACAAACGGCCGTCAACATAGATAGGTTGGATTAAATAAAGTTGTCCTGAATCCGTTTGTGCGCCATGAACCACCGTATATAAATTGCGTTCTTGCCCTTGTAATCTAAGGCTTTGGTATGACCTGATATTCTCATAGCCAATTTTCTTAAGCATTTCGATATCTGATACTGTCGTTCGGATCGAAAAATCCATCATACAGTAGCTCTTAGAACCAATCACAAACACGTGATTTAACCCTTGAGGCGCAGCAATACTGTCTTTCCAAAAATAAATTAATTGCTCGAATGCAGTAAGATAATTCGTTGTGCTATTTTCGAAATATACACAATCGGCTTCAGGGGATAAGGGATATAAGGTATAAGAGCCGGTCACAGGCAGTGTCGGATAATTAGGTTGATTAACCAGTTTCTCCTCATGCTGTTCCGTCATAAACTGAATAGAACGTAAAGTTGTTCCTGTCTGTAAGATAAATGCCTGCATATTCTCAAAACTTGAATAGAATTGCTGGCGTATATCGGATTTACTTTCGTTGAATTGAGTGTAGAGAAAGAACAGAGTAATAAATACCCCCATTCCCCATAGCATTAAACCAAGGATACGAAATAAATCACGTGATAAACGTAATGATGTTCTAAATGATGGTAAGTATCTCAAGTTTTATCCTACACCAGCTATGTAACGACGATTAAGTATACTCGATACAACTGATAAAAAGCGATAAATGTCAGACCTGCTAGTTATAGATAGCAAAACGGGCGGTAAACCGCCCGTTAAATTATTCAGCTTCACATTTATTCGGCTGAATCTGTATCAGCATCCGCACTATTCTCTATACTATCTTCATCAGAGGTTTCATCCTCTTCCGTTTCAGCGACACGTTGTAAACCAACAACTTTTTCATCTTCAGCTGTTCTAATCAGAGTGACACCCTGAGTATTACGGCCTACAACACTCACTTCTGAGACGCGTGTACGCACTAAAGTTCCGGCATCGGTAATCATCATAATTTGGTCGGTTTCATCCACTTGGATAGCCCCGATCACATTACCGTTACGTTCACTCACTTTAATGGAGATAACACCTTGAGTGGCACGAGATTTCGTTGGGTATTCTTGCTCAGCCGTACGTTTACCATAGCCATTTTCAGTCACCGTTAAAATATGACCTTCACCGCGTGGAATAATCAATGAAACCACTTTATCTTCATCCACTAAACGGATACCACGAACACCTGTTGCGGTACGCCCCATTGGACGAACAGCATCTTCAGCGAAACGAACGACTTTACCTTGCGCCGAGAACAGCATCACTTCATTTGAACCATTGGTTAAATCAACACCAATCAGCTCATCACCGTCATTGAGGTTAACCGCAATAATACCGGCACTTCTTGGGCGGCTGAAGTCTTGCAGAGGGGTTTTCTTCACCGTACCGCTAGCGGTTGCCATGAAGACATAATACCCTTCTTCGTATTCGCGAACTGGCAAGATCGCTGTAATACGCTCATCCTGCTCGAGTGGCAGCAGATTAACGATTGGACGACCACGAGCCCCACGACTTGCTTCAGGTAATTGATAAACCTTCATCCAATATAGGCGACCACGGCTGGAGAAACACAAAATCGTATCATGGGTGTTAGCCACCAGCAGACGTTCAATAAAGTCTTCTTCTTTAATACGTGCCGCAGATTTACCTTTACCACCACGACGTTGTGCTTCGTAATCAGACAATGGCTGATACTTAACATAGCCTTGGTGAGATAAGGTAACGACCACATCTTCTTCACTGATTAAATCTTCAATATTGATATCAGCAGAGTTTTCAGTGATTTCTGTTCGACGAGCATCGTTATAGATTTCGCGAATAGCTTCTAATTCTTCGCGAATGACCTCCATTAAACGCTCAGGACTACGTAGAATATACAGTAATGCTTCAATTTGTTTCAGAAGATCACGATACTCTTCCAGCAGTTTTTCATGCTCAAGGCCAGTCAGTTTTTGCAGACGCAAATCCAAGATAGCCTGAGCTTGTTGTTCTGTCAGGTAGTATTTACCATCATGAACACCAAATTGCTCTTCTAACCATTCAGGACGTGCAGCGTCGTCGCCAGCGCGTTCTAACATGGCAGCAACATTACCCAGATCCCAAGGGCGTGCAACTAAGCCTGCTTTCGCTTCAGCAGGCGTTGGTGCCTGACGAATGAGTTCGATAATAGGGTCAATATTCGCTAATGCTACGGCTAATGCTTCAAGGATATGAGCGCGTTCACGTGCTTTGCGTAATTCAAAGATAGTACGGCGTGTCACCACTTCACGACGATGGCGAACAAACGCGGCAATAATATCTTTTAAGTTAAGGATCTTCGGTTGGCCTTGATGCAAAGCAACCATGTTGATCCCAAAAGAGACTTGAAGTTGTGTGAGTGAATAGAGATTATTAAGCACAACCTCACCAACCGCATCACGTTTAACTTCAATCACAATACGCATGCCGTCTTTATCCGACTCATCACGTAATGCACTGATCCCTTCGACGCGTTTTTCTTTAACGAGCTCAGCAATTTTCTCGATAAGACGTGCTTTATTTACCTGATAAGGAATTTCGCTAACAATAATGGTTTCACGACCATTTTTCTCATCGACTTCAACTTCTGCACGGGCACGGATATAGACTTTGCCGCGGCCAGTGCGGTAAGCATCAATAATTCCACGACGGCCATTAATGATGGCAGCGGTCGGGAAATCAGGCCCAGGAATATGCTCCATTAAGCCTTCAATGCTGATATCTTCATCATCTATATAAGCAAGACAACCACTAATGACTTCCCCTAAGTTGTGTGGAGGAATATTGGTTGCCATCCCTACAGCAATACCCGACGAGCCATTAACCAATAGGTTAGGTATTTTTGTCGGCATTACTTCTGGGATTTGCTCTGTACCATCATAGTTTGGGACGAAATCAACGGTTTCTTTTTCAAGATCCGCTAACATTTCATGGGCAATTTTCGCCATACGGATTTCCGTATAACGCATTGCAGCTGCGGAGTCTCCGTCAACTGAACCAAAGTTCCCCTGACCATCTACCAGCATATAACGCATAGAGAAAGGCTGCGCAAGACGAACAATCGTCTCATAAACAGCGATATCACCATGTGGATGGTATTTACCGATAACGTCCCCGACTATACGGGCAGATTTTTTATAGGGTTTATTCCAATCATTTCCCAATACATTCATCGCAAACAGTACTCTGCGGTGTACTGGCTTCAGTCCATCTCGAACATCTGGAAGTGCGCGGCCGACAATAACGGACATCGCATAATCCAAATACGAACTTTTTAGTTCTTCTTCGATATTGACCGGTGTGATTTCTCTGGCAATGTCGCTCATGGAACCACTGTCCCTCATAACTTCGGATTCAAAGGTTTAGAACTATACCACAATTCGCCAATTTAATAAAAAAAATGAGAAGTGAGTATTTGTCTTTCAAGCTATGTATAATAGCGGAAAAATGTCTTTATGTGTCCGGATACTTTGAGTTTATTGCGTAAGAGCAACAAAAATGTTTCATAGTCACCATAAATTCACGTATTACGGCTCGGACACCTATTTCGTAACAGGAGCTCCACTCATGAATGATACTTCAACTTCAGCGTATCAAAATGTCGATAAGCAGGAAATTGAGAAATTTGAAGCGATCGCCTCTCGCTGGTGGGATCTAGAAGGTGAATTTGCCCCACTTCACCGCATTAATCCTCTGCGCCTCGGCTATATCATGCAACGCATCGATGGTTTATTTGGTAAAAAAGTCTTGGATGTTGGTTGTGGCGGTGGGATCTTATCAGAAAGTATGGCACGAGAAGGAGCCGAAGTGACAGGCCTTGATATGGGAGCAGAACCCTTGATGGTCGCACGCTTGCACTCATTAGAATCAGGTATCCCTGTTGAATATGTGCAAGAAACCGTTGAACAGCATGCTGACAAGTATCCACACGCTTATGACGTGGTGACCTGTATGGAGATGTTAGAGCATGTCCCTGATCCTCAATCCGTAGTGCGTGCATGCGCTAAATTAGTGAAACCGGGTGGACATGTTATTTTTTCGACCATTAATCGTAATAAAAAAGCATGGTTGATGGCGGTGATCGGGGCCGAATATGTGATGAAAATGGTACCTAAAGGAACTCACGATGCGAAAAAATTCATTCGCCCTTCTGAGCTGATAGGCTGGGTCGATGAAACCCAATTAAAAGACAAACATATCATTGGGTTACATTATAATCCTTTGAAGGATAAATTTTACTTAGGCCCTAACGTTGACGTCAATTATATGCTCCATACTGTAAGCGAATAAATAGCAAGCGTTACGTTTAAGAAAGCAGCAAACGATCTCATTTTACAAAATTAATTTTTATCACCATGTGGCGAGTTTCGATTAATAGAATTCCTTTTATATTGCAGCTTACCGACATGGTGATCATTTTTATCCCTAAAGTTATCCACAGAAGACTCAGATTTGTGCACTTGCTAAAGCTGCACATTAACATTATCTTGTTATAGTAAAATCAACAAACCACTACATATAGTATGTAATTTAAATCTAACACTACAAGTCTCATGGAGTTAATCTATGAGCTTTTTTATGTTAGCGATATGCTATTTTGTAGGTCAACCAAGGTGTACTTGCTCATGAACCAGAGTCTGTTAGTCACAAAACGTGATGGACATAAAGAACGCATTGATCTCGATAAAATCCACAAAGTGATAACTTGGGCTGCGGAAGGCCTAAATAATGTCTCAGTTTCTCAGGTGGAGTTACGTTCACAGATTCAGTTTTATGATGGGATCAGAACCTCTGATATCCACGAAACCATGATCAAAGCAGCGGCTGACCTGATTACAGGTGATACCCCTGACTATCAGTATCTTGCAGCGCGTCTTGCGATATTTCACCTACGTAAAAAAGCGTATGGTCAATTTGAGCCACCAGCGCTGTATAAGCACGTCCAACGCCTAGTCGAAATGGGTAAATATGATAAGCATTTGCTGGAAGACTACTCACAAGAAGAGTTCGAGCAAATGGACAGTTTCATTGACCATTGGCGTGATATGAATTTCTCCTACGCTGCGGTGAAGCAACTTGAAGGTAAGTATTTAGTGCAAAACCGCGTTACGGGTGAGATTTATGAAAGTGCTCAGTTCCTGTATATTTTAGTTGCTGCTTGCTTGTTCTCTCATTATCCGAAAGAGACGCGTCTTGACTATATCCGTCGCTTTTATGATGCCGCATCGACATTTAAAATTTCGCTACCAACGCCAATTATGGCGGGGGTTCGTACACCAACCCGTCAATTCAGCTCTTGTGTGTTGATCGAATGTGGCGATAGCTTAGATTCTATCAATGCGACATCCAGTGCAATTGTTAAGTATGTTTCTCAACGTGCGGGTATCGGTGTGAATGCAGGCCGCATTCGTGCATTAGGCAGCCCAATTCGTAGCGGCGAAGCCTTCCATACAGGCTGTATTCCGTTTTATAAGCACTTCCAAACTGCGGTAAAATCTTGTTCGCAAGGTGGTGTTCGTGGTGGTGCAGCGACACTCTTCTACCCACTATGGCATTTAGAAGTAGAAAGCTTATTAGTGCTGAAAAACAACCGTGGTGTTGAAGGTAACCGTGTTCGTCATATGGACTATGGTGTTCAAATCAATAAGCTAATGTATGAGCGCTTAATCAAAAACCAAGATATTACCCTGTTTAGCCCATCCGATGTGCCAGGCTTATATGATGCCTTCTTTGCTGATCAAGAAGAGTTTGAACGCCTGTATACCACTTATGAGCAAGACGATAATATCCGTAAGTCTAGTGTTAAAGCGGTTGATCTGTTCTCGTTAATGATGCAAGAACGTGCTTCAACAGGCCGTATCTATATTCAAAACGTTGACCACTGTAACACTCACAGCCCATTCGACCCACAGATTGCGCCAGTGCGTCAGTCAAACCTATGTTTAGAGATTGCACTACCAACGAAGCCATTGAATAACATCAATGATGAAGAAGGTGAAATTGCACTCTGTACGCTATCTGCCTTTAACTTAGGTGCGATTGAAAGTCTTGATGAGTTGGAAGAACTTGCGGTGCTCGCTGTACGTGCGCTAGATGCCCTGCTCGATTATCAAGATTACCCCATCATTGCTGCTCAGAAAGGCGCCATGGGCCGTCGTACTTT
Organism: Providencia stuartii; assembly: GCF_029277985.1. Classification (NCBI taxonomy): domain Bacteria; kingdom Pseudomonadati; phylum Pseudomonadota; class Gammaproteobacteria; order Enterobacterales; family Morganellaceae; genus Providencia; species Providencia stuartii. Next base: position 1,886,793 of record NZ_CP119546.1, on the reverse strand, counting down.
AGGTATCGGTGTCATTAACTATGCTTACTACTTGGCGAAACACGGTGTTCGTTATTCTGATGGCAGTGCCAATAATTTGACCCATAAAACGTTTGAAGCGATCCAATACTATCTATTGAAAGCCTCTAACGAATTAGCAAAAGAACAAGGCGCATGTCCTTGGTTCAATGAAACAACCTATTCGCAAGGTATTCTACCTATTGATACCTATAAGAAAGAGTTGGATAAGTTAACCAATGAGCCGCTGCATTATGATTGGGAAGCGCTACGCAAAGATATTCAACAATATGGTTTGCGTAACTCAACCTTGTCTGCTTTGATGCCGTCAGAAACATCATCACAGATTTCTAACGCAACTAATGGTATTGAGCCACCTCGTGGTTATATCAGTATTAAAGCATCGAAAGACGGTATTTTACGTCAAGTTGTTCCTGATTATGAAAATCTAAAAGGCGCGTATGAGCTGTTATGGCAAATGCCTTCAAACAGCGGTTATCTACAATTAGTCGGTATTATGCAGAAGTTTATTGATCAATCGATCTCTGCAAACACCAACTATGACCCTACACGCTTTGCAACTGGCAAAGTACCAATGAATCAATTGCTAAAAGATTTATTGCTCGCCTATAAGTTTGGTGTGAAAACACTTTACTACCATAACACTCGCGATGGCGCGGAAGATGTTCAAGGTGATCTGGAAGAAGTTGTTGAGTCAGCGGATTCAGATTGTGAAGGCGGCGCGTGTAAAATTTAATAGGAATTGTTATGTCACATACTTACACCATCTTCTCACAAAAGAGAAATGACCAACTGTTGGAGCCGATGTTTTTCGGCCAACCGGTTAACGTTGCTCGTTATGACCAACAAAAATACCCGATTTTCGAAAAGCTAATCGAAAAGCAATTGTCATTTTTCTGGCGTCCAGAAGAAGTTGACGTTTCTCGTGATCGCATTGACTATAATGCATTGCCTGACCATGAGAAGCACATCTTTATCAGTAACCTGAAATACCAAACGCTACTTGATTCTATTCAAGGTCGTAGCCCTAACGTGGCATTATTGCCACTCATTTCAATCCCTGAGCTGGAAACTTGGGTTGAAACTTGGTCATTCTCAGAAACAATTCACTCACGTTCTTATACGCATATTATTCGTAATATCGTCAATGACCCAGCGATTATCTTTGATGATATCGTTGAAAATGAGGAAATCCTCAAACGTGCGCGTGATATCTCTGCTTATTATGACACCTTGATTGAGATGACGAACTATTATCATATGTTCGGTGAAGGGACTCATACCTGTAACGGCAAACAAATCACAGTGTCACTGCGTGCCCTAAAGAAACAACTGTATTTGTGTCTGATGAGCGTTAATGCGTTAGAAGCTATCCGTTTCTATGTTAGCTTTGCATGCTCGTTTGCTTTTGCAGAACGCGAACTAATGGAAGGCAATGCTAAAATCATTAAACTGATCGCTCGTGATGAAGCGCTACATTTAACAGGCACTCAGCATATGCTGAATCTGTTACGTTCAGGTCAAGATGACCCTGAAATGGCTGAAATTGCAGCAGAGTGCGAAGACGAGTGTTATAAACTGTTTGTGGATGCGGCAGAGCAAGAGAAAGAGTGGGCAGAATATCTCTTCAGTGAAGGCTCAATGATTGGCTTGAACAAAGATATTTTGTGTCAATACGTTGAGTATATTACTAATATTCGTATGCAAGCTGTTGGGTTAAAACTGCCATTCGAGACTCGCTCAAACCCAATACCTTGGATCAACGCATGGCTGGTCTCTGATAACGTGCAAGTCGCCCCACAAGAAGTTGAAGTCAGTTCCTATCTGGTCGGTCAGATTGACTCTGAAGTCAATACTGATGACTTGAGTGATTTCGAACTCTAATCATGGCAAGCCATAAAGTCACCCTGCGCTTATCGCAGGGTGTACAAGTCCCCTATCACACCGAAGTCCATGCTAGCTTACTTGATGCTCTTGAAGATAGCCGCATTCTTGTGGAGTATCAGTGTCGAGAAGGTTACTGTGGTTCGTGCCGAGTGATGCTGCTGAAAGGAAAAGTCGGTTATAAACAAAAACCACTTGCCTTTGTTCAAGAAGGTGAAATTTTGCCTTGTTGCTGTCACCCCCTTTCTGATATCGAAATCGGCTAACAATAGCAGCGATAACGCTAACACAATGTCATCGCTGCTAATGACTTAACCTGCTCAGTTGTTATAAATAGCCATATAATCCAGCAAATACCCAACCGAATACACAGGACACACCAACCCCAATCAAACCCGGCAAGATAAAGCTGTGATTAATGACAAATTTACCTATTCGTGTTGTACCTGAACGGTCAAATTGGATAGCGGCTAAGTCACTGGGGTAAGTTGGCAGTATGTAGTAGCCGTAACAAGCAGGCGCTGATGCAATAATATACGCAGGGTCGACACCAATGCCTAACGCAATCGGAACGACAGCAGCCAATGCAGCCGCTTGTGAATTCACAAATTTAGAAACCAATAATAGGATCACCGCATAAGCCCAAGGGTAATCTTTTACCAATGCCCCTAAAGTCCCTTTGATCTGATCCATGTGGGCACCAAACATGGTTTCAGCCATCCAAGCAATCCCATAGACCGCCACAATCGCAATCATCCCAGAACGGAAGACTTCATTTTTCGAAATTTGCCCTGGGTTAGTTTTACAAATAATGATGATCAGAGCACCCGCCAATAACATAAACATCTGGATCACAAGCACCATCGATAATGGCTTACCATTCACCAGAGGTCTTAACTCAGAGAATGCGCCCAACACAGCCACCACCGCTATGGATGCTAAGAAGATCCACATTGCTACCCAATTAATTTTTGGCAATTTTTTATCGAGCAGTGTGGCACTATCGCCATATACATACTCATAGTTTTCATGCACTGAAATAAATTTTTGAAACTCTGGGTCCTTATCGAGATCCTTCCCTCTAAACCAGCTAAAAATACCGATTGCCAATATACCAATCAGAGTCGATGGGATAGTGATGGCTAATAAGTCTAAAAACTCAAGAGATTGACCATTAATGGTGATGCCATTCAGCATTGCGACGAGCGATACCACTGCAACAGAAACGGGGCTAGCAATGATCCCCATTTGTGCACCAATACTACTTGCTGCCATTGGTCTTTCAGGACGAATATTATTTTTAATCGCGGCATCATAGATAATTGGCAGGATGGTATACACCACATGCCCTGTACCACACAAAATGGTTAAAATGCAGGTAACAAAAGGTGCCACAATAGAGATGTATTTTGGGTTTTTACGTAGTAGTCGTTCTGCAATTTGTAGCATGACATCCAAACCGCCTGATGCTTGTAACGTCGCTGATGCTGCAACAACAGCGATGATGACAAGCATGACATCAACAGGCGGTTTTCCAGGAGGTAAGCCAAAGCCGAAAACCAGTATCACAAGACCGACACCGCCTAACAGCCCTAATGCCATTCCTCCTTTTCTCGCGCCATAAAACAAGCAGACGAGAATAATGGCGAGTTGTATCAAAAAGTCCATAAGTTCATCCTTTTCATTAATGTATCCTTACATTATCCGGATGAAAGATTGACAGATTTTTGATTTATATTAATGAGTGAAAAAATTTAATATTATTTTTCCACACTATTTTCCTGCCTTGTCACAAAATTAATTTTAATTTATTGAGACACTATCCCGTTAAATTAAAAATCACATTAAAATCAATTCATTAATTAACACCATTAACATAGTTAACCACATAAGTTCACTTTTGATAGTTAATATTCATAACTGAAATTAATTAACAATCAAAATTTATTCGCTGTTATTTTCAGCAGTCATAATAAAAAACACCCATCACTGTAAAATTATATTTACACTCATTGTAATTTAGATTTGACAGATAAATCATGATCGCATAACCTGCACAACTTATTAATCTACGACTTTTAATCAGAGGAATTTGTGAAAAATCGTACGCTAGGTAGCGTTTTAATCGTTGCAGGAACAACAATCGGTGCAGGGATGCTGGCTATGCCACTTGCCGCAGCAGGTGTCGGTTTCACAGGTATCATATGCCTACTTATTGGTCTCTGGATGTTAATGAGTTATACCTCATTACTTCTCGTGGAAGTCTATCAATATAATCCACCCGATATGGGTTTAGGTTCAGTCGCTAAAAAGTATCTCGGTCCCGTAGGGCAGATTGTGACTGGGTTAAGTATGTTATTATTAATGTACGCTCTTACCACAGCCTATATTGGCGGTGCTGGCGTACTGATCTCTGATAGCTTACTGTCTTGGTGGGGATTACATCTCTCAACAAAATCCGCAATTATTTTATTTACACTCATCGGCGGCGCCGTGGTATGTATCGGTACCCATTCCGTCGACTTTATTAATCGCCTCTTATTTACAGCTAAAATTATCTTTTTAGTGATTATGTTGGCGGTAATGTTACCCCATGTCGAAAGCGTCAATTTAACCAATATGCCTGTCGAGAAAGGCTTACTGCTTGCGGCCGTTCCGGTTATCTTTACCTCATTTGGTTTCCATGGCAGCGTTCCAAGCTTAGTGAACTATATGAATGGTGATGTCCGTAAACTGCGTATTATTTTTATTACAGGTAGTGCAATCCCTCTCGTCGCTTATATCTTATGGCAAATCGCTACGTTAGGTTCCATTCCAGCCAATACCTTTTTAGGCATTTTAGCGCAAGAAGCTGGGTTAAATGGCTTACTGACGGCTATTCGTGATGTTGTCGCAACTCCACGGGTTAATATTGCGGTGAGTTTATTTATGGATCTTGCGCTAGCGACTTCATTTTTAGGGGTGGCTCTTGGGTTATTTGATTACCTTGCGGATCTCTTTAAACGCAGTAATCGTCTATTTGGGCGTCTACAGACAGGCGTATTAACCTTTTTACCACCTCTACTTTCTGCCTTGTTTTTCAGTAGTTTTGTGCAAGCCTTAACCTATGCGGCAGTGGCGTTGTCTGTATTGGCGCTTATCATTCCTGCTTTACTGACTCTACGTGTCAGAGCGATTGAAAAGCCTACCGCTAATCAAGCCCACTACCAAGTGAAAGGGGGCTCTGTTGTGTTGGGTATTGTGCTACTTTGTGGTGTCGCTGTTATTGCGATTCAATTCGCTATTGTTGCAGGATTCTTACCTAATGTCGGGTAATTTTGAGCCTGCACTAGCCAACAAAAAACCCGTACCATGTACGGGTTTTCTCTATTTAGCTCAATAAAGTGCTAACTCATTAGAAACTTAAACCTGCTCCAACATACCAACCATCCGCAATTTTGTTGCTTGGATTGTTATGATTGCCTTTAATGTCAATGATACGATAGCCCGCATCAATTGATAATGGTTTAAACACAGTATAAGTCGCCCCTACTTTCGCTTCAGTATAAGCATCACTACCTGAAGTCAGTGACGCTGGCGCACCGTAAGCTTCACCATAAATGTTCAGTGACGGCATAACTTGCCAACCTAACCCTGCACCCGCGGCAAGAGCCATACCATCTTTGTTGTCTTCAGGTGAAAGATATAATGCTTTACCACCAACATAGGCTGAAAACGGCCCTAAAGGCAAACCAAAGGTTGCGCCTAAGCTCCCCATTTGGCCATCATGGTCACTACGCGCCCATGAGCCATCAAATGCAAGCCCTGAACCTTTAGTTCCGATCCCAGCACTTAATTCAGTGTAATGCTCACCAGCACTCGCATTGACAGATATCGCTTGAGCAGTGCCCACAAACATAAGTGATGATGCCGCTGCGGCGACAAAGAACAATCCTTTACGCATATTATTGCCCCAATAAATAGAAATTATGCGTTAATATTACAATATATAAATCCTATTCTCAGTAGTTATTACTGTTTTTTACTTTTCATGCCACCAAGGCGACTTTTCTACAACATAGGCGAGTGTTTCTATTTATTTTTAATCAGTTATCACAGCAATCGGTACCATGTATTAGTTATTATCCAACCAATCAACTATAATCGAATGATAATACGGAATTATCTGCATTTACCGTTTATTTTGATGCATATTAAATGCATTTTATAGTTTTATTGTCTGTAAATTACTGGAGTATTGTGATGAAAAAGAAAGGTCTCACTACCGCATCTGGCGCCCCTGTTGTGGATAATAATAACGTAATGACAGCTGGCCCACGTGGCCCAATGCTATTACAAGATGTGTGGTTTTTAGAAAAACTCGCTCACTTTGACCGTGAAGTCATTCCTGAGCGCCGTATGCACGCTAAAGGTTCAGGTGCATTTGGTACTTTTACGGTTACCCATGATATTACTCGCTATACCCGAGCAAAAATATTTTCTTCTGTAGGCAAAAAAACGGATATGTTTGCTCGCTTCTCAACGGTAGCTGGTGAGCGTGGTGCCGCAGATGCAGAACGTGATATCCGTGGCTTTGCATTAAAATTCTATACAGAAGAAGGAAACTGGGATTTAGTTGGTAACAACACCCCAGTATTCTATCTTCGTGACCCACTGAAATTCCCTGACTTAAACCACGTCGTTAAACGCTGCCCTTATAGCAATATGCGCTCAATGGCCTATAAATGGGATTTCTTCTCTCACTTACCTGAATCACTCCACCAACTGACCATTGACGTCAGTGACCGAGGCATTCCACGTAGCTATCGTCACATGCACGGTTTTGGTAGTCATACCTATAGCTTTATCAATGACAAAAATGAACGCTTTTGGGTTAAGTTCCATTTCCGTTGCCAGCAAGGCATTGAAAATTTGATGGACAATGAAGCAGAAGCGATTATTGGTAAAGATCGTGAAAGCTCTCAGCGTGACCTATTTGATGCTATCAATAAAGGTGACTATCCGCGTTGGGCGCTACAGATCCAAGTCATGCCTGAAAATGAAGCGTCAAAAGTGCCTTATAACCCATTTGACCTCACTAAAGTATGGCCACATAAAGATTACCCATTGATTGATGTTGGTTATTTTGAGCTAAACCGTAACCCTGCTAACTATTTTTCAGATGTTGAACAAGCCGCATTCAACCCAGCCAACATTGTGCCTGGCATCGGATTTTCTCCTGATAAAATGTTACAAGGACGCTTATTCTCTTATGGGGATACTCAACGTTATCGCTTAGGTGTGAACCACTATCAAATCCCAGTTAACTCACCGCGTTGCCCATTCCATAACTACCATCGTGATGGGGCAATGCGCGTTGACGGTAACAGCGGTAACGGCGTAACTTATGAGCCGAACAGTGCAGGTATGTTCCAAGAACAACCTAATTTCAGTGAGCCTCCATTAACCCTTGAGGGTGCAGCTGATCATTGGAACCATCGTGAAGATGAGGATTATTTCAGCCAGCCCCGTGCATTATACGAGCTGTTGGATGATGCAGAGCATCAACGCATGTTCCAACGTATTGCTGGTGAATTGATTGAAGCCTCTGAAGAAACCCAGAAACGTCAAATCGACCTCTTTAAGCAGGTACATCCTGAGTATGGCGCGGGTGTCGAAAAAGCACTGAATAACCTTAAATAATTTGGTTATCTAATCGAAAAATCAGGCTTTATTTCTAGAGCCTGATTTTTTTATTACAGACGCCAATGAAGCTGATTGACTCTCCATAACAATCGGTTGTTATTAAGAGGAGAATATTTGTTGGTGTACCCAACTTTTTACCTGCTGACGAGAGACTTTAATACCGGTATTTTTTAATTCGGCGTCTAAAGGATAAAAGTGCACAGGATATTGGTATGGAGCCAGTTTATCTTTTAACCAATCAGCAATACCCGCTAATACGCTTTTGTCGATTAACTCAATGACGGCAACAGGCCTTTGACCAAACTCCGCATCATCAATAGGAATAATAAAACTCTGGCTAACTGCGGGGTGGCTATTGATAATGCTTTCAATGTCTTCAGGTTGTACGCATTCACCACCACTAATAAACAAATTATCCAAGCGCCCAATCACATGGTATTCTCCATCGATATATGCACCTTTATCATTAGTTTTAAACCAACCATCTTGGGTTTTTAACGGTTTGATTTCCCCATCAAACCAATACCCCATGGCTTGACTCTGTGATTGGATTTGTATTTCACTATCCATCAAGCGAACCTGTTTACCTATCAGGGGCAATCCTACGCCCTTTTTGCCATCAGCGCGTTTTGCACAAACGGTTGAAGCCATTTCGGTCATGCCATAACCACTCCAGCACTCAATACCTTGGCTTGATGCCAAATTGGTTAGTGAGGTGGGTATTGTCGCCCCGCCAAGTAGTACTTGCCGTAGCGTTAATGGCGGATTTTCCTCCTGATTGAGAAGTCGCCACAGTTGTGTTGGCACCAATGAAGCATGGGTAATACCTTGCAACGCTTGTGTTAATGGGGAAGATTTAATCGCTAATCTCGCCCCTCTTCCTAACCATCGCCACAATATTCCTTGCCCTGAAACATGAAATAACGGTAAAGAAAGTAACCAGCAGTCACTCTGTTGATAGTCCATCGCCTGTAATACGCCATTAGCACTATCAAGATGAGCAAACATGGAATGAACCGCGGCCTTCGGTAACCCCGTAGAGCCGGATGTCAGAATTAAGGTTGCAGGTTGCCGAGTTAATTCACAAAAGCATGGCAGATCATAGTGTGTTAATTTTTGAGAAACAGTGAGATCAGGCGGCAGCGTTAAAGTCGAATAATGAAATGCATTTAGCAGGCCATCTGCAAAATCAATCACAAAATCAATATTCAGATGCGGAAGCAATTCTTCAAGCAATAAGATGGGCAAGCGAGGATTGAGCGGCAAAACTTTCGCCCCACAGCGCAAAATAGCGAGTTGACTTAATAACAATTCAACACTGTTTTTGCCCCGTAAAATGACCGTTTGGCCTTTTTTGAGTCCTTGTTTATCAAAATGATAAGTAAGATTTATGACGTTTAAATTCAATTGTTGCCAAGTCAGTGAAGCAACATCGGTTATCAACGCAATTGCATCAGGTTGATGGCTGGCCCAGTGTTGCCAAGGCCAGTCTTTAAACGGTGTTAACTCTGCCATTCGATAATAAGTTCATCTAGTTGCATAACAGGCAGCGTGCTATTTGGCCAAGTACGTATAAGTTGAGACTGGATAAGATCTAACGTATCGAGCCCAGGTATCGTATTCGGTGTTAGTTGATGAGCAATTCTTGCCAACTGGGTTAACCCAAAACTGGTCTCAATTGATGAACTGATCACCGCTTGCAAACCATGGTGATGAGCTTCTTGAACCAGCTGCCGACAATAGGCAAGGCTTCCCGTTAACGTCGGTTTGATCACAATCGCTGCCACGCCCGGTTGCGCTTCGACTTTAAAACCTTCTTCGCGAACGCTCTCATCCCATGCGATCGCAATACCGGTATCCTTGGCATATTGCAGTGATTCCTCACGGGTTTTGCACGGTTCTTCGAGAAAAGCGATTCGATCACGATAGTCTGGGTTCACATATTTGGCAAAGCCATCGGCTTTCGCTCGCGTCCAACTACGGTTAGCATCAAGGCGTAACGTTAAGTCAGGTACAGCTTCCAGCAACAAATTAGCGACCATGCCATCACGTACCGCTTCATACAATCCAACTTTAACCTTGGCGATTTTTTCACCTTCCATAGCATCAAGGCGTAAGATTAAATCGTCCGGATCGCCACTACATAATGGTGCTTTTCGATAATCAGCTTGTTCAGGCAATTCACCTGATAATTCCGCCAATGCACAGCTACAACCGAAAGCAACTGAGGGTAATGCACTATCCGCCAATGGCTGACCGCTGACCCATTCAGTCAGTCTCTGCTTGGCTTCCTCAGTCGCTTCTAGCAATGTTTCTTGACTAAATTCGGGGAGAGGAGAAATTTCTCCCCATCCTTCGTTATCCCCATCTTGTAAGCGAACCAGCAATCCATCACGAGTTTTCAGACGTTGGTAACGCAGGATAACGCCTGCCTCCATCGGCAGGCTAAATGTATAAAGTGTTGCTTTACGCATTACGGATTACGCTTATATTTAGAAAAGTCTGGCGCACGTTTTTCATTAAATGCGTTACGCCCTTCTTGGCCTTCCTCTGTCATATAGAACAACATTGTTGCATTACCGGCCAATTCTTGTAGCCCTGCTTGACCATCACAGTCTGCATTCAGTGCCGCTTTCAAACAACGCAGTGCCATTGGGCTATTTTCAAGCATTTCACGGCACCAACGGACTGTTTCTTTTTCGAGATCAGCGTAAGGCACTACGGTATTCACTAACCCCATATCCAAGGCTTCTTTTGCATCGTATTGACGGCACAGGAACCAAATTTCACGTGCTTTCTTTTGTCCAACAATACGCGCCATATAAGATGCACCCCAACCCCCATCGAACGACCCCACTTTAGGCCCAGTCTGACCAAAGATCGCATTATCTGCTGCTATTGTGAGGTCACACATCATATGCAAGACGTGACCGCCACCAATAGCAAAGCCTGCTACCATCGCAACCACGGGTTTCGGACATGTACGAATTTGGCGCTGGAAATCTAGAACATTCAGGTGATGAGTGCCACTCTCGTCACGATATCCACCGTAATCACCGCGAATTTTTTGGTCACCGCCTGCACAGAATGCTTTTTCCCCTTCACCCGTTAGAATAATGGTACCAACTTTATCGTCATAACGCGCATCAGATAAGGCTTGGATCATTTCTTTAACGGTTTGTGGACGAAACGCGTTACGCACCTGTGGACGATTAATCGTAATTTTTGCAATCCCTTCCGGTGACTTGTGATAAAAAATATCATCAAACCCTTCAGAGCAATCTTGCCATTCGATTGGGGCATAGAGTTTTTCTTCGTTAGGATAAATCATTATCAAGTTCCTTTAACCACAGATGATAGAAAATACTGAAGTGCAGTGGCATAGCCATTCGGGTTTTCCCGATGCGCATTATGCCCTGCATTCTTAATTAGCGTAATCGGCAAAGCATATTGTTGCGAAACGCCTCGAAATTTTTGGTCTTGTTCACCACAAAAATAGCGAAATGGAAGTGTTAACTGTTGCAGTTTATCGGCTAAAAATGGTTGTTTAGACAATGAAGTGCCTTCTAGCATATCGGCAATACGACGGGGATCATTGGCTTGTCGTAATAAAATTAATTGCTGACGTTGGCTATCGCTTAAACTAGCAAATACAGGTTGTTGATACCAATCGTACAATACGCTTTCGATTGGCTCATGGCGAAACCGTTGCGCCCAAGAGTGGTCATTCAGGTAACGGGCATCACGTTCTGATTGTGTCTTCAGGCCAACATTTCCCCCTTCAACAACTAAGCCACATAAACCTGTAGGCTGACGGTAACATGCCGTGTGCATAGCCAGCCGCGCCCCTAAAGAATAACCAATGAGGTAATAATTTTCGATACCATGGTATTGCAGGAGCTGGATGAGGTATTCATCAAAATCAGCAAAACTTGAGCAAGTTATCTCCTGAGATCGCCCATGCCCAGGTAAGTCGATACATAATGATGGCAAATGTGGATACAGTTTAATAATCGGTAGCCACTCATCCGCGCAACCCAGTAATCCATGTAACCACACTAGCCAAGGCCCTGTTTGGTTCTCATTGTAACGATATACCGCTAACATCAAAGATTACCGACTTCATCGAGTAATTGTTTTAATGTACGAGCGCCCTCGTCACTATCAACAATCAATTCGATTAACAAACAACCTTGTTGGTTAAACCAAAATTGTTCAACCAAGGTTTTGAGTGATAACCAGTCTTTAGGCGACGCATACTGTAACCCAAACATCAAGGCCGCATGCTCAAAATTCACATTCTGCGGCATGCAGTAATAAGGTTCCCTCGCCTCTTCTGGTGTAGGTAACATCGAAAAAATTTGTCCGCCATTGTTATTCACCACGATCAAAATAGTCGGTGCTGAAGGCGCACGTAAGAGGGCAAGACTATTGAGGTCATAGAGGGCGGAAAGATCACCGACAATCCCTAATGTAGGTTTTATTGTGGCGCGTTGCACACCAGCCATGGTGGATATCAATCCATCAATACCACTTGCCCCACGATTACTATACACAGGGTAACCTTCAGGCAGCTGTGCCAAAGCATCAACCAACCGTACGATCAGGCTATTACCAACAAATAATTGTCCTTTAGGGGGTAACAGTTGAGGTAATTGATGAGCGACCGCCGCCTCAGAAAACTGGTTGTGTAACTTCGCGGTGACATGCTGTTGAGTGCGTTTTGTCAAAGCCCATAGCTTTTCACACCATGGGCTTCTAGGCTGGGCGGGATGAGCATCCAACCAACCTTTAATTGAACAAGTCAATTTGCGTCCATAATGGTTTGCTGGGTCAAGGCGTCCTGGGATCATATCAATAATCCAGTACTCTTGTGGTTGGCATTGTGCTTGCCACTGTAATAACCGTTTGCCAGTTAAACTCGAACCAAATTGTATCACTAACTCAGCCTCATCGAGCCATGCTTTAGCTTGCGGATGGGCGAGCCATAAATCAGCACAAGGATGAGTTTGCCCTGTTTGTGATAAAACATCACTAATCAATGGCCAACCTAATGTTTTCGCCCAATTCGCGACATGCTCACCCTCTTGGGCGTTCATTCGCCCCGCAATCACAACCCCTTTTTTTTGTCGCCAAAAGTACCAATCCGCAATATGCGCTACTGTATTCGTTAAGGGTTCGCTTAACCAAGGTAACTGAGAGTTCCACCAATTACCGAGCTGCTGCTGCCAGTCATAATCGCCTTCCGTCTCGCCATATAAAGGCTCCGCAAACGGACAGTTAATATGGAAAGCGCCATGGCGCAATTGATTCATACCATTATCAATGGCGCTTACCAGCCATTTGGGTGAAATATCACGGGTTGGTCGTGGCAACATCAAGCTTTGAGCTGGGTGCGATGCAAAAATATGCGTCTGGCGAATCGCTTGATTGGCACCACAATCGATTAACTCAGGCGGCCTATCCGCCGTCAAAAAAATGACTTTCTCTCCCGTCAAGCCTGCTTCAATTAATGATGGATAGAGATTTGCCACCGCCGTGCCCGATGTCACAATGACGCCTACAGGTTCAAGACTTGCCTTCGCTAACCCTAACGCTAAGTGTCCTAGACCTCTTTCATCAAAATGTGTATGGCAATGCAACTTATTATTCTTTGCCGCGGCAAGAGTTAAAGGTGTGGAACGCGAACCAGGCGCAATACAAATATGTTTCATGCCATGACGAGTGAGCGCTTCGATAATAATCTCAGCCCAACGCAGATTAAAAACAGAATTCGACATAATGAGCTCAATAAGTTATTTATTATCAGTTAGTGTAATGCGCTTAATATAAATTTCTTGATCTTAGAACAATTTTTAATGAACTAATTGAAACCAAAAGAAAATAACCCTGTTATGACTAAGGTTTTTCGCTACGCTCCAGCAGAGATTTCAACCCAGCTGCTTTATTTTCAATCTCGATCCACTCTTGCTCAGGATCTGAATCGCTGACAATCCCAGCTCCTGAAAATAACGAGAGTTGTTGATTTTCAATTTGCGCACAACGTAGCGATACCGCAAACTCGCTTTTATTTAGACTCACAAAGCCACCAGTACCTGCATACCAACGACGTGAGAAAGGCTCGTGTTCACTTAAAAATTGCCGAGCCACCGTACGCGGTAAACCACAGACTGCTGCTGTTGGCTGTAAACGCTGTAAGCATTCGCTGTCGGATGGAGAAATCAGCGTCGCAGCAATCGACCGGTAAAGATGTTGAATTTTACGTAAACGAATAACTTTTGCCGCAGAGACATCGATACCCGTCACCACGCCTTGTAATTGTTGGCAAATATCATCCACCACCACTAAATTTTCATGTTGATTTTTACTATCTTCCAATAACCACTTTGCATTTTCTGCTGCAATCGTATCATCAAGATGATTCGCCACCGTACCAGCAAGTGCTTCAGAGTGTAATTGTGTGCCTTGACGTAAGTACAAACGTTCAGGCGTCGATGATATAAAACCCGATTCTTGACTAAACGCCATCATAAAATGATAGCACTGAAAATTGACTTGTTGACTCGCAGACAAAAATTCAGCCGCAGCGATTGGTTGAGATAAGCTCAATTTTGTTTCACGGGCCATCACCACTTTTTCCATATGACCCGCTTTCATTCGTGTAATGGCCTCGGTCAATAAGCTGCACCACTGCTCTTTTTCAGGAAAATGTTCATGACCGACGATTTCCGTATGTAATGTAAGAGGTTGTGTTGGTGCGGGTTTTATTTGCTGTAAAAATTCAATAGCCGATAAACGGTCTTGTTCCCCTTGGATATTTAGGTAAACAGATACCGATGAACGGACACGATAAATTTCTAAACGAGGTAAAAAATAAAAAGTGGCATGTTGCTTATCTTCAAGCGAAATACCTTCACCTACGGCATTCCAGCCGTTGAGTCCCCATAAACGCATGTCGGGATATTCAGTATGCTCAGATAAAAATTGTTCAGCATCAACAATGGAATGAAAGGTTTTTACCTTGCCTATCGTGCTGCATTCATCACTTCCTGTACGGTGATACCAATAAAATTGAGGGTAGCAGGATTGTTCAGATAGCCAAGCTAACCCAGGAAATGTAGCAGATTCACCTAGTTGCCAGTGTAAACGAATGAATTCTTGGTTGCCCAATGCCAAAGTTGACAGTTGATGAAGAATTTCAGTTATTAAATTATCTATTTTTTTATGTACCACTTTCGATCCCTACTGCCACACTCAACAAAGACTATTCATAATTATATAGTGCAATATAATTTATTAATACATTGATTATTTCTGACAATAGATGTAACTCATAATAAAATCAAATTTGTCTTCGTTATTGATGATAAACACAGCAATAAAAACATACTTATCTTATTGTACAATATAATAAATTTAACTTTAAATACCCCTTTAGTAGGTATCAAACGCTTGCGCTGTAATAGCTTAAAAGATAAACAAACCTATGTATGCTGATTATTTATTAAACATGTTTATCTATAATAAAGCCACTCATAGTAACCTCGTCATATTACAATATGCTTAAGACAGCACTTTATGTGAAATGCCATTGATTCTTGTTAATTGATTAAAATAAAAATAGCGCTTGATAAGAATAATGACCATCCTTTATGGTGAACAAGCTAACTCAAATAGCAATAAGATTAAAAATAATCGCTTAAATTTAATTCTATTCTTAATAGGATTTTTTGATTCTGCTAATCACCTTAAACCGTGAATAATTAGCATCAATTTAAATAGAGTCTTACTGTATAACTAAAAACAAAAATAATTATTTATCGTTTAATATTAAAGCTAAAATCGATAATAAACTTCATATTAATTATATTAACATATCAATTTCTAATATATTTTTTCATATTTTAGTATCTACTTTTACCGCATGCTTCAAGTAGCTTATTCACTCTTACGCGGGTAAATGAAAATCTAATGTTGTTAAATGGACCATTTGATTAGAGATTATATTATTTCTATTTTATCTTTCTCAACGTGGCAACCATTTAGTGATTTTCTGTTGTATACCTTTTATTTAACCCCTAATGTTAAATTGGAAATTAACCATTATGAGTGACATAGCTTATGATAAAATAATTGAAAAAGAGAATATTGGAACAGCAACTCTTGCATTATTAACTAATCAAGATCCCTATTCTGCAAGGTCAGCCGGTATTTTTACTCACCAAGACCTGTCAAATATCCATAAATATATTCACTTTGCGCTATCATTACCCACTTCTACACTAGAAATATTATCTTGGCTTAAAATTGGTGAGTCCACAAACTTACCTATAGAAACGAATGTTCTGACTGAAACTATCCAATTGATTCACCGTCATGCAAGTCATTGGGACAGTATTGAACAAGAGGTTAAACAGCAATCTGTTAATTTATCATTAATTAGCAGAAATATTGTCCAGACTGGAAATCAAATTATTCATTATATAAATGACATGCCTATTATCCAACAAATAGCGAATAGTGTTGAGGGCCTTTCTAATGAAGATCTTGATGGCATTACTTATCAAAATGACGACCAGCAAATTGCTACTGAGCTATTAAGTATACTCGGTCTTATCCACGATGATATTAAAATACAAGCCAATAAAACAGCGAGCATAAAAAATAGCATTTCAGATTTTCGCATTCACATTATTGGTGGAAATCTATCCAATCGACAACATGTTGACTCACTCCTTTTTAAGGTAAAATCTATTTATATGCAGCTAGACTCCACAGATGCAACTGACTCTGAAACCTATCATCTTGAAAAAATAGCGTTACTCAAAAAAGAAATTTTTCAATTAGAAAAAGAATATAGCCATTTTGTTAAATTGAGCTTTACAGGGCTTGCGGGTGGACTCATTGGTTTAGTGATTACTGGCGGAATTTTTGGTAGCAAAGCAGAAAAAATCCGCCATCAAAAAAATGAATTATTAAAAGAGATAAGTAACATTAATGACAAAATAAATCAGGACCGTTTTATAAAGAAAACTATCTTTGACATTCAAATTAACCTACAAAAAATTGAAAGTCATTTTAAAGATGCTCGCTTAGCAATTGATCACTTAGATTATATGTGGCTAGTGATTTTAACTGAAATCAAGCAATCGATAGAGACCTTCGCTCGCATTGATAATGCCGCTAATCTTTTAAAATTTATTACTCGTTTTAAGAAAATTATCACCGCCTGGGCTTCTGTGCAAACTTATTCAGAACAACTCATTGATTTATTTGACATTCAATTAACAAAAAACACTCATCTATATTAAAGGTCACATTATGAAGCTCACTGCCAAATCCCCAACCTTACCTTCTATTGAATTTTATCAGATGAGGATGTGTATTAATAAACTCAGTGCATTTAATCAAAACATTCTAGATTATGACCCTGTTATTTTTAATCGTATAAAAAACATCTCTGATAAAGCAGAAATACTTAATGAGTTAGTGAGAGACTCATTACCTATAATGAAGTTAAAAACACGTTATATAATCAATAGCACAATTAACGAATTATCTCCCATAAATACAACGTTTGAACTTCATAATAAACATCATGATTTAATACTTACAGAATTTATCGATGATTTTTCTGAAGTTAAGACTGAAATAGAAAAACTAAAATTATCAATGCGAAGTATTACCGATTACCTAACAGCGGTACAACTTAAGGAGGAAAACCAGTTAAAAAGTGAATATTATCTAGCTCATCAAAACAAGCTTATCGGGTTAGCGACCAAGAATAAAAAAAAGATACAAGAACTTAATCAAGAAATTAATGCTATTGTAGCCGCCGAAGAGATCATTTTAAACTATAAGTTATCCGATATGTTTGAAAAGTTTTTTCCAGAAATAGCGTTTATTGAATCGTTAAATATTCCGCCGTCCAAAAAAGATTTATTAAAAATCGCTATTGATTGTGCAAAACGCTTACTGGTCATTCTTGATAATGGTTTGGAGTTTATGAAATTAGTGGATGTGCGTTTATATTTAATCGACCAAATGGCTATCTTACATGAAAAATCAAAACAGTATGAAGAAAGAAATAACCGACTAACCTATTTTCTTATATTAGGTAAAGAAGTCACGCAAATCGATCATCAGCGACAGGAGATTGCTGCTAACTTTCAACAGCTACAACGCTATTTTCAGCAATGGATCGATTATATGGCTGATTGTTTACATGAAGAAACATTCAATGTCTATAATGCAATAGAATCCTGTGAAGTATTAATGGAATTTCTTGTGGAAACTGAGTACCAATATCAACGCCAGTTAGCAGATTAAAAAATAAAGAGCGGTAACCTTTCGATTACCGCTCTTTTACATGCTATGTCTGTGCTACGTTGTTATTACAGACTAATGACTGCTAATGCGCTTGAAGCGATATTGATCAGCGGCTGTGGCCATACCCCCATTAAGATAACGATGATGGCGCAGATCACTGCCACGACGGTACCAAATGTTGCCTTTTCTGGGCCTGTATAGCGGTCAGCGTGCTCTGCATCACGGCTATATAAGCTAGCCATAAAGCGTAGATAATAGAACAAGCCAATTGCACTCCCCACAACCACGGCTCCGGTTAACCACCACAATTCAGCATTCACAGCAGAAATGATCACATAGAATTTACCAATAAACCCTAATGTGATTGGCACACCTGCCAATGAAAGCATCATCACTGTCAATACCGTTGCCAGTACTGGCTTATGCCAGAACAGACCACGGAAAGCACTCATGTCGTCTTGGTCATCACCACGGTATGGGCTAGAGACAATACTAATCGCGCCGAATGCACCTAAGCTTGCAAACAAGTAACCGGCTAAATAAATCGCTACGGTAACTTGTGATGCAATGGGGTCGACTCGTAGTGCTACCAATGCAACTAATAAGTAGCCCATATGTGAAATCGATGAGTAACCCAGCAGGCGCTTTGCACTTTTCTGAGTGATAGCCAGAAGGTTACCAAACAGAATCGATGCAATCGCAATAACACTGACAACAATCGCCAATGTATGACTTTGTGCCGCTGGTGCTTCCATAAAGATACGCATTAGTACCGCGAAGATACCAATTTTACTGCCTGTCGCAAGGAATGCAGATACAGGGGCTGGCGCACCTTGATACACATCCGGAGTCCATAACTGGAATGGGAACAGTGATAGCTTAAAGCCAAAACCAACAATCAGCATCCCCAAACCAACCAAAATCAATGGAGCATGAATTTGGCTATCTGTTAGGCTTTGACCAACCGCGGCAAAACTCAGGCTACCTGATTCCGCATACAGTAATGCAATACCAAACAACAAGAAAGAAGAGGCGGCAGCAGATAGCAGCATATATTTAATGCCTGCTTCTAATGAGCGTTTGCGTTCAAAAGTATAAGCCACTAAGCCAAACAACGGCAGAGAGATTAGCTCAATACCGATGAACATTGACGCCATGTGGTTTGCCATTGAAAGTAGCACACCACCTGCTACAGCGATAGACAGCAGTAAGTGAAACTCTTCTTTATTATCCTTGAAGCCTTCCAACCAATGAAAAGCAAAAATACTGGTCGCCATACCCGCAATGAGGACTAACGCGGTGTAAAACATGGCGTAGCCATCAACACGAATAAGCGGAGTGACTTCCATTGGTAAACTCCCTGCAATAAAGAACAGAGAGAGTAACGCAACTGCGAAGCCGAATACTGTCAAAGTGGCACTTGTTAGATGATCGCGTCGCCACGCAATGGACAGCATCACAACCACCGCGGTCAATCCGACGATCAACAGCGGGAGTATTGCGATCAATTGTTGAGGTGTTATTGTCATGGCGAATTACGGCCTTAATGTTGTAAGTGAAACAGTGTACAGGTTATGTAATGTTTCCATCGCACCCGCTGAAGTATCCAGCAGTGGCTGCGGATAGAAACCGATAATAACCAGTAATACAGCCAGAGCCAGCAGCACACCAAATTCGCGCGCTGTTAACCCTTTCATTTCGCTATCTGATTTCGGTGTTCCGTAATAAGTTTGCTGCATCATCCACAGTGAGTAGACCGATGCGAACACAACACCGAAGACCATTATGCAAGTCACGAGAGTGAATTGGCTGAATGTTCCAAATAGGATCATGAATTCACCAATAAAGTTACCGGTTCCTGGCATACCTAATGTTGCAGCGGCAAAGAACAAAGACAGACCCGGTAACCACTTAATACGTTTCCACAATCCTCCCATCATGCGCATATCACGAGTTTGCGTACGCTCATACAGCTGACCACTGATAATAATCAATGCCGCACCCGATAAACCGTTCGTGATCATTTGGATCACCGCCCCTTGGTACGCAAGCACTGAACTTGCATAGATAGCAACGGTTACAAACCCCATGTGAGACAAGCTACTGTATGCCGCTAAGCGTTTGATGTCAGTCTGTTTGAAGGCTAACCATGCACCGTAGAAGATACTAATTACACCAAGTGTCATGGCAATTGGTGTGAACTGGATAGACGCTTCAGGGAATAGAGGCAAGGTAAAACGCAGCAAACCATAAGCTGCTGTTTTCAACATGATACCTGAGATATCAACAGAACCCGCTGTAGGCGATTGCTCTTGGGTATCTGCCATCCAACCATGGAATGGAACTAACGGCATTTTCACTGCAAAGGCAATAAAGAAGCCTAACATTAGCATAAAGCTAACCGTGCTAGACATCTGAGTACCAAGCAACTCATTGTAGTTAAATGTCCACACGCGAGTATCATTGAAGTGGACTAATGCTAATCCAACAATCGACACTAACATAATCAAGCCACTGGCTTGCGTGTAGATAAAGAACTTAGTTGCTGCATTAATGTGTTGTCTGTTTTCTGCCCCTTTGTGCCCCCAGTTAGCAATCAGGAAGTACATTGGGATCAACATCATTTCCCAGAAGAAGAAGAATAAAAACAGGTCAACTGCCGTAAAGATCCCCATCACCCCTGCAATAATCCACAACAGGTTAAAGTGATAAGCACCTTGGTTAGCTTGGTTTTCGCTCCACGAACTGAGAACTGAGAAAGCGCCCATAATCGCGGTCAATACCACCATCAGTAGCGATAACCCATCAATAGCAAGATGGAAATTAATACCCAGCGATGGGATCCATGGCATAAAGAATACAGCTTGCCATTGTGGAATACCTTGTGGGTTTGCCAGAGAGTAATTTCCCTGTAGCCACAACTGGATTGATAATATTAATGTTATTCCCATTGAAGCCAGCGCAACCCAACGAGGTGCGCGATGGCTGAACCGGTCAGCCTGCCAACTTAGCAGGCCACCGATGAAGGGAATGAGTATTAGCCAAGGTAATAGCATGGCGCAATGTGTCCCTTAATTAAACCAAAAGCAGCAGAGCAAGAATCAGCACTGCACCCAGCCCCAATGAGGCAACATACCAACGGACTTGACCGTTCTCACTCACTGCTAACCCTTTGTTTGCCCAACGAGACAAGCAAGCTGGCAAGTTCATCAGTGAGTTAATAGGATCGCTTTCCAGTAGCCATGCAACCCCTTTGAAAGGTTTCACAAAGACCACGTCATACAACCAGTCGAAGCCCCATGCATGGTACCACCACGTAGAGAAGAAACGACCCGGTGCACTTTTCGCGATTGCTGTAGCGATAGAACGTCTGAACAGATAAATGAATGTCACAATCAACAGACCGATAACGGCTAGGCTACCCGACAGAATTTCCAGCTGTAACTTACCTGCTTCATGTTCCAGTGGATTAACCGGGAATACCCCCTCTAACGGCTGGTGAATCTGTGCACCAACGAATGTCGCTAAAACGGCCAGAATGCCCAAAGGTACAGAGTGAGTAAAACCTTTGACCTTGTGCGCTTGGATTTTCGCTTCGCCATGGAATGCGATGAAAATCATACGGAAGGTATACATTGCAGTCAGTAGTGCCCCGATGAGACCTGCCCATAACAGTACAGTTTGCCCATCCACTTCTGCTCCCCATAAAATTGCGTCTTTACTGTAGAAACCAGCGGTAAACAGAGGCAATGCAGCCAATGCGCTTCCACCGATTAACATCACCGCGTAGACGTAAGGGATTTGCTTACGTAACCCACCCATTTTGAAAATATTTTGTTCATGGTGGCAAGCAATAATCACAGAACCTGCGGATAAGAATAACAACGCTTTAAAGAATGCGTGTGTCATCAGGTGGAAAATTGCCGCATCCCACGCCTGTACGCCAAGAGCCAAGAACATATAACCAATTTGGCTCATGGTTGAGTAAGCGAGTACCCGTTTGATGTCGGTTTGTACCAATGCCGCACAACCTGCAAACAGCAGTGTCACACCACCAACGATGCCTACCAGATGTAAAATTTCAGGTGCCATCAGGAACAAGGCATGAGTACGAGCAACAAGATAAACACCCGCGGTTACCATGGTTGCTGCGTGGATCAGTGCAGAAACAGGTGTTGGACCCGCCATCGCATCGGCCAGCCATGTCTGTAGTGGAAGCTGTGCAGATTTACCTACCGCACCACCTAAGATCATTAAGGTTGCCCATGTAATTGCCGTGCCGCCTTCAGCCATTTTCTGAGGTGCCAAAATCGCCATTTCACTGAAGTTCAGAGTACCCAGTTCATTCCACAGAATAAACATACCGATAGCTAAGAACACATCACCAACACGGGTGACAAAGAAAGCTTTCATCGCCGCTTTGCCGTTATCTGGATTGGTGTAATAAAAACCAATCAACAGATAACTACACAGCCCTACCCCTTCCCAACCGAGATACATCAGCATCATATTATCGGCGAGAACTAAAACCACCATACTCGCGATAAACAGGTTCGTGTAGGTAAAGAAACGTGAATAGCCTTCTTCACCACGCATATACCAAGAAGCATAAACGTGGATCAGGAAACCCACTCCCGTCACTACGCCAAGCATAGTGAGAGATAGACCATCAAGGTGCAGTGTGAATGGGATGGTAAAATCACCCACTGACATCCAAGTCCACAGCGGTTGTGTATAAACATAAGCATCATTGGCATTTGCCATCAACGCCTTGTGTTCTAGGAAATCAATGCCTGCATAAGCGGCGACAATAGCAGCCAAACCGACGGCACTAATACCAACAATTGCTGAAACATTTTCTGACCAGCGACCACGGGAAAATGCTAATAACACAGACCCCAGTAGCGGAAACAGAATTGTTAAATAGAGTAAGTTCATCCGCGCATCTCACTGACTTTATCAATATTCAGGTTCTGACGATGACGATGGAGTTGCAGTAACAACGCCAATCCAATACTCGCCTCCGCTGCAGCCAGTGCAATGGCCAAAATATACATAATTTGACCGTCTGGTTGCCCCCAGAAACTCCCTGCAACGACAAATGCCAAAGCAGTTGAGTTAATCATGATTTCCAGTCCGATCAGCATGAAAAGCAAGTTACGGCGAATAACAAGACAGCTTAGCCCCATTACAAATAAGATCGCCGCTAAAATCAGACCATGTTGAAGAGGTATCATTATTGTTCCTCCGCATTCGCTTTGGTGCTACTCACAATATCAGCACCATTTTCATTACGGTCACGACCGACGTGGAACGCCACCACAAGACCAGCGAGTAGCAACAGTGATGCTAATTCAACGGCTAGGACATAAGGTCCAAACAAGCTGATAGCCACTTCTTTCGCACTAATCATTGTGCCAGCAATACCCTCTTGGTATGACAGACTCATGATGCCGTAAACCAGAAGTGCAAGAAGTACTGCTGATAAAATAGCAGGACCAATCCAGTTCTTCGGCGTTAGCCACTCACGCTCTTGTTCTTGTACAGAGCGACCGAGGTTAAGCATCATCACTACGAAAACGAATAGCACCATAATGGCACCTGCATAAACGATGATCTCCAACGCACCCGCAAAATAAGCGCCAAGCGAGAAGAACACCATCGACAGAGCCAGTAGAGAAACAACCAGATACAACAACGCATGTACCGGGTTAGTATTGGTTATCACCCTCAAAGTTGCTAAAACAGCAACCAGACCGGCGATATAAAATGTAAATTCCATGAATATCGCTCCTTATGGCAACAGGTCTTTGACGTTAATTGGTTTGGCTTCGTTATCCGCTTCACCTTTGTCTTTACCTGCAATCGCCATACCCGATTTACGGTAAAAGTTATAATCAGGATATTTACCCGGACCTGAAATTAATAAGTCATCTTTCTCGTAAACAAGATCCTGACGACGCCATTCACCCATTTCAAAGTCAGGCGTTAATTGAATGGCTGTTGTTGGGCAAGCCTCTTCACACAACCCACAGAAAATGCAGCGAGAGAAGTTAATGCGGAAAAATTCAGGATACCAACGCCCATCTTCATGTTCAGCCTTTTGCAGTGAGATACAACCCACAGGACAAGCAACTGCACATAAATTACAGGCAACGCAACGCTCTTCGCCGTCAGGATCGCGGGTTAATACGATACGACCACGGTAACGGGGCGGCAAGTAAACCGGTTCTTCGGGATACATTTGCGTTTCACGTTTTTGGAACGCATGCAAACCGACCAACCAAATACTGCGTACTTGAGTGCCGAAACCGACCAATAAATCTTTCAATGTCATGGTTCAATCACCCCTTACTGAGCGTTGTATAAAATGACTGCTGCGGTACCCAGCAGGTTAAGCAAAGTCAGTGGCAAACAGACTTTCCAGCCAAAGGACATCACTTGGTCATAACGCGGACGCGGTAAAGATGCACGGATCAAGATGAACATCATCATGAAGAAGGCAGTCTTAATGGCAAACCACAAGAATGACGGCAAGAACGGCCCATGCCAGCCACCAAAGAACAGTGTGACAATCAATGCAGAGACAGTAACAATACCGATATACTCACCGACGAAAAATAGGCCGAATTTCATACCTGAATATTCAACGTGGTAACCATCCGCAATTTCTTGTTCTGCTTCTGGTTGGTCAAACGGGTGACGGTGACATACCGCAACACCTGCAATCGCAAACGTCACAAAACCAAAGAACTGAGGAATGACGTTCCACATGCCTTCTTGAGAATTGACGATATCAATCAAATTGAAGGAGCCAGCCTGAGCCACAACCCCCATCAATGAAAGTCCCAAGAACACTTCGTAGCTCACTGTTTGAGCCGATGCACGCATTGCGCCCAGCAGTGAGTATTTGTTGTTACTTGACCAACCGGCAAAGAGCACCGCATAGACAGCAAGACCCGCCATCATTAGGAAAAATAGGATCCCAATGTTTAGGTCTGCAACATGCCATGTCGGGCTAACAGGAACGATAGCAAACGCAAGGAACAGTGAACAAAACGCAATCACGGGTGCCAGCGTAAAGATTTTTTTATCGGCAAACTGTGGGATCCAGTCTTCTTTGAACAGCATTTTGAACATGTCGGCCATTAACTGCCCCATGCCAAACGGTCCAACACGGTTAGGACCATAACGATTTTGGAATAAACCGAGAATAC
Source organism: Providencia stuartii (assembly GCF_029277985.1). Classification (NCBI taxonomy): domain Bacteria; kingdom Pseudomonadati; phylum Pseudomonadota; class Gammaproteobacteria; order Enterobacterales; family Morganellaceae; genus Providencia; species Providencia stuartii. Next base: position 1,861,660 of record NZ_CP119546.1, on the reverse strand, counting down.
GGCGTTCACCCAAACTCATGTATGCCCCACAGATCACAACAACCAATAGGATGACAATCGACTTTAGGATAGAAATCAGGATTTCCATCACTTCTGGGGATATCCAATCCATCATGCCCCCCTCCGTAGATTATTGACTGACACACCCGCCATGGCTGGTGCAATACCCGGCATACCTAGAGGTAGACCAATTTGGCCACAAGACAAGTTTTGACTAACACGAACTGTCAAGTTGAAAGTTTGCCCTTCGTGACTAAATTCAGCTTTAGTCCCCGCCGCAAGCCCAAGCGTTGCGGCATCTTGTGCATTCAACATAATGTAAGGTTCAGGCATACGCTGTTGGATCACATCAGAACGTTGTGACATTTCATCACTACCGAACAAGTGATAATAAGGCGCAACAACCCACTGCGCTTCAGTCGCTTGATACGCGGTTGGAATGTCAGTGAAGTAGCCTATTTTACTTTCTGTTGAATTGAACAAACGAACACCAGGGTCACCAAAACGCAAGTGCCCGCCTACCTCGCTTTGGAACTTGTTCCAAGCTTGTGGTGAGTTCCAACCCGGAGCCCATGCAAATGGAATTTGCTGGCGCGGTGCGGTTGGACTATTGTTCCCTTCCATAGAGAAAGCAAATGCCGTGTCTTTATCCTGAGGTTGACGCTGCTCATGAACAGATTGGTTCGCTAGCATCGCGGTACGACCGCTGTAGCGGTGCGGTTCACGTGCTAACTTCTGACCACGAATACGGAAAGACGCTTTTGGTGCAGCATCGACTATACCGGCGAACTGAGGTAAAGCGTTCACGCATTCCGCAATGACATGATCAAGTTGTGACCAATCCGCATCGCGCTCTTGTGCTTCGGTTTGTAGTGAGTGCAACCAACGCCAACTTTCGTTCATCACGATAGCTTTATCGTAGAAAGATGGGTCAAAGACTTGGAAGAAACGTTGTGCACGACCTTCTTGGTTAATCAGCGTACCATCTGCTTCAGCAAAGCTTGCTGCTGGCAGGATCAAGGTTGCTTTATCCATGATGGCAGTATGTTGATGGTCAACCACAATCAAATGCTTCAACTTAGCCAGTGTGCTATCAACCTTATTGACACTACTGTGACGGTAAAGGTCATTTTCCATCACGATAGCCACATCCGCTTCATCTGCGTTGATACGCGCAAAAGCACTATCGAGTGAAGGCGCTTTCATCATCGCTAAACCAAAGCTGTTCGCGTGTGAAGCTAGATAAGATAAGCCAACTTGTGCCCCTTTCGCTTTCAGCGCAAAAGCAACGTTAGCGGCTGCTTGGATCATTGCATCACTTGCCGAATGGCTACCACTGATAATCAATGGTTTCTTGGCACTCGCCAGCGCGTCTGCGATGGTTTGTACTTTTGCTTTTAACTCACTCGGTAAATCCGCGACTGCCGGCGAATCACCATTAATCATATTCGCAATAGCAAAACCAAAGCGAGCTTGATCAGCAACAGGCGCACGGTAGTTAAATGCCGCGATATCATCTAAACGTGTATCATCTACGTTAGTGATAAACAGCGGATACTTGGCATGTTGACCAATATTCATGATCGCCGCGATTTGCCAATCAGCCACTTTTTGAGCTGCTGCCATTTCACGAGCTTTACCTTTCACTGCTTGACGAACAGACAGAGCCATACGAGCGCCCGTCTGAGTGAGGTCTTCCCCCAGAACCAAAACAGCATCATAACCTTCTACTTCACGTAGGCTTGGTGTATAAATACCGCCGTTTTCTAGGATATTTTGCATCAGTTCAAGACGGCGTTGCTCATCCGCTGATACACCTGAGTAGAAGTTTTCTTCACCCACTAAGGCACGTAATGCATAATTACTTTCAATGCTTGCACGAGGAGAGCCGATACCAATCACCTTCTTCGCTTGATTGATAATCTGTGCACCACTTTGCATTGCTTCGATAGCGGAAATAACTTGCTTAACGCCATCTTTATTCAGTAATGGCTGACGAGGTCTATCTTTACGATTCACATAACCATAACCAAAACGACCGCGATCACATAAGAAATAGTGGTTTACCGAACCATTATAACGGTTTTCAATACGGCGTAGCTCGCCATAGCGTTCACCTGGGCTGGTATTACAACCGAGACTGCACTGCTGGCAGATACCCGGTGCAAATTGCATATCCCATTTACGGTTATAGCGCTCTGAATGCGTCTTATCAGTAAACACACCTGTTGGACACACTTCAACTAAGTTACCTGAAAATTCGCTTTCCAGTGTGCCATCTTCAGTACGACCAAAGTAGACATAGTTGTGTGCACCATAGACACCCAAGTCAGTACCATCTGCGTAATCTTTATAATAACGAACGCAACGATAACAGGCGATACAGCGGTTCATTTCATGATTAATGAATGGCCCTAAGTCCTGATTAACGTGTGTACGTTTAGTAAAACGATATTTACGCATATTATGACCGGTCATCACCGTCATATCTTGCAAATGGCAGTTGCCCCCTTCCTCACAGACTGGACAGTCATGAGGGTGGTTGGTCATGAGCCATTCAACAACACTTTCACGGAATTGTTTGGCTTCTTCATCATCAATAGAGATGTAAGTCCCTTCCGTTGCCGGTGTCATACAGGACATAACAAGGCGACCACGGGTGTCATCCGCGTTTTGATACTGCTTAACCGCACACTGGCGGCAAGCGCCAACGCTTCCCAGCGCTGGATGCCAGCAAAAATAAGGAATATCTAGCCCCAGAGAAAGGCAGGCTTGCAACAGGTTTTCAGACCCGTTTACATCATATTCTTTGCCGTCTACATATATTGTAGCCATAGTCAGCATGCTTCCCAAAGGCCCGCTTCACAGCAGGCGTTAATCAAAAATACGTTCTTCGTGAAAAATCGATTTTTTGTGGTTGCTCATTCACAAAAAATATTACCAACGCTGTTTTAACAGGTTGGGCTGAATACCTGCTATCTGGGCTATATTGCGCAGATCTTTTTGCGAGATACCCGCTTCAAACTCTTCACGGAAATATTTGATAGCGCTCTGTAATGGCTCAACCGCACCCGGTGCGTGAGCACAGAAAGTTTTGCCCGGACCTAAGAAACGGCATAGCTGTTCCAGCGTTTCAATATCACCCGGTTGCCCTTCCCCGTTTTCCAACGCTTGTAAAATTTTTACGCTCCATGGCAAACCATCACGGCAAGGCGTACACCAACCACACGATTCACGAGCGAAAAAGGTTTCAAGGTTACGAACCAGAGACACCATATTAATTTCGTTATCAACGGCCATTGCTAATGCAGTACCTAAACGGCTTCCTGCTTTACCGATAGATTCGAAATCCATAGGTAAATCAAGGTGATCTCCCGTTAAAAAGTCAGTACCTGCACCACCTGGTTGCCATGCTTTAAGCGTGAGGCCATCGCGCATACCGCCCGCGTAATCTTCCAGCACTTCGCGCGCTGTCGTACCAAACGGTAATTCCCATAATCCCGGATTTTTGACGCGACCAGAGAAGCCCATCAATTTAGTACCTGCATCTTTACTTTTGCCTGCACTGAGATTGATATACCACTGCTCTCCATGCTCTAAAATGGCAGGAACGTTACAGATAGTTTCCACGTTATTAACGCACGTTGGCTTACCCCATGCGCCAGATGTTGCTGGGAAGGGTGGCTTTGAACGAGGGTTCGCACGGCGGCCTTCAAGGGAGTTAATCAAGGCGGTTTCTTCACCACAGATATAACGTCCAGCGCCAGTATGTACAAACAGTTCAAAATCAAATCCTGAACCTAAAATATTTTTACCGAGTAAGCCCGCGGCTTTCGCTTCTTCGATAGCGTGTCGTAAATGCTTTGCCGCTTCGACATATTCACCACGCAAGAAAATATAACCACGGTAAGCTTTTAGTGCATAAGCCCCGATGATCATACCCTCAACTAATAAATGTGGTAATTGCTCCATCAATAGACGGTCTTTATAGGTGCCTGGCTCCATTTCATCCGCATTACATAAGAAGTAACGCAGTTTCATGTTTTCGTCTTTTGGCATCAGGCTCCATTTCAGCCCGGTGGAGAAACCTGCACCACCGCGTCCTTTTAATCCAGCATCTTTAACTAGATTCACCACTTCATCCGGTGCCATGCCTTTAAGCGCACGTTCCACACCTTTATATCCATTTTTACTGCGATACTCATCCAGCCAAACCGGCTGTTTGTCATCACGCAAACGCCATGTCAACGGATGTGTTTCCGCAGTACGGATCACTTGTTTAAAGGAGTTTGTCATGGATACTGCTCCAGTAACTTTTTAATATCTTCAGGCTGTACGTAACTGTGCGTGTCCTCATCAATCATCATGGTAGGACCTTTATCACAGTTCCCCAGACAACAGGTTGGCAACAGCGTAAAGCGGCCATCTTTTGTTGTCTGGCCTGGGCGAATATTCAGCTGATTAATGATTTCAGCTTCTAACCCTTGATAACCTGTAATATGACAAACCACACTATCGCAATAGCGAATAATGTGACGACCTACAGGCTGACGGAAGATTTGGCTATAGAATGTCGCCACACCTTCAACATCACTCGCGGGAATACCCAGCACTTCAGCGATAGCGTGAATGGCACCATCTTCAACCCAGCCACGGTTTTTTTGCACAATTTTCAGTGCTTCAATGGAGGCAGCGCGCGGGTCTTCATAATGGTGCTTTTCACCTTCAATTTCTGCACGTTCAGCTTCCGTTAACACAAAGCCGTGCTGTGCTTCTTGAGGCTCAAAAACATTGACTCCATCAAGACTGGTCTGCTTATTATGTTCATTATGCATGGTTAGCGATCCACATCCGACATTACAAAATCGATACTACCCAGATAGACAATCAAGTCGGAAACCAGACTACCCCTAATCACCGCTGGAATTTGCTGCAAGTGTGCATAGCTCGGTGTACGGATACGAGTACGGTAGCTCATCGTGCTGCCATCACTCGTTAAGTAGTAACTGTTAATTCCTTTGGTTGCTTCAATCATCTGGAATGATTCATTGGCTGGCATAACCGGACCCCATGACACTTGTAAGAAGTGATTGATCAGGGTTTCGATATGTTGCAGCGTCCGCTCTTTTGGTGGCGGCGTCGTCAATGGGTGATCGGCTTTGAAAGGCCCTTCAGGCATGTTCTTCAGACATTGCTCAAGAATACGCATACTTTGACGCATCTCTTCCACTTTAATCATCACACGGTCATAGCAATCACCGTTATGTGCGATTGGAATATCAAACTCAAAGTTTTCGTAACCTGAATATGGACGCCATTTACGTACGTCAAAATCAATGCCGGTAGCACGTAAGCCTGCCCCTGTGACTCCCCAAGCTAAAGCTTCTTCTTTAGTGTATGAAGCAACACCGATTGAACGGCCTTTTAAAATGGAGTTTTTCAGGGCTGTTGTCACATAGGAATCAAGACGTTTTGGCAGCCAATCTAATAATTCACGTAATAATTTATCCCAACCTCTCGGTAGGTCGTGCGCAACCCCACCAATACGGAACCAAGCTGGGTGCATACGGAAACCCGTAATAGCCTCAACGACGTTATACACTTTTTGGCGGTCGGTAAACGCAAAGAATACCGGTGTCATCGCTCCCGTATCTTGAATATAAGTACTGATGTATAGCAAATGGCTATTAATACGGAACAATTCAGATAGCATGACACGAATCGTTTTAACACGATCAGGGACTTCAATACCGGCCAGCTTTTCAACGGCCAATATGTATGGCATTTCATTAACGCAACCACCGAGGTATTCGATACGGTCGGTATAAGGAATGTAGCTATGCCAAGACTGACGTTCACCCATTTTCTCTGCACCACGATGGTGATAACCAATGTCAGGTACACAGTTTACGATTTCTTCGCCATCAAGCTGTAATACAATACGGAAAGCACCATGCGATGAAGGGTGGTTCGGTCCCAAGTTCAGGAACATGAAATCTTCATTTTCGTTCCCACGAGCCATGCCCCACTCTTCTGGTTTGAAAGTCAACGCTTCCATTTCCAGATCTTGTTTTTGCTTGGTCAACTCAAATGGGTCGAATTCTGTTGCACGGGCAGGATAGTCTTTACGTAATGGGTGGCCTTCCCAACTCGGTGACATAAGCAGGCGACGTAAGTTCGGATGACCTTGGAAGGTGATACCAAACATATCCCAAACTTCACGCTCATACCAGTTAGCATTTGGGAATAATGACACCATGGAAGGCACATTTAAGTCTTTTTCACTTAATGCGACTTTCACCATAATATCACGGTTACGATCGATAGAGATGAAGTGATAGAAAACACTAAAGTCTGCCTCTGGCAAACCTTGTCTATGCATTCTTTGACGTTCATCCACCCCATGTAAGTCAAATAACATCACATAAGGTTTTGGTAGTTTTTTCAAAAAGTCTACGACTTCCAGTAGCTGCTCGCGCCGCACCCAGATAACTGGCATGCCAGTACGGGTCGCTTGAACAGAAAAGGCATCCGGGCCAAATTGGTTGCGCAGTTCCAGAAGTACAGGATCATTTAAGTGATCCTGTGTCTGCCATCCAGGCAGGGTACTTTCTTGCGCTATCTGATCTGTCATCATTCTTCACCATAACGCTTGATCAGGTTTATTATTTCGCAACACATTGCTCTGTTACGCTGTATGGCTTTAAGCCTTAAATTTCGTCTGGGGTACGCAGGTTAGTCACTGCAATACGTTCACCGTGCTTTCTTTCTCTTTCTGATTGCATATTGGCACGATAAACCCCTTGGTCACCCACAACCCACGAAAGCGGACGACGCTCTTTCCCGATAGATTCTTGTAATAGAAGTAATGCTTGCATATAAGCTTCGGGACGTGGTGGGCAGCCTGGAATGTAGACATCCACAGGGATAAACTTATCTACTCCCTGAACAACGGAATAAATGTCATACATACCACCAGAGTTAGCGCATGCCCCCATGGAGATAACCCATTTTGGTTCCAACATCTGATCATAAAGACGCTGGATTACCGGAGCCATTTTAGTAAAGCAGGTTCCTGCAACGACCATAAAGTCGGCTTGACGAGGTGAAGCACGGAGTACTTCTGCCCCAAAGCGGGCTACGTCATGAACTGCTGTGAACGACGTTACCATTTCAACATAGCAACATGAGAGACCAAAGTTATATGGCCAAAGAGAATTTTTACGTCCCCAGTTAACGACATCATGTAACGCATGAGAAAGTTTTCCCATGTAAACACTGTTTTTAACTTGCTGCTCAAGTGGATCTGTTACAATTTCTTGAGTTTGCAGGGGGTAACGGTCGTTCTCACCGTTCGGATCTATGCGGGTGAGCGTATAATCCATTGTATAATGCCTCGCTTTTTACTGCGGATGACGATTGCTGATTTTAATAACTTCACTAGGACCTTTTACTGCGCGACGTGAACGGACAGGAGTCCAATCCAATGCACCGACGCGAATCAAGTAAAACAGTCCCGCCAACAATACCAGAATGAAGATTGCTGCCTCGATAAAGCCCAACCAACCTACTTCACGGACTGCGACAGCCCAAGCAAAGAGGAACATAGCTTCAACATCGAAAACAACGAAGAACATGGCAACCAGATAGAATTTGGCTGACATACGAAGACGGGCACTACCTACTGAATCGATACCTGATTCATAAGGTACATGTTTTGTTCTGGCTTTGGCACGGCTGCCGAGAAAATGACCAGCAACCAACATAAACGAACAAAGGGCGATGGCGCCGACAAAGAATATCGCAAAGGCCCAGTTGTGGGCTAACGCTAGGATAGATTCAGACATACTCGTTGCTTACTCATTACACATGGTGCGTAATCTGCTCTTATCAACATCACGGCAGTATTGCACCATAATTGCCCAGTTAACCGAGAAGAAAGACCAAAAATCATCACCAAACATAAAAATCAGCCTGAAGACTGCGTTTGGTTTGTCCTCTCTCTGACTATTTACTTTGCTTAAATTAAGCAAAATAACCCGTAATTGTTACAATCCACCAACCAGTAAAAAACAAGATTGCAACAAAAAGTACTCAAAAGCAGCTAAAACGTGTCAGTGTGATAATACACCTAGTAAACACAATGACTAGTCTAACTGATTATTCGCTTTTACTACACTATTATCTCAGGAAAAACCTGTCTTACCAGATGAAAACTTGCTCTTTTTTTTTGATCTAGCGCACATTTTTATTGAAAATATGCGCATACTGTTTACAGAATATTCAAATTTAGGCTAAGTCATATTAACGATTTTTTATTCACTAAATCAAGTAACTGCCTGACCCAGCAGCGCTATTTTATCAATTCAGCAAAATATGATTGTTAACAACATAACAATTTCGTAACTAAAAAACGAAATTCATGTTCTGCCATCTACATCACAATTATTTCACGTTACATGCTTTTTAACCATACTTATTAAGTGGTTAATACGTTCTTTTTTTATTCTTTTTTGGCTTTTTGGGCCTAAAAAAAACCGCGAATTTTTCGCGGCTTTTCTCTTGAGTACATATTAATCATTTAATAATCATCAATAATGATTAATGCTTAAAATGCCCCTTCATTTTCATTTACAACGGCTTCATCATTCATGGGTGCAACAGCATAAGGAATTTTCTTGTTCTCAATTGCACTAAACACCGTGAGGACAAAATCCTTTTGCTCATCCGCATTTTTGTATAACCAATACTGAATGTCGGGTAAGCGAGGTAAACCGTCAGCTTCACCAAGAATACGCAAATCCGCATTTTGCATTTCCATCGGACGTGCTGTGACCCCTACTTCCGCATTGACTGCTGCTCTCACGGCTGGCAGCGATGCGGCTTCATAAGCGACATGCCATGCAAGACCCGCATCATCCAAAGCATCGGTGCTCAATTTGCGGAATGGATTCGTCTCATCCATCACCACCAGGGGAATAGGTTCATTTGTTCTTAATTGGAAATCAGGTGCACTGTGCCATAACACAGGAACTGTTCTGAGCGCTGTTTTCGGATGGTGACTAATACGTGCCGTTGTCAACGCCAAATCGATTTCATGGCTATCTAGCATGGACTCAATAAAGTGTGCACGCTTGATTCGGACTTCTACCGCAAGGCGAGGGAAAATAGATGCGATACGGTTAAGTAAGAATGGAAGTAAGATATCAACAGTGTCATCGGATGCACCGATTCTCAGCTCACCTTCTGCATCGTTATAAGTCAATGATGCTGTTGCATCATCATTAGCTCGTAAGATCTGTCTTGCGTAACCTAGCAATTGTAAACCATGAGCCGTTAATAACTTATTCCTACCGTGACGAGCAAATAATTCACGGCCAACTAATTGTTCTAAACGTTGCATTTGCTGACTAACAGCAGACTGAGTTCGACATACCGCAGCGGCTGCCGCGGCGAATGTATTCAGATCGGCAACTGCGACAAATGTCCTCAGTAAATCCAGATCAAGGTTCATTATTGGACGATTGGAATTTATCATCATGAATTCTCTTATATAATTTTATGATACCTGGTGTTCCTGCTCTCCTCCCTGAGATCAGATTATTTAATAACTTAAATAACTTGTTTAATGCTTATCAATCCTTAGACTCGCATTTATTGCACTTTATCTTAATAGGCACCTCCAAAAACGAAAGCACCACCAAATGACAAAAAAAGCTTTTTAAACAGTCGATTTAATTGAAATCACAAATACAACCTTCTTTTTTTGCCATCCTCTAAATAGTAACATATTTAATGTAATTGCAATTATTTTAATGTAAACGCCTTTATACACATACACCCAACTTGATAAAAATATCCTTATTTCAATGCATTAAGATAAATTCTTTCATTTTTATTCATTATTCTCTCACTAGAATAATCAATATTGCTAACAAAAAGAGCTTATTTTCGTTAAAAAACCGCGGAAATCTATGAATTTTTATTTCTATACATCCAATTTCGTCATCAATCTTACAATTTGATACAATGTTTTTATGATTTGCCTTTATCTGTACATTATTTATATTTTTTCCTCCAAAACAGCCCCAATTGTTAATATTAAATTCCAAATTAACCGATACAATTGAATGCAAAACCCAAACTAAGTTATATCTTTAGATATCAACAATTGGATTACAACATAAACCAACCTTTTACACCAAAAATTATCTACTATCTTCAAAAGCTTCCGAGGTAGGAGTAGAGTAGATGCTAAGCCGGAGTTCCCCCTACTTATGTCTTCCCAAATAGGGTAATGAGAGAAAGAATGAATAATGTAAAGAAATCCAATAAGCTTGATAATGTCTGCTACGACATACGCGGGCCTGTATTAAAAGAAGCAAAACGTTTAGAAGAAGAAGGTAATAAAGTTCTCAAGCTTAATATTGGTAATCCGGCACCATTTGGTTTTGAAGCCCCTGATGAAATTTTGGTAGATGTGCTACGTAATCTCCCTAGCTCACAGGGTTATTGTGATTCAAAAGGATTATATTCTGCGCGTAAAGCGATTGTTCAGCATTATCAAGCACGCGATATTCGTGAAATGACTGTTGAAGATGTCTATATCGGTAACGGTGTTTCTGAATTAATCGTGCAAGCAATGCAAGCGTTACTCAATAATGGCGATGAAATGCTGGTTCCAGCACCTGATTACCCTCTTTGGACAGCTGCGGTTTCCCTGTCTGGCGGTAATGCCGTACATTACATGTGTGATGAGCAACAAGGGTGGATGCCTGATATTGACGATATTCGTAAAAAAATCAGCCCTCGTACTCGGGGTATCGTGATTATCAACCCAAATAACCCGACAGGCGCGGTCTACAGCAAAGAGCTTCTACTGGAAATTGTTGAGATTGCTCGCCAGAACAACCTTATTATTTTCGCCGATGAAATTTACGACAAAATTCTTTACGATAATGCCGTTCATCACTCTATTGCCGCATTAGCTCCAGATTTACTTACTGTCACTTTTAACGGTTTATCAAAAACCTATCGTGTAGCCGGTTTCCGACAAGGCTGGATGGTCTTAAACGGACCAAAACAACAAGCTAAAAGCTATATCGAAGGACTTGAAATGTTAGCATCTATGCGTTTGTGCGCTAACGTTCCAATGCAGCATGCTATTCAAACCGCTTTGGGAGGCTATCAGAGTATTAGTGAATTTATTCAACCTGGTGGTCGTCTATATGAGCAAAGAGAGCGCGCATGGCAGCTAATTAATCAGATACCTGGGGTCTCTTGTGTCAAACCACAGGGGGCACTTTATATGTTCCCTAAAATTGATATTAAACGCTTTAATATCCATGATGACCAAAAAATGATCCTTGATCTGTTACTACAAGAAAAAGTGCTTTTGGTACAAGGAACGGCATTTAATTGGCCTGAGCCAGACCACTTTAGGATCGTCACCTTACCTTATGCAGATGATCTTGAAATGGCGATTAATAAATTTGGCCGTTTTATCGAGAATTATCGTCAGTAATGGACAGTGACTGTGCAACTTCCTCTTGTGAGGGAGTTGCCATTTTTATGGCAAATAGCACGATAAGCAAATGCAATAGTGGATAATAAATAACAAGCTCTCACTCACTATCAAAGCAAATAAGAGCCCCGTCTCATCAAATAATGTTGAGTAACAATCTAAAATCATCTCATCATGATTGTACTATCTTTCTCATTGGTATTCTTTAAAAGACAATACACATAAATGGATTGTTGATGACTAATCGTTAGATAATGGAAATAAAATAAACAGCAGCTAAGAAAAACAGCAATAATATAATTGGAAAGTATTTCATGATGTCCCCTACTATTATTTATTAAGAATGTTTATGCTGATTATAGATTTTTATCACCGCAGATCAAACAATAATTAAAAACAAATATACAAGCAATTAAAGAGCATCCATAATAGAGGCTCTTTAAATGATATTTTTAATTTGTTATGAACTCAACATTCGCTATCTTTTTTAGATTGGTATTACACCATTGATTTATTTTTATAACAATTTAAATTAACATCATTAAACTTTTAATAATTTAGTTTTACATCCACTAGAGTGAGAAAATGCAACATACATTGTTCTTGCATCACCATTAACACCGATAATAACTTCCGGATCATCTTCTTCTGTTATCGTACAATAGAAGTTATTTTTTGTTATAAACTTCTCTCCTCTCTCTGTAATAATTTCTAATCGCCAATAATTTAGTTGACCATCATATTCAAATGAACCTGCTTTTTTGATAATACTACCATGTTCAACATGATACAGTGTCATATCTGTTGGCTTACCATTATCCGTCGTGTGATATAATCTCACATATTTTAATTTTTCATGCCAAAAATTTTCAAATGTGATAAACCCCAAATTCCAGCCTAATTCAACCCCCATCATTTACCTCCATTAATTTAACAACAATGAATTGACTCCGTGAGATTAAACAGTGTCACGTTTAAACAATAATAAAATAAATGAATGATGATATTCGTAAAGCATTTTAATTATTAATTAGATTTGATTTTCATCTTATTAAGCTTTAATAAACCAATATCTATTTTAAATAAACTATATTATAATTCCCTTTTTACCTGTTTAATGAGGTTATATGAGCTACTTCTTTGCCCACCTTGCACGAATGAAACTCATCCATCGTTGGCCACTCATGCGTAACGTACGCACTGAAAACGTCTCAGAGCACAGTTTACAGGTAGCGATGGTCGCTCACGCACTGGCCATCATCAAAAACCGTAAGTTTGGTGGTCATGTCAATGCTGAGCGCATCGCCTTGTTAGCCATGTATCATGACGCAAGTGAAGTGATTACGGGCGATCTCCCAACGCCGATTAAGTATCACAATTCACAAATTGCCCATGAATATAAAAAAATCGAGCAATTTGCTCAGCAAAAGCTATTAGATATGTTACCTGAAGAATTACAGGAAGATTTTAAACCGCTGCTTATCGAAGAATTACAGTCAAATGAAGAACATAGTATAGTAAAACAAGCAGACTCACTCTGTGCTTACTTGAAATGTCTAGAAGAATTATCCGCTGGAAATAGTGAATTTAAATTAGCCAAAAAGCGTCTTGAAAAAATTCTTGCGCAAAGAAAAAGCCCTGAAATGGATTATTTCATCGACATTTTTGTTCCGGGATTCAAACTTTCACTGGATGAAATTAGTCATTAACTTTCTAAGCTGGAATGCGTCTTACCATTCCAGTTTTGTTTGTTTAATCCGCTTCATTTAAGGCCGTTGAACAATTCGATGAACTCGGAAAATCTAAATACAGTCTTCTCGACTCACCGTTAACGCCCAATATCACTTTTCCATGGTCACTTTCTCTAATAGAACAATAGAAATTAGTTTTTGTTTTATATACTTTGCCACTTTTAGTCTTAATTTTGACATACCAATAATCATAAGAATTATCTATTCCTATTTCATATAAAAAATAAAACACATTCTTTAATATTGTTTTATCGGGTATATCATGATAAACCTTCTCAGTTAATAGTCGGCTATTATTATAAATAGCATGGCTTTCTACATGATGCCGTATGACTACTTCACTTAATTCCTCTCCCCAAAAATTTTCAAAATCCGCTTCCCCATAATAGGTATTTCGTCTATGTGCGCTATTTCTCATTCTCCCCTCCGTAGAATCGCTATTTATTTTCAATAGAGAATATCGCCTTCTCCGGTGATGAGAAAATCTTTAAGGTGTTAAACATTAAGTTTTTTCATTAATATAAGAAACTAGCAGCCCTCGTTAAGAGGGCTTCATTATTATTAGAAAGGAAAAAGAATAGGCACAATCAATACACTGATTATCATTACCACTATCGTGAAAGGAACACCTATTTTAACGAAATCGCCGAATTTATAACCTCCTGGGCCAAGTACTAATGTGTTGACTGGTGAGGAAACAGGCGTCATAAATGCAGCAGAAGCCGCAATACCGACAATCATAGCAAAGGGTAAAGGAGAGACTTCCATTTGACGAGCTGCCGCGATAGCGATAGGCGCCATTAAAACAGCGGTCGCGGTATTTGAAATAAACAAACCTATAGAGGCACAAAGTATAAATAAACACAGTAACATCACATGTGGTCCCAAATTACCGGCTATTTCCATCAATGCATCTACTGCTAAGGCGATCCCTCCAGTTTTTTGTAATGCTAGCGCAAATGGCATCATCCCGACAATCAGTATGATACTTGGCCAGTGAATCGATTTATAAGCACTTTCCATATCGATACAACGAAATTTTCCCATCAATAAACAAGCAATTAATGCAGCAATAAAGTTGGGAATTTCATTAGTGACCATCATGGCAACCATTAAGGCCAAACAAAATAAAGCATGCGGTGCTTGTGACGAAGCAGGAGCGACGGCTTCAACCTCTGCGGCCAGATTCAATACAATAAAATTACGAGGTTTGGTTGATAAAATACGAATTAATTTCCAATCCCCAATGACTAATAAGATATCACCAAGGCGTAAAGGTTCATCAACGAGCTTACCATCCATCGCTTTACCATCACGACGAATCCCCACCACATTGAGGCCATAGCGAGTACGAAACTTAATATCGCGTAAGCTTTTACCCAATAATTCAGAGTCAGGGTTCATAGAAACTTCAGCCATGCCAACATCACGGGACTGATCTGAAAAGTAATCACCACGTAATATCATTGGTTCTAATTTCTGCTCAAAACAAAATTGACGTAGTTCATCGTCACTCACAGAAATGTCCACCAGCAATACATCTTGCTCTCTAAGTTCTGTGCCACCAGTTGCACTCACCATAACACGGCGGAATTTACGCCAACGCTCAATCCCAACGACGTTAGCTTCATAGCGAGAACGCAAATGTAGTTCATCGAGAGAATGTCCGATCAAGGGGGAACCTTTACGAATAGCCAGACGACGCGCCCTACCCGTTAATTTATAGTCACGAATCAAATCACGGAAACTACGTTGGTAACGCTCAGGAAGTTTGTCTGGTTCACTGCTACCTAACCAACGGCGCGCAACCCACATATACGCGATACCGGCCAGTAAAATCACCAAACCAATCGGTGTAATTGAAAAGAATTGAAAGCCTTTGATACCTTCTCTGACCAACTCACTGTTAACCACCATATTCGGTGGTGTTGCGACCAACGTCATCATACCGCTGATCAGGCCGGCAAAGCCTAAAGGCATCATTAATCGACTTGGAGAAATTTTCATTCGTGCTGCAACACTCAGCACGACAGGAATAAAGATAGCGACAACACCAGTAGAGCTCATAAAGGCACCAAGCCCAGCAACGGTGATCATTAAAAAAACTAACATCTTGCTTTCGCTGCTACCAGCCACTCGTACTAGCCAATCCCCCATTTGATAGGCGATACCGGTTCGTACTAAGCCATCACCAATAACAAATAAAGCCGCTATCAATAATACGTTAGGGTCCGCAAAACCCGCGGTCGCTTGCTCTAAAG
The DNA here is from genome assembly GCF_029277985.1 of Providencia stuartii. Classification (NCBI taxonomy): domain Bacteria; kingdom Pseudomonadati; phylum Pseudomonadota; class Gammaproteobacteria; order Enterobacterales; family Morganellaceae; genus Providencia; species Providencia stuartii. The sequence continues at coordinate 1,846,124 of NZ_CP119546.1, read as the reverse complement.
TTAAAGTATCACTTAGAACAAAGGCCACTATAACGAGTAATGCCACCACATCCATCCGAATTTTGTTTGTGGTGAACAGTACAATTGCGATCAACAGGAGGGTTAACACCCACAACAATTCTCCGTTCAAAATATCCCCTTTTGACGAAAAAAATAGTGTTAGTCATTTTCCTTAGTTAATCATGTTTTACGGGGAAATTCCTTGATTAATTCGCTGTTAAACATTTTTTGACACTAATAGTGTAAAAACACCATTTTTGTCTGAGTGAGTTACCGAAACTTGCGTTAATGAACTGATTATCGCATGAATTTGTTCTCTTCTTGGCATACTCTCTGGTGCATGGACCGCCACCACTTGACAACCGGCATCAAGAGCCGAATAAATCCCAGCTTGAGCATCTTCAAACGCAATACAGTCTTTTGGATCTAAATTTAAGGCTTTCGCCCCTAATAAAAAAGGTTCAGGGTCTGGTTTACCTTTAGACACTTTTTCAAACGTAACCCAGTGTTTAGGTTCTGGTAATCCTGCGGCCTGTTGACGACCATGGGCAATCGGTACGGTTCCCGATGTCACAATGGCCCATGGTACCGCTAACTCATCTAATCGCTGAAGTAATGCCACAGCACCAGATAAGGCTATAACACCTTCAGTATCCGAGGCTTCCATCTCTTCTAACCAGCGAAAACGTGCTTTAATTTCATCTTCGCTGGCTTCAGGCATAAAGTGTCGTAAACTCGTTAAAGCAGGCTTTCCATGGATAAAATGAATAATTTCATCACGACTTACGCCTATTTCTTCACCAAATAAACACCAGCAACGCTCTACAACGGCTAATGAATCGACTAAGGTACCATCGAGATCAAATAAAAAACCTTTTGCTTTTAACTCCACTTTTACCCCTTAAACAACACATTATGCATTGATAATTTGACTAATTTCGACTGCCGATAAGTGGTATTGACGAGGACATGCACGCCAGATTCCCAACATTCGCACATATTTATCCCACATAGGCGTTTGCGAGTTGAAACCATGAGTTCCACTATCGAAATGCGTGTAACGACCTTCAGTGTTCACCATAAAACGAACATAACTCAAATAACGCGCTTCTGTCGCAGCATCAAAGCCTAAGAATTGTACACGACGAGGGTCAACGCCTTGGGCGTCGCTCATATTACCATATGACACCTGCAATGCGTGATACATCTCCATAATATCAATTACCGTGCGGCAAGTACTTTCACTTAACTCACCAAAGTCTCTATCAAGCTCACGCATTTGTAAGCCAAAGCCACGCTCAATAATCGTTTGTAAACGGCGATAACGATCCGCGTTTTCAGGATCAAGCATAGTCATCATTTTATATTGATTGGATAGAATTAAGCGTTGTGCATTGGTCATTTCCATCATGATTCTCCTCGGAAAATGTTTAACTTATCTTCGCATTCAATATTCATGATGGACAGTGAAAACATCACTTTTATTGATCTAGACAACCTTTTTTCATTACTTGTTGTTAAATCGAGCTTTTCACTTAAACGTCATCCATGAATGACTTGTCTAATTGCTTAAATGCTCGCTTTAATAATTGCGCTAACGCCAAGTAATCAGGCTGCTGTTCGATAGGGGCTATTGCGATACCTGCTTGAGTAAATTTCTCACGAATTTCATGAAACCAATTCAATAAACTGGCAGGAAGCGGCGTTGATGCTCTCTTACCTAACCACCACAATCCTTGCATAGGTAAACTACAAGCAAATAAGGCTGTCGCCACTGCTGGCCCGAGTTCCCCCCCTAAGGCTATTTGCCAAGTTAAGGTAAATATCGCAATTGGCGGCATAAAGCGGATGCCAAAACGTGTCGCTTTGATCATACGCAGTTCAGGAAAAACGGGAGATAATTTTTTCTCCATAGGAAATGTTTTTAGGTACAGGTTCCCCAACCTAAAGCGTTTAAAAAAACCTGGCGGTGAGTTTTGCAATGTACTCATAATGACCTTCCTGCAACTAACAAATCTATATCACGAAATAACAAGTCTTGTTACCTACCTTACGCTATTTTATCAATAATGCCTATGTATACACACTAAGAGATAATTTTGAATTATTTAAGCATAAACATGACCATTTTCGGCGAAATCAGCTATTCTGATTGATAGGTAAATTTGCATAAAATGCGTATTTTTCACGATGCTTATGATTTTAATCAATCAAAGCGGTTATTTCTAAAAAAAACGTACAAAATATAAAATATTTTTAGTAGAATTGCCGCGTTTAGCATTGCTGGAGAATTTTTGTAGCTAATATTTGGCTTTTATTCATCGACAGCTTTGATATAGATTGGGGTTTTTGCGTATTATTTCAACACCTGGCGTTAAGTTAACTCAAGAAAACTTAGCACCATAACAACATCGCCTTTTAACCCCTTAATTAGACATCGATATCTTTATGTATTCATCATTATCATGATATCAATCATGAAATATCAGGTGTTAAATGCGCTAGGCTCTACTAGCTGCTCATAATTTTTTACAAAGTCTTTTTATGCAGTCTGCTAATTAAAGGCTTCACAACAACAATTAACGATAGGTATTTCCATGTCAAGTAAGCTGGTACTGGTTCTAAACTGCGGTAGCTCCTCACTGAAATTCGCCATCATCGATCCAACTAATGGCGATGAATATTTATCTGGATTAGCTGAGTGCTTTAATTTGCCGGAAGCCCGTATTAAATGGAAAATGGATGGCGCTAAGCATGAAGCGGAATTAGGTGCAGGTGCTGCACACAGTGAAGCGCTAAATTTCATTGTTAACACGATTCTTGCAGCAAAACCTGAACTGTCTGCTCAAATTTCATCTATTGGCCATCGTATTGTTCACGGCGGCGAAAAATTCACTTCTTCTGTGTTAATTACTGATGAAGTTGTTGAAGGTATTAAAGCAGCCATTCCATTTGCACCTTTGCATAACCCAGCTCACTTGATTGGTATCGAGGAAGCGAAAAAGGCATTCCCTGAATTAGTGAATAAAAACGTCGCGGTTTTCGATACGGCGTTCCACCAAACAATGCCTGAAGAAGCTTACCTCTATGCACTGCCATATGAATTATATGAAGAGCATAGCATCCGTCGTTATGGCGCTCACGGCACGAGTCACTACTATGTGTCACGTGAAGCGGCTAAAAAACTCAACAAACCTGTTGAAGAACTTAACGTTATCACTTGCCATTTAGGTAATGGCGGTTCAGTCACTGCGATTGTTAATGGTCAATGTGTAGATACTTCTATGGGGCTAACACCATTAGAAGGCTTAGTTATGGGAACGCGTAGCGGTGATATCGATCCTGCTATCATTTTCCATCTGCATGACTCATTAGGCATGAGTGTCGATCAAATTAACAAAATGCTGACTAAAGAGTCTGGCCTTTTGGGCTTAACGGGGGTCACCAGCGATTGCCGTTATGTTGAAGATAACTACGAAACTAAAGCAGACGCAAAACGTGCAATGGATGTTTTCTGTCACCGCCTAGCGAAATATGTCGGTGCTTATAGCGCACTGATGGAAGGTCGCCTTGATGCAATTATCTTTACTGGTGGCATCGGTGAAAACTCAGCACAAGTACGTGAATTAACACTGAAAAAATTAGCGCTACTTGGATTCGAGTATGATCATGAACGTAACTTAGCAGCACGCTTCGGTAAAGAAGGCTTAATCACCACTGATAACAGCCGACCAGCTCTGGTTATTCCAACCAACGAAGAGCTCGTAATTGCCCAAGATTCTGCTCGTTTAACAGCTTAAGATCCCATACCGCCAGCCTAACCCGCTGGCGGTACTACTTTATAATACTGTTGTTTATTAGAGTAACCGATAAAGAGGTTCCCGTGTCTCGTACAATTATGTTAATTCCTACCGGCACTAGCGTTGGTTTGACTAGCGTCAGCTTAGGTGTCGTTCGTTCAATGGAACAAAAAGGTGTCCAGTTGAGCGTGTTTAAACCTATCGCTCAGCCACGCATTTCTGGTAACAAAGATCAAACCACTGAAGTTTTACGCTCTCATTCCAGTCTTACTACCATCGTCGAACCATTAAAAATGGAATATGTTGAGTCATTATTGACCTCTTCAAAAAAAGACATTCTGATGGAAGAGATTGTTGCGCGTTATCATGAGCAAACTAAAAATGCTGAAGTGGTCTTAATTGAAGGTTTAGTGCCGACCCGCAAACACTCTTTTGCACAATCACTAAACTATGAAATTGCGAAAACACTGGGAGCTGAAATTGTATTTGTCACAGCGCCAGGTAATAGCAATATTACTCAGATGAAAGAGCGTCTTGAGTTAGTACGTAACGAATTTGGTGGTCAACGCAATAAAAACATTATTGGTGTGATTGTCAATAAAGTGAATGCCCCTGTCGATGAACAAGGCCGTACTCGCCCTGACCTTTCTGAAATCTTTGATGATTCAACGAAAGCAACTGTCGCGAATATCACGCCTAAAGATTTAGAGTGCTTAACCCTACCGGTTTTGGCTTCTATTCCTTGGAACTTTGACCTGATTGCGACTCGTGCCATCGATATGGCAAAACATTTGAATGCTGAAGTTGTTAACGAAGGTGAAATTACAACTCGTCGAGTGAAATCAGTCACTTTCTGTGCCCGTAGTATTCCTCATATGCTTGAGCATTTCCGCCCAGGCTCACTGCTCGTTACCTCAGCAGATCGCCCAGATGTTCTCGTATCAGCGTCTTTGGCTGCGATGAATGGCGTAGAAATTGGTGCGATCCTATTAACTGGTGGTTATCAAATCGACGAACCTATTCGTCAACTTTGTGAGCAAGCATTTGAAACTGGCTTACCGGTATTCATGGTCAAAAGCAACACTTGGCAGACGTCACTGAACCTACAAAGCTTCAGCTTAGAAGTCCCTGCCGATGACCATGAGCGTATCGAAAAAATTCAAAACTACGTCGCTCGCCACATTAGCAGCGAATGGATTGAGTCTCTGGTCGCTGATTCTGAGCGCCCTAACCGCCTGTCTCCGCCTGCATTCCGCTATCAATTAACTGAGCTTGCACGTAAAGCAGGTAAACGTATCGTTCTACCTGAAGGTGATGAACCACGTACTGTTAAAGCGGCTTCTATCTGTGCTGAACGCGGTATCGCAACTTGTGTTCTGCTAGGTAACCCAGAAGATATTCGCCGTGTAGCGGCTGCTCAAGGTATTGAATTAGGTACAGGTATTGAGATTGTTGATCCTGTTAAAGTCCGTGAAAATTACGTTGCTCGTTTGGTTGAACTACGTAAGAACAAAGGGATGACTGAAGTTGTTGCTCGTGAGCAACTCGAAGATAACGTTGTATTGGGCACACTGATGCTAGAAAAAGGCGAAGTTGATGGCCTCGTTTCTGGTGCAGTTCACACCACAGCGAATACTATCCGTCCACCGCTACAGCTGATCAAAACAGCACCTGGTAGCTCATTAGTCTCATCGGTATTCTTTATGCTGTTACCTGAGCAAGTCTTTGTTTATGGTGACTGTGCGATTAACCCAGACCCAACCGCAGAACAGCTGTCTGAGATTGCTATCCAGTCAGCGGATTCAGCCAAAGCATTTGGTATCGAACCACGCGTTGCGATGATCTCTTACTCAACCGGTAATTCAGGTGCGGGTAGTGATGTTGAGAAAGTGCGTGAAGCAACACGTTTAGCACAAGAAAAACGTCCTGATTTAATGATCGACGGTCCATTACAATATGACGCCGCTGTAATGGCTGATGTGGCTAAATCAAAAGCACCAAATTCGCCTGTTGCAGGTAAAGCAACGGTGTTCATCTTCCCAGATCTGAACACCGGTAATACCACCTATAAAGCTGTTCAGCGTTCAGCTGACCTTGTTTCTATTGGTCCAATGCTGCAAGGTATGCGTAAACCAGTTAACGATCTGTCTCGCGGTGCGCTGGTGGATGATATTGTTTATACCGTTGCACTGACTGCTATCCAAGCCGTACAAAATGAAAACGCTTAATATCAAATAGTCTTTTTATTTTAATACGCAAGTCAGCCAAATAACATTGGCTGACTTTTTTATTGGCCAAAATCTGCATTCTGTTTAAGCGCCCTTCTTATAACTGCTGAAAATTGCAAGACTAATTACTATAAATAACAATAATAAAGGCACTTAAGACATTAATAACATGGAGATTGATATGTTAGGTGCTACCGCATACCCAATAAAATTTGATCAAGCTAATATTATCGATTATTACAAAGATACGCATAAAAATATTTTCACTAGAAAAATAGTGGGAGTTAATAACGTGAATAGCTTCAAAAAAGGCATATGTTACGGATTAACGAATGCATTTTTATATTATGCTCATGCAGGACAAGAAGAAACGTACATCACAGAAACCTATAAAGCCTATAAAAATATCACGCAGAAAAACCCACTTAATTACTTAAGGCCGTCCTATTACAAATCGTTAAAAAAACATAGCAAAGCTGTATTAAACCAAAATTTCAATAAAGCTTACAATATTCAGAAGCACTACCAAATAGCTTATTTTATCAATAATATTATCTCTGAATTCAACAGGTCAAGAAAACACTCACATGAGAGTGTTCATGAGTACATCAATAGATTATTTAAGATCAATATATCGTCAGTTAAGGAAGATGAAGCAGAGGCATATTTTGAACTATATGAGTTCACTAATAAACTTTATCAAGATACTCTTAACCCTACTGATGATAAAGTAGATAATAATAAATATTATCAGTTAGTTAAGAATATCCAAGACTTTTGTTTCAATGAGAGAAATGAGATAGATACCGGTTTGTTTTTTATGTTTTTTTCTTTAATAAAGAATTATTACCTAGATCTTACAAAAAATAGATTCATGCAAGCTGAAAACCTTAATAGCATAAATTACGATTCAATTGAACTTATTGATGATAATATAAAATTCACCTCAAAAAGTTTAAAAAAACACATTGACCACAGCCTGGAAAATAAAAAAAATATTATTGGAAATATGAGTAGTAATACCCACTCTATGGGAATAGTCGTTAAATACAACAATGGCAATCCCCTCTTTGAATTTTTTGAACCTAATGAAGGTCTCTTCAAAACTACGAATAAACAGCACTTTTTTAAGTTTTTAGATAAGTTTTTTCATAATAAATCTTATTCATTTATGACATTAGATGGGGAGAATGCCGTCAGTTTATCCAGCTCATTAGTGGCAGATAAAACATTCGATGATATTCAAGCGCCTAGAGTAGAAAAAAGCTTGATAGCCAATTAATGGCAAATGCCCCGTGAAGAACGCTATGTTAAAAAATAAGAAACAGCTTAACCAGTGAGTGCTAAGCGTAACCTTGTCATCGCGATTTAAATAAAAAACCGTTTCCAATACGTTTGAGAATATAACATTAGCGATAGAGCAAACATGTTTGCTCTATCGATTCTAACCTTTAAGCGGCTTTGTGTTTTTTACCCACGGCTAACGATACAATAGTGGCAACAATAATGTTCAATATAAAGGCAGCAATACCGATATTCATAAATTCAAACCCTTTCCCTAACCAAGGAAACAGTTGTGATAATGAAATATGCTCAATATAGGTTACTGCAAGGAAAATAACACCCGCGATGATTCCCGCAATAGCGCCTACCGCCGTCATTGGGTTATTTTTCCTAAAGCTCATCAATAATGCAGGGAAGAATTGCGCAACTATATTAACCCCTAACAGCATGATAGCCACTAAGGTGTCATTACTGTGGAAAATAAAATACAAGCTAACTAATGCAACCAACGGTACCATAAACCGTGCATAAATACCTGATTGACGTTTTTCTTCACTCACATTCAATGCTTTTTGTACAACACCTGCTAACATATTTGATGTCGTCAACAATAACATTGAACCTGGCACTAAGGCAGTTAACATACCTGCTGCCCCAATAAAGCCAACAATAATAGGTGAGAATGTCGATTTAGAGATCTCGAATAAAGACAAATCAACCATTGAACCATCAAGGTGCGGTATTTGTAATATCGCTGCATAACCGACAAAAAAAGCGAATAGCATGATCAGACTGTATGCCGGAATTAAAATACTATTACGTTTTAATGATTTTTCATCTTTAGCGGTAAATACAGCGGCCATATAGTGCGGCCAACAAAAATAAGCCACCACAGATAAGAAGATCGTTGAAATATACCACGGGATATTGAGGCCTTCATCTGAGAAAGTCAGAAAACCAGGGCTTGCTGTATCAATTGCACGAAACATATCACCAAAGCTACCGTAGTAATGCAATGGGATATAAATACCAATAAATAGTACAACAATTAAAATCATCAAATCTTTTAAGGCTGATGTCCATGCTGAACCATGAATTCCCGATATCATCACAAATAATGTCACTGCGATGATCCCAATCCAAATCGCCATATCTGCCGGAATTGCGCCATAAGAGGCTTGAGAAACAATAATGCCAAGCCCTTTAAGCTGTAATACAAAAAGAGGAACCATTGCGGCAATGGAAATTAAGCTAATCAATAATGCTAGGCCTTGGCTCTGATATTTAGCCCCAAAGAAATCAGAGATAGTTCGAACATCATTTTGTTTCGCAAAACGCCATACACGCGGGTGAACCCAATATAAAAATATTCCCATAAACGCATTCACAGCTAAGGTATATAATATTGCAGGTCCTTTACCGTATGCCCAACCACTCCCACCTAAAAAGGTGAAAGTGGTGTAAATCTCTCCAGCGCTGAGTAAAAAGACTAATAAAGCGCCATAACTACGCCCACCTACAGACCACCCCTCGTGATCCATAGTCTTGCCTTTTTTCGCCCTTAAGGCCAAATAAATACTCAATAGGAAAAACAGCGTAATAACAATTAATGCTGAGCTCATTGTTTTTCCTTAGTGTCTTTTGCATCCAACACATTAATTAGCAACATAATTAATGCGCTAATAACCACCCAAATGACTATCCAAAACATTAAAAAAGGCAGTCCCATCACAAAAGGCTCAACCCGATTGGCATAATAAATACCAACGGTCAGCGCTAATAATGGGAAAATAACCAAAAAGTGATACCATTTCATGAATAGATTCCTTATTGATTAGCCGCGCGAAATTAAATCACGAGATAAATGGCTAAACATTTCAACACCATCATCGGTAATCAGTAGCATATCTTCAATCATAATGCCGCCAATACCTATTCCGTAGTATGGCGTTTCAAGGCTCATCACCATTCCACTTTGGAATACATCCGTCGTTGCTGCGCTCACAAAGGGAGCTTCCTCTAAACCAACAAACACCCCATCACCGTGCCCCAAATGACCACGATTATAGTGTGGCAATCCAGAGCAACGAATGAGAGCCATCGTTTCATTAAAGACATCACTAAGCCGGACACCCGGTGCAACGCGACTTAGCATGTACTCATGGCCTTTATGTATGGTTTGATAAATTTCTTGAACCTTCTCATTGGCTTGACCAACCACGAATGTTCTAGCGATATCCGCACCATAGCCCGCAACATCGACGCCACAATCAAACTTAATTAAGTCACCCTCTTTAGCGGGTATATTTTCAGGCAACATCTTAGGAGAGAAATCACTGCCGACAGAAATTAAATTAAATCGACTATAATTAGTTTCTGGAAATTCCATCACTTTGGCTTTAAAAGCGGCCGTTAATTCCGCTGAGGTACACCCCACTTTAATAAGCTCACTAGCAGCTTGAATGCCTGCTTCTGTAATCTGTGCACTTTTTCTTAAATGTGAGATTTCCCATTCGCTCTTAATCACGCGTAATTCATTAAATAGTGGAGCTGAATCGACTAGATTTAACCCTGGGATCACTTTATCCAACCAGACTTTACCCATGTGAGTAATTTGGTTTAGTTCAATCGCTACAGGTTTTCCATAAACACCCGCTTCCGCTAATGCATCTTTCAAAAGAGTGAAGATAGTTTCGATTGGGCTGTTTATTGGTCTTTGTTTAATGACTTTTCCATTATCGGGATTATAGGGGTCATCGACATCGACCCATATTGGAAATGTATGCATTTGTGCATTTGGCATTTCCAGCTGTAAATTAGCCGCTTCAAACTCATTCATGATCACAAGCGATTTAATCGATGGGTCGCGAAAAATAACGGCGATAGCGGACCCCGTCTGCCTAAAGGTATACATAAAGAAGCTTGCAAAACCTGTTAGGTGATAAAAGTTATCGCTTACTGTCGCAACGAGCGCTTCAATCCCCTCTCGTTCCATAATTTTGCGGGCATTATTCGTTACATTCTCTAGGTGTTGTTGTTTTAAAGAAGATACATCTTTATGAAATGTCATTATTTATTCTCTCGGGTGATGTCTCAAGATGAGTACCAAGAATTTATCTGCGGGAAGGTACAACCCTGCGGGTGCATAAATATAGCAATTAAAACCCTTATTAGTTATAACTAATTATTATAATATAGTATAAGTAAACCTATAAAGCGGAATAGTATGAAGGCGAACCAAGGAAAGGATTAAAAGGTTATCCTTTCCATTTAGTCTATATGTCACTATGACTGATCAGAACATGAAATAGCTTTATCAAACTCATTATTACGTGTTAGCCATAATGACAACGCTTTTAACGAGTCAGGCGTAAATTCATCGCAACGAGCACTAATTTCATCAGGTGTTAACCAACTGACTTCTGCCACTTCCGACTCTTGCAGTGCAAATGGCCCATGGCTAACACAGCTAAATAAACCACCCCATATACGGCAGTTTTCCCCTTCATAATAAAATAAGCCATGCTCAGCAAAAGGAACACCTGCAATCCCGAGTTCTTCTTCCGCTTCACGTTTAGCAGAATCAAGAATATTTTCACCTTGAGTGACAACACCACCGGCAGTGGCATCTAAATAGTCTGGATAGAAATCTTTTATACTGGTACGTCGTTGTACCAAAATTCTGCCCATTCCATCGTGGACAACAATATAAGTAGCACGGTGACGCAAGTTTTCTGCTCGCATCTGCCTACGTGTAGCTTGGGCGATCACTTCATTGTTTTCATCAACAATATCAACCCACTCAACCACCTCGGTTTGTTCATCCATCCTTAAAACCTTTTTATCAATCTGTTAACACAGTTTTTATGCCATAGAATTATTGCTGAAATCGGTCAAGCGAACAGCCTGTTACAAGGTATTCTTTTCGCGATCAGCTTGCAAGCCATAGCAAGCAAATTTGAGTATGACAATCACAACTTGGCGGTTTTAATCGTCGGTTATTTCTCTATACAACCACCTATTTTAAGAAAATAAAACACAGTCTCAGCAAAATCGCTGAGTTGCTGCTATAGTTAGCTCAAATGAGCCTTATTTAACTCATCCAACTTTTCACAGGAGGCGATTATGCGGATACTGATTACTGGTGGTACAGGACTGATAGGTACCCCTTTGGTTCAACGGCTTGTCGCGCGTTCAGACGAGGTGACTGTATTAAGTCGTTCTCCGCAAAAAGTCTATAGCCATTTTTGCAAGGCTGTCGAGTGTTGGACTTCATTGCAAGATAAAACGAATCTGAATGAATTCGATGCTGTTATTAACTTAGCAGGGGAACCTATTGCGGAAAAACGCTGGAGTGAGGAACAGAAAAAGCTATTATGCGATAGCCGATGGAAAATCACACAGCGTTTAACAGAATTAATCGCTGCAAGCGATACACCCCCCCATACTTTTTTATCGGGATCCGCTGTTGGTTATTATGGCGACCAAGGCCAAGTCGTTGTCGATGAATCAGAGCAACCACATGATGAGTTCACTCATTATTTATGTCAGCATTGGGAAGCACTGGCACAAAACGCACAATCGGATTCCACCCGTGTTTGCCTGCTGCGTACCGGTATTGTCCTTTCACTAAAAGGTGGCGCGCTTGCGAAAGTGCTCCCTATATTCAAGATGGGTGCTGGCGGGCCAATTGGCCATGGTAAACAATTTATGCCATGGATTCATATCAATGATATGGTAAATGCTATCTGTTTCTTACTTGATAATAAAACATTATCAGGACCATTTAATATGACCGCCCCCTACCCTGTGCACAATGACCAATTTGCGGCAATCTTAGGTGAGGTCATTAATCGTCCTGCTTTTGTCCGCACTCCCGCATTCGCGATTAAAGCCATTCTCGGTGAAGCTGCTGCACTCGTTCTAGGCGGCCAACAAGCAATCCCTAAACGCTTAGAAGAGGCGGGTTTTCAGTTTGAATATATTGAATTAAAAATTGCTTTAGAAGACCTATTTAAAAACCAATAAATGAAAGAGCCATAACTGAGTTTATGGCTTAGTTTATTTTCTCATGTTATGACAACATGTTATTTTGCCAAGCTTTCACTGGCTTTTCTTCTTATTATCTTACGCCGTAGGATTAAACAAGTCTAAAATCGCATAAAAACAATAAATAAATAAAACAATCACCTTATTAATTAATCCTTGTGATTATCAGCCATATACCTTTTATTTTTTTAATATTCGTCTATATATATTTTTGAACATTGAACTATTACCTAACTACACGGGTGGTAATTGATATGAAAAGATTACTTATTTTAATTTACAGTGTTGTCAGCTATCTCTTATTTTTAATTGGCATTGGCTTTTTATTTCTATTGTTAACGAATATTGGCATTCATAATATGATGAGTAATGACAGTATATCAGGTATTATGCCTTGGTTAATAAATATTGGTTTAATGATATTATTTGCTTTATCGCACTCCATACCCGCCAGATTAAAATTCAAACAACGTTACCCTTGCTCACCTGCCATTGAACGTAATACTTATGTGTTTGTTTCGGGTGTCGTTCTGATTTTGTTAGCCATATATTGGCAGCCTCTTCCAGGAAAATTATGGCAGCTACCTAGTCATAGCATGGGCGCAATCCTATTAAATATTATCGGAGGCCTAGGCTGGATAATCTGTATTGCTTCAACCTTTATGGTCAGTCATACTGATTTATATGGCTTACGCCAATCATGGTTACAATGGAAAAATAAAGCATATACCCACATCCCATTTCAAATGAGAGGGTTTTATAAATTAACACGCCATCCTATGATGACTGGCTTTTTAATCGCCTTTTGGTTCACGCCAGATATGACGAGTGGACGATTACTATTTAATATCGGCATGACGATTTATATTTTTTGGGGTATTTATCTAGAAGAAATTGATTTAAAAGAAACCTTAGGTAAGGAATATCACGAATATCTAAAAAAAGTCCCCAAAATCATTCCCAAATTATCGAAAAATCACTATAAATAAACTTGAACAATATGAATTTAATGATGCTATAAATAAGCCTATCACTAGCATCATCGCTCAACATGATAATGAAGCTTATTGATGAAATATCAACCTCAATAAGCTTTAGTGATTATTTTGCGCCTTGCCAACGGGTAAAGAGCTCTTGTTCTAATTCAATATCAAATTGATCAAGAATACGATTAACCGTTTGGTCTACAATATCAAGAATCGTTTGCGGTTGATGATAAAAAGCGGGCATTGGAGGCATGATCACCGCCCCCATTTCAGCAGCTTGAACCAGTAGTCGTAAATGCCCTAAATGTAACGGCGTTTCACGAACGCCTAATACTAACTTTTTACCTTCTTTTAATACGACATCGGCAGCTCGTGTCACTAGCGTATCAGTATAGCTATGAACAATACCTGAAAGTGTTTTCATGGTACATGGCATAATCACCATACCTGCTGTACGAAAAGAGCCCGATGAAATCGCCGCGGCAATATCGCGGCTATCGTAATTATGGTCAGCCAGTTGTTGAACCTCTTTGACTGTATAGCGAGTTTCTAGTGATAATGTTTGGCGGGCAGCAGCACTCATCACTAAATGTGTTTCCACATTTTTAACAGGTTTTAGCACCTCTAATAGCCTAACGCCATAAATTGCACCACTTGCCCCTGTCAATCCAATGATTAGCTTCTTCATCCTGCTCCCCGTACGATTCATGTTTATCCATGCTAATAGTAGCAATTATCGCAACGAAAAGCCTCTAAATCTATCAACCACAATCCCAGTTATATACCACTTTACTGAAATCTTTATTTTTTAAATCATCCGGATGAATAAAGAAGTTACCGACACCGATATCTCCCCACAGAATGCCGGTCTCATAATCACTGTCTATTTGCAGTAATAGGACATAATCTTGAATTTCTTCACGATATTCCCTTGGGTCGGTTTGAGTAAAAAATGGGTAACCCCCAAGGCGATGGCCGTTAGCGCCAAAGTATTCATTATATGGCTCTAACCATTCATCGTAAAAATCTTCACCTGCAAACTGCTCTTCATAATCATATAGATTATCAACACCTAACACTTTGCGACCAAACTGAAAATCTTCCGAACTTATATATTGCGTAGATGGCGTAAATTCGATACTAAATTGCCCTTCAATCGGTGAGTAATACTCATCGTTATAAGCCGATTCAATTGCAGAAAAGTCTTGTTGCAGTTGTGAAGCGTCTTCAATGATATTTTCCCAATAGATAACGCGAAAATCTTTTTGAGCTTGTAGATCATCAAAGTCTGCACCATACAAGTCATCACCACCAATAAAAAACTGCAACAGCCCTGTTTTTGGGTAGTGTTCAAGTGGAGGTATTTGTGCAAAGTTGATTTGCGCTAACAGCTTTAGAGGAACGCCATGACTATCAACGGGAAAATCTGTGCCTACAGGCAAATAAGGTACTCCGCCGATACGACTTTCCCATAAAATGGGATTCTCGACTGACGTTAAAGACATATCCAATGTCGGCTTTTTTGTCGCGGTAATGTTAGCTAAAAAAGGTTTTAATACATCTGGTAAGGCGGTTAAATCCGTCATGAAGAGTTCCTTAAACACATAAGTAATTCGATTAAAATACCCCATCTCGCCAAAGCCTCCATCGGATATAACTGGAAATCTTAATCGTGATTAACTTATCAGTTGCAACAACACATTATTTTTCACGCGAACAACCATATTCAGCACTCCATCCTTCGGAAGCCAATGTGTTTTCTTTTGATTTAATATTCTGACTTTGACTGATCGGTTATTAATGTTTATAGCATTACAGCCCAGTGGTGCATCTGTTGAGTCCGCTATTTATCAAGGATGGCTCCCCATTATCGTCATACTCTTGAGCTGATTTAAGGGGCTTAATCATTGGTTTAAGTAGGTCCATCACTCATTGCCATTATATTCCCTCCTCGACTTTATTAGAGGGAATGATTCTCGCTTCTGTAGCAGGCAATACGGGGAGTATTTATGTTTTTCTTGCACTGTGCCTCTACATACAGCTAGCCTCTTGACCTTTGAGCATCGCTTTCGCGTCAGGCCGTTCCCCTTAGGCAAGCCGTGTATCAATTCACCCTTGGAGGATCATTACCGACCCGTTGAAACAGAAGGCACAAGCTAAATGGTGTTCAGCAGATTTCTCGCTGGCATTTATGAATGAGAACATGGCACTGCCTTTGTTTATTCATGTTGTTTACTGAGTTGTTTAAACACGGGTAATACCACTGACCAAATGTTGACACTATGATTTTTCTCATAAAAAAACCAGCCATAATACAATCGGCTGGTTTCTTATTAACCTAGAAATAATTAACCTTCGTTGTAAATTTCTAAATTTTCAATTTCGTTTTGATCTTTAATTTTTAACTCGTCATCTTTACGTAGATTCTCAAGATAATCTAAGTAGCTTTGATCGATATCTTTTGTGACATAAATACCATCAAACACTGAACATTCAAATTCATTGATTTCCGGATTTTCTTCACGAACAGCAGCAATAAGGTCGCTAAGATCTTGGAAAATTAACCCATCAGCACCAATTAATTTACGGATCTCATCAACTTCACGACCATGAGCAATTAACTCATTTGCATTTGGCATATCAATACCATACACATTTGGGAAACGAACTTCTGGCGCCGCAGAGGCAAAATAAACATTTTTTGCACCTGCCTCACGTGCGAGTTCAACAATTTGCTCGGAAGTCGTACCACGAACGATTGAGTCATCAACTAATAATACGTTTTTATCACGAAATTCAGCACGATTTGCATTCAGTTTACGACGAACTGATTTACGGCGCTCTTGCTGACCTGGCATGATAAAAGTACGACCAACATAACGGTTTTTCACAAAACCTTGGCGGTATGGCTTATCTAGGATATGAGCGATTTCTAAGGCAATATCACAAGATGTTTCAGGAATTGGGATGACGACATCAATTTGCAAATCTTCCCACTCACGCGCAATTTTCGCGCCAAGCTTTTGCCCCATGCGTAACCTAGCATTATAAACCGATATTTTATCGATAAATGAATCTGGGCGAGCAAAGTAGACATACTCAAATAAGCAGGGGGTTAATTGAGGATTTTCTGCACATTGGCGCGTATACAATTGCCCTTGTTCTGTCACATAAACCGCTTCACCAGGTGCTACATCACGTAAGAATTCAAAGCCTAACGTATCAAGAGCAACACTTTCTGAAGCAACCATGTACTCTTGCGCGCCATTTTCTAATACGCGACGTCCTAAGACCAATGGGCGGATACCATAAGGGTCACGAAACGCTAACATCCCATGGCCAATAATCAGTGCAACACAAGCGTATGCCCCACGTAATCTTTTATGCATCTCTGCAACCGCAGTGAAAACATTATCTGGCTCCAATGGAAAATGATCGAAGCGATCCAATTCATAAGCCAAGATATTCAATAGGATCTCAGAATCTGAGGTGGTGTTAACATGGCGACGAGCGGTTTCAAATAAACGGCGCGTAAGTTCATGCGCATTTGTCAGATTACCATTATGAGCAAGGGTGATACCAAAAGGCGAGTTCACATAGAAGGGCTGTGCTTCCGATGCGCTCGAGCTTCCTGCGGTTGGATAACGTACATGACCAATACCCATACAACCTTGTAGTCGAAGCATATGCCGCGTTTCAAAAACATCTTTTACGAGGCCATTCGCTTTACGTAAACGAATATTATTTTTGCCATCAATGGTAGCAATCCCTGCTGCATCTTGCCCACGGTGCTGTAACACCGTTAAAGCATCATAAATTGATTGGTTGACCGGTGTTACACCGGCGATACCGACAATACCGCACATTTAGTCTTTCCTCATCAGCCAGACGGAGAAATATTCTCCGGTAGGAAACTTGACGCATTTTGCAGGTAGTCAAAAAACCACCTGATTATATGACTGAACTGCGGAATAAGTTCTGAACGTTGCCAATCCTCACTTTGAGGCAAAGGTGTAAAGGTATCGAGAAAAAAGAGTAATGCCGATACAATCAATACCCCACGCAACGCTCCGAAGCAGATCCCCAGAACACGATCTGTACCCGATAAGCCAGTTTTTTGAACTAGAGAACTAATTACATAGTTAACTACTGCCCCGACAATTAATGTAGCAATAAACAAGGCAGCGATAGCGATGCCATTTCTCACGAGTACATCCTCAAAGCGTGTAAAATATTCCGCCAAATAAGGATAAAAAGTACTCGCAACAAAAAATGCACAGCCCCATGTAACCAGCGATAACGCCTCTCGAACAAACCCACGGATCAGGCTTACCAGTGCCGAGAAGCCAATGATGGCAATAATTGCGTAATCTAACCAGACCATATCTTATTCCAAAATTCGCACCCACGGCAGTGGCTGGAGTGCATTCTAACAGAAAACGAAAACGTTTGCGTAACCAATTTACATACAATTTAAAAAAACCAACGGCGAAAAGAAAAATTCTTCTTCGCCGCTGTAATTGATTAAAAGCTCAAGCTTTTTATGATATTCCTATTTAAGCATCATGGTTTAAAAGCCCTAATCTCACCTTGTAAACCGGTTATTGACCTCAATTCAGGTAAAGCACTTTCTAAACGCTGCCTTGATGCTTCTGGTCCAACAAAGATCCGTGTCAATTGCCCATTAACAGGTCGAGAAGGTACCGTATAAACCTGATATCCTGACAATCTTAATTTAGCGACAATTTCCTCCACTTTTGCAGAATTTTTCAACGCACCCAGTTGTACCACAAACGCTTTGCCTTGCGGTGCCTGAACTTCAGGTTTAGGCTCCGGTTTTGGCTTAGGTTCTGGTTTAACTTCAGGTTTCGGCGTTGGTTTCGGCTCAGGCTTTGGCTCCACCTTTATTGGCTGCTCAGCAGGAATAGCCGGCACGTCTTGAGCTGTGGAAGCTGATTGACTTTGTTGTTGCTCCTGCCTTTGCTCAGACAGCGCTTCTGACAACATCGCTTCCGATGCTTCTCCAGATGCGGCATTTTGTGTCAGTGGTGCAATGGCTTCAATATCCTGCTCATCACCCGGTTTCGGTATAATAGGAATGGCCGCAAATTCATTTTCATTATATTTCTTATCACCATCCAGTAACGCCGGTAATACAATGATCCCCGCCGCCACTAATACAATGGCACCGACAAGACGATTCTGAAATTTACTTGCCACTGACTCTATCCTTTTGCTTTTTCTAACAACATCATCACATGTGCGACAGTATGAAACGAACCACAAACAATAATGACATCCTCATCCGTCGCATCAAGACAAGCTTTCGCCCATGCATCATCAACAGAATCAAACACCTGTGGAGATTCAAGATACTGGCTCAACTGTGATGCAGGGGCTCCACGAAACTCCGTCAGCGGTGCCACATACCAATCTGTCACTTGCTCAGATAAACACGCTAATGTGCCTTGAATATCTTTATCGCCAAGCATACCGACGACCGCTCTCACCCTACGCCCTGGCACGGTGGGTAACTGTGCTAAACGCGTAACCAGATAACCTGCCGCATGCGGGTTGTGTGCAACATCCAAAATCATCAAGGGTTTTTCATTAATTATCTGAAAACGCCCAGGCAGCTGTGCTGATTTCAACCCTTCATGTATTGCTTGGTCGGTAATTTTATCGGCCAGTGTGCGATCAATCTCTTTCAAGCAGCAGATAACCCCTAATGCCGTTGCTGCATTCGCTAGCGGTACATTAGGCACAGGTAAATTCGACCACTGGCATTGATGACTGTGCCATGACCAGCTGTTATTTTGCTGTTCGAAGGACCAGTCTTTGCCGCGACGAAACAGAAGAGTTCCTATTTTATCCGCATATTCACCGATAGATTGAGGCATATCCGGTTCGCCAACCACGCCATAACGGCCACCACGAAAGATACCGGCTTTTTCATGACCAATATGTTCTCGGTCTGATCCCAGCCAATCCGTGTGGTCAAGAGCAATACTGGTGATTGCGGTTACGTCTGCATCCACAACATTCGTTGCATCTAATCGCCCACCTAAACCCACTTCCAAAATCACAACATCTAAAGCAGCCTGTTTAAATAGTTTCAGAGCAGCTAACGTGCCGTATTCGAAGTAAGTTATTGAGGTATCGCCTCGGGCGGCTTCAATATCTGCAAATGCGCGGCAAAAATCAGCCTCCGACAGCTCTGCACCTTGAATACGTACCCTCTCAGTATAGCGAACAAGATGTGGTGAACTGTAGACCCCAACTTTCAGGCCTGCTGCCATCAAGATAGATTCAAGCGTATGGCAAGTCGTTCCTTTTCCGTTGGTACCGGTGACGGTGATAACGCGGGGTGCTGGTTGCGTTAATGCCATTTTACGAGCGATTTTTCCAACTCGCTCCAGCCCCATATCGATATTTTGACTGTGCAAGTTTTCTTGATAAGAAAGCCAAGCCTCCAATGGAGACTCGGCATTAGGTATTGAAAATGGATTATTCATCATCTTTTTTATGCTTAGCAGAGTCCTTTACTTGCTCAGGAGCATCGATGACAACATCGTCATTAACGATATCGATTTTCACATCCTTTTCTTCAACGACCAAAGAAACGTCAGAGGTGTTAAAGCTTGGTTTGTTGGTTAACATAGCGAGCACATCTGCTAATGTGTCACGCATTTCAGGACGACGAACAATCATGTCGATCGCCCCTTTCTCTAACAAGAATTCACTACGTTGGAAGCCTTGAGGCAATTTCTCACGAACAGTCTGTTCAATGACACGCGGGCCGGCAAAACCAATCAGCGCTTTAGGTTCTGCGACATTGATATCACCAAGCATCGCTAAACTGGCTGAAACACCGCCCATAGTCGGGTCAGTTAACACTGAAATATAAGGCAAACCACGCTCTTGCATTTTGGCTAAAGCGGCGCTGGTTTTTGCCATTTGCATCAGTGATAACAGTGCTTCTTGCATACGCGCACCGCCACTCGATGAAAAACAAACTAATGGGCAATTATCTTCTAGGGCTTGTTCAACGGCACGAACAAAACGTGCACCTACAACGGAAGCCATAGATCCACCCATAAAGGAAAATTCAAAAGCAGCCGCAACGATTGGCATATCTTTTAACGTTCCTTTCATCAC
This sequence comes from Providencia stuartii, assembly GCF_029277985.1. Lineage (NCBI taxonomy): Bacteria > Pseudomonadati > Pseudomonadota > Gammaproteobacteria > Enterobacterales > Morganellaceae > Providencia > Providencia stuartii. Next base: position 1,825,619 of record NZ_CP119546.1, on the reverse strand, counting down.
AACGATAGCATCTTTTTCACCGGTCTCTTTTTGAGCCGCCGACAGCCTATCTTTATATTTTTTTGAATCACGGAACTTAAGAACGTCTTTTGGTTCAAGTTCACTACCTAATTCTGTGGTCGAATTTTCATCGAGGAAGGTTTCAAGACGCTGGCGTGCATGAATACGCATGTGATGATCGCATTTAGGGCACACTTGTAGATTACGCTCGAGTTCCGCCCCATACAGGACTTGCCCACAGCTATCACATTTAGTCCAAACACCCTCTGGGATGTTGACTTTGTTTGATTGGGTCAAGTTACCTTTTTTTAATATTTTTTCAATCCAGCTCATTAATGGACCTTTTCGTCTGATTGATTTCTGGCTATTCCGTCAGGGTGACTGTCGTAAAGATTACTCAATCCCTTCAGGTAAAACGCCAGTATGTTATTTTGTGCCATTAAACCACAATGAAACTTCACTGTGGATAAAAACTTTTTAATCCGTTATGGATTACCATTTTTTTGTGCAGTTACACGTTTTTCTTTTGCCGCTTTACGGCGATGACGAATCACTTCAATCACCCCCGGAAGAATTGAGATAAAGATAATAGCCACTATCAATAATTTCAAATTCTGTTGTACGAAGGGTAAGTCACCAAACAGATAACCTGCATAAGTGAATGATAATACCCATAATAACGCACCTGTCACATTATAAAAGGCAAAATGACGATAAGACATTTTTCCCATTCCCGCAACAAATGGTGCAAACGTTCGAACAATAGGCACAAAGCGCGCTAAAATAATGGCTTTACCACCATGCTTTTCATAAAAAGCATGTGTTTTTTCTAAATAAACACGTCGGAAAATTTTCGAATCAGGGTTCTTAAACAATTTTTCGCCGAAAATTCGTCCAATCGTGTAATTAACCGCATCACCAATAATCGCTGCTGTAATCATTAATGCGACCATTAAATGAACATTTAAATCGTTGCTATCGAGTGCAGAAATTGCCCCCGCGACAAAGAGTAGTGAATCCCCAGGCAAGAATGGTGTTACCACTAACCCCGTTTCACAAAATAAGATCAGAAATAAGATACCGTATACCCAAGTTCCATATTCAGCAACTAACTCTGCGAGATGGACATCGATATGCAAAATAAAATCGATTATAAAACTGATAAACTCCATAAAAACCCTCATTATGAATAGCATCCGTGCTATGTATAAAATTAGATTTACATCAGTTCGTCTGCTAAGAAAACCGGCCCCATGGTATTTTGAGGCAAGGCAAATTTTTCAGGATAATCCACTGCAACTAAATACAAACCATCAGCCTTCGCAGTCGCTGCGGCTTTTGTTCTGTCTTTAAGTTCTAGCAATTCAGCCATCCAGTTAATATCCTGATTTCCGCAACCAATCTCCAGCAAACTTCCCACAATATTTCTGACCATATGGTGCACAAAAGCATTTGCTTTAATATCCACCACAACATAATTGCCGTGGCGAGTCACTTGCACATGCATCACGTTACGCCAAGGGGTTCGTGATTGGCACTGCACTGCTCTAAAGGACGTAAAATCATTTTCTCCCAGTAGAGCTTGTGCCGCTTCATGCATTCTTTTTTCATCAAGTGGATAGTGAAAATGCGTGACTCCACTCGATAAAATGGCAGGGCGATAACGATGATTGAAAATCACATAACGGTAGCGGCGTGCCGTCGCGCTAAACCTTGCATGAAATTCGTCATCAACAGGCTGACACCAACGAACCGCAATATCCTCTGGCAAATGGGTATTTACCCCCATTGTCCAAGCAGCTTCTTTGCGAATGACAGGTGAATCAAAATGCACCACTTGCCCCGTTGCATGTACACCTGCATCTGTACGGCCTGCACAAAATACATGAATAGGATGGTTCGCCACTTTCGATAACGCTTCTTCAAGGCAACCTTGAACGCTCTTTACCTCTTGTTGACGTTGCCACCCATAATAACGACTGCCATTGTATTCGATGCCTAATGCAATACGAGACAACTGCGTTGAATCTGACATCAGTAAAACAGCTCCTGAGCCAGCTTTTCAGCGGTTTCAACGGCCATTAATGCACCACCAAAGCGTACATTATCGGCAACAGACCAAAACTGTAAAATTTCAGGCATACCATAATCGTTACGGATACAGCCAATGCTTAAGTAATGATTACCAGAAGCTTCAGTCACCTGAGTCGGGTAATCCCCCTCCTCTGAGACCTGAATATCCTCAAAACGTTCAAGTTTATCTTGGGCTTCTTCAACACCTACCGGACGTAATGTCTCCAGATATACCACCTGTGCATTTCCATAGAATACAGGAGACTGGATAAAGCTCACTGCAACAGGGATCCCTTCATCTTGCAAAATTTTACGTACTTGATCGACCAAACGGCGCTCTTGTTGCACACTCCCTGCGGTATCCGCCAGCATTGGCAGCATATTAAATGCTAATTGTTTATTAAATCGCCCCTCTTCCGCTGGGATACCATTTAACAAACGTGCACTTTGTCCCGCCAACTCATCCACTGCCGCTTTACCATAAGAAGAAACAGACAGCATGTTAGTTAACGTGATACGTCCAAGGCCTGCGGCCTCAATCAATGGTTTGATCGCACTTAATAATTGACTGACATAGCTATCTGCTAACGAAATAATATTTCGGTTGCGATAATCCGCAAGAACATGTGGATTGACGCCGGGAACCACTAACGGCACATCTGGCTCAAGTGCAAATACACCACTCGCATCAATCACAATACAGCCTTCTTGTGCAGCAAGCTCTGCATATCGCAAACTCGCTTCTTCCCCAGCAACAAAGAAAGCAATTTGAGCTTGTGACCAATCAAAATCGGCAGCATCTTGCACCCTGTAGCTTTTACTATTAAAACGAATGCTCTCCCCAGCCGTTCGTTCGCTCGCTAACAGATGTAATTCGCCAACAGGAAATTCGCGTTCTTGTAATAGTGCTAAAATAGCTTCACCAACAGCACCGGTGGCGCCTAATAACGCAATATTCCAACCTTCAGTCATTGCTGTTTCTCCAAAAAATATAACTATTAAATGAAATCATCCATACGTATTAAATGAAAGGCAATATACCCCTTTCTCGTAATATTCAAGAAGATCACTTAATCAAATGTGCATTAAAACCCAGTGCGGTTAATTGAGATACCGTTTGTGGATCATCACAACTGACTGTCAAAGATGACCATTCACGACGTTCTTGGTAGTGTTTTCGTAGCTTGTCAAATTCACCAGGTATTGCGGCGACTTCACGTAATGCTGCGTCATCACGACGCACATCATACACCAGATGCACCAACCTTTTGAGTTGGCTTTGCGTTAATTTACCCTGAAAAGTGATAGCACTCATTTCAGGAATAGGTAGTAGCGACGCCAGTGCAATACTATCCGGTTGCCCCAAAAATTGGCAATAAGCTTCATAGACTTGCGTGGTACCGCGGGCTTTACCTTCAAGAGTATAGCCGGCAATATGCGGTGTGCCGATGTCAACCCACTGCAATAATTCTGTATCCAGATTAGGTTCAGGCTCCCATACATCTAACACGACACTTATTTTTTTGCCTTGCTTTAACAAAGCTAATAAGGCTTGATTATCAACTACTTCACCACGGCTAGCATTAATTAAAATGGTGCCGTCACGTAAATGAGATAAACGCTGAGCCTCCATTAAATGGTATGTCTTATCGGCGCCATCCATATTCAGCGGTGTGTGGAATGTCAGTACATCTGCTTCATTCAACACGGTTTCTAAAGGTAAAAAGTCTCCTGTGTCTCCACTTCTCGCGCGGGGAGGATCACACAATAGTGTTTTGACCCCCCAAGCCGATAATCGCTGAGCTAGGCGACCTCCAACATTTCCGACCCCAATAATTCCTACCGTTTTGTCACGTAAATCAAAATGATCACGCTCAGCTAACATCAGCAGTGCCGAAAAAACATATTCCACAACCGCAATCGCATTACAGCCCGGTGCTGACGAAAATGCGATATTGGCTTCATTAAGCCATGCCGTGTCGACATGGTCGAAACCGGCCGTGGCAGTACCAACAAATTTTACTGGCGTTTCATTCAATAACGCACGATTCACTTTTGTAATCGAACGAACCATTAATGCATCCGCGTCCAGCAATTCCGCTTCAGGTACTGGACGACCCGGTACAGCTTTAACCTCACCCAGCTTACTAAACAACTGCTGAGCATATGGCATGTTCTCATCAACCAAAATTTTCACTTAATTAGCCCCAATATCTTTATTCGTACCATTCTCAACGAACAAATTATTTTATGGTTGTTTCATTTTATGACCGCGTATTTTGCCACGTTCCGAGTCTATTGCCTATGAACGATTACTTGTGTTTCATTCATCTTTGGCTCGAAAACGGTCTGGTGTCACTCCTGATATTTGTTGAAACATCGCAATAAATGCCGAAGCCGAGCTGTAGCCAACATCCAGTGCGACTTCATGCACGCTTTTACCTTGCTCTAGTGCAGATACCGCATGTAAATAGCGTAACCGCTGCCGCCATTCACTAAATGACATCCCCAACTCTTGCTGACATCGACGTGATAATGTGCGTTCTGAGGTATAACTGCGTTTAGCCCAATCCGCCAATGTTGAGTTATCTGCCGGATCTTTTTGTAAAGCATCTAAGATTGGAGATAAAAATTTATCTTTTGTGATAGGAAGATACGTTTCTTGGCATGGCGAAATCGAAAACTGATCAATTAATACACTTGCTAAACGAATATCTTCATCCGTTTGAGGTTCAACCACGCCTCTCTGATAAAGGTCACTCATAATCGTTTGAAAAATGGGGCTTAACTTGATAACACAAGCACGCGATGACAGTTTCTCACTGAAACGTTGTGCAAAATCGATAATGCGAAATTTCACACTCTGTTTATTAAAACTTGCGTGTTGCGTATTAGCAGGGATCCACACACAAAATTCGGGTGGGGCAAGATAGTGTTTTCCTTCAATCTCCATTTCCATGATCCCACATACCACATATAACAATTGACCAAACGGATGAGCGTGAGATTTATATTCACTCTGCGTATCTATTTGTTCATGGCGTAAGGCAATAAAGGAAGGTTCAATAATATTGCACTCACTAATAAGCCTTGTTGGTGATTTTTGCATTTGTTGCATAGATGTTGTCTGAAAACCGTTATCGAATGTCTGGTTATCAGTATATATAAAAAATCTGACAAAGGTATACTAGCACCACTCATTAGGGAGAAGCTGTTAATGAAAAATTTATTATTTCCGCTGATTGCGGTTTTACTTTGGTCAATGAATGCGATAGTGAATAAAGCCGCGGCAACTGCTATCGATCCTGCCGCAATATCCTTTTACCGTTGGGCGTTGGCGCTGCTTGTCATGACCCCCTTTGTCTTACGTTCAGTGCTACGAAACTGGAAAACCGTGAAAAAGCATTGGTGGCAATTAGCGATTTTAGGCGCCCTTGGTATGATGCTCTATCAAAGCTTAGCGTATTATGCGGCTCATACTGTCAGTGCGACCTTTATGGGGATTATGAATTCCCTGATCCCATTACTTACCGTGGTAATTAGTATTTTTGTACTCCGTGTTATTCCAACGGTTGGGATTTTTATCGGTACTTTATTATCACTCGCTGGCCTTACTTGGTTAGTCAGCCAAGGCAACCCAGCCGCTCTCTTTTCTCAAGGTTTAGGTACTGGTGAATTATTAATGCTCATCGCCTCCGCTGCCTATGCACTCTATGGCGTATTGACTAAACGTTGGGCGATTCAATTATCGAGCTGGGATTCACTTTACGTTCAGGTTTTCTTTGGTGTTATTTTGTTGATACCAAACTTTTTATTAGCCGACGACGTGACTTTGAATCGTCATAATATCGGCCTAGTTGCTTTTGCAGGGATTGCCGCTTCTATTCTTGCACCAGCATTATGGATCCAAGGTGTGATGCGTTTAGGGGCAAATACAACCTCAATTTTTATGAACTTAGCCCCTGTATTTACAGCTATTATTGCCATCTTTGCCCTCGGTGAAGAACTGAAGAGCTACCATCTGATTGGCGGTGGAATTGTGTTATTGGGTGTCATGCTTGCCCAACAGCTACGTACACCGCTGACACAGCTTTTCAAAAGCAAGAAAAAAATTGAGCAGGAAAAAGATTGCTTAAACGATACCTAGCAGTAAAATTAAACCTCAAGCAATGCAATGTCGTAATTCATATGCCCCACACTTGTGGGGCTATGTTTTTCAATCAACATATTCTTAGCCACTCACTTCCTTTGTCCTTTCTTTTATCATTTTATGATATTTGTCCATAATAAATCAGCATCAATGGTTTATCCTTGAATGAAAATTTCACTTAATATAGCGTTCTTTTTTTAGTTAGACCTAAATTCATTAAACCAAATATGACAGGCTGATATTTAAATAGAATTTTTCTGTTCGTGAATAAAGATCAGTCACAATAGGAATAATAATGACTAAACGCGTTAAAATTGTGTTGATTGTATTCATCGCTATTTTTGTTATTTCAGGGCTGCATTTAATTCAAAAAAAGGCAACTCATTCCGCTCAGATGGGTTACCAATTATATTATGATGGGAATTTTGCCTCAGCATTTAAATATTTTAATCAGCGGGCACACAGTGACCCACAGTCTGCGTTTAGTCTTGCAATGATGTACTGGAATGGTATTGGTACAGCCCAAAATAAACCACTGGCGATAGAATGGCTAATCAAATCTGCTGATCAAAATAATCCTAGTGCCTTGTACAATTTAGGCTATTTTCGTTATTACAAACAAATAGCTGACACCCCGAATGATTTATATGGACTGACATCATTAAATAAAGCCGCTGACCTTGGGGTATTAAATGCTCAAGAACTATTAGGAATAATTTACCTCGATAACCAACATACACAGATTAAAAAAGATTATGAACTTGCTCGATATTATTTTACGCAAGCAAGTCAACAAGGCTCACGGCTCGCCAAATATGGTAATGCGGGTATCGCTTACCAATATGATAAGGATTATCAAAAAGCCGTTAGTCTATTGGAGCCTTTGATAAAGGATAACTTCGCTATCGCCGCGCTATTGCTCTCACACATTTATCGTGAGGGGGGTTATGGCATAGAAAAAAATATACAGCTTGCTGATAAATATGAACAAAGTATCCAAGATGCTATGCAATACTTCGATTTTAATCAATCATATTTAGAAGCCGCTCCCCTCTCTGTACAGGGTTATCTCACTCCTAAAGAGCAAAATAGGCAACGCCAGCAACTTGAACAGCGCGCGGCTGAAGGTGATGACAGTGCCTATTATACGCTGTTTGAAAGGTTCTACTCTGGTGATGGTTTTCATAAAGATCTTCTTAAAGCTATCGAGTATTTACAACCTTTAATCGAGAAAAAATCGCCAAAAGCCCTCTACCTACACTATGTAATGACAAAGTCAGAACCGCAATACCTTATTGATGCCGCTAATGCAAACTATCCAGATGCCGTCTCTCAGCTCTACCAGATATATTCTGGTCATATTCACGATATTCATTTTAAAACTAATCGAGAACTCGCTGATAAATATCTCGCCATATCCGCTGATTTGGGAAATTTAGATGCAATCCTTGATTTAATTAATCACTCGCTTAATCACTACCATTTTCCGAATAAAGAACTGAATGCCATTGTCACAAAATATACGCTTGAAGGGCTCAATCAGTTTCCGAGCTCAGCGGAAATGCTCATCACCGCAAGTGGCGTGTACGGTAATAAACGCACTGACCTTTATGATCCTAAAATATCTTTTGAACTCAATGCAAAAGCTCGAGATTACTCATCTGAACCCGATATTATCAATCAATTAGCTGATAAATATGCCAATGCGATTGGTACCCAAAAAGATCTCACCAAGGCGGTTGCTCTCTTTAAACAAAGCTTAACTCTTAAGCCAGAAAAAAATATAGCGAGCATTAAATTAGTACAACTTTATTATGATGAACAACCCGTTAATGGCCTAGATGAACAGTTTATCCTTTCACTTTTGAAAGAGGATGCCAATCCACCCTATTTATCAAAATTAGGCTACTATTACGCCGACTACTTACTTCAACAGGATCCACAAAAAAATCACGCGCTAGCTTTTCAACTTTATGAAGTGACCAGTAAATACTCCGGCAAAGCCGCGCTCCATTATGCAAACGCATTATTTAAATACCAAACTGGACAAGAAGAGGCGGCCTTAAAACAGGTTATTAATGCTTTCGAATACCACAAATATGATCGTTCACTGAATGAAAAAGAGCTTCACGATGCATATGCCCTCTTATTTAATTACGGTATGCATCATCCAAAAGCCCAAGAATTGGTTATCGCCTTTGCATTGAATGAGCACAATGCCGAAGCAACAGCACTTGTTGAATCATTAGTAGGAAAAGATGCGCATATCACTTATTTATATGCAATAAATCATCTTGCCAAAATTCAAGATATCAGTTCAGCAACAGAGAGTGAACTTAAAACCTATTTCAATCTGCTTTTACAGGCTTCAGACTTGGGAAGTATTGATGCCACCATCTATATTATCCATAACCTTGATGACATTAACTATCAAAATAGTCAGCCTTATAACAAGACAAAGTTTATGTCCCTGACGGGCTTAACTCAGAAAGATTTAGTGACGTGGTACCAAAAGTGCGCGGATTTAGGAAGTAACACATGTTTATTTAAACTCGGTGAAATTTACCAAAAAGGCCTATATGGCATCAATCCTGATTATGAAAAAGCGATATCTTATTACTTTAGCATCAAAACGCCTGCTAATAGCCATATGGCATCACAACTTAAAAGAATTAAAACCGACCATCGTGATTTCACTCAATTACTCGAAAAAGCCAATCACGGTGATAGTGATGCACTCTATAAACTCGCTAATGCCTATAAAAAAGGTCAATATGGGCAGAATCCGAATCAACAAATTTGGCTGAAATATCTCGCTGCCAGTGCACAGCGTGATCATCAGCAAGCATTAATAGACAGCATTCACTTTTACACTAAAAACGATCTGATTGAAAAAAACCAGAACAAAGTACTTGGTTATTACCAGCAACTCATTCAATTAGGCAATCAAGAATACGCTGATAAATTAGCCAAGCAATATTTAACCGGTAGCAAACTGGTGAATATCGATCGCTCCAAAGCTCGAAAATATTATCAAGCCGCAGGTGAAATAGGAGACTATGATATCAAATTAATGGACAATTTTGATATTTATCTCAATGTGATAGATGATAGTCTATTAGCCAAATATGAACTTGCTAATGCGTATTTATACGGTTTTGGCACAAAACGCGATATTGAAAAAGCCGTTTATTATTTTGAACAAGCGGCTAACGAAAACCATGAGCAAGCAATTAATCAGTATATAAGCCTACTCCAGAATGGTTATTATGATCATGAGGAAAAAAAGTGGCTGTTACTTCCTAATTGGCAAGACGCAATTATCTGGTTAAATAAATATCCAAATTCAGAACATGCTGCTGACAGCATTAAATTCTTTAATACCACCGTATCCCCCGCCCTAAATGGTGATACTAAAGCCTATTTTAATATAGCTAATTGGTATCAAGATAATATGCAAAGCCAAGCCGCCCAAATATGGTATCGCAAAAGCGTTGATGCTGGTGATGTACGTGCTATTCCATACCTTGATAAGCTATTAGCGAGGGATGATTATGAGACAAAATATCAACTTTACCAACAGGGCGCCGAAAAAGGTGATATCTATTCACAAGTTCAGCTAGCTTGGTTTGATTTGAATAATGCCGAGATAAAAACATATTCTGAGCAATACCAAACAGCGATTAAATACCTTAATCAAGGTTTAAAATCGAGCGATACGCAAATATCACAGTCTGCTTTTGACTATTTAAGTACGCTTTATCATCAGGGGATTAGTGATAAAAATAATCAGCAACTACACCCAAGTGATAATCAGCGCTACCTAGCCCTATTAGAAGATGAAGCAGCTCAACGCAATCAAGCACTGATACAGTTATACGACTATTATAATAAACGCGATCCGGAGAAGGCATTAGGTTACCTAAAAATGGCTTATGAAAAAGGCTATCCGACAGCAATGGAATACTTATATCAAGCCAGTTTTTCTAATGAGAATTGTCAAAACAAACGTTTTGATGAAAATGCTGCGACGTTGTATTTAACTCAATGGTTAGAAAAAAGTCATTTCTCAGGCAATGATTATTACCACACGGACAGCCCTAGTGCACTTATAAATAAACTAGGTGATGTCTATTTTTATGGAAACTGTGGTGTTAAAAAAGATCTTGATACTGCGATTAAATGGTATGAAACCTCTTTAGAATACCGTGGTCATCAAGCTATCAATAAGCTTTATGATGCTTATCTTGAAAAAGGTGATGCTAAAAAAGTTTATTATTATGGCTTAATGGCTGGGAAAAATATCCCTGAGATAAAATTACTTAATACTCTCTCTGATACCGAACGCGAAGCCGTTAAAGCTGAATATGAGCATCAACAAAATGAACAGCAGTATGGTGATTATCGAGATGAAATTATCGACAAACAGCAGAAAGCAGAAACAGGTGACGCCTCCGCGGCTTATTCATTAGCCATCATTTATGCACGAGGTACCCAAGCACCTTTCGATCCCGTGAAAGTTGTTTACTATTATGAGTTATCAGGTAAAAACGGTAACGCGGATGCCTACAATGCGCTTGGCCATCTCTATCTAAATGAAGATGACCTTAATTTTCCAAAAGATGTTCAAAAGGCGCTCTATTATTTTGACCTAGGGGCTAAATTGAATGACAGTAACACGGCTCATCTGGCAGGCGATTTACTCTATTTTGAGAGAGATGGTATCGAGACAGATTACGCTCGTGCCGCCCAATATTATGCAATGACTGATTTAGAACAAGGCATACATCATGCTTTAGCAAAATATAAACTCGCAAAATTGTATTACCATGGTTTAGTCGGTTCAAAAAGTAAAGAAGACCAGCAAAAAGCCTATGACTACCTACAGTTAGCCGCGAAATATAAAGTTCCCCATGCAATAAAAGCATTAGAAGAGTGGGATTTTAAACAAATAAACAAATAGAACATTCACGATTAGGGGGAAACTCTCCCCCTAATTCATTGGCTATTTTCGCTAAAAATCAGACAAACATTCTCAATAACATTTGTATTATTTTTTGCCCAGCTCTTTACTGGTTTGAAAAACAACTCGGGCTAATAATCCACCTAGCTCGTTTCCTTTCAAAAGTTGTAATTCTGTACCATGGTAAATGGCAATGTCTTTCACTAGAGCCAGTCCTAACCCTGAGCCTTCAAGACTCAATGCATTATTAAGACGAGTAAATGCTTCCATTGAACGGTTAATTTTTTTATCTGGTATACCCGGTCCTGAGTCTTCCACTTCTAATATGGTGTACTTGTTATCTTCACTCAATGACACCCGAACAGTCACAATACCGTTATCAGGGGTATATTTAATGGCATTATCGATGAGATTCGCACACATTTCTGCCAATAATATCGGCTCTCCTTTAATCCATGATTGCTCTTCGCCTTCATAACCAAGATCAATTCCTTTACTTTCCGCTTGCCCTAAGCGAGTAAAACAGGCTTGTTGGGCTAATTCAACTAAGTTAATTGCGCTATATTGACGAATCGCTTCTTTTTCGTGCGCTTTTAAACGCGCTAACTGTAATAAGCGATCCGTTAATATAATCGTGCTGTCTAAGGTGTTGTTTATAGCCTGCAAGCTTTGCTGCCGCTGCTGTTCATCATCACTATTCAGCGCCACCGAAACCTGTGTTTTTAAGACGGTTAAAGGCGTTTTTAATTGGTGTGAAGCATCCGCGCTAAAGCGCTCTTGTCGCTTTACCATTCTTTTAAGCCTTTCAATATAGCGATTTAATGCATCAACAAGCGGTGATAACTCTGACCATGGCAAAATATCAGGGAATGGCGTTAAATCATTAGCCGAACGTCCCATCATCAATTGAGATAGATTTTTCAATGGTGTTAATAACTTACTAAGTAGTAAATACGCTAATACTAAGGTGAGAAAAACGACGGTGCCTTGACTCATTAACGAGGATATTAATAATTGTCTAGCAAATTCATGGCGTGAAGAAACCGTTTCGGCAACACGGATCTGCACCATCCCCATCATCCCACCTTCATTAACTGGTTGGTAAAACGTGGCAACTCGGATAGGTAAGCCTTTATATTCGGCATCATAAAAATAGACAAGCGCTGTATAGTGTTGAGAACGCATCCAATTAGGTGGGATCTCAGGTAAATCATCATAGCCTGAAATAGTCTTCCCATTAGGTTCAATCACTTGATAAAACAGACGGTCATTAATATTACGTTCAAAACTGTCTAAAACAACATACGGGACATCAACAATCAAATGACCATTTTCTACTTTTAATCGCTCTGCAACAGTACGTGCCGATGCGAGCAAGGTTCTGTCGTATGCTTGGTTAGCTGCATTTTTTGCACTGTAGTAGTGGGTATATACTGTAAATCCCCCTAATACAATGAGGGGGATACCGAAGAAGAGCAGCAACTGATGAAAGAGAGAGCGTGGATGAGAGACTAATTTCATACACTACACTGCTCTAATCGGTATCCTAATCCGCGAAGCGTATTGATATTGACATCGGTTCCCGAGAGTTTTTTTCTTACACGATGTACATAGAGTTCAATACTCTGTAAATTGGCTTCCTCTGATAATGAAAACACCTGTTCAAATAATTGTGTCTTTGACACTGGCCGTCCACGACGATGAAACAAGGTATTCAATACGGCAAATTCTCTTGGCGTTAACGCTAACGGTTCTAACCCTATTAAGAAATACCCTTCTTCATGATAACAAAGTGAACCAAAACGTTGTGGTTCATTAACTTGCCCTTGGCTACGTCGTAATAACGCTCTGATCCGTGCTTCTAGCTCAGACAAATCAAAAGGTTTAGTAAGATAATCATCCGCCCCCGCATTTAATCCTTTGACTCTGTCAGAGACATCGGAGTTTGCTGTTAGCAACAACACCGGGGTCTCTTGGCCCCGTTTTCTCATCTGTGCGAGTACATCTAACCCACTGATTCTGGGCAAAGAAACATCCAATATGACTAACGAATAACTTTCCGTCTGTAATAGCTGGTCGGCAATTGCACCATCACTCGCAATATCAACCGCAAAACCTGTCGCACTCAGTGCTTTTTGCAACCACAATGACAACTCATCATGGTCTTCAACTAATAATATCCTCATTTGCCATGCTCTCAATTCATCCCATGATAAATATACGTTCGCATTAACCCCTGAGAAATGAAATGCTTAAGTGCAATATTTTCAAGCTGGTTCACAAGAATACCCATAAACACAAATTAACATTAAATTAACAATTTAAAATAACAAATAATAAGCAATCTGATATACATCACAAAAAAACAACTTCACTTGTTAATGAAAGGTAAATGAAAGCTTTACTAGCCAATGATAATGATTAGAAAAACAACAATGAAGTCTCTCTTTATCTGATTTTTCGTGAGGAAATAAAGAATGAAAAAAATATCATTAACCACATTAGCTGCTGCACTTTTCTTTGCTGGCCTTAATCAAGCGGTAGCATTACCTGAACGTACTGAATGTATTGCACCAGCAAAACCGGGCGGCGGATTTGATTTAACATGTAAGTTGGTTCAAGTTTCCATGTTGGAAACCAAAGAAATCGAAAAACCGATGCGAGTGACCTATATGCCAGGGGGAATTGGTGCTGTCGCCTATAATGCGATTGTTGCTCAACGCCCTGCTGAACCAGGAACCATTGTGGCATTCTCCGGCGGATCGCTACTGAACCTCGCCCAAGGGAAATTCGGTCGTTATAACGAAAACGATGTACGCTGGCTTGCCAGTGTAGGTAGTGATTATGGCATGATCGCTGTCCGTGAAGATTCACCTTACAAAAACCTGAAAGAACTCATGGACGCTTTCAAGAAAGACCCGAATAGCATTGTCTTTGGCGCTGGTGGCTCAATTGGTAGCCAAGATTGGATGAAGACGGCGTTACTGGCAAAACAAATCGATGTTGACCCACGCAAAATGCGTTATGTCGCTTTTGAAGGTGGTGGTGAAACATTAACCGCTTTACTCGGTAATCACATTCAGGTCATGTCTGGTGATATGAGTGAAATGGCCCCTTACCTTAACGATGGCAAAGTGCGTGTGTTAGCCGTTTATTCCGACAAGCGCCTGGGTGATGGCCTCGAAAATATCCCAACAGCGAAAGAACAAGGCTATGACATCGAATGGCCAATTATTCGTGGTTTCTATATGGGACCGAAAGTGTCGGATGAAGATTATAACCAATGGGTTGAAGCCTTCAAAAAATTACAACAAACCGATGAATTCAAAAAACAACGCGAGCTACGTGGTTTATTTGAATACAACTTAGTCGGCCAAGAACTTGACAACTATGTCAAAGAAGAGATCGAACAATACCGTGAACAAGCTCGTTCATTCGGTTTAGCGAAATAACGGAGGCCGTTGATGAGCCAACGCATATTTGCCATCGTCTGGCTAATATTGTGTGGTATCGGTCTTTATATTGGCTGGGGGATCCAAAGTGAGTTTTCTTATGAACCACTGGGCCCCCGCCCTTTCCCGATAGCCATACTTTCATTAATGGCTTTATGTGCCTTCATCTTGCTTTTTGGTAAACAAGAAGCGATTGAATGGCCAAAGCCATATGTTTTACGTCGCTTAGTATTACTCATCCTGTCATTGGTCATTTATGCTTGGGTGTTTGAGTGGCTAGGCTTTCCTTTATCTACCAGTTTATTGACGATCAGTATTGCGCTGTTGTTTGGCGCGACACCCATAGCCGCCATCATTTCCGGCCCAATATTAGGTGTCGTTCTATTCTATGCCTTCGACAAATTACTGGATGTCACCTTGCCTATTGGCAACCTGTTTAATTAAGGAGATAGCCATGGAAACTTGGATGTATCTTTCGCAAGGTTTTGAAGTTGCATTAATTCCACAAAATTTGCTAATCGCACTTATTGGTTGCTTTATTGGCACGGTTGTTGGCATGTTACCGGGGCTAGGTCCTATCAATGGCGTTGCCATCCTATTACCACTGGCCTTTGCGCTAAAACTTCCCGCAGAGTCAGCTTTAATATTATTAGCGACGGTATATTTAGGCTGTGAATATGGTGGCCGAATCTCTTCTATTTTACTGAACGTCCCCGGCGATGCCGCCGCCATTATGACAACGCTTGATGGCTATCCAATGGCTAAGCAAGGTAAAGGTGGGGTTGCGCTATCCATCTCTGCTGTCAGTTCATTTATTGGCTCAACCATTGCTATCTTTGGGATCATTTTATTCGCCCCTCTACTCGCCCAGTGGGCTCTCGCGTTTGGCCCCGCGGAATATTTTGCCCTCATGGTGTTTGCCATCGCCTGTCTTGGCAGCATGATGAGTCAGAACCCAATTAAATCGCTATTAGCAGCCTTAATTGGTCTTGCCTTCGCTACTGTTGGCGTCGATGCAAACTCAGGCGAATACCGTTTTACTTTTGGTAGCGTCAACTTATCCGATGGTATCCAATTTATTGTTGTGGTGATTGGGCTATTCTCTGTCAGCGAAATACTGCTGATGTTAGAAGGCACTGCAACAGGGCAAGGTTTAATCCGCAAAACAGGACGCATGCTATTTAACCGCAAAGAAGCTAAAGCCTGTGCAGGTCCAACTTTACGTTCTTCTTTGGTCGGTTTCTTTGTCGGTGTGCTCCCCGGTGCTGGTGCCACCATTGCCAGTGCTATCACCTATATGACAGAGAAAAAAATCAGTGGTGCAAATGGCCAGTTTGGTAACGGTGATGTACGTGGTGTCGCGGCACCTGAGGCTGCAAATAATGCTTCTGCATGTGGATCATTCATTCCCATGCTCACTTTAGGTGTTCCCGGTTCAGGAACTACTGCCGTCATGATGGGCGCATTGACACTGTATAATATTACTCCAGGCCCTGGCATGTTTACTGAGCAGCCAGATATCGTATGGGGATTAATTGCAGCGCTTCTGATCGCTAATATTGTCTTACTCGTTATGAATATTCCATTAATCGGTTTATTCACCCGCATGTTAACCGTGCCCCTTTGGTTCTTAGTGCCTGCAATCGCTACGGTATCCGCGGTTGGCGTGTATGCTGTGCATAGTACAACATTCGATCTGCTTCTGATGATGGGGCTTGGTGTCTTTGGCTATATCCTACGGAAAATGAATTTTCCATTATCCCCTTTAATCCTTGGTTTCGTTCTCGGGGAGATGCTTGAGCAAAGCTTACGCCGTTCTTTATCAATCAGTAATGGCGAATTTAATATTCTCTGGAATAGCCCAATCTCTCAATGTTTGCTCGTGATGGCGGTATTAGTCCTTGTGTTACCCCCTATCGTGAAATTAATTCGTAAAAAACGTCAACATCAAACGACAACCCGCGAACACTCTTAAATTCGTTCAACAATCAATATCGCTCTTTTTGACTAAACATTGCCCCTTTATATAGGGGCTTTTTTTTATTCTAAAGCAGTAGCACAATATAAAAATAGAGAACTTACTTAAAAAATCAGAGAGTGACTCTATTGTTAGTCTCGATTTATACTTTAATATTGTCGACTATAATTTCGAATGGAATCATTCTCACTATGTTAGTTAGCGTATTGCAATCCTTATTAAAATGGCAGCCCAAACCACTTCGTCATAATCAGTTTGCAGCGCTATTAAATGATAGATACCAAATCAGTAGTCAATTCCCTTCTACCATCACTGAGATAGATGATAATAGCCGTTTATTAGTGAAAGCCGATGGAAAGATCTATATCTATTGTAATGGCATCTTAATTCTACGTATCAATAAAAATGTGAGTACCATTACGATTGGTATCCTTGAAGATAAATCTAAAATTATTGATATCAGAAAAAATATCTTTCGTTCACAACAAAAGGTTGCCTCATCAAGTCATCAATCTCTTCCAGCGACAACCGCTTCAGATAATTCATCTTCAAGTCATGATTACAACTTTTCTAGCGGTGATTCAGGAGGAGGAGACTGTGGTGGCGGCGGGAGTGACTAATAATAGAAAGCGAGAGCGTTATACTCTCGCTTTCTCATCTCATACATGTCAGCTAGGATTCAATTAGCCTTTATATTTACTCATGACTAAAGTGGCATTCGTTCCACCAAAGCCAAAGCTGTTTGACATGACGGTCTCTAGTGCTTGTTCCGTTGGTTTAGTGACAATATTTAGTCCTTCCGCTTTCGGATCCAAGGTTTCTACGTTGATACTTGGTGCGATAAAACCATGTTCCAACATCAACAGGCTATAAATCGCTTCGTGAACCCCTGCTGCACCTAAAGAGTGCCCAGTCATTGCTTTCGTGGCTGAAATGGCTGGTGATTCACTGCCAAAGACTTCTTGGATAGCTTCGAGTTCTTTAGTATCACCGACTGGCGTAGAAGTACCATGAGTATTGATATAATCGACTTTGCCTTCAATACCTTGCATCGCCATTTGCATACAACGCACAGCACCTTCACCAGAAGGAGCAACCATATCTGCACCATCTGAAGTCGCACCATAACCAACGATTTCAGCATAGATATGAGCACCACGAGCTAATGCATGTTCTAACTCTTCGACAACCACAATACCGCCGCCGCCAGCGATAACGAAACCATCACGATCAACATCGTAAGTTCTTGATGCTTTGCTTGGCGTTTCATTGTACTTCGTTGACAGCGCACCCATGGCATCAAATTCACAGGTCATTTCCCAGCTCAGTTCTTCACCACCACCAGCAAAAACAACATCTTGTTTGCCAAGTTGGATCAACTCTACCGCATGACCAATACAGTGTGCAGATGTTGAACAAGCGGAACTGATTGAGTAGTTCACCCCTTTGATTTTAAATGGCGTGGCTAGACAAGCTGAGATACCCGATGCCATTGCACGAGTCACCATATAAGGGCCAACACCACGAAGGCCTTTTGCACGCATACCGTCAGAGCCAGCGACTTGGTTGCGTGGAGAACCGCCACCTGAACCAACCACTAACCCCGTGCGTAAATTCGAAATCTGTTCATCTGTTAAGCCCGAATCACTAATAGCCTGTTCCATAGATAGGTAGGCATAAACGGAGCAATCACTCATGAAACGGCGGATCTTACGGTCAATCAAGCCGTCAGTATCCATTTTTACATTACCCCAGACGTGGCTACGCAGCCCCGCCTCTTTGAATTCTTCTGAGAAAGTGATCCCGGAACGACCTTCCTTCAGAGAAGCCAGTACTTCTTCCTGGTTATTACCAATACTGGAAACAATACCCAGGCCAGTGATGACTGCACGCTTCATTCATTACCTCATGTCTTTTAATAATGTGAGTACGGGATTACAGGTTGCCACTTTAGCTTACACTTGTAAGCTGAACAAGTCCGATCAGGGTAAATATTTGTATTTTTTTTTCCTCTAGTACAATAACCTTTTTATTCAAAGGTAGCCTTAACGCTTGTTCAGCGCTAAAATTTAACGATTATTTGCATAATAACAGGCATGAGTGTGAAAAAGTCGGTAGTAGAAGCAGCCCGCCTTAGCTGGAATGAAGAAGGCACTCCAATTTCAGAACAGTTTGATGATGTCTATTTTTCTAATCAAGATGGCCTTGCAGAAACCCGTTATGTCTTTTTGCAAGGAAATCAATTTCCAAGCCGCTTTGAAACACATCCTTTTGAAACCTGTGTTATCGCTGAAACAGGTTTTGGTACTGGGTTGAACTTTCTCACTTTATGTCAATGTTTTGAACAGTTTAAGTTAAATCATCCTCAAGCAAAGCTACAGCGTTTGCATTTTATTAGCTTTGAAAAATATCCTCTTAGTCGAGAAGACCTTCAAGCCGCACACAGCCGTTGGCCTGAGCTTGCTCCCCTATCAAACATGTTATGTGAACAATGGCCTCAACCTTTACCAGGTAATCAACGTATTGTGTTAAAAAATGGGGAAATCATTCTTGACTTATGGTTTGGTGATGTAAACGAACAATTACCTCGACTTAATTGCAATTTAAACAATAAGATAGATGCTTGGTTTTTAGATGGATTTGCGCCTGCCAAAAATCCACAAATGTGGAGCGAACAACTGTTCACTGCAATGGCTAAATTTGCTCGAGAAGGAGGAACATTTGCCACTTTTACCTCAGCGGGTTTTGTAAAACGAGGTTTACAGCAAGCAGGTTTCACCATAAAAAAAATCAAAGGATTCGGCCGTAAACGAGAAATGCTGACAGGTAGCTTAACGGCCAAACATGACATAAAAATGACACCTTGGTTTACGCGACAGCCAGCTTCACAACCAACTGATATTGCTATTATTGGTGGCGGGCTCGCCAGTTTGGCAAGCGCATACGCCTTAATCCAACGTGGGGCTAATGTCACTATTTACTGCAAAGATCCACACGTTGCCCAAAATGCATCGGGTAATCGCCAAGGTGCAGTTTATCCTTTGCTTAATGGCCGTGATACCCCATTAGAACGCTTCTTTGTGAGTGCATTTCCATATGCGCATCGCTTTTACCATCATCTTTCGGCATTAGGTCTTCAATTTGATGGGCAGTGGTGTGGCGTCTCTGAACTGGCTTATCATGACAGAAGTCGTCGAAAAATTGACGCGATGCTCCAGACTGATTGGCCAGAGGCATTTGCAGCCGAAAAAACACGCGAGCAATTAAGCGAGTTGGCAGGCTTAGACGTCAATCATTCAGGGATCCATTATGCTAATGGGGGCTGGTTATCTCCTGCTCAACTCTGTGATGCCCTTATGCAGTATCTTAATAATAATGGCGTAAAATTTTATTTTAATCATGATATTACACAGTTACAGAACGCTAGTGAAGGTTGGCAATTAACGGCGGAGATCGCGGGTCAACAACAGCAATTTGTGCATCAAACCGTGGTTATTGCTAATGGTCACTTGCTCAATCAATTTCCACAAACTCAGCAATTACCGGTTACCCCCGTCAAAGGGCAAGTCAGCCACATACCAACGACACAGACCCTTAGCCAACTAAATAATGTCTTATGTTACGAAGGCTATTTGACCCCTGTTAATCCAAATAATCTGCAACATTGTATTGGTGCTAGCTACCAACGTGACCAGTTGGATTTTGATTACAGTGAGGCTGACCAACAGGATAATCGCCAAAAACTCATCAATAGTTTAGCCGATGTTAGCTGGCCTGAAGAGGTTGATGTTTCAGGTAAACAGTCTCGTCAAGGGATCCGCTGTGTTATCCGTGACCATATGCCACTGGTGGGCAATATTCCTAACTTTGCACAATTAATGGTGGCCTACGAAAATTTGCCTGAACAGATTAAGCAACAAGCTGACATCCCCCCTGCTCCTGCCTACCCTAATTTGTTTATGTTAGGGGCATTAGGTTCACGAGGTCTGTCGACGGCGCCTTTATGTGCTGAGTTGCTCGCCGCACAAATTTTTGATGAGCCTTTACCTTTAGATGATGAAACACTCGCGGCTTTACATCCAAACCGCTTTTGGGTCAGAAAGTTACTAAAAGGTCGGGAAGTCAAAGTAGGCAAGCCATCATCTAAACCATAAGCTGCTTTGCTGACAATGAAAATACTGACGACGCCTAAGCGATGCGTTGTCATCAACGTTTAAAGATAACAACGCCAATTGAACAGCGGCTTAATCAGCTATTTGTCTTACTTCAGAAAATTGATAATTAAGCCCATCACGAGATATATTCCACTTCATTCGCGAAAAAACGCTTTAATTCAGTATCCAAACTCACAATATGGTTATATTGATTTCAGGCTCATACGCATCGCACAACGTTCTTCAGCATTAAAGCCCGCTTCAACTTCTTGCGCTAAGATAGCTTTCAATTCCGAATTTAGCTCTGAGGTTTCAATCAAAGAAAACCCTAAGCGCTGATAATATGGCGCATTCCATGGAACGTCGCGGAAAGTGGTTAATGAAACAGATGCAAACTGCTGCTGCAATGCATAATTCAGAACATGAAGAATTAACTTCCGGCCGACTCCCTTGCCTTGCCAAGATTGGCAAACTGATACTTCATTGATATGCAGGCTGTCGGTTAACTTTTCAGCGTTGATAAAACCAATAGGTTGGTCGTCATCATTAACAGCAACCCATTCCATATTCTGTTGAATGTGTGTTAAGTGATCTTGTTCTGACTGTACATCATCAGCGGCAATCCAAGCATATTGGTGATGGTCACGAAATAGTTGCGCAGCCGAGCGTTCAATTTCAGGTAACTTGTTGGCATCAGAAGGTACGGCCTGACGAATAAAAAACATAAAAAACCCTATAAAAAAAGAGGAGTTTCCTCCCCTTTAACAAAAAATGACAAGTCGCTTAACGTACTTCATCAAGTAATGATTTCCACATATCTAACACCAATACCTGATCAGGTGGTGTGAGTTCTCCGCCTTTAATGGCCTGTTGAATACTGGCTTCAACACGCTGATAAAGGGCATCCGCACTACTTTCATTTTCTTGTTCAAGTTCTGCTACAGCAAGGGTTAAATGCCCACGCAAATAGCCACCCGCAAAGAGTTCATCGTCACTCGCGTGTTCGACCATATCATCAATTTTTGTCAGTATGCGTGTTTCAAAATCGGCAAGCATGCTTAATCCTTACTGTCGTTAATCTATCATTAGGCAAAAATGTCTTCCGGATAAGGGAAGGCTTCTGCACAAAGTGGTGGCGTATTGTAAAACGATTGTAATGCGTTCACAAAGCGTAATGGCCTTTCAGGGATACCATTTGCTAAATATTCCATCACTTGGGCATGTACTTTACGCTGGAATGCAATACGGTCAGGTTCGAAATCACCTTCTAAATTATCGCAACTGACGT
This sequence comes from Providencia stuartii, assembly GCF_029277985.1. Taxonomy (NCBI): domain Bacteria; kingdom Pseudomonadati; phylum Pseudomonadota; class Gammaproteobacteria; order Enterobacterales; family Morganellaceae; genus Providencia; species Providencia stuartii. Next base: position 1,803,561 of record NZ_CP119546.1, on the reverse strand, counting down.
TAAAAGGGATACCTACCGCCACACAAAACAGCCAATCTAAAGCTTGTGGTTTAATTTCAACAACTTCAAATTCACATTGTGTTTTTTCATCACGGCCATCAGGGCAATACCAATACCCATAATCAACCTGTTGACGCCGTGCTTCACCAGCAATGCACCAATGTGAAATTTCATGTAATGCGCTCGTGAAAAAGCCATGCGCGAACACAATACGGTGATAGGGTGTTTGCTCATCGGCAGGCAAATAAATTGGCTCATCGTCACCTTTCACCAATTTAGTATTATATTCTTTGTAAAAGCATTGTTCGAAAATATCGATCAACTGCTGATAATGGTGTTTACTCATGGAAATTCAAATCATCTTAAAATAACGAAACAACCCAAGCTTTAATGGCATCGCCATGGCTATCATGAAGTAATTTAATACTCATCAACAAGGAGATGATGACTATCATTGGTCGGATCAACTTTTGCCCTTTAGTTAACACCAAACGAGCGCCTAACCTTGCTCCCACCATTTGCCCTACAAGCATAACAAAACCTAAGACCCAAAGAACATGACCTCCGATAATAAAAAATATCAAAGAGCCAAAATTTGAAGCAAAGTTCAATAGCTTAGCATGAGCTGTCGCCTTCGCGAGGTTATAACCTAATAACAATACATAACCCAACGCTAAAAATGACCCTGTACCAGGCCCGAATGCACCATCATAAAAACCGATAGTCATCCCGACAGCAACCCCAAAAACAGGCATACTAATGCGTTGTTTACGATCTTGTGCACCAATAGAAGGTGATAACAGGAAATAAAGACCCACACAGATCACCATAATAGGGAGTAGCTGTTTGAGAAAATCCGTGTTAATCATTTGGATGAGAATCGCACCTAACATGGCGCCGATGATTGTCATGATAAAAGGGAACATCTGCTCTCGCAGATTAATCGCCTTACGCCTTACAAAATAAAGCGTCGATGAAAAAGATCCTCCAACGGCTTGGAGCTTGTTGGTTGCTAGCACTTCAACAGGAGTAATACCAACCGACAATAGTGCAGGTATGGTTAATAAGCCACCACCCCCCGCGATAGAATCAATAAACCCTGCAAACAACGCAACACAAAAAAGTAATAGATAAACTTCAGGTGCAACAACGGTCAGCCAATCCATTTTTTATCCAAATTACAGAATTGCCATGATTGAGATATGTAATATACCCCGCAACACATAACGTATGTTAAGGCTAACAGGGTATCACTGCCCAGATGAGGTATTTTTAAGCAGGCGTCATCCAAACCTTCACATTAAAATAAGGGAGGATATCTCCTCCCTCATACGAATAGGCCATTACAATTCGCTAAATGGTTTCATCGCGGGTACAACATCAGCACACTGGCCACGATGACGTAAATAGTGATCCATTAAAACAATCGCCATCATCGCTTCAGCAATCGGCACCGCACGGATCCCGACACAAGGGTCATGACGACCTTTCGTGATCATTTCTACCTCTTCACCATCACGATTTAAGGTTTTACCTGCCACTGTAATACTGGAGGTCGGCTTCATCGCAATATGGGCAATGATAGGCTGGCTGCTACTGATACCGCCAAGAATTCCCCCAGCATGATTCGAAGTAAAGCCTTCTCGCGTAATCTCATCACGATTTTCACTGCCTTTTAGGCCGATCACCCCAAACCCATCGCCAATTTCAACCCCTTTAACGGCATTGATGCTCATCAAGGCATGTGCAATATCTGCATCTAGACGGTCAAAGACAGGCTCACCTAAGCCCGCAGGCACATTTTCAGCCACCACCGTGACTTTAGCACCTATGGAATCGCCCTCTTTTTTCAATCCACGCAGAAGCTCATCGAGTGCATCCAGCTGGCTCGGATCAGGACAGAAAAAAGGATTTTGCTCCACAATTGACCAATCTTTGATTTCGCATTTTACGCTACCCATTTGGGTCAAGCAGCCGCGAATTGTAATACCAAATTTCTCTTGTAAATACTTTTTAGCAATCGCACCTGCTGCAACACGCATCGCTGTTTCGCGAGCAGAAGAGCGCCCACCGCCACGATAATCACGCTGACCATATTTCTGCTCATAGGTATAATCTGCATGCCCCGGTCTGAATACGTCCTTAATGGCACTGTAATCCTGAGAGCGCTGGTCAGTATTTTCAATCAACAGGCCAATACTGGTTCCCGTTGTGATGCCATTAAACACACCAGACAGAATTTTAACCTGATCAGGCTCGCGGCGTGCTGTCGTGTAACGAGACGTTCCTGGGCGACGACGGTCAAGATCCCCCTGTAAATCCGCTTCTGTCAAGGCGAGTCCTGGTGGTACGCCATCAATGATACACCCCAAGGCTAAGCCGTGAGATTCACCAAATGTCGTCACGCGAAACAGTTGCCCAATTGAATTTCCTGCCATGCCAAATTCCTACTTAATATTCAATGATTGTTATTGTGATGTTGTGATTGATTAGAATGCCGTGCAGGATTCACTTAATCAATATAAAGTTGAAAGTGTGCATGATGCTCAACTAATTGTTCACGAGTTAGCATAAAGACACCATCACCACCATACTCAAACTCTAACCAAATAAATGGGATCTCTGGATATTGTTCAATCAAATGGACCATGCTGTTACCGACTTCGCAAACCAGCACACCATCTTCAGTCAGGAAACGAGGCGCATTAGCTAAGATACGACGAACCAGTTTTAAACCATCACTGCCCGCAGCTAAAGCTAACTCGGGTTCAACACGAAACTCTTCCGGTAAATCATCCATATCCTCAGCATCAACGTAAGGCGGATTGGTCACAATCAAATCATACTTCACGTCTGGCATATCTCTGAATAAATCAGAGCGGATAGGTATAACTCGATGTTCTAAACCATGATTAGCAATATTTTGCTCTGTTACCGCCAGCACATCCGTCGAAATATCAACAGCGTCGACTTCTGCTTCAGGAAATTCATAGGCGCAAGCAATCGCGATACAACCACTACCAGTACACATATCCAGGATAGTTTGAGGTTCATCCGCTAACAACCCAACAAAGTGATTATTGATCAATTCACCGATGGGTGAACGAGGGATTAGCACACGCTCATCCACATAAAATTCGTGACCACAGAACCAGGAGCGATTAGTGAGATAAGCAACTGGAATCCGTTCATTGATGCGACGCAATACACGCTCAACAATACGATGACGCTCCGTCGGAGTCAGGCGCGATGTCAGTAGTTCATCCGGTATATCAAGGGGTAAATAAAGCGTTGGCAATACTAATTGTAACGCCTCATCCCATGCATTATCGGTACCGTGACCATAATAAACATTGGCAGCATTAAAGCGGCTCATTGTCCAACGCAAAATGTCCTGAATGGTATGAAGTTCAGCAACAGCTTCATCAACGAAGATCTTTTCCAAGAAGGGTTTCTCCAGACTGTGTATCGAAAGCCTTCAAGTTTGCCATGAAGTGAGACACAAATCAGCAGATTAATTCAATAAAATAATAAGGAAATGACAAGAAAGAGAATTCACCTGATTAGGCCTCCACTCATGGAGGCCCAAATGAAAACATTCGTTATTCTACCGACTCCGCTTCATAGCGAGTTTGACTGGTGGTTTCAGGTTTTTTCACCCACAGCGCATACGCACCGGCCAAGATGACTAACCAAACAATACCAACATATAAGGCGATACGTGTGTCCTCGAAATAGCCTAATACTCCAAAGATAAACAACATAAATACGATGGCGAGCGCGGGGCCAACCGGCCATAATGGCACAGGAAACTTCAGCTTACTCACCTGCTCCGCTGTCATTTTGCGGCGCATCGCAACTTGTGAAACGAGGATCATCAACCATACCCAAATCGTGGCAAAAGTTGCAATAGAAGCAATAATTAAGAATACTTTTTCTGGGATCAAGTAATTTAATATGACGCCAACGAGCAGTACAAGTGACATAACCAATACTGTCATCCAAGGCACACCATTTTTAGTTAATTTAGTGAACGCTTTCGGAGCTTGGCCTTCATGGGCCATGCCATACATCATACGACCGGCACCAAAAATATCACTGTTAATCGCTGAAATAGCTGCCGTAATCACAACGACGTTCAATATATTCGCGGCAGATGAAATACCTAAACTATCAAAGATTTGAACAAATGGACTGCCCTGCTGCCCGATCTGATTCCAAGGATAGATACACATCAATACAAAGAGGGTTAAAACATAAAATAATAGGATACGAATAGGTACAGCGTTGATTGCTCGAGGGATAGTGACGTCAGGGTTTTTCGCTTCGCTTGCTGTGATACCTATCACTTCAATCCCACCAAAAGCAAACATGACGACTGCAAATGACGCAATCACACCAGCAACCCCATTTGGCATAAAGCCACCGTGCTCAAATAAGTTAGCGATGCCAACAGCATGATCAGAGGCTTGTCCAAAACCAAACAGCATAATCGCCGCACCACCCACGATCATTGCTACAATAGCGACAATTTTAATAATAGAGAGCCAAAACTCCATTTCGCCAAAGACTTTGACATGGCATAGATTAATTGCCCCAATAAAACAGATGATACTCAAGACCCAAATCCATTGAGCGACGTCAGGGAACCAGAGTTTCATGTAAAAACCAAAGGCTGTCACGTCAGCCAAACATACAATGAGCATCTCAAAGACGTAAGTCCAACCTGCAAAAAAGCCTGCTCGCGGGCCTAAATAATGACTCGCATATTGAGAGAAAGAGCCCGCGATGGGGTTATGTACGGCCATTTCGCCCAATGCGCGCATCACCATAAAGACCGCGGCACCGCCAATAATATAAGCAATCAGCACCGCAGGACCTGCTGTAGAAATTGCTTTTGCCGAACCATAAAATAAGCCTGTACCAATCGCTGCCCCAAGGGCCATAAACCGGATGTGCCGCGCCGAAAGTCCGCGCGTAAGTTTTGTTGTGCTTTGCATGATTTATCCTTCGTATTATTGTAATAATTGTTTTTAATAATGGTCGTGCAGATAAATACTACAAGCGGTCGATACATTGCCGACCACTTACACTCGCGATGCATCAAGATGTAGCCTTTGAGCAAGACTGCTCTACGGCTTAGGCGGCTACATCCTGAATGATTTAGAGTATATTATTTGCGTGATGTATAAGACTTAATTGGAAAAGAGTGAGCCCTCTGTGAATAACATTGATAATTGGTGTTCAGCGATGAGGTTAATTGCTGCATCGATATCCGGTGAAAAATAGCGATCCTTATCGTAATAAGCGACTTTCTCACGCAAGATCTTACGTGCTTTTTCTAGCGTTTCACTTGACTTTAGGCCGTCACGGAAATCCATGCCTTGACACGCTGACAACCATTCAATGGCTAATATTCCCGTCACGTTTTTCGCCATTTCCCACAAACGACGCCCTGCCGCTGGAGCCATAGACACATGGTCTTCTTGGTTTGCCGAGGTTGGTAAACTATCCACACTTGATGGATGTGCCAATGCTTTGTTTTCACTTGCTAAAGCAGCCGCTGTTACCTGAGCAATCATAAACCCTGAATTAACCCCTCCATTATTCACCAAGAAAGGAGGTAATTGGGACATGTGAGTATCCATCAGTAAAGCAATCCGTCGTTCAGACAACGCACCGATTTCAGCCAGCGCGAGCGCGATATTATCCGCCGCCATCGCCACTGGTTCTGCATGGAAGTTACCACCAGAAATAATATCGCCATTATCTGTAAAGACGAGAGGGTTATCAGAGACCGCATTTGACTCTATGAGGATCACTTCGGCGGCCTGACGAATTTGTGTCAAACATGCGCCCATGACTTGAGGCTGGCAACGTAATGAATAGGGGTCTTGCACTTTGACACAATTTTCGTGTGATTGAGCCAACTCACTGGTTGGTGTTAAGACATCACGGAACAGCTTCGCCACATCGATTTGCCCTTTCTGACCACGAACCTCATGGACGCGTGCATCAAATGGTTTACGTGACCCCAATGCTGCCTCGACACTCAATGAGCCACACACAATACCACTTAGCAGCAAATTCTCTGCCTCAAATAGCCCCTTTAATGCAAAAGCGGTCGATACCTGAGTACCGTTTAATAACGCTAAACCTTCTTTAGCCTCCAGCTTTAATGGTTTTAATCCCGCTTTATCAAGAGCCGATTTCGCACTGATCCATTTACCTTGATAATGTGCTTTACCCTCCCCCAATAAAATTAAACTCATATGTGCTAGTGGCGCCAAATCACCCGATGCCCCTACTGAGCCTTTAGCAGGTATAAATGGATAAACTTGGTGGTTCACTAACGCGATCAACGCTTCAATAACCTCTAAGCGAATACCTGAAAAACCACGCGCTAAGCTATTAATCTTTAATACCATAATCAAGCGGACAAGTTCATCATCAAGAGGTTCACCGACACCCGCAGCATGTGACATGACAATTGAACATTGCAATGATTGCAAATCTTTCGCCGCAATCCGTGTGTTAGCCAACAAGCCAAATCCGGTATTGATGCCATAAGCTGTTTTATCTTCAGCAATAATTTTATTTACCGTTGCCACACTTTTTTCAATTGCCGAATGAGAGCGTTTGTCTAAAGAAACGATGACTTCCTGTGAAAGAACAAGACGCAAATCATTCAGTGTCATTTTACCCGGATGAATAGTTAACTTAGTCATTTTGGCACCTCTTAGCGTGTTTTAAGCATCGGTAGATTAAGATTTTTTTCTTGCGCACATTCAATCGCAATATCATAACCTGCATCGGCATGGCGCATAACGCCTGTAGCTGGGTCATTGTGTAGCACTCGGGCAATACGTTCAGCGGCTTCATCTGTACCATCACAGACAATCACGACCCCCGAATGCTGAGAGAAGCCCATACCAACACCACCGCCATGATGTAAAGAAACCCATGTTGCTCCACTTGCTGTATTCAGCAGTGCGTTTAATAGTGGCCAATCCGATACCGCATCTGAGCCATCTTTCATCGCTTCCGTTTCACGGTTTGGACTTGCCACTGAGCCTGAATCAAGGTGGTCACGCCCAATAACAATTGGCGCTGAAACTTCACCATTTCTCACCATTTCATTAAACGCTAAACCTAACTTAGCTCTATCTCCTAAACCCACCCAGCAAATACGTGCGGGTAAACCTTGGAAGCTAATGCGTTCACGCGCCATATCAAGCCAACGGTGCAAATGCTTATCGTCAGATAAAAGTTGTTTAACCTTAGCATCGGTTTTATAGATATCTTCAGGATCACCAGATAGTGCTACCCAACGGAAAGGGCCAATGCCACGACAGAACAACGGGCGAATATAGGCTGGTACAAACCCAGGGAAGTCAAACGCATTTTTGACGCCCATTTCGAGAGCCATTTGACGGATATTGTTGCCATAGTCGAAAGTTGGAATACCTTGCTTTTGAAATGCAAGCATCGCTTTAACATGCTCCGCCATCGATGCTTTCGCAGCTTTTGCGGTACCTTCAGGGTCTTTCACACTACGTTCACGGTACTCATCCCAGCTCATACCCATAGGCAGATAGCCGTTCAAAGGGTCGTGGGCACTCGTTTGGTCTGTCACCATATCAGGGCGAACGCCACGTTTGACTAATTCAGGTAAGACTTCCGCAGCATTAGCACATAAGGCAATAGATACGGCTTTCCCTTCTGACGTATATTGTTTAATACGCGCTAATGCGTCATCCAAATCTGTCGCTTGTTCATCGACATAACCTGTACGTAAACGAAAATCAATGCGACTTTGTTGGCATTCAATGTTCAGTGAGCAAGCTCCCGCAAGCGTCGCAGCTAATGGTTGAGCGCCCCCCATACCACCTAATCCAGCCGTCAATACCCAACGTCCGGTTAAATCACCGTTATAATGCTGGCGCCCTGCCTCAACGAAAGTTTCGTATGTCCCTTGGACAATGCCTTGGCTACCAATATAAATCCAACTCCCTGCGGTCATTTGGCCATACATGGCCAAGCCTTTCGCATCGAGTTCGTTAAAGTGTTCCCAATTCGCCCAATGAGGAACGATATTGGAGTTAGCAATGAGCACTCTAGGTGCATTTTCATGCGTTTTAAAAACGCCCACAGGCTTACCTGATTGTACAAGTAAGGTTTCGTCGTTTTCTAAATTTTTGAGGGTTTCAACAATTTTGTCATAGCACTGCCAGTTACGAGCAGCACGGCCAATGCCACCATATACAACCAGTTCATGTGGATTTTCAGCGACATCAGGATCTAAGTTGTTCATCAGCATGCGTAATGGCGCTTCAGTCAACCAGCTCTTTGCACTAAGAGCGTTACCACGAGGTGCCCTAATATCACCATTCCTGTATTTATTATTTATCGTTGTCACATTCATACCCTCTTCGAAAGATTCAGTTTGTACTGATAATGTCTCCCTATAGATATAGTTGTATATACATGTACAATCAATAATCTTTTTAACATGACCATTAAGAAAAAAAAGATTAAAAAACCCAATTTTTTATTATTTATCAATAACAATGACTAAAACCACCATGTTTAAAACGGTTAATTTTTCTTCTAATTATGCAGCTCAGATCACATTAATTTTACATTTGGTTCACATCATTTGTTTTTCCGCACACGCAATGTCAGTTTTCTTTTTAAAATGCAAAATTATCTAAAGAGACTAACCAATTCAGACTATTTACCTTATCTATGTGTTTAAAATCTCTAAAGATAAAAAATGCACACCTAAATTCGGATAAATCATGGAAAACAACCTATTCGCTCAATTTGCAAAGAGGCGACATGAGACTAATAGTGAGAGGCTAGAGCAATTGACCCAAGAGTTTGCTCATCATTTGAGTGATACTCTATTTTGGATCGCGTCAAAAAAAGTTGGCTCACAAATTAGCTTTGAATTGATTTCAGGGGATAATAGTGACTCTCCCCCCTCCCTATTCGCGTATATGAACAGTGATGGCTCTACGGAATATCCAACAACCATTCTTGATGATATTGAACATCATGGACGTCAATATACGGCGATCCGCGGCAGCTACTTGATTGCCCTTTCACAAAAAATCACCACGACTCTCCACATTTTGGATGAGAATAATGCGTCTATTGTTCTTTCACATGACATGCAACTGAAGCTGCATCAGATCATTAAATCTCTGTGGACAACTGAGACTGAAGTAGACCCACTACCAACAATTCATGCACAGCCCACTGATACGCAACCTGCTGCAAAAAAGCGTTCATGGCTTAAGTTTTTTATTTTCAGTGCAATATTGATAATCGTCTGTGCAACAGGATACTGGCTGTATAGGCATTGATTAACGTGAAGATAGAAAGCAACACAATAATGCGTTGCTTTTTTTAATTAAGATGTGAAGTGCCCTTTTAATTTATAGCGATGTCCTGGAAAGAGCAGTTTAGTGCTGGTGACAACAAAAGATTGAGACCAAGTCCGCCGAGAAATTAACAAACAGGATGATCCCACAGCAATATTCAATAATTTAGCGGCTCGCTCATCGGCCTCAACCGCTTCCACAATATGCTCACCTTCAGTTAAAGGCGCAACCATCGACAGGTAATCATGGGGTGTGATGGTCGTAAAGTTTTGTTGTAAATACTCAGGCGCAGCCAATGCATTGACATATCTATCCTCAATTTGCACCGCAATTTCGTTTTCGTAGTGCACAATGATGGAATGAAATACTGGGGTTTCAGGGGAAATATTCAGTTCACTAGCCAGTGAAATTGAAGCAGGTACCTGCTCTAATTTAATAATTCGACAGCTATAATGATGATTTCTTGCAAGAATTTCAGCTTCAATACTATGGACTTCAAATAATGCCGATTGGCCTTTAGGCTCAGCAACGAAAGTACCTATACCTTGCACGCGGACTAGTAATCCCTCTGCGGTCAGTTCCCTTAATGCACGATTTGCGGTCATGCGGCTACATTCAAACTGTTTGACGAGTTCTGATTCAGAAGGAACGCGATCATTCGCTTGCCATTGCCCTGTATGGATTTTCTCTATGATCAATTGTTTTACTTGCAAGTAGAGTGGGATAGGCGTGTCCCGATTCCCCTTTTTATCGGCTGTCACAATTATTTCCATTTTAAACGTAAAATGCCAAACCCTTCGCGTGTATTTAAAATATAAACACATGAAATATAAGGGTTACCTTCATACCTTTGGGTTGTACTAACAAACAACACAAATACTGACAGTCGCAAATAAAACTTAATAGTTCCACTCTAATGAGTATGCCTATTAAGATTCAAAAACAGCAATTCACCCTATCTTATAGGCTATTAGTTGCATAATACAAAGTATTGATAATACTCATAACATTAAGCAATAAGAATTTTATTATTTAATAAATCACTTTAAAAATCAAAAATAAGGCTCAGTTTACGCGCTCCATAATGCCGCCTGTTGCTAAGCAGTGGGGAAACCTTATCGATATTGAAATTCCCATTCCCCCACTCATCACCACAACCAGCAACCAGCAACCAGCAACCATCAAGCGAACTGTGATAGTGATTTAATACCTTTCATAACCAACAAATAACGGGATAAATGGACGTTTTTCAACTTACTTTTTCAGAATCAATAAAAATAGTGTGATGGATATTTCCATTGATACCTTAGTTCATTATTAAATAACCCTTAGCACAATATATCCCGCTGTTTAGTTATTCATTTTGATGGCTAATTCTTCCTTGATAAACTCGCATATACAAAGGCTGACTCCCCTGCTCATAAATCATTTCAACAGGATCGACAGCATTCCACACGACAAAGTCTGCCTGATAGCCCGTTTTTAATTGTCCATGGCTATCTTCACGACCTAAAGCTTTCGCGGCATGGCAGGTCACGCCAGCCCAAATCTCTTCAGGTGTTAGTCTAAATAAAACGGCTGCCATGTTCATTATCATTCGCAACGATGCAAAAGGGCTTGTTCCTGGGTTAAAGTCTGTCGATACTGCCATGGGAACTTGGTGTTCACGCAATAACTCTATCGGTGGCAACTTCGTTTCCCTTAAAAAATAAAATGCCCCCGGTAACAATACAGCAACCGTACCACTCTCTTTTAATGCGCGAATTCCTTTAAGATCAAGATATTCAATATGGTCAACTGAAAGCCCTTTAAAACTAGCCACCAATTCGCTGCCACCAAGATTTGATAGCTGCTCAACATGGCCTTTGACTGGAATGCCTAACTTTTGAGCCGCAGAAAATAATTTTTGGCTTTGCTCAAGTGAGAAACCGACACTTTCACAAAATACATCTACCGCTTCAAATAGCCCCTGCTCCCACAACTTAGGCATAATGTCACAACAAATCAGGTCAATATATTCATCTGATTTATCTTTATATTCAGGAGGTACAGTATGTGCTGATAATAGCGTGGAACTCACGGTCACTGGATAGGATTCAGCGAGTTTTTTTGCAACCATCAACTGCTTTTGCTCGCTTTCTAAGTCCAAACCATAGCCTGATTTCATTTCAATTGTCGTCACCCCTTCGCGGATCAAAGCTTCTAAACGCGGCTGTGAGACTTGATATAATTGCTCTTCATTGAGCGACCGTGTTGCCCTAACTGTTGAATTAATTCCACCACCTTGCTGGCTAATCGCTTCATAGGAGACACCATTCATACGTTGTTCCCACTCTGCGGCACGATTACCACCAAAAACAAGATGTGTATGGCAGTCAATTAGCCCTGGCGTCACTAAGCGCCCTTCGAGATCGATAACCTTCGCATCACGACTATCAAGTTCCCCCTTTGGAACAATTGCAACAATCAAGTTATCTCGCGTCACCATATCGTGATTTTCTAAAAGCCCATACGCCACATTGAGATTCGCATCCATGGTTGCAATACGTCCATTTCGCCAAATAACATCATGAGCAAGTGTTTTAAATGACATAATGAGTCCTATAAGGGTTAGTAATACCTTTTTATATTGATAAAACAATTTGTTATGTTTTCTATGACGTCAATCATGCTTAGATGTGATGATAAAAAGTCTCAGTAACACAACAGCTTGATACAGGTGCTACGCCATTAAATATAGCGTTTAGAATAAAAGGTCTATATATGTATATACAATTAGCCTAATAAAACAACGCTTGTCAATATAAACTCGGATATTTAGTTAAAAAATTGTTAGCTAAAGCTTATCTCTCAACGTTATATCCGCCACATCCCAAAATAGGTTACACTAAAGAAAATAAGATTGACGAAAAAAGACAGTTTATAAAAAATGAAAAATAAATTTGGATTACAAGAAGATGATATTCTTCTGTTTAAAGAGGCTATTCGCGGAACCAAAAAAATTCAGCAAGATCAAATGCTGCACCCACCTATTCGCGCTAAAGTGACACAACCTTCTGTAAAAAAAGTACAACAAGAACAAGTTGATGCTTCATTTTACTTTTCAGATGAGTTCCAACCCCAGTTGGAAGATGAAGGTCCTACACGCTATTTAAAACCGGGGTCAAACCCGTATGAGCTAAAAAAGTTGCGTAGAGGAGACTATGTTCCTGAACTATTCCTCGATTTACATGGCCTAACTCAAATGGAAGCTAAACAAGAAATTGGCGCACTAATCGCAGCATGTAAACGCGAAAATGTCTTCTGCGCCTGTATTATGCATGGTCATGGTAAACATATTTTAAAGCAGCAAACCCCACTTTGGTTAGCACAACATCCTGATATTATCGCTTTCCATCAAGCACCTAAAGAATGGGGAGGTAATGCATCTTTGCTACTACTTATTGAAACTCAAGAGCATACTAGACGCTAGCAAGCGACTGTTTAGTCAGTTGAAAAAAAACTTACGTTTAAAAAATTCAAGGCCCCTTAAGGGGCAAATCGATAACATAAATCCGTGATTACTGATTCACAGAAAGCTGTGCTGGACTTAACATCCACTCAAGGTGAGCGTTATGACGTTTCACATCCAACTCAATACATGCAATTGAGGAGGTGATAAACATAGGTGGAGCCTCATGGGGGCATAATTCCGACACCAAATACCCCACCAGCGGTAAATGTGAAACCACCAGCACTGCATTAGCGCCCATTATTGCCAAATCACGAATATGATCAGCCACAAATGCCGCATTACCACCGGGGGTCAACATATCCATGACTGTCGCTTGATGAGGTAAGCTAAGATGTTCTCGCACAACCTGCAATGTTTGTTCAGCACGGACATAAGGGCTAACAAGGATATTATCAATGGCAGGGTTACGTTTATTCAACCATTGAGCCATCAAGGCCGAATCATCTTTTCCCTTCTGGGTTAATACTCTAGCCGCATCACTCGCAGCCTGTAACGCTGCATCACCATGACGCATAATATAAACTTGCATAATCCACCATCTGAGTAGCCTAACGACAAGCATTGGCTAATCTTTTTGTTAATATAATTTGTTGTAAAAGTCACCATCAGTGGGGCGAAGAGTGATTCTGCATCAAACTTCTAGCAAATAAAATGACCTGAGTAGTTTTTTGTCACTGATTTTGTCTGAAAAACACATAAAATTTGGCACACTCTCTTAATCAAGGTATGTCAGGTATTTCATAAACAAATACTATTTTCCAACCGTTTACCTTAACAATAATCGTTCTACTCAACAAATAAAAAGCCTGATAATTGCCAACTGGAGCAAATATATCAGGCCTTGTATTCTGAGTTGTTAATCCGTGCTTTATCTAGTGAGCTAATGATTCTCAATCATCACTTACTGAAAAAATGTCTTATTTTCTTCTGCCATTTTGCATAAAAGCTCACACGGACGGAATTTATCACCATAACGTTCAGCTAGATTATTCATCGTATCCACTGTTTTTTGGATCCCAAGACTATCCATATAACGGAACGGCCCACCAAAGAAAGGAGGGAAACCAATACCAAAGACCGCACCGATATCACCATCACGTGCATTTTGAATAATCTTCTCATCTAAACAGCGAACAGCTTCATTGAGCATAAGCATCACACAGCGTTCAGCAATATCAATTTTACTTAAATGGTTTTTTGGATGCACATTGATTAATGAATAGATGCTCTTATCTACCTGACGTTTTTTAGATTTTTTCCAAAAGCGCAGCTTAGAGGATGGTTGATGTCCATATAAATAAAAACCTTTCCCGTTTTTCTTACCTTTACGGTCATCTTTATTCACTTTGTCTAAAAGATCAGGCGCCTTGAACCTATCACCAAAGCGATTCACTAAAATAGGTAAGATTTTCGTTCCTACGTCAATACCGACTTCATCAAGTAAGTTGAATGGCCCGACAGGGAAACCAAAATCGACTAAAGCACTATCAATATGTTCAATTGATTCCCCAGCCATTAAACATTCGGCAGCTTCACATAAGTAAGGGGCTAAAATACGATTTACATAAAAACCTGCATCATCCCCAACCACGATTGCCGTTTTACCTTGGCGTTTGGCAAACGCCACGACGGTTGCGATCGTTTCATCATCTGTTTTTTGATGGGGGATCACTTCGACTAAAGGCATTTTATCGACAGGACTAAAGTAATGCAGACCAATCACTTTTTCTGGGTGAGCGGCAGGTTCAGCAATTTGATGAATAGGTAACGATGATGTATTTGATGCAAAAATGGCTTTTCCTTGAGTCACATTTTGTACTTCAGTCACCATTTTTCGTTTCAAAGCCAAATCTTCAAAAACAGCTTCAACAACGATATCTGCATGCTCAAAACCTTGATAAGTTAAGGTTCCTGATATTTTCGCCATCACAGCACTACGTTCACGCGCAAGCATTCGCCTTTTATTAACTCTTTGTGTTAATAAATCCCAGCTATACCCTAATGCGTGAGTTACCCCTTTATCATTAATATCTTTGATACGAACAGGAAGGTTACCTTTCATTGCTGTTACAAATGCAATGCCGCCCCCCATCAAACCGCCACCTAAGATACCAATTTGATTAAATTTTAGTGGCTTAGCTGAAGATCCCGTTTCATTTTTCAATGATGTTGTAGCAAAGAATAGACTACGTAAAGCGGCTGATTCTGGTGTCATGACTAACTCGCCAAACGCTTTTGCTTCTGCTTCGTACCCTGCTTTAGCGCCTTTTTCAACACCCGTTTTGACCACTTGGATTATCTTTTCTGGTGCAGGATAATGCCCTTTGGTTTTGCGCATCACTGTTTGTTTGGCACTAGAAAAAACTTTATTACGTAATAAACTACTACTGAGTAGCCTTTGTTGCCACGGAAGTGGAGCACGTTGGACTTTGCCTTTTTTAGCCATCGCTATCGCTACATCTAACAAAATGGTGTCCGGTACGACATCATCAACCAGCCCCATTCTCTGTGCCTGTTTTGCGCGTAACTGCCTCCCTGTCAACATCATATCTAACGCATTGGGAATACCAATCAATTTAGGTAAACGTTGAGTGCCCCCAGACCCAGGTAGTAAACCAAGCTGTACCTCAGGCAAACCTAAACGGGTTTTCGTATCATTGGAACAAACCCTAACATGACACGCGAGCGCTAATTCTAGCCCCCCACCAAGACAAGCACCATGAATAGCAGCAACAATCGGCAATGGATAGTTCTCTAACTTATCAAAGAGTTTATGCCCTTCCCGCGATAACTCACTGGCTTCCTCTTTACTTTTACAATCCGCGATCATGCTAATATCCGCACCCGCGATAAAACTGTCTTTTTTACCCGAGGTGATGACTAGCCCTTTTAAGCCAGAAGTCGATTGCGCCTGCTGTAAAATGGCCAAAAATTGTTGTGCAAACTCCGCTTTTAGCGTGTTAACTTTTTCATTCGGCACATCAATGAAAATCACGCCAACCGTTTGAGCGTGAACCTCAAGGCGAAATGCATCTTGGATGCACTCTGCTTGAACTTCGGTTTCCGAATGGTGTGTCATTATTCCACCTCCAAAATCATTGCGGCACCTAAACCGCCCGCAGCACATGCTGTGGTTAAACCAAACCCACCACCACGTCGACGTAATTCATGAAGAGTTTGCGTCACCATACGCGCCCCTGTTGCAGCAAAGGGATGCCCATAAGCAATAGATCCCCCCAACACATTAAACTTATCCATATCTACTTCGCCAATTTCTTTTGATAGCCCCAATTTTTCTTGGGCAAATTGGCGGCTCGAAAAGAGTTTAATATTGGCCAATGTTTGGGCGGCAAAGGCTTCATGCATATCAATTAACGTTAAGTCTTGTAGTGACAAACCTGCCCGTTTAAGGGCTATCGGTGTTGCATAGGATGGACCTAATAACATGTCTTGCCAAACATCGATGGCTGAAAATGCAAAACTACGAATATAGCCTAACGGTGTATAACCCAACGCTTTAGCACGAGATTCGGTCATCATTAACACAGCGGCAGCTCCGTCTGTTAATGGTGTACTATTCGCGGCGGTGACAGTACCGTGTTTACGGTCAAAGGCTGGTTTTAACTTAGCATAAGACGATAGGATAGAGTTGGTACGAATATTATTATCTTGTGTAAATGCTTGCTTGAATGGAGGCATATATGCCGTCATGACTTCTTGTTGCAACACACCACTTTCCCAAGCTTTAGTCGCAAGCAAATGTGAACGATGGGCAAGCTCATCTTGTTGTTCTCGGGTGATGTGATAGCTTTTTGCCATTTGTTCTGCGGTATCCCCCATGCGCAAACCAGTTGAATATTCAGCAACAGCTGGCGCAACGGGCAATAAATCCTTTAAACGCAATTTAGACATTAATGACAGTTTCTGACCAAAGGATTTGGCTTTGCTCAAAGATAAAAGTGTGGCTGCCAACTTTTTAGATACCCCAATAGGCAATACCGAAGATGAGTCTGCCCCTCCGGCGATCCCGATTGAGATATGCCCTGCCATCATGCTCTCAGCGATGTTCGCCATTGCTTGAAAGCTAGTAGCACACGCGCGTGAAACACTATAAGCATCTGTCGAAACGCTCATGCCTGTTCCTAATACGATCTCCCGTGCAATATTAGGTGCTTCAGGCATCTGTACAACTTGCCCAAATACAAGTTGTTCAATAAGTTGCTTTTCTATACCGGTTCGGGTTAGCAACTCTGCAACAACGGCTTTTCCCAGATCAACTGCTGCAATTCCTTGATATGCTGTCGCTTGCTTGGCAAAAGGTAAACGAAGGCCGCTAATGATTGCGATCCTTTCCTTTGCCGGATAATTGCTTTCACCATGGTGGGAAAGTTGGTTCATGGTAGCTCCTGCTAAAAAGTGATAAAAAGTTTGATGACCTATAAACCTTTCATGTGTACCACGGCAGTAACCTGTTAGACCCATATTTTAAATATGATGGCATATGTGAATAAGCTGTTCCTCTCCCTCTCTTTTAAGAGTTGATAGAGAAAGTGTCACTTTCTTCAACATCACGTTGATAATGTACTACCGCCCAAAGAGGTCTGACCTGTCACCATTGTTAACATAAAATTTACATTCGGAAAATAGCAACATTGAGAAAATGCGAGCTTGCACACAACTTGATGAAGATTAATGAAAGAAAAAAGAAAAGAAACCAAGCGCGGAAAAAGAGATATGTTTACAATAAAGATCCTTCACTATCGTTAAATTTTACCATAGTGAAGGAAATGAAAAGTTAATCACCCGTTTGATTAACGCAAACCTAATTGAAAAATGAGACTTTCTGCTTCACAGCTAAACGTAAAATTAGCCGATAACTCAAACCTACCGTCAACATGGTCAACAGTATGGTTGATAACACAAGGATCTGATTCAACCGACCTTGCTTTTTCAGTCAGTTGTTTCAACATGGATTCTGCCTCTTCTTGGCTTGCGAATACATGCTGATACGACGCAGTGCAATCTTTGTTATCCAAAACTGTACCTACATCTACACAGCAGCAAGCAGCAGTCTCTTCCGCGCTACAACGGTTAATCGCATCAGTCATTTTATTCTCCAAATCAACACACTGTTAAGTGGTTATCATACCGCTGAAAAAGAGGGAAAAACCAGTATGTCGCCAATAGAATCTCAGACTATCCGCTATAAGTTTGATCTAACCCCATAAATAATCATTAAAAGTAGAATCGCCCTCATCATATGTTGCCATTTTGTTAAATACGTCTCAATTTTGAAAACATTTTAGAGATAAACAAAAAACATACTTGCAACACATGAGGTGGTCAGACCTATACTCTAGTAACTGGTCTGATTTGTCATAGAGGCAAGCGACCCTACAATTCTGCGCTTCTTGCGATAGAAGTCGCCTACTATAAATAATAAACAAGAGGGTTTTGGTCATGAGCCAGAAAAACCTATTTACTCGATCAGCTTTAGCAATAGCAGTGGCAATGATTTCATCCAATGCGGGTGCCGCTGGTTTTTTGCTTAATGAATATTCCACATCTGCGCTCGGACGCGCATTTTCTGGTGCCGGCGCAATTGGCGATAACGCAAGTGAAGGTAGTCGTAACCCTGCTGCAATGATGTTATTCGATCGTCCAGCCATTTCAGTCGGTGCGGTTTATATCGACCCTAGTGTTGATATTAAAGGACGTGGGGCATCTCCTTTAGGAAGTAACTTAACTGCAAATGATATTGCACCAAGTGCACTAGTACCTAATGCTCACTTTATTTTTCCTATCAATGATAAGTGGGCTGTGGGCACATCCATGACCACCAACTTTGGCCTAGCAACTGACTTCAGTAAAAATTATGCTGCTGGCCCTATCGGCGGTAAAACTGACCTTAAAACCGCGAATTTAAATTTAAGTGGGGCATATCGCTTAAATGAGAATTTTAGCTTTGGCCTAGGTGTTAATGCCGTTTATGCCGATGCTGAAATCACCCGCCATGCAGGTGATTTAGGGAAATTAACACCACAACTTGGATTACCACCTATTCCAGCTAGTACCACAATGGCAAAACTCACAGGCGATGATTGGGGTTACGGTTGGAACGCGGGTATCCTCTATGAACTCAATCCGGACAACCGCTTTAGTTTGACTTACCGCTCTAAAGTGACGGTTAAATTTAAAGACGGTAAATACTCAAATGACCTACCAGCCAATTTACCAAGTAACCTACCATTAGTCGGTACTGGTGGTGAAAAAATCAAAGGTAAACTTGACCTAAACCTGCCTGATATTTGGGAATTCTCAGGTTACCATAAAGTTGCCCCTCAATGGGCACTACACTACAGCGTAGCCTATACTGGCTGGAGCGAATTCAAAGATTTAACAGCATATCGCAGTAGTGATGGGAAAGAATTATTCCACAAGGCTGAAAACTTTAAAGATGCTTGGCGTTTTGCTGTCGGTACCACTTATTACTATGATGATAACTGGACATTCCGTACTGGTATTGCCTATGACGAAAGTCCTGTTCCAACCAAATATCGTTCAATTTCTATCCCAGACCAAGATCGCTACTGGTTAAGTGCGGGGACAACCTATGCATTTAACGAGAATGCTTCTGTAGACCTTGGTATTTCTTATATGTATGGTAAGAAAGTGAATATTTCAGAAAAACTAAGTGAGAGTGATAAAATTCCACTTCCAGCATATCAATTTAAATCTGAAGGATCGGCGTGGCTATACGGTGTGAACTTTAACTATACCTTCTAATCTGCCATTTCAAATATATAACAGGGGGAGTTATTCCCCTGTTATATTTTCTGATACAACAAGATAATCTAAACAACTCAATTGTATTATCAGTAAAAAATTCATCATTGAAGTTTATACAATCTTCCGTAATTTCTTCTACCTATTTCAAAAATTTCTTCACTGTCATTAAACAAAAAGCGCACAAATAAAATAACCTTTTTCGCACTAAAAACACCGTCTTTTCCGAACGATTTAACTAGCATTTGCTTTTCTTGATTAAAAATAAACATGGCATTCTGATTTAAATAGCAAAATACACTACTACGTTCTAGCTAAAAATGGGGATTAACGCCCTTCTAGCCTGAGTTACGCTTGACTTTTATCCAGCTGAATCTATAAATTAAGTTGTAGCTGATTAGTGAAATTCTTATCATTGGCACTATATTCAGCTTACCACTGTAAAACTATTTCAGTTTCTTTTGTATCAATCATTTCGTTGTAAATAGTTTTGCACTTCTTTTTCATAACATCACACACCCTGCATGTTCTTGTCACTATGCTGAGTACAATATAGTTATTGTTTAATTCGGTGTGGTATCACTGACATATAGGCAAAATAAATTAACGTTTAAGCGCTATAAAAAGCTAACCGTTAATGACTAAAGAGGCAAATATGACAACATAGGAGATATTGTATGGGAACATTATTTACGGTTGGCTTTATCGGTGTTTTAGGTGTTATTGCACTTATTGACGCTATCACTTCTCGAGGAAAACGAGGCAATGAATAATACTCTTATCACTCTCTAATGCTTAGTCGCAAAAGAGAGTGATAGCTTCAACTCAGACTTAATCCTTGTTTCTAATCAATAGAATCTAATTCGCCTTCAATTGCAGCCGCATTAGGATTTTCTGTAGCTTTCAATTCCCCGCCACTAGACAAGAAATCATTACGCTGGAAATAAGCCTCGCGCATTAGCAAATACGGATCTGATGAATTTTTCAACAACCCGTCGGAATCAAGTAACTGTGACCGCGTTTCAATCCCTTCTAAGGCCCATTTACCTGCTGACATCCAAAATGTTAAATAGCTCAGCATCGGATACAGGTCATCGACTAGATTTCCCCCCTCTTCTCGCGGTGTGAAGCTGCCATACCCTGGCAATACCACATAAGGACCATAACCCACATCATAGTAGCCCAATGTATTACCAAAACGTTTAGGCTCTTCCTTAGCGAGCTGAGGGTTAGCCATTGAAGCAACATCAATAAGCCCACCAACACCAAATACAGTGTTAAGAAAGAAACGGTTAAAGTGTTTGAAACCTTGAGTGACTTCACCTCGTAGGAAGCTATTTAGCATGCTAGCAGGTTCTTCAAGGTTAACAAAAAAATTGGTTAAACCGTTACGCGCCGGCATAGGCACATAGTCACGCCAAGCAACAGCCACAGGCCTCAACACATAAGGATCTAACACATTGTAGTTAAAATTGAACATTGCTCGGTTAAAACCTTCGAGCGGATCTGAACGCTCCTGAGTTTCAGGATTAATTGAGCTCGAGCACCCAGCAAGCAAGACTCCCGCAAGAAGCATGCCACTCATGCGAAACTTCATAATACTCTCCATTCCCTGTACCACAGTCATGGCACTTTTCTTCGAATTATAAACCAATGTGTTTATATTAAAACCAAATAGATATAATTGTTAACCAATTTGAGTGCTCAAAATGACCAAGCAGCAATAATGTTAATTATACCCTATTTAAGTGAGCTTTTTTTATAAGAAAAGTGATCAAATGCACGATTGGTTAAGTCTGAGACCGTATCGTAGACAATAAATGGGTAACTTACGGTTATTTTGACTAATTATTTTATTGTTTCTGAGCTACAGCCCTGTTGAGTCAGATTGTTTATTTTTCATTCTATTCACCAGACCAATATAAGCCCTGTTTTCTTTCTAAACACATTTTTTACATCACCTAATGGATAGCGACATTAGGAATATGCCGCTAAATTGGCTACTTTTATATCTTAGACATCACATTGAACAAAAGTTAACCTAACGTCTTTTTTTTGCGCTTTTACAAAAGAAATTCAACGTAACAACTTGATTCAATTAGAAGTCAGAAGTAGAATGCCGGACGTTAACATTATAATACTTTCTTTGAGTCCCCTTAGTTAAATGGATATAACGAGCCCCTCCTAAGGGCTAGTTGTAGGTTCGATTCCTGCAGGGGACGCCAGCACCACTTCTAAAAACATCTCATGAAGTCCAACTTTCTTATTAAAACCAATTAGTTAAACAATATCATTGTCTAACAATGTCCCGCAATGTTTACTGGAATCTAAGTGCTAATGTGTATATTATTGCGTATAGGTCTAGGTTCAATGGAAAAACTATACACATTATGCTGCTAACTGACATTCAAATTCGCAAAGCCAAACCTAAAGATAAGGCGTACACCTTAAATGATGGTAAAGGCTTGTCACTGCTTGTTGAACCTAATGGTTCTAAAGGTTGGCGTTTTCGTTATCGGTTTGCTGGCAAGCCTAAAATGATATCTTTAGGTGTTTACGACCAAGTATCTTTAGCTGATGCCAGAAGAAAAAGAGACGAAGCAAAAAAACAACTATCAGAAAACATCAATCCTAGTGATGCACGTAAATCAGAAAAAATAACCCTCAAATACGCCACAGAGAATACATTTCAAGCTGTTGCAATGGAATGGCACACATCCAAATGTTCTACTTGGACAGAAGGCTATGCAAGTGAAATATTGCGTTGCTTTGAAAATGACGTTTTTCCTTATATTGGAAGTAGACCGATAGATCAAATTGCTCCACTAGAATTACTTGCTGTTCTCCAGAAGATAGAAAAGCGCGGCGCACTTGAACAAGCAAGCAAGATCCGTCGTCGTTGTGGTGAGGTATTTAGATATGCAGTCATTACAGGCAGAGTAAAATATAATCCTGCTCCCGATTTAGCCGGAGCTATGAACAAGCCAGAAACTAAACACTTTCCGTTCCTAAGTGAAAATGAAATCCCTGATTTTGTCAAAGCCCTGAATAACTACCAAGGCAGCAAAGTAACTAAATATGCCACCCAGCTATTAATGCTTACTGGTGTTCGAACTGTAGAATTGCGACTCGCAAAATGGTCAGAATTTGATTTTGAAAATGCACTTTGGGAAATACCTAAAGAGCGAATGAAAAAACGTCGCCCTCACTTAGTACCACTATCACCACAAGTTCTAGAAATCCTTGGTAAGCTGCAAGTGATTACGGGTAACTATCCAATACTTTTTCCGGGTCGGAATGACGCTAGAAAGCCTATTAGCGAAGCGAGCATAAATAAGGTTATCGCTAAAATTGGCTACAAAGGTAGATTAACAGGTCACGGATTTAGGCATATGATGAGCACAATTTTACATGAAAAAGGATTCGATAGTGCATGGATAGAGCTTCAATTAGCTCATGTTGATAAAAATTCGATTAGAGGCATTTATAATCATGCTCAATATTTAGAACAAAGAAAAGAAATGTTAACTTTTTATGCCAAAATTATATTCATGAACAATTACCATATTTAGCTATTGAATCCATTACATCATGTCCATATCTATAGGTCATGGATTCAAAAAATCTAGGCTCAATGAATTTTGCATACCCAAGTTCCCCTCTTAATTTCAAAATTTCAGATTCAGAAAGAACCCCTAAAGTATAATGATGAATTTTACTTCTGAGTAATCTTTTCTTTTCTCGCCCTAAAGATAATTTTTCATCGTTAGTAATTGTTACTCCCGTTACATGCCGATTGAATTTTTTTGATGAAAAAACCGTTTTTTTATGGTTTATTTTTATATCATTTAAATCAACAGAATTTAGAGTTTCTCTAACTATTTTAGGTATACTAAATAATACCCCATTTATGTTAGAGCTAAAAGTTAAATCATCTGCATATCTAGAGTATTTAATCCCTAACTTTTGACATTTAATAGACATTTCACAATCAAAAAAATACATGATAACATTGGATATCATTGGTGAAGATGGAGCACCAATGCTCAATCTTAATGGGCTATTTCTTCTTAATTTCCAGAAAAATAAATTCTCCATTACTAAAATATCTTTCTCAGTTAATTCTCTCCCTGTATTTACTAAAAATCTTTTTAAGTGAATAGGCTTTATACTTAAAAAGAAATTTTTAAAATCCATTTTCAATATAAACTTATTATTACTATGTAATAGTGCATTTTTTCTTATATCTTTTCCACGCTGATAAGCAAAAGCATTTTCATGTATATAAAAATACTGTTCCATACGTTTCAATACAACCTTCTGCAACGATTTTACCTGCCTTGCAGGCTGTGCTATTAATCTGTATTCTGTACTATTTCGTTTTTTAATATGGAACTTTTTATATCTTCTAGGGATCGTAGTGATGTAGCGCATCGCCTCATCTTCGGTTAGATAAAGACCATTTGCTATAAATTGTAATAAATTCATATTACATTCCCTCTGATTATATTTATATGTTTTAAAGCATTCTCTCTCTTTCTTGCCGTTTCATCATGTTTTTTTGCTTCCATGCTTAAATAAGACTGTCTAATAGCTATTTTTATATTCATAGAGTCTTTTATTTTCCCTTTATTACTTAAGCCAAACTTAATCTTACTCTCTCGATGCCCAATAACATAATAATAATCTGTGCGACTATATGAGATTGAAGAAATAAGTTTCATTTTAGTTAAAAGATAAAGTAACCTAGATATTAATTTTTGAGAAACATCTATATCAATACAATATAATGCCCATTCAATTTCTGTTTTTTTTATTGGCTCTGATAGTAAAATGATCTCATAAATTAAAATAGCCAAATGTCCTGTATTTTCACTATTATATTTTTCTGTTTTTTTGACATTTTTTAATCTAGTACTTACATCATCATAAATAAGCTCTATTTCGTCATATTTTAAACGAGTTTTATCTGGCCAAGGGAAAACTGAAACTGAATTTGGCTCTAAACTTTTCAAATATTCTAAAGGTCCTAAATAAATAAATGAAGATCTTGGTGTCATATTTTTATTTGGTATTCCTTCAATTTCTTCAAGTGGAGCAACAACGTGTAATTTTTGAGCTAGATTCTTTCTATTAACAAATAGGCCTAATTCAACTAAAGAACCCGCACTTTCTAAGCATATAATGACTAAAGTCGAAATATTAGCTATATCATCCTCAAAGCTCATTAAATCAGAATAGGCTCCATCTTTAAAATAGTCTTTGAAATCTTCCGCCAAGACAAGAGAATCAAACAACTTTGGATTATGTTGAGCAACATGAGAGAAAAAATAATCTCTTACACTTATCGGGTTAGCATTAATTGGCCCACCACAAACAAAAATTATCGGTGGCATAAATTGAACAATAAAGTTTGAATAGCTCAAATCACCAAACTGTTCTTCTAATGAATTCATGTAAGCAGAATCACTCACATCAAGGAACCCCTCTTATATTAAAAAGGTGGCATATAGCCACCTTTTATTCCTTCACCTAAAGGATGCGCTTTAGACTTTCAGACAGCTCCTGAATGTAACGCTAGTGAAATTCAGGATCTGGCTGAAAGTGCTGAAGCGCAACCCTAAATGTTCACAATAAGTTAGTGTCTGGCGAAACGCCCGACAAGGATAAAATCAGTTATCCCACGCGTAAAGGTCTAGTAAGAATAACAAAAAAAATGAAATGATCAATACATTAGTTTACCTATCTGGCACTCAATAATATTTATAGCAACATAAAATAAAAAACCACGTAAAATGCACTACACCGCACCCGCCTGCACAATTTGGATCTAAAAATTATTTCAGTTTTAAAATTCTACAAACCCTATCGCCAAGCCGCGCCAATACTAGGGCGTTGCCGAAAATCTCAAACTGAAATGTGTGAAAAGATTTTCAGTAAATTTCAGTTTTCAGGTGGAGTCCGATTAGCGAGTCAATGCATAACATATTGAAATAAAGTGATTTTTCTATTTTACGTGAGATTTTCACTTGAGCGTATGCACCGCACAAAAACTGAAAAGCCAGTGTTTATGCGGGTTGCGAAGAATTGAAAAACTGAAATCGAATGAAATTTATTTTGCCAAATGACACTTAACGTTTAAGTGACCACTTCAAAAAATTACTGTGAGATAGCCACGTAAAATACAAATCAATCATAACGGTAAAATAGGCTGGTTACTGGCTGGCTTTAAATTACTTGGCTGTATCGTGTGTGAAAAAGTCAGAGTTAACATGTAAGTATGACCACATTCAAAGTCATTACAGGAACAATAAATATGAGGAATGTTATCAACGCCCTCCATTTGAATTTTTCGAATTGTTGCCTGTTCATCACAAACAGGACAGTACACTTTCATTACTCGCATGATTAATCACCTTTGCCTTAATGCCTTCCAGAATAAAGCCAATTAAATACATACCTTGCTATTTTAAAGGGTAACAGGTGTAACAAGGGTTACAACGTTGAATAATAAGAACTTATTTTGTTACCCTTTCAAAAAATCAAGGTGTAACAGGTGTAACAATCGCTAACGTGTTACACCTTGTTACCCATTTAAAAACAAAAGGTGCAACAGATAAAATCCTTTTAAATCATGTCTGTAACCCTTGTTACACCTGTTACACTAAAAATATAAGATGGTCAGTTTTTATTAGAGAATATCCGCTGAACCGAGGACTTCACTGTTAAAGACGTACACCCGTTTCACCCCTATTTCTGGTAGGCGTATACTGGTTTGGGCTTTCCCATCTTTCCCTGTTTCAAGCCAGCCTTTCTCAATACACAAACGCACGACCTTTCGAGCGTCAAAACCTTTGCAGATTTCTTTCCATGCCGTCGGTAATACGTAAAATTGAATTGTTGGCTCTTGATTGCAACCCCCCTTTTCGACACGACGAAAGCCCATCATATTCATCGGGCGGCTGTTTTCGTCATACCAATCAGCAAAGCGGCTGAACTGGTTACGTGAAATAAAATCGGTGATTTGTTCTAACGCGGTCATGTCTTCCTGATTAGCCGTATGACCACGCTCATTCATCCATGCATCTAAACAGGTTTTTGCCGCTGTAAAGGCTTCACCTTCTTTCCAGCCTGTAATCCCCGCTAACGTAGCAATTTCCCCCGCCATCGCCACAAGCGCAAAACGCGTGATAGCTCGCCCGACTTGATTCCCTGCATTTTCAGGCGTCAATTTAGCGGTGTACTCTTTTAATAACGCTTTAGCCGTACTGGAAATAAACGTTAAATCATTGGTGAGATATTTCAGCCAATCACGGAACGGAGAGCCATGATATTTCGTGACAGCTTGCTCGAGGTGCTCCGCTAAGGCTTTACCACTCGCAAACTGGTGCAAATCCTCAAATACACCGTGTTTACCCGAATCACTGGGAATTTGTATCATACGGACTTCAACCCCTGCATAGGTGCGTTCGCCCGCATTGGCGGCATGTTCAACCAATGACAGTTCGCCTGTTGAGAGAAACAGTAGGTTCCAGCGATTTGTTTCTCTGACGCTGCCGTCTGTTTTTGCGCGGGCTTTACCTTGACCGTTTGCCAGCATGTAAGCAATGTTACCCGCTTCGCGTCCGTCCACTTCGCGGATTTCATCCAGCATTAACGTAGCGTCATTACGACGACAAGCCGTTCCTTCAAGCGCGTTACCTGTTGCCCGCCATGTGTACCAGTAATCTGTACCACCACAAACCGAAGCCGCCACTTTCATCGTGGTAGTCTTACCGTCTGTTGATTCGCCTTTTAAATGGTAGCCACCGCCCCCCACACCGACTAATTTTAATAATGATGATGCAAAGGCAAGGCTCACAGAAAACGCCAGCCTAGCGTTTCCCACGCAATATTTGCCAATGTGCTCCCGCCATTCGTCGCTAGTACCTGCTACCCTAAAATCTTTACCTTGTACACTGGAGGTTTGCAAAATAACGGAATCTGCCCCTGTTCCAACCACTTCATCCTGCAACACATACACGTTGCCATGCCAACCCGTTTTATTTACACAAGTGACCTTTCTCTCTGGTCGGCACAGTGAAATGTATTCCATTAAATGCGCGCGAGCCTGCCCCGAAATGTTGATATATGAAAGCCCGTTCACCAAAAGGACACGACGTAATTCTTCACCGCTGCCGCTTAACATTTCCATTGGCATTGCCCATTTACGGCAATTTCCGTAGGTATCATCCCACTCCAATAAACGGCCGTAATTACTGCCGTCTGCATCACAAGTAATCGCGGTGACTTTTATTGGGCTACTGATTTTGATGTTTCTAACCTCGGTGTCACCATCCGATTTATTCACCAGTTTGTCATACCATAAATATTCTTGGGTTAGCCTAAAGCCTTGGGGCAAATAAGCTTTATCCTTGCCGCAATAGGTCATTTCCTCAAAAAAGGCTTCTTTGACTTTAACGGTGCTGTTTTCTTGGCGGTAATCATCCCAATCGGCTTTATAATGGGTGGGTGGTAACGTGATCCAACCGTCAACCGCTTTAGCCGCTTTTTCCGCCCACGATTTGCCCGTATTTTCTTTCCCATCAATATAATCGTTATCCCCTGCAATAATGATTTTTGCCAGTGGATAGCGTTCCTGTAGCTGCTGGGCGACTTTCACAAGGTTAGTCGCGGCAACCGCTGCCACAATAAACGAATCAATCACTTTTGATAGACTTAATCCTGTTGCAAAGCCCTCTGTAATCACGATTTGCTCAAGGGGTTCTTGTGCCTGACCCGACACAATAATAAAGGAGCCAGAGAGGGCAGAGCCAGATAACAGGGCTTTCTCACCTGTTGGGCTAATTAGCTGTCCACCTTTAATCAAAAACTGGTTATCCACCAACGGCAATAACATTGAACCCATTGGAAATTTCAGCTCACCTTGTGTATAGTGTTGCTGAATGATTAAGCATTGGTGATTGGTTAAGCCCTTATTTGTTAGGTACTGGCTTTCCCCTGAAAGAGACAAGGCTTTCAGTTTTTCAAATGACTCAATGCCCCGAGTAGCGCTAACCTTTTTTATCTGGGTTGGCGCTATTTTTTTGAATTCAGGTAAAAGCAGTATTTTATTAATTTCCAAACAGGCGGTTTTAATATCTTGCCCTGTCACTAATTTGAGTAAATCCAACCCATCACCGCTGCCACAGTGATTACAAAACCATGTGCCTTTCCCGTTCTTATCATCAAAACGAAAACGATCTTTGCCGCCACATTTCGGGCAAGCCCCATGCTTATGATTATCAGGAACGGTAACGCCCAAATTATTTAAAATATATCCCCAACGACCATTAGCGGATTTAACAATGTCGCTCACTGATGGAGTCCGTGTTTTTGCCATTGAAGAATTTGGATGAGTTTGGTTGTTCATTATGTAATGTCCTTATTCATCAAGCTACTTTCAGTAATCACCTGCTCAACTTGCTCCGCTAAACATTCCATGACTGCCGCCATGCCCTCACTGGATACATGGGGAGATCCACTAATCACATTGGCTTCGAGTAAATCAGAGAGAAAGGACGCTATTTGTGCGGCTCTTAACAGTTGTTTTTCACCTGCAGGGGAAATAACGGTATTTCTTAGAGAATTGTTTTTCATGATTATTCCCCTTTTGTTGATTGCACAGGTAAGCGACCTGCGAATAAGAGAATAAAATCACGAACAAGTAGGCTTCTTGCGTTTTGTTCGGTTGGCGCTATTGCCGAAAGACGGCACGGTTTGGCGGTAATATCTGAACGTTTTACACACAAGAAAAGAAATTTAAATTGAGTTTGGGTAGGGATAGCCATCATAACGATGATCTCCTTGCACTTGGTTAAGGAGTCACCACCAGAGGTTCCAATCTCTAAAGGGGTGGTGACGTTGAGAGGGTTGGAACTACTGGCGTACAAGGAGACCAGCCAACCTTTCGGTTGCCCTAACAACGCCACCATTGAATTCGAATAGGCGCAATTCGCCATACGGTTGGCATTATTTACGACATAAAAAAAGACGCATGAGGCGTCTACTGTCGCCTTGTACATATTCAGGGTTCCAATCCTGACGTTAGATTTTGCTAACGCATAAGAACTATAGCCCAAGCCTTTAGATAGATGCAACTTTTTTATTTTCATGATTGAAGCCAGCTTGATGTACTATTGATAAATAGAGGAAATAGCCCAGCGAAACACTGGGCTGATTTTTTAACCTGCTGAAATGGCAGAGAACCACCGATTTTTAGTACCTTTTAACCCGTCAGATAAATTAAAGGCAGTTGGTGAACTAAGCGATACACGGCTCTTTTTACGTGAAAAATGAGAGCGGTTAATGCTGAATTCTAAACGGTTTGTTCCGACGCTGGATGGGCTATCTGTGACAGCCAGCCCACCAAGATAGAAAATACCTTTTTGTCCGCGAAAATCTTCTTCCACTTCAATAGAACAAAACAATTTTTGCCCTTGCTTGTTGTACTCCATCAACTTCAAATTGGGTCTTAAACGTACATAAAGCTTGGTTTCTCCGTTAATATCTTCTGCTTTAACGGCTAACACTTCACCCAAGTTCTCCAGTTTTCGATTGTGCTCCTCCCAAATTAGCGCGGTGTAATAGGTTGGATCATAGTTATCAGCAATGCCTGTTAACCATTCAGGCTCAATGTGTCGCCCATCTAGAGTTTGCCCTGATGTTGCTACACAAATCCAAACAGTTGTTAATTGAGGTTCAATCCTTTCACTCATAATGAAAATACCCCTTCCTCAATCTGGATGGCGTTTTCATCAATGGCAGCATATAGATTCCCATCTCCTAAACCGTAGCCCTCGTTGCGTAAATAACTATGCTCATACACCTTTCTATCGTCCACAAATTCAGCACGAAAACGGCGTGTATGCTTTTGAGTGTAGATATGTAAATTATCAAGCGTTGTAACCACCAAACGGCGACCAGGCATAAACGGTGGAATAATGGCAAAACGCCCTGCAACGGTGCTTAATGCCATTTGGCTTGCTTGAATATCTGCGGGTTTATCAGATGCTGCGAACAACTTCTCACGGTATAAACCCGCTAATTCAGCTCCCACTAACACCACTAAACGCGGGTCTTCACGGTATTCTTCGGGGATTTTTTTCATAATGAGATAGTTAGCCATTGCATCTAAATTCGGGAAAGGACCATCTTTTCCTAATACAATTTTATCGGTCACTATTTGTGAACCTTTGTTAAATTCGGCTGCAATTACGTGCCAGCCTTTATTAACATCCTGACCGCGTTTATAAACCTCGGGCTTAGTGGGATAACCGCAAAATTCACCATTAAAACCGACGCGTATCATGTCCTGCGAAACCGCTTTAGAAAACAAGTCAGACATCACTTTAGTAAAATGTTCATCATCCCCGTTGCGACTATTAGCAATCATGGACATTTGTTCATACGAAATCGCGGCACAGGTATCTGTTTCCTCTAAAACATAAGGCATGCCTTCAAAATTAATGCGCTTATGGAATCGTTCTGCGATAGAACGTCCTGTATGAAGTGTGTTGTCACCAAGACTAATAGCATCTCCGCTCTCTTCGTTAACATCAGTCAGCGTTAATTGATTCATAAACCAACTGGCATCTGAAATAGCAACGCGTAATAAATTTTCAGAGGGTTCGGAAATAGAAAACGTCTGGCTATTTTCAGAGAAATAATTAGCCCCTCGGATAAAATTGGCGTGAAAAGTCCTTGCCACATTTGGAATAGTGGTTACGTACATAATATGTTCCTTATATTTTTAATTTAGAAATATTCTAATTTATCGTGAATTTTATTTTGATTATTAACCATGGAATCAACATATTCTTTGGCGGTTAATATTTCTTTTAAATGCGAATTTTCATTACTGTAATAATGCTTGTAATATTCCCGTTGATACGATGGAGTAAATAATAAATCTCTTTTATCTGTCGGTGGCGCACAATTACGGATAACTGAATCTATGCAACGTTCAAATTCACACATTGCATCCACAATCAGCTTGCACGGTCTTTCATGTGACCAATTCATATCAGACAATAGTGAGTTTAAATGGCACTGTTGGTTTGGTAATACATTTAATAAATCAGATTTAATTCCTTTAACTTTTTCTGATATCATCCACTCAATAACAGGTTTTAATAAACCGTAAAGCCCATTAATTTTATTGAGTTTATCATTTTCATTCTTAACATGGCTCTGTTGCCGCTCTACCGCCCGATAAGCATCCTCAGCCCAAGTTTTTGCACTTGGTTGGTGGGCGGGCTTTTTGAGTTTTCCATTCTCTAGGTTTGACATATATTCTGTTAAACTATTCAATTCTGCCGTTTCCTTTTCGGATAGTTTTGAATAATTAGAAACAATGCCTTCACCTTGTTTTATCAATAGTTTTATTTCTTCTAAACTAGGTGTTAAATTATCAAAGTTAAAGTTAGTTAACGCACAGAACTTTTGTATCTTATCTTTCATTTGAGATAATCGATATAATTCAATTGCCCGTATAATAAACCCTGTTTCTTTACTTCCTTCAGTAACAGAAATAAACTTATAATTGAACAAGTAAGATAATTCACTATCTTTGTAATAAGATATATTATTCATAACTTCCGTCTCCTTAAATTATTGTTTATCCATTCATGTACTTCTGATTCTAACCAAGCAACTGAACGAGATCCTATTTGTACTTGATTAGGGAATTCTTTATTTTTCATTTTAAAATAAATAGTAGAACGAGGTAGCCCAGTTAATGAAATTACGTCTGGCATTCTTAACAGCCGACTTTTTTCGGAGTTAAGATTACCCGTAGGTAATAAACTCATATTTATTCCTTTAAGATTAATTTAGACTTTGTTGTATCTCGTGAGATGCAATTATATTTGCATAGAATATTAATTTGGTAAAGTCAGTGAATATTTAACTCGTTCAATTTTATTGAACTATTAATAGCTGATAGCTAATTAACAACCGTTAACGGTAATTAACAATAATGTTCAAAAAGTAACCATTGTGTCTATTTGGTTTTATTTGCACTTCCTACTATTTTTTTGCATACATCTAAATTATTGCCCTTCTTTTTTTGTAAATATTTGTAAATAAATTGATATGTGATAAATATAGTTGTTGTTTATGAGGTATTCCTCCCCAAAAAACAGAGTGTTCATAGATGGGACATTCTCATAAAATAAATCGGGAAGATTCATATGAAAAAATAACGTTTTGCTGACAATCAGAACATTTCAATTCTGAAACAGGGATTACCATGATTCCAAACGGAATGTATATAATTATGTATAGAAAAATAAAAATTAAAATAAAAGTTATATTTTATCAGTAAGATAATTAAGGGAATCGATTCCTGCAGGGGACGCCATGACCGAATAACCCCACCTTCCCATCCATTACCAAAAGTACTTTAAATACAGCTATTACCACAATCTCCCCATTACCATACATAGCTACCCATTACTTGCCTACAACAATTAAAAGTGGGTATATGTGCGGGCACCAATAAAATAATCAATACAGAGATGCCCACATGTTAACTATTAAACAAATAAAAACGGCAAAGCCTAAAGATAAATCATATCGACTTTCTGATAGTTTGTTTATCCACCAATTGATAATCACTGTGCATTTCGGTTTCATTAGCATTCACCGAAGCCGTGGTATTCAACTCGCTTCCAATACTACTGCTTAAACTGCCATCCTGTTGCTTTGAGTTGCGCTTGTCGGTGGCTTATGAAGGTATTTTTGAATAAAAAGAGAAGTCAATAAAAGGATTAGATGCGGCAATTAGCACCAACGACTAAAGAAAAAGGGGGCAAAACCAGACAGTATACAGTGGGTTACGTCCCCAACCAAAGTAAACCTACCCACAGCTGACATTCATTGGTAATTGGTTGAATGAGTTGGGGTTTGAGGTAGGCAGTCACTATCCCCTCACTCGGCAAGCCGGACAGTTGATTATCCGGCTGGCTGAGGAGTGAGAGTACTCAAGAAACCCCTGTGTAAAGCAGGGGCTATTTACGCTTAAACTTATGTGAAAAACTATCTAAAACACTTTTCACTGGTAAAGAAGCATTTTGCTCAAGATGGTATATTTTATCGTTAATCTTATTTAAATCATCTTCAGATAAACTGTGACTTCCCATAGATCTCAACGAGTCAACACAACTAATAAATAAGTCATAATCATCAGTATCAATGAGCGTTAAAATAATATTTAACTCATGACTATTTTTTAAATCCCCCAAGCATTCGACCAATCTAATTTTCCAAAATATAGATTTGTGCTCTAACACATCAAACAAATTAGACCAGTCTAGTTCATTGAATTTACTTAAAATTCTAGAGCATTCAACGATGCCGCAATCATACCAATAATCTCCAGGTTCATTGTCGTTACTAAAATCAGTAATACATAAATCAAATTCTTTATACATGTACATGCCTCAATCGGTCGGATTAAAGCCAGGAGCTGGCTTCCCACCTACAGGATACCCAGCTGTAAGTTGATTTCTTTTTTTAATCACATCAATTTCTATGCCATTAATTGTACCACGATGTAACGTTTCACCCGTTGAACTTCTTTGCCCAATAGCTGTGGAATTACCAATCTTCTTGACCGAGTCAATAATATTTTTATCTGACCAACTTTCAGGGAAAAGTGTACTCGTCTTAATTTTGGATAGATTTCCATCAGGAAACTGATGTCGTAAATTTTACAACTCTTGTACCATCTGGATTTAATCTTACTGCTTCTACCGCATAATTTGGATTTTCATTATTCACTGAAGGAGAGTGTCCCCCAATTAATTTATTTGAGTTTCCAACCCTTTGCCCTGACAGTATCTTAGTTTCTATTTCCGGTGAGATCACGGTTATATGGGGTTGATTAATTATCGGGCTAGTTTCTTTCCCCTTTTGCCCATTATTTTTCGCAGAATTATCGATTTTAGGAGTTTCAGTTCCGTTAGGTACCCCTTTCACACCTCCTGATGTAGTGGCTCGACCATCAATCAACCCACTTTCATTCATCACAATCACTGCTGCTAAAATACCTGTTAGTTCTTTGAGGTTCTCTGTTTGTGATGAATGCTTATTGATTCTATTTTCTAATGCTGGCTCGAGTTTAGATATTGAATCTTTTACCATTTCTTGGCATTGAACATTACAATCTGGCAAGCCTTCTAATGTTTTTAGGCTTGATAATGCACTCTTCATGTCATTGGTTGATATTCCCCATCCTTCCGCTTGTGACTGAAGTTTTTTATCTGGTTTATCAATATCATGTTGTAACTGTTTTCTCTCTGCCGGTGTTTTTGCATTAGCGAATTCACCAACGAAAGTAATGATTTTTTCAGCATGTAAGAAGTTATTCTCAACTGTGGTCTTTCCTGCTTGACCTGAATTTGCTGCACTCGATGTATCATCAAGACAGTATACAGTGGGGTACTTGCCCAACCGACAGCGCCCGAACCCCAGTCCACAACTGATAATCAGTGGTAAGTGGCTGAATGAGCTTGGGTTTACGGTGGGGAATCACTTTACCCTCACTCGCCAAGCTGGACAGTTGATCATCCAGCTGGCTGAGAGCGAGTAAGATTGTTAATTTAGATCCTAGTGTGACGCTAGGATCTTAACCTATTTGGTATTTCCTACAGATTTCGATCGCCGTCATTTCACCGCTACGTAATTTATCATTTTCTTCTTTCGTAACTTCAGCACAGCATTCACCGCCTGCTAATGCACCAGATAAACAAGAAAAAATATACTTACCATTTTCTTCTTTAAGCCGCCACCAACTTGGGTCTGTGGAAAATTCGTTTTCACTTAAAACGGCATCTTTATATTCACCTTTAGTGCCTTCAACATCCACTGGGCCATTTCCAAAATTAAACGTTACGGTTGTTTTTGTCATTTAGATTTCCCTTGCTGTATTTGTTTTTTTAAAGCTTCAAGTTCTATTACTGTAACATTTGGTTTATTTGAGAAATTCATAGTTGCTTCTGCAACACCACCAGATGTATACCCTCCCGGTAACCAATGACTATTTGCGCCTCCCTCATTTCCCGATGGAACTTTTAATCCTGTTATATCTTTCTTTTCAACATGAACAATAAGTGTATCAGAGCCACTTAAATATCCTTTATCTAGTCCTAGCTTTTGCTCTACTACCCTTAAATCGCCTTTCGATTCTCTCATTACACGCTCAAAATCTGATTTAGGCATTACAAAAGCATCACTTGTCCCATAAGTACCGTACTGGTCATATTTACTTTCGACGTAAACCTTATTGCACCATCATCAAACTTAGCCAAATGTGCATCTATTTCTGATTTAGTCATATATGTTGATGGATCAGGTCGCTGACCGTGAGGGATATTAACGATCTCTTTTGACTTCACATCAGATAAAACACCATCAACATAAAGTTTTGAATCATTTGGTTTCCATACATCACTGGAAGATTGAGACGTTGGATTTGAAGGCAATTTTGAAGATGGATTCTTAATTGCGATTTCTGGAGAAACGACTTTTTCGGTAGTCTTAAACGCTTTACTCAGTTTACCTAATACCGCTAATGCTCTTTCCATCGGCAAAGAAGAGAGAACAGCAAGTGCATAATCACCCGTATCTTTGGCTTGGATCAACGCCATTATGGTGTCTGAGCCAGGGTTATTTTCTAGAATAGCCTTGATGGGATCTTCGTGACCATCGCCTCGGATATATTATTTGCGGATCTGCTCTTTTTCTTGTGCGGTTAAGCTATCATCACTGGTTAACGCATTTTCTAGTGTGAACGCCCCTTCAAAATATTTATCTCCTCGGGCACCAAAAAAGTTCGACATTGAGTTATTCTCAACAACAACTCATTCCATTGCAACTTGGCCAGATAAAACCACTTTTTCCTAGTTCACTCAGTGAGTTACAAGACAATTTTCCCAGTGCATTTTCGCGTTTGGATTCGAACGCCCCGACATGAGCTTTTGGTTTTTGTAGAGCATATGTTTACAGTACTTTGTCGTAAAGTAAAAACACCGACGACTAAAGCAGAAGTGGTCAAAACCAGACAGTATACAGTGGGTTACGCCCCGAACCGCGGTAAACCCAACCCCAGCCCACAACTCACCTTAAGTGGTAAGTGGCTGAATGAGCTGAGGTTTGAGGTAGGCAGTCACTATACCCTCACTCGCCAAGCCGGACAGTTGATTATCCGGCTGGCAGAAGGGGAGTAAAGAGGTTCAGGAGATCCCAGTATAGGGCTAGGATTACTACATTCAATAATTCCTAACGTATATTGAAACGATACATTAACCATATGGCAGCGCCAGCACAGCCACCAATAATGCTGCCTATCTCAAACCCACTTTTCCATTCCAGCTCAAGGACTGGTTTATCATTTAAAAGCCATTCTACTGATACAGCACTAATTGAAAAAACTATAGCGCAGAGTAATATTAGACAAAATAAATAGCATATTGAAGGCTTCATTTATTTTCTCCCTTATTTGCTTGTTCATTTACTTCAATAGGTTTTTTATTTTCTAAAACATTATAATTTACAACTGAATTTCCATATTCCAAGCTAAATGAACCTAACCCACCTCCAATAATTCCCGGAGCAGGGCTAATCGTTGTTCCTTCTGTGATAAAATTTGAATATTTTGACTTGTCACTGTATTCAAATGCTTTTTTACTCGCCGACATCCCAAAGTGATGCTTAATTTCAGCTGCTTCCATTTTACTTGTAATGCTTGACCCAAGGCCATAACCTAACATAGTTCCAAAGCCTGCCCCGATCATGGCTGCTTCAGAGTCATTTCCTAATACTTGGCTTGTCAGGTAAGCACTTCCTACATTGAGTCCCATATTAGTTTGGAGTGATTTTCCTGTTCCCCCCCAACCTGTAACTCCCGAAGAAAAGAAGCTTAAATAATCAAATTTATCACCTGTATTTCCATTATAGAGCTGAACTCCACCATTAGCGCCCATGCTTAAACCAGAACCCGTTAATTTAGCGCCAGTCGATATATTCGAGCTTAATAAAGACTTGCCACCCGCTAATAATCCAAACACATTTTCAGGCTCTGCAACAAATGCTCCCAACCTATCCCAGTTATCTGATTTACTCATGCCATATTCGAGATCTTTTTGGTTTTCATATAAAACAGCATTTCTGACATCTTCATTGTCTAAAGAGCCGTATAACCATGTCGGTCTTTCTGCTGCTGAAATCCCGCCATCAAGTTTTAACCTTTCATATCCGGCAGTACAGTTCAGCGAATACCTATCACAATCTGCTTTGTATTTATCAGAGTTTTTTCTATTCAATTTAGAATACTGGTCAATAACTGGCTGACAGTCACTTCCTTCACTTCTACATTTCGTCATTGCCCTATCAAATTCTCTAGCTTCATTAAAGCTCAGATAGTTATTCTCAACTGTGGTCTTCCCTGCTTGACCTGCATTTGCTGCACTCGATGTATCGCCACCCACCAAGCCACCAGCAATGCCCGCCGCCAGACTCGCAAATGCACTCACTGTTGCTTTTTCGTCTTCCGTCAGTTGGCTTGCAGCTTTGCCATACAGTTTCTCAGATAACATCCCCACCGCTTCTGCCGTCACTGCACCCAGTGATTGCGCACTCGCATTTTCACCTTTTGCCAGCGCTAATGCAACATTTGCAATCGCATGAGCGGCTAGTCTACCTTTTTTATTATCTTCTGGAATATTTTTGGCAATTTCATTTGCAATATACGGCGCACTCGCATTCGCTACCGCTTTGTTCACATCACCATTCACTAACCCTTGGATTAACGCTGTACCTGATTCGACTATGCGCCGTTTGTCTCCACCGACTTGCCAGCCAGAGTCGTTGATTTCAGCCTGAATGGCATTCTCTCGCTCTTGGCCTGTCAACGTGGGATTATTTTTATTCACTTCTTTCGTCGCGTTAATGGTGGCTTCCGTCAATGCCACATCGGTAATTTGTTGGCCTATCTCACCAATTAACTGATTCTGCTCTATCCGTTTTTGCTCTTTCTCTTTATCAAAAATGCTATTGAGCTTTTCATGGGCATTACCCGTATCACGGCTTAAGTCATTGATATCTTGTTTCTGGTTATCCTTATCACGAATTGTAATCTCACCGTCAGATACCGCCGATTGGGTGGTGTTGCTGTCTTTACCTTTATTATTCACATTGGTTAGCAATGAACCCGCGGCATTGGTCATAAACTGGTCACCGACTGATGCACCACCCGTGCTAAAGCCGCCGCTTTGGCTATCCACCTTATATTCGGCTTTATTTTTGATATCCCCAAAGCCCAGCGTGCCCGTATCCAACTTGTTCTTCTCAGCGTCCGCAGTGCTGCTAATCACCGCCCCATCGAGTTGCGTATGATTGCCAACGGTGATATCAAAGCCGCCTTTACCGGCATTAATACCCGTTTGTTTATCCACCGATTGATAATCACTGTGCATTTCGGTTTTACTGGCATTAAGACTCAGTGAGCCACCGCCCGCTTGGCTGATACTACCGCCTGCACTGCTACTGGTTTGCTTCGAGTCGTACTTGTCGGTCATCTGTTGACTGGATAATGTTAAGTCACCACCAACATTGGCTTTAATGGTTTCACCGTTCACTTGAGCACCAGTGAGGGTGGTATCTTGGCCGCTATTTAGCGTGAGCTGTTTACCCGCATTGACCTCAGTATCGGTATAGAATTGGCTGTTACCTTTCTCAAAGCCTTTGCCTTGATTCACACTGGCACTAACACTAAAGCCGTCAGTACCAAATCCAACGCCCATCGAGCTACCTTTGCTTTCATTTTTGCCATCTACCGTTTGGGTGTTGGTGGCGCTAGTCAGGTTGATATCGTTTTTGGCGGTTAACGTGACATTTTTATCTGCATCCAGTTGACTGCCTTGTACGGTCAAGTTTCCTTGGCTACCGTCTTTTTTACCCGTCGCAGTGAGGGTGATATTATCCCCCGCACTTAAGCTGCTGCCTGACGCCGTCTGTTGTTCCGTTTTGGTAGTAGATTTAGACGAACTGCTGCCATACGACACATTCACGCCGACTGATGGCGTTTTACCTTGTGCTTCAGCAAGTCGACCACCTTGCACTGCTTGCGCGCCTTGTAAGCCTGCCTTCATTCCTTTGAGCGCAGCTAATTGGCTATCATCT
Source organism: Providencia stuartii (assembly GCF_029277985.1). Taxonomy (NCBI): domain Bacteria; kingdom Pseudomonadati; phylum Pseudomonadota; class Gammaproteobacteria; order Enterobacterales; family Morganellaceae; genus Providencia; species Providencia stuartii. Next base: position 1,763,649 of record NZ_CP119546.1, on the reverse strand, counting down.
TCATCTTTGGCTAATTTAGCCGTTTGTACCATGCTATCCAGTGCAGCACCTGTAGTGCCACCCAGTGAAACCGTCAATCCACTGGATTTGCTTTCCACTGTGGTGATATCCGTACGGCTATTTTCAGCCGCGGTGATGTCCACATCACTGCCCGTCACATTGATATCTTTCGCAGCAATCACATCACTGCCATGAATGTTCGCTGTAGCACCTGCAGTTAAGTTTACATCTCCTGCGGTACTACCAATCACGCTGCCTTTTTTCTGGTTGCTGTCTGTTTCGGTAGTGACTTTTTGTGAAGTTGAACCGACATTAAAACCTAATCCACCACTGCTCATTAACCCTGATTTCTTGGTTTTTGATACATGCGTTTCATGGGACGCTTCATCAGAGGTGGTCACATTTAATTGATTGCCAGCAGTCACATTGACATCGTTGGTTCCGAGTAAATTACTCCCTTCGATATTGACGTTGTTCCCTGCTGTCACTTTCACACTGTCACCATTGAATGTGCTACTGATAGCAGTACGCTCATTCACCTCGTCATGGGTTTCTTTCGTTGTGCTTGATAAAAAACCTTTATCCGTATGTTTGGTGTGTTTCACATAGTCGCTGGTTTCAATACCAGAGGTAATATTGATGTCACGACCAACATTAACTGCCAGCTCACCACCGCTGGTAACATTCGCTGCACGCGCGGAAAGATCTTGCCCTGCTGATAAGGTTAAATCCCCTTGAGTTTGGATTTGTGTACTCACTTCTGCACTATTAGCGCCACGATAGTAATTGCTTGAATTATGTGTGTAATCAAATGCAGAGCTGATATCGCGAGTTTCTAAACTAATATCGCGTCCCGCAATAATGGATGTTTTGCCATCAACACCTAAATTACCCACATCTGTGGCGATCAAGTTGATATCTTGTACCGCTTTTAAGGTAAGCTGACCATTATCACCCGTGACATAAATACTGGCAGGACGATCGAGCCATTGTGATTTACCATCGCCACGTTGCTCTGTTTCGCTGAGAATATCACGCCCTGCTGATAGTAAAACACTATCTAATCCACGAATTTCCCCACCGATATTTTTAATATCTTTTAGGGCATTGAGATGGACATCTTTACCTTGAATGCGTCCACTGTTTTCGATATTTTCAGCACGCAAATCCGTCAGTTCGCGGCTACTGATTTCACCACTATTGAGAATAGTGCCTGTCATATTGGCAGAAACATTACGCCCTGCCAGCAATGCACCATTACCATTTAAGTCCCCTTGACGAGCTCGGACATACACCTGCGGAACACTGACCATTTCAACGTGGCCATCTGGCAACGTGACCTCTTTATTCACCATCCACACAATATCCGTGGTCAAATTCGCCATTTGTTCGGGTGATAATGCAATGCCCGGAGTCAGGTTAAATTGATGACCAAACGCAACACCATTAGTCAGTAATGCACGGTATTGTTCTTCATCACTATTGTAATGACCTAATAAGCGTTGCCCTGTCGTTTCAATCAATTGATCACGAACTAAACGTTGCTCATAGTAGCCATCACCTAAACGCTTATGCAGCTGCTCGTTGGTGACAATATCAATACTCGACAACCATTTTTTGTAGTTAGTGAAACGCGGGTCAGTTTCAATCAAAAATTGGCTATCACTACTCGGCGTTAGGTTAAAAAGGCTGTTATCAGGTAATTGAATGTTTGGCCCAACCGTTCTTATCACGGTATTTAGATTACCTTTACCCTGAGGCCCAGTTTCTGCGGTGACGTTTTCCCCTTTACCTGCATCCCTTTGCTCTTGAATATCCACTTCTTTACTGATATTTGCATCATCGACTTGCAGTGATGAGTCAACCGATTTGTCATCTTTGACATCAACCTTGCCTGAAATTGCAGGTAATTGTATCACTTCCATTTTCTGGCCTGGCCTCAGGTCTAATGGCGTGTTTTTGCTATTTTTTAACGCCTGCTCAGTAACTGTGGCACCTTGATTTTCTTGTTGATTAGCATCAGAAACGCGTTCTGCTTGCCCATTCAGTTGGTTCACTTTCACTGAATCGAGCTGCATTTTATTGATATTGCCCGCATTTTCGGTAACTTCTAATAAATGTAATGCTAAATCTTCTTCGCTATTGACCCCTTGGTATTTTGACGTGCTAGTACGCGTTTTCCATTTACCACCGCCTTTATAGCGATAAATCGTATTTCCATCTTCAAAGATACGACGAACACCTTGTGCCTCTTCGTTATTTAGCTCATAGCCTGTTAAGATCAGGTTTTGCCCCGCAACAACGCGTGAATTTTCATTGTTCAGTTGTTGCCCATCTAGTGTTAAGTGCTTACCACTGGTGATTAGCGCCGCATCTCGTTTGATAATTTGGGTTTCATAAATGATACGGTCGTACTCATATTCATAGAAATTTTTAGTCCAATTACCATACTCAAACATCCGCCAGCGATTGGATTTTTCATAATGAATACCCACTTCCTTGTTCAGCGTGCCATCGTCATTAATCGCGTAACGTGTTTGGTTTCCATTACGCGGCTGAATTTTATAACGTCGCCCATTACCAAAGTCGTACCAGTCGAAATGTTCACGGCTTACTTCGACGGCATCGTCAGTCAGTTGCAAATGAATATCTTTATTTTCAAGAACATCCGTTTTTAGTGTGAGGTTACCGGCAGCCTCAATGTTAGCACTGTGGTTCTTCACGCTTTTGGCATGACCTGTGGCTTTTAGCTGGTCGTTTAATTGGCTACCGAGGGTTAAATCACCATCACTGTAAATTAAGGCATGGTCACGATTTAACAGTTCATAAACCGCAATGTTGACTTCTTTACGTCCTGCAATCACCGCCGCTTTGTCCCCTTGCTTATCATTCACTAAGGAATTCACTGCGATGACAAGGAAATCACCGTAAATACGACCGGTTCCTAGGTTATCTAAAGAATTAGCAACAATGTGGGTTAATACACCGTCAATAAGCCCTGTATTCAATACCTGACCACTGGCTTTAATTCGAGTATTTTGTCCACTAATTTCGCCAGAAAGTGAGTTAATCACTGTCGTTGTAGATAAAGCCAGTTCGCCAAGGCTAGAAATTAACCCTTTATTGGTAAACCCTTGTGTAAAGTTAGCTGTTAGGTTTTCCCCTGCTTGAATACGCCCAGTATTTTCAAAGTGTTGGTTGAGTGCCAGCGATAACACTTTTTGTGCAATAAGCTTACCTTCACCCGTTAGTTGGTTCGCAGTAATAGTGGCATCGCCATTACTGACTATCACCCCTTGCTGGTTTGATACCGCTAAGGCTTTGCCTCTCGCATTATCGGTTATACTCAGTTTTGTCCCCGCAGATAGCATCCCTTGGGAGTTATTCAGGTTTTGTGCAATATTCGCTTCAATCGCTTGCCCTGCACGAACCGCCCCGCTTTGGTTATCTAAATGCGTGGTTCTGAGGCTAACACTTGCCCCCTCAAGGCCTTTACCTGCTTGAGATGTATTTTTGTTATCAATATATTTCGCAGAAATATCAAGGTGTTCATTGGCTTTGACCCAACCTTGTTGGTTTTCAATTTGCTGTTTTACTGCCAATTCAACATGATTGAGGCCTTGAATAACACCGCTATTATTATTGAGTTGTTGAGTCTTCACGTTCAGGTTTTGACCAGACAAAAGTTGCCCTTGCTGGTTTTCAATCCGTTGATGAATATCTAGCGTTGCGTTCCCCTGAGACTGAACAACCCCTTCAGCATTATCGAGATTTTTCCCTGTCACTTTTAACGAGGATTGGCTTAGTAATAACCCTTTTTGGTTCTCGATCTGCTCGGCATTCACGGTGAGTCCAAGTTTTCCTTGAACTACGCCTTGGATATTATTCAAATTCTCGGTATTCAGCTCAAGTTTGCCATTACTCGCTAATGTCCCTTGCTGATTTAGCAATGCCTGTTGCTGGGTATGAATATCCATCGACTGACCAGCAAAAATTTCTCCGTTCTGGTTTTCAACCCCTGTCGTGGTGAGTGATACCGCCCCAGCGCCTTGAATTTGCCCTTGGTGGTTAAGCAGTTTCCCACTGTCAATCGATAAGCCGCCCCCACTTAATAAACCGCCACTTTTTTGTGTATGGCTATTATTGAGCACCTCGCCATGGGTATTCAATGTCAATTGCTGGCCTGCTTGAAGTCGACCTTGTTGGTTATCGAGCGCTCCCGTATTTGCCGTTAAATTATTGACGGCAAGCATTTCTCCTTCCGTATTATCAAACCGATTTTTTTGGCTATCGAGCGAAATTTGATTTGCTTGTATTTGCCCTTGACGATTAATTAACTCGCCAACGGTCATCGCCAGGTTTTGGCTAGCAAAGATGCCTTGATCCGCTTTTTTAGCAAGATTAATCAGTTTCTGACCCTGTGTATCAATACTCACAGAGTGGCCTTTAATCATGCCTTCACGGTTATCCAATTGCTGCGTTGTCATTGAGAGCTCAGACTGGCTGCCCACCAAGCCTTGCTGATTGTTAACACCTTGGCTGTTCAGTTTAAGCGTGCTTTTCGCCACAATACGGCCTTGCTCATTATTGAGCTCCCCCGTTGTTAGGGTTAACCCACCTTGCGCATAAATGCCTTTATTGTCACCGCTTTGCGTGTTGTTTAGCTGCTCACCATGAGTATTAATCAGTATGTCACTACCAGATTGAATTGAGCCTTGTTGGTTGTCAATTTGGCCACTATTTAACACGAGTGTTTGCTTCGCTAACAACGAGCCTTGTGTATTATCAAATCGGTGGTGATGGGTATTAATATCAACGGTGTTAGCTTGTAGATACCCCAACTGGTTTTGTAGTGCTTGGTTGCGCATCTGCAACAATTGCTCTGCGGCGATTAACCCTGCTTGGTTATTGATACCCTTAGTCACATCCAGTTTTGCATCACCATGGCGAGCAACCAGTTTTCCTTGCTGGTTTTCGATATCACTGGCTGCTATGCTCAGTCCATTCTCACCAATGAGTGCCCCGTCTTGGTTCAATAATTCATGGGTTAAATCAACCTTAAGATGACCATTTTTTGCGGTGATGACTTGTCCATCACGATTGTCGAGACTGTTGGCGGTTAATGAGAAGTCGCCATTACTGCCTATTTCACCCGCTTGATTAATTAGCTTCCCTTGTAAGGTGATTTTCCCCGCTTTATCGCCAGTTTGTAATAACTTGCCCCCTTGGTGATCAAGGGTATTCGCCATGATTAAGATGTGTTCAGCTTGGGTGACAGCCTGATTTAGCGAGAGCGCTCCACCATCAATACTCAAAGTGTTAGCTGCCAATATTTCACCTTCATCACCCTCAAGTGATTGGCTATTTAAGGTGACATCCCCCATGCTGGCAATCACTTTACCAGTACGGTTAATTAATGATTGCGTTTCAACAAATACACCTTGGCGGCCGGTCAATGTCCCACCCGTGTTATCCAGTACTTGTTGAATTTGTAAATCAAGCTGACCCATTCTTGCACTGAATATTTTACCTTGCTGATTATCAAGGGCATGGGTTTTGATCAACCAAGAGCCGTTACCAATGATATCCCCTGCGTTATTGTTAATCTGTTGGGATACCTCAATAGTGCCTTGGTGTTCGCCCAGTTGGGTCATTGTCCCTTGCTGATGAGTTAAATTATTCGCTCGCAATTGGATATGTTGTGCTTGGGTATTGGCGGCTGTCAGGTCAATGTCTTTACCACTCAGTGATAAATCGCCTTGAGCAATGATTTCCCCGCGTTGCCCTTGCAAATCTTCAGTGGCAAGCTGCATATCCCCTTGTTTACTAATTGCTTTGCCGTCAATATTGCTGAATGACTGCGTGTTAAGGGTAAAATCCTGCTGCGCAAACAAGGTCCCTTGGGTGTTATCGACATGCTGCTTGGCATTTAGGATCAACGCCCCGACTTTAGCCGCGACCACAACGCCTTGTTGGTTGGAGAGTTTATCCACATTGACACTCAATGTGCCTTGGCTGCTAATATTCCCTGACTGGTTATCAAGGGTATCGGCGAGCTTGATTTGCCCTTTTTCACTGCCCGTTTGTAGCATTTTTCCACGTTGATGGGACAGGTTTTGCCCCTCAATTTGGATGTTGTCTGCCTGCGTCACCGCGTCATTGAGGTTGAGTTCCTCCCCCGTTAAGGCCAGTTTGCCTTTCGAGAGAATTTCCCCTTTTTCACCATCCAACTGCTTAAGTGTCAATTGGTTATCACCAAAACTGGCAATAATTTTACCGGATTGGTTAATTAAGCGTTCCGCAGCCAGCTGAATACCTTGATTACCTAATAATGTGCCTTGAGCGTTATTCAACGCCTGTTGGATACTCAACGTCACATGACCCAATTTGGCCGCAATAATCTTACCGTCTTGGTTATTTAGCTCGTTTGCGACAATATCAATTAGGCCATTGCTGGAAATTTCACCTTTCTGGTTATCAAATTGATTTTGAATATGTAAATCAGTTTTGCCTTCCCTTGTTTGCAGTAAGGTGGCCCCCTGATGGCTAAAGTTGTTGGCTAAAATAGAAACTTGGCCTGCTTGCGTGAATCCTTGGTTTAAGTTGATATCTGCGCTGTCTATACGCAATGTGTTTTGCGCAAAAATAGTGCCTTTTTCACCGTCTAAGCGATTTGCTGTTAATAAAGCGGCACCGGATAAACTGCTTATTTTACCTTGCTGATTGATCAGTTTATCCGCGTTGAGCATCAGGGCCTTATCAGTTTGAATCACCCCACGCGTATTATTCAATTCGCCAGCAGACGTTAGGTCTAAACGATAGTTCGTGCTGGTGAGTAATTTACCGTCCGTATTGTTAACAGCGCCTGCCTGTATGTTCAAGTCACCTTTAGATGCGATACTTCCTTGGGTGTTATCCAATCCATTAACCACATTAAGCTTTAGTGTTTTATCGCCTGTCTGCAACATATTGCCTTGACGGTGAGATAACGCAGTGGCCTGTAAAGTAATTTGTTCTGCTTGTGTGGTACTTTGATCAAGATTGGTCGATTTGGCGGTTAGTCTCAATGTACCACTGGTCAGAATTTCCCCTTTCTGCCCATCTAACTTATCGGACTTGATGGTGAGGCCTTGCTTGCCTGATGTTAAAATCGTGCCTTGTTGGTTGTTCAGATTGTGGCTTTGAATATCGACTTTACCATCACGGCTTAATAGCTGCCCAGACTGGTTATTCAACTGCTGCGTCGTTATTAAAGTATCACCTGCAAGGTTGATTTCTCCCTGTTGGTTACTGAATACCTGAGTATTCAAGGTATTTTCAGAATTCCCTTTTTGAACTAATTTACCTTGCTGATTATCAATAAACTCAGGTGCTGTCAGAGTCAATTGATTGGCGACAACCTCTCCCTTTTGGTTATCAATCCCACGCTTAGCAGTCAATGTCGCATTGTTTGTTGCTAGTAAATGCGCCTCTTTAGTACGAATATCCGCAGCACTCGCCGTCAACGTGATATTCTTGGCTTGGGTATTGGAATGGGATAAATCTATGGCGCTGCCTGTTACCGTTAATTCGTCTTTAGCAAGGATATCCCCTTGTAACACAACCGCTTTATCACCGTTAACCCTTAACGAGCCCACTGAAGTCAGTTTGCCTTTACTATCAACCCCTGCCGCTAATAAAGCGCTATTATCACTGTTAACTTGCTCAGCACGCAGTGTTGCATCACGCCCAGCAACAATTTGGCCTTTATCGGTGTTAGTGATGGCCTGTTTTGCTTTAAGCTGAATATCGTTTTGTGCAAGTACAGTCCCTGAGTTGTTTATGCCTTGCTGGCTATTAAGGGCAATATTTTGGCTTGCGTTGATCACGCCAATATTGCCAATTTTACCGTCAGCCGATAGGGTAATATCACCGGCCTCTGCCCCAATATGCCCCGCATTACGCACGCCCACACCATGCTCTGTCCCCCGCATTTTGATGGTATTGACATACATGCCGCCTAAAGCGGCAACATCTAAAGCAAATTCAGGCTTATCATCGGTGGAGGAATTATCTGTTGTCTTGAGAATGGTTTTTCCATCCGCTGCAACGGTATTTTTTCCCGTTGTAATCGCTAAATCTTTAGCATGCAATTTGGCATTAATATTCACTGAACGGGCTATCAGAGCGGTGTAGTTAGTTCCATTGCCATTGTAACCTTGCCCAACAATATTGATGCTGCCTTTATCAACTTCAAACCCTTTGATTTTGCCATTCTCTATCAGCGTTTTACCCGCAGAAAGTAAGGCTTTATCCGCGTTGATGAAGCCACAACCGTTACAGGTGATCCCCGCTGGGTTGGCAATGATCACATCCGCCTTTTTCCCAGCCACTTCAATAAAGCCATTGAGCTGACTTGGGTCGCGACTATTCACCTCATTGAGAATAATTTTGGCTTCCCCTTTGGCGAGCCAATCATTACCTTGAATAATACCGCCCAATTGTGTGTTCGTGTTGGTACTGCTGTTGTTAAGGATAGCCCCTTTCTGATCAACATCGAACTGGCTGTATTGGTTGCGAGAAACCCCATCACGGTTGGGTGCTTGAATATTGACTTGGGGTAAACCATTTTGTGTATTCACAATCGTGGGTTGTTGGTTACCCGGAGCCTTACCATCGGCAACTATAGTCGAGGCTGAAACGTTAAAGCTCACCATACCTAATGTGAACCATAAGGAAGTTACTATCGGTTTAACTGACCAGCGCACCTGACATCTTGTTGTTTTCTCGACGCGATTGTTATTCGAACCCGCTGGCCCCGCACGATGGCTGCGCGTAATATCGGAAACCACCATCACCATTTGGCGCGCGGCATTAAAAATGAGGCGATAAAATAACTTGTTCATCCTGAGCGTCCTTAATAATTCCAGTTTACAGAGAAAGCAAAAGTAGCAGGATCGGTTCTAAAACCATCCGGTTTAGAGAAAGGCGTACCGAGTGATAAGTCATAGCTCAAATTAGCTGGATTAATCGCTCCGCGTAAACCGACAACACCACCAGCAAGATGAGTCCCTAAATTCATGTCTGCCCAGCGCCCACTGATTTTGCCGTAGTCTGCACCAACATAGAGCTCTTGAGCTGAGATAGGGAGTGCCCATGACAAGGTATTGCGAAGTGTCCACCCCTCATCGGCACTGAGAGTACGCTCGCCATCGAACCCTCGCACCGTCCAGCGGTTACCAATACTGAATTGATCTTGAGGCGTTAATGGTCTGTCACTGATCTGACGTGAGTATTGTGTGTCGAAACGCAAAGACTGTTCTGCCAAAGTAAAAGGTATGCTCGCCGATGCATGAAACTGCATCACAATCGCTAGCGCTGTCGCATAATCTTGGGAATCTTTACGACGAAACTCTTCAAACGCTGGCATGGCCCCAAACCAACGTGTGCCATGTTGATAACTTGCACCCAAGTTAATGGTTGATTGCCCTATATATTGGCGATGGTTTAGCCCTAACTTCCACGCCGTCGTTCGACGTTTTTGGTTGCCAATTTCAGTTTCACCCACAAAGTTGCGCGTCTCACGTAAATTAACATCATAGGTCGCGGTGGTTTTCGCTGTGGCATCACGGTAAAGTACATTACTCAGTTGCAAATTCAGGCTTTTACTTTTACCGCGATATTTTATATCGCTGTTCGCACCCGCGATAGTTTGGGTATATTCATAATCACTCGCGGTGGTAGCAAACTGCCAATAACCAAACGGTACCGAGTAGTGTGCACTGTAGTTAGTGGTGTCTTTATCACTGGAGAAGCTTAAATCGCGTGTGGCGGTAAGGTAAAAAAGATCACTGAGTGATGTTGGATTATCCAATGCTATCATCACACCCGCTTGATTTTTACCCGTACTTTTTGAACCTGTATTGTCAACCCAAGCTCCCGCATGCCAATAACGTGATTGTTCGCGCTTAATCACAATTTGGGTTTCACCCGGACCATCACCTGGCACCATTTCCATTGAAGCTTGTACGGTTGGTAGGCGCTGTAGATTTTCGAGGCCTTGCTCAATATCTCGCAAATCCAATAAATTACCTGAATGGGCTGGCATTGCAGTATATAGCGTGCTGTATTGTGATGAATCATCGGTAAAAACGACTTTTTGTACTTTACCTGGCATGACAACTAACCGGAGAACACCCGTTGATAAATCTTGCTCAGGAAGCAGCACCCGACTGGTAATCCAACCATGGCTAATCAACCTATTTTGCATATCCGTCACTAAATGGTTAATCCCTTGCACACCGATGCAATGCCCGACGGCTTGATTTGCTAAGCGCTGAACGGGTACCCAATGAGGTAAGGCCTCTTGTCCACTAACAACAACCTGTTCGATTAAAAAACATGGTGTTTCATTTGGAAATTGCAATTGGCTTTTTGCAATGGGCACAGACAAGCTCACATTCGGGGCTTTAGCATCAAATTGTTGTTGTTGTGCTTGTTGTTGCTGAGTTTGTTGCTGAAACAACGTATCGGTATTCTCAGGTCGAAGCATGGAGGCACTTGCTAGTAAAGGCGATAATGCCATAACCGACATAAAGCTATACAAATAGGTGAGTGTGGATTTTAATTGCATTACGTGTATTTGTTGTTTTGACTAAGTTAAATACCAAGACAAAAAATGACATAATTTTACATAAATAACAATTAGACATATCTCATTTTTTAACAAATCTTGAAGTTGGTAACCAGTACGATTCTGTTCCATAAACCCACACGATGTTTTTCGCCGTAACGAAAAATACCAGGTGCGACTTCAAAATCCATATAAATGCATTTAGGAGCTAAATTGAAACTCATGAATTAACAAAAAATATCCTTTATTATCAATATGGTTAATAGTTAAATTCGAAACCTGTAGGGTTATGGTGAGCTAAACCAAGCTATTCCCACTTAAACAAAAACCTCATCAAGCCAATCTCAGTAACTCTTCATGCTATACCAAACGAAACACAGCTAAATTGACATAACCTATTTTTAAGAGAGAGTATTGGTGGTACCCTCATTCGCCAAGCCGGACAGTTGATTATGCAGCTGGCTGAGGGGGAAAGAAGAGACTAAGGAAAGCCTAGTGTGGGGCTAAAATCTCTTTTTAGTTCACCATTGATCATATTTATAAAATGTTGGTGGAACTGAACCTAGTCCAATGGTGTTCACCACTATCTATTTCACAGTGTCCGACGTTGCTTGAGGCTATTATTGTGAGTAAAAACAACACAAATATCAGTAAGTTTTTAAGTTATATATTACGTCACCAACCAGAGACCATTGGCCTATCTTTAGATAAAGAAGGGTGGGCAGTCATAGATGATCTTATCCTTTGTTCTGCTAAAAAAGGATATGTGCTCGATTATACTCTTATTCGTAATATCGTTGATAATAATGATAAAAAGCGCTTTACAATCTCAGATGATGGATTACGTCTTAGAGCCTCACAAGGGCATTCCTCGCAACAAGTGAATATTGATTATAAAGAAAAAGTCCCTCCACGCTTTTTATACCATGGAACAACTAAACGATTTTTACCAACAATCAGAGAACAAGGTTTATTCCCTATGTCACGACAGTATGTTCATCTTTCATTAGATGAACATACTGCAATTTTGGTAGGGCAACGTCATGGAAAACCAGTGCTACTAAAAATAAGAGCTCTACACATGTACGAACAGGGCTTTAAATTCTATCAGGCTGATAATGGCGTCTGGTTATCTGAACAAGTACCTCCTGAATTTATTCAAGAATAGTGACTATTCATCATTTGCCAGCTCTGCTTTATAGCGTTCTGAGTCGAGACGAGCTATTTTCAGCCATTCAGTAAAGTTATCTGTGTATCCCCTATCTTCCCAGCCTGCCGAGGCGAAGGCATGAACATAGAATACTTTTGGGTCTCCTGATGTATTGTCACCGTCAAAACAAACAATATCATCTGAGTAACTCCAGTTAGCAAAAGGAATTAGTCGCCTTTCTGGATAGAGTTCTCTGACTTTCTCACACCAAAAATCAACATAATGTGAAGAGTAACAAAATAGCCACCACGGTTCCAAGTTCTCTAATTCCGTTCTTGATACATAATTGATAAAGCTTTCTGGGAAAGAAAATCCTGAGTATAAATAATTTTGGTACATCATAGTTCTATCAATCATTTACCTTTACCTGTTATTCCTGGTGAATCATTTGACCATAAGGATTATTTTCACTGAATCTATCGCTTTGATTGCTAACTCTTCCAGTGATAGCTTCACCCCATGTTGTTGTAGAGCCTAAGCGACCAGAATCAAACATATCTTTTGGTAATAGATCATTGAAGTTTCTAACATTAGCTTCAACTTTAATACCAGTACCTCTAGCAGCTTTTAAATACATTTGTAAGCTCTCTTCTCTTTTTCATCTTTAAATTACTGAGTAGCTCATGCTGACTCCTCAACTACTTTATATGCTCGCTATACGCAAGGGGCTAGCAATGAATCTAGCAACTGTTATGGCTATTAAGTTTTGCACCTATGATATTAAAATGCCACCATGATGAACGTTGTGATTAATTATTTTCTACAATAAAAAAAATCTCACTAGGTGAATGTTATTAATATATCATTATCTAAAATGTAAATTGAACAAGAGCCTCGCCGATGCGCAATAAACACATTGACCAAAGCTATATGGAAAAATTTCTCAGAATACAGAGCGAGGTGATAACCCCTTATTTAAGACAAATCATGCACCCAGCCGAATTAAAGTCAATATTCTGTATTTATGAAATGATTGAGCAATGTGAGAATATATATACCTATCTAGTTAACGGTAATACGGTTGTTATATTTGAAATCTCTCGCGTAGATCAGTCTATAACTCATGATCGAACTGTGTCTATTCGTAATTACGCTCAAGAATCAAAAGGGAGACAATGGCATAGATACGTTAGAGAGTTACAGGCATTTTCTGAGCGAGAAGATTCACAAGTGAAATAAAAAAGGCCACACAATGGCCTGTACCCTTTACGTTAAATTAAAAGCATCCAACTTTTTGGGGCAAATCAAATGCGCCCTATTCTATATTTTAAATACTCACAAACGTAAAATGACACTATATTTTGGCTTCTGCGATCGCATCTACAATCATTTTTTCATATAACTCGTGTTGGTTTGCGGGGAGTATCTGGCGATGCATTTCTCGGCGTTTATTACTATCAAAAAGCTTTTCTGCAATCCATCCCGTTAAATATAATGCCGATAAACAACCACCAGCAGTACCAATATTACCACGAATAACAAGAGGCTTATCTTCAACATCTGCCCCCATGCTTATCAATGCATTTTTTGCATCTGGGTGTGTCGTCGCTTGGGTATTATCCAATAGGCCAAGTTGATGCAAAATAAAGGAACCTGCACAAATAGAACCAATAATTTGTCGCTGACTATCAAGCTTAAAAGATCGCATAAAATCTTCATCTGCAAGGGCATTAGGAATACCTTGCTGGCCACTACTAAATAAAACAACATCAGCTTGATTTGCTAATGAGACATGTCCATCCGTGTCGACTTTTTGCCCAAGCGTCGAGGTGTGATAAGGCTTGGTTCCCAAAACACTGACATTCCAGTCCTCACGACAACGACCCAAAATATCCCGCATCAAAAAATAATCAATATCCGTAAACTCATCGAAAATAACAATCGCGACATTAAACATTCTGACCTCTTACTCAATAATTACCTATTTCCATAATAATATTTTATGTCGCAAAAAAAAGTGGATGCTAAAAGTAGAGCATTTTTGGATACGCTGATATTCATTTCCTTTTTATGACGAATATTCAGAATAACCAAGCATGTGCTCTAGACTCGCATAACGCATCCTAATGCACACTGTACACTAATACATACGTTATGTGATTATACGGAAATACTGAAGAGTTGAGCTTGTAAGGAGCACTTAAAGGTTACTATTTGCAACATAGGAAATGACATTACTCCCCTTTCATACTATGCAGTTTCAATAAAATGTTTGTTAATTGCCAGTGAGCACTGGTTGATATCATTCACTTCAACCACTTTTTGAAGTAGTGATTGATTTGAATTAAAAAAGATATCTAGCTTGTTATCAAATTTCTTTGCAAAACGAAGCAATTCAATTGTGTTTAGCAACGTTTCCTTAGGTTTTTGTCTTGCGATTCTTGCTAATAGAAACCGCTTTATTATTCTGAACGCACATACCCTATATGGGGTCTTTAATCTGATAATCAAAGAACACTCTTCAAAGAATGGGGTCATTCGCCGGTCATAAGCCCCTTCAACTATCCAACCTCCTTGAGATTTTATGTCAGAAATCAGTGAATTCATCACTTCCTGAGTATTCTTAATGTATTCTCCGTTGCTTTTATCCCAGTACACATCATCATACGCATATGCGGGTGTATTAAATTTAATTGATAATTTTTTAGCTAATGTTGTTTTACCTGCACCGGAAATACCAATAATACAAACCTTCACTAAAACCTCACTAACTCATAGTAAATCACAAAACAACAAAGCCTATCTAAGGGCTCGTTATATCCATTTAACTAAAAAGATATAAATTACCTTACAACGTTCGGATGTTTCTTGCTGCTAACTGAATTGACATTTTGAATGGTGAATAAAATTAACCATAATTAATATCTTCTAGTCTAAATAACCTATATCTATTTTTCATGATTCATTAGCTAAGTAACATCAATACAAATCTTCTATCTCTATAAGAGATATCCTTTGTATCTGGTAGCCACTGTACAACCTCTTATTCTATTTCCTTAGATAAATGGAGAGTGACAAGTATCCATATTAAACCAACATAATCGATAAATCAAAAATGCTATTATCGCCAAATATAAAAGAAATACTTATAGTATCGGTACCCTCTATATCTAAAAAGAACACATTCTATTTCATGACAAAACTCATCAAATCCAGATGTGTTTCACATAAAGTATGAGCAATACCGTGTATTCACTCAAAATAGGATAATTCTTGAATTCACTATTTTACCCTATTAATGTCAATAAAATAACCATAAATTATCCTTTTATGAAGATAACCCTCCACATGATGATTTATTTATATTGAGTTTCACTTAATAATAATTTAGATTAAGTCACAAAATTTGTGATTGGTAAAATTGGGAATTTACACCTTTAACGAATAAACTGTTGAGTCATATTTAGCTTACTGTGTTTTATACTGAAAATTCATTTCCACTATTATTTTCATCTAAATATACATCACTATGCGTTATATCTCATTAGTTTCAACCTAATTGTCTACGTGTAAGTTACTTTTTACTCCTCAAGCGTGCTATAAATAAAACATAAATAGAGTGATCTTTATGGAAAATGTAACAAAAAACCTTTTGGATATTGATATTGAAAAGGAAGATATGCGTAGTCAAGTCCATCATGTTAAATTTCATGGTGATAATACTGAGTATTTCTTTATATGGATAGTGAATGTTTTATTGACGATACTCACTCTAGGTATCTATTCAGCGTGGGCCACCGTCAGAACCCGACGCTACTTCTTAGGTAACACTGAGATTAATGGCTCACGCCTTGAATATCATGCTTCACCTGTAAGCATTCTAATATCTAGGATTATTATATTTTTCTGTTTTGCATTATATTTAGTCGTTAACTATATTTACCTACCAATAGCATATGTTATTCTGTTTTTGTTTTGCTTGATGCTACCTTACTTTATTATTCGCTCATGCCGTTTCCATGCCATTATGACAAGCTATAGAAATGTAAGATTTAATTTTCTCGGTAGCTATAAAAAAGGGTATTGGCACTTTTTCATTCTTCCACTCTTACTTTTATTAGTTGGCGCGGGTGTTTCTTTCTTGATAGGAAATATTATAAGTTTAATCATTATATTTAATTCATCGAATAGCTATGACCATTTAAATTATAGTAAATATTTAATCGGCACATACGTTACTTTATTTTTAATCGTTATCTCTATATATGTAGTTTCCGCAATAAGAACAAAACAATTGTATGAGTATTTTGCCAATAACTTTTACTTTGGAAAATCCGCATTTAAGCTACAAATGAATTATCGAGCAGTTGCTAAAATTTATAGTATCGCGTTTTTAATACTGCTCCCTTTCATCATCTTAAGCGGGTTTAGCATCATCTCTATAGCAGAGGCCATTGCAATATACAAAAACAGCGCCAGCGAATCGGAAATGCCTATTTTCATGTTTTTATTCATATATCTGTACTTTTACGTGGGGTTGTTACTCTCTTATAGTTACATTCACCTCATGATGAGACGTGAGTTTTTCAATAAATTAGAGTTCAGTAACGAGCTAAAATTTAGCTCATCCATAACCTATTTTTCTTATCTTATTCTACTGTTCTCTAATAGTCTTATTATTATATTTACGCTAGGGCTAGCGACACCGATTGCTCAAATTCGCTATGCACGATATTTCGCCATAAATACTAAAATTACAGGTGATATGTCTCTAGAAAATGAACTCGCTCATGATGAGACTGATGCCAATTCTTTTCATGATGAAACGCTTGATTCCTTCGACTTTGGATTATCGTTGTGAACATAGCGGGTGAATATACTTATAATAAAAAGGCACTGAAACACAGTGCCTTTATTGAGTTAGATAATGATAAGCATCAAATCATCCTTCATGTAAACGATGAAGTTAAAACATATTCATATCAAGATATTCGTTTATCAGAGCCGCTAGGATCACTACCAGACTCTATCTATTTTTCTGATGGTGGATGCTTTATCTGTGAAAAAGAGCAAAAGTTACGTAACAAGCTTGTTTTGAAAAAAAGCAAGCTCCATTTTGGTGTTATTCACTTTTTAGAACGCTATAAAATGGCTAGCCTTTATTTACTCGCCTGTATTATTCCTATGGTATATCTCTTTTTCCAATTCTTTCTGCCATCAATGGCATCGGTTATTGCTAAAGAGACGCCTGTTCAAATTCAAAAGGACCTTGGTCAAGAAACACTTGTCCTGTTAGATAAAAGTGTACTTGAACCAAGTAAATTGCCATTAAAAAAGCAGCGAGAACTTAAAGCCCTATTTGACAGAATTACGCCTAAAGAATTTAATCACTATCAGTTAAAGCCACAGCTTATTTTTAGAGACTATCCGAAACAAGCCAACGCCTTAACATTAACTGATGGTACAATTATTATTACTGATGAGCTAGTTAACTTAATTGAAGATGAAAATGAACTCGTTTCCGTTTTATTGCATGAAATGGGGCACCATTATCATCATCACATAATGAACTCTTTAGTGAATTCGTCATCGTTAAAATTTGTCAGCATGTGGATATTGCGTAAATCATCGGGAATTGAAGAGATATTGTTAAATTCAGGTAATCAATTAATGGCATTGAACTACTCTCGAGATATGGAATTAGAAGCTGACCAATTTGCCATTGAGCATATGTTAAAACAAGAACGGCCATTAGCGATGATGGAGTCAATATTTATAAAGTTGGCTAACATATCACCTGAAATGAATAGTAAGTTATTAAGTACCCATCCTCTATGGAAAGAGCGCTTAAATATGATAAATGCGTCTAAAACCAATAATGAGAGTGAAAAACACTAATAACCTCCCTTGATTAATCACTAAATAGAGAATTCCCACTAAGATAGGGATTCTCTATTGCCCTATTGGCAAAGAAACCAGCAGATACCTGATAATTAATGGAAGATTTATACATTCGCTAGAGACAGTATTTATGAAAATACTATGCCTCGTTTTATGACTCTATGACCACACGAGTACTCTCTGTTTTCTGTGAAATTAAATTTTCTTCTCTATCAAAAAGTAAATTTATGTTATATCTATGAGCTTTAAATCTTATTTATCCTCATAATTATGCTATTAGTCTCCATCATATATCATCGTTAGCACAAGATGCTATTATGCAAGATTAGATGAAATACGTATCCGTTCCATTTAATCAAAACAAAAATAGTTGGTTAAATGGAATCTTGACTTACTCCCCGATACTCGGCTTTAAATCAAAATACGAGTGAAGATTGATTTGCATTTAGTAGCCTCGCCGACTTGTCATGATTGAATAAGCTGCCGCCTACAGTGCCAATCATCATCGCCCTATTGTGTAGGCTTTTAGCTGCTGTATGGATAGTATGAGTTCTTTACAACATGATCATCCATAAAGCGATGTTTTATGTTTAAGACCCTAACGCGACTTAAACTGGCTAAAGCCATAATAAAAATACTGCGGTGCGACCTATTCTATATTCTAAATACTCACAATTACATTTAGACACTTTTTAAACATCAATAAGCCATTGATAATTAATTAAATAGTCATGATTATGGCCAATGATATGAAATTACTTTTATAGAACATTTTTATATTTAATTTGATTTTCCCTTAATTGTATAACATGATGTAATTAAATAATATTTCTCTCATTGGACTATGAAAATGTCTTTTTTAGAATCATCATTTAAATACATTACAGACAGTAAGAATATAAAATTAATAGTGATTGTAGCAATTTTAAGTTGCGTAGGGTCATACTTTGCTATCGATGAACTGATTATTAAAGAGAAAGTTTCCCGTATAGAAGAGTTAAATAAAGATAAAAATCATTTGGCTAGTCAATTAAAAGACATTCAAAATCGCTTAGAAAAACAAATCGATAGCGAAGACTCTAGGTTAGAAAAAAACGTAGCTAATGTTAAAGCTTTATATAATGAAGTCATTACAGATTTAAACCGAAAGAATAATCAATTAATGCAAGAGAGGGATACTCTTATTTCACAGTTAGCACAAAATGCACATACTACGCAATTAGAAATCAATAAAAGAAATAATGAAAACATTCTTGCGCTCAGACAGACACTAAATTCCGTTGAAAAAAATATCCATACCCTTTATCTGACTCATTCTAGATTAAGCTCAGAATATGGATATTCACAGAAAGAGTGCGAAAAAAGAGGGAGTGATTTTTACGGTAATATTTGTGAGCAATCATCTAAGTATAAAGCTGAATTAGACTCACTGGGAGAACAAATTAAATCTCAAGAGCAACGTCGAAAGTTTATTCAAGAAGAAATATTATCTATTCAACGAGGGGCAATAAATTAGTCAATAACGATAATATATCATATTAAAAATTATTATAGCTTTATTTCCAGATGAAATATAACCTATCAGGGAATAAAGTTTATTTTAATTTAACTGATAATAAATAATTTTAGTTATCAAAATATGACTTACCGGCTACTGGGTAGAGAATGTCTGATAATGCAGGTGTCATCTACTTGCCTTATTATCATTGGATGAAATATCGAGTTATAACCAGTTGTTCGTTGTTGATACACGATCGATGTGACACGTTCGTCATAGATACCATTCATTAAAGCGATACGATTTTCTTTGCTTACAGATTATCCTAATAGCGCCTTTGCCTTATTTCAAGTTGAGTTTTCTTCACTATCAAAAAATCAGATTTACGCTATAGTCATGATCTTTCGGTGTTATTTAATCTTTTGATTATGATTTAAACACGTCCATATCAGCTATATCAATATCAGATACTATTAGGCAAAATCGATGAAATACGCTTCAGTGCCATTTAATCAAAATAAAAATGGTTGGTTAAAAGAAGGTTTAGTGATCAATACCTACCCTACTCTAAATAACGATACTGATGCAGATTGGGTCGTTGTTGGTTCAGGCTATGCAGGTCTCTCTTTTGCTAGAAGGCTCGCGCAAAATAATCCGAGCCTAAATATTATTCTGATTGATTCAGCAACCGCGGTTGACAGTTCATCGGCAAGGAACTCCGGATTTATTATTGGATTGCCTCATAATATTGGTAGCTCGACTGCTGAATTAAAAAAGGCACAATTTTATCGTTCATTACTTGAAGAAGGTATAAATCAACTCACGGCATTAATAGCGCAATTTAATATCGAGTGTGATTGGGAAAATGTAGGCAAATATCACTGCCAAGTCGATACCAAAAACCAACGTGTGTTGCAGGAATATGTTGAGAACCTTAATCTTATGCATGAGTCTTATCAACTCTTAGATAAAGACGCTCTGTATCAAAAGCTCGGTACGCATTTTTACAATAAAGGCATCTATACGCCTAATTCAATTTTGGTCAATCCTGCCAGCCTCGTGGTCGGCCTAGCAAATAGCCTTCCGGAAAATATCACCGTTTATAATAATACCCCTGTCATGGCGGTTCACACAGCGAAAGTACATACGATTTTTACGCCCTACGGTAATATTCGGACGCCCAATATCATGCTAGCTACCAATGCACTTTCTCGCGAATTGAGACCTATAGCGAATTACCAAGCCGCTATGGCAACGTTTGCAAGCATTAGTGCGCCACTGACCCTTGAGCAGAGACAGAGATTACCTGCAATGAATAGTTGGGGATTAACACCTGTGAATGCTATTGCAGGCGCGACCTTACGTTATACTCAAGATCACCGTTTATTAATTCGTCAACATGTTACCCCTGCTTTAAAAGGCCGTATAACAGCCGAACAAACCTATCAAGTGACGCAACAACACAAGCAGCTCTTTAATAGAATTTATCCGCAATTATCAGATGTACCACTGGTTAATACTTGGTCTGGCACCATTAGTGTCACCCGCAATGGAGCACCTGTTTGGGGGAAATTAATGCATGGGGTTTATAGTGCCGGAGGCTGTAATGGTGCAGGTATATCTAAACAAACGATAGCAGGTACATTACTCGCTGATTATGCTTTAGGCATTGAGCATCCTTTAATTGAAGCCATGAATGCACTTGGTAAGGCAAATTACCTTCCCCCATCCCCCATTTTAGACATTGCAATTAGTACATCTTTAATGAAAGAAAGGTACCTTGGTAGACGTGAAATGTAACAATAATGTCGTTATAAATAATCACATACGCCATACCGTTTATAGAGGCTATTAGGATAGCCTCATAAGATAATCTTATTGGGTTATCTCATAAGCTGAATAATATAAAGTATAGAATTTTTAATTTTATGTATTCAAAAAACCATTAAGATAATCTTTTAATTCATTAACAAGGTTTACTAAGCCATCAGAAGAGCTACCTTTAACCCTATATACATCAAAGCGTTTAATTATTTCCATTAAAGTCTTAATCACCGTTATTATCATAGTAATCAATTCTTTTATTTTTAGAATTAATGATAGTAATTCATTTAACTTTTCTAAAAAATCGTTCAAACGTGAAATTTCTTTTTGAATACGTTCAGTCACTTCATCTAAAAAAGGCAAGAAGTGATTAACGTCCTTTACTTTATCAGTATAAACTGACATGAGTGATGCTTTTTGTAACACTAGGTTATTTAAATTATTTTTAAACCCTCCAATGGATTTTTGTATTTGCGCTTTATAGATTGATTGATGATTTATTTCATCATCAATAGCGATTGCCGAAAAACTGTTTTTTGTCTCTATCTCTAAGTGATTAGCCTTATCACATATCATGTTAATGCTAGCTAATACCGCATCCCCAAGTATCGAGTTTCTCTGTGTTTGTTGGAACATAGGTAGTAAGAGGTTCACATCAATAACGAGTGAGCTTATGACCGTATTCAATCTAAGCATGGCGTCATGGCTATATGCTAACACCTTCGTGGTATAATTTGTTTCTGAATCCGGTAACGTTGAGTTAATCGTGTTAATTTCTTGATAGCGTGTATCAATGTTTATTTTTGTTATTGCCGTTGACATAATAACCTTCTCCTTTAATGATTTAGAATTATGACTCATTACATTTCCCGAGTATTGATGACCAATAAAAAATGATTCTTATCTAAGGTAGCCTAAGACATTTCTCTATATAAAAGTCATATTAAAGCATTAATTCTTATAACGAATAGCATGATTTTTTAACTTATAGATAAGCTAACTCTGGCTTTAAACAGAAAGAGAATATTATCTTTATGGCGAGTTTGTACAGAATAGAAAACATAATAGATTCATCTATTATGATGGTTGTAATAAGAATCACTGAAAAGGTGTTATTGAATTAAAAAACCTCAGTATCTAATATCTGAGAAATTAAAGAGGTCACTGAAAGCACTAATGCTGATTTAACCATCTCTTGATAGCGATATTTTTGTAAGTCAATTAATTGTTGGTCAATTAAATCTTCAGGTAAATTAAACAGCATCATTTCAGGTAAGGGGTCAATGCAATGCAGTGTTTTTATTGGTCCAATAATCTCATCATCAGTAAAAGCCAATGGCAATTGTTCTGTTGAGAGAACTTCATTTAATGCAAGAAAAAGTTCAATATCTTCATATAATTCGCGAGAAATAGCCCCTAAGGCAAATAATAATTTTAAGCGTACAGAGAGTTTCCCTAATGGACCGTTGCCTTCAAGGAGTGGCTCAACAGCATATTTAACCGCATAATCATCTTTGCGAAAAACCTTTAGCATCAGTTGATCAATGGCTTCGGTGATCAGAACAATCACTTCCTGAATAAATGGCCTGATATCTGAATGTTTATTCAGCCTTTCAAGGACTTGATTTTCTGTATACTGTCTATTTTCCATAATGACTCTTTACACCACTTGGTAGCTGAAAATTCAACAACTACCAAGTGATAAGTTGACTACCTTTATAATTTTGAGGCTATAAAAAGAATAAAGCTATCCATTTATTTATTCATGTGCTGGTATTCATGACAAATAGCTTGAACCAACTGTGGGTGATCGACTAACCCACAGAATCGCTTAACAGCTTCATCGACTCCATTTTCGCTAATATATTTAGCCATTTCAACTGCTTGAGGATCAGCTTCACTCCTAAAATGCAAAGCAGCAGCAATACCAATGACTAAATAGTGATTCGCTAATTGGTATTCAAGGGTGCCAAGTAACGGTTTAATTAGCCTATCTTCAGGACTGAGTTTACGCATAGGCTGGCGTCCGACTCGCTCAACATTGTCATGGAGGTAAGGATTAGCGAAACGCTTTAAAATTTTATCTATGTATTGTTGGTGCTTGATAGGATCGAAGCGATAGCGTTGAATTAAGACTTGCCCACTCTCCTGCATGGCTCCTTTCACAATCTCTGCAATCTGCGGATCATTGATCGCATCGTAGACCGTCTGATATCCCTTGAGTTGCCCCAAATACGCTGTAATTGCATGCCCAGTATTTAGAGTAAATAGCTTACGCTCAACGAATGCCAGCAAATTTTCTGTCAGCTCCATTCCCTTGATTTCAGGAATGTCGCCAACAAACTGTGTTTGATCAACGATCCATTCACTAAATGTCTCTACCGTTACATCGAGCGGGTCATCGTTTGCCGCCTCCATAGGAGGTACAATGCGGTCGACAGCAGAATCTACAAAGCCAACATTTTCCTCTACCCATTGATGCATTGAATCGCAAAGATGAGCTAACACATGCTGTTTCAGCTGGCTTGTTCCTCTTACCATGTTTTCACAGGCAATAATATTCAAGGGTTTACTGTTGCCGATTTCCCTTCGTTTCTGTATACCTTTTGCCAATGTTGCTGCAATTTTTTCTAATATTTGAGGCCCGACAGCAGTCGTCACCATATCTGCAATGGCGATATGCTCCACTGTTTTTGGATCCATACTGTTAACCGCATTCACTCGTTGAACTTTTTCAACGATATGTTCTTCACCAACCACATGGACTTGATAGGACTGCTGATGTGCTAATTGGTCAATAAGCTGTTGATTAACATCTGCAAAAATCATTTCTGAATTTGCATCTGCTAATAGTTTGCCGATAAATCCACGTCCAATATTACCTGCACCAAAATGAATGACTTTCATAGCAATCTCCTTAAGCGGCACTTTGTGTTGATAAAATATCGAGAACTTCCTGAACACTCTGAGTTTTGCAGAGTTTTTCAATCATTCCGTCTTCATCAAGTGCAGAGGTAATTTTTGTAATGACTTGGATATGTTCATTATTACGGGCAGCAATTCCTATCACTAAATGGGCAATATCTTCTGGTTCATCACCGAATCGAACACCAGTAGGGTACTGGCAAATAACAATGCCTGTTTTTAATACGCGTGCCTTCGCTTCAATTGTGCCGTGTGGTACCGCGATAGACTCGCCTAAATAGGTTGATGTTAACTTTTCTCTTTCTAGCATCGCCTCCACATATTCAGGTTCAACATATCCCCCTTCAACGAGCTTTTCTCCCGCAAAGCGAATGGCTTGTTCTTTATTCGGTGCGCTTAAATTAAGATGAATATGCTGTGAACTGAGAGTAAACAATGCTTCTTCTTGCTCTTCTGGATCATAATGTTCATCATTTGCCGCGATTAGCGTTTGTTTAATCAAGCGACTGTCATTCGCGGCGTGTGGGCTTTTTTCAGCAATAAGACGCGTGATGAGGTCATTATACGTTTGGCTATCTAAAAAATTTGTCAGTGAGATATGAAGTGCATGAGGCGCATAGTTTTTTGCTCGTGCAGTTAAATCTCTATGTGTCACAACAATATCTACATCGGCAGGGAGATCATTAATTGCCATATTGGTCACTGCAATTTCATTTAGCCCAGCATCGCGCACTTTCTTCGCTAAGACTCCGGCGCCCATCGCACTGGACCCCATTCCTGCATCACAGGCAACGATAATTTTGCGAACCTGACTCAAATTTGCTGTCTGGTTTGCTACAGCCTTGTCACTTTTTCCACTTGAAGATTTCGATTGCGCTTTCATTTCACGCATTTTTTGCGTTGCGTTACCAAGCTCATCTTCATCCCCTAAACGCGTTCGTTTTAATAAAATAGCCGACACTAAAAATGAAACTAATGTGGCACTCGTGACCGATAAAATCACACCGATTAATGATGATTTCGGCGTCATCAGCAATACGGCAAAAATAGAGCCTGGAGATGCTGGTGAAACAAGCCCCGCATGAAAGATGCTCATCACAAATACGCCCGTCATTCCACCAAGAATAACAGCAATAATTAATCTCGGATTCATCAACACATAGGGGAAATAGATTTCATGTATTCCGCCAAAAAAATGGATAATCGCGGCACCGGGCGCTGATTGTTTCGCATTGCCTTTACCAAAAAACATATAAGCCAGCAGTACGCCTAAACCTGGACCTGGGTTTGCTTCAATTAAAAAGAAGATGGATGCCCCTGTTTCTGTGGCTTGCTGTATCCCTAAAGGAGAAAAAATACCATGGTTAATCGCGTTGTTGAGAAATAAGATTTTGGCTGGTTCGACAAATATTGAGGTCAACGGTAATAGATTATGGGCCACCATCACATTGACCCCAGCGGAAAGTATTTTGGATAAACCTTCCACTAAAGGACCAATCGCAAGGTATGCAAGAATGGCGAGCAGCATCCCGATAATGCCTGATGAAAAATTATTCACCAACATCTCAAAACCTGTTTTGACTTTGCCTTCAATCCAGCGGTCAAAACGACGGATTGCAAATCCTCCTAATGGACCGGCTATCATCGCCCCCATAAACATTGGCATATCCGCCCCTACGATAACCCCCATAGTGGTGATCGCCCCAACAATGCCGCCACGTTCGCCACCCACTAAGCGACCGCCAGTATAACCAATGAGTAAGGGAAGAAGATACGTGATCATCGGGCCGACAAGTTGCGCCAACGTGTCATTTGGCCACCAGCCCGTTGGAATGAAGAGCGCGGTAATCAACCCCCACGCGATAAAGGCACCAATATTAGGCATAACCATGTTACTCAGGAAGCGCCCAAAATTCTGTACCTTTAATTTGACATTTGATGTTACCATAATAGAACCCCGTGGTACGAAAATGATACGGTTATAACGTTATCGCCAAATAACGTTTGTGATTTTTGAACAGTTTCACTCTAGCATGACCGCTATCGGATGCGTACCACGCGGGCTTTTTGTGATTGATATCACTATTCCCCCCTCACTCCCCCTATGTTTTTAGTGATCAAACTCTCAATAACGGCATGTAGCAAAACTACATTGCGTGTTTTTTGTTCATCAAACCAATTTAACGTGATTTTTATCACATTTTTTACGACGATGTTTTTTGTTAAATAGTGATTCGAATCACAAAATATTTTTAGGTTGCTTACTTTTTAACTCAGTAAAATTCACCATTTGGTCTATTGTTACTGTTATTCAATATTTTTGTAATAAACTTTCATCTCGTTGCATATCGCTCTCGTTTGATTCGCTTTTCTTTTTTGAAGTGAGGAAATTCAATTTCTCAACATCTCGACCCTATTTCATCTCATTAAAATCATCATTAAATGACCTGTTGCAACTTATTATTATTTAAAGGTTATTCTACTTGCTTCATTGATTCTTCACCGCTAAATTAGCCGTAATTTTACTAATAAGAGTGAATAGGTTATGAGCCTCACGATCATTATTTTTCTGCTAGTCTATGTTGCGATGGGGTTTGGTAAGTTGCCCGGTTTTAAAGTCGATAGAACAGGTGCTGCGGTTATTGGTGCTTTGGCCATGATGGCTGTAGGGAGTATTACGCCACCACATGCATGGAATGCTATCGATTATCGTACTATTGGGATGTTATTTGGCTTGATGGTCGTTTCCGCATCTTTTGTCGTATCCGGATTCTATAGCTGGACGGCGAACCGCGTTGCGATGCTAAACGTCAGTGCTCCAGTACTACTTGCTGTATTAATTGCCGTTGGCGGACTACTCTCCGCCTTACTCACAAATGATGTCGTTGTTGTCGCCATGACACCTTTGTTAGTCTCAATTACCTTATCTCGTGGATTAAACCCAATTCCCTTTCTGTTAGGATTTTGTTTTGCCGCTAACAATGGTGCTTCAGGTTCATTAATTGGCAGCCCTCAAAACATGATTGCGGCACAAGGGTTAGATATTTCCTTTATTGGTTTATTACAAGCTTCGGCGATCCCAGCTTTGCTATCATTACCTATTACATGGGCTATTTTAGTTTTTCTCTATCGTAATCGTTGGTATCTCGCTAAAACGGCGACAACGCCCTCGGCCCCTACTGCACCAACTGACCCCGCGACAAAACTTGATGTATGGGAAACCACCAAAGCCGGTATTATCACATTCATTGTGATCATCGCTTTCGTTATCAGTGATATACCAAGAGAACTTATTGCCTTAACGGCTGCGGGCTTTTTACTTTTAAACCGTTCGATAGCCTCAAGTGATATGTTGAAACTCGTTGATGGTAATTTACTATTACTGATTATGGGGCTATTTGTTGTCAATGCCGCCTTTGCATCGACTGGCTTACCACAACAAATGTTAAATGACTTGCGCAGTAATGGCGTTGAATTAAACAACCCTATTGTTCTATTTTTGGTCACGGGAGTATTAAGTACTATTGTCGGGAATAACCCCGCCGTGATGTTACTTGTCCCTTTCCTATCCACAAGTGGCAATGCCGATTCATTAGGTGCAGCCTTAGTATTAGGCTCTGGGTTCTCAAGTAATTTATTTGTATTTGGAAGTCTTGCCGGCATTATTGTCGTTGAGCAAGCTGCCGCTTACGGCGTCAAAATCTCATTTTCAGAATTTGCCAAGTCGGGGGGCATCGTTGCGCTGCTGTGTATGCTTTTAGCGGCCGCATGGATAATGTTAGTCCTTTAAAAAAAAGCCACTCGCTGTTTACGGCGGGTGGCCTATAGAATACTTATTTAGGGTAGTGAGTTTTATTTAAAATAGTAGCATGTGCCCCAACGGGGAATAGGCTAACTGAACTAAATTCCTGATCTTGATACCCCATAATTCCGCCATCCGTTCTCATACCTTGTAAATCAATGAGAATAATACCGAGTGTTGGGATAATCTTTTCGCGCCAAATGAATAAATATAAATTGTCGGATACCTTTATATAATGGCAGCGATCAACATCCGCCAATCCTTTTTCTACGCCATCTAAACAATGCCACGCATAAAATTGTTCATTTAAATAAACATGTTCATAACGCTCTTTAGGGTTATAGGTATACATATTACGCATACCAATCAACTCTGAAGTATAAGCAGGTAGTGGATGTTGAGTATTACTCAGACTACCAAAATGAATATCGACATCAACGCCTGTCAAGGGTTGATTTTGTTCGACTTTTGTAAAAGCTGACATACGGATATCTTGTTCAGTGGGAAGCGTGCCCCGCACTAATACGCAATTATCCTCTGCTTCATTAATAATGATCGTAATACTTGTACGCCAATCTTCTGGTGAAATAAAATTAATAAAATAAATGCCTTCACGAATTGAGGTGATACGACAATCACGCACCACACCTTGCCATTCTATTTGTTGCTCGGTTGGAAAAGAGATTATTTCCTGAGCTGCTGTCTCGGCAAACGTTAATTGGAATGTTTTACCTGTTAGTTGATTATTGGTATCTAATATATAGCTATCAGGTGCAAATCCATCAGATAATGCGCCAACTTGGATAAATGCCACTTCTTCAATCATAATAACTCCTTAGGTAAAAGCCAGTGTAGGTAGGTCAACAACAGCCGCACCACCGTCGATAACGAGTGCTGCACCGGTAATCATAGAAGCATCCGCAGAGCACAAGAATCGACACGCTAATGCAACTTCATGTGCGCTAGCAGGACGCTGTAAGGGAACATCCCGGCATACATACTGGTAGGCTTCATCCAACGTGAATTGATGTTGTTCCATCAATGGTTGCATCTCTTCGTCTGCCATTGGTGTTCTTACCCAGCCCGGACAAATTGCATTTGCTCTAACGCCTTGACGACCATAATCACGTGCGACAGAGCGCATTAGCCCAATTAACGCATGCTTTGCTGTCACATACCCACAGGCCTCTGGTCCTGCGGCTAAAGAGGCAAGCGAACCAACAAAAAGGACATTACCGCGACGCTGTATCAACGATGGTAAGCAGCCACGAACACTGGCAAAAGCACTGTCGAGATTCGCTTTCATTCCTTGGTGCCATTGTTGGTCATTCATATCTTCCACTCGGCCTAGCCCCATTCCGCCCGCATTACAAATCAAAACATCGATAGCATCTGTATGCTGTTTGATTTGCGGTAAGATGGTTTCATTCCATGAGTCTCCAGTCGACACATCGGCGACGATGGCAATCGCTCCGGTACGAGCAGCAACGGCTTGTAACGGTTCTGGACGTCGTCCAACAATCAATACGTTATCACCTTGCTCTGCAAACACCTGCGCGCATGCGGCACCAATTCCAGTTCCCCCACCGGTAATGATTACGGTTCTTGAATTCATCCAACCCCCACCAGCATTTGTTAAAATAAAGTTAATTCGAGTATTAATATAGATAGAAATAACTTTGCTTGACTATCGACCTAAGGGACGATATGCGCTGAAGTGCAAGATAGATAATGACTTTTGTGAATATTAAGAGGGGTTATCAGCCTGTTTAAGAACAGATACAGGCTGATAGAGAGAAAATGATTTATGGCAAAATAGCAAAAGAGCGAACAGGGAAACCACTTGCATTGTTAGGTTTAGCAACCAAATTGAAAATAACCGCGCCACGCGTTGGCAATTTATCTAAGTTAGTCATTAATTCAATCTGATAGGTGTCTTGTTCTAAGACATAATATTCACCTAATAGCGCATTATTGTGACGGAAATCTTTCGCTGCATCGGTATCAAAAGTTTCATGGCCGATCGCTTTTACGCCTCTTTCTTCAAATAAAAACGTCAATGCATCCATTCCCCATCCTGGGATTTGATTATGGCCTTCCGCGTTTTTATTCTCCATTGCTTGCTGTGATGGCCAGCGATGGCTCCAATCAGTGCGTAACGCAACAAACGTTTCAGGCTCTATTTTTCCATGTTTCGCTTCAAAATTAAGGGCATCTTCTCGTGAAAAGGCAAAATTAGGATCTTGTTTTGCTCTTGCTGACTGGTCGATAACAATCAAGGGTAACACTAACTCCTTTAGCTCAAGTTCATGCAAGTAACGTTTTCCTTGTACAAAATGACATGGAGCATCAATATGTGTGCCATATTGCCCAGGAAAGGTAAATTGTTGTGCAAAAAAACCATCTTGATAATCAAATAGTGTCTTAAAGTTTGCTGATTCAAACATAAAAAAATGGGGAGAATCTTTATCGAAAGCGTGTGTTAAATCAATCCATGTTTTTGACTTTAATAGATTGAGTGCTGTGATAAGTTCATTCGTCATAACGGTTCCCCTGATGATATCGCTATTACATTTTTTTTATTTTCAGTTTGCTTATGTTATTAATTAACCAAAAACACCCTTTTGTCCATATCGATAATAAGAAAAATTTTCATATTAAATTTTAGTGGCTAACAGGGTCATCGAGATAAAATAAAACCACCTAATGGGATATTAGGTGGTAATAAATAACAATGTTAAACATCATAAAAAGACTAGGGTTTTGGATAAGAGGCCCATGCTTGAGGCTCAATAAAGCCATCATAAATACGTTGGGAGCGAATATAATCTGCGTATTCTTTTGATTCGAATGCTTCTTTTAAGTCTTTCGCCCACTGTGAATTCACATCATCTTGCATCACGGTCACAATCACTCGGTGTTCTAATGGTGAGTTTTCGACGACTAATCCATCTGCAATTCGTTGTCCAGCACTTGCAACATAGTTACCATTAACAACAACGAAATCAACGTCATCTAATAAGCGTAACCCTTGTGCTGCATCTGTTTCTCGAATATCTAAACGATATTTAGCCGGTTCGATATCATTAACGCTAAATGTCAATGTACTGACATTAGGTTTAATTTTAATCCAACCTAATTCTTCTAAAATACGAGCCCCACGTTCAGCATTCACGGGGTCATTTGATAAAGCGACGATCATACCGTCTTTGACTTGATCAAGAGATTTATGTTTATTCGAACGCAAACTTTGTGGTGCACTAGGCGAATCAGTCAATGCCACCATATTAATATTATTTTTCTTATTATAGGCTTCCATATATGCACGACTTTGGTTCACTGACGCATCAATTGAGCCTTCTTCAAAAGCAGGGTTAATTTGTCTATTTTGAGAGAATTGACGTAAATTCACTTTATAGCCTTTCTTCTCCAAAATAGGCACAACACCTTTTTCGACTTGGTCGATATAATTACCGACACCAAAGCCAATCGTTATTTCTTTCTTATTGGGGTTACCCTTTTCATTATTATCATTACATGCCGCTAACGCGATAACCGCAATACCCATTAGTGATAAAAGTTTTATTTTTTGTTTCAACATGATGTTACGACCCTGTGTCAATAATGTGGTCAGTATAATCATATTTTTTACATCCTATTTAGATCATCTCGTTATAACTTAATACAAAAAGAATATATATAGCCACTTTTATAACTTATAGTTATAAAAATATAATAATTTGTTCGTTCGAATAACCATCTGCTTGAGATGTAATGGAGAGGATAAAAACGTTAAAAAAAAGTGAGTTATAAGATGCCTATTTTAAATTACGATTTAGTTAATGCGCTAATAAACCTAACACCAGAATCTACGCTAGCTGAAGCTAGAAAGAAACGTTTAAACACGACAGAAAATACTCAAGCTGCTTTTGAAGCGATTTTTTCTGCTCCCTCGACACAATTAACCGGTGACGTTAAATTTTTATTGGCTCGCTGTGTTGCCGAGCAAACAGGCAGTCCAGCGTTAGCTGATTTTTATCATCAGCTATTAGCACAACGTTCACCTACTCTCGATACTCCAGCACTTAAAGCTGCTACAAAGTATGTAGAAACCTTGGTTAGTCATCCAAAACAAACGCACTATCAGCTTATTCATTCGCTAATAGAAAGCGGATGGAATGAACAAGATATTATTTTGCTAGCTCAGCTAGTCACCTTTGTGACTTACCAAGCTCGCTTAATTGAAGGGTTGAAATTGCTGCATGATGCAAATGCAACCAGTAACCAAGCTGAACCCATTACGGCTGGCCCTTGGAATAACCATCCTCTCACTCATCAAGGCAGACCGTCGCCAGTTGCTTTCACGCAAGAACAACTAGGCTGGGAGGCTTGGTTGCAGGCTCGTGATAAACACAGCCTTACTGCTGATGAAGCACAAGTGATGAAAAAATTTGGCCAACTCAATTCCGAATATTTTTTACTGCTTGCTCACCACAGCAACATCTTAGAAATACGTACGATGATTGATCGTGATATTTTTTATACCGCTAATGGCTTACCTCGCTGGGAACGCGAATTTGCTGCGGCTGTTGTGAGTAAAGTTAACGGTTGTATCTATTGTGCTTCGGTGCATGCGCGTAAAGCAAGCCAATATGCTAAGGATCGCCAAACCGATGTAGCAAGGTTACTCGCAACACCAGCGGGAGACGTTTTAGCTAATGGCTATGATGCACGCTTAACAGCAATAACTGACTTAGCGGCCTCACTCTCGGCAACACCAATACAGGCGACTCCTCAGCACGTTAATACCCTTCGTCAGCTCGGACTGACTGAGTTGGAGCTTCTCGATCTTATTCAATCAACCGCCTTTTTCTCTTGGGCGAACCGTCTGATGCTGTCTTTAGGCGAGCCTTTTGAAGTCACGCAAGACAAGGAATAAGTTTATGAAACAGTTAAATGGCTTAAAGGCTTTGGAAGAACACATTATTCAAGACCTACAATATCTTAATTTACCCCTTAACCGCTGGTCATTATCCCCAAACTCTACGGATAATCATCAACTAGATGTCGCGATTATCGGTGCAGGAATGTCGGGGATTACTGCGGCATTTGCTCTTAAATTACAAGGTGTTGAAGCAATTGTTTTTGATCAAGCGCCAGAAGGCAACGAAGGTCCTTGGAAACAGCCTGCTTTGATGGAAACATTACGCTCACCAAAACATGTTGTTGGTCCAGCGCTTGCTTCCCCCTCGTTAACGTTTCAAGCATGGTTTAAAGCTCAGTTTGGTACTGATGCATGGGAAGCTCTCGATAAAATTCCACGCTTACAATGGGATGAATACTTACAATGGTTTAAAAAAATGACCGCACCCACGGTGTTAAATGAGTATCAATTAATCGATACTCAACTCAATTCACAAGGTTGCATACTGACTTTCCAAACTCATCATGGGCAACAGCAATATCAGGCACAACATGTGATCCTAGCAACGGGGATGGAATCCTTTAGTGAACCCAATATTCCTGATTTTATGGATGGCATTCCTCATCGTTACTGGGAACACTCTTATGCAGGTAGCGACTATAGTCGCTTTGATGGATTAGATATCGCCGTTGTTGGTTATAGCGCGGGAGCAATGGATAGTTCAGCAACCGCCCTTGAGCATGGTGCGCGTTCGGTCGAATTACTGATCCGCGCTAAAGATATGCCCAGAGTCAATCGCGGTAAAGTCGCTGGCAACCCTGGCTTCACCCAAGCTTATGAGCACCTAACCGATGCACAAAAATGGCATTACAGTGATTATGTCGTTAAAGCGAAAACACCGGCTCCACACGGCAGTACGCTAAGAGTTTCTCGTCATGACAATGCTTACTTTAATTTCGATACTCAAATTAAACAGATTGATATCAAAGACGATAAATTACATATCTCGACGACAACCGGTAATTACGTCGTTGATTATTTGATCTTAGCGACTGGTTACCGCATTAACTGGCAGCGACACAACGCGTTTAGCAACATTGCTCCTTTTATTAGAACATGGGCAGATATGTATACCCCACCAAACGAAGAACAGAATGCCGAGTTTAGCGCCTACCCTTATTTAGGCGGACATTTTGAATTCCTGCCGAAAGCGGAATGCGACTTACCAGAACTCAGCAATATCTACTGCTTTAATTTAGCCGCCTCCTTAAGTATGGGCCCCATGATTGGCTTGATCCCCAATACCAATACTAGTGCCCAAAAGTTGGCGGAACATATCGCCGCTAAATTGTATCTCGCTTACCACGAGCAGCACTTACAACAAGTAAAACAGAGTACTGAAGCCGAATTACTTGGTGATGAATGGCAGCCTGCGTTGCCTTATCAGCAACGCGTCAAGCAAACGAGTCATGTGGGGTGACATATGATTAGGTTTCAAAATATTCAAAAGATATACCAGAAGGAAGGACACTCCCTCACGGCTCTACAAGACGTTAATTTGCAAATCAATGAAGGTGATATTTTTGGCTTTATTGGTTACAGCGGTGCGGGCAAAAGCTCATTGATTCGTTTAGTGAATCAGCTAGAAAAACCAACATCTGGTGAAGTGGTCATTAATGGGCAAAACATTGCTCATCATAGTGCATCTGAAATTCGCGACCATAAAAAAAGTATTGGGATGATTTTTCAACACTTTAATTTACTAGAAACCAAAACTGTTGCTCAAAATATTGCTATGCCACTGTTACTCTCTGGCGTTAGTAAAAAAGACATTGAGCGGCGAGTTGATGATATTTTAGCTTATGTTGAGCTCAGTGATAAAAAACATCAATATCCGGGACAGCTTTCAGGAGGACAAAAGCAACGGGTGGGTATAGCTCGTGCATTAATTAATAATCCTAAAATTCTCTTGTGTGATGAAGCTACGTCGGCGCTAGACCCACAAACAACACTTTCAATTTTATCCTTACTCAAAAAGATTAATCGTGAGCAAAAAATCACGATTTTACTGGTGACGCACGAAATGGAGGTGATTGAACAAGTTTGTCATCGCGTTGCGGTGATGGAGGCGGGACGTATCGTCGAAGAAGGTACTGTGTTAGAGATATTTTCGAATCCACAACATCCAACCACCCAAAAATTTGTTCGCACCGTCCTCAATGAAGAGATACCTGAACGTGTTCTCCACAATTTAGAGCATCAAAATAATATTTATCGCTTGGAGTTCTTAGGAAGTTCAGCTCAACAACCTGTTGTGAATGAACTGATCTTACAAGATAAAATTAAAATTAATATTTTATTTGCCAATATGAAGGAAATCAGTGGCGTCGTGCTTGGCAGTATGTTTGTACAACTGATTGGTGACAACGAAAGTATTCATCAAGGTGTTGAGTTTTTACGCCAGCGTGGTGTTGCTGTTAGCAAGGGGGTTCTATGACACAATGGTTTGATACCGCATTAACAAGTAAGCAGTTTTTACTTGCTATGTCTGAAACATTCACCATGGTTTCTATTGCGCTGGTGATAGGCTCATTATTGGGTATTTTACTGGGCATTTTGCTTGTCGTGACCCGCCCAGATGGGATTTGGGAAAATAAATGGATTTATCGCATTCTTAATCCAATGATCAATACCATTCGTTCATTACCTTTTATCATCTTACTGGTGGCGATGATCCCATTAACACGCTTTATGGTTGGAACTTCAATTGGCACCACCGCGGCGATCGTACCGCTTGTTATTTATATCGCCCCTTATACTGCACGTTTAATCGAAAACTCACTGTTAAGCGTTCATTCTGGGATCATTGAAGCCGCGGATTCAATGGGTGCCACTAATTGGCAAATTGTTTGGCATTTTATTTTACCGGAAGCGAAGTCCTCATTAATCCTTAGCCTAACAGCAGCAAGTATTACTTTAGTTGGCGCAACCGCAATGGCAGGTGCCGTTGGCGGTGGTGGTGTAGGCGATCTCGCGCTCAATTATGGTTACCAACGTTTTGACAACGTGGCGATGGCAATCACCGTAGTCACATTGGTTATTATTGTGCAAGGGATGCAAATGATCGGTGATTACCTTGCTAAAAAGGCCCGCTATCACTAATTCTCTTCGGCCGATATACATTTATATCGGCCATACCTCATTTTCATCTGTAAATCGCTTTTTTATTCACTATTCCCGCATGTTTTTCAGGCTTTTTTTACCTCATCACTGTGTTTAACACATATAGCCTATTGATTAGTATTAAAAACATACAAAAAACCAAATTTTAGACACTTTATCGCTCAGTCTTACCAAAAAGCATAAATAAAAGGCTGATTTTTAGTGTTAGTTGCCATTAAAAGGCTATAAAAATAGGCAACAAATGTAAATTTAATTTAATATAATGCAGTTATTTGTCAATTCATTTATATTATTTATTGTATAATCATAACGATAGGCAGATTGAAATGTTTTTCAGCTACTTTCAACAAAAACAGTATCAATGCCATATCAATTTTAATTTTTTATCATATTGCTGATTACGTTATACGCAACACTACTGCATCATCAGCGTGTTATCAACCCCTAACTTAAATCTGATTATGCCGACTATAGAACAACTGATATTACTCACTTCAATCCTCATTTTACTGGGCATTTTTTCCAGTAAGCTCTCAGCTCGATTAGGTTTACCCATGCTTGTTATGTTCTTATTTATAGGAATGCTAGCAGGTGAAGATGGTATCGGCCAAATCGCGTTTAATAATGTTAACGTTTCTTATGCCGTAGGTTCACTCGCATTAGCCCTGATCTTATTTGATGGTGGTTTGCAAACGTCGGTAAAATCTATTCGCCTTGTTTGGAAACCAGCATTTACCCTAGCAACATTCGGTGTTCTGATCACCGCTGGGATTACTGGACTCGCTGCGGCCTATATTCTTGGGATCCCATTACTTGAAGGGCTTTTACTCGGAGCCATCGTCGGTTCTACAGACGCGGCTGCCGTTTTTTCTTTATTACGTAATGCCGGTATCTATCTCAATGAGCGTTTGCAGTCTACGTTAGAAATAGAAAGTGCCACCAACGATCCAATGGCAATTTTCTTAACTGTTGGTTTATTGCAGCTGTTGATGAACCAAACCGCCTCAGGAACAGAGTTGTTGTTACTGTTCGTCAGCCAAATGGGAATTGGTACGATTGTTGGTCTCAGCGTTGGTTGGATATCCATCAAAATCATTAATAAGATAAAGTTGTTAGCAACGGGTCTCTATCCTGTGCTTGTCGCTGCCTGTGGCCTGTTGTCATTTGGTCTTGCGAGTAATCTACAAGGTAGTGGTTTTTTATCTATTTTTGTCACTGGTGTGGTTATTGGTAACGCACGATTTGTTTTCCAGCGTAACACTTTTTTGTTTCATGATGGATTAGCTTGGTTAAGCCAAATCATTATGTTCGTT
The DNA here is from genome assembly GCF_029277985.1 of Providencia stuartii. Classification (NCBI taxonomy): domain Bacteria; kingdom Pseudomonadati; phylum Pseudomonadota; class Gammaproteobacteria; order Enterobacterales; family Morganellaceae; genus Providencia; species Providencia stuartii. The sequence goes on along the minus strand of NZ_CP119546.1, from coordinate 1,726,517 downwards.
ATGTTAGGCCTATTAGTCAATCCAAGCTCGTTGCTCGAGGTGTGGTTTGAAGGGCTCGTTATTGCACTGGTACTCACCTTTATTGCTCGCCCTATTGCCGTTGTGCCTGTTTTGAGATTTTTTGGCTTTACCCGTGAAGAGATCACGCTAGTTTCGTGGGTTGGACTCAGAGGTTCTGTCCCTATTATTTTGGCGATTTTCCCCTTTATTTATGGGTTGCCAGGCGCGAATCTCATTTTTGATGTGGTTTTCTTCGTTGTACTGATTTCTGCAACCTTACAAGGTTCCACCTTGCCATATGTCGCACGAAAACTGAATTTGATGCAACCCCCTCCGCTGCTACCAGCCGCGACGCTAGATATTACAGCGGTAGACCAAATCGATGCTGACCTAGTGGAATACACGTTAGGTGAGGACTGTTCTGCCGTGGGAAGACGTTTATCTCAGCTCGCACTGCCTGACCAAACGGTCATTGCGATGATAACCCGTGGTAAAGGAGTGCTTCCACCACGAGGCTCAACAAAGTTATTTGCTGACGACCATTTGTTTGTTGTGCTAAAACCAGAAAATCGTCCTTTTTTAGAACGTCTGTTTTCGGAACAAGTTTCTCCGGATCTCAGCCCTATTGAACTGCCGACCTCCGGACTTAGTCTAAAAGGAACAACAAGATTAGATGAAATCTATGAGTCTTACGGCATTTTGATTGATAATGAAAATAACCAAACTCTCGACCAGTTTATTTATAGCATTACCACAAGTGAGCCGACACAAGGCACGGTGATTAGCCTTGCCAGCTTACAGATAAGAATTAGTGAGATGATTGGTTCTCGGATTGTTACTGCTGTATTAGAGCCTATTTCCCAAGAAGAGAATTAGTCAAAAAATTCATAACATCAGTTAATTTGGTGAATAATAAAATTAACTGATGTTGAATCTGTCGCCTTCTTTTATCCACTTATCCATCTCTCCGTTTTTCACTTAGACAATCTCCTGAAATTCTATTGATAAAAAAATAAAAGCCCATAATAGGGCTTTTATTTGATAGCAGATAAATAAAGATAGATACAAGAATTTATCAGTATTCTCAATAGAGAGAATTCTCAATTGCTATTAGTATAATAATGTTCTTAATTGAAACAATTAAGCGTTGTTCACTTAATTAAGTTTCATTTTGAAACATAATTAACTGTTCTTTAAATGAGAGAATAAATAGAGTCGTCAAACCCTTTAGATTCTTTGTCCTCATTAGCATGAGAATCATCTTGTAGAACTTCACTGAAAAACTCGCCCATATTCACATCTAATACTTTTAGTACTCTTACTAGGCAATCAATATCTATACGATTTACTCCACGCTCATAACGGAATAGCTGTTGTTCGCTGATATCAATCTCTTTAGCTAACTGGAAAACGGTATAGCCCTGAGATTTTCTTAACGATTTAATTTTTTGTCCAACTGCACAAGCGACAGGATATTTTGTATTCATAAACATTCTCGCTTCAACTTATATTATTAATGAAATAAAAAATCAGCAGGTGATTCTCTGTGTTTTTCTATTGTTATCTTTATTTATGATATAGCCATTAGGGTGTGTTAACGACGATTCAGCATATATCTTGAGAGGGATGATATACTAGCCATATAATTAGTTTCAACTAATCCAAAAAAGACATTGCAACTATGTAACTAAATATTTTCATAATCACAAAAAATCCACAGCTCGCATATTACTCTTAATTTTCAATTAGTTAATTAACTTAACAATTAATAATTGTTGTTCTGTTCGAACTCAACCCAACAGGTAGCTACAGAGTTATTATCTAAATTAAGCTCATTTAACCGATAAAAAATCTAAAAATAAAAGAAATAAACAGAATAATTTAACACTGTAACAGTATTAATGATTTTTCAAAGTAATATTCATTTTATGAATATACATAATACGATAAATACACTAAAACTGTAAAACTAAGTAAAAAATGGAAATCTTTCCCATATTATCATTTTGATAACTTAAATATCAATAACTTATAACAATAGTCCTTTTGTTACAATCGGCAAAAAATACTCGATTTTTAAAGCAGCATAAAAAATAGACTATAGCCAATGTACTCAACATAACAAAACATTAACCCTAAGTATCATTTTGGTTTGCTATACATGAAGCATATCACAAAAAACAAAAAATTAAATTTCCACAAATACACAGATTTTTATACCGATAAGTCCCTCTATATACGATTATTTGTAATTATATTCCTGTTGTAAATTAAACTTGCGAGAATTATATCTATAAAATTTTCATTGGCAGTTTTTTATATCATCAACTTTTATAGAATATTACCCACTATTTTTGATTTTCCTCTTTTTCGCTAGGCAAATGAAATATAAGCACTTATTAGGGAAGATATTTACTATTTTTACGTGTAAAAACACCCTATCAGGTAAAACGAACAATAATAAAAACATCTTTATGTGATACTCTTTTTTTGCACAAAACACACCACAACTGCTCGAAATGATATTTTATTTATTGATTGTTAAATTTAGTATTAATAAGCCTATCTTATAGAAGATTCATTACTCCTATTAAGACTAACATTATCAAGATGAATCATTTTTTAAGCTTTAACATATTAAAGAGCTGACCCAGCCAGCGTTGCTGCTAGACCCACAATGAAATAACGCGGCGTGACAATAAGAAAATCAACTATACATGACCGTTAATAGAATATTCTCTATTCGAGAGGATAAATGAAATAATATGATTAAGAAAAATTTACACTTAACAAGCCCGATTCTGTTGCTTAAAAATAGAGCATCTTTAATTTGAGTGATAAGCAAATAGACTTCCTATTTGTTCCGCGAAAAATACTTCATACTGCATATACTCAGATAAGCGTACTCGCCGATGATATACGCGATATTTAATGAATTCGCCACCGAATTTCCCAAGTAACACGATCAATCTCTCGTCCAGACACTTAATAAAACAAAATCTGGATACATATAGAATAATGCTAAAGAGTTAAACTAAAGCGATATTAAGTATATCCTTAAGGCTATTCCGTACATTTATTAATCGAAAGATAATCATCAATCAAAACTAAATACGCTTCTAAGTTATGTTTTAGGATTGCTGTATTTCTTTTACGCCCATTCATGGCAATACATCATTTCTAACTTCACCATAAATGAGCTTTGAAAGGCGTTGCGGAGTTTCTGTTTTACAGTTTGGAGCTGGATGCTATGCAACGAGCTATTATTTGTTTTGCATATTCGCGACGATGTTCCGCTAGACTTAGGTCGATTCCTATGAATAAAAAGCGGCTAGGCGTGTAATAAAGTTAATGTCCATTGGGAAGCACTAGCGCAACGCTGTCTCGCTTCGCTTGGCTCGAGCCTGAATACAGCTTCTCAGCTACACGTTTAGTACAATAGATAATTTAAACCTTTGCTGGGTGATCTAGAGGAGTCGATAAGATGGTGGGTCGTACAGGATGATTCGGCCTTTGGCCTCCCCCTGCGAGTCGTTGTGACAAAAGCAACGCTGCCCTGCTGCGCTCCGACTTGCACTTGCACTTGCACTTGCACTTGCACTTGAACTTGAACTTGAACTTGAACTTGAACTTGAATGCAGTTTCTCACCTGCACGCTATGTGCAATAAGGAATTTCAACGTTTGTTGGATGATTTAGAGGAATAAATAAGATGGTGGGTCGTGCAGGATTCGAACCTGCGACCAATTGATTAAAAGTCAACTGCTCTACCGACTGAGCTAACGACCCATCTGGTATGACTGATTTTGAATTTTAAGATGGTGGGTCGTGCAGGATTCGAACCTGCGACCAATTGATTAAAAGTCAACTGCTCTACCGACTGAGCTAACGACCCATCTATAAACTTTTGTAATCAGTATTATGAATAATGCGAGTAACTAATGAAGTGGTGGGCGATACCGGGCTCGAACCAGTGACCTCCTCCTTGTAAGGGAGATGCTCTACCAACTGAGCTAATCGCCCACTTCATGACAAGCTTCACATATTTGTAAATAAATGGTGGGCGATACCGGGCTCGAACCAGTGACCTCCTCCTTGTAAGGGAGATGCTCTACCAACTGAGCTAATCGCCCATTTATTTACTTCATTTACTTCTTTTATCGTCGACAGTGGTGGGCGATACCGGGTTCGAACCAGTGACCTCCTCCTTGTAAGGGAGATGCTCTACCAACTGAGCTAATCGCCCTGCCGTCGATGGAGGTGCATTATAGGGATCCCTCGTTCTGAGTCAACGGTTTTTGAATAGATTTTTTCTGTTCGTTGTAAAAATAAGCAAGATGTACCAATATTCGCCAGAAAAGAACCTTATTTAACCAATAAATGGTTAATCCATATCACCCAACAAATACAATACTAGAACAAAAATATTTTTATGCTTGAAAAATCTCCTTTATTTTTCTTTTACGACTGATTTTATTTGCCTCAACTATCGATAACTTGATTGAGGTATCACTTTAGAGTGATAGAATAGAGCAACATTTTAGACTTGTTGACGAGTTTCTCGTGATGAATAACGTGTGCTGCTGACCCCGTTTTCATCAAATGAACCTAAAGTAGAAGATAAGTTTGTGCTTCATCGATCTTCTTAGTCTAGAGAAGCCCAACATGTTAGAAACCACGTATCGCAATTAAGGCAATCTCGATGAGTAAAATTAAAACCCGTTTTGCACCTAGCCCAACAGGCTATTTACATGTTGGTGGAGCGCGTACTGCGCTTTATTCCTGGTTATTCAGCCGTCACAATCAGGGCGAATTTGTTCTGCGTATTGAAGATACCGATTTAGAACGTTCAACCCAGGAAGCTATCGATGCCATTATGGATGGTATGAACTGGTTAAATTTGAATTGGGATGAAGGCCCTTATTATCAAACGAAGCGCTTTGATCGCTACAACGAGGTCATTGATCAAATGCTTGACGCGGGCACCGCTTATCGTTGTTACTGCTCTAAAGAGCGTTTAGAAGCATTACGTGACCAACAAATGGCTTCTGGTGAAAAACCGCGCTATGATGGCTGCTGCCGAGATCACGCCCATAATCACACACCAGACGAGCCTCATGTCGTTCGTTTCCGTAATCCACAAGAAGGCTCAGTTATTTTTGATGATAACATCCGCGGTCCTATTGAGTTCAGTAACCAAGAGCTCGATGATCTCATCATCCGCCGTACAGATGGTTCACCAACTTATAACTTCTGTGTGGTGATTGATGACTGGGATATGGAAATTACTCACGTTATCCGTGGTGAAGACCATATTAATAACACCCCTCGTCAAATTAATATCCTCAAAGCGCTGGGCGCGCCGGTTCCAGAATACGCGCACGTTTCAATGATTTTAGGTGATGATGGGAAAAAGCTGTCTAAACGTCATGGCGCAGTCAGTGTAATGCAGTATCGTGATGAAGGTTATTTACCAGAAGCGCTACTCAACTATTTAGTTCGTTTGGGCTGGTCACATGGCGACCAAGAAATCTTTTCTCGTGAAGAGATGATTGAATACTTCAGCCTAGATGCCATTAGCAAATCAGCCAGTGCATTCAACACCGATAAATTACTTTGGTTAAACCACCACTATATTAATCAGTTACCTGCTGAAGAAGTCGCGGTTCATCTTGCATGGCATATTGAACAACAAAATATCAATACTGAAAACGGCCCACAATTAGCTGAGCTAGTGAAATTGTTAGGCGAACGTTGTAAGACGTTGAAGGAAATTGCAGAATCTTGCCATTACTTCTATGAAGACTTTGCTGAGTTTGATGCCGATGCCGCGAAAAAACACTTGCGCCCTGTTGCTCGTCAACCATTAGAAACCGTCAAACAAAAATTAGCGGCAATCACTCATTGGACAGCTGAAAATGTTCATCAAGCCATTGAGCAAACAGCCGCAGAGCTTGAAGTCGGTATGGGTAAAGTCGGTATGCCATTACGTGTTGCAGTGACAGGTGCCGGCCAATCACCCGCGTTAGATGTGACTGTACATGCGATAGGTCAAGCGCGTTCAATCACTCGTATTGATAAAGCATTAGCTTTCATCAGCGAACGCGAAGCGTCTGCACAATAACGCCTCCCCCAAAGCCCTATTTAAAATAGGGCTTTTTGCCATGTTTAGCTTTGTTAATAAATCATTCGCAACGATTAATCACCGGCCAATACCTCACCAAACCCCGTTCTTGATGATTAAATGCTCTATAATTCAGCAGTTAAACTCAATTTCACATTATTTGATTGACACCCTAGCATTGCTTGAATATTATGCCCTCCGTCCAAAGGATTTTGTTTGGGGCTATAGCTCAGCTGGGAGAGCGCTTGCATGGCATGCAAGAGGTCAGCGGTTCGATCCCGCTTAGCTCCACCATCTAATTCCCTGTTAGGTGGTATCAAAATCATTTTGTTGGGGCTATAGCTCAGCTGGGAGAGCGCTTGCATGGCATGCAAGAGGTCAGCGGTTCGATCCCGCTTAGCTCCACCACTCCCTTTTTCAGTCTCCCCCTAAATATTAGAAATTGACCTCGTTATTATTCTATATTCATTGCAGCCTGCTGCTGTATCCAGCAAACAAATGCATCTATTTCAGGTCGTTGCCGTGAGGCTTCCAACATCACTAAATAATACGCGAATTGAGCTGGCCAAGGCTTATCAAGCACTTGAATTAATCTTCCCTCGGTCATTTCCTGTTGAGCATAGGCTTGAGGCACCAACGCAATCCCTTGCCCTGCAATAGCCGCTCGAATCAGTAAATAATCATCATCAAAGGTGCTGCCCCTTTTTGCTCTTTCATCAATTTTAACGCCATGAGCGGTTAACCATAATGACCAGTCTGCACGATCACTGTCTTGTAATAATGGGTAATTTAAACACGCCTCTGGGGTGACGGGCATTTTTGTGATTTTACCATGAGTGAAAAAATGCGGGCTAGCAACTGGCAGTAACGTTGGCGTCATTAGATGCTCTGTATGCAATCCCGGATATTTTCCCAATCCATGACGGATCGCAATATCAACAGGATCTTTTCTTAGATTAACGAGATTTGCAGAAGCTTCGATACGTAATTCAATTTCTGGATAACGAGTTCTAAAATCGCCTAATCGAGGGATTAACCATGAGGCGGCGAAAGAAGGAACGGTGCTAATGGTTAAACTATTTTTGACTTTCGTCTCTTCCAATTGCCGCATACTACTTTCGATCTGTTCGAATGCCTGTAAAAGCGTAGGATAGATGCGAGCAGCCTCCTCGGTTAGTACCATGTGATAGCGCTGCCGAATAAATAATGGGCGCCCTACACGCGTTTCTAGCAAGCGAATTTGTTGGCTAACTGCACCTGAAGTCACGCCGAGAACTTGCGCTGCCTGTTTTATGCTGTTGTACCGAGCCACCTCGGTAAAAGCGCGTAATGCTAATAGCGGTAATACGGGATTCATAATTTAGTTTCTCTAAACTCAGAGTTAGATTAAATCGTTTTATTTTACTGGTTTTAAACGAAATACTAAAAAGTCTTACATCATATGTTTAGTTTAACTCATCGAGAAATAAAATGATCGAACTCTATACTGACAGCTCACCAAATGGTTTTAAAATCACCATTCTATTAGAAGAATTAGCACTCCCCTACCGTTTGCATACCGTTAATATTGATAAGGGGGAGCATAAACAGGCTGATTTTTTAAATTTAAACCCACATGGACGGATCCCTGTGATAACGGATACGGAAACAGGGATAACTTTATTTGAATCAGCTGCAATTTTGCTCTATCTAGCTGAAAAAACCGGAAAACTTCTCGATAGAGACCTAAGAATTCGCTGGGAAACCATAAAGTGGCTACAGTTTCACTCCGCAAGTGTTGGGCCAATGCTAGGGCAAAGAGTTCATTTTGAAATTTTTAGTGAGTTACAGATCCCTGAAGCCATCCAACGTTATCAACATCTAAGTGACAATGCTTTATCCGTTTTAAATAACCAACTACAACATCACCGCTATCTCGCTGGAGAACAGTATTCCATTGCAGATATTGCTAATTTTGGTTGGTTGCATATTGCACGTATTGTTAATTTTGACTTCAGCCGTTTTGAGCACCTTTGTGCATGGTACGAGCGTATTGCTAAACGCCCTGCCGTCGTCAAAGGCATCACTTTGCCAGCCCCCGCCACTGGAGCCTAAAAGGATAAAATGAATAATATTAACGAAATAAACAATATGGCCTTTTCCAATCATCCAGGCTATCAAAGGATGTTCAAAGCCGATTCATTAACAGTCGGGGTATTTTTACCTCTACGTTTTTACCGCAATGATATTCGTGTGCTGACTGGACAAAGTGTATTGATTCAAGAAATTGACAAGCATAACTTCGCGGCCATCTGGGTACGCGATATTCCCTTATTCACGGCTGATTTCGGCGACGCAGGGCAACTTTTCGATCCCTTTACCTATCTTGCTTTTATTGCAGCCCAAACAAAAAATATTGCTTTAGCCACAGGCAGTGCCATTTTTACCTTACGTCATCCTATCGACCTTGCCAAAATGGCAGTGACCATTGACCAACTATCAGGAGGCCGCCTTGTGCTAGGTGTCGCTTCTGGTGATAGATATATCGAGTTTCCTGCTTATGGTTTGCAACACAATCAACGAGCAGAACGTTTTGCAGAGTCTATACAGCTTTTCCGACAATTGATGCAACACGGGGAATTAACCGTTAATTCATCACTTGGACAATTTACGGGGGTAGAGTTGCTTCCTAAGCCTAGTACAGGAGAAATCCCTTTAATTGTGACGGGTAATTCAGGACAGTCGTTGCAATGGATTGCAGATCATTCAGATGGATGGTTAACCTACCCCGGTTCCACTAGCGATAAACAAGGCCCGATACGACTCGCTGAGAAAATTCGGACATGGCGTAATTTAATACCAGACAATCATTTTCGCCCGCATATCACTAATGAATGGATTGATTTAGTTGATGACCCTAATTATCCAAGAACAGCATTAAATGGGGGCTACGTGCTACGAACAGGACGTCATGGGCTGATCGAATTATTAGAACAATGGCAGTCAGCGGGTGTTAATCATGCCGCCCTTGGCATTCAATTTTCTCAGCGTCCTGCTAAAGACGTTATTGAAGAAATTGCCTTAGACATTTTACCTCTTTTTCCAACACATCAGACCGTGGCAACACGACCTATGGATTGGTAGCAAATAATCACTCAATTTATTTATGTACGGCTCTCACAGACGATGATAGCCGTTAATCAATTACAAGCCTAAGAACGCTTTAAAGGCTTTACAAGGCCATCTAGCCCCTCTATTTTTAAGCCTAATGCCATTTCCATCAATTGCCCTAATCGCCCTTGTGGAAATTCCCCTTTTTTATAGAACCATAAGAGGTATTCTTCTGGAAGGTCAATCAAAACACGACCTTTATATTTGCCAAACGGCATTGATGTGTTTGCTATATCGATCAGATCTTGTTTTTCCATTTGCCCTCCAAAAACAAAGCGGCATTCATCATGAATGCCGCTCAACACTTTAACACTTTTTAGTGAGTTACAGAATCAATCCAACAACAGCCGCTGATAGGAAGCTCACTAAGGTTGAACCGAACAGTAATTTAAGACCAAAACGAGCAACTGTGTTCCCTTGTTTCTCATTCAACCCTTTGATAGCACCTGCAACAATACCAATTGAAGAGAAGTTAGCAAATGAGACTAAGAAAACCGATAGGATCCCCACTGAGCGGGTCGATAGTCCAGCAGCAACGGCTTGTAAGTCACTCATCGCAACGAACTCATTGGTTACCATTTTCACCGCCATAATACCGCCTACTTGTAATGCTTCGTCGGCTGGAATTCCAAGTATCCAAGCGAATGGATAGAATACATAGCCCAACATGGTTTGGAATTTGATATCAAAGATAGCCATACAAATACCATTAACCATGGCAATCAATGCAATAAAACCGATTAACATTGCTGATACGATAATCGCAACTTTAAAACCTGCAAGAATATATTCACCCAGCATTTCAAAGAAGCTTTGCCCCTCATGAATGTTGCTCATTTGCAACTCTTCTTCCGCTTCTGGTGGGTACGGGTTAATCAAAGAGAGAATGACGAAAGTACCAAACATGTTAAGCACTAATGCTGCGACCACAAAACGCGGTTCTAACATGGTCATATAGGCACCCACAATAGACATCGACACTGTCGACATCGCGGTCGCTGCCATCGTATACATTCTACGCTCAGACATTTTGCCTAACTGATCTTTATAAGCAATAAAGTTCTCTGATTGTCCTAAGAGCAGTGAACTGACCGCATTGAATGACTCTAACTTGCCCATTCCATTAACTTTAGATAATACCGTCCCGATGACACGGATCACAATCGGCAACACTTTGATATGTTGTAAAATACCGATGAGCGCGGAGATAAAGATAATGGGACAAAGAACTTGTAAGAAGAAGAATGCTAAATTTTCTTCGATCATCCCCCCAAAAATAAATTTGGTTCCCTCCGCTGCATAACCTAATAAATGGGTAAAGACCCCCGCTACAGCAAGTACGAATGAAGAACCTATATTCGAATGTAAGAAAAAATATGCCAATGCAACTTGGATAACGAGGAGTTGAATAACATAACGTAACCGTATCGCTTTACGGTTACTACTCGCTAATACGGCAAGTGCGCCAATGACTATAAGGGATAAAACAAAATGCAGGATCGAGGTCATATGCGACTCCATACAAATTTAATAATGCGGTCATATGACTATTCTATGTAATAGACGACATTTAAATGCGATAAGCATCACATTAGCATGAAAATGAACACTGTGTATTTTGTGAAAAGACTATATGGCTCACACTTTTAAGGAGAAATTCGATTCTCGGCAGGAAGATTGACGCAGGTCATATCAATACGCATTTTATAGGTAATACACCATTTCTTCAAATATTGATGCAATAAACTTTAAGCAGCAGTGAGTCAGCAGAGGCATAAATACCGCTAACAGCACTGCAACTTAAATACGATACGTCAATAAAAAGATTAGGCACCTAATAACGCAATAAGCTCATCTTCATCAATGACGGGTATACCTAACTCATTCGCTTTCGCCAGTTTTGAACCCGCAGCTTCACCCGCAATAACCAAATCCGTCTTCTTAGAAACGCTACCAGAAACTTTCGCGCCCAAGGCAACTAATTTATCTTTCGCCTCATCGCGAGTGAGTCGACTGAGAGAGCCAGTTAAGACAACGGTTTTTCCTGCAAATGGACTGTCGATAGTACTCGCATCTACAGCAACCGCTTGTGGCCAATGGATATTCGCTTTATGTACGAGATCATGAATAACAGCTTGGTTGTGCTCTTCACGGAAAAAGTTAACTACGTGCTTCGCGACAACATGACCAATGTCTTGTACGGTTTTTAGGGACTCTTCATCAGCCGTCATCACTGCCTCTAACGTGCCATAGTGTGCCGCTAAATTTGCAGCGGTTGCCTCTCCCACTTCACGAATACCTAACGCATAGATAAAACGAGCTAATGTGGTTGATTTGGATTTGTTTAATGCATCGACCAAATTTTGTGCTGATTTCGGCCCCATACGATCAAGCCCCGTCAAAATCCCCGCGGTTAATTGATACAGGTCAGCAGGGGTTTTCACATATTCTTTTTCGACTAATTGGTCGATGATTTTATCGCCCATTCCATCGACGTCCATGGCTCGACGGGAAACAAAATGTTTAAGTGCCTCTTTGCGCTGAGCACCACAAATCAAACCGCCAGTACAACGTGCAACTGCCTCACCTTCTACGCGTTCAACGTCTGAACCACAGACAGGGCAATGGGTTGGGAAGACAATTTCACGGCTATCAGCAGGACGTTCTGATTCGACGACACTAACAATTTGAGGAATAACATCACCGGCACGACGGATCACGACAGTATCACCGATATGCACACCTAAACGCTCAATTTCGTCAGCGTTATGTAGCGTAGCATTACTGACGATGACACCCGCCACTTGAACAGGTTCAAGACGAGCCACAGGCGTAATAGCGCCTGTACGACCAACTTGGAATTCCACGTCTTTTAAAAGGGTCATTTGCTCTTGTGCAGGGAATTTAAAGGCTGTCGCCCAACGCGGGGCACGTGCAACGAAACCTAACTCTTCCTGAGTCGCTATGGCGTTAATTTTAATCACTACGCCATCAATATCAAAGCCGAGGGTTGGCCGCGCTTTTTCTATCTCATGATAGAAGTCTAATACGGCCTGAGCACCTGTACGTAATTGGACATAATCGCTGACCGGTAGTCCCCATGCTTTAAATTGCATGAGACGCTCATAATGCGTATCGGGTAAAGAGCCTTCTTCTACCAAGCCGACGCCGTAACAATAGAAAGTTAATGGTCTTTTAGCCGTAATTCGTGGGTCGAGTTGACGTAATGAGCCCGCTGCCGCATTACGTGGATTAGCAAACACTTTGCCACCTGTACGGCGAGCCTCTTCATTTAAAGCTTCAAAGCCTTTTTGTGGCATGAACACTTCCCCGCGAATTTCCACTCGTGTAGGAATGTTATCACCTATCAAACGTAGCGGAATGGCACGAATCGTTCGGACATTTGAGGTGATATTTTCACCGACAGTACCATCACCACGCGTCGCTGCTTGGACAAGTTCACCATTTTCATACAGCAGACTCACCGCAAGGCCATCTAATTTTAGTTCACAGCAAAATGTTTGTTCTTGATTGTTTTTTAATCTATCTCTGACACGCTTATCGAACGCAAGATAGCTTTCTTCATCAAATACGTTATCCAGCGACAACATAGGCACTTCATGGCGCACCGTATCAAATGCGGCCAATGGTGCGGCCCCTACGCGTTGAGTTGGAGAATCACTGGTGATCCACTCAGGATGTTCTGCTTCGATACCCTTGAGCTCTTGCATCAATTTGTCATATTCAGCATCGGGAATTTCAGGTGCATCCAATACATGGTATTGATATTCATGATGGCGTAATTGCTGTTTGAGTGTCTCAAGATATTGTTTTGTTGTCATGTTTCACCAATAAAGATAAAAAACCCCCAGTTAAGGGGGTTTAGTTAATACTGATTTTTAATTCAATGTATTGCGTATCCGGGCATGATACACCTCAATTTTCTGAGGTGTCAGCATTTTACGTTCATCATCAAGGACGACCCCTCCGACATCGGAGGCGATGCGTTGCGCTGCCTGTAGCATCAACTTGAAATTTTGTCCTGCATCACCATAAGAAGGCACCATCATAAACATCGAGACACCCGGTGTGGTGAAATCAGACATGGTTTCTGGGTCAAATGAACCCGGTTTAACCATGTTTGCAAGGCTAAAGAGGACAGGTCCTGTTCCTGAAGGATGCACATGACGATGGAAAATGCGCATTTCACCAAATTGGAACCCTGCCTGAAGAATACTTTGCAACAGCGCTTCACCTTGTAGAACTTGGCCCTGATGAGCAGCTACATGAAGAACCAGAACCGTCTCCTTGTTGTTCGCTGGAGATTGGTTTTGCGGTTGTTCAGTTTTCTTCTCAGTGTGCGCCTGTTCCTGTTCATGGTGTATCGGCTGTGGCTCCTCTTGGTTGTCGCTTGTATCAAAATCAAATTCAGGTTGTTCTGGTACCGTTGTCGCTCGCTGATTGATTGCTGTGTTTGGCTGAGCCCCTTGCGACGGTGCAGGTTCAGGTTTTACCGCAGTGGGTTCATTAACAGCATGAGGACGCGGAGCAATTTCAGGTTCATTAGGTTCTGAATGCTCGGGCGTTATCGTGAATACGGGCTCAGTATCACGAACAGTAGGTGAAATGGGTGGCAAATCAGGTTCGACACGACGTTCTTCTTTCACCTGACGTGCAGGTTCAGAAACCTCAGGTGACGAGGTCGATGGCTCAACCACATGGGTTTCATTGAATAGTGCAGAATCATCATCATAGTGAGATGATTTATCCTGAGAGTCATGTTTTCGGCGTTTTACGGGACGATCACGAAATAATTTTGAGCGCTCTTTACGGCTAGTCCATAAACCATGCAGTAATAACGCAACTATGGCTATCGCACCTACGACCACTAATATTAGACGCAAATCCTGCATCGCTGCTATCTCTAATTGTTGAATGATAATGCCACCACGGCAAAAAACTAAGTCAAACTCTTTAAGTTGCAAGCTAATGCGCAGCCACCCGCCCTTAGAGCCACATTACCGTGTGATTTTAAGGAATTCAAGTCACTGAACGCCGTCAACTTAGATTCAACTTAAAATATGACGGATATACTTAAGATTATTTGGCAAACGCTCTAAGTGCAACCCTCTGAACGATTTTCTTATAAGAAAGAGACAATTCTGCTTTCGTTTGCTGATTTTTTAAGCAAATACTGACTAGCCAGCCTAAAAACCTATCTATATGATACATGGTCAACCGTAAAGGAGAGAACAAGAAGTATGATTCAATCGACAGATTCGCAACAAAAAAATCACTCTGGTTTTTATTACTTCGCTCAAGGATGGCGTCTTGTCACGCGCCCAGGCATTAAGCGCTTTGTCATTCTACCACTTTTAGCCAATATTATTTTACTTGGTGGCGCGTTTTGGTGGTTATACAGCAAGCTTGGTGGTTGGATTGACCAAATCATGGGCTATGTGCCAAGTTGGTTGCAATGGCTAGATTATCTCATTTGGCCGATTGCTGTTATTTCAATCTTATTAATATTCACTTATTTTTTTAGTACCGTGGCCAACATTATCGCAGCGCCATTTAACGGCTGGCTGGCCGAAAAGCTTGAATCCGAATTAACCGGTATTCCCGCACCTGATGGCGGTATTATTGATGTTGCTAAGGATGTGCCACGCATGGTGAAGCGTGAATTCGTCAGAATTGGCTATTACCTTCCCCGAGCGATTGGTCTCTTAATTTTATTTTTTATCCCCGGTATTGGACAAACCGTCGCTCCCGTTCTCTGGTTCCTATTTGGCGCATGGATGATGTCTATTCAGTACTGTGATTATCCATTTGATAACCACCGCGTTAGTTTTAACGATATGAAACAAGCATTAGCAAAAGATCGCATGAATAACATTCAATTTGGCGGTGCTGTAAGCGTGCTAATGATGATCCCTATCGTCAACTTATTGATTATGCCAGTCGCGGTTTGCGGCGCCACATTAATGTGGGTAGACCAATATCGTGCGCGTTATGCACGTTATTAATTTGACTCTTCGATAGCCATTCAAAAGCGCGCTAGAGCTCACAACTCTATCGCGCTTTCTCATTTTAACGTCCTATTCAACGTTATACTAAATGTGGTAAGTGATGCTTTTGGCTCATAACCTTTTACACAGAATATTTTCATACATATAGCAATTGGTTATAAAATTAAGATAGCGATTAGTTATAAGCTTATGTTTAATTTATATTTGCAATAATAATGAGTTCACGTATGTTGGGAAGCAATATTCTTTCTCAAACCCAGTTCTAGTTGGCTAATTGCCTTAATTATAAGGATATCCCATGAGTAAAATTTATGATGATAATTCGCTAACCATCGGCCATACCCCATTAGTACGCTTAAAACATTTTGGTAATGGTAATATCTTAGCTAAAGTTGAATCTCGCAACCCAAGTTTCAGCGTTAAATGTCGTATTGGTGCGAATATGATTTGGGATGCAGAGAAAAAAGGACTACTCAAAGAGGGAAAAGAATTAGTTGAACCAACGAGTGGTAACACCGGTATCGCTTTAGCCTATGTTGCAGCAGCCAGAGGCTACAAACTCACACTGACGATGCCTGAAACCATGAGTGTAGAGCGTCGTAAACTGTTGAAAGCCTTAGGTGCTAACCTTGTTTTAACGGAAGGCGCTAAAGGAATGAAAGGCGCTATTGAAAAAGCCGAAGACATTGTCAAAAGCGATCCGAACAAATATGTTTTACTTCAACAATTCAGTAATCCAGCTAACCCAGAAATTCATGAACAAACCACAGGACCAGAAATTTGGGAAGATACCGACGGTAAGGTCGATGTTGTCGTCGCGGGTGTCGGGACTGGCGGAACAATCACGGGTATCGGTCGTTATTTGAAAAAAACCAAGGGCAAGGATGTCACACTGGTCGCTGTAGAACCGGAAACCTCCCCCGTCATTAGCCAAACACTATCCGGTGATGAAGTGAAGCCCGGTCCACATAAGATCCAAGGCATTGGTGCTGGATTTATCCCTGGCAACTTAGATATTTCACTTATCGACAGAGTATTTAAGATCAGCGATGACGAAGCTGTTCACACTGCCCGCCAATTAATGGAAAAAGAAGGTATTCTTGCTGGCATCTCCTCCGGTGCAGCACTCGCAGCCGCCGTAAAACTCTCAGCGGAGCCTGAATACAAAGATAAACATATTGTCGTCATTTTACCTTCATCGGGCGAACGCTATTTATCAACGGTTCTGTTTGCTGACCTATCGGCTGAATAATATTAAAACCGTTAATTTATCGTTAAAAAAGCACCTCAATGGTGCTTTTTTTGTGGTATGGATCAAACTTTAGCACGTATTGAGATGATTTCTGATCGAGGGTTTAGTATTAAACATAGTAATTATTTTGAGGCGCGAAATTAATCCACCTTAAGTTAAAGATAGTCGCTGTTTACGGTATTCTTTGAAGATTAAAGGGTGTATTTTGCACTGAGAAACTGAAAAAGTGTTGACTCTCGACAAAGTAGGAAACCTTTTTAACAGTTAATAATCTAACTATACGCAAACTCAAGTTTATTCAACTACAATAGCTTGGGTCATTATAAAAAACTAAAGTTATTGAGGAAATAATATGTTCCAGCAAGAAGTCACTATTACAGCACCAAATGGCTTACATACTCGCCCTGCCGCGCAATTTGTGAAAGAAGCCAAAGCATTCACTTCTGATATTACTTTGATTTCTGGTGGCAAATCAGCAAGTGCGAAAAGCCTGTTCAAGCTACAGACTCTAGGCTTAACTCAAGGTACTGTTGTGACCATTTCTGCCGAAGGCGAAGATGAAAAACAAGCAGTTGAACATTTAGTTAAACTGATGGGCGAGCTGGAGTAATCTTGCTAGCGAGAGAACCAGTGTTACCGCGTTAATCTTCATCCCTGAATGGCATCATTCAGGGATATCAGTTTACATATTGATAGACTTACTGTTATCTCTTCAACATCAGAACACCTACCCGCAGTAGTAAGGTAATATTATGATTTCAGGTATTTTAGTATCCCCAGGTTTTGCTTTTGGTCAGGCTTTAATCCTCAAAGAAGATCCTATCATTGTTAGCACAAAAAAAATTGCTGACGACCAGATAGAAACCGAGATCCAACACTTTATTGAAGGACGCAACAAATCAGCCGAACAACTCAGCCTTATTAAAGAGCGAGCCGAAAAAAATCTTGGTGCAGAAAAAGCTGAGATCTTTGAAGGCCATATTATGCTGCTGGAAGATGAAGAGCTTGAACAAGAGATTATCTCCCTCATCAAAGGCGATAAAAAAACCGCTGACGCTGCCGTCTACTCCGTTATTGAAGACCAAGCTCAAGCGCTCGAAGCACTTGATGATGAATATCTAAAAGAGCGTGCAGCTGACGTTCGTGATATTGGTAAACGTCTATTAAAAAATATTCTCAACATACCAATTGTTGATTTAAGCGCTATCGACAAAGAAGTTATTCTTGTTGCCGCTGACCTAACCCCTTCAGAAACCGCTCAATTAAACTTAGAGAAGGTTTTAGGTTTTATCACGGATTTAGGTGGCCGGACATCACATACCTCTATTATGGCCCGTTCACTTGAACTACCGGCGATTGTGGGTACCTCCGAGGCAACAACTAAAATTAAAAATGGTGATTACCTAATCCTCGATGGTGTGAACAATCACATTTATGTGAATCCGTCAGATCAAGAAATCGACAAGCTGAAAAAATTTAATGAAGAGTACCAGCAAGAGAAGAATGAACTGGCTAAATTAAAAGATTTGCCAGCGATTACACTTGATGGTCATCAAGTGGAAGTTTGTGCAAATATCGGTACTGTGCGTGATGTCGCGGGTGCTGAACGTAATGGGGCTGAAGGGGTTGGTTTATACCGTACTGAATTCCTATTCATGGACCGAGATTCGCTCCCCACTGAAGAAGAGCAGTTCCAAGCATACAAAGCCGTTGCGGAAGCAATGGGCAGCCAAGCAGTGATTGTACGTACAATGGACATTGGTGGTGATAAAGATTTACCATACATGAACTTACCTAAAGAAGAGAACCCTTTCTTAGGTTGGCGTGCAATTCGTATTTGCCTTGATCGCAAAGAAATTCTACATTCTCAGTTAAGAGCTATTTTAAGAGCCTCAAGTTTTGGTAAACTGCGTATTATGTTCCCGATGATTATTTCCGTTGAGGAAGTTCGCGAACTAAAAGCAGAACTTGAGATGCTAAAAGGTCAATTACGTGAAGAAGGCAAAGCCTTTGATGAAGCAATTGAAGTGGGTGTCATGGTGGAAACACCGGCTGCGGCGGTTATTGCTCATCATTTAGCAAAAGAAGTTGACTTTTTCAGTATTGGGACAAACGATCTCACTCAATATACTCTAGCTGTTGACCGTGGTAATGAGCTGATTTCTCACCTCTACAATCCGATGTCACCTGCTGTTTTGAACCTGATCAAACAGGTTATCGATGCATCGCATGCAGAAGGCAAATGGACAGGAATGTGTGGTGAATTAGCAGGTGATGAACGTGCAACCTTATTGTTGCTTGGCATGGGTTTAGATGAATTTAGTATGAGTGCAATTTCTATTCCTCGTATTAAAAAATTAATTCGTAATGCAAACTTTGCGGATACTAAGGCATTGGCTGAACAAGCACTTGCTCAACCAACCGCTGACGAATTGATGAAACTTGTTGATACCTTTATCCAAGAAAAAACGTTATGCTAGGAACAGCACATTAGTTCGGTCCCATATAAAAACGATTAGGAGAAGGTCCATGGGTCTGTTTGACAAACTGAAATCACTGGTTTCGGATGATAAGAATAGCAGTGGCAGTATTGAAATTATCGCACCTTTATCAGGTGAAATCGTCAATATTGAAGATGTTCCCGACGTTGTTTTCGCTGAAAAAATTGTTGGGGATGGCATTGCTATCAAACCTGCGGGGAATAAAATCGTCGCACCTGTAGATGGGACTATTGGTAAGATATTTGAAACCAATCATGCATTTTCTATTGAGTCCGATGATGGTATCGAACTGTTTGTTCATTTCGGTATTGATACCGTCGAACTGAAAGGTGAAGGTTTCAAACGTATCGCAGAAGAAGGTCAATTCGTCAAAAAAGGTGATTTAGTTATTGAGTTTGACCTAGCACTACTGGAAGAAAAAGCGAAATCAGTTTTAACGCCTGTTGTGATCTCCAACATGGATGAAATTAAAGAACTGACTAAGCTGAGTGGTGCAGTCACCGTCGGTGAAACTGTTATTATGCGAATCAAAAAATAATACAGTCGTTTTAAATTATTCAATAAAACCACCAGATGGCATCAATGTCGCTGGTGGTTTTTTCTCGCTCTCAACGGCCTGTACGACTCAAAATAATGACACTCGCCCCTCGATACATCCACGCTAACAATGCTAACGATCGATAAATGACAGTATCATCACTTCTCACCGTTCACCGAGCTTAGCCATTGTTATTTTTACCTTACGGTGAAAAACAACGAATAACACTGACGCCATTAATCATCAAATACGCCAGTAGAAAGATAGCGATCGCCCCGATCACAGATAATGGCTACAATCACCGCGTTTGGATGTGTTTTGGCCACTTTCAGTGCACCAGCCACAGCGCCACCAGAGCTAACACCACAAAAAATACCTTCTTGCTTAGCCAGCGCTCGCATCGTCTCTTCGGCTTCTTGTTGGTTCACATCCAGTATGGTATCAACCAGTTCTTGATGAAAAATTCCGGGCAAATACTCAGGAGACCAACGGCGAATACCGGGGATTTGGCTCTTTTCGGCAGGTTGTAATCCGACTATCTGCACATTTTGTGATTGTGACTTCAAATAGCGACTCACTCCTGTAATTGTGCCCGTCGTTCCCATACTGGAAACAAAATGGGTCATACGGCCGTTAGTTTGCTGCCATATCTCTGGCCCTGTCGTTTTAAAATGTGCCAGTGGGTTATCTGGATTATTAAATTGGTCGAGCACCTTCCCTTCCCCACGCGCCTCCATTTCTTGAGCCAAGTCTCGGGCGCCTTCCATCCCCACCGCGGTACTCACTAAAATAAGTTCGGCACCATAAGCCTTCATCGAGGCTTGACGCTCTTTGCTCATATTTTCAGGCATCAATAATTTAAGGTGATAGCCTTTAACTGCCGCAATCATGGCTAGCGCGATCCCTGTATTACCACTTGTTGCTTCAATTAACGTGTCGCCAGGTTTTATTTCGCCACGCTTTTCAGCTTCAGTGATCATAGAGTAAGCCGCCCTATCTTTGACTGAGCCTGCTGGGTTATTACCTTCTAGCTTAACCCAGATTTCAGCATCCATCCCTTCTGTTAAACGCTGTAGTTTTACTAGCGGCGTATTACCTATAAATTGTTCAAGAGTTGCCACTGCTAATTCCTTATTCTCTTTATCTATTATCACTATCTTGTTGGTTATAGATAGTATCCTAACACCTAGGAATTAGCAGCATGAAAAAAATTCACTTATATATCAGTAATTAATAATAGTGATTAGACTTATTACTAATATCGATATATGAAAAGCTGCTCATGGCTTTGATTGACAAGAAGGCGTCATAAGATATCGAAAATGGGGCCATATGGCCCCGTAGAAAACAATACAGAAGGATAAATTACCCTATCGCGGAGATATTGAAGCGATATACTTGCACTATCTACCTTTCAGATTGGACGAGTATCAGGCGCTTTGCGCGAGTCGGGGAAATAGCAACTCATGATCCCCTTGGTAAATTCTCGCTTTCTGACTCCCAAGAAAGTAATGTTCCCCACGTATTGGGATCTGCTGCGATGATTGCCATACTACTGATAACTGCCCTGCTCCCCAACCTATCGGTTGTACCGTTAACTGCCAGAAATGCCCTCTAGGCCCTGACTCAACCACTCGAACAGGTAAACGATGCTGTTCATCCACCTCTTTCACGAGTGTGATATCCCAAGGGCGTAGAAAAATATCCACTTCCCCTTGATGGGCGCTTGCATGATGCAGAGGGAATTCATAACCATCAATCAACAGCTGGGAACCATTGATTTGACCATGAAGTTGATTAATTTCCCCCATAAACTCAAGCACAAAGCGCGTTTCTGGACGATGCCAAATATCATCAGGCGTCCCAACTTGTTCAATATGGCCTTCACTCATAACGACGACTCTATCCGCAACTTCCATGGCTTCTTCTTGGTCATGAGTAACAAATACACTTGTGAACTTTAATTCATCATGTAGCTGGCGCAACCAACGACGTAATTCAATACGTACTTGTGCATCCAACGCACCAAACGGTTCATCTAGCAGTAAAATTTGTGGTTCCACCGCTAAGGCGCGAGCCAAAGCCACGCGCTGTTTTTGCCCACCAGACAGTTGAGCAGGAAAACGAGAAGCTAAATGAGATAATTGCACCATCTCAAGTAATTGAGTCACTTTTTGTTTGATCGCTTGTGATGATAGACGCTGTTTTCTTGGCACGACCGTTAGCCCAAATGCCACGTTATCAAACACGGTCATATGGCGAAATAAAGCATAATGTTGAAACACAAAGCCAACGTGCCGATCTTTTGCATGGATCCGGCTAACGTCTTGTCCATGAAAACGCAACGCCCCATAGCTATGTTGCTCTAGACCAGCAATGATTCGTAATAGCGTTGTTTTACCTGACCCCGATGGCCCAAGCAGCGCAACCATTTCACCCGATGCGATATCCAATGAGATATCCTGTAGCACTTGTGTCCTACCAAATAATTTTCCAATTTTTTCGATTTGAATACTCATGGTAGATGAACTCCTGATTCGGATCGCTGCCGGCTCAAATGCCATTGCAATGCACTTTTAATAATTAAGGTGATAATTGCCATCACAGCGAGGATTGCAGCCGCAGTAAACGCACCGACGGTATTGTAGTCTTGATGCAATAATTCCACTTGTAATGGTAATGTGTAGGTTTCCCCTCGGATCGCACCGGAAACAACAGAAACCGCCCCAAATTCCCCTATCGCTCGCGCATTCGTTAGAACAACACCATACAGTAACGCCCAACGAATATTGGGTAATGTCACTCGCCAAAACATTTTCCAGCCAGATGCCCCCAACAACACAGCGGCTTCATCCTCTTGGCTACCTTGGCTCAGCATCAAAGGCACCAACTCCCTCACCACAAAAGGACAAGTCACAAAAATAGTCACTAGGGTCATGCCTGGCCACGAAAACATCAATTGGATGTCATAGCTTTCTAGCCAACCACCAAACCAACTGTTGGACCCATAAAACAATAGGTAGAGTAGACCAGCAACCACTGGTGATACGGCAAATGGGATATCCACCAATGTTAATAATAACTGCCTACCGGGAAACTGAAATCGTGTGACCAACCAAGCTAGCATCGTGCCAAAAATTAAATTGACTGGCACGGTTATCAACGCGATAAGTACTGTTAAACCAATTGCATGCAGCATATCGGCATCGTTTAAATTCATTAAAACCGCATCTAACCCTTTCGAAAAAGCGGTCATAAAGATCCAAATGATGGGCACGACCAGTAATAGAACTGAAAATAAGACACCAATAGCAATCAAGAACCATTTAGCCCAATTGATTGGTTGACGTGAACTCACCATAATTGGCGTGATTTGAGCCATTATTTGCCCCCCAACCTTTTACCAAAGCGGCTTTGTACTATGTTGACTGTGAATAACAGCACTAATGAAACCGCTAAAATCACTGAAGCAATCGCACTGGCGGCAGGATAATCAAACTGCTGTAACTGGCTGAAAATCATTAAAGATACGACTTCAGTTTGCCAAGCAATATTCCCCGCAATAAAAATAATCGCACCAAACTCTCCCAAACTACGGGTAAAAGATAATACGGTGCCAGCAATAAGCGCAGGAGAAACCTCCGGTAATACTACTCGACGAAAAGTTTGCCAGCGACTTGCACCTAATGTTTGCGCAGCTTCTTCATATTCAGGGCCAAGCTCTTCTAACACAGGCTGTACCGTTCTCACGACAAACGGAATACTGGTAAATGCCATGGCGACAGCAATACCAAGCCACGTATTGACGACTTTAATATCGAATTGATGCAAATACTGCCCATACCAACCCGAAGCAGCAAATAGCGTCGCTAATGTTAAACCCGCTACCGCTGTAGGTAACGCAAACGGTAAATCAACGAGGCCATCCAAAAAAGTCCGGCCGGGAAAACGATAACGAGTTAAAATCCACGCCAGTAACATACCAAAAACGGCATTAAACAAACTCGCGACTAATGCCGCAAGGAGGGTTACCTTATAAGCCGCCACAACTTGCGGATAACTGATCACATCCCAATACTGTTGCCATGTCATTTCCGATAGCTGAATGACTAAAGCACTCAAAGGTAGCAGTAATATCAAGCAGGTATAAAATAGGCTGCTACCTAGTGTGAGGCCAAATCCTGGCAAAAAACGTTTCCCTGACTGACGCATTAACGTCGCCCTTCTGCCATCAATTTATCGAATTCACCATTGGTGGCGAAATGCGTTTCCATCACAGCAGGCCAGCTTTTAAATTGTGATTCAACCGTGAATAAACGTGTTTCAGGGAATTTATCTTTATTTGCAGCCATCACGTCTTTATCGTTCACTCGATAATTAAAATTCGTGATAATCTGCTGTGCTTTTGGGCTATATAAGTAGTAAAGGTAAGCCTTGGCAACATCTTGCGTACCATTTTTCTCGACATTCTTATCAACCCAAGCCACAGGGAATTCAGCTAAAATATCCACCGGAGGAACAATAACCTCATAATCGGACTCACCATATTGCTGGCGAATATTATTCACTTCCGATTCAAAACTAATTAATACATCACCCAGTCCTCTTTCAATAAAGGAGGTGGTTGCACCGCGCCCGCCAGTATCAAATACCTCAACATTTTTCAAAAACTGTTTCATTTGCTCACGCGTTTTCTTTTCGTCACCTTTATTTTCTTGTGCATAGGCTCCCCATGCCGCTAAATAGGTATAACGACCGTTACCCGATGTTTTTGGGTTTGGGAAAATTAATTTAACGTCTTCGCGTGCCAAATCATCCCAGGTTTTAATCCCTTTCGGGTTGTCTTTACGGACTAAAAACGCCATCGTGGAATAATAAGGTGAACTATTATTTGGTAATCTTGATTGCCAATTTTCTGGGATCAAATTCCCTTTATCGTGCAAAATTTGCACATCTGTGACTTGGTTATAAGTCACAACATCGGCCTTCAAACCTTGCAATATGGCCAAAGCTTGCTTAGAGGATCCCGCGTGGGATTGCTTGATGGTCAACTTGTCATCTGGGTGTAGCTCATTCCACTGTTTTTCAAATTCAGGATTTAATGCAACGAACAATTCCCGTGCAATATCATAAGAGCTATTAAGTAGTTCAGCCGCCATCAGTGGCGCACTACCCATAAGTGAGAAGGTTGCGAAACCCGCTAAGACTGTTTTCTTTAAGATCGCTTTCTGCATTAGGCACCTACTTATGACTAAACCAAAACTACGCTGTTAAGCTACTTTAGCTGCTTTAGTTATAACTGTGTAGCTATCAATCGCCTTTTAATATATCAAATTGATATAATCAAGAAATTATGGCAATAAGCAATCAAATTATATTGATGATCAATAGGTTAGTCACATGAGCGCCCTTCATGGATAGGCGATAAGATGGGAATAAAAAATCAGGTGTTTATGAAAACATCAATTGCCGCCAACTGGCGGCAATACGGCGATGTTATAGCGATAATAACGTGTCGATTGAAGGAGCAAAATAGTAGCTTCCTGAAACGGCTTTCGTCATGCGCAATAAATCATCATACTTGCCATCTTTCTCACCAAACATGCTAAGAAGCTGTTGTTCAATATTATAGAGACGCGCACAGTAAGCAAGGAAGTATAATCCATGTTTTCCACTCGCTGTACCATACGGTAAACTATGACGCATGATAGACAGCTCTTCACCGTCCTCTTCAACCACTACACGAGAAACATGTGAAGTAACGTTACGTTCACTTTCATCAAGCTCCACACTATCACTCTTAGTACGGCCAATCATCTTTTCTTGTTCTTGCTCTGAGAAGCGATCCCACTTATGTAAACTATGCTCATAACGTTGAACAAGAATATAGCTGCCTCCCTTATCAATGCCATCTGCAATCAGTGCAACTTCAGCGATTTCTTCTCCCTGAGGGTTTTCGGTACCATCAATAAATCCGCTCAAATCACGTTCTTCGACCCAACGAAAACCATGGATCTCTTCTTCAACTTTAATCGCAGGACCAAATGCCTTCAGTGCAGCCTGTGCCAATGAAAAGTTAATATCGTGACGCTGAGATTGAATATGAATAAAAAGGTCACGTTGTGTTGCGGGTGCAAGACCTTTCCCTAATTGACGAAAAGGCTTTAATTCAGGTGCGCTTTCAGGTGCTGATAATTGCTTCCAAATATCAGAACCAAATGCAATAACCGCGCCTAACCTATCAGATGGGTACTGTTCTTGTAATTGTGTTAATGCGTCGACAAAACGCTGACATCCCGTTTTTATGTCAGCAAGAGGCCCTTGCACCATTGCTTCAATAAAAATACCGAAACGGCTATGATCTTTCAGAATACCGCTCTGAGAATGAGACATGCTAATCAACCTCTTTGAAATAATTTATTATTTGTGCGTGAGATATAGTATCTCATCAATGATGATTTTCACCTTGTTTTAACGCAAATATTCAGGCGCACAGGAAAATAATACAAAAAAGAATTTAAGGGGCTGATTAAGGCTAGGCATTAATAGTGAGCTGAGGGCTTAATAACGAAAGTTAAACTCCGTAACAACGTCATTGAACGCACTCACACCCTCAAAATTCTCACTATATTTAGATTGAGCGACATAGCAAATAGGGAATGAATCGAACCAGCAGCTGAGCGATTATTTCTTCCAAATAATTCGCGACACTGTCCAATTTTTTAATTCATCATCAGGCGGCATTAAACCTTCTGGTCCTTGCCATTTACCAGTGAAGCTATACACAATATGTGCCGTCTGTGGTGCGACGCATTCAACAGTAGGTTGGTCATCAATAGGCTCAGCGATTTTACAGGCACCAAAGGCTTTTTCATAAATATCACTAAACGGTGAACCAATTTTAATTCCCCACTCGGTGACAATATCAGGATCACTGACGCTAATGCGTGAAACATAGCCTTTTTCAGGGCCAAATACTTCAATTTTCACCTTATCATCATCTAAGCCTTGAAATACAGTGACAATCTCACCTTGTTCAGTTTGCATTCCACTACGGATGACATAACGATCATCCAGACGCTCTTTGGTGATGTCAGCTTGCATTGGGGTGAACCCCGTGATCCCTCCTACCCCAGCAGCTTTGGCCGTTATAGGGCTACTAAACCAGTTCATTGGCGAAAGTGAAGACCAAAACCCACCTGAGCCTGCGCACCCCGATAGAATAAATGTACCACTCAAAATAGCTATCTGAGAAAGCTTCACAATGACACTTTTGGGCATAACATCCTCAATTCATATTGGATTACTTGATGCATACTGTGACAACCTATTCCTAAAAACATTCCAACTCATCACCCAATAAATCATCAACAACATTAAAAATCGAGATCATTCGTCAGTGTTTTCGCATAAATGAGTCGAGCTGGCTGCTCTTCTTCGTATAGCATTTTTTCAAACATATAAATGGCGGCATCCGATTCTTCGCTAACCAGAAACTCAATCCTACCACATCCTCTCGCTCGTAATTTTTTTTCTAATCGGCTCACGAGCGCATTAGCAATACCGCGGCCACGATAATCTGGATGTACAGCAAGATAGCATGCTGTTCCTCTGATCCCGTCATAGCCCCCCATTACCGTGCCCACCACTTCGCCCGACACTTCAGCAACCAAAAAAAGGTCTGCGCCACATTGGAGTTTGCGTTCAATATCAAGTTCAGGGTCTCCCCCAAACTCATTTAAATCACATCGTTCCCACAATGTGATAACTTCTTCAAAATCGCTTTGCCGGAAGATACGTATTTCCATATTAGTGACCCGTTTTAACTGAGTTTTCTGTCATTATCACCGCTTTTCACACACAATCAATATTTCAATATGCCTTTTTTCATTCAAAAGGGTATACTTTAGTCACTTTTTTTTACCAACCGTTCTATTGGAAAACAATGAATTACCCTGATATTTTTCAAGTAAAAACATTTTTACTTGAACTACAAGAAACGATTTGTCAAAAAATCACTGAACTGGATGGTAAGGAAACCTTCCTTGAACAAACGTGGGAACGTGCTGAAGGTGGTGGTGGACGTAGCCGTGTATTGACTCAAGGAGCGCTATTTGAGCAGGCTGGCGTTAATTTCTCCCATATTCAAGGGAAACAACTCCCCGCTTCCGCTACGGCACATCGTCCTGAATTAGCAGGTCGCAGCTACCAAGCCATGGGCGTCTCTTTAGTCATTCACCCTCAAAACCCTTATATTCCAACGACTCATGCTAATGTACGCTTCTTTATTGCCGAAAAAGAGGGTCACGAGCCAGTGTGGTGGTTTGGTGGCGGTTTCGATTTAACCCCTTATTATGGTTTTGAAGAGGATGTGGTTCACTGGCATACCATCGCTCACGACCTCTGTGCGCCTTTTGGTTCAGAGACGTATCTTAAGTATAAAAATTGGTGTGATGAGTACTTCTTTTTGAAGCATCGTAATGAGCCTAGAGGCGTAGGCGGACTATTTTATGATGACCTCAACCAACCTGATTTCACGACTTGCTTTAACTTCACACAAGCTGTTGGCCATGGTTTTCTCGATGCTTATGTGCCTATCGTTGAGAAACGTCGTCATCACACTTGGGGGGAAAGAGAACGTCAATTCCAATTATATCGACGTGGTCGCTATGTTGAATTTAACCTTGTTTGGGATAGGGGCACATTATTTGGTTTACAAAGCGGTGGGCGCACTGAATCCATTTTAATGTCTATGCCTCCTTTGGTTCGCTGGGAATATGACTATCACCCTGAACCAAATACCCCCGAGGCAAAACTCTATAGTGATTTTTTAGTGACTAATAAAGACTGGTTGAACAAATAGTAACATTATTTACTCTTAATAAAAGTCGTCATAAGACTTGGCGGCTTTTGTGATAAAAAACAATAATAGTTAATAAATTTACTTATTAATCACATAGTTACATATACAACTCATTATCTTATGATTCCATTTTCACACACAAAATGGAGTCTGTTTATGAGTCATATTCTTGGTCGTTCCTATCTTCCTCCGTACCTTATTGCACATCTCTATCAGGAGTCGAAATGTAAAAAATTAAAATCTACGTTATTTCATATCAATGAACTAATGAGCACCGCCTATTCAACAGAAGATAAAGAGCATCTAAAACAGTTATTTGCTTGTTCAGCACGCCCTGGCACCAATTATGAACGTATTATCAGAGATGCACAGGAAAGAGAGTTTTTACCCAATCATGTCCATTCAAATCTACCTATTTGTTCACGTTCCGACCTCTCATTAGATGAAAGCTATCCAAGTCCCTATGAACTTCATATGCCTCATGAAGATTATCAGATCGTTATGAAGGAAGGCGACCCTATAAAGCCATCAACAGCAGAACAAACTGTGTATGATTCCATTGGCCATGTGAGATCATTTTTTAAAGAAAAACTGAATATTAATAAAATTTTTGGCTGCGATTCACAAATTAATGCCGTCATTCATTTTGATAAAAATTACCCTAATGCATTCTGGAACTCACAGGCCATCTATTTCGGTGACGGCGATAATCTCTATTTTGGTCCGTTTTACAATGATATTGATATTATTGCTCATGAGTTAACCCATGGCTTTATTACCTTCACGACAGACTTTGACTATGTCTTCCAGTCAGGGGCATTAAATGAATCTGTCGCCGATGTAGTCGGGATCATGGTCAAGCAATATGCAGCCAATGAAACCGCGACTCAATCTAACTGGCTACTGGGTGAAAACTTGTTCATTGATAAACAAAAAGCACCTGCCTTACGCTCTATGTCAGCACCAGGCACTGCATATCGCCTATCCGAAAATAATCGAGATCCACAAGTTGGGCATATGCGAAACTATCGAAATTTATCGATTTTCCAAGATAATGGCGGCGTTCATATTAACTCAGGCATACCTAATAAAGCCTTTTACCTATTAGCGACCATGTTAGGGGGTTATTCATGGGAGCGAGCGGGACAAATTTGGATCCGTACGATGTTTGATAAAACACTCACGACCAGAACAACATTTAATGAGTTTGCCCAAGCGACGCTAAGAACAGCAACACAACTCTTTGATCATAAGGTGGTGGATATTACACGTAAAAGCTGGGAAGGCGTTGGGATCTACATTTAAGAATATCAATGCAACAACGGTCAAACACTGACAAAGTTTGTCAGCCATATAATACGGCTGACTTTATGAGATAAAAATTTAACGTTTTTTCTTCTTACGACCCGGTTGAGTAAAACGTTTACGAGATGCAGTATCTGTCGTTGCCTTTGGTTTGTTACCTGCACTCGGTTTACTTACCCGTTTTGTCGCCACTGATTTCGCTTTAGCCGGTTTCTTAGCCTGAGCCATTGAGTCTGATTTTTCAATCATATCAAATAACTTAATCAACTCATCATCCGTTAAATCACGCCATTCACCTAATGGGATACCTGAAAGATTCACATTCATAATCCGTACGCGTTCAAGCTTTGTGACCTCAAAACCGAAATATTCACACATACGACGGATTTGGCGGTTTAATCCTTGAATCAGCGTAATTCGAAAGACAAAAGGAGCTTCTTTCTTTACTTTACACTTTTTCGTCATAGTACCTAAAATCGGTACCCCCGCGCCCATACCACGAATAAAATCATCGGTAATGGGTTTATTAACGGTCACAATATATTCTTTCTCGTGCTCGTTGCCCGCACGCAAAATTTTATTCACTAAGTCACCGTGGTTAGTGAGAAAAATCAGCCCTTGGGAATCTTTGTCGAGCCGACCTATCGGGAAAATACGTTTACTGTGATTCACATAATCAACAATATTGTCTCTTTCACCGCTTTCAGTAGTACTCACGATGCCCACTGGTTTATTCAGCGCAATTAACACTAAATCTTCTTCATTTCTAGGCTCAATCAGTTGTCCGTTCACTTTGACAACATCACCACTAAAAACTTGATCACCAATGGTCGCTCTCTTGCCATTGATAAACACATTTCCTTGTTCGATGTAACGATCCGCATCACGCCTTGAACAAATACCACTCTCACTGATGTACTTATTTAGACGTGTAGAAGATTTAGTTTGCATGGTTACCCTCTGTAATCTGCATAATTGGGAGCTGGAATAGATACACGTTAGCTCACCACAACGAATAACAAATAGTTATTAAAAAGCCGTAACAGAGTAAATTGTCACGGCTTTCTCGAAGTATCACAAATATGTGCGACTTCTAGGATTAACGTTTTTTCAGATGTTGCATTAAACGTTTACGCTTACGCAATTGTGTTGCTGTTAACTGGTTCTTTTTATTCGCATAAGGGTTTTCCCCTTCTTTGAATTGAATACGAATCGGTGTCCCCATGACCTGTAATGAACGACGAAAATAATTCATTAGGTAACGTTTATAGCTATCAGGTAAATCAGAGACTTGGTTACCATGAATGACCACAATAGGAGGATTATGCCCCCCCGCATGCGCGTATTTCATTTTCACACGACGACCACGAATAAGAGGCGGTTGATGCTCATCTTCTGCCATTTTCATTATCCGCGTCAGCAGTGCAGTACCTACACGACGTGTTGCTGATTCATAAGCTTCTTGCACAGATTCAAATAAATTACCCACACCACTACCATGTAACGCGGAGATAAAGTGGATGCGCGCAAAATCGACAAAGCCGAGACGCAGCTCTAACATGTCTTTCACATGTTCGCGGTCTTCAGGCTTCATGCCATCCCATTTATTGACCGCAATCACCAATGAACGGCCTGCATTAAGAATAAAGCCTAATAATGATAGATCTTGGTCAGAAATACCTTCACGAGCATCAATGACGAGTAAGACGACGTTAGCATCTTCAATGGCTTGTAATGTTTTGATAACTGAGAATTTTTCAACCGTTTCAGTGACTTTACCACGCTTACGTACGCCCGCCGTATCAATCAGGACATATTCGCGCCCATCACGTTCCATTGGGATATAGATACTATCACGCGTTGTGCCTGGCATATCGAATACGACAACCCGCTCTTCACCTAAAATACGATTAGTGAGTGTTGATTTGCCAACATTTGGTCGACCAACAATGGCTAATTTAATCGGTAATGTGGTTGGGTCAAAATCATCTTCATCTTCGTCAAATTCAGCTTCCGCTTCTTGTGCAGCCCAGTAAGCGGCATTTTCTTCTTCCTCGGTTAGCTCAATTTCTTCTTCTATCTCAATAAAAGGCTTTAATGATTTTTCAATGAGTTGGGTTACACCACGCCCATGTGACGCCGCAATAGAATGTATTTCACCTAGGCCGAGCGAATAAAAATCACCAATGGCACTATCAGCATCGATACCATCGGTCTTATTCGCCACCAGATAGGTTTTTTTCTTTCGACTACGTAAGTGCTTAGCAATACCTTCATCTGCTGGCATAAGTCCTGCGCGTGCATCGACCATAAAGAGAACCACATCGGCTTCTTCAATCGCTTGCAGTGACTGTGCAGCCATGTGTGTTTCGACGCCTTCTTCAGTACCATCGATACCACCAGTGTCGATAATAATAAATTCATGCCCTTCAACTTCAGCACGACCATATTTGCGATCACGAGTCAGCCCAGGAAAATCCGCTACCAGTGCATCACGGGTACGGGTTAATCGATTAAATAACGTGGATTTTCCTACGTTTGGACGCCCAACCAGCGCTACGACGGGTATCATTATTTGATGCCTCACTACTTTAATTAACTAAAAGAATTCGGTGTTTTCAGTGAAACTGACCTAGAAAACAAAAAACGAAACAGCTCCCAATATTAGGAGCTGTTGATTTTATCGAGAAATTTGCTGCTTGTCAGAAAATTAACGCGTTAACAGATAAACTGTCCCGTTTCTTGCCTGAACCATGAGCTTATCACCAGCAACAACTGGGCGACTATGAATACCTGAGCTATTGATTTTATTTTGCGCCACAAAACCGCCAGTGCTCATATCTAACCAATGCAAGTAACCTTCTTTATCACCCACAACAATATACCCATTGTACATTTCTGGGGCACTTAAGCCACGATTAAGCAAACCCTCTTGGGTCCATAAGGTCACACCATCACTCTTACGTACTGATAATACACGGTCATTTTGATCGACAAGGTATAAATTCTCACCAGATAAGACCATGTTATTGACGGAGCCTAAATCGCGTTTCCATTTTATTTGCCCAGAACGCATATCAAGTGCTGCTAATGTACCGTTATACGCAATCGCATAAATAGTACCATCATCAATAATTGGCGTCATATCCACATCGTCTAAACGACCAATCTCTGTTGAACTTGTCACCTGGGAAATACGTTGCTGCCAAATGAGTTGGCCTTGAGACAATAATACCGCACTAACCCGGCCATTATCTCCACCCACAATGGCCGCACCGTAAGCGACGCTCGGAGCTGATTCCCCTCTTAGTGACAAGGATGGTGTATCCATATTCACTGTCCACTTGATTTCACCATTATTTTCATCAAGTGCTTGGAGCATACCGTTACTAGTATGAACCATGACGAGGCCATTACTTGCGACTGGACGAGAAAGCGCTTCCCCCGCAACTTCCACATCCCAAACGACTGAACCATCTTCTTTATTTAATGCGATGACGGTTCCACGCTCGGTTCCAATATAAATATGGTCACCAGAAACCGTTAACCCACCCGATAACAGTGCGGATAAGTTAGCAGAAAGAAAACCTGTACGCTTAGAAAGGTCGACTGACCAGATTTCTTTACCGCTATCAAGCTCAAACGCCTTAACTAGCCCTTTGCGATCAGCGGCATAAATTGCACTGCCATCCCAAACAGGTGACAGATCAGAATAAAACTGTTCAACACCATTTCCGACTGATTTATCCCAAACTATCGAAGGTGTAAATTGGTTTTCAACCTGAGGAAGTGGCGCCATAACGATAGAATCAGTTTCGCTGGAACAACCTGCAAGTAAAGCTGAAGCGACTAGGCCAATCAAAAGTGTTTTCCGCAACTGCATAATAATCGTTTCCTTTCTTCTTATAAATTATACTCACCATATTCCAAGTCACATCATTATCGGCATTCAGTCATCCGAACAAATTTCTTGCTCGGATGCTTGCACTTGTTGCCTAGATGCGACGCAAATTACTTAGAGTACAGATACGTTGTTCAGTTTAAGGGTAAGAAGGCTTCTAATTGCTTGTGAGCCATCACTTTCCAGCCCTTGAGTATATGCAGCTTTTGCGCCTGCATTGTCGCCCTTATGGAGTAAAGCGTCTCCACGAATATCTTGTGCTGCTGCTTGCCATGATTTAGCTTTAATATTACCCACTGACGCTATCGCGGCATCAGCTTTACCTTGTGCTAGCTGTACTCGCGCTAAACGAAAGTTGATGAGGTCCAGCATATCATCGGTTTTTGCTTTGGTTAAAGCATCTGATAATGATTTTTCTGCTAACGCTAAATCACCTTTATCAACAGCAACTTGAGCAAGTTCTAACCCAATCATCGCACTGTATACATCATTTGTTTCAGCAGCGAATTTTTGTGCAGCTTCAATACCTTGAGCTGAACCTGAATGCAGTTGTGTACTGACATTTTCAAATTTTTGAGCGCTTTCTTGTAACACATTGCTCTTGTGAGACTGCCAATAATTCCATCCTAGAACAGCCCCAATACCGACAACAAGTCCAATGATTAACGCCACGCCATTATTAGCAAAAAAGCGTTTGATAGCATCAACTTGTTCGTTTTCAGTTGTGTAAACTTCCATTAGTTTCTCCTTAACCTAACAGTTCAGCTAAACGCTGTGCTAATTGCTGCTGCGATACAGTTTCTTGCTCACCAGTCAGTAAGTGTTTCACACTAACTTGCTGATTAGCAATTTCATCTTCACCTAAAATCAGCGCAATTCTTGCACCCTGCTTATCTGCACGTGCTAATTGTTTCTTAAAGTTGCCGCCACCGTGATTGGTCATCACACGTATGTTTGGCAACGCATCACGTACTTGTTCAGCTAATAACAATGCTGCTTGTTGGCTATTATCGCCAAATGAAGCTAAATACACGTCAGTGACAGAATCATCAGCAGTGAAGTTAGGGTTCAAATCTTTAACCAAGAGCACCATACGCTCCATGCCCATCGCAAAACCAACTGCTGGTGTTGGCTTACCACCGAGTTGACCAACTAGGCCATCATAGCGGCCACCTGCACACACCGTACCTTGTGAGCCAAGAGCGGTTGTCACCCATTCAAACACAGTACGGTTATAGTAATCCAGACCACGCACTAAACGTTGATTCACTCGGTATTGAATACCAGCCGCATCTAACAATTTGCACAGGCCATCAAAGTGCTCACGAGATTCATCATCTAAATAATCAAACAGCTCAGGTGCATCATTTAATAATGCCTGTACTTCTTGATTTTTTGAGTCAAGTACGCGCAATGGATTGGTGTACATACGGCGTTGACAATCTTCATCGAGCTTTTCTTTATGCTGCTCAAGGAAAGCCACTAATGCTTCACGGTAATTTGCACGAGCTTCTAAAGAACCGATTGAGTTTAACTCTAACGTCACATATTCACTGATACCTAATGCACGCCACCAGCGTGCTGTCATCATGATCAGCTCAGCATCAATATCTGGCCCCGCAAGACCAAACACTTCGGCACCTAGTTGGTGAAATTGGCGATAACGACCTTTTTGCGGACGTTCATGACGAAACATTGGCCCTAGATACCATAAGCGCTGTTCCTGATTGTACAGCAAACCATGCTCAATACCTGCACGGACGCAGCCAGCAGTATTTTCAGGGCGTAAAGTGAGGCTAACCTCAGTTTTGTCTGTGTCATGACGGTCGATAAAGGTGTACATCTCTTTTTCAACCACATCCGTCACTTCACCAATCGCTCTACTAAATAGCGGGGTGTGCTCTACAATCGGGGTACGAATTTCACTAAAACTATAACCCTGTAAAATATTTTTGAGAACTGCTTCAATTTTCTGCCAGACTCGAGTGTCTGCCGGCAGGTAGTCATTCATGCCACGAACGGCCTGGATATTTTTTGCCACGTTATGTCTCTATTTTTCGGAATCGAATAGCCTCGATTATAAAAGCGAAATGTCATTAGGTTCAATCAACAAACCATAATATTCCTCTTCAATCGGGAATATTCTGCTCTTTTTAGGGTTGCCCCTGTCCTTTTTACTCAAAATAGTGCCGTTGAGTGCTCGCCAAAATACCATAAAAACAAAAACTGGCCCATTAGAGCCAGTTATTTGACAATCATTTTTCTATTTGGTTTATCTGTATGCGGTTATTTTCATCAAGCATGGCTGCTTTTGCTCGAATTTTCGCCTCTAGCTGATCAATAATATTGTCATTATCAAAACGCTCTTTTTGACGAACACCATCTTCATAGAAGCCACTTTTGGTTTTCGCACCAGCCACCCCTAAGGTGGAAACCTCAGCTTCACCGGGACCATTGACGACACAACCAATAATGGATACATCCATTGGGGTGATGATATCTTCAAGACGTTGCTCTAGGGCATTGACTGTGCCAATCACATCAAATTCTTGACGAGAACACGTTGGACAAGCAATAAAGTTGATGCCACGAGAACGAATCCGTAATGATTTTAGAATATCGAAACCAACTTTAACTTCTTCAATTGGATCCGCCGCTAACGAAATACGCAATGTATCGCCAATACCTTCAGCCAACAACATGCCAAGGCCAATTGCTGATTTAACAGAACCAGAGCGTGCCCCACCAGCTTCGGTAATACCTAAGTGCAGTGGTTGGTCAATTTTTTGTGCTAATAAACGGTAAGAGCCAACGGCAAGAAAAACATCCGATGCTTTAACACTGACCTTGAACTGATCGAAATTCAATCTATCCAAGATATCGACATGTCGCATCGCTGATTCAACTAGCGCTTCAGGTGTTGGCTCACCGTATTTTTCTTGAATATCTTTTTCCAGTGACCCGCCATTGACCCCAATACGGATAGGAATGTTGTGATAGCGAGCGCTATCCACAACTTGGCGAATACGCTCTTCACTACCGATATTACCTGGGTTAATTCGTAGGCAGTCAACACCATATTCCGCGACTTTCATCGCGATACGATAGTCAAAGTGAATATCAGCAACCAATGGCACATTCACACGCTGCTTAATGAGTTTAAAGGCTTCTGCTGCATCCATCGTAGGTACAGATACCCGTACGATATCCACGCCTACACGCTCTAATGATTGGATTTGCCGCACTGTTGCTTCAACATCCGTCGTGCGCGTATTGGTCATAGATTGGACAGCGATAGGTGCCCCATCGCCAATAGGCACATTACCTACATAAATTCGGGTGGATTTACGTCTTTTTATCGGTGATTCATTATGCATTTTAATTTTACTCTCTGGACATCCATGTGCTCTTAAACACTGTTGTGTAGTGGATAATCATTGCTGCGATGACCACTATACACAAAAACGCAAACTGCAAACTATCACAATTCTAGTTTTAGGATACAGTTTGCGTCTTCTTAATTTGTGACTTTATGCTTCTGGTATTTTTAACTTAGCAGAACGATTCGCTTTAATAAAACGGCTTAAGTCAACCGCATTGCCATTGAATTTGATATCAACGTTTGCGGGAGCACCAATATTTAAGCGGTAAGGCAATTTGCCTTGTAAATCCAAGGTATCACCATTGTTCTTGATACCACTATATAAGACTTTATTATTCGCATCGCGAACCTCCAACCAACATGAGCCTTTAAAACTCATCGCGAGTGCATCTTGAACGACAGGTGCCGTTGCAGGTTCTTCAATTGATTGGGTACGATCAATGTTCACTGTTGCACTTGGTGAATTTGGCAGTGGCACAGTTTTAACCGGTTGTGATTCGGTTGTTTGATTATCGTTTGGCTGAATTGAGGTGAGATCGACCGCAGAATTCGTTGGCGTCTCTGTTGCAGGAGGCGTTTCCGTGGCATTACTCGTCACTTCCACTTGATTTTCACTGCTATTTTGTTGGGATAATAGCAAATCATTTTGATTAGCCATTGTGACAAATTCACTTTGTTGTTTTTGGTGATCTTGCCACCACCAAACGCCGACCATTGCAATTAATACAATGACAATTAACCAAGTTAGCTTCATCAACCAACCTTCACGCTTCTTACGTTTTTTACCTAATGAGTAACTTTGCATAGATGAAACCGTTGATGTTGCAATCGGCTCATCATTTCTAAGTAGCGCATTTAATTCACTTTCTGGCACATTCACCATACG
The DNA here is from genome assembly GCF_029277985.1 of Providencia stuartii. Classification (NCBI taxonomy): domain Bacteria; kingdom Pseudomonadati; phylum Pseudomonadota; class Gammaproteobacteria; order Enterobacterales; family Morganellaceae; genus Providencia; species Providencia stuartii. The sequence goes on along the minus strand of NZ_CP119546.1, from coordinate 1,688,587 downwards.
TGCGTATAAACGCATATAACCACGTAAAAAGGTGGGTTCGACACCAGCAGGTTTTACATCTTCATCGATTTCTCTTACCGTACTAACTTTAAGACACAGACGCTCCGCGACCGATTCTTGCGTTAATCCCATTCGCTCACGCGCTTGAGAGAGTAGTTTTCCTACTGTAATTGGAGTTTGTTCGGTATTGTTATCGATAGTCATTTGCTAGCAACACTGTGTTCGAGTGAATGAAATATAAAGCTATTTTCCTTAGCTTTACTCGTAATAATCCTAACGTGACAATTTTATTAATATCATCACCTACAAATCATTGTAGGTGATGAGGGTCATTTTGCCTATCCATAAATGACCTAAATGATAATTAGACCAAATATTTAGATATTATCTATAACTCAGACTGCTTTGACCTTGATAGGTTCCCCAGCCATGCGCTTTTTCAATGTCCGTTTAGTACGGTCAATGACCTCTCCCGCCAGCTGACCACAAGCGGCATCAATATCGTCACCACGAGTTTTACGCACTATCGTCGTAAAGCCATATTCCATCAACACTTTTGAAAAACGATCGATACGGCTGTTCGAACTACGACCATAAGGTGCGCCTGGGAACGGATTCCAAGGGATCAAGTTAATTTTACTTGGCGTATCTTTTAAACATTCCGCTAATTGATGCGCTTGTTCAATACTGTCATTGACATGATCCAGCATCACATATTCCACCGTGACACGACCACCATTCGCATTTGATTTAGACAAATAACGTCTTACGCTGCTAAGGAAGGTTTCAATATTGTACTTTTTATTAATCGGTACAATGTCATCACGGATATCATCCGTCGGAGCATGTAATGAAATCGCTAACGCCACATCAATCATATCACCTAACTTATCGAGTGCTGGTACAACCCCAGAAGTCGATAAGGTGACACGCCGCTTCGATAAACCAAAGCCGAAATCATCCATCATGATTTCCATCGCTGGGACGACGTTATTCAGATTTAATAACGGTTCCCCCATTCCCATCATGACGACGTTAGTAATAGGACGGCGTCCGCTGGATTTTAATGAACCGATTATTTTTGCCGCACGCCAAACTTGCCCGATAATTTCAGAAACACGTAAGTTACGGTTAAATCCTTGCTGCGCTGTAGAACAGAATTTACATTCTAACGCACAACCCACTTGTGAAGAGACACATAATGTTGCGCGGTCATCTTCTGGAATATAAACCGTTTCAACTTGCTGGTCACCTACTGTTATCGCCCATTTTATCGTACCATCAGCTGAACGCTGTTCTTCAGCGACTTCAGGAGCACGAATTTCAGCGACTTCCTTGAGTTTCGCTCTCAATGCTTTGTTTATATCTGTCATTTGATCGAAATCGTCATAACAGTAGTGATATATCCATTTCATGACTTGATCGGCACGGAATGGTTTTTCACCCATTTGCGCAAAAAAATCACGCATTTGTTTACGATTCAAATCGAGGAGATTAATTTTTTGTGTGTTTTTTTCTGGTGTGACAGAAATAGCGGAGGAAGTTGCACATTGTGCACTTGTTGTCATATCGGACATGTTTAAGTTGCCTCGTTGTTACACTTTCGGCGAGTGCTATGTGAATAGCACAACGTTCATAATAAAATAAGCCCTGTTAACAATTATATTAACAGGGCGTCGCATTGTACAAACTTTATTAGAATAATGCTAATGCATTAGTTTGTTAATTAGCGAGGGCAGATTTCATCTTCAGTAAAGAAATACGCGATTTCACGATTTGCCGACTCAACAGAGTCAGAACCATGAACTGCGTTTTCAGTGAAGCTATCCGCATAGTCAGCACGTAACGTTCCTGCTAATGCGTTATCTGGGTTAGTTGCACCCATCAGGTCACGGTGACGCTGAACCGCATTTTCACCTTCCAGAACTTGCAGCATAATTGGACCTGAAGTCATGAATTCAACCAGACCTTCAAAGAAAGGACGACCTTTGTGCTCTGCGTAGAAACCTTCAGCTTGCTCACGAGTCAAATGCAGCATTTTGGCGGCAACGATTGAAAAACCAGCGCTTTCAAAACGATGATAGATTGCACCAATAGCATTTTTCTTTACTGCGTTTGGTTTAATAATAGAAAATGTACGTTGAACCGTCATAAATAACCTCTTAGCGATATCGTGACTTTTACCCAGCGTTCTTAACTTTTTCAAGTAATTCAAAAACGAAAAGTATGTGTCAGTTGTTGTTTTTTATAGTGTTAATCTTCTGCTACCCAGTAACAGAAACAAGGCGTTGATTATAGGGGCTACGATTACAATTTCCTACAGTTACATCAACATTTTGTTAAACTTTTTATAGCAAAAAAGACTATTTTTTTGACTAAGTCACACTTTTTATTCGTTACTTCACTTTAAAACTGACTGAGGTCACTTGTCCCCCCATGTCTAAAACAGAAATTTGGTAGTTTCCTGATTTATCAAAAGTCAGTAAAACGCTGCCATTGTGTCCTGTTTCTTTTATTTGCTCGCCATTTAAAAACCACCATTGTTGTCCTTGCCCACCTTGCGTCACTAAGCGTACATCTAAACTACTTTTACCTGGTAACCGCTGTAGAATTTCACCTTCACGCACGCCCGAAATCAACAGTGGCGGCATTTCACTCCTCATTGGTGGACATTGGGGATCAATACGAGGTAACCGGTTAGCACGTTTCTCACCCGACGGTAGCCATGACTCTAATGTAATCGGCCACAAATAGATCTCTTTTTCTATTGCGTTAGGGCAATCTGGCGCAACCTGTAAACCTTGAGTATTGACCCATATTTTCTGGCGTAGCCCTAATAATGACTCCTGTCCTTTCGCAATGAGTGTTGGTGGGATCGTCTTGTCCAAAATCCAACTTAAGCGACGTTGCCGGCAATTGCTATCCTCTTTTGGCAACGCGGTGCCACTCGGCCAACAAATCACCGCTTGGCTAACGCTTGCGGGCTTAGTATCCTTCGGTATCGATTGGGTTGATTGATATAAACGAGCTAACAATAAATTATTCACCTGATTCATTATCGGAATAGCCGTTGCGTAGCCAAATTGCCCTGCAACAGGTGTACCATCTGGCCGCCCAACCCATACACCAATGGTATAACGCGGATTGACCCCTATCGCCCATGCATCACGATAGCCATAACTGGTGCCGGTTTTCCATGCTAAATTCACTTGTGCGCTTAAACTACTGTCTGGCACAGGGCGCGCCTCTCCCCCCATAATACGTCGCACAATCCACGCAGCTCCCGGTGAGATAAGCTGGCGATCGCGTATCACTTCACTGGGTCGATAGCGCAGTGGTGAAACTTTTCCTTGGCGAGCAAAAGCGCTGTAAGCTGCTACTAGCTCATCCATACGTGCAGCCGTTCCACCTAAAATGAGTGATAAATTGGGTTCACTTGCTAAAGGAAAACGTAATTCTGTCCCAACATTACGTAACTTGGCCGTAAAACGTTTACTCCCATAAGCATCAAGTACTTGCACTACCGGCAAATTCAGTGAACGCACTAATGCATCACTGACGCTCACAGGACCATTAAAACCACTGTCAAAATTACCTGGTCGATAATCATCAAAACGACGTGGTACATCTTGTAACAGTGATTCGGCATGGATCAATCCATCATCCATTGCGAGTGCATATAAAAAGGGTTTAAGTGTCGACCCCGGCGAACGCCAAGCCGTGATCATATCAACATGACCAAAACGGCTATTATCTGTAAAATCAATTGACCCAAGATAAGCTTTCACACTCATATCAGTATGATCAACAACCAATAATCCTAATGAAGTTTGCTTAGGCAGCTGGTTTTTCCAATTAATCGCCATATCCTCTAACTGACGCTGTAACCCTGCATCAATTGTGGTTTCAATAATTGAATCTTGAACATCTTTGACGACGCGACGCGCTAATAAAGGCGCTAAATGAGGATTTTTACGCGGAGCTAACCAGATTTGTTCCTGTTTAATATCAGCAACTTTATCTGCCGACCAAACCTGATATTCAGCGAGCCTATCAAGGACTTTATCGCGTGCAGCTTGCGCTCTTTGGGGATAACGGTCAGGTCTCAGTCTGCTTGGCGCTTGTGGCAATACCGCAAAGAGTGCCGCCTCACCTGACGTCAGTTTATCTGGCGATTTATTTAAATACACCCAACTTGCAGCACCAATTCCTTCAATAGTTCCCCCGTAAGGGGCTCGATTCAGGTACATTTCCAAGATTTCATCTTTTGAATAATGGTATTCAAGCTGTGCGGTACGCCAGAGTTGTTTGAGTTTACCTGTTATTGTTCGGTCATGAGGGTCAATTAACCGAGCAACCTGCATAGAAATCGTACTTCCCCCTGATACGATACGCCCTGAACTCACATCCTGCCACAATGCCCTCAGCAACGAAAAAGGGTTAATGCCCGGATGTTGATAAAAATGGCGATCTTCATAGGTGAGGAGTGCTTCAATAAATTCAGGTGATACTTCATCTAATTTTACGGGATAGCGCCAAATGCCTTCTCTGTCAGCAAAACGCCAAAGTGGTGTGCTATCTTCGGCCACTACGGTACGTGCCATTTCAATTTGCTTGATGGGTAATGGCCATAACCTATCAAGCAATAAAAATAGCAGAGGCAAAAAAATCACCAAGACGATCAATGTCATCCCAGTGCGTCGTAACCCTTTTTTCATAAATGGATCTACCGCAAAGAAATAGCCCTTATACGACTAGCACTGCACAGTATAAGGGCTTAGCAAAGATTAACGAACGATTTCTAATTGACCACTAGCATTACCGACAGCTCGCCATTCAGGCACATACATGGATTCCACCTGTGGAACAGGAATGTTGTATACACCCGGCGTCACCGCTCTAGCTAAATACACTAAAGTGGTTGGTTTATACTGCTGTACCTCAACGGCAGCGACAAAACGGTCGTCACGATATTCCATATGACTGATTTGTGCTTGCTGCATATCATCGATCACTTCTTGTAAGTTTGGCGCTGTTTCGCTGAGATTTGCACTGCTGTTTGCCAAATTTTGGTTTTCTAGCTCTAAACCTGCTGGCAATAAATCAACGACTAATGCATCAGGAACCATCTGTGAAGCGTTCACTTCCAACTTCACAACTACCATTTCGCCCGATCTTAAACGGTCAAGTGTAATTGGTTGGCCTTGTAAATCTAAATAGGTACGTTTCACACTTAATACATTGGAACTCGGCGTTGGTGTATACATCGGGTATCCCACCACATTCAAACGGCTATACAATGTATTGGTACCCGCATTTTCAATGCTGTAGCCTGTTTGTAGCTGTTGTTTGCTCAAGAACTCATTGACCGGTTTGTCCGATGTCATTGGTGGCTCTTGACCATTGATAACCGCTTTCCATGGCGTTTCGGAATCATTCACATAATAACGACCCGCTAGATACAACGCATTACTCTCTTGAGTTGAGAAGTACTGTTGTGAAACTAGGTTATTGGACAATATCTGTAGTTTTTGATCACGCGATTTCGGCATTAATTGATGTTCATTTAATAAAGCCACTATCATTGCATCGTCACGGATCGTTGAACCATAGTCACCATCATAACTGTAACGACTACGCTGTTTTTTCAATCCATCGATAATGGCGCTGTCACCACGTGCCTTATCTCCCATGAGATTCAATGCGATCCCTAACTGCACTAGCGGTAACCCACTATTGGATTCATTGGCCCTAGAGTACAATTGGCGCAAGGCTCCTAAAGGAGCTTTCTGCTGTGTGGCCAATACCAAGCCTGCATAAGCTTGTGCAGCAAAGCGCGATGCATCCAGATTATTGGTATATGGATAATTGATTTGATTACCATCTTGTAAGTAGCTTAACAAACGGCTATTTGCATTCACTAACGCATCTTGAGGTACTGAATAGCCTCGTTGATGAGCTCTATTTAAAAAATCTGTTGCGTAAGCCGTCAGCCAATACTCTTCGCGGCCATTCCGATCCCACAACGAGAAACTTCCATCAGGACGCTGCATGCTTAATAAGTGCGGAATACCGATTTCAATAGCTTTCCGACGATCATCATCCGTTTGTGATTTCACACCCAGCTTCGTTAATTCCGCTTGCGAGGAGTACAGTGAAGGATATAGTCCGCTGATCGTCTGCTCAAGGCAGCCATATGGATATGCAAATAACTCACGAATATAACGTGCGATTTGCAGTGGAGGACGACTCGTCAACAGTACCTGCCCTTCAAGCGTATCCGGTGATAAACCGCGCAACTCTTCCGTTGGTAATGTCCATTGTTCACCTGGCTCAATCGCAATCGCATAAGAAAGAGTTTCTGCTGGTTGAGCAGGACGTACTCCGACTTTCCAACTATTACTGTATTCTTTCAATGACTCGCCGGGGATGTTAATACCATTGATTGTCATCGACACTTGACCTTCCCCATAACCGTAATCAGCACGAACAGGTAAGGTAACTGTTGTTCGTTTGCCTTTCACTAAAGAGAGTTCTTTCGAGGTCGCCCCATCTAATTTCACCATACCCGAGGCTTTAAAGGTCACCGTGATATTTTGTGTATTATCAGTTGTGTTAGTCAGATCCAGTGCAAAGTAAGATTTATCACCACCAGCCATAAAACGTGGCATCGACATTTGTGTAATCAATGGTGCGGCAACCACAACTTTACTGTCGGCATGACCAAAATCTTTGTCATTCCAAGCTTGTGCCATCACGCGTAATTCCCCATTAAAATCAGGGATTGGTAATGTGATTTCACCTTCACCATTTTTATCCAGTGTCACAGGTTGAGCTTGTTCCGCAATGATTTGCACTTCTGTTAGCGGCTTCATTCCTCCGCGCTCTAACGCGGCTTCTTCACTATCACCACCAAAGCGCAGATTAGCAAGTTTGCCCTGCCCCTCAATCAAGTGACCATATACATCGTATTGGTCTACGCCATAACGTTTGCGCCCAAAGAAGGCTTCATACGGATTAGGGGTTTTAAAATCAGTAATGTTCAAGACACCCGTATCTACCGCGGACAACAACACATTCACTTTTTCAGGTAATGGTTTACCATCTTGCGCGGTTGCTTTCACTTTAACGGTAAGATCTTGATTAGGTCGCATCTTTGTGGGTGCGGTCAGTGATAAGCCAATTTTACGATTCTCATCCGCCAATGGTAGATGGAGTACACCGATAGCGCGTTTTACTGTCGCCTCTTTCGAATCATCCCCTGGGCGTACAACTACCGCAGTGATATAAAGATCATGGCGTGCCCATTCTTTATTAACAGGCACTTCAATTTCCATCCCTTTTTCAGGGACGTCAATCTCTTGCCACCATAGCGGACCACTACTGGATTCAAGCAAAATATAGCCTTTGCCCGCTTTAGGAGATTCCACTCGAACTTTTGCTTTTTCTCCAGGTAAATATGCAGGTTTATTTAAGCTTAGTTTTACTTGATCAGGGCGTATAGCCCCATTACCACCCGCATTATCTTGCCATGAATAACCCGCCCAAAATTGTAGGCTGCTAACTAATTTATTATCTTCATTAATCACTTCAAGACGGAAAGAACCCCAATCAACTGGGAAAGACACTTTCGCAGTGCCATCTTTTTCAATCTTGATGTTTTCATTCGCCATCATCAAATCTTTTTGATCATAATTTGATGTCCAGCCACCACTTTCTGACCAGCTCCAGAAATAATCACGGCGTTCATAGACTAAACGAGCGGTTAAATTTTCGGCCGCAAGCTTATTACCTGCCGCGTCAGCAAATACCAGTTCAAATTCAGCAAGAGAGTTTTCATCGACGTTATAGCGCTGTGTGTAACGGTCAGTCCGATAATCATAAATTTCTTTTTTATTAAATAATGGACGAATACCAACCATTGCTTTCGCCGGCCATACCGCCTGTTCTGCTCGGCGAGTCACAGGGCGCCCCCCCGCTTCCAATAAACTCGCTTGTGCAATAACTTTAATTGGTGAACGCAAAGATTCCCAATTACTCTGGGGTACAGCGATAACGGTTTCACCACTATCATTTAATGTTAAATCAAACTCATCCAGCTTACGTTGTAGCCCTTCTTCATTTTCAAAACCAAATTCAAAACCGGGTAGTTTTGCTACCGCTTCACGGTCAGGTCGAATAAAAATTTGTCCTTGAAGTTCATTACCTGCGGCTGGTGCGCCATATAAATAACGCCCCTGAATATCAAACTCAACAGGCTCATTATTCAGAATAGGTTTCTCTTGAGCACTCATCTCCAATGCCATGCGCTCAGGAATGAAATCTTCAACGTTGAATTTATAGTAACGCAACGGTGAACCATCACCTAAATCAAAGCGTAAAGACCAGCCGCCTGTTTCAGCGGATTTTGGAATTTCGTATTGATACTGGTATAACCCATTGTGATCTTGTTCAGGCTGCCATACAAAACTTCTAACGACTTGCCCATCGGTTTTTAAAACATCGACTTTAACTGGCTGAGCCTTAATTGGCTGACCATCACCATCTCGTAATAAACCATTCACCAATAACAATTCACCAGGGCGATACAAATCTCTAGGGCCAAACACAAAGAACTGTTTTGCATAACCAACTGGACCTGAAATATCAAACTCGGATAAGTCTAGTGCTGGCTGTGTCAGGTCAATCATACTTGTTTGACCATCAAGGGTCGCTAACAATAGTTTTCCACCCGCTAACTTATCTAATTTGGCATGCCCATCACCATCAGTAGTGGCTTTATTAACTAATTGCCCTTTTTCATCAAGAATACGTAATTCCACGCCTTTTAGTGCAGAACCTTTTGCCAGTGATTGTGTAAATACATCAACCTGATCTTGATAGCTATGCAATGACACGCCAATATCACTGAGCGTAAATACGGTTGCAGGGAATTGATAACTATAGCTACCTGCTTTTTGCATAATCGCTAAATAAACACCATCTTGCTGGAGTTCTTTAATCTCTTTCAGCGGCAATAAAACCGTTTCACGAGTATTTTTGGTTGGATTTAGGTCAAAACGCCCTGTGTAGGCAAGTTCGGTTTTATTGAGGAACTCTTCTGAATACCAATATTCATAATTACTACGGTATTGCCACATTGCCAAAAATTGTGGCAGTTGTTTTTCATCAATGCGGAAAAAGTTCACATCCACTTTATCGACATTCAATGCGATAACTGGCAAGCCTTGTGCAACTTTGCTAGGTAATAAGGAGCCTTTACTTGCAAACCCAACTGTCGGGATAATTTGTGCCGTTTGTAATTTTTTCTCAAATGGTTGAGTTATTGTCCGTTCATTGACCGCTTTGATCCCCGTATTGACCGTAAGATTTAGCTCTCTTGATGGCGGTATATGGCGAAAGCGCAACTCCATTTGATTATCAGATAGCTCCCAAGCGCCATCTAACTTACCTGATTTAACATCAACTAAATTTAAAAATTGGCTAAAATCTTGGTTTTGCTCTAGGGGAACAGAGAAAGTAACGACAATTGCACTCGCGCCATCTAGCTGTAACTCAGAGGCATCAAGAATCGTTAACTCTTTACCTGCATAACGCTTGATCATCTCTTCTTTAGATAATTTTGTTGCAGATTTATTTTCCGTTGCAAGTGGTGCAGTCTTCGTTGGATTTTCTACCGTTGATTTGTTTTCTGCTGCAATATTTGTATCTTTTTTGCTTGTGTCGTCTGTATTATCACAACCCGTTAGTGCAATGACAGAAGCTAATGCCGCTGCAATATAACGTTTTTTTGTCTTTAGACCCGCCAATGAAGCCCAACTAAAATGTTGATTCATGACCGATTCTTCCTTTAATAGTTAATATATTGAGCTTTCACTCTCATCTAACTCAATGAGAGCAATAAAAATTTTGACCTGATGATAAAATAGGCGAAAACTAAAATAGTTTGTATCAATCAATTATATAATTTAACAGATTGTGCGGTGAGCACCTATAAGACAAAACGGAAAAAAATCTTACTATTTGGGGCAATACGGCGGGTGAAATAGGCAATAGCGGGTATAAAAATAATGAGCAAATATATCAATAGAAAATATTGCGACGACTTATAATATGCGAAGACAATAATTCAAGAAAAGAGCGCCTTTCGCATCAACAAAACGGGGAACTTATCATATTATTGAAGAGAAATAAGTTCTTCTCGGCTTAGTCCAGTACTTTCCATAATTAACTCAAGACTAATACCGTTTTTTAAAAGCGTTCTTGCTGTCGCTAGGTTTGCCTCATGCTTTCCTTTTTTAATGCCTTTTTCAATACCTTTTTCAAGGCCTTTTTCAAGGCCCTCTTCCAATCCTTTCTGGTGCCCTTTTGCCCAGCCCACTTTGGCACCTTTCTCTTGCAAACGTTGTGCAATACTCATAATAACCTCTTGATGCTTTTCAGTTTTTTCACTCAATTGTTGGATTATTTTCTCAACGTTTAAGAGCAATAATTCAAGAAAAGAGCGCCTTTCGCATCAACAAAACGGGGAACTTATCATATTATTGAAGAGAAATAAGTTCTTCTCGGCTTAGCCCGGTGCTTTCCATAATTAACTCAAGACTAATACCGTTTTTTAAAAGCGTTCTTGCTGTCGCTAGGTTTGCCTCATGCTTTCCTTTTTCAAGGCCCTCTTCCAATCCTTTCTGGTGCCCTTTTGCCCAGCCCACTTTGGCACCTTTCTCTTGCAAACGTTGTGCGATACTCATAATAACCTCTTGATGCTTTTCAGTTTTTTCACTCAATTGTTGGACTATTTTCTCAACATTTGCTGCATCCATCGTAAAAAATAAATAATTGAGAATAGTAATAACATCGCTATCAGTATTATAGTGATTATTGAGCGCCTGAGCCAATAAGGAGATCACGTGTTCACTTTCATCTCGTAAATGTTTATGTTTCATGGCTAATTCCATGATGGCAACCTTACGGTAATTAACAAGTTCATTATCATCAATGACTGTGACATCAACCAAGGGAAAAGAGCGGGTATATAAATCCTTCGCCACATCCGCTAATGGAAAACAATCTGTCCATCGTTGTGAATATGGATAAGGCGAGCAATCTCCGTGGTAGAATAAAACAGGCACCACGAGCGGTAAGTGTTTATGACCTTGTTGTAAATGTTGATTCATGGCTAAAAATGCATAATGCATTAACCGCCAAGCCATCAATTTATCAGGTGACGATTGATGCTCAACAAGTAAATAAATATACCCATCACCCTCTGCGGTTTGGACCGAATATAATACGTCAGATAACCGTGAACGCAGCTGTTTATCGATGAAAGAAGAATTGGTTAACGCGAGTGTTTCAAAATCACAGAGCGCATGGATGTGAGCAGGTAAATGAAAATGGAAAAAATCTTTAGCATTCTCTATTTGCGCCATAAAACCTTTAAATGCCGCATCATGAGCGGAGTGTCGTTGTACTTTTTTCATTATTGAGCCTTATCTAAAATAAACCTATAAAAATCATCGTAGATATTTATTTTTAGGTGCAATGGATTATTGCCTTAGAAAGGGCATCACATTTGAAATGACCGCTACACTCGTCCTATTTCAAGCGATAACGTGACTCACCACAAACAAACTCATCATAAAGTATTTACACCGTTAGCATAGCTCAAAGTATCTTCTCGTGATCTAGCCATATTGATGTCATTTAACTATTTCTAATTAAGCAGAAACAGTGTGCCCCTACTGCTTGTCATTGCACGATAACCGTATCACTTAAGCGCTGAAAGGGTCATTAGCGACTCAGCTACTCCGCCGTGAAAGTTACTCTGAAAAACAGAAGAATTCGAACACGTGCTCAAAATATCGCCCTGCTATTTGGGCTAGAGGAAATAGTGATTAGATAAGAAAGAACAACGGCGGGCCAAAAGCACAGTGAGCCATTATCTAGCCCACTGCGGAAACTTACTTGGTATTTTTAATCGGGATAGTATCGCGTAGCCAACTACCTAACTTACGCTGGTAGAAAGGTTGAACATGTTCAGTGATAAAATGGCTAATCCCTTTTTCAGCTTCGTTAACTAAACAAAAATCAATAGACTCATTATCATTTAAATACTCACAAGCTAAAGTCCCCGCTTGATGAATAATCTCATCGATATTTTCAGTTCCGGGTACAAACTCCAATGCCACCATAAGTATGGCTTCGTCAGTATCATCATCAGCTTGGGCAGAAACTAAAAAGGCACGACGGACTACTTTGTGTTGCTTAAAGCATTCGATTAAAGCTTCCGTCAATGCTTCTGGTTCTGTTTCAAGCACACTGAGTTTTAATGAGGCCCCTTCAGGGATAATTAACTCAGTAAATTCAATATCATTATCGGCGCTTAAAGGTTTATTCGATTCATATTGCTGCGACATGCTCATGCCCTATGTAAAAATAATTGTAACTATAATAAAAAAACAGGCACGAAAAGTCGCCCCTTTCGTGCCTGTTAAGAAAACGAATAACCTTTTAGCCTGCTTTTTTCATCAGCAAGTTCGCAATTGTTCTCACTCCAATTCCCGTGGCACCTTCAGCCCACAGACTAACCGGAGATTTGCGATAAGTGGCTGAACAATCGATATGTAGCCAATTTTGGCGGTAGTTTTCAACAAAATGAGATAAAAATGCCGCTGCGGTACTCGCCCCCGCCGTATTAGATGGTGCTGCGATATTATTCAAATCAGCAAAGCTTGATGGCAGCTGCTGACGGTGGAATTCGGCTAATGGCAGACGCCAGAACAACTCATGTTCTGCATCGGAAGAATCCATTAAGTCAGCCACTAATTTATCGTCAAAGCTGAGTACGGAATGATAGTCGTTACCCACCGCTGTTTTTGCTGCGCCGGTTAACGTGGCAGCATCAATAATTAAAGAGGGTTTTTCTTTACATGCATCAATCAAACCATCAGCTAAAACCAGACGGCCTTCGGCATCTGTATTCATCACTTCCACTGACTTACCATTACGGTAACGAATGATATCACCTAATTTAAACGCGTTACTACTGACCATGTTATCCGCCAAACAGAGGAATAACTTGACGCGTTTTTTCAAACCACGATTAATCGCCAGTGCCAATGAACCAACCAATGTTGCAGCACCGCCCATATCTGCCTTCATTGAATTCATTGATGCAGAAGGTTTAATACTGTAACCACCTGAATCAAAGGTAATGCCTTTACCAACAAGACAAGCAAAAACAGGTGCATTCGCATTACCAGTTGGGTTGTAATCCAGTGCTAATAAGGCCGGAGAGCGGTTTGAGCCACGACCGACAGTATGGATACCTGCATAACCTTGCTCAAGTAGGTCTTCGCCTTTAATAATGCGATAGCTGATTTCTTCAGCTCCGATGTGGCATAGTAAATCAATAGCACGTTGCGCTAATTGCTCAGGACCTAGCTCTTCAGCTGGCGCGTTAATCACATCACGCACCCAATCAATCGTACGGATACGACTTTCTAACTCTTGGCGTTCAGCTTCTGGCAAAATTGGCCATTCAATTGTTCTCGCCCCTTTTGGTGCACGGAAACCTTGCCAAAATGCCCAACTTTTTTCCAGATCCCAACCTTCACCTGTCAAAGAAACATTACGAATACCTTGGCTATCCAATTTACGTCCTGCGCTTTGTACTGCACAAAGCTTGCCTGGATGTTTTAAATGAATAGTGATTCCTTTATCACCAGAACTGATCAGTGCACCTTCACCCCAACAAGGAGCTGCGGCTTCAAATGAAATCATTACTGGCATAATCTGTTTTGTCATTGTTTCTCCCACTTTATCTGTTTTTTTACAGGCAGCTTTTATCTATTTCTATAGCTGATAAAAGTAACTTAACTTATTAGAGGCTAAATAGGTATCAAGATAGTGCTCATAAATAAAAACCGGACTGTTCGCCCGGTTCATCGATTCAATTTGGCCATTATTCAAACTCATCTAGCCAAACTAACAAAATGGCTTCTAAGATTTTTTCATTAGATTTTTGTGGGTCATCATCAAAATCTTCTAATTCACAAATCCATTGGTGCATATCTGTGAAACGTACTGTTTTTGGATCCAAATCCGGATACGCATCATACAATGCTTCGCCGATTTCTCGGCTATTAGACCATTTAAGGCTCATCTTCGTTTCCCCACACAGTTGATTGTATCAGTATCAATGTTCACGAGCGTGATTAATTGTATATTTTGGGATCTCAACAACCAAATCTTCGTCAGCAACGAGTGCTTGACAGCTTAAGCGACTTTCTGGCTCTAATCCCCACGCTTTGTCAAGCATGTCATCTTCTAATTCACTGCTTTCTTCTAGGGAATCAAATCCTTCACGAACAATACAATGACATGTAGTACAAGCACATGATTTCTCGCATGCATGCTCAAGTTCAATACCTGAACGCAATGCAACATTTAAAATCGACTCGCCCTGTTGTGCATCAACAACCGCACCTTCCGGACATAACTCTGTATGAGGTAAAAAAACTATTTTAGGCATAATTATATCTCATCCACAGATTGGCCTGATAACGCTTGACGAATAGAAGCATCCATTCGACGCGCAGCAAACTCCTGTGATTGCTTATCCAGTTGTTTAATGGCATTCTCAATAGCGGTAGGGTCTGTACCTTCTACCGCTTCAATTAAAACATTGACTGCATTATCAATCGCTGACTCTTCTTCTGGAGTCAATAGATTGGCATCTTGTGCTAATGCACTTGTCAAACTTTCAAGGACTCTTGCAGCTTCAACTTTTTGCTCCGCTAAGCGGCGCGCACTAAGATCATCTTGCGCGTTAGTCATTGAATCTTTAATCATGCTTGAAATTTCAGTATCCGTGAGACCATATGATGGTTTGACTTGAATCGAAGCTGCAACGCCTGTCGATTTTTCCATGGCACTCACGCTTAATAAACCATCCGCGTCAACTTGGAAGGTGACACGAATATGTGCGCCCCCCGCTGGCATCGGAGGAATATCACGTAATGTAAAGCGGGCTAATGAACGACAATCAGCAACCATCTCACGCTCACCTTGAACGACATGAACCGACATCGCCGTTTGCCCGTCTTTAAACGTGGTAAATTCTTGAGCTCGTGCTACAGGTATCGTGGTATTACGGGGAATAATTTTTTCTACCAGTCCGCCCATTGTTTCAAGGCCTAGAGATAGAGGGATCACATCCAATAATAGCATGTCGCTATCCGGTTTGTTTCCGACCAAAATATCCGCTTGAATAGCCGCTCCTATTGCAACCACTTTATCTGGATCAATCGAGGTAAGGGGCTGTTTGCCAAAGAACTCGCCCACTTTATTTCTGACGAGAGGCACACGCGTCGAACCACCAACCATCACCACATTAAGTACATCTTCTGGCTCTACTTGTGCATCTTTCAAGGCACGACGACACGCCATCAGTGTACGTTTTACGTGGTTTTGGATCAGTTGCTCAAAGACATCACGTTGAATTTCACCTTGCCATTGTGGCAAGTTAATTGATGCTGTATTTGCCTCACTGAGGGCAATTTTAGCGTCTGTAGCGACATTTAATAACTGACGGGTTAAATGGTGGTTACCTTGAGTGACTAAGCCTGCTTGCTCTGCAATCCACTGTGCTAACACATGGTCAAAATCATCACCACCCAAGGCTGTGTCGCCACCTGTCGCTAACACTTCAAAAACACCACGACTCAGGCGTAAGATAGAAACGTCAAATGTTCCTCCGCCTAAATCATAAACGGCAATAACCCCTTCTTGTCCTGAATCAAGACCATAAGCAATAGCGGCAGCCGTAGGCTCATTTAACAAACGCAGGACATGCAATCCCGCAAGACGGGCTGCATCCTTTGTACCTTGGCGCTGAGCATCATCAAAGTAAGCAGGAACAGTGATCACCACACCGTCCATTTCCCCCCCCAACGTTGCTTCTGCCCTCTTCGCTAGCGTTTTTAAAATGTCAGCAGAGACTTGAATCGGATCAACTTGCCCCGCAGCGGTTTGAATAAACGGTAAACCATTTTCACTTGCCGTAAAATTATAAGGTAGCTCAGGATAACGCTGTTGAATATCGGCCAATGAACGCCCCACCATCCGTTTGACGGAGATGATGGTATTTACAGGATCGCGTTCAGCTAATTGTTTCGCTGCCCAGCCGACCTGTTTATTATCAGCCTGATAATTAACAACAGAAGGTAATAAATAGCGTCCTTCGTGATCAGGCAAAGCCGCCGCCTCACCGCTACGCACAGTCGCTATCAAAGAGTGAGTTGTGCCGAGATCAATACCCGCTGCTAACTTACGTTGGTGAGGTGCAGCCGTCATACCCGGTTCGCTGATTTGCAGTAAAGCCATAATCGTTTCTCTTAAAAATCATCCAGTAAACGTTCTTCGAGCTGTTCTGCCTGTTGTTGCAGTTTATCGAGAAAACGTAATTTTCGTACTGTGTCAGCCGCCTGTTCCCACTGCTCACGATCAAGTTGTTCAACCATCACAAGAGAGCGCGTTTTTTGCATCTGTTTTACTTTAGCCATAAACTCAGTGAGTAAATCGTTCGCCTCACTGTGGCGCTCGATATTGTCTAGTTCTTCGCGTAGCTCAAGTTGTTCCATTAAAAATGCAGTATCATGCATAGTATGTTGTTCGTTATTAATATCAATACCTTGTAATAACAACAGATATTCTGCACGTTTTAGTGGATGACGAAGGGCTTGGTAAGCCGCATTTATGGTTGCAGCCTGCTGAAGCGCTTGCATTTTTTCCTGTTCAGTACAGGTTGCAAAGCGATCTGGATGATATTGACGCTGTAGCGATTGAAAACATTGAGCTAGTTGTTCATTGTCTATCGCATAGCTGGGTGTTAACCCAAAAAGAGTAAAATAATCCATAAGTGCTTAGTTTCTCGAACTAGAATACCAATGTCGTTTAACAGCACCTACCTATCGTGTAGCTCACGAAAAGCGCATTGGTTAAGAATATTGTCTATAGAAAGACGTTATACGTGAAAGCTTTCCCCACAGCCGCATTCACTGCTGACATTAGGGTTATTAAATTTAAAGCCTTCGTTTAAACCTTCTTTGACAAAATCCAGCTCAGTGCCATCTAAATAGACGATACTTTTGCCATCAACGATCACTTTGACACCCTTATCTTCGAACACAGTGTCTTCTTCATTGATAATATCTGCAAATTCGAGAATATAAGCCATTCCTGAACAACCGGATGTTCTCACACCAAGGCGTAAACCTTCGCCTTTACCACGGCTTGCAAGAAAAGCTTGAATACGTTGCGCAGCACTTTCTGTTAGAGAAATAGACATTGCGAACCTCACTATAGAAACAAACAAGGCAGATACCCACTTAATCGCAGCATCCGCCTTCAAAATCATCATTATTATACCGACCAATGGTTCTGTCGCACAGATTTTATTTATCTATGTTTCTACAACCTAGAGGCCGGAATTTAAGCATTATTTGCCTTGGCGTTTGCTTTTATAATCCGCAATGGCTGCTTTAATTGCATCTTCCGCTAGAATTGAGCAGTGAATTTTCACTGGTGGCAATTCTAACTCTTCCGCGATAGCGGTATTTTTAATCGCTTCTGCTTCGTCTAGGCTTTTGCCCTTCATCCACTCAGTCACGAGTGAGCTTGAAGCGATGGCTGAACCACAACCGTAGGTTTTGAAACGTGCATCTTCAATGATGCCATCATCATTGACTTTAATTTGCAGTTTCATCACGTCACCACAAGCAGGCGCACCAACCATACCGCTACCCACACTTGGATCGCTATTATCAAATGAACCCACATTACGTGGATTTTCATAATGATCGATTACTTTTTCGCTATATGCCATTTTTAAGCTCCTGAAACTGTCTGATTAATGGTGAGACCATTCGATGCTGTTAAGATCTACGCCGTCTTTGAACATTTCCCATAAAGGAGACAGTTCACGTAAGTGGCCAATTGCGCCATGAATCTGTTTGATTGCATAGTCAATTTCTTCTTCTGTTGTAAAGCGCCCTAAAGAAAAACGAATTGAACTATGTGCAAGTTCATCATTCATTCCCAGTGCACGTAAAACATAAGAAGGTTCAAGGCTTGCAGAGGTACATGCAGAACCTGAAGATACAGCCAAATCTTTGAGAGACATCATCAGCGATTCACCTTCAACATAGTTGAAGCTGACATTCAGAATATGTGGCGCGCCGTTCTCTAAGTCACCATTAAGGTGCACTTCTTCAATATCTTTAATCCCATTCCACAAGCGTAAACGTAATTCACGTAACCGTGCAGATTCCTCGGCCATTTCTTCTTTCGCGATGCGATAAGCTTCACCCATACCGACGATTTGGTGAACAGGCAATGTACCTGAACGCATACCGCGCTCATGACCACCACCATGCTGTTGAGCTTCAAGGCGAACACGTGGTTTACGACGTACATAAAGAGCACCGATCCCCATAGGGCCGTACAGTTTATGTGCAGAGAATGACATCAAATCAACTTTCAGAGCTGATAAGTCGATAGGCAGTTTTCCGACACTTTGAGTTGCATCGACATGGAAAATAATGTTGCGACTACGGCACATTTCACCAATAGCCGCGATATCTTGTACAACACCGATTTCATTATTCACATGCATAATAGAAACAAGAATGGTGTCGTCACGTAAAGCAGCTTCTAGCTCTTTCAGATCAATCAAACCATTTTTTTGCGGAGCGAGGTATGTCACCTCAAAACCTTCGCGTTCTAATTGGCGGCAAGTATCTAAAACGGCTTTATGCTCCGTTTTACAAGTAACAATGTGCTTGCCTTTCTTTTGATAGAAATTAGCAGCACCTTTGATCGCCAAATTATCAGATTCTGTTGCGCCAGAAGTAAAGACAATTTCGCGTGGATCGGCATTCACCAATTCAGCGATTTGATTACGTGCAATATCAACGGCCTCTTCTGCTTGCCAACCGAAACGGTGGGAACGCGAAGCGGGGTTACCAAAAATGCCGTCCATTGTTAGACATTGCATCATTTTTTCAGCAACACGGGGATCTACCGGTGTTGTTGCTGAATAATCAAGATAAATCGGTAATTTCATTGCTCACTTACTCCAAAAGACAACGTTGTCTTCATTTTCCAATGATACTTGCGGTGCTTAATGGTTGAAACGCCACCACGTTATGTATCTAACTGCAATTTATTAAAATATTGTATAATTAAGCACGGACATTAATAATTGTTTCAGGTGAAAGTCCACCTAATGTTGCACGACGTTTTTCATTATCTTGTCTATCGGCAACATCCATCACTTCCTGATTCTTAACCAGCTCATCAAGGCTAATGCTACTAAGGAAGCTCGTAATTCTGTCACTTAAATCGCGCCATAGCGCATGAGTCAGGCAACGATCACCATTTTGGCAACCTTCTTTGTTACCTTGGCAACGCGTCGCATCAACAGATTCATCAACCGCAGCAATGACTTGAGCAACAAAAATTTGATCGGCATCTCGGCCAAGTAGGTAACCACCACCTGGACCACGAACACTCGACACGAGCTCGTTTTTACGTAAGCGAGCGAAAAGCTGTTCAAGATAAGAGAGGGAAATTCCCTGACGCTCAGAAATATCAGCTAGGGGCACAGGCCCTGTCTGAGAGTGTAATGCGACATCTAGCATCGCCGTTACTGCATAACGTCCTTTGGAAGTGAGTCTCATAACATATACTCCGTGGTAAAATATAGGCCAATTGTGACATTCCCGACTAATTTAGTCAACTATTTACCTGACTAATTTACTCAAGTATTCTGCACGGAGTAACCACTCATTTTTTAGCCCATTTTTCCATCGACGTCAGGATACCACGTAAAATATGTAGCTCTTGGGTTTCAATATGAGCACGGGTAAATAACCGTCTTAATTTATTCATAATTAATCCCGGATGTGCCTTACGAATGAACCCAGACTCATTCAATACGCTTTCAAGATGCACATAAAAACGTTCTATATCTTGTGCAGGGGGATATTCTACCTCAGACGAATCTGAGTTAACCGCATTTTTTTCATCTAAGGCTAAATATGCCATTCTAATTTCATAACTGACTAACTGCACTGCCATCGCCAGATTGAGAGAACCGTATTCGGGGTTGGTTGGAATATAGAGATGGTACTGACATTTCTGCAATTCTTCATTGGTCAACCCGATACGCTCACGACCAAAAATAATGGCAACAGGCGCCGTTTTCGCTTGCTCAACTGATTTTTCTCCACATTCACGTGGCGCAACCATCGGCCAAGAGAGTGTCCGTGAGCGTGCACTAGTGCCAATCACTAACTGACACCCTTCTAATGCTTCATCTAACGAATTGACAATTGTTGCCTGGCCAATGACATCACTGGCCCCCGCAGAGAGCGCAATGGCATGTGAATCAGGTTGTACTTGAGGATTAACAAGATAAAGATTGGATAACCCCATCGTTTTCATAGCGCGGGCTGTAGAGCCCATATTGCCTGTGTGTGAGGTCTCAACAAGAATAATGCGGATATTGTCTAACATGATTTAGTCGTTTTTCAAAAAATAATCGCAAGAGTTTAACACAAAATTGCTTATTGTGACGAACATCTATATAATCCGCCCACTCAATGTTTTTCGTTCTTTAACATTCCAGTGGAAAAAGCCCATGCATCCGATGCTTAATATCGCCATACGTGCAGCACGTAAGGCTGGTAATCATATAGCTAAAAGCTATGAAACGCCTGACAATGTCCAGATTTCACAAAAAGGTTCCAATGACTTCGTTACCAATGTCGATCGTGAAGCTGAACATTTCATTATCGAGATCATCCGTAAATCATACCCAGAGCACACCATCATTACTGAAGAGAGTGGTGAATTACTCGGTAAAGAAGATGATATTCAATGGGTAATTGATCCACTGGATGGTACGACAAACTTCACCAAACGCTTCCCACATTTTTCTGTATCTATCGCTGTTCGTGTTAAAGGCCGTACTGAAGTTGCAGTGGTTTACGATCCAATGCGTAATGAGTTATTTAGCGCTGTTCGTGGCCAAGGTGCACAATTAAACGGTTATCGTCTGCGTGGTGCTGATGCTCGCGAATTAGATGGGGCAATCGTTGCTACTGGTTTCCCTTTCAAACAAAAACAACATTCCGTTGTGTTCATGAATATCATGAGCAAAATGTTTGATAGCTGTGCTGACTTCCGCCGTACAGGTTCAGCAGCCTTAGACTTATGCTATGTCGCCGCTGGCCGTGTTGATGCCTACTATGAAATTGGTTTGAAACCTTGGGATTTCTTGGGTGGTGAGCTAATTATGCGTGAAGCAGGCGGCATCATGACTGACTTCGTAGGTAACCATAACTATTTAGCTTCAGGTAACATTGTTGCGGGTAGCCCACGCATCGTGAAAGATATTTTGTCTGTTATGCGTGAAGAGCTGTCAGAAGCATTAAAACGTTGATCGCGTTGTCGTATCATGATGAAAAAGACGTTGAGCATCGCTCAACGTCTTTCATTTATGACAAAGTCTAAAGTCATACTCACTATTTTCTTGCCTTTCCTCTCATCATCCCCAAATCGCACTCGTGTTGATTAGTCGACGGTATAATGGCCCTAGCATCCTGAGCAGTGAGTTCATGCACAGATACTTTCTCATCACAGTATATTCTGTTATCAATATGGCTCGAATATACCTAAGTGTATGATTCTATGAGTGTGCAGCGATTTTTGGTCGTATAAACAAAGCTGGAATTGCCAAAAGAGCCATTAAATAAAAGACAATGCCATGCTGATCGGGAACCCGTTCATAAATAGCCCCCACCATGACAGTGATAATCGCTAACCCTCCCCCCGTGGCTAATGCCGAATAAACACCTTGTAATGGAATAATTTCATTCTCTTTGCGCGCACTAATAAAACGCATTGCCGCCAAATGACATACCGTGAAAGTACCGCTGTGCAATATTTGAACGATAATGAGAATAGGTAATGAAGTGAAAGCCCCCATGAGTCCCCAACGGATAATTCCACTCACAGCAGAGAGTAAAAGTAAGTTACGCGAGCTCCAGCGGCGAAATAACTTCTTGCTCAACATAAAAACAATCACTTCAGCTACAACGCCAAGCGCCCATAATCGACCTATCACAACATCTGAGTAGCCAGCCTCTTTCCAAAATAACGAAGCATAACCATAGTATGCTGCGTGAGCACCTTGCAGTAAGGTGACGCAAATTAAAAACTTAACGACATTTTTATCGGCAATAAGTTGCTTAAAAGACACCTTATCTTCATTTGCAACCATCGGGGCGCCTTTAGGCATGATGGCGGGTTTTAACATCGTCGTGAGTAATAACGCTAAGCAGCTAATAATTAAGGCCGCCATAATTGATTTATGACCTAATATATCAGCAAAATAGCCCATAACTATCGAGCCAATAATAAAAGCAATGGAGCCCCAAAGCCTAATTTGTCCATAATCGAATGGAAATTGTTTTTGCCATGTTCCCGCTAATGAGTCACCGAGTGGCACCAATGGTGCAAAAAATAAATTAAATCCAACCATGACAAAAAATAGCCATGCCCAATGGGAGCCAAACGCAAAAGCGACAGAGAATAACAACGATAATGCCGCCAATATTCTTAATGCATTAATGAGGCTTGATGGATCCTTTACCATCGGTGTAATGAACATTGCACCAAGGAAACGTGCAGCGAGTCCAACCCCCAACAGTATCCCGCTCATTTCAGCATCAATTCCCTCCCCCTGTAACCATATAGGCCAGAATGGTAGAAAAATACTGTAAGCGAAAAAATAGGTAAAATAATCAATCGCCAGCCAGCGAGTTGATGGGATTACCATTATTCCTCCTTTTTTCAATGCAAAAAACCCGCTTTTACCAACGTGTAGAAGCGGGTTTAAAAAATTAAATTAATTTAATTTTATGCGTAAACTGGGTATTTTGCGCAAATATTCAATACTTTTTGTTTGGTACTTTCAATGGTCGCTTCATCATTGAGGTTATCCAGAACATCACACATCCAGCCCGCCAGCTCACGCGCATCCGCTTCATTAAAACCACGGCGCGTAATGGCTGGTGTACCTACACGAATACCAGAGGTAACAAATGGACTCTTAGGATCGTTAGGAACACTGTTTTTGTTCACCGTGATATTCGCACGACCCAATGCTGCGTCTGCATCTTTACCTGTGATATCTTTATCAACCAAATCAACTAAGAATAGGTGATTTTCAGTACCGCCAGACACTACTTTATAGCCGCGTTGCTGGAAAATTTCTACCATTGCCTTCGCATTTTTAGCAACTTGCTGTTGATACGTTTTAAATTCAGGCTCCATCGCTTCTTTCAGTGCTACCGCTTTACCCGCAATCACATGCATTAGCGGACCACCTTGAGAACCAGGGAATACTGCGGAGTTTAGTTTTTTATACAGCTCTTCATCACCACCCTTCGCTAAGATTAAGCCACCACGTGGACCCGCCAAGGTTTTGTGTGTTGTTGTCGTTACGATGTGTGCATGAGGAACAGGGTTAGGATACACACCTGCTGCAATTAGACCCGCTACGTGAGCCATATCAACAAATAGGTAAGCATTGATGCTATCTGCGATTTCACGCATTTTAGCCCAATCAACAATGCCTGAATAAGCAGAGAAACCACCGATGATCATTTTTGGCTTATGTTTCTGAGCTTGTGCTTTGATGTCTTCATAGTCGATTTTACCGCTTTCATCGATACCATAAGGAACGATGTTATACAGCTTACCGGAGAAGTTAACTGGTGAGCCATGCGTTAAGTGACCACCGTGCGCCAAGTTCATACCTAATACGGTATCACCGGGTTGCAGTAACGCCATATAAACAGCTGCGTTAGCCTGTGAACCTGAGTGAGGCTGTACGTTTGCATAGTCTGCACCAAACAGCGCTTTTGCACGGTCGATTGCTAGCTGCTCAACCACGTCAACATACTCACACCCACCATAATAACGCTTACCCGGATAACCTTCGGCATATTTATTTGTTAGCTGAGATCCTTGAGCCTGCATAACTCGTGGACTGGTATAGTTTTCTGAAGCAATTAATTCAATATGTTCTTCTTGACGTTGAACTTCTTTCTCCATTGCTTCCCACAGTTGTGGATCATAATCTGCAATATTCATTTCACGCTTTAACATTCGCTTCTCCTGCCTCAGCCATTCAATAAGTTGATAACAAAACTATCGCAATAGCACACAGTGTAAACTCTTTTTCTTCAGGGTGATAGCCCTAAAGAAAAAATATACGCAAACGTTTGCATATATTTTAATTGCCCTAAAAAGAGTTCGGTTGTATCGAGATAAAATCAGTCATATTCACACTGTAAAAACATTAAATACTGTTTTTTTCTATCTGATTTTATAAAGCCTCTATTTTTCAACTCTTTTTGTAATAGACCTATTTACATTGTGTATTAAAAGTTATAAGTTGTATTAAAAATGCATGTTATAAAAATTCATCTTCTAATGAAATTATTTCAGGAGAACCTGTATGCTAGACAGCCAAACTATCGCCATTGTTAAATCAACCATTCCAGCCATTGCTGCGACAGGACCAAAATTAACGGCTCACTTCTATGAAAGAATGTTCAAGCAACATCCTGAGCTAAAAGATATTTTTAACATGACGCATCAAAGTAACGGTTCACAGCGCGAGGCGTTATTTAATGCTGTTTGTGCTTATGCAACACACATTGAAACCCCAGAAGCGTTAATTTCTGCGGTAGAAAAAATCGCGCAAAAACATGCAAGTTTAAACATCAAACCTGAACATTACCCAATTGTTGGCGAAAACTTACTGGCCGCCATTGATGAATTACTCAGCCCAGGCCAAGAAGTCCTTGATGCGTGGGGTAAAGCCTATGGTGTTCTCGCTGATATTTTTATCCACCGTGAAGCGGAGATTTATCGTCAAAATGCCGATAAAGTCGGTGGTTGGGAAGGCTTACGTGAATTCCGAGTTGCCGCTAAACAAGCACAAAGTGATGTCATCACGAGTTTTGAATTTTTACCTGTCGATGGTCAACCTGTCGCTGATTATCGTCCGGGACAATATATTACCCTCTATATCAATGATGATAGTTTGGCCAATCAAGAGATCCGCCAATATTCACTCACGACCGCACCAAATGGTCGCAGCTATCGTATTGCTGTAAAACGAGAAGATAAAGGTATTGTTTCTAACCATATCCATCAAAATCTCAATGAAGGTGATATTGTTTACTTAGCGCCACCATGTGGCGATTTCTTCATTGATATTGATAATAAAACCCCAGTCACGCTAATTTCTGCGGGGGTCGGCTTAACACCAATGTTGAGTATGCTCAATCAGTTAACAAAAGAAGGCCATGAGGCACAAATCAATTGGCTACACGCAGCGGAAAATGGTGCGGTTCATGCGTTCCAGCATGAAGTTAACAAGCATTTAACTCATCATCAAAACAGTCACTCTGCGGTATGGTTTAATCAGCCTCGTTCAGAAGATAAGCAAGGTTTCGACTATCAATTCAGTGGATTGATGGATCTTTCACAAGTAAAAGAGTGGCTTGTAGAGCCGAATATGCACTTCTATTTTTGTGGCCCCGTTGGTTTTATGCAATACATTGGTAAGCAATTGATTGAAATGGGGATATCTGAAGATAATATTCATTATGAGTGTTTTGGCCCTCACAAAGTCCTATCCTTAAACTAATTTAAAATTTAGCGGTAATGGTTTCGCATATTAAACACTGTTCTAATCCCATTCCTGTGTTTATGCCATTACCGCCTTTTATCAAACCAGCGATATCTTTTACTGCTTGACAGATTAACCTTCCCTTCCCCACACTCAATCCCCTCTACCATTATTTTCCTGAGCGTTGGCTTCGATAAAACAGGGGTGATGTATCGCTAAATAGCCATAAAAAAGAGCTGTGCGAGCACACACAAAACCAGCTCAATGGCAGAAATCACGAGTTACACAATGAGGGATTGATACAACGATAATAGGGCTTCGAGAGCGTTACAACGCCTGAAAAATATAATGCTTCCGCGGGATATTGATGGTGCGGATCCCTAAGAACATACACAAGTATGTCACTAGGGCCCGCAAAAGAAGAGCACAAGGTGATGACACAAAATAAGATGAGGGTTGCGGGTTAAATCGCTTCCTCGTCTTGCTCCCCTGTTCTAATTCGGATAACACGAGAAACATCATAGACAAAAATTTTGCCGTCACCAATCTTGCCTGTTTGAGCCGTTTGCATGATCGTTTCGACACAGTTTTCAACGATGTCATCAGGCACAACGATCTCAATTTTAACTTTTGGCAAGAAATCCACCATATATTCTGCGCCACGGTATAATTCAGTATGGCCTTTTTGACGACCAAAACCTTTCACTTCGGTTACCGTCATACCAGTAATCCCAACTTCAGCTAAGGCTTCTCGGACATCATCCAGTTTGAAAGGTTTTATAATTGCATCAATTTTTTTCATAAATAGTTCCTGTTATGACCAATTTTTACGGCCAAAACCCGACGTGATTGGATAACGACGATCTTTCCCGAAGTTACGCACCGTAATGCGAGGCCCAACAGGTGCTTGGCGGCGTTTATATTCATTAATATCGACAAGGCGCACAACGCGACGCACAATCGCCTCATCAAAACCTTGTTCAATCAGTTGTGCGACAGAATAATCTTTTTCTACATAGCCTTCCAGCAATGCATCTAAAATATCATAAGGTGGTAAGCTATCTTGGTCGAGTTGCCCCGGCGCTAATTCCGCTGAAGGTGGTCTATCGATCACGCGTTGTGGGATCGCTGGAGACACGGTATTACGGTATTGTGCTAGCTCGAAAACTAATGTTTTTGGCACATCTTTTAGCACATCAAAACCACCCGCCATATCGCCATATAAAGTCGAATAACCAACAGCAGATTCACTCTTATTACTGGTTGTCAGCACTAAACGGCGACGTTTATTTGACATTGCCATCAAAATAACTGCACGACAACGCGCTTGTAAGTTTTCTTCTGTGGTATCGACTTGCGTTCCTTCAAACATTGGTTGAAGCTGTGCCATAAAAGCATCAAACATAGGCTCAATTGACACAATATCAAATTCAACTCCCAGCAGTTCAGCTTGCTCTTTCGCATCATGAATGCTCATTTCTGACGTGTAACGAAATGGCATCATGACGGCTTGAACACGCTCCTGACCAATTGCATCCACTGCAATCGCAACGGTAAGACCTGAATCGATCCCGCCCGATAAGCCAAGTATCGCGCCATTAAAACCATTTTTATTAATATAGTCACGAGTTGCCATAACGAGTGCTTGATAAACCTGAGCAACAGGCGACAATACAGGAGGTAACTTTTCCATAGGCACGATGCTGAGTTCGTTGAACTGGCAGTTCACCACTTGTTCTTCGAATTCCATGAGTTGATGAGTCATATCACCATTACTGGCCAAAACCTTAGACGCGCCGTCAAAAATCAGTTCATCCTGACCGCCAACTTGGTTCAAATAGACAATTGGCAGCTGTGTGCGTTGGCAATGAGCGACCAGCAAATCACTACGAATATGTTCTTTATGACGATCATACGGAGATGCGTTAATCGTTAATAATAACTCGGCGCCAGCTTGTTTAATGGCATCAACAGGGGCATCGAACCAAATATCTTCACAAATGAGTAAGCCTATGCGATAGCCTTTAAAATCGATAACAGCGGATTTATTGCCCGCGGAAAAATAACGCGGTTCATCAAAGACACCATAATTTGGTAATTCTTGCTTAAAATAACGCGTTAATAACTTTCCTTGATAGAAAAAAGAGAGTGCATTATACATTTGACCCGCTTCATGCCATGGATGACCAACAATAATGGCGGTTTCAGTACTCGCATTTTGTAAACGTTCTAATTGCACTAAACAGCGCTGGTTAAAATCGGAGCGAAATAGCAGATCCTCTGGGGGATATCCCGTGAGTGATAGCTCAGAGAACATCACAATGTCAGCAATATCTTTTTGTTTCTCAAAAACCTGCAACATACGATCGCAGTTACCTTCAATATCACCCACTAACCAATTTAATTGAGCTAATGAAATATTAAGCTTACGGCTCATAAGGTATTTATTCTCCCGAGCATTTATATTGATACCTTCATTCACTCTTAGCCGTGACTCGTTTACGGCGACTATGTCTTGAGTCACTTAACAGGATAAATGTAGACTATGTTATTCATTATTCTTTGAAGTCATTCGCTTCTAAATCGTGACGAGCCAATAACTTATAAAACTCTGTACGGTTTCTTCCCGCCATACGAGCCGCTTGAGTGACATTACCTTTCGTCATTTGCAGTAACTTGCGTAAATAGTTCAATTCGAATTGGTTACGCGCTTCAACAAAGGTTGGCAATGCCGTATTTTCACCTTGTAAAGCTTGGCTCACTAATGCTTCACTAATAACAGGTGTTGTCGTCAACGCAACACATTGTTCGATTACGTTAACTAATTGACGCACGTTACCCGGCCAGCTGGCTGACATTAAGCATTTCATTGCCTCGGTGGAAAAACTACGTACAAACGGTTTATGCCTTGATGCCGATTCACGTAATAAATGATTCGCCAAAATAGGGATATCTTCTGCTCTTTCGTTCAGTGCAGGTATCCGTAAGTTCACGACATTCAAACGATAATAGAGGTCTTCCCGAAATTCATTTTTTTCCATGGCTTTAGGCAAATTACGATGGGTAGCAGAAATAATCCGCACATCGATGTCTAAGTCACGGTTACTCCCTAATGGCCGTACTTTACGCTCTTGTAACACACGCAGTAATTTCACCTGTAAAGGCATTGGCATATCACCTATTTCATCAAGAAATAAGGTGCCTCCACTCGCTGCAAAAAATAGCCCTTCACGGCTACTCACAGCACCTGTAAATGCCCCTTTTGCATGACCAAAGAGTTCTGACTCTAATAACTGTTCAGGTAAAGCGCCACAGTTGATAGCAATGAATGGCTTATTCGCCCGAGGACTGGCCTTGTGAATGGCTTGCGCGAGGACTTCTTTACCTGTACCACTTTGCCCATTAATTAATACGCTGACATCCGATTGTGCCACCATATGGGCTTGTTCTAGCAGCCGAATCATCAACGGGCTACGTGTCACAATCCCCTCGCTCCACTCTTCATCACTGATCGGTGTTGAAGACAATGCCAGTGCGTCATCAATCGCTTTATACAATGCATCTTTATCAACAGGCTTAGTGAGAAAACTAAATACCCCCCGTTGGGTTGCTGCAACGGCATCAGGTATAGAGCCATGGGCAGTTAAGATGATCACAGGTAAGTTAGGATGGTGTTTTTGAACTTCATCAAACAGCGCCATGCCGTCCATTTCATCCATTCGCAAGTCGCTAATGACTAAATCAACTTTTTCTTTTTGTAGTAGCTTTAACGCTTCCATTCCGCTTTCAGCTGTTATGACTTTAAACCCTTCGCTGCTTAAGCGCATACCGAGTAATTTCAGCAGGCTAGGATCATCATCCACCAACAATAGATTTGCTGATTTACGGCTGGTCATTACGCTCACTCTCCAATTGATTATTTGTGGTTGAATTTTCGCTCTCAGTAACAGGCTTCTCTACTTTAACCGCTTCTTTGGCCTGATTTTTATCAACTGCTTCTACCTCTTTTTCTGTTTCATTGGTATTTTGCTTGCGGGAAGAGAGCTGTCTTTCAATATCTGTCAAATTCTCTAATTTGCGTGATGTCGTGTCCAACTCAAAGAGTAGTCGAGCATTCTCCTCTTTCATACGATCAAGCTTATTATCTGTTTCTTGCTGTAAGCGCTTAAAACGAGAATTGGCTTCCGCGAGATTGATAATTTGTACTTGCTGCTCACGCCAGAGCTGAAGTAACGGACGAATTGCCGTCGGGAAGTTAAGGCTAAAGGTATTCATGCTATCGACCATTTTACGTCGCTCAGCAATCGAGGGTTCTGCTGCTCCCATAAGAATACTTTGTTGAAATGCATTCGACCAATTATCAATAGACAGTTGTAAGGCTTGTGCGCGGGCTGTTTTCGGATCAAGACGATCGGCACAATCCATCATCCTCAGCCAAAAAAGGGCATTTTCACGCGCACTCTGCTGCTGATTATCCCAAATTCCATGACAATCAGCATAACGGTAGTCTGTGACTTTGACCTCGGGTACCACAACTTGCGCCAATGTATCTAATGGCGATTGTCCACTTTTAGTCGCACACCCTGTCAAAATTAATGACAATAATAATGCGCCTAACTGTACCGTTTTTCGCTTTTGGATAAATGTCGTTGTTTTTTTCGTTAATTCGATGTATCGCTTTGACAGCATTGTCAAATGCAGTGCTGTCAAAACATCTGTAGACCTATTTGCCATTATTATTCATTCTCTGCAGTTAAAGGCAGTTCAATTCTAAAGCAGACATCTGCTAATTTATGGGGAACAAGTGACAATTCACCCCCCATTTGCTTAATACAATCTTGCGCAATACTTAATCCTAGACCACTTCCTTTGACGGCCCCTTTTCTCACCAGTGACCCTTGATAGAAAGGTTCAAAAATCATACTTTGCTCTGATTCAGGAATAGGCGTGCCAGTATTAGCAACTTCAATGACAAGCTTATTATTTATTCTGCGGCTTGTGATCCAAATATTACCTGATTCACTGCCATAGTGCACCGCATTGGAGTAGATATTATCAATAACACGTCCAAGTAACGTTGGTTCAGCAAGGCAATGATCAATTCGTAAACGGATATCTGTTTGAATATTTTTCGCTCTCGCTGGTAAATTATGAGCCATAACAATGTCTTCAATCAATTTTTGTAAGTCGACATGCTGTGCTTCTGGCGGACTATCAGCCAACTTGCGATTATAATCGAGAAGCTGTTCAATAAGTTGCTGAAGATGCTTACTACTATGATCTAAAATTTCGACGACTTCTTTTTGTGAAGCGGTGAGTGGCCCTGCCACTTCATCCGCAAGTAATTCTGTGCCTTCACGCATACTGGCTAATGGTGTTTTAAGTTCATGAGAAATATGCCGTAAAAATTCATGTCGCTGTGACTCTAGCCAAGCCAAGCGTTCACTTAACCAGATAATACGCTGCGCTAAAGACCGTAGCTCACGGGGTCCTTTGAATTGCTTAAGATTATTTGTTAAGGTCCTTCCCGTGCCTAACCGATTGATCATTCGCTCAATCCCTTTCACAGGCCCAATAATCATCCGTGTAAATAGCGCAACCAATAAAACGCTTAATAGAAATAGGATCAGACTTTGCCAACCAAAGAGTTGCCCTTTATTTGCAATCGCTTTTTGTAGCTGCTCGCCTCGACTAAAAATGACATCACGCGTTTCTTGTATCAATACATTATTTTGTTCAGAAAATTGGCTTAATGCGGTCGTGACTTCTTTTGGTGGCTCACTATTTTCACAAACCACTGTTTTTAGCTCACTCAATGCTTGAGAAAGCGCTGAAGTATCTGTTTCTTTAGGCAGTATTGTTTTCTGCCGTTCGAACATTTGTTGATAATCAGAGAATTGTTTTAAATAAAGCGAATGTAAAGAGGCATCTTTTAATACACAATACTGACGGTAGCTTCTTTCCATTTCTAAAGCTAATCCCCCCATAGCCTCACTACGGCGAGTATCCAAAAGTGTTGTTTTATTAATTTGAGCCGCTTGGTTACTTAATTGCTCCAAACTTTGATAAGCCTGATAAGCCAATACCAATAGCGGTAATAGCACTAACCAAAATGCCATGACAACCAATTGGCGCAAGGAGCGCGGAAATAGACGCCATTTACTCAATGCATTCATCTCACACCTATTAAACGTGGTTCCATGGTAGCAGAACTGAGTACATTAGGTGAACCTGATTACGACAGTTCAGTTTTCCACTTCAAAAAAGGATGATCCAGCTAGTCACAGCAAGCAATGTGCCAATCTATTTGAAAACAAGAATGAATATGAAAAGAATGAATTTGGGGATAAAAACAGGAAGGCGGAATAAAGTGTTCAACTCTATTCCGCCAGCGATTTACTGATGTGATATATGATTATCTCTCTATAATCATATAGGTGGTGCCTCACTCCACGTGTCGTCCGGTGTTTGATAAGGTCTAAAGACGAATATCTGTGCTGTTGGACGGTAGGCACCTTACTTTGGCATCATTCTTGCTTTATGTGGTATGTTCCCACCTTATTGTGGACCGACATAATAATGTTGAATGAGCAACTGAATATTATTATGCATACATCATGCCAACTTTTCAATATATTTTTTATTTAATTGAAATTTAAGGGTTTTTATTTAAAACCTCGCAATTAATTTCTTTTTCTGGCCCTAAACCTATCACCCATTATCACAAATTGTCTCTTATTAAAGACACCTATCACCCGAATATAAATTACCCTTTAATTTCAACAATTTAAATGTCGCCAATTAGCGACAGTCTAATAGTGGGTTTGTCGCTAAATTTATACACATCCGTAAATACGCCTGATTGCCTACCCCTAAAACCACAAAATCATTAATAAAATTACTTAATAAAAGTATTAACTGTAAGTATCAAAAAGAAAAAACAACAACAAAATGACTAACTATATTGATATTTATTAACTTGTTATTTTTAACGGGAAATTTCACCAATCTAAAAACATCAACAATACTTAAGTTAAGGTGATCTTTTTTAGCCTTCGAAAACTCAATGAGGAAATTTATGAACGTACAATCAAACAATAGGATAGAAACCATTGATATGCAGCCCGCGCTGCATGTGCTGGAACAAACTATCGGTTTTGTCTTCCAAGCTGCGCTACGTGCTGCTGTGCAGTTAAATATCGCAGACCATTTAACACAGGGAGCAAAAACCATTCATCAGTTAGCCGATAGCATGAATGTGGATGCAAAAATAATTAAAAAAATCCTGCGAGTACTTGCGACACGTAACATTTTTACCTGCCAAGGGGGAACCCATTACGCGCTCACTCCAGAAGCCGCATTTTTATGCTCGGATCACCCCTACTCATTACGTCCCGCAATCCTCTGGCTGACAGATAAAACCTTTTGGTTAACCAGTGCAAGGTTTGCACAATTCGCTTATGGAAGAAAGCCATTTGAAGAGCTATTCGGCGCTACATTCTTTGAGTACTGGGAAAAAAAGGCTTCACAACCGGATGGTTTTGATGAAGGGCAGGCTTCTTTATCAAAGATTGAAAATGAATTTATCCTACAAAACTATACCTTTCCCCAAAATATTATTGTTGCCGATATTGCCGGCGGCTTAGGCAACCTACTTCTTGAAGTATTAGCCCGTAATCCCTCATTGAAAGGGATTTTATTTGATAAAAAGCATGTGCTTGAAAAAAATATTTTGTCCAAATTAAACGATAATACTCGCTGGAAATTGCAATCGGGTTCTTTTTTTGAGCAGTGTCCAGAGGCCGATATCTATTTGTTGAAATACATCACTCATGATTGGCCCGATGATAAACTTGTTGAGATATTTAAAACTATTCGCAACGCAATGAAGCCCACCTCAAAATTACTGATCATGGATGCTGTTATCCCTGAAGATAATGCGCCTCATTTTGGAAAAGAGTTAGAACTTATATGTTTGAGTGTGATTCATGACAGTAACGAACGGACAAAAAACGAATTTATGGAATTATTTTCGCAAGCGGGTCTAAGGATCACCCAAATCATCCCAACAAACAGTCATATCAGCATCATTGAAACTGTTCCAATCTAATTCGCGGCAAACAAAAAAATAGCCCCATCAGACGGGGCTATCAGACTGCCGCTAAACCTATTATATTTGGCGGCAAGTCGAATCGGTTTTGAAAATAAACGAGGAAAATCAATTTATTGATTTTCGACTGATAACACAAAGCGGGAAAAACCACGCTTTTATCCCGCTTTGTCAACAACCTCATAGCCCCGTCAGACGGGGCTATCCACTTTATATTTAATCGAGTTAACCTAATTGTTTACGTGCATTACGGAAAATACGCATCCATGGGCCATCTTCACCCCAATTATCAGGATGCCACGAATGACTCACAGTACGGAATACACGCTCCGGATGAGGCATCATAATCGTCGCTCGGCCATCCATTGAGGTTACAGACGTGATCCCATTTACAGAGCCATTTGGGTTCGCCGGATATTGCTCAGTCACTTGCCCGTAGTTATTCACAAAACGTAACGCGACTAATCCCTTGTTTTCCAGTTGCTGAATATGAGTAGGCTGTCTTGCTTCAACGAACCCTTCACCATGAGAGACCGCGATAGGCATACGTGAGCCAACCATATCTTGCAGCAATAATGATGGGCTCTTCGCCACTTCAACTAAACTAAAGCGAGCTTCAAAACGCTCAGAACGATTGCGAACAAACCGTGGCCAGAACTCTGCCCCTGGAATTAACTCATACAGGTTAGACATCATTTGGCATCCATTACACACACCGAGAGATAAGGTATCTTGGCGCTCAAAGAAAGCGGTAAATTCGTCACGTACTTGAGGGTTAAACAGAATCGACTTCGCCCAGCCCTCTCCAGCACCTAATACATCACCGTATGAAAAACCACCGCATGCAACCAGTGTTTGGAAACCTGCTAATGATAGATTGCCCGCTAACAAATCACTCATATGCACATCGACAGCATCAAAACCAGCACGGTCAAATGCCGCTGCCATTTCAACATGAGAGTTCACCCCTTGCTCACGTAAAACAGCAACTTTAGGACGAACACCAGACATAATGTAAGGCGCGGCAATGTCATCAGCAATGTCAAAGGTCAGGTGCGTATTCAAACCTGGGTCTTGAGAGTCTAACTTAGCCTTATGTTCCTCATCGGCGCAATCTTCGTTATCACGTAAGCGTTGCATCTGCCATGTCGTTTCCGCCCACCATTCGCGTAATGTACTACGTGATTCATGATAAACTACCGTGTCACGGCTATTAATCACTAACGCATCCTCTTGCGTTACTGTGCCTAAATAATGTAGGCACTCACCCAAGCCAGCATCCGCAAAGCAAGCTTCAACATACGGTCTATCTTGTTGTTTAATTTGGATCACCGCACCTAACTCTTCATTAAACAATGCGGCTAAAATATCCTCATCAAATTCACTGATATCCACGTTAATACCGCAGTGACCAGCAAAGGCCATTTCCGCTAATGTGACAAACAAACCACCATCAGAACGGTCGTGATAAGCTAATAGCTTTTGCTCTGATAATAAGCTTTGGATAGCCGTAAAGAAGCCTGACAGTAGTTTAGGATCACGAACATCGGGCGCTTTATTGCCCAACTGGCGATAAACTTGAGCAAGTGCAGAACCACCTAGAGCATTATGTCCTTGCCCAAGGTCAATCAGCATCAATGCAGAATCAGGCTGTTGTTTTAATTCTGGGGTCACGGTCAAACGCACATCTTCAACGCGACCAAATGCACTAATAATCAATGACAATGGTGAAGTCATCTCACGCTCTGCCCCATTTTCGTGCCAGCGTGTTTTCATTGACATTGAGTCTTTACCTACTGGAATCGTTAATCCCAGAGCAGGACATAATTCTTCACCAACCGCCTTAACCGCTTGATATAAACCTGCATCTTCACCAGGGTGACCGGCTGCCGACATCCAGTTAGCAGACAGTTTCACACGTTTAAGGTCTTGCACATACGCACAAGCGATATTCGTTAACGCTTCACCAACCGCCATGCGAGCAGAAGCGGCAAAATCCAGTAATGCAATAGGTGTTCTCTCACCAATAGACATCGCTTCGCCATAATAACTATCTAGGCTAGCAGTCGTCACGGCACAATCGGCGACAGGGATCTGCCATGGCCCAACCATTTGGTCACGCGCAACCATTCCCGTTACGCTACGGTCACCAATGGTGATTAAAAAGGTCTTTTCTGCCACAGCAGGCAGGTGTAAAACGCGCTTAACCGCTTCATTTAAATTAATCGATGTTCTATCTAGCGCATCGGGTTGTGCTTTTAATGTGTCGACATTTCGCAGCATTTTAGGGGTTTTACCGAGTAGCACATCCAGAGGCATATCGATAGGCTGATTATTAAAATGCTCATCTTTCAACACGAGCTCACGCTGCTCAGTGGCTTCACCAATCACAGCAAAAGGAGCACGCTCACGTTCACAAATGGCGGTAAATAGGGGCATTTGTTCAGGGGCTACCGCTAATACATAACGTTCTTGTGATTCATTACACCAGACTTCTAATGGACTCATGCCCGGTTCATCATTAAGAATTTTGCGTAATTCAAAACAACCACCTCGGCCACCATCACTCACGAGTTCAGGCATTGCATTAGATAAACCACCCGCACCAACGTCATGAATAAAGAGAATTGGGTTGTTATCACCTAACTGCCAGCAATTATCGATCACTTCTTGGCAGCGACGCTCCATTTCAGGGTTATCACGCTGTACTGACGCAAAATCCAGATCCGCATCGGATTGACCCGAGGCCATTGAAGAGGCAGCACCACCGCCAAGCCCAATGTTCATTGATGGGCCACCAAGAACAATCAGTTTTGCACCAACTGGGATCTCCCCTTTTTGGACATGATCAGCGCGAATATTACCAATCCCCCCCGCTAGCATAATCGGTTTATGGTAGCCTCGTAGCTCTTCACCGTTGTGGCTATTGACCTTTTCTTCATAGGTACGGAAATAACCTAAAAGCGCTGGGCGGCCAAATTCATTATTAAATGCGGCCCCCCCTAGAGGCCCTTCAAGCATAATATCGAGTGCAGTAACAATGCGTTCTGGTTTACCGAAATCTTCTTCCCAAGGCTGCTCAAATCCCGGGATACGGAGGTTAGACACGGAGAAACCCACTAACCCTGCTTTTGGTTTTGCCCCACGGCCTGTTGCACCTTCATCACGAATTTCACCACCAGAGCCTGTTGCAGCACCTGGCCACGGTGAAATTGCTGTTGGGTGGTTATGCGTTTCCACTTTCATCAAAATATGAGCATCTTCTTGATGATAACGATAAGTGCGACCTTCTGGTTCAGGGAAGAAACGCCCGACAGAAGAACCTTCCATCACTGCGGCATTATCTTTATAAGCCGATAAAACATAATCAGGTGTTGTCTCGAAGGTGTTTTTAATCATTTTAAACAGCGATTTCGGCTGTTTTTCACCATCAATGATCCAGTCAGCATTAAAAATTTTATGGCGGCAGTGTTCTGAGTTTGCTTGTGCAAACATATATAACTCAACATCTGTTGGGTTACGTTTTAATCCTGTAAATGCATCAAACAAATAGTCGATTTCATCATCAGCCAGCGCTAACCCCATTTCGATATTCGCTTTTTCAAGTGCTGAACGCCCTAAGCGAATGATATCGATAACTTTCATTGGCTGTGGTTGATGATGAACAAAAAGCGCTTGAGCCTGCTCAAAGTCGCTAAAAACCGTTTCCATCATGCGGTCATGAAGCAGTGCCGCAATGGCTTGCCATTGTGCCTGTGATAAAGCATCCGCCTGCACATAATAAGCGAGACCACGTTCAATTCTTTCGACTTGAGGTAAACCACAATTATGTGCAATGTCAGTCGCTTTGGATGACCAAGGAGAAATGGTACCAGGGCGTGGGGTCACTAATATCAGTGTGCCAAATGGCTCATGCTCCGCGAGAGAAGGTCCATATTTTAGCAAACTACGCAATTTGCCTTGCTCGCTATCACTCAAAGGTGCTGATAGTTCAGCGAAGTGCATATATTCAGCATAAATATCCGTAACAGGAAGCTGTTTTTCAGCAAACAACGCCAAAAGGCGAGTAATACGAAATGCTGATAGAGCAGGTGAACCACGCAAAATTTCCATAGTCATAATTTCTCTCATTTAAACGCCAGCCCTGATCATAAAAGCAGGGGAACTGGGAGACATTATAGAGCAATGCGAATCAATACGAAACCGTTTGCGTGACTAAAAATAAAGCAAACCGTTAAAAATTATTAGGAATGAAATAGCACAATATTGGTTGCACGGATCATAATTGTTGAGCAAAATGTCCAAACACTGGAAATATAACCATTACTTATAATTATTTTTTTACAACAACACCGGCATAAAACCCCTCATGGTTTTCCGAGCCACAAGTAGGCAGCAAAGTTTCTTAGCGCCACTATAATGAAATATTCGGATGGCAACTTAATTTGCTCAATTGATAAAGCAATGAAAAGTTCAGAGGGTATACATATGAGATATTTTCTTGAATAACATAAAGGTTAACTATTTAATCATTGTGATTGTTGCGCTTTTAGCGGCCATGATTATTGGACTTAATCTCCGTTGGCCCAATACGCAAGACAATCAGCTCAACCAAATCATCTCTCGCGGTGAGCTACGAGTGAGTGCAATTAGTTCTCCGTTGATCTATCAAGATGACGAAGCAAACTTGCATGGTTTTGATTATGAGCTTGTTCAAAGCTTTGCCGACTATCTCGGCGTTAAATTGAACATCACCCTGCGACCAACCGTTGAGCTAATTTTCGATGATATTGAGAATGGCAATGCAGATATTGGTGTTGCTGGATTGCTCTATAATAAAGATAGGCTGAAAAAAATGAAAACAGGGCCTAGCTATCTCAATGTCACACAGCAACTGGTTTACCGAAAAGGCTCTACACGCCCTAAAAGTTTTGAGGATATTAACGGTAAGCTCGTCGTGATGGCAGGTTCTGCTCATGCTAGTACCCTCAAAATGGCGGCTGAAAAACATCCTGAGTTGGTTTGGGAAGAAACAACCGAATACACAACTAGCCAGCTATTAGAGATGGTGGCGGAAGGGCTGATTGACTATACGCTAGAAGACTCTATTTCTGTTGCATTACAACAACGTATTCATCCTGAAATTGCGGTCGGATTCGATTTAGTCGATGACCATGCCATCACTTGGTATATGAAACGCCTTAATGATGATAGCTTGAACGCTGCTCTACTTGATTTTTTTAATGCCAGCAATGAATCCGATTTGCTCGCAAGGCTCGATGAAAAATATTTTAGCCATGTCGGTTCATTTGACTACTTTGATACCATGTCATTTATCAATGCTATCAATAAAAAACTTCCTACTTATCAACCACTGTTTGAAAAATATGCTACGGCGCTTGATTGGAAACTATTAGCGGCTATTGCGTGGCAAGAATCGCATTGGGATCCGTTGGCGACATCACCAACAGGGGTTCGTGGGCTCATGATGCTCACCAAACCAACCGCCGAAACAATGGGCGTTGCAGATAGATTAGATCCTGAAGAGAGTATTAAAGGCGGAGCTGCATATTTGGAATATTTAATGCAACGCCTTCCAGTTTCTATCGCCGATGATGATAGAATTTGGTTTGCACTGGCCGCCTATAATATGGGGTATGGCCATATGCAAGATGTCAGAAAACTAACTGAATTACAAGGTGGAGACCCAGACCGCTGGTTAGATGTAAAATCGAGACTCCCTCTGTTAACTCAAAAAAAGTATTATTCACAGCTTAACTATGGTTATGCGCGAGGGCATGAAGCCTATCGCTATGTTGAAAACATTCGTCGCTACCATCAAAGCTTAGTCGGCTATTTACAAAATCAAGATAAGAAGCAACGTGCATTGGCTATTGCCGAAAAATCATTGATTTTATTTCCACCGCTTGTCTCCCCTCACAGCCCCAATGACAAAACTGAAAGCACTGAGACGTCAGGGGATCCGGAAACCATCGTCGATAACGTGCCGCCGTCTACCACGCAAAGTGATGTGAAAGAGAAAGTCAGCCTAAAACAGAAACAATCCCCCCACAATGCATACAAACTGCCAGCCATTTCACCTGCAAATGGCCAGCCCTCTTTAGGACAATATCTCCTCTCCATCAACCCAGAAAAAAGCGAGCAGGATAAAGAAGATACTGTAACGAATTAATCAATGATTATCTGATTGGTCGATAAGGAATGTGTTGTTAGATATCGCTTTCGTTTATTCAGGCATTTTTGCTGTTTCGATTTTCAACACACTCACATTGAATTTGACTTAGCATTCTTTTTTGTTCTTTCTTTTGTGCTCTGCGCATTTTAAAAAAAGCACTTAACATCGTAGAGCAGGTTTCTTCGAGTACCCCACCCGTTACATCAATATAATGATTTAATCCTGGGCGTTCTAATAGATTAATAAATGAACCACAAGCCCCTGTTTTAAAATCTTTGGCACCATAAACTAAGCGCCCTATTCGACTATGCACTAATGCACCTGCACACATAATGCACGGTTCTAAAGTCACATACAGCGTGGTGTCTAATAGTCGATAATTATTAAGTGCCTTCCCACCTTGCTGTAAGGCGATAATTTCAGCGTGAGCTGTAGGGTCATGACTTTCAATTGAACGGTTCCATCCAGATGCAACTAATTGGTTATCCTTAACTAATAGTGCACCTACAGGTATTTCACCTGCATCTTGGGCATTTTTCGCCAATTCTAAAGCGCGATTCATCCAGTACTCATCAATCTCTACTTGCGTCACACCAACCTCTTCACTGTCTATTTTGATAGATTATACCCCAAATAGCTTGGCTTGCATGCAGATGATGAATCATGTAGATACCTAGGTGAGTTAAAAAATACCTGAACGTTGCCGTTATTATTAGCGCAACAGCAACGTCAAAGATAATAATTACAATCCATTGATTCAATGAAACTTTATTCAAAAAGATTATGATTAGTTACTGAAAATTGCCAGTTTCGCTGCAAATCCCATAAAAAAGCTGCCTACTGCACAATTTCCTAATTTAGCTAACACTTGTTTTTCACGTAAAAAACGCGCAATGAGGTAGCCACTAAAAATTAATAAACTTAGGTAGAGAAAGCTAACAAATTCAAGGATTGACGCTAGCACAAGGTAAGGTACCCATGCTTGTGCATAACTAAAGTCAATAAACTGAATAAAAAAGGAAATATAAAAGAGAATGGCTTTTGGGTTGGTTAAACTGAGGATCAGCGCTCTCGTGAAGATTTTTTCTGATTTGACCACGACCGAATCATCACCAGTATTGGGTAATTTTTTCTGTTTAAAAGTAACAAAAAGAATTTTACTCCCTAAGTATAATAGGTAAGCAGCCCCCAAATAACGCACGATCATAAACAGCGTGGGGGAGGCTTTTATGACAGAGGCAACACCAATGAATGAAAGGAAGATCAATATCGCATCGCCCGTGAACACACCTAACGCTGCACGATACCCAGCACGAGTACCATGTGAAGTGCTTGATTTTAAAACATATAAAGAGTTTGGCCCCGGAACAATGATGATTAGGATCAGCCCTGCCATGTAAGTCCAAAAATTTAAAACACCAAAACTTTCAAACATAATTAAGACCTTTGTGATTTTTTTCTTATTATTATCACAATCTTTCTGAGTTGTGAATATTTAATTCAACTCATTATTTGCTTATTAATTTCAAATGCTAAAACAAGCTAATAATAATCATTATTTTTAATTTTCTTTTATTTTCATACTATAAATGTGCTTAAGAAATATTTAACTCAACTAATAAATAAAGGATATGATATGGCACTTATTCAATCAGGTATCCAAGCCGGTATATTTGAACAATTTTATCCGACAACGCTTGTATATTCTGCTGCTAAAAAAGTCTTCTTCTTAGGTCATACGCCTCAAGAAAAAGCGTATTTTATTTATAGTGTAAATGATAAAGGAATTATTGATACAAGCGCACCTGTCCATAAAGGTAAATTAAACAGTTATCTCAGCAACCTTCAATATGTCCAAGACTTAACGCTGAACAAGCAATATATTTACGGTTATAACTTAGAAGA
Organism: Providencia stuartii; assembly: GCF_029277985.1. Taxonomy (NCBI): domain Bacteria; kingdom Pseudomonadati; phylum Pseudomonadota; class Gammaproteobacteria; order Enterobacterales; family Morganellaceae; genus Providencia; species Providencia stuartii. The sequence continues at coordinate 1,646,602 of NZ_CP119546.1, read as the reverse complement.
GAAAACGATTCAATTCTATTTAGTTCAGGATAATGGTAGCCTTGAAAATGTCTATGATTTCACCTTTAACGCGACTGGAATGCAAATTAGAACCGCCTCATTCTTTGTTATTAATGGTGTTTTGTATTACTACTACCAATACGAAAAATCAAAAAATTGGGAATCATTTAGTGTAGTTATCGTTAAATAAAATAAAGCGCTCGCACACTAGAATTAAGGATTGTTTTCAATCCTTAATTCTTTAACCCTGTTCAAATTCACATCAACACTTTATTGTGTTTATTCATCTATATAAAACTTTCAATATATTTCTGAATTAAAACGTCAATTATTCTACTGCATAAAACAAACTATATTGATCTTAATTGGATGGGTATAATCACTACGCTATTAGACCTTCCCAAAATACTCCCTCTTTTATGATAAAAAGCACAAGCACAAGCTAATCGATAAAACGGGTAATACACGACAAGAACAGATAATGCAAAGAATCGGTGAGTAATTCGCGCTATTAAGCTTACATATCGCGATAGGTTCGTCACAATCACTCACTATCAACGACGCTAAAACAGATGATGGTTATCCTGAACCTATTAAAAATACTTGATGTGATGAGAAGCCGCAGTTTATATCTGCGGCTTTGTTTTGGTAGGAGTTAAGGTTTTTCTGGCCACTCAATATCTGGCGCTGTTGATGTGTCAACACGATTTAACAAAACGCGGTATTTTTTCCACTCCGTTAATTGCATGGTTTCTTCATCGGTTGCTAATCCTGTATCGGCGGAGTCTTGCAAATAAGTCAGCGTGTTATTTGCTTCATTCAGTCGTTGTGATTTTTCCTGTTCAGCCTGTTCGATTAATGCGGCTTTTTGCGCTTCCGTGTCAGTAACCCATTTTTTACCGTTCCATTTATCAAATTCGCTTTTTGGCTCTAAAAGAGTGAATGTATCGGGCAAATCACCGATAAAATCAATTTCTATCGGCTGGCGTGTTTCTGTGTTGTAGGCTGTTTTTCCTCGATAATCTGCCACATAAAGCCACGATTGTTCATCATCACTACGAATAATAGCGATATCTTGTTTTTCCAGCAGTTGTGGGGCATCTAAATATGCACCCGCTGGTAAGCCGCCACCAATGGTCACATGCTCCATAGTCGCACCGATGTATTCACGCGTTGCTTCATTAATGTAATAGCTTTTTAACCAACCCGTTGTTGATACATAACCATCTTGTCCGATTTTGCCTTGAGTAATCTCTAAATTATATTTGTTCATTATGCTGCTCTCACGATATATAAAAATGCAATGTTGCGGGGACGAGTTTCATTTGCCATAATTCCTGTGGGGTTTGGATTACTACCTTGGAACTCTGAACCATCATTTGTATAAAATAAATAATTGTCATGATCACTATCACCTGAACCTGCGTATCCACTTTTAACAGTCTTACCAAAAGTTGCATTCACATTACTGGCTTCTCCCCATCCTGAAATATGTTTGTGATGTTCTGTTGCACAACGCTGAGATGATAAAACAGTTCTATTCACATCAATTCCACGACCCGCATCAAGACCACGGATAAACTCTCCCCGTAGATCTGGTAACTTACCAGATGGGTATGCACTGGCTAAAAGCGGATAGGTTGTTTTATTGAATGTTTGGCCATTACAAATTAAATAACCAGTTGGGGCGGTAGATTGAGGCCAAGGAATAGGTGCTCCCACTGGGTAATCACTCAATGCATCTGAAGAGCCAGAAACTTTTAAATTACCATTTCTGTCTTTGGTTGTGTTTGCGGTTGAGTAAATTTCAAACCAACGACTCCACGAGGTATCGTTTCTTTGCCTGTACGCGAGCAAATTTGTTGTGTTGCCTTGAATTTGCAATGTCATTCCAGAACCATTTGGGCCGCCAGATCTACATGCATGAATTAACGGAGAGTAGCTGTGAAAATTATTACCAGACGTTGTATTTCCTCCTCCCCCTGCATAAAAACCGCTCTCAAGGGGAATGTCATTGGCGTCTAAATATATCTTTCCTACTGTACCAACCCCATAATCACCAACTTGCATTAGAGCTTTCCCGCCATAATTAAGTTGGCCCGTTGACGTTAAAACTAAGGACATGTTTGTCGCAGTATTCATTAATGATATAGAGTTTCCCGCATCGGCAGCTCCAACAAACCCACGAGAGGTACCGTCTTTTCTTGAGAATCTTATATAGAGAGAGTCTTCATCTTTTTCATTTTGTAGCGTTAAGACACTAGATCCTCCCTTTACTACACCCCCAGTCTTATCAAACTTCCCATCTAGCCCATTTTTTAGCGCCGTATTTGTCGCATAATCTCCCGCTGGGGCATAATTGCCTTTGGGTTGATACTTAGTATCAGATTCTGCTTTTGAATAACTGTAGCCTGCCGCTTGATAACTGCCCTTTGGTTGATATTTGCCATCGGATTCGCTTTTCGTGTAACTGCTTCCTTTTAAGGCATAATCCCCCGAGGGCTGATAACTGCCTTTTGGCTGGTATCGTGTATCCCCTTCTGCTTTCGTGTAGCTTTCGCCTTTGACGGCATAGTTACCCGCTGGGGCGTAGTTTCCTTTCGGTTGGAAATGCGTATCTGACTCTGCCTTCGAATAGCTGTAGCCGGCGGTTTGATAGTTGCCTAATGGTTGGAACCGCTTGTCCGATTCGGTTTTGTTATAAACCTGAATATCTCCCGCCGTTAAATCCGCTTTCAGCTCTTGCCATGCAGCCCCTGCGGCAGGTTCAACATTGTTATTCTCAATCTTGGATTGCCATGTTTTATTTTTATGATAAACAACACTACGAATTGGGTAGGGCTTCCCCTCCACTGCCCATAGGGGAATGCCATAACTTTGCAATTCACCAATCGCTCCCGTGATATCGTGAAACAACGCATTCATTTTTTCACGTTCAATATCCTTAGCAGCAGGGTCAGTTTGTTGATCACGCTCATAGTCATAGCTGTAACCTTGAGTGTAAGAAACTGAACCATCCCCCTGCACTGCATCAGGAATAGCATTACGATCCCCTTGTGTTGCAAAGGGGATTTTAAATATTTTTGTCATGGGTTTTAGGCTCCGAAATTACTGCTTAGAAAGTTTTTACGATGTTGGCCGTGGCCGAAAGCTTTCTTCGTCACGATACGATATTTGACACCAACTCCCGATGGGCGTGGCATAAGATCAAAGTTTTCAAGAAGTACTCGTAAATGTTCGTCAGGATTGAAATTAAACACGTAATACAGATAGGTCATATCCAGCGGATCAAGCACAAACACTTTGCTATCTGCTTGCCAAAAGAATCGTTTAAGAAATTCGTTAATATTGGTCACCGTTGGGCTTTGCGTAAGGTTAAAATAGCGCATACGCACAATGAGGCGTTTTTGGTCGACGGTCAGTGATAAGGTGTAATCGGCATTACGCCGAAAGTTAGCGTTAAAATTGGCTTTCTTTTTGCCAAAACCAAAGCCAATTTTGGTTTTATCACTGGGCGGAACATCAATCCCCAATGGCACATCAAGAATACGCGCCCAGATGTTAAGCCCGAACTCATTTGCTGTATCGATATTAAACACATCACGGTACCAATCACGCCAAAACTGTATCGTGGATTGATCAAAGTAGTCCGCTTTGTATTTGGCTAACGCCTTGAGATTCTCAGCATCCTCATATTGCCAAAGAATGGCTTTTAATAAATCAGAATGAAAATCGAAGGATTGGATTTTTATCATGTGATCACCACTTGTACTGCACTACGTTTGAGCCTTGCCACCTCATTCATTTTGATTTCGTAGTTATTGGATGACCAAGTTTTACCATCGTTCGAAAGTGCAACACCTGTAATAAATAATCGAGGTTCTACAGCATTAATCCCTGCCGAAATTTCAAATGGAGAAACATCTCGCCCAACCACTAACCCCCCCTCACCATCGATATCACCATTTGCCCACGCCTCAACCGCGGCGGGGATAATTGTTTGTGCATCCACCGTCGCTTTTTTTACCGTTACTCGGCAAAACAGCACAATTTCTTTGGCTCTATCGAATTTAACTGGGTAAGTTTGACCGCTGATAGCTTCCAATACTTCAACTTTTTCACTACCGTTAAAAGCGGCACCCAGTGTCTTTGTGCGTAACAATGAACGGGCAATCGCCTCTTTATCGCCCCCTTCAACACACACATAAATGCTATGAGGAACTAAAGTGATACCGTCAAAAACCATCGGTTGGTCAGTGTAATTTTCTCGATACGCCAACGAACGCACACCTTCTAATGCGTAAAGTGCGGAAGTGATCGCCTCCCCCACACTGACGGTGTTTTTCGCTAACGTCTGCTTACGTCGTCGCCTTGATTGTAGATCGGTTTCCGCATTACGCCCCAATACTGCGGTACTCGGGTTATGAACGGTTTCCCAGCCTAATACCGAACTGGCCACTTTATTGAGTTGCCCCACTCCGCATTCAATTGCCCCTGTTTCAATGGACCGCATATCCCCCGTCACGGAACCATCTTGACCGATAATTAAAGTCTTAGTGGTTTCGAATAAATCACCATTGAGCGAGGCAGCTTGTGAACCTTTCGGGATAATGGTGTCGGCAATACCGGTGAATTGCACCTGAGATAAAAAAGAATGTGTCGCATCAAAACGCTGTCCACCCATTAACGCCCATATTGCATCAAGGAAAATACCGCCGGCTAAATCAGGGTTAATTTGGTTAGCCAGTTCGGCATTATTTCGCACAATCGCATCCCGATTTTCAACTTCCATGGTGATCAGTGCGCCCTGTGGTGTTTCTGGCGAAACATCCAGATCCTGGCCAAACACACTTTTAAATTCGCTTTCAACATCATCACGTAAGGTGCTGGTATCAGGAATAATAACGCCTTGCGATGTAATGAATTGATAATCAGCCATTGAGTGTTATCTCCCCATAAATCGTTTGGATCACAGCGGTATATTTCAGTGTGTTATCCGCCAATGAAGCCGAAAAAGACAGGACCGATATCACATCATTGAGTTCACGCATACGATCCCGAAACGCGGATTCAAAGAGCGGAATATCAGCCTGGCGTCCAAATGTCGTTTTCCAATAAGGAATCCCCCTATCCAGCTTATGCAGCATTTCACCGCGTATCGCTTTGACATAGTGTTCACAGCGATTTTTCAATGATCGTTCACCATTGGCGATAGCTAAATTGCCGCTATTTCCCAAATGAATATCATTGTTTTTATTGACATCAAAGGTCATCATATGGGCGCTCCTGTATTGCTATTACCACTTTGAATGCCGCTATGTTTATGCGTTGAACCGATATCTTTACCATTATGTTTCAACGTGCCACCACTTGACTCACTATTACCATGGGTTTGCTGGTTACCATTAATCGTCACGTTGCCATTAAATGTCGTTTCAGGAACATTGACCTCAAGAATGGGGGAATCTAACACCACTTTTCCCTCATGCAGTGCTAAACACACCGAGCCATCCATAGATTGAATAACCAATGCATCCGTATTTTTACCATCAATCAGCCAACCTTTAAGCGTATCGGGGTAGAACATCGCATCACTGAAGGTATGTAAGCGAGCCGTATTCGGTTCATCTTCCAACCCTCCTCGCTGAAAGATTAAGCTAATATCGCGGTCATTGGCTTTGAGCCAGCCAAAATCCCCCTCCTTAATCGGCATACGAATAAAAAAACCGCCGCCACCAAAGCGAAACACGGGGATATTAGGAACGGCTGCACGAGCAATCTTTTGTCCTTCAGTCGACACCATCATGACTAATGGTTTGATAACAGCGCGGTTAGTTTTATCGTCATAACTCACCACTGTGGCGGGAAGCATGTCATCAATATTCATCAATAGACTACGAAACGCAGCCATAAATTGCCCTGCCAAGCTGCCTTCGCTAGCAATATCATTATTAGGTTGGTTCATGGTTTACACTCGTTTGCAGGACGCTTGGTAAAAAAATGAGTCGTCGTGAGAGGCAATGTCGAACTTTAATTGCTCAATAATATAGTCACCGTTTAGCGCAGAATTAAACTTGCTTTCCAGGCGTAACATGCCACCTAATGACGATTCACCATCAATTAAATAAGTGACGTCAACACCTTTTTCAGTCGCTTTCGGAATACCCACCATGCCCGACTTTTGATTGAGAATACGTAAACGGCCGTTTAAAGCTTTGTCGCGGTCTTTCACATACAAGGTGTCATCATCAATAAATGCTTTCACATTACCGGCATCTTGCAATCGCTCCACTTGTTTGAGTGCCGACCCACAAAAATACCAGTTAGCAATATTTTTATCGGTCGCTTGAAAGTCCAATCTCACCCCACAATCCTGTGCAATATTTTTAGCTAACTCACTCATTTTGCTCATCGCGCTACCCGATGAAGAAACAATGTCACGTGCCGTTGCATTGTTAGTTTTGGCCTTTAATGTGAGTGTGACATCAGGTGGCGAGGCAATTTCGGCACTGACAATATCGCCTACATAAATCCGAAACACACCAGTACTGGCACGACCCGCTTCAACAATTAATCGATGTGGCTTCTTCGCTTTGGTATAAGGGCTAGTTTCGGTCAACAACATATTACGTGTTGCAGAATTGAGGCCATCGATATTGACAGTACATTCATTCTGTAAAGGGTTAGCGTACTTGGTGCCACTTGCACGAACACGTAGCCCCTCATACCATTGCAATCGACCATTGACTTCAATGCCTAATCGAATACGGCGTAAATCAATCATCCTCCCTCCACCACACCAGATATTGAGATTGATTAAATTGCTCCCACCAAGGTAATACATCATTATTCGTGATAAACGCAAAATTGCTCTTACTTGATAAATACCGGTAGGGGATCAAGGATTGGTTTGGCATCGCTCGCAAGCCTTGTAACAAAACCCTATCATTACACTTGATATCACAGCACATCACATCACGCGCTGCCTTCAGCGTAAATTCCCAATCATCGCCATCAAGTGTCACTCTGATCCGTTGATTGGGTATCGCACTTAATGGAATTTCTTGCATGCTCACTCCTCTGCATTAAATGAACCATCTACGACTTTGACGATAACAGACTTTTTCTTTTTTTTAGGGATTGTCGATGTTTGTACCTTGCCGCAATTAACGGTGCTCGACTGCGCTTTTTTAGCCACTTTTCTGGGCGGCAGAGCCCCGTATTCAGGCTCTATATTGCGCCACTCTGTAAACCGCAATGAGAGTTTGATCGCGTCTGTCATGTCAGGACTTTCATCGTGATCAAAACTCACTAACAAGAGTGGTTGATACGTTTTGACTCGCGTTTGTATGCCAACCAATTGATGTTGATCATAGGCTTGTTGCATCATTTCAAAGGCATTTTTCAATTCACCGACTAAAATCAAACTCATGCTAATTTCAACTGGCTGTACCACAACGTGATCGCTACGCGTTTCCCCAGACTCAACAGTAAACTGCGTGGCTTTGTGTTCATCGCGTACATTAATTTGGATGGGGCTAGCCGTCTCAAATAGCACCGTGAAGTCATCAATGTTGAAAATTTTAATTTCTGTGATCATTTACTCAGCCCTGTATTGTTTTGCTGCCCTAAATCTTGTAAGTGGGGAGTTAATGCCTCTTTCATGACGGCTGCGAGACCTTGAGCATCTGTCGCTTGGGTTTCCACTTTAATCTCACCAATAGACACGTTAGTTTCATTAGTCATGTTAGATTGATTACTGATCGCCTGGCTGGTCATCGAATTCATCGTATTCGCTGACATGCCGTTAATGTGCTGACTCAGACCTGTGACTAGAAAAGCCGTATCATCCTCGGAAAGTTTAGGGGTCTCCGGTATTTGAGATTCAATCGTGCCATTCACTGACACTTTGCGCTCAACGGTCTGCGTTATTTCGGCATCATCATCAAAACCAAACCAACCTTTAACCGTCTTCCAGCCATTTTTGATCGCATCCAACCCGTCATTAATCCAGCCTAAATACTGTTTAATTTGGTTCCAAAGCCATTTGAAAATACCCACAACGGTATCAGAAACCGTATTAAAGATACCTTCAAACCCTTTCCCCCAATTGATAACGTCTTGAATACTTGCCACCAGCCAACCGATGAACTCATCCATGGCATCATTCATGAGGTTATACGCATCAATAACAATGTCAGCCACAAATTTGGCGGCAACTTTGAGGTATTCAAAAAGCGCTTTAAACGCTTCCCATAACGCCATAATGACAATTTTTAAGGCGGGATATTTATCCAGCAAGCGACCAATCATCGAATCGTTGCCATCAATAAAGTTCATGATATCGTCATAAACTAATGCGAACGCTGTTGCCAATAAGGCAATAACGGCAATTAACGCTAAAATAGGCCATGCAAACGCCAAAGTCGTTGCTGCTGCCGATAACATCGCAGGCAAATAAAAAGCTGTAATAGCAGCGCCCATCGCAATAAAAAAACCCACGATGAATGTTTGATTTTCTTTGCAGAAGCTGACAAACCGATTAATCCACTCTACCCCTTTGGCTAAAATCGGGATCACCATTTCGAGTAAGCTATTTTTCAGCATATCTGACGATTGCTGAAAGCCTCGCATCGCTTTGTTAAACCTAATAGATTGCTCAATACTATCTTTGTTGATACCGGAGTATTCTTTTTGAGCCTCCATCATGTGCTCAAGCTCTTTACGCCCTTTCATCATGAGTTCAACGGTTTTATCGTCCGTGACACCCAAGGCAGAGAGCGTCGCTTTCGCTTTATCAAACTTCATGCCCTGCACTTTATCCGCGGTTTGTAACACCTTTTCCATGGAGTTTTTAGCAAATCCAAACGATTTTGCCATCGCAGATAAATCGGCTTGAGCTGCATCACGCGAGCCACCAAGTTCGGCCATTGAACCAGCGAAAGCATCCACATCGACTGCCGCTACATTGATTTTTTTGCCTAGATTATCGAGAGATTCTATTTCAGCCGAACGTGTGATAGAGGCTTCCACTAAGGCTTTCGCCCCCGCCAGTAACTTCTCCGCAGCAAATGCCTTTTTAACAAAAGACATGACCGTATTACCCAACCGCTGATATTTGCTTTGCGTGCTATCAATGTTTTGTTGCACATTTCTTTGAGCATTAATTTCGCTGTTAGCCGCTTCGATTCCCTTCACCTTCATCGTATCCACAAGGTGAATCAACTCCGTGTAATTACCTTGCAATGCTTGAATAATCGCGTTTGAGAGCCGTTTAGCTGTGATGCCTTGATGCTCGGTATTAGCCAGGTCTGTGACACCTTGATTCAGCAGAGTCAACTCTTGTTGCAATGCCTGGTAATGAGCCTCTACGTCACTGAGAACAATACTCGTTGATCGCATACCTTCATCAGAGATTGCTCTTTGTGTATCGAGGTTAGCCATCGAATTCGTAACCGTATCTAACCGTGTTTTGATAGCATCAGTTTGTGCAATGGCTTCGCTCGCATTAACTACAAAACCAATAGCATGCTCAACGGATAAGCCCTGTACCGATTCGTGCAAATGCGCCATCACACGTTCAACTTCTGTGGCACCATCGGCTGTGGTTAGCGGAATTTTTTGCAGCTCATGAATAAACTCACTGACTGCGTTTTTTACTTGTTCTAATGCCGTTTTTTGGTCACCCACGGATAAGGTACCAAGGTCATTTTTAAGTTGGGCGATTTCAGTCTGTAGCGATTGCCCCCAACGCCCTAATGCCTCCCCAGCGGATGACCACGCGGTTTCTGTATTTTGACGCAGCGCATCAAGGGCGCTTAATGATGACCCCACCGCATCCAACCGAACCATAATTTGACTTATTTCAGCGCTGACGTCATTGGCATTGGTTGTGAAATGGATTTTATGGTCGGTTGATAGGCTTTGTAGTGATCGCCAAAGTTCAGCCATGACACTCCCAATGGTCAGTGAACTTTGCTCCGCTGCCTGTTGAGTTTGTTTCATGGCATCAATAATGTCATCGGTCGAACGTTGCACTTTTTTAAATGCCTCATTCGCTTGCCTTGTATCAAACTCAAAGACCTGCACAAAGGTATCCATTAATGACATTAGCGATCCTTTGAAGCCGCAAGGGCTTCGTTATAACGGTTAGTAATGGCAATTTCCCATAGGTCCATTGCTTCTTCTAAATCTATTGAGGTTTTGAGCTCTGTGAAGGTGGCGAGGCGTTCACTGACGATGACGGCAAAGAACCCATCAGCGTTTTTATAATCGACGGGAGTGAACCGCTTACCTTGCTGAGCAGGAAGTGGAGGAAACCTTGACTCCCGTCGTTCCCGAAAAAACTGGTGTTATATTTCAGCATTTCCAACTCTAAGCGGATCAGGGATTCGCCGTCAGTCACATGATTATCAATGAGCGTTTGTGTTTTAAGCGGTATTTCTTCACCGTCGATAACCACACATACGTATGCCATCATCTTCAGCATGGCTTCTTTGCTGACCTCGTAATTACCAATTTTAGGTGCATTGGATAACGGGTACTTGGCTAAGATTTCGCGCCCAACCGTAGCGGGTAGTCGACTAATTACAAATGATTTTTCAATACCATCAACATCTTTGATAGCAACTTCTTTAGGCTTAATTAGCATAGTGAACACCAATAAAAAAGGCGGGATCCCCCGCCATAATTTGAAATAAATTAACGTACTCGCGTGCTATCGAAATCCTGAAACACAAAGGTATAGGCTTTGGATTTCAAACGCCCTGCGGAAGCCGCTGAGTTACCACGGCTCCCATTGGTAATTTTGCCATTACGCGCCGTGACCGTTGAACCATCACCATAAGACGCCACAAAGGTAATGATATCCCCAGCATGTCGACGCCCTTTTTTAGCGGTATTAGCCTCGAGCAAAATAGACAGATTCTGATCTTCTTCACTACCTGCTACGACGTTAATTGTGACGGTTTGTGGTGTCGGAGTGGACCAACTCACCAAGTTACCGTTAATATCCATGCCCGTTTGTGCGATATCGACCGCGGGTAAATCCAGCGGATCCGCATCGTCAGCAAAGGCGGTAATTAAAATCCCTGTGGGAAATGTTTTGTTGGCTTGAATAATAAAACTCAAACCGGTTGCAGATACATCATGCATGTTCTACTCCTAGACTAAATTATGAGAACCTTCGACTTTGCGAACCCAATCGCCTTTGCCATAAATCAATACGTATTTCATGACATACTCAGGCAGACCACTTTTTCCTGTATTTTCAACAATCTGTGCGTTATACCAATAGCCTTTATCTTGTACGTCATACCATGCGAGGTCATCACCGGATGCGTCCGAAATGGCGAGTTTTTGCGCATCTGTCAATGTTTTCCCGGCTAAAATCGTGCCATTATTAATCGCCTTTGTGACCGCACCAGCAATCACCATTAACGCTCGTGCTTCACCGTCTTTATTCGCTGGAACACCGCGTGTTGCCAACAGCAAGCTAAACCACTGCTGAGCAATATAGGCTTTTAACCACTGTTCATTGGCGTGCACACTCATATCTAATGGGTTTGATGCTCCACCGCATAAGAAGCCTCGCTGATAAAAACGAATTTGTGAGCCTGCTATCGCGGTTTCACCGTAATAATTCACACGCAACTTATCGAATCGATCAGCCGCTTTATCCGTGGTCACTTGTGCTGGGAATGTCACTCCGAGTTGGCGAAACATATAGTTTGTCGTGGCGTTAGTCCGGTCATAATCGGTCGCCGCCATCACCGCCATAGGTAACGATTGAATAAAGTGAACGTTGTCCGTTTTTAGGTTCAAGCCCACAGACGCAGTGTCCATTAAAGCCGCGCTGAAATCTTCAACCTGCTTTTCACTAACGTTAATGTGTAACTGGTATTTGACGTTCTCACCCGATACATACTGCGCTAATGGCACTGCTTGCTCTAACGTCAGTTCAGCTAAAAAGGTGGCACTCCCAAATGAGTCCGACACTTGCTCTGCCACAATAAAGGCTTCCAGCGGTGTTTGTGCAGGGTTACCTTCAGATGCGCTACCTGAAGACAGCCCCATGGCATCAGCCAGCACGGAATAATCAACGTGGATAGAAGCACTCTCTTGCACTCCTCCACTGAGTTCAAAAGCACTCTCTAATGCATTAAACGTCAAGTAACTGCTGGAAAATTGCGGTTCCTTTTCTGCATTGAGTTTCGTTTGAATGATGGACGCAATATCCGCATAAGATTTTGCTTCCGATAAATCAATGTCTTTATAGTTTTTGGTCACAGTACCGATAGTGACAGAGAGAGTGCCATCGGCAATCGCGCTTAAGTCCGCTAACGCTGCCGCTTTAACACCAAACAGTGTAGGCATCCGCCCTACTGGTTCATAAGACGCAATTTGTAATTCTTTTGGCTTACTCACGGGAGCAGGACTGACATAGCTAAAATATTGTCGAGCAAAATGCGCTTCTGGAGAATCAACACCCAGAAATTCATCGACTTGACCATTTGCAAATTCAAGCACTTTACCCGCTGGAATTTTAGGATTGGTAGAAAATAAACGAGCAGTTAGTTTACGCATCGGAACAGAAGACGCGCCAACAACCGCCGATGCGATATCAACGTATCGAGTTTGTTTAATTGGCATAGTAAAAACCTTATATGCGATGGATATCAGGATAAAGTGCACTAATGGCAGCTGTATCAGGGAAAAGAGAACGTTTAAAGGTCACATTAAAATCAAATGAAGGATTTTGTTCGTAATCACCATGTTCGTTCACAGAGTAAGGTTGGCGAACTGACGTTGCTCGCTGCACGCCAATACCTTGCTTTCTCAGCGTGGTGGCAAAAGGTAGCGAATTGACAATCATTCTGACAATAGCCGCGATATCAGTGGACGTATAATGTTCTATTTGAGTCACAAACACTTGAACTTGATACGTTTTTTCAGATAACTGATGTTCTTGGTGACCCGCTTTATTACCTTGAACGTGATAGGTTCTACTTTGCCAACCGTGACCGTGTTCATTTATGGGAAAAAAGACCACCATATTATCTTCACGGTCTTGCTTGATAGACGGAAAACCCGCTTTAACGGGGATCTCGATGCCGACTTCTTTCAGCTGCATCAAGATTTGTTTTTGAATAGCTATTTCAACATCATAATCTTTCATAAATTTCTGTCTCTATACAAAACATTGATTTACAACCATTTCATTTTCAATTCGTATCACCCGCACATCATGTTTCGACCGTTAACAACTGAAAACCGGGTGATAAGCCACGCTGTATGGCTTGAATATCGTGTATACCCAAAAGCCCTCATTTGAGGGCGTAAAAAAGATGGCGTTAATCAAACAGTAGTCAGGCGGTTGGGCCAAATAGGTCAGCGTCTGTGTTCGTCGTATCGACTGAATTCCCTTTGATTTGAGATGATTAACCTAGCAACTGATATTTGACGGGAAGCACATGTCGAATCGCCACACTCATTGTATTGAGCTATCTCCCACCGCTTAGCCCGATGAATTTAGGTGAGAAAAAAAATTTGGGATAATTGGCGTTTATCTGCTGGTATCTCACTTCACTGGGTACCACAAGGTTACATCCCACTCACCGAATGACATGGGTAAAACCTTGCATATTGGTTATTGGATACACTGCATTTTTATGTAATCTTGCAAACCTAAGATGATTTGAGTTGACTCCGCAATTCGCTCTCTGAGTAACCAATAATTTCGGATAGCGGCGTCATCAGGTCGGGCGGTGGTTGCATCATCCAAGCCGGAGGCGGTAGTGCCTTCGGATTTTTTACAACTGGCTTTGATGTACACCCGCTCAGGATGACGCTCAGCAGCAATACGCAACTGGTCAATTTCAATCTGTGCATTGGCTAATTCCTGAGTATGCTTAATATCCAGCTTATGAAGGGATTGGACGCGCTCTTGGAAATCTTCATTGATTTTGATTTGCTCTGTAAGTTCAGCCAGCAACCTAGCATTTTGGGTGTGTAATTCCTCTATCCTTTCATGCTGCTTCCACATCCCCCATACGGCCACCCACGCTGCAATAAATAGCAATGCTCTCGCTGTATTCATGACAATTACCGTCTAGAAAATTAAAAGTTAACTTGTCGCCCTTTGTAATGTTCGAATGCCTTCAAGCAACGTTTTTCTAAACTGGTTTTGTCAATAGCGCACGTGTTGTCAGTAAGCAGGTATACGCCCGAAACAATGAACACCATGAAATAAATAACAAAACCAGCAATAACCACTACAGCTTTCCATGACATATAGCGGCCTCCACTTCTCGGCGACTAACCAACCCACGCCACACTTTACCACCCACGTAAACCCATCTTTTTAACTCTTCACAAGCGCCATATTGATCACCTGCATTAAGCTTTTTAAGCATGGTTGATTTAGCGAATGCGCCGGTACCCACATTGAAAGCAAATGAATATAGTGCCGCTTTTGTGTGTTCGTTGATGGGAACTTTGATTAGCCGGTCGACCTGCTGTTTGGTTCTCATGAAATCCCGTTCTAACAGCTCGTTGCACTCTTCTTTTGAATAAACTTTATTAGGGACAATGTCTTTCCCTGTATGCCCATAGCAGACCGTTAATACCCCGCCGACATCTTCATAAGGCTCATATCTAACCCCTTCAAAATGCGCAATCACGGTTAAAGCGATAGCCGATGCCCCTGCACCTACAAGCACAGTTAATTTTTGTTTGAGTGACATTAGATATCCTTAGGCGCTTTTGCCATAAGTTCAGCCGCTATTCGTGCTGTCGCAGAGGGATTTTGTGGATCGGTTTTATGTACCAGTTCTTCAAATAAACGCGTTCGTTTTCGCTGCTCTCGTCGGTTCATAAAGAAGGTGGCGAGTCCAAGAATGATGCTAAACGCCATCCCGATAATAAAGCCCCACTCATACAGCGATAAGCTTGCAAAGAATGCTGTAAGCCCAGCACTGCCGTAGGCTGCGTTGCTGTATTTATCCATACGCATAATCCCACCCCCTACGGAGTGCCCGAAATTAAAAGTTTTTGGGGATTTCTGTTTTTTCGCCCTCATTTGAGGGGATAAAAGAAGAAGTGATTATTTGAAGCATGATTTAGCTCATGCGGGCTGTTCTGTGCTACCAGAACTTTTTCAGCGTGTTATAGGTATTGTGAAGGCAGTCTTTCCTCAGTTTGAGTTTGCGCCATGCCTTATCAAGCATCAGTCACCTGCGGCTAATTTTCCCCACAATGAGAACCCTACTCGCTTTAATGCCGCTATGTGCAAGATAGAAGCTAGCAAATAGAGTTTTCATTGCCTAGAAAGCAAAAAAGCCACCGAGGTGACTTTTAGATAATTTCGTGAAAAACAGGTCTATTTAACATTATAGCCCTTACACGCCCCGCGATTTTTGAACTCAATTAAAATGTCACCTCAAACAGCTAAAAATCACTATCTTCTAGGCTATTTTTACTGTTTATCGCGAACAACATTTTATTAACAAATCGTCACTATTGCTGTTTAACTAAAAACCGGAGCGTAAGGTTTATTTTTGATAGTTTTTTTGCGGTCCCCAAAAAGAAAAGGCCCTCAAACTGAGGGCCTTTGCCATGGGTAGAACACCATTTTTATCAGATTAACACACATTTTGCGGTCGCACTAATTTCAGCGTATCGATTGAGTGTTTTTTATGCAAAATATCTATATCCAATTGAATATTAAGTGCTTCTAAGAAACCCAAAACAAAACTTTCAGCAATTTGCATCTGCCTTCGCACCTCATCTTCTCGGATTTTGAACTTACGCCCAACGGCACGTTTAGATTTGCCCTTGATGTAATATTCTTCAAGATAAGCGCGCTCACGTTCCATACCGACGGTTGAAAGTTTAGCGACACATAAGTCAATGACTAAACCGTCCTCATCACTACACGACAGCCTATTACCGCTAGATCTCGGTGAATAATCGCTAAAGCCTGCCGCCACTGTTGACCACCCTAACGCAGCATAATGATTACCAGCAGACCAGCCGCCCCAATGTGTCAAAATTTTCTGTATATCTCTGTTCATAGTTTCCGACCTGTGTTTTTCTGTACCAATTGCCCCAATTTCAGGCATCGATAACGACAAAAAGCATTTGGTTAACTGAAGCAAGTAAAAATAACTCATTGAGCAACTAGACAACCCATGACAACCTAGACAACCTATTTCTATTAATACTTTTTTAGCGCCGATATACTTATATGTGTATCGTTTTTTAAACGGTTGTCTAGGTTGTCTAGGTTATCTAATTAATGAATTATCAATATGTTAAAAGCAGACAACCTTGCGCTTATAGGTTGTCTAGGTTGTCTTATTCGCAAATAAATACACGTTGCTGCTTACCTTCAAGGAATTTACGCATCGATTTATACCCACAATTTTGCAGAACATTGCTAATTCGCATTTGTTCGCGCCTTGAGATATTTTTAGGATCGAGATTCAACGCTTCTCGCAAAACGTCAGCAGCACGTAAAAAACCACGCGTTCGCGGTTTTTCACCCGTCATCAAATCAGGTTCATCCAACCAACGTTCAATAATTTCTAACCAAGCGTCTTTAATGGTGTATTTTTCATAAATGTGTGAGGCTAAATATTCAGCGGCTTCATATTGGACACCATCCGCTTTAAACATTTCGCGGGCTTCGGCCCACAGTTGAAGAACATCACGCCGAATATCATCAACGTTGACCTTAATCACCTCGACCGGAAGCCAACGGCGATTCCCCGTACGGTCGGCTAAGAACTCGTCCTCATTGGTGGTACCGATAATTAATGAACGACGCGGGAACTGTGTGGCAAACTCCTTAAACTTTGGGATCCAGTTCTCATGTGTGCGGGTGACAAAGGCTTTGATGGATTCAAGCTCTTTCGTATTCAGTCCGCGTAGCTCGCCAATTTCAGCGACTAAACGACCGCGCATTTTACGTGCTAAGTCATCATCTTTTTCAGCAAAAGAGATTTCTGTAAAGAACGTCGGATCAGGGCATAGCGCCGCGACCCCCGTGGACTTCCCACATCCTTGAGCACCAATTAAGATAGGCACCATGTCAGCTTTAATCCCCGGTACCAAAACACGCCCTGCCATCGCCGTCCACATATAGAGAGAAACAGCGCGGGTATAAGGTGTGTTCTCCGCACCAAAATGCGTGTGGTAAAACGTCTCAACACGCCTAACGCCATCCCACTCTAGGTTAGTCAGCCACTCGATAGCCGAGTCGAATTGATTCTCTTCCGCAGCAAGTAAAACCACATCACGGATCAGCTCACGCCCTACAGGTTTAAAATCGCGCTTTTCCATCGCAATACGTAAACGCGAATAGTCCGCATCGCTAAACTGTTGCCATTCATTGGTTCCGGTTGGCGCGAACATAATTTCATCGCGAAAGGTATCAAAGCGAATTTCGATATCGATAAAGTCGGGGTGCATGACCGCTTTAGCCACATTATCAATGGTAGATTCTATCCGGCCATATTTATCACGCTTAAATGAAGGTAAAGGCAATGGCTCGTTAACGACTTGGATCGCCTCAAAATCGTCTACGGTTACAACCGCTGTTTTTAAACGCTCACAACCAGGGTTAATCCACCCTTCTTTTTGGGCTAACGTGAATATCGCTTGGTAGCCGGTGCGGTCAGCACGGAGTTGAGACCACTTATTTATTGCAGCCTCTTCATCGCCCTTGTCTGCTTTAGCGGACCATTCAACCCATAACGCTTTGGCCTTATCTTCATAATCGGTATCTTTGAACCAGGCCAAACGATTCCCCATATCAACCCAAGTTGGGTAATTTTCAGCAAGGCGTAATACCTGCGGATGCCACAGCGCAGAGCGAATATCATCAAAAGTGTGACTATCAATGTGGCTTAAATCGACTAAGCGCGTTAGGTCATCGCCCGATACTGTATTAAAATCAGAGCCATCAACAGCGTTACTGTGCAAGACGAGATTGGATGCCAGAACGGTATCAACATTAATCACCGCACCATCGAACTCTAAGAATTCAGCGCCTTCATGCGGGGCAAATACCATATGAGATGGCTCATAAACAGAGCGATCCCATTTGACAGGCTCATCGCTTAACAGCTGGTAACAGTCCATGATCTCTTGTTCAACACGTGGACCTAATTCGGCATACATGTGAGCTGTCACGCTGTTATCTAGCATAATGCCGATGCGCCAGCGTTGCTCATTATTGGCGGTTGGGTGTTCATGGCTAGCCGTCGTATAACAAAAACAGCGGTACATACTCAGGACACCGGTTAACCGGTTCCAAGCATCTAAAGAGCAGCCATCCATATCTAACCAAAGAACGTGACGATGACCGGCATTAGCCGCACTACGCCCTTTGGTTTTATTGATCAACGCACCCCAAATATAATTAAGACGTGCCTTTTTCTCACGCATGGCCTCTATTGAGTCATTTGGAGACACATTAATCGTTTTTTTAAGCGCTTTGATAGCTAACTTATACTCATCAAAGCTAGGCGCTTGCGCTAATTGAGGACGATTATCCCTAGCGGAGCGCCCTACTGAATAGGTGATCCGCATAGGCTAAACCTTCGTTGAAACTGATGAGCCCTTTAACAACCACTCCGGGTCACACTGTAAAACTTGTGCTAATTCAAGGATAAATCGAGGTCGAGAAATGACATTACTCTCTATTCTATTGATCGCTTGTTGCGTTAAACCTACTTCTTCAGCTAAATCGTGCTGCGTATAACCAAGTAGCTTACGTCTTTGTTTTACTCTATTACCAAGTGTCATTAACGACCCCCTTTAACAATATTCGTAGTATTTCATCACCACAAAAACTGTTTGTCAAATACAATAAAATTAGTATTAATAGTGGGAGGTAAAAATACTCCTAGGAATCACAAAAATGTCACTAGCAACAAGGGTACGACAGCGTAGGTTAGCACTTAATTTAACCCAATCTGAATTAGCTGAACGCGCAAATATCAGCCAGCAATCTGTCGAGTCGATTGAAAACGGTAGGACACGAAAACCAAGAAATATCATAGAACTGGCTAAAGCTTTACAGTGTCACCCAGAGTGGCTACTCAATGGTAAAAGCATTATGCCAATGGCGGAGGTAAACTCTCGTAGAGTTCCCCTATTAAGCTACGTTCAGGCCGGATTATTTAAGGATGCAGACCCCATTACTGATCATGAAGGAAATTTTGAATATATCTTAGTTGATGATGATATTAGTGAAAACGCATTCGCACTAAGAATAGAAGGTGACAGCATGAACCCTGAGTTTAAAGAGGGGGATATCGTTGTTATCGACACGGAACTTTGCCCTAATCCTGGCGAATTCGTTTTTGCAAAAAATGGCGGAAATCAGGGAACATTTAAGAAGTATCGCCCGCTAGGCATTGGTACCGGCGAGTTTGAGCTTGTTCCGTTAAATCCCGATTATCCTACACTCAATAGCCACGACTACCAAATTGCGCTTATTGGTGTCATGGTGGAACACCGAATTTACCGTCGAAAAAGGTAATTTCTCCCCCCAATTCCTTCAAAGAGAGTTTTCTTGCAAGCAGCCAAGAAGACTCTTTGCCACATCTCCATATCATTTTTACTCGTTTAATTAATTTATAAAACAAATAGATAAGTATCTCACAGACTAAAATACAATTTTAACTGTTTACAAATACTATTTTTATAGTATTGTTATTCACACGACTTACCACATAACTAGTAAGATTTTGCTCTTTAACAATCTAGAAAGTCGGAACAGTACAAAGCCACCTGTTTAGACCCCTACGCAAAAATGCGACGTATTAGCAGGCACGATCTGTTTGCTAAGAAGGTTACTTCCGCACGAGAGTGAGAACGGCAAGGAATGGGCAACACTGGCAGTAAGGCGTTGTACAAACGCAAAACCACTCATTATAGGCCATTCAATGAGTGGCCTATAATGAGTTGATTAATAGGCAGGCGATGGAGATATGTGTGAATGCTTTACGAAACTAGGCAAGGACATGGAAAGTCGCATCAAAGCAAAACGTCCAGAAGACGCAAACCTACGATCCGCTGGGTGGAAACAGTCGGGCTTGTTTATGTCTAGCGGCATCATGTCAGTTAATTATTTCATTGAATACAGTATCAGTTATCAAGAATTCAAGAAGGACGGCACACCAAAAGCTCGCATGACTAGGCAGGATTTCCCCGTTACATTCTCGTTCTGCCCTTTCTGCGGCGTGAAATATAACAGCTAGCATCGTGTTTAGTTAAAAATGGTAGTTAACTACTTAGCTTTAAGCGAATCAACGCAACTTATTAGTGCATTTGCGGCATTGACTTGAGATTCATCTATGGATAAATAAATATTATCTGAAAGGCTAATGTCAATTCTTGCTCCGCCATAGTTATGGTTAAGGATATTGATAACCCCAAAACTATAGCCGGTTAGTGACGATTTATTTTTTATGTCTATGGGGTTTGTCATTTTTACAATCAATTTCTTGCTGTCGTACAAGTCATCTTTTAACTCAGCCAAGTAAATATTTTCACACTCAACAGAGAAGCCCTTCTCTTCTATAGAGTCTGGCCTAAATACAATACAAACATCATCCGGCTTGCACTGATTTGTAGCCATGCCAGATGCTGAGAACAAGATCGCAGCAGCAGTAAGTAATTTCACAATCATAATCCATTTATTTAAGTGAAATGGAGTATATCAGTATTTGTGTTTAATGATAACGCAAAGGAGTATTGTCAATGATCATCAAAAATACTCCACCTAATATTTAAAAAATAATTCTTTATTATTCCTCGGAAATCATTCAATGAAAAAAGCCAAAATTTTGCCATCGGATAAATTTCCGATGAATAACAACGTTCGCCGTTTACGTTATCAACAAAAACGTAAAGCTCTTAAACAAAATCCTAACACCACCTTCCCTATCACCTTATATCTTTGAGGTATCAAAATGAGTCTCGAACTAGCAATTAAAGAAAACACCGAAGTCATGCGCCAATTAATTGCCACAATGCAATCAGGCGCAGTCGCACAGCCTCATACCACATTAACACTAGATGCAGAATCTCAACTGAGCAAAGCTGAAACAAAAACAATCAGTAAAAAAGAAACTGCTAAAATAGACACACACTCTGTCATTAACCCGATTGATATTCATACCCTCAATTTAGAGCAACTCGCTGTCTTAGCGGTATTATTTAACGGTAACTTTGACGAACTCACGACTGAACAACTTGATAAAGTCAATGCAACCATAGCTGCTACGGGTAAACATCGAAATACCCAAGCCGATGCCCTCTATATGGCGCTAGTGAATTTAGAGGAAGTCACCAACTTACCAAATAACACCATCCACGACCTGTGTTTGGAAATGCTACGCCATTGGTCTGATATCGTCGGTATTACTGAACGTCGCGAATTTGCTATCGAACTTCTCAGGGCCGGTAAGGTCACGAGCAAAACGCCAGAAGATACCGACCCTAAAGTGCTGTTTGAGCAAGCTGAAAAACTCATTTTGCAGTTAGCAAAAGGCGGCTATCGCAATAACGCGGTTGAAATTCTTACTCAGTTTGGTGCTAAAAAATTAGGTCAAGTGCCCGAAGATAAATTAGCCGAAGTGGTTGCGCTGGCGAAAAAAGCCTTAGAAAGTTAACTCGCTGATATGCAGCAGGAACTTATCCTTAGAATTAACGGTACTCAATACGAAACCTGAATTGACTTTAGCAAGTACCGTCGCTCATACGCTGGGTGAATCTGTTTTACAAACTCGATAAGAAAATAGCTCAGGGCTAGGTCATATCCGTTAAATAAAACAGATAGCCCATAAGTTAATGCTGAAATAGCCGAGGCAATAAGCCCGCATGTTAACACCGTTTGGCAACTCGCCGCAGGAAAGAACTATTCTATACAAACCACACAATATAAGGCTTAAAGCTAGTCACGAATAAATGGGGTAGCCAAGCTAAAATTGACAAAACCGAAAATTGGTTAAGCAAGTTAACCCTCATCGCTAGACAAAACTCGCGGCACTCATTCGCTGAGCTGAAGGTAAGCCTGTGATTGTATTCCCCGCTGCCCTCATTATGAATCCTAAAAATGATTTTGATAATGTGACCGAAAAATCACTTATCGCTGATCCCATTTAATTAAAGGTCCCCAATATGAAAGTTAAATTATCCAACGTCCGTTTGGCATTCCCTGATTTATTTGAAGCAACCCAAGTTAACGGGCAAGGTGATTATAAATTCCGCGGAACGTTTCTCATCCCGAAAAACCGTACTGATTTAATCGAAGCGATTGAAAGCGCGATTAAACAAGCCGCTACCGCAAAATGGGGGGCAAAAGCCAGTGCTATTCTCAAATCAATTCGTGGTAATTCTAAACGTTTTAACTTCCGTGATGGTGATGAAAAGATTGAGTATGACGGTTATGCAGATCATATGTACATCAGTGCGAGCAATAAAGTGCGACCGCTGGTTATTGACCGTGACCGCACTCCGTTAACAACACAAGATCATCGCCCTTACTCCGGTTGTTATGTTAACGCAACCATCACCATTTTTGCCTATGACAACCAAGGCAAGGGTATTTCCGCCTCACTTGGTGGTGTTCAGTTCTTCCGTGATGGTGACGCTTTCGCAGGTGCCCGTGTCGCGAGTGAAGATGATTTCGACGACTTAAGCGTCGCCGAAGAGGAAGAATCACTAATCTAGTTCTCTTGTTATATTTGACGGGAAGGAATATTCGTATTTCTTCCCATAACTTGAAAGGTAAATTATTTCAACTTGAAAGTTATATGTTTTATTTTTTGTGTATCGAGCCATTTCATTTAAATATTTAGCACAATCTATTCTGGTAATTGGGGTACTAATCGCAATTAACGGCTCCATTTTATCTACTGCTAACGAATTTCCTTTTTTAGGGTACCCCATCCTTAAACAAGTTTGATTGAATTCAATTATATCCGCTAACGCTATAGAGGGACTTTTTTCGCTGGTATCAGATAAATCAAATTTCTGACCGTTTTTATCAATAACTATTAAATTTTCAATATAGCCAACGCCAGGACCATCATTATAAAAATAAAAACCTATCCCGTTATTATTAGGATCCGCTTGGGGAACAATAGAAATACGAGGCTGAACCGCACGAATAAAGTTAGCTTCCTGACTTTTATTTCCTGAATAAGTAAGGTAAACAGCCACGGCAGATACCGCTAGTGATAAAATTGCAATACCGAGTGCCAATCTATCCCTACTATTACTCATACATTACCTCCTATAAATTATGAAAAATACACTCTGGCTAGACCTCGAAACATTCAGTGAAAAGCCAATTCAATACGGTACGCATTCTTACGCAGAAACCGTTGAAATTATGCTTTTTGCTTGGGCGTTAAACAACGATTCAGTTAACGTTTGGGATATTACGCATAAATCCTCTATGCCTACTGAATTAAAGCAAGCGTTAACAGACCCTAACACTATAATTTATGCACATAACAGCCATTTTGACCGCACCATGCTCAACCATAGTGGTATCAAAATAGATGTTAGTCGTTGGCGTGATACGATGGTACAAGCACTCGCGCACGGTTTACCCGGTGCTTTAGGGGTGTTATGTGACGTGCTTGGTGTGCCTTTGGATAAAGCCAAAGACCAAGAAGGTAAAGCATTAATACAGCTATTTTGTAAGCCTCGACCTAACAACTCAGCATTACGCCGCGCAACAAGCAAAACCCATCCCGAAGAGTGGAAACGTTTTGTGGCCTATGCAGGGCGAGATATCGAAGCCATGCGCGAAGTGCACCAACGTTTGCCAAATTGGAACTACCGCGACAGTGAATTAAAACACTGGCATCGTGACCAACGAATTAACGATCGCGGGGTGTGTATGGATATTCAATTAGCCGCCTCCGCGATTAAAGCGGTTGAAGTTGAGCAAAAACGTTTAGCCCAACTCACCCAAAAACTGACAGATAATGAAGTTCAGGCGGCAACTCAGCGTGATGCCCTACTAAAACATATCTCTGCCGCTTTTGGTGTTGATTTGCCTGATATGCAAAAAAGCACATTAGAACGTCGCATTAACGATCCTGATATTCCCTTATCTCTACGTGAATTGTTAGCCATTCGATTACAAGCCAGTAGCACCAGCACCAGTAAATACAAAGCGCTGATCAATGGCGTAAGCTCAGACGGTCGTTTACGTGGAACATTGCAATTTTGTGGTGCTTCACGCACGGGGCGTTGGGCGGGTCGATTATTTCAGCCACAAAATTTACCAAGGCCAACACTTGACCAAGAGACCATTGATAACGGTATTGAAGCGTTAAAAGCAGGATGTGCCGACCTCATTTACGATGACATTATGCAACTGACCAGCTCAGCTTTGCGCGGTTGCATTATGGCACCTGAAGGTAAAAAGCTTGTAGTATCCGACCTTTCCAATATTGAGGGCCGTATGCTCGCTTGGTTAGCCGGTGAAGCGTGGAAGATTAACGCGTTTAGCGAATTCGACAGGGGTATCGGCGCTGATCTCTATAAATTGGCTTACGCGCGCGCATTCAATATCAGTCCAGAAGAGGTTAATAAAGATATGCGCCAAATCGGTAAAGTGATGGAACTCGGCTTAGGTTACGGGGGAGGAGTCGCCGCATTCTTAACATTTGCCCTCACCTATGGTCTGAATTTAGAGGAACTGGCTGAAGCGGCATTGCCTAACATTCCACCCAAAGTGAAACACGAGGCGATCAGTTGGTATAGAAAATCGGTGGAAACCCAAAAAACCTATGGTCTCAGTGAAACCGTATTTATCACCTGTGACTCACTTAAGCGCATGTGGCGCAATGCACACCCCGAAACGGTCTCTTTCTGGTATGAATTGGAAAATACCGTGCGTCGGGCGATTGCTTCACCGAGGGTAACCTTTCCATGTCGTAAGCTTAAAATTAGACGGGATAAAGCATGGCTACGTATTGTTTTACCGTCAGGCCGCGCGGTTTGCTACCCCGCCCCACGTCATGATAACGGCCAAATCAGCTATATGGGGATTAATCCTTATAACCGCAAATGGCAACGTTTGAAAACCTATGGCGGGAAATTGGTAGAAAACGTAACCCAAGCCGCTGCCCGTGATATTCTCGCCAGTAACATGCCAATTATTGAAGATCACGGTTATGACATTGTACTCACCATTCACGATGAGGTGTTGACCGAGGCACTCGATACCCCTGCATTCAACCATGAACATTTATCCAAATTACTTGCCACCAACCCCGAATGGGCCTTAGACCTTCCGCTTAATGCCGGAGGCTTTGAGGCCTATCACTACAGGAAGGATTAAATTGTCCCGCTGACTACAATGACATTGGCTCCTATGCCGCCCAACGGTTACGCAATCTAATGCGTTGGTTGAACAACACACTTTATCTTCACTTTAATCTATCCATATCAATTTCATCTTTGAGAATCCTATATGACATTCATAAACAACGATAGCCCGTTGTATTTCCGCGCGGCTCGGGATGCGATTCGTCTTGAACAGGCAAAGAAATATTTTGAGGCTTCTAAAGCTTGGTCACAAGCCCATAGGTTATCCCGATCACGAGATAACCAAATATGGAGCGAACGACGCTCTGACTTTTGCTTTATGCAAATTAAACGCGAACAGTATAAACTCGCGAGTCATAAGTAAAGTACATGAAAATGAACCAAAAATCGGTGGTATTGCTTATACATTGACGTCTCTTAATGGTCAAGATCCCCCCAGTAGGGGCGTATTCTGCCAGATGGTAACAACATGTTATGGAGTACAAAGCCCCAGTCAAAAGCCTCGCCCCCGATCAATGACGGGAACACGCGAGGCTTTTTATATTCGGGGTTCGCCACGTTATTTTGGGTTGCAACAATCTTGAAAGGATACAAAGAGAAAAACACAAGGTCGTCATAAGTACTGCCAAATAGATCGCTACAATAATGGAAAAATTTGATAGGAACCTCTTCGGCGAAAGAGAGAGTTGATTGATAGGAAATTGAGCGCTTTTTCGCCATGTCATCGACGCGGCTTATTGAGCTATTTTAAAATGCTTATACGACAGTGAGTTATGTGCATAACTTAGGTAATCCTCAATACGATAAAGCGTCAGTATGATCATCAGAATCGGGGCTTTTGCCCTTTTGTGATACGATAGTCGGCATGAGATTGCCTATTTATATCAACACATTAAGTATAAAGCTCACACATTCACTGTTTTTGAATCGATAAAAAGAATATGCGTTGCGGTTTTGTGTTATGAATTTAGGTTTTACAATGTAAAATAGACGGTATTAAATGGCAGCTCATCGCCAAAAGTAACGAATACTGAAATAATATCACTCACTGACTTGAACTGAATACTATATAACCTATTGATATGGCACTATTAATTACCAAAAAATGCATCAATTGCGATATGTGTGAGCCTGAATGTCCTAATGATGCAATCTATATGGGCGATGAAATCTACGAGATCGACACAGATCTCTGTACTGAGTGTGTTGGCCATTATGATAAACCGACCTGTCAGTCCGTTTGTCCTATCACTAATACTATTATTACCGACCCTCAGCATATCGAAACCCAAGAACAACTGTGGGATAAATTTGTGATGATCCATCACGCTGATAAGATTTAATCAGTTTATACGTTTTGCCATTCGTCGCTAATAAACCAACCTATGACTATAACGAAATGAGATACCCCGCCGTAAACGGCGAGGCATCCTGTTTTGAATCGCGATTACCGCCTGAGAATTCCATTTATCAAAATGGCGTTTAAACGATTATCACGACAAACTTTCAATGATCACCGTCGCCACGGCATAATGACGCTCATCGGTAATAGAAACATGGATATGCGTCACTTTCATTCGTTGAGCCAACTGATTCGCCTCTCCGAGCAATGTAAGTTGTGGCTTGCCTAGGGCATCATTGCTGACTTCAAATTGATTAAATGCTAAGCCATTACGAATGCCAGTACCTAAAGCTTTAGCCGCCGCTTCTTTAACCGCAAAGCGCTTTGCCAGAAAACGCGCTGGTTGAGCTTGTTGCTGAAATTGCTTAAATTCATTTTCGGTTAATATACGCTTAGCCAAGCTATCGGCCGAACGCTTAATGACACCTTCAATCCGAGCAACTTCGACAATATCTGTACCTAGACCGATAATTGCCATTAGTCACGCGCTTCTCGTAGTAATTTCTTCATATCGGATACTGCATCGGCTAATCCACTGAACAATGCTCGACCAATGATCGCATGTCCGATATTCAGTTCATAAATTTCAGGCAATAACGCGATGCGTTGAACATTATGATAGGTTAACCCATGACCCGCATTAACTTTTAAACCTTTATTCGCCGCGTAAGTTACGCCATCACGAATACGACGATACTCAATTTCCTGTTCTTGCTCTGTTTTTGCATCTGCATATGCACCAGTATGAATTTCAATAAATGGCGCGCCTGCGGCTTGGGCTGCATCAATTTGTGCGTGGTCAGCATCGATAAATAGAGAGACTTGAATACCTGCTTCAGTGAGACGTTTCACTGCTTCTGTGATTTTTGGTAATTGGCCCGCCACATCTAATCCACCCTCGGTGGTCACTTCTTCACGTTTTTCAGGTACAAGACAACAAAAGGTCGGTTTAATACGGCATGCGATCGTCAGCATTTCCTCTGTCACTGCCATTTCAAGATTCATCCGCGTTTGGATAGTCTCTTTCAGCAATTCAATATCCCTATCAGTGATATGACGACGGTCTTCGCGTAAATGTACAGTAATGCCATCAGCGCCTGCTTGCTCAGCAACAAATGCCGCCTGAACAGGATCAGGATACTGGGTGCCCCGCGCATTTCTCACTGTCGCGATATGATCTATGTTGACACCTAACAAAAGCTCAGCCATTTTTCACTCCCTATAATTGATACGGTCAAATACGCACGAATGCCCCTATCCTACTGCAATTTAATATTTATTGGGAATAAATCTCTATCACTACGCGTACCTTTCCACATTTCGCTGTTTTTTTCTGCAATCTCTTATCGTTTGATAACGGTGAATAAAACTTGGAGGGTAAAACCGTCAACGGTGCACAATGCGGGATATGTGCAGATTCAATCAGGCTTTAGGGGGATGGGTAGGCGGAACTTTCACGAATTGCCTAAATAACTCACGACTTTTTAATGGCTTTCCGCCCAAATAAGGCTTTAACGCCATGCGTGTAAAACGTTTTGCCGCTTTTAGCGTATCACTGTCTGGAAACTCACGAGCGGCTAACGCTTTGAGCTGCCTACCCGTGAAGCTTAATTGATCTATCACCAAACTACCGATAAACCCTTTTTCTTCGCGATAACGATAAGTCATTGTATCTGCAACGGGTTCGCCACTGCCTGCACAATGAAGGAAATCAACTCCATAACCAAGGTAGGATAATAATGCTAATTCAAATTGACGTAATGCCGATTCAGGTGTTTGTTCACTCGCGGCAAGTAATTGTAAACATGAAAGGTAGTCAAAGAATAACGCGGAATACGGTGTTCCAAACTCAATGACGCGCGAAACTAACTCATTGAGATATAAACCGCTATAAAGCACAGTACCCGATAATGGCAGCGAGAGTGAAATCGGATCCGCATGGGTTAACGTTTTGATTTCGCCTTTACCTCCCCAACGGATAAGTAATGGCGTAAAGGGCTGCAAGCAGCCCCTCAGCGGTGAACGATTACGGCGAGCACCTTTTGCTAACAGTCGAATTTTGCCTTCACCTTCAGTAAAAAAATCAATTAATAGGCTTGTTTCACTGAAAGGCCTAGAATGAAGCACAAATGCACGTTGCCAGCCCGCACTCACCGTTTCACCCATTATTTTAGGTCATCAACATAGCCTAAGCTGCGTAGCGCTCGTTCATCATCAGCCCAGCCAGCTTTAACTTTCACCCAAAGTTCAAGATGGACTTTGGTATCAAACAGTCTTTCCATATCGATACGGGCTTCTGTGCCGATCGTTTTGAGTTTACTGCCTTTATTCCCAATAACCATTTTCTTTTGGCCTTCACGTTCAACCAAAATAAGGCCATTGATATGATAACCGCCCTTTTCCATAACTTTGAATTGTTCGATTTCAACAGTGACAGAATAAGGTAATTCATCGCCCAAGAAACGCATTAATTTTTCACGGATGATTTCCGATGCCATAAAGCGTTGAGAACGATCAGTAATATAGTCTTCTGGGAAATGGTGTTCAGCTTCAGGAATGTGTTGCTTGACAATTTTTGCAATTGTATCAACACCTTTGCCTTTTTCTGCACTAATTGGTACCACATCCAAAAAGTTCATTTTTTGGCTAACAAAACTAATATGCGGTAACAGAACCGTTTTATCCGTTACATTATCAATTTTATTGATCGCTAAAATGACTGGGCAGCGTAGACTTTTTAGCTTATTAAGCACCATTTCATCATCGTCGGTCCAGTTCGTGCCTTCAACAACGAAAATAACCAGCTCAACATCACCAATGGAGCTTGAAGCAGCTCGGTTCATCAAACGATTTATTGCCCGTTTCTCTTCAATATGCAGCCCTGGAGTATCCACATAGATGATTTGGTATTCCTCTTCAGTATGGATCCCCATAATACGGTGACGAGTCGTTTGGGGCTTTCTCGATGTAATCGAAACTTTTTGCCCTAACAACTGGTTTAATAACGTTGATTTGCCGACATTGGGTCGCCCAACAATAGCCACAAAGCCACAGTGGGGTTGTTTTTCACTCATTCAATCTCCAAAATTTTCAATGCTTGCTCCGCAGCGGCTTGTTCAGCTTTACGACGACTTGAACCAACACCATGAATAGGCTGTTCAATACCACTCACTTGACAGTGGATAGTAAACTCCTGATCATGAGCCTCACCTTTTACCTGAACAACCATATAATTAGGTAAAGGCAAATGACGCCCCTGTAGATATTCTTGTAATCTCGTTTTCGGGTCTTTTTGTTTATCGCCCGGGCTGATTTCATTCAACCTATTTTGATACCAATCTAGAATAATTCGTTCTATCGTTTGAATATCACTATCGAGAAAAATCCCGCCGATCAGTGCTTCAACTGTATCTGCGAGTATAGATTCACGGCGGAATCCGCCACTTTTTAATTCACCCGGTCCTAAACGTAAACATTCACCAAGCTCAAATTCACGAGCAATTTCCGCTAACGTGTTTCCACGAACTAACGTTGCTCTCATACGACTCATATCCCCTTCATCCACTTTAGGGAATCGATGATATAAATCATTGGCAATAACAAAACTTAAAATAGAATCGCCAAGGAATTCTAAGCGTTCATTATGTTTACTGCTCGCACTACGATGTGTAAGCGCCTGAATTAAAAGGTCGTGTTGATTAAACTTGTAACCAAGTTTTCGTTGTAATTGCTCAAGTAAAGAGGGGTTCATGCGCGCCCAGCCATTTTTCTGATTGACAAAAAAGCACACGCAACAGACCTGTAAGGAACAAAACTGTTGCGTTTGCACTGACTCTTAACGCTTTATCCTTAATTTTAAATAATAAATTTCAGCTAAAAATATAGCTAAATACTATTAATATGATTATAGGAGTTAATTAAGAAGCCAATAAATATTTAATTAAATTATATTGTACACTGAGAAAAACAATAATGCTTCGGTTTATACGGGTTTTCGTGCGAAAACCCGTATAACATGATTATGAACCTAGTGGTCCAATACGACTAAAACGAATACCGGTAGGCCACTCGTTTTCTTGTTTATCGAGGCTTAACCAAATAAACACCGCGCGACCAACAAGATTTTCTTCAGGAACAAAGCCCCACATACGGCTATCAGAACTGTTATCCCTGTTATCACCCATCATAAAATAATGTTTTTCAGGCACAATCCATTCATTTGGTGGCATATTCGGTTGAATATAACGCGATTCTGTTATTGCCTGACGAATAATCAATATCTGGTGCTCGACAGTATCAAGCTTTTCACTTCTTTGATATTGACGTAATGCATTACTTGGAACAG
The DNA here is from genome assembly GCF_029277985.1 of Providencia stuartii. Lineage (NCBI taxonomy): Bacteria > Pseudomonadati > Pseudomonadota > Gammaproteobacteria > Enterobacterales > Morganellaceae > Providencia > Providencia stuartii. The sequence continues at coordinate 1,615,490 of NZ_CP119546.1, read as the reverse complement.
GTTGATCAACGGGGATTTCATAGTTCCCTTTTTGGCTCTCAACGACAGAATCAACATTGAAGAACATTGTCCATTCACTTGGCGCTAATGGGCCATATTTAATTGGCAATTGCTTGGTACAGTTATTGTCCGCACAATTCGGATAAATTGTCAGTTCCTTCGCATCTGGGTTATAAACAATTTTATCGCCGGGTAAACCAATCACACGTTTAACAAAGTCCACACTCGGATCCTTTGGATATTTAAATACTGCAATATCACCGCGAGAGGGTTTACCGGTTTCAATCAAGGTGGTTTGCGTTATTGGGTCTTTCAACCCATAAGCAAACTTTTCAACCAACATGAAATCCCCAACTAATAACGTTGGCATCATCGATCCAGATGGAATTTGAAATGGTTCGTAAATAAACGAACGAACCACCAAAACAATTGCTAAAACAGGAAAAATTGAAGATCCTGTTTCGACCCATGACGGACGGCGTACCACTTTCTCCATCTCGTCTTGAGTCAATGAGCCTTGACTCACTTCCTGTATATGTTTGAGCTTCTTCTTCCGCGCAGGCGAAAATTTAAAGCGATCTAAACACCAGATAATCCCCGTAATCACTGTTGCCAGTGTTAGGATCAAGGCAAAGGTGTTAGCCATTGAGACTCCTTGTAATTTTAGTTGTCTTTACCAACATGCAATATCGCCAAGAACGCTTCTTGAGGCAATTCAACATTACCGACTTGCTTCATACGTTTCTTACCTTCCTTTTGCTTCTGTAACAGTTTTTTCTTACGGCTAACGTCACCACCGTAACACTTAGCAAGCACGTTTTTACGTAATTGTTTAACTGTAGAACGAGCAATAATATGGTTACCGATCGCCGCTTGAATCGCGATATCAAACTGTTGACGAGGAATCAACTCCTTCATTTTTTCAACCAGTTCACGACCACGATACTGTGAATTTGCGCGGTGAGTAATCAATGCCAGTGCATCCACACGCTCACCGTTAATCATCACATCCACACGCACCATATCTGACGCTTGGAAACGCTTAAACGTATAATCTAAAGAAGCATAACCTCGGGAGGTAGACTTCAAACGATCGAAGAAATCTAGCACAACTTCTGACATTGGAATGTCATAGGTTAGCGATACCTGATTACCATGATAGACCATGTTTGTCTGAACGCCGCGTTTTTCAACACAAAGTGTAATCACGTTTCCGAGATACTCTTTCGGCATCAACATATGACATTCCGCGATCGGCTCACGCAGCTCTTCAATGTTATTCAGCGGTGGCAATTTAGCAGGGCTATCAACATACACAACCTCACCGTTCGTTTGTACAACTTCATAAACGACGGTTGGCGCCGTGGTGATCAGATCTAAATCATATTCACGCTCTAAACGCTCTTGGATGATCTCCATATGCAGTAAGCCGAGGAAACCACAACGGAAACCAAAACCTAGCGCACTCGACGTTTCTGGCTCATAGAATAATGAAGCATCATTTAAACTCAGTTTGCCCAGTGCATCACGGAATGCTTCATAATCATCTGAACTGACTGGGAATAAACCGGCATAAACTTGCGGCTTCACTTTTTTGAATCCAGGTAAGGCTTTTTCTGCTGGATGACGAGCACCTGTGAGCGTATCCCCTACTGGTGCACCGGTAATATCTTTAATCGCACAAACTAACCAGCCCACTTCACCGCAGCTTAATGAATCACGGTCGATTTGTTTAGGTGTGAAAATACCGAGTCGATCAGCGTTATATACCTGGCCAGTACTCATAACCTTAATTTTATCGCCCTTACGCAAGGTACCGTTTTTAATACGGATAAGCGATACAACACCTAAATAGTTATCAAACCATGAATCAATAATCAGGGCTTGCAGAGGTGCTTCAGAATCACCGACGGGAGCAGGAATTGATTGAACCAAACGTTCAATAACCTCTTGCACGCCGATACCGGTTTTCGCTGAACACCGCACTGCATCATGAGCATCAATGCCCACAATATCTTCAATCTCTTCCGCTACGCGTTCCGGATCTGCCGCTGGCAAGTCGATTTTGTTCAAGACTGGAACAACTTCGAGATCCATTTCAATCGCTGTATAGCAGTTAGCCAGTGTTTGGGCTTCAACCCCTTGCCCCGCATCAACAACCAACAGTGCGCCTTCACAAGCGGCTAACGAACGTGATACTTCATAAGAGAAGTCAACGTGGCCAGGCGTATCAATGAAGTTTAACTGATAGGTCTCCCCATCGGAGGCCTTATAATCAAGCGTCACACTTTGCGCTTTAATTGTAATTCCGCGTTCACGCTCTAAATCCATGGAGTCTAGAACTTGAGCCGCCATTTCTCTGTCCGTCAAACCACCACAAATTTGAATAATACGGTCAGATAACGTGGACTTACCATGGTCAATGTGAGCAATGATAGAAAAGTTTCTTATGTTATTGATTTTCAAGGTAATATCTTCTTTTAAATTGCCTACAAAATCAGCTCTGTATAAAAATATATCACAGAACTAAAATGCTATGATTATCACAAGATTGCTAATTAGCTGCATTTTACATAGAAGATCCCTGTAACACAAAGGTTCAATGTAAAACAACTGTAAACTATGCGGGTTTTAGCCTAATAATGGCAATGAATGGTACTTTAATGAAACAAAACCACCTGCAAATAACAGGTGGTTTAACTGATTAATCAACTTGAACTAAGCGTTCTTCTGGAGGCAAGCCTATTTGTAGGATAACAGGTTGAAACGCTGTCTCATCCCGCCAATAAGAGGCGATTTTTCGGGCCAAAAAGAATCCTAAAAACCCACCTATGACACCAGAAATCGCGACCCAAATTTGTTCCAAGCCTGCTAACTGTACTAACGCTGCAACGAAAAATAGGCCAATTAAGGGTGTCAAATACACTAACATCGCAGATCGAAGTAAACTCCCTTCAGGAATACCGACTTCAACTTTCTGCCCCACAACTAAAGGTTGTTGTATTTCAACCTCTAATTGATGTTCAGTATTTGGTCCTATCTTACTCAATGCATACGAACCACAAGCCCCACGTGCACTACAGCTACCACACCCGGAAGAAGCCCCATAACGCAATAATGCCCTTCCTTGGTGCCAACGAATAACTGTTGCCCACTCTTTTACCATCATTTACTCCTAAAAACGAATGCTCGCAGCGACTTGCTGTGCCGTTAACAACGGCAATTCGCCTATTATGGTAATCACATTTTGTTTCTGAGTCATTGTATAAATTGTGCGGCGACCATTTTGAATAGGTTGCTCTAAAGGTTGCCCTTGTTCGGCCTTAGTGACATTCACAGAAAAGGTGAACAAGCCATCACTAAATAATGCGCTTTCAACCTCATCATTCTGTGCGAGACTACGCTTTGAACGTGAAATTTCTTCAAATCCTGGGGGTAAAAAACCCACGCGCCATTTAAATGACGGGCTCGTATTTTGAGGAGAGACTAATAATGGTGGTAAATTAATTTTACTTAAATTCACCAAAGAGTCATTTACCGCTTTACTATCTAACACGGTCGAGATCACGCGAAATTGTTCTAACGTTTGATTATTGTTATTAAGAAGATCAACTCGTAGGGGTAACTTGTTCTCTTCATCAATTAACAACACATAATTAAAGCGTGAGTTATCTTTAGAGATAATACGAATAACTAACGACGGCTTATCACCAATATGTGTGCGTCCTGCATCGATAAAATTATAGTATGGCTTAATTTTGTCGTAATCAGCGAACAGCACTGAAGGCAAGTTATCGACAATGTGTTTGCCATTCAAACTAAAGGCATCGAAACCGGGTTCGAAATAACTAATTCGCTCGCCCTTTTGAACAATCTCACGCCGCGTCGAATCCATTTGGATCATCTGAGATATCGGCACATTATTGATGAGTCCATGGCGGTAGCGAACAGGAACGATACTTCTCGGGCTAAAAGACATGAATGACATTTCGTAGGAAAGATTCTGGGCAGCACTTCCCATCTCTTTAAAGAGAACTTCGGCATCTTGTTGAGATGCCGAAGCTTGATTAGCAATAATCAGGCTGCCCGCCAGGCAGATGACGGATAACCACTTATTCATTAGTGCTGTTTAACTCCAGCCGATACCGCTGCTTTATCATCATTTTCATGATATTGCTGATTTAGCATGGAGCGTCTTTCAATTTCATATTGCTGAAGCATTGCATTAACACGCTGATTTTGTTGCTCAACTTGTTGCATTTGTTGCTCGTTACCAAAAAGTTGGCCATCAGAGAAATTTAGGCTTACAGGTGCGCCAGCCCCAACAGGAATAGTGTTAAACACGGGTTCATCAATCATCGACTCATCGGAGTTACTTTGGTTATATTGTTGCACACCAACGATGACGGCAAGAGACACACATGCTGCAACACCAATTTGGGTGATTTGGCTAGCCCATGGGCGAACCTTCTGCCAAAACGGCATACTTCCCCATATTGCCGGCTCAGGCTGTGACTCAACAACTCCCTGAGGATTAAATTGCACAACTTCATTCTCTAATGCTGCGGCGACCTTACCTGCTATGTCAAAATTCATGACATCAGGGGTGTCGTTACGCAGAGTATCACGAATAAGATGATAGCTCTCCCAACGTTTTTGTAACGTTGAATCACATGAGATAGCGTTAATCAGTTCTACATCTAGAACTTCGCCATCCATCATTGCGGAAAGTTTCTCTCTTTGCATGCCCGAATACCTTCAGTTAATTGCATCACAATTACAGTTTAATACCCTGATTTCGCTATATTGCACGGTGTTGTATTCCAAAAATAACATGAATACAAACAACTTCTAGTGCTGCTGAATCAACGGTTGTACTTTATTATCGATAGCTTCCCTTGCTCTAAAGATACGGGAGCGCACAGTGCCTACAGGGCAATCCATAATCTCCGCGATTTCTTCATAGCTTAAACCATCAAGTTCCCTGAGTGTTATTGCCATTTTTAAATCTTCAGGTAACGACTCAATCGTTCGAAAAACTACCTTCTTCAATTCTTCAGACAACATTAAGTTCTCTGGGTTCGAAATTTCTTTCAGTGCGCCTGCTGTTTCGTAATTTTCTGCATCGCTCGCTTCCAGATCCGACGCGGGAGGGCGTCGATCTTGAGCGACTAAATAATTTTTGGCCGTGTTAACCGCAATCCGGTATAGCCAAGTATAAAAAGCACTGTCACCACGAAACGAGCCAATCGCACGATAAGCTTTAATGAATGACTCCTGAGCAACGTCAGGCACATCCGCTTGTGGCACATAACGGGAAACCAAACTTGCGACTTTATGCTGGTATTTCACCACCAGTAAATTGAACGCTTTTTGATCGCCCTTTTGAACTTTTTCGACCAACATCTGGTCTGTCAGTTGCTCGCTCATTCCTGGGAAAATCTCCCGCAATCAGGCTGTAAATTTGTTAACTCGATCATGTCTCCCTTCCTAAAGCAAGCGTTACTTTGAGTAGTAAAAACAAGTGAAGTTCAATTTAATACATAAAAATAGTAAAAAACTTACAAAAAAAAGATGTTTTTACTGATAAAGGATCCACACGATCCTCAATAATTCACTTTAAGTTCAGATAGATAACCAAGCGTGTTGCGTGTTATCCCCTCTGATACAAAACGGTAAAACAGTACTCAATAGTGAGTCAATAAAATCAGCGTAAGCCCAACTTCAAAAATAGCATTACCAAGTCTGATAGGCTAACATGAAACTTCCAATAGATACTATACTCTAAATACTTCGAGGTGCAGCTAGGCAACAACCAATGAACCGCTAGACGCGTCTATCAGTCAGTGACTCGTACCAGTCATCCTAGCCAACAATACTGCAACTTGAAAGATGGCGAGCATATACAACATGCAAAACACTTATGAACGATTACCCACAGCATTACACTGATATACTTATTATTGGTAGCGGTGTCGCAGGGCTTTCCGCTGCATTACGGCTCGCACCATTTCATCAAGTGACCATCCTAAGCAAAAGCACGCTCAGTGAAGGTGCATCTTACTATGCACAAGGCGGAATTGCTGCTGTTTTTGATAATACAGACAGCGTAGAGTCTCACGTCGAAGATACCTTAATTGCCGGCGCAGGTATTTGTGATCCACAAGCGGTCGAATTTATTGCTTCCAATGCCAAAAACTGTGTTCAATGGTTGATTGATCAAGGCGTATTGTTTGATACTGAAGTGACTGAAACGGGTGAAACACAGTATCATCTTACCCGTGAAGGTGGGCACAGCCATCGCCGAATACTCCATCATGCCGATGCCACAGGCAAAGAAGTTGAGACGACTCTCGTCAATCTGGCCTTTTCCCACCCCAATATTCATGTCAAAGAGCGTTATAACGCTGTCGATCTTATTCGATCTGATAAAATCGACACATCTGGCCAACCGCGTATTGTCGGGGCTTATGTCTGGAATCGACAAAAAGAACACGTCGAAACGATCCGTGCCAAAATCGTCATTCTAGCCACTGGCGGTGCAGCGAAAGTTTATCAATATACCACAAACCCTGATATTTCATCGGGAGATGGTATTGCAATGGCATGGCGCATCGGCTGCCGTGTGGCAAATTTGGAATTTAATCAATTCCATCCAACATGCTTGTTCCATCCACAGGCCAGAAATTTTTTATTAACGGAAGCATTGCGTGGAGAAGGCGCTTATTTGAAACGCCCTGATGGAAGTCGATTCATGCCAGACTATGATCCTCGTAGTGAACTGGCACCAAGGGATATTGTTGCAAGAGCCATTGATCATGAAATGAAACGACTCGGTGCGGACTGCATGTACCTTGATATTAGCCACAAACCCGCGGACTTTGTTCAGAGCCACTTCCCAACTATCTATGAAAAACTAATGACCTTAGGGCTTGATCTGACTAAAGACCCAATCCCTATTGTACCAGCAGCGCATTACACCTGTGGCGGCGTCATGGTTGACCAAAATGGCATGACCGATATCCCCAACCTCTACGCCATTGGAGAAGTCAGTTATACAGGGCTGCACGGGGCTAATCGCATGGCATCCAATTCACTTTTAGAGTGCCTGGTTTATGGCTGGTCAGCATCGGAGCATATTAATCAAACGATCTCACAGGTCGATGATATCCCGATACTCCCTGAGTGGGATGAAAGCCGTGTGCATAATTCAGATGAACAAGTCGTCATTCAACATAATTGGCATGAATTACGTTTGTTTATGTGGGATTACATGGGGATCGTTCGAACAACTAAACGCTTAGAACGCGCCTTACGACGCATCCATCTATTACAGCAAGAAATCCATGACTATTATGCTAATTTCCGTATTTCAAATAACTTACTAGAGCTTAGAAACCTAGTTCAAGTCGCTGAATTGATGGTTCGCTGTGCGCTGGAACGTAAAGAGAGCCGCGGCTTACACTATACGTTAGATTATCCCGCGTTATTGCCACTCTCAGGTCCGACTATCCTCAAACCTTAATCTCATGAATTAATAGCTAGTCCGTTGGATTAGCTATTAATATTTCAAATAAAAATCACGTATGAGCCGCTGAAAATCTTCGGTATAAATCGTATTATCGGCCTCTTTTAATACTAACGTTGTGATTTGCGCTACCACAGGCTCTCGTTTTAACCCCAATAGCATGCGGTGAAATGGCATCGTGGCTTTGTCACGAATATTCACTCGATAAGCGGTAAACCAGTTATCGCTATGCGCCATTGCTTCAACCTTTTCGCCAACATCATAAGGTAGTACAAGACAAAATAAGCCATCCGGTGCCAAACAGTGCCGTGCACTATCTAATAATGTTTGATGAGTTAACGTGGCAGTATAGCGAGCCTGTTCGCGCTGCTCGCTACTGCATGACACAGATGGCTCAAAATAAGGCGGATTACTGACGATCAAATCATAGTCATGTTGTCTTTGAGTACAAAACTCAACAATATCTTGCGCAAAGACTTGTAACCTTTCACGCCATTGAGATTCGATAAAGTTTTCTTGTGCTTGCTGTGCCGCCGCACTATCCAATTCAACCGCATCAATAATGACTTGTTGATTTCGTTGAGCAAGCATCAAAGCAATTAAGCCACTGCCACTACCAATATCTAAGGCTGTTTTTGCCTGTTGCACGGGCGCCCATGCCCCCAGTAATACCCCATCCGTTCCAACTTTCATTGCACAGCGATCATGTCCCACAAAAAACTGCTTAAAGGTAAAACCGCCTTTGCGATAACTTTTTTTCACGTTATTCAACCACTCTAATTATTTTTTAATCATTCAAATTTTCATTATACGACAATTTTAAAATGCAATATTTACACTTTTCTCACAAAAGAATTCTCACAATATGAGAATATTATTTGAGCCTAAAAATTTTTACTGCTAACTTCGAAAAAAAGGGGGATACCATGAACAGTATTAACCGAACATTAAATATTCTATCTTATATCACTGCTAGTGCGGTTCCCGTCACTCCACAAGTGATATCCAAGGCATTGAATATTCCTGTTTCGACTGTTTATCGACTACTCGCCATTCTCATAAACTGGGAATTTGTGACTTATGCTAAACAATATGGTACCTATACTGTTGGTGCGCAGAGTATCAAAACTCAAGAAAAATACTATCACCACAGCCTGTTAATGAATTCATCAAAAATAGAACTGCTATCACTGAGTAAAAAGACACAAGAAACCGTCGCAATTATTACATCAAATCTGTGCGAGACCATCTGTGTTGACATGATAGAGAGTTCACAAGCACTACGCTGTTCCTTTGTCATCGGGCGAGGCAATACCCTCATCAAAGGGGCGAGTGCAAAAACATTGCTCGCGTTTCGCGACGAAGAATATCAATCATTAGTGTTTGAAACCCATACAGAACAATTGCAATCACCCGGCAGTATACAGCAGTTAAAACATTCACTCATGCAAATACGCCAGCAAGGCTATGGCATCTCATGTGGCGAAATAGATGAAGGCGTTTTAGGTGTATCCGCACCTATTTTTAAAGGCAATGATGTTATTGCAGTTGTTTCTGTAATGGCACCGGAATTTCGTTCAACTCATCGAATTGACGAATTTATCGCTGAGACCTGCAAAGCAGCTCATAACATGACCAAACTCATTAATCTGGAGTAATTATGGCAGCACCTTTTATTTGGCAAGGCCGTACTGATGGTGATACCGAAGAACACCTACGGATCCATCAAGTCATGAATAAAAATACCCCTGCACAATTTGCTTTAATTGGCTTTGCTTCCGATGAAGGCGTTAAACGTAATAAAGGACGACTAGGCGCTAAAGCAGGACCTGATGCTATCCGCCAGCAACTTGCAGGTCTACCACTGCATCAACCTTTAGCGATTCGAGATGCAGGAACGATCTATTGTGACGATGGCCAATTAGAATCAGCACAACGCCGTCTTTCGGATGAGCTCATCACGATTTTATCATCGAAACAAACCCCTATTGTTTTAGGGGGAGGACATGAAGTGGCATTTGCCAGTTTTCAAGGACTGTTTGATTTCGTTAAACAGACTCAACCAACGAAAACCATTGGCATCATTAATTTTGATGCCCACTTTGATTTACGTTCAGCGCCAATAGCAACATCTGGCACGCCATTTTTACAAGCGGCACAATTATGCGAACAGCATAATCGCCCTTTTCATTATCTCTGTCTTGGTATTGCCGATCATGGCAACACTAAAGTGTTATTCGATACGGCGGATAAATTAGGTTGCCAATATATTCGTGATAAGGCACTGACCGCTTCTCAATTACCTAAAGCCATAGAACAAGTTCAACAATTTATTAATCGCGTCGATTATTTATATGTCACCGTTGATCTTGATGTTTTTTCTGCGGCAATCGCTCCAGGCGTTAGCGCCCCCGCGGCGAGAGGAATTAATACAGAAACATTCGATCAATTATTTTCAGTCATTAAAGCGAGCAAAAAAATTGCGGTATTTGACATTGCTGAATGTAATCCAGAATTTGATATTGATAACCACACGTCAAAATTAGCAGCTTATTTGATTTACCAATTTTTATTCTAATAAACAAACACAACAACGCGACTGATAAATATACCGTTCAATACATTTGTAACCCAATAACCATAACAGTAATTAAAACAATACTGACAAAAAAATATCGCAACAGTTTTAACATTAAAGTTTATTTTATGACGTTAACCACAAAATAAAAATTTAAAACTTGAGAATTAAACTGTTGCGAAAGGGTAGCCGAATACTTCTTTAGAGACATTCACACTGTGGCTAGAGCGTAGGCGTGTCGCCAAAAACGGCAAATGGCGAGAACGGTTATAGATTACACAGGGAAACATCCATATGACATTACAACTCGATACATTATCTACACTCCTCCTTACGGTACTGTGCCTCCTAATGGGCATTCACTTAAAAAAGCGTATTGAATGGTTACAACGCTTTTGTATTCCATCACCTGTTATCGGTGGCTTTTTAGTGAGTCTCATTATTTGGGGACTGAAATCCTTTAATTTGGCTGAAATCCATTTTGATACCAGCCTACAGACTTTTTTAATGGTTGCTTTCTTCACAACAATCGGGATTGATGGCAGCTTCCGTATTCTAAAAAGTGGCGGGCGTCTACTGTTTATCTACTTATTTATTTGTTGGTTTACCGTATTATTCCAAGACACCTTTGGTGCCGGACTCGCACATTTATTAGATATCAACCCCGTCATTGGCGTGATGGCAGGAGGCGTCTCTTTAACTGGTGGTCATGGTGGTGCAGCCGCATTTGGTCAAATGGCCGAAGGCTTAGGTGTACAATCAGCAACAGTTGCCGCCATTGCAGCAGCGACTTTTGGTTTAATTACTGGCAGCTTATTAGGTGGACCAATCGCCTCTTTCTTAATCAAAAAGCATCGTGTGACTATTCAAGCCGATGAGACCGTCACCAGTCCAAAAGTCACCGAAACCATTTCAAGTAAAATTGAATCTATTGATGCCCATGCCTTTTTAAAAATGTTGGCATTAGTATTAGGTATCATGGTCATTGGGCAATTTGCGTCAGCACAATTTACCAAAGCGACGGGCTTCTCTTTACCCAGTTATGTGGGAGCAATGATCATTGCGATTGTCATTCGTAATATCAACGACCAAGTTCATCTATTTAAAATTAACCAAAAATCTGTCGATTTAATTTCTGAAGTTTCTCTCGGCCTATTTTTAACCATGGCAATGATGTCCCTTAAGATTTGGGAACTGAAAGATGTTGCCTTACCCCTCTTTATCATTCTTTTTGCTCAGGTCGTGGTATTAATTCTGTTAGTGGTATTCGTTATCTTTAGACTCCTCGGCAAAAACTACGACGCTGCCGTTATGTGTGCAGGATTAATGGGGCACGGATTAGGAGCGACCCCGAATGCAATGGCAAACATGTCTTCCGTGTGTGAACGCTATAAGCAAGTTTCCATGAAAGCCTTCATGATTGTTCCATTAAGTGGAGCTGTACTCATTGATTTAGTGGGTATTCCTTACCACACTTGGTTAATTAACATCCTCAGTTAATCTTCTTGGGCATGCGTGCTTTTCACCTCGGAAAAGCACGCTTTCTGGCAATAAGACTGCCCGTTAAACGCTAAAACAGGTACACTTTGCTAAAAGATCTATATTTTATAATGAACAATTTGGCTAACCTGTTTATAATCAGCGCCCCAAATAGAGGTATATCATGACTGCAACCACATTTTCTGAACTTGAATTAGATGAAAGCCTGATCAACGCGCTGGCAGATAAAGGCTATGAACGCCCTACTGCAATTCAGGCAGCCGCTATCCCTGCGGCGATGGATGGCCGTGACGTTTTAGGTTCAGCCCCAACTGGTACAGGGAAAACCGCGGCATTCTTGCTACCAGCCATCCAACATTTACTTGATTTTCCAAGAAAAAAATCAGGCCCTCCGCGAGTTCTTGTATTAACGCCAACTCGCGAACTCGCGATGCAGGTTGCAGATCAAGCAAAAGAATTATGTGCACATAATCATCTTGATGTCGCGACAATCACTGGTGGTGTCGCCTATATGAACCATGCTGAAGTCTTTAGCGAAAACCAAGATATTGTTGTTGCAACAACAGGTCGCTTACTTCAATACATTAAAGAAGAAAATTTTGACTGCCGTGCTGTTGAAATTCTCATTCTTGATGAAGCAGACCGTATGCTCGACATGGGCTTTGCTAATGATATTGAAACAATTGCGGGGGAAACACGCTGGCGTAAGCAAACGATGCTGTTTTCTGCGACTCTTGAAGGCGAGGCGATTCGTGACTTCTCCGAGCGTCTGTTGGAAGACCCCGTTGAGATCGACGCTGAATCTTCCCGCCGCGAACGGAAAAAAATACAGCAATTTTACTATCGTGCAGATAATTTAGAACACAAAACCGCCTTGTTATGCCATCTCATTGCACAGAGCGATGTGACGAAATCAATTGTGTTTGTTCGCAAACGTGAACGTGTGCGCGACGTTGTTCAGTGGTTACGTGATGCAGGTATTGAGCCTTGCTATCTTGAAGGAGAAATGGTTCAATCAAAACGTAATGAAGCGGTTCGCCGTTTAGTTTCAGGCCAAGTCAAAGTTCTTGTGGCTACCGATGTGGCCTCTCGAGGTTTAGATATCGAAAATGTCAGCCATGTGTTTAACTTTGATATGCCACGGACTGCTGACGTTTATCTGCATCGTATTGGTCGTACCGGTCGTGCTGGCCGAAAAGGTACCGCGATTTCACTGATTGAATCACACGATTACCCTTTATTCGGTAAAGTGACACGTTATATTGAAGATCCTATAAAAATGCGTGTTGTCGATTCTTTACGTCCATCAACTAAAGCACCTTCTGCATCAATGATGAACAAACCAAAACCATCTAAGAAAGTGCTCGCTAAACGTAAAGAAAAGAAAAAAGAAGAAGAATCGAAGAAAAAAGCTAAAGTCCGTCATCGTGATAAAAAGAACATCGGTAAACGCCGTAAACCCGTGACAACAGCTTCAGAACCTAGTCATCAAAAATCTGAATAAATGACTTAACGGGCTTAGGCCCGTTTTTTGATTACGACATTTTGGCCATCAATCTTTCGCGTATTATACGTCCTTGTGAAGATAACCAGTCAGCCTTAACCATATGATTTTTTAATACATCGCGACAGTTATACCCTCGGTGATTCTTAACCCTCCAATCAGCACCTTTATTTAATAAATACTCTGCGACGGATAACGCATGACTACCTAGCGCATCATGTAATGGTGTATTCCCAAAGTCATCAACGACATTCACCGCAAATCCGCTTTGCAACAACACTTTCGATTGTTCCAACCTGCCTGATTGAGCAGCAAGGTGTAAATAGCTTCGATTGTCGGCCAAATGTGTTTTTTTGATTTCCTTGGCATAGAAAGAATTCAGCAAGATTTGCATAAACTCAGGATCTGTTGATCTGACGGTATAACTGACTAATTCATCAAACTGCGCCGTTTTATTGCTAATCGCGACTAATCTTGAAAATTCCGTTATATTCCCTTGCCTAATACTGTTTTCACAACAGTTTTGCCAGCATTCGGTATAATGATCATGGCTGGATGATACGTTACAACTAAACTCCTCTAATTGCTTATCAAAATCATCATTAACAACCTTTTGATAATTTGACCAAGGCGCAAAATGACACATCATTTTGAGTATTTTAGGCATCGTATGGGCAATAAAATTACGAGTCACTATGCGATGAGGTAACCAGTCACGCCATGATTTCCTGTCATCATAATAATCTAACAGTATTCGACTCCCTAATGCGGATGGAAAAGGCGATAGCGATTGTAGTAAATCTAACCAATCGTAACGAACAACATAAAAACGCGATAAACCATTTTCTGCCATTTTTTTCGCTTCTTGATAATCCATCCCAATCTGCCGTAACGTATTTTTGGCAATTCCTGCTGGCGTATATCCAATACAGGGGGTTTGGCTAGCTAAGGAAGCAAAAGTTGCAAGCCCTCCCCCTAAAGAATGACCGACACAGATCATATTTCCTTTTGACGCGTTAAATAACACATTAGTTAAATTAACCGCTTGAAAATATTGAGGTTCAAAGCAACCAATCCCTTGCCGTATATCCGCATAAAAATCAATGAGCTCATTTGAGCCAGCAAAGCTAATAATATATAAATCATTCATGCGACAAATATGCGCTTCAAAGCCTGTCGCCTTATCAGATAACAGTCTTGGATCAACGCCAATGTCACTCAGTTGCTGATGGTTAAGACGCTCAACACCATATCTATTTTCCCAATCCGAAAAATAAGCGCCATACGCAATTAACCCCATCAAATAATCATAATTTTGTGGATCACGACCAAAAAATTGCTGAAATGATAATTGTTCTGGCTCCTCCATTTGATGAGCACACTGTGGCAATGACCCCTTCTTCTTCAAATAAATGCTGATGATTTCTTGGATCATAGCAATTTGATTATCAGGTTCAATTTGCATATTTTGGTTAATTGAGGACATAAAGCCTCCCAAATAATGGTGATAGGAAACAACATTAAAAGGGAAAATCCAGAAGGGAAAAAGAATGTACTTTGTTAGATGGGCATAAAAAAGCCATTGAATTCAATGGCTTTATAAATTAGTTATAGGCTAATACTTTTATCTTGAACAATATCGTTATTACAGGCTTTCAGTGAAAGTACGAGTAATAACATCACGTTGTTGTTCTGGCGTTAATGAGTTGAAACGCACTGCATAACCCGAAACACGAATCGTTAATTGTGGGTATTTTTCAGGGTTTTTAACCGCATCTTCTAAAGTTTCACGGCTTAACACGTTGACGTTTAAATGCTGACCACCTTCAACACGGACGGTTGGTTTGACTTCTAAAGGCACTTCACGATACTCAAAAGCACCGAGTTCATCTTTAGCCACAATTTGCCCTTCACTGTAATCTGCTTTTGCACAGACACAACGTGCTTCATTTTTCTCTTCATCAAGTAACCAAAAAGAGTTTAATAATGCAGCATTGTCAGTTTTAGTAATTTGAATACCTGTAATCATGTCGACCTCCACGCTCGAGCAGGATTGAGATCAATCCCATCATTTGACTGTCAGTTAAATATTTGGTCTAACCAATTTCTCTACACATTATATACCAGCAAGAACCTAGGGCTTCTTTGATATTTATCAATAATTTCCAGAGGGAATTAACGCTCATTAACTCAACACCATGTTTTAAATCAATTTTTATCATTTATTGAAATCAATTTTTTTTGCTGTTTTTAAACTATTTTTTAATGATTTAAGCGAAAACTCATCTTTATCTCTCGCAACTTAACCAGTAAGCTTATAACTATAATTTGGTTGTTATAGGAATTTTCATGTCAAATACTCCAACTTGGCACGATGTTATTGGCTCAGAAAAAACACAAAGTTACTTTAAAGACACTCTCGCCTATGTGGCGAATGAACGTCAAAACGGAAAAATTATTTATCCGCCTCAACAAGATGTGTTTAATGCCTTTAGATATACCGAGCTCGCTGACGTTAAAGTCGTCATTTTAGGGCAAGACCCTTATCACGGCCCAGGGCAGGCTCATGGCCTATCTTTTTCAGTGCTACCCGGCATTAAGCCACCCCCTTCATTAGTCAATATGTATAAAGAGTTAGAAAAGGATATCCCAGGTTTTAAACGCCCTGATCACGGTTATTTACTCAGTTGGGCTAAACAGGGGGTGCTTTTACTCAATACCGTATTAACGGTTGAACAAGGTAATGCGCATTCCCACGCGCATTTAGGATGGGAAACATTTACAGATAAAGTGATTGCCGCAATTAATGAGCACAGAGAGGGGGTCATTTTCTTATTATGGGGCTCACATGCTCAGAAAAAAGGCAAGATCATTAATACCAAACGCCATCATGTATTAAAAGCACCGCACCCTTCTCCACTCTCTGCGCATCGTGGCTTTTTGGGATGTGGACACTTTTCACAAACGAATGCGCTGCTACAACAACAAGGCCTCACACCAATAGATTGGACTCCCGTCATTGAAGCGTGACGTTTTATCGCCATAAAAAAACCGGGTAACACATAAGTGACCCGGTTTCATCATTCACGCGACCTTATTTAGAGACGATAACCATTGCCGGTCTTAACAAACGACCGTTTAATAGATAGCCCTTCTGCATCACGTCAATAACATGGTTTGGTTGATGATCAGGCGACTCAATCATCGTCATAGCCTGATGTATTTCAGGGTTAAATGCCACATTAGATTCACCAACCACTTCAATGCCGAATTTACCTACAGCATTTAAAAATGATTTCAGTGTCAAATCTAAGCCCTCTAACATCGCCTTCGACGTTTCACTTTCGTGATCCGCGGCATCAATTGCGCGCTCTAAATTATCGATAACAGGCAATAACTCGTTAGAAAACTTCTCAAGCGCAAATTTATGTGCTTTTTCGATATCTTGTTCTGTACGGCGACGAATATTCTCAATTTCAGCTTGCGCACGTAACATCGCTTCACGCTCAACTTTTTGTGAAGCTGCGAGTTGTTCTTCAAGCTCAGCAATACGCGCTGCTAACGCTTGCACCTCTGCCTGTGACTCAGCCTGCTGCGCTTCTTGCTCTTGCTCTGACTCCGATTTTTGGACTTCATTCAGCTCAGGGGCTTGCTCATCATGCATGTTTTGTTCTTTACTACTCATGAATATCTCCGCGTATTTAGCATTAATCCCATTTATTAGAGTATTATGGGGATATAAAACAGGGATTCAAGGGACGTCATGCAATGAGAGGCCAAAAAATTATGCGTCAGGATAAAAGCACGCACCAAACCATTTTTCGAACCATCGGTATCGTTGGTCACCCACGCCACCCCGAAGCTTTGGCTACCCATGAATTAATCTATAATTGGCTATTATCTAAAAATTATCACGCCATTATTGATAAGCAAGTTGCCAAAGATTTAAAACTCCAAAATGCGAATACGGGAAACTTAACAGAGATCGGTCAACAAGCAGACTTAGTGATTGTTGTTGGAGGCGATGGCAACATGCTGGGAGCCGCCCGAATTTTATCCCGTTACAATAACAAAGTGATTGGTATCAACCGCGGCAATCTTGGTTTCCTTACCGACCTTGACCCAGACAACGCTTTGCAACAACTTTCACGGGTTCTTGATGGTGAATACCGAGAAGAGCAGCGTTTTTTACTTGAAGCTCAAGTCATCAAACCAAACCAAAAAGCGCGTAAAAGTAGCGCGATTAATGAAGTGGTTCTCCACCCCGGCAAAGTTGCTCATATGATTGAGTTTGAAGTCTATATTGATGATCGTTTTGCCTTTTCACAACGCTCAGATGGCCTAATCATTGCCACACCAACGGGGTCGACAGCATATTCGCTCTCTGCCGGAGGGCCTATTCTGACACCTAATTTAGATGCGATTGTACTCGTTCCGATGTTTCCTCATACCCTGTCATCACGCCCACTGGTTATCAGCAGTGACAGCCGTATCCGACTTAAATTTTTACGTAGTAACATTGACTATGAAGTGAGTTGTGATAGCCAAATTATGTTACCCATCCAAGATGGTGAAGAGGTTGTTATACAGCGTAGTAACAAAAGCCTTAATCTCATTCACCCTAAAGATTACAATTATTTCAATACATTAAGTTCAAAATTGGGTTGGGCTAAAAAAACTTTCTAATTTTTTTCATCTGCCTCTTTACTGTATAAAAAAACAGGATACACTGTATACAAACACAGGTGTGTATTTTTACAGGAGAGCGCAGATGCTTACCCAACTTACCATTAATAATTTTGCTATCGTTCGTGATCTGGAAATTGATTTCCGTAGCGGTATGACCACAATTACAGGTGAAACTGGTGCAGGTAAATCTATCGCTATTGATGCACTTGGTCTGTGCTTAGGTAACCGGGGTGATGCGAATATGGTCCGCCCTGGCGCACAACGAGCTGACTTATGTGCGCGTTTTTCCTTAGTGGATGCCGATATGGCGGCTAAATGGCTTATCGCTCACGAACTGGATAATCATAATGAATGCCTCTTACGGCGTACGATCACGTTAGATGGCCGCTCTCGTGGTTTTATCAATGGTACTGCTGTCCCTCTTTCTCAATTACGTGAGCTGGGTGCCTTACTGATCCAAATTCATGGCCAGCACGCGCATCAACTCCTCTTAGATAATACACACCAAAAATCATTACTGGATGCTTATGCAAATCAGCAAGCACAACTTGCTAATATGAAACAGGCTTGGCAACAATGGCATCACTCCTGCCAACAACTCGCCATGTTTCAAAAACAGATGCAGGAGCGTGAATCACGCCAACAGCTTTTGGAGTATCATTTAAAAGAGTTAAATGAGTTTAACCCTGTCCAAGGGGAATTTGAAAGTATTGAACAAGAATATAAACAGCTAGCTAATTATGGGCAATTTTTAACACTCGGACAAAATGCAATGCAGATTATGTCCGAAAATGATGGCGTTAATATTTTAAGTTTACTAAATAGCGCAAAACATGAGTTAACTGAGTTAGCCACTCTGGATACTAAGTTTTCTAGCTTGTTGGATATGCTCGAGGAAGCCTCTATTCAAGTGAGTGAAGCAAGCGATGAACTAAGGCATTATTGTGATCAATATGAACTAGATCCTAATCGTTTGTATGAACTTGAACAACGTATCTCAAAGCAAATTCATCTTGCTCGTAAGCACCACATTATGCCTGAAGCGCTACCTGAGCTATACCAGCAATTATTAGATGAACAGCAAAAGACTGCGGAGCAAAATGATGACTGTGAAATGCTCAGTGAACAAGTACGCCGAGACCATCAACATGCGCTTGCCTGCGCTCAACAGCTACATCAGGTTCGTGTCGAGTATGCCCAAGAGCTCAGTCAGTTGATCACAAATAGTATGCATCAACTCTCCATGCCCCATGGTCGCTTCACCATCGATGTCACATTCACCCCCGACCATTTACAAATCGATGGTGCAAGCAAAGTCGCGTTTAACGTCACAACAAACCCAGGGCAACCGCATCAATCACTCGCGAAAGTTGCGTCAGGGGGCGAGTTATCACGTATTGCCTTAGCAATCCAAGTGATCACCGCGAAAAAAATGGATACACCAGCCCTGATTTTCGATGAAGTTGATGTCGGAATTAGTGGCCCTACCGCCGCTATTGTTGGTCGACTACTCCGTGAATTAGGTGAATCCACTCAAGTCATGTGCGTTACACATTTACCTCAAGTTGCAGGGTGTGGACACCAACATTTTTATGTCAGCAAAGAAACAAATGGCGTAGAAACAGAAACTCGGATGCAATTGCTAGATAAAAAATCACGTTTACAAGAACTTGCACGTTTATTAGCGGGCAGCGAAGTGACCAAAAATACACTGGCGAATGCAAAAGAATTACTCGCAGCATAAATTTTGACAACTTTTTTGCTCTCCTATGGTCTTAGAGTCAATACGGAAGGTTTTAAATTGTATCAATGTCGATTATCATTGATGTTCTGACTCCAAAAGGAATGAGATATCCATGCGTTATAAACTGTTAACTGCTGCTGCACTATCACTCGCATTAATGTCCACGGGCTGTTCAATGATGGAACGTTTGGTCTATCATCCTGACATTAACCAAGGTAATTACCTGACAGCGAAAGATGTTGCTAAGATCCAAAAAGGAATGACTCAGCAACAGGTCGCTTATACTTTGGGCACACCAATGTTAACCGACCCGTTTGGTACTCAAACTTGGTACTATGTTTTCCGCCAAGAGCTTGGTCATGACCCTGTTAAGCAAGAAACGCTGACCTTAACTTTTGATCGCAACGGTATCCTTACTGAGATCAAAAATGAGAAAAATCTTGCAGAGCAAGAAGCGATGGAAGCCAAAGAAATTGAAAGTTCACCATCTGAACCAGCTTCTGCTGAGCCAGCACCTGCTACTAGCCCAGCAGAGCCCAGTATGCCGACTACTGAGCAACCAGCTCCTGCTAAAAAAATGCTAAGTCAGTAATTGACTAATAAATAATAGCTAGCTTACATCGGCTGGCTATTTTTCGCTCAATTTGTAATAGCTACCTGCCATCAATAAATACAGGTAGTTATTACAATTTTAACCAGCCTCACCTCGATCAAATCATTTTGATAATATTCTCGAGTGAAGGTGATGTTATCTCACTCTTCAATGACTCATTCTAAGGTTGTTCTAACGGTACAACCGTTCATCATATGCCCACCTTGAACATGGCTATTTTCATCTGAGATAGCTAGATGTAAATGTTCACTCATCGCATCTAAGGTGCCGAACAGAGAAACAACTTTATACTTACCGATGAATGGACAAGGTCTGACTGAACATTTAGCGCTAGCGCTTCACAGTCCTTCATATTACAGAGAATATAAATTGTTCTATAAAGCGCCTTAACTACTTTATCTTTCAACATCTTATAACGATATTTAGGTATCCAAACTCGATGATATGTGCAGTGCCAATACCATGTGATGAACTGTGTATAAAACCCGTGTGATTTCCTTTGTACTTGTGGTGAATGAGAGGATGTTTTCTGACATGGGGTTTCTTTCAGACTATAGCCTCACAGGCTCAATCATCACCTTAGCTGGTGGTTTACAGCGGACAATAAAAAACCGAGAGAACTCTCGGTTTAATAGAAGGAACAAAAAACAGTCACTATTTTTTGTTATCTTTCGATTTTTCAGCTCTTTTACGGCGTAACTCTTTAGGGTCAGCAATCAGTGGCCGATAAATTTCAACACGGTCCCCGTCTTTCAATGTATCGCTTAGCTTTACCGGGCGACTATAGATACCAACTTTATTTTTTTTCAGGTCAATATCTGCTCGTAGTGCAAGAATACCTGAAGCAATAATCGCATCTTCAACCGTTGCCCCTTCAGCGACATTGACCGACAGTAGATATTGCTTCTCAGGTAAAGCATAAGTGACTTCAACGTTTAACTCAGACACTATAAACATCCTTTGCTCTGAGCGTGAATGCCTGAACCATGTTATTCGCTAATTCTTTAAAGATTTTGCCAAAAGCAAGTTCAATCAGCTTATTCGTAAACTCAAAATCAAGGTGAAATTCAATCTTACACGCATCCGAGCTTAACGGTATAAAACGCCATCCCCCTGTTAGCTTTCGAAAAGGCCCTTCAACCAATTGCATGTGGATACCTTTGTTATCCTCTAATACATTTTTGGTTATGAACGTTTTACTAATACCTGCTTTTGAAACCTCTACAGAGGCCGTCATCTCATCATCACTATGACTAATCACCCGACTACCAACACATCCAGGCAAAAAACTTGGATATGCAATAACATCATTAACAAGTTTATACATTTGTTCTGCGCTAAATGGCACTAACGCAGAGCGACTAATCTGTGGCATATCAATTCCTATCCCCAAAAACTGCACATATAATACCACTATTGATTGGTTAAACAAAAAACAAAACGCCTTAAGCACAATAATTGCACAATCGGCACATTTTTAAACGTAGAAAGATTTATTTAACTTCAGCTTACAGTATAATGAACAAACTATGACAAAGAAAAAAGCTTATAAACCTGGTTCGGCAACTATTGCCTTGAACAAACGTGCTCGCCACGAATATTCTATCGAAGAAGAGTTCGAGGCTGGCCTGTCCTTACAAGGTTGGGAAGTAAAATCACTACGTGCTGGCAAAGCTAACATTGGTGATAGCTATGTCTTACTCAGAGATGGTGAAGCTTATTTATTTGGTGCAAATATCACACCACTGAATGTAGCATCATCTCACGTTGTCTGTGATCCGACACGTAGCAGGAAGTTGTTACTAAACCAACGAGAATTAGACACCCTTTATGGTCGTGTTAACCGTGAAGGCTATACGGTCATCGCCCTTTCCCTTTATTGGAAAAATGCTTGGTGCAAAGTCAAAATTGGCGTAGCAAAAGGTAAAAAGGCGCATGACAAACGTTCTGATATTAAAGAACGTGAGTGGCAATTAGATAAAGCACGTATAATGAAACATTCTAATCGCTAAGTTCTAGCTTTTTAGAGTATTTTTCTGTTATACTGCGTTCAACAACTTGGGGCTGATTCTGGATTCGACGGGATTTGCGAAACCCAAGGTGCATGCCGAGGGGCGGTTGGCCTCGATAAAAGCCGCAAAAAAATAGTCGCAAACGACGAAAACTACGCACTAGCAGCTTAATAACCTGCATAGAGCCCTCTCTCCCTAGCCTCCGCTCTTAGGACGGGGATCAAGAGAGGTCAAACCTAAAAGAGATCGCGTGGATGCCTTGCCTGGGGTTGAAGCGTTAAATTTAATCAGGATAGTTTGTTAGTGGCGTGTCTGTCCGCAGCTGGCAAATGAATTTAAAGACTAGACTAAGCATGTAGTACCGAGGATGTAGAAATTTCGGACGCGGGTTCAACTCCCGCCAGCTCCACCAAAATTCTCCATCGGTGATTACCAGAGTCATCCGATGAAGTCCTAAGAGCCCGCACGGCACAAGCCCTGCGGGCTTTTTTGTGCCTTCAATTTGTCCCGCGAAGTCCGAAGAGAACTAATTAAATCCGAACCTTTTAGGCCCATTGATAGGCCCAACGAAAAGCTCTATTGTTTTCGTTGGGCCTAAACGCATGGAGACTCCCCATGGCAAGAAAAACCAAGCCGTTAACCGATACGGAAATCAAAGCCGCCAAACCTAAAGATGCCGATTACCAGCTTTATGATGGTGATGGGCTGACCCTGTTAATAAAGTCCAGCGGTAGTAAGCTCTGGCAGTTCCGTTACTATCGGCCTCTAACCAAACAGCGAACCAAGCAGAGCTTCGGTGCCTACCCTGCTGTCTCCCTTTCTCATGCGCGTAAACTCAGAGCTGAATCTCGAGTTTTGTTGGCAAAAGATATTGATCCTCAGGAACACCAGAAAGAACAGGTGAGGAATTCTCAAGAGGCCAAAACCAACACCTTCTTGTTAGTTGCCGAGCGTTGGTGGAATGTGAAGAAAGCCAGCGTAACAGAGGACTATGCCGACGATATCTGGCGCTCGCTTGAGAGAGATGTTTTCCCAGCAATCGGTGATATCAGCGTCACTGAGATTAAGGCTCATACTCTGGTTAAAGCTGTTCAGCCGGTTCAGGCCAGAGGTGCATTAGAGACTGTTCGCCGCCTTTGTCAGCGTATTAACGAAGTCATGATTTATGCGCAGAACACAGGCCTGATTGATGCAGTTCCCAGTGTAAATATCGGAAAAACGTTCGAGAAACCGCAAAAGAAAAACATGCCAAGTATCCGTCCGGATCAGCTTCCACAGTTAATGCAAACAATGCGTATAGCAAGTATCAGTATGTCAACGCGATGCTTGTTCATGTGGCAGCTGCTCACTATCTCCCGCCCTGCCGAAGCCGCTGAGGTCCATTGGGACGAAATCAACTTTGAAACCAAGGAATGGAAGATACCCGCTGCTAGAATGAAAATGAATCGCGAACATACCGTTCCGTTATCTGACGCTGCTTTGGCTATTTTAGAGCTAATGAAACCATTAAGTGGTAATCGTGAATTTATCTTCCCTAGCCGTATCAAGCCTACTCAGCCAATGAATAGCCAAACCGTCAATGCTGCATTAAAACGCGCTGGATTCGGAGGTGTACTTGTTTCACACGGTCTTCGCTCAATTGCCAGCACTGCCCTGAATGAGCAAGGCTTTCCTCCTGATGTCATAGAAGCCGCCCTCGCCCACGTTGACAAAAACGAAGTTAGACGTGCTTATAACCGCAGTGACTACTTAGAACAAAGACGCCCTATGATGCAATGGTGGGCTGATTTTATTGAATCGGCTGATAGGGGAAGTATTATTGAAGGCGGGATAAGAGGGATATCACTAGTTGGGTAATTTGTGCGCCAGTTCGAATTTGAACTGGCACTATGACTACGTAGATCTATACATCATCCAGACGTCAGCTATGTGCCAGAAGCGGACATTATATAAAAGTAGCATCCCTTTATCGCTCACAGCGGACTGTAAAAGTTTATTTTACACCAATACCCTGTACCATATGCGGCATGGTCGCGCGCCAGTGCATATTCATCCCGCCGCTTTTGATAAATAATATGTTGATACCAAAACGAATAAAACTCTGAATGACCTAGCAATGGGCGCGCAACATCATTCTACTAAAAATCCCTGAGGAAAACGGGATAATTACCCCCTCAATCAAGCTAAAAACAGGGAAAGCACTATATGTCTTTCATTATTGATATAGCAAATGCCAGTGAGGCAAATGTACTGACAACACTATCATTGAGATCTAAAAAATATTGGGGATATAGTGATAATTTTATTGAAATGTGCCGTGATGAGCTTACATTAAAACCGGATGATTTCGCTCACTATTTAATTTTAGTAGCCAAAATTAATGGCAAATACTGTGGCTTTATTCAACTCAGATTTGATGAAGACTCTGAAAGCGGAGAATTAGAAAAGTTATTTATTGACCCTTCATTCATTGGATTGGGAATTGGTAAAGCTTTATATGACGCAGGATTGGAACAAGCGCGAAGGCTGAACATAAAAGAATTAACTTTAGATGCAGACCCCAACGCTGAAAATTTTTACATAAAAATGGGTGCGATAACAATGTGTAGAACTCCGTCAGGCTCAATACCAGACAGACTTATACCCAAAATGAAAATCACCTTATAATCATATATTTATTACATTATAATCAATGAGTTTCCTATGAACCTAAACTTTCGCAATCTGTTTCTTGACGATATTAATGAAATAACTGATTTGTATATACAAACATATCAAGCTCCTCCGTGGAATGAACTATACCCATCAGCTAAACCAGTGAAAGAGTTTATTTCAAATCATCTGAAGAATAATTATTTTCTTGGATATGTCGCCATCTTAGACTCTCGTATTGTTGCGGTTTCAATTGGTTTTCAGAAACCTTGGCCTGAAGGCATGGAATATTATATTGATGATTTCTTTGTTGGGTATGATTATCAAAATAGAGGGGTTGGGTCATTATTTATGGCATATATAAGAGAAGATATGCGCGCTAAAAATCTTAATGCCATTCTTCTGCACACTGAACATGGCTATCCAGCGGAATCATTTTACATAAAAAATGGCTTCGAGAGGCATGAAAACATGCTGCTCTTATCGACACGGATACCATGCTAATTTTAAACTAAAGAGCATAAAAATTTATAATATTTTTATGCCTATAAGGCTCCGTTACTCTATGTATAGAATGTAGGCTAGGATCGGTTTCCAATACTGTCCGCTCTTCGCTCAGAGCTGACTGTCAGTTTTAAGTATGCACGACACTGCTCGGGTATGAGCTAATACAATTGCAGTTAATCACTTACCCAATTCTTGACTACGGCTCTTACTTAGCATTACCTCATGCCAATATTTATCCACCTGATTAATTGAGTAATATATTTACCTCAAGCAGGGCCAGTTATACCCTGTGAATTAAGTAATTGAATTGAGCAATGAACCGTATATGAAATGTCTTAAGCAACTTTTCTATATCCTGTTTATTCAAATCGCTGTTCACGTCCTTCAGCATCCTTACGTTCACGGACTCTTTCATTCTCTATCCAGTGAATCAGTTTTTCATTCACCGACTTTGTAGCTATAGAAATGTCGGTACGCTCATGGGTAATTAGCTGGCTAATTGCATCTGCTCTAGATTGCATTATATTTGCCAGACTACCAGACCAACTAGAAGGAGCTGTACGCGCAGCAAAAGCTTCTAAAACAATTTTTGGTTCAGGTGCTAGTTCTAATAATTTGATTGCCACCTCAGACAAGATCGTTGCTGATGTAATCTCATCTTTTACCCAAAGGTTTATGCCCGTCGCTACAGCCGCAAATATACTGCTATCATTTTTGTAACAGCACCATTCAAGTAGTACATTCTTATCTATTTTTTCAAGAGCAGATCCATTCCTATCATCACTACGGATAAAATATAATCGTGACTGTTTTTGCCTATCCGTTCCCTTAAAAACACGACTAAGAAATTCTTCTGGCATCAATGAAGCTGTCTTCCCAATAACATTTTCAAATGAGTAAAGACAACCATAGCTATTGTCAATTACATCAAAAATAGTATTTAACCACTCTAGTTTTTCCGATTCGTTACCATCAAAACGTAAAGCAGCATTAATCACATGCTCCATGTTATAATCGCTCATACCGCCAGAGTCATTATCATTCCTCTTAAGTCGCGATATTCCAGCTTTCAGACCAAGTAATCTAAATTCAGCACCAAGAGTATCGATTGCTTCATCTTCGTCATGTAACCTCATGCTAAGGCCATCTAAAACTACATCATCACCATTTGGTTTTCTTAAAAGCCTTGAAGTAAGGTCAAGAATGCACTCTTTTGGTAAATCTCCATATTCCTTCCTCCACAAAATCGGTCCATACATGATTGGCCTGATATCTGGATCATCCAAAATTGTCATACAGCGATTCAGATCATTAACTGTAAATTCTCGTTGTGGATGTAGAGCAACTAAAACGTTTTTGAGTTCATTATGTTTTGCGCACTGTTCAAGAAATTCCTGCGCTAGCTCTCTATTTACAGAATCAACTTCGTCAATAAATCCCTTAAAAACTGAGAAATCTTTATTAATTTCGGGATGTTTCTTCAACTCATCAACAAGATTCTGCCAATAGATTTTCTGATCGTATGCTCCTTTCGCTAATCCTGTACCAAAAGCTATTCGATATGGCATCCAATCAGCAGAAAATAAATTAGAGCCTAGCTCATGGAGCTTATGATTTGAAATAGCAAAAAGTTCACCTAGTCGTTGAGCATTAGCGTCAAGCCGTTTTCTAGCGTCAGTATATTTATCTCCAGAACTATGATTAAAATCATTATCAAGAGCCCAATAATCCCGTCCTCCACTGAAAACAAATGTTATTGTTTTTGAAATTAAGCTATTAGGCTCTAACTCTTTCTCTAAGGCCACGAGATTATCTGGTATCTGTTTTAAATTTTGACTATCTTGGCTCTTAGAGTAATCAAAATAAATAACTGAACGGATCGCCTTCCAACCTTCTCCCCAAGGAGAGTCATTATGCAATTTACGAGCTACATCGATAAGTATTTCTCTCATTGCTTCTTGAAACCACATTCCTCTAAACTGATTCGCCAGAATTTGTCGAGCACAGTTTTTCAACTCAAGATCACTTGAGATCCCTAATTGTAATGCAAAATTAATAAAAGTATGACGCCACTCAACCAATTCATCGTAGTCAGGTTCGAATCCAAAATCTCTAGGCTTAGCACCAAATTCATACAACCCAATACCTGACCATAAACCATCATCAAGAGCAGTTGAAAGCATTTTAAGCCCTAAAGATCTACGAGCAATGATATCTGAAGTGAGGCATTCATTCATAATCTCAATACGCTGCTCTATAGAAGCATGGGTGCCTGATAAATATGCCTGAAAGAATTTAGTGAGCTTTTGCCCTGCATCATCGTGGTTATTACTTTCTTTTTCATTATCTGCAATTCGAATTAACAATTTAGCACATTGCACAAAGTTTCTAGGCTCATAAGCTAATGCTTGCAATAGTTTGATAGTCGTTATTCGACGAGAGTCATAACGCTTTAATTCGTTGAAATTAGAGTCAATGAGTTCTACCTGAATTCGGTTCAATAACGTATCAGGTGCCACTGGAGCGATATATTCCAACATCCTTATTTGTGAATCATCTAGCTCTAGAATTTTCCCTAACAGTCCTTCAGGTTGTAACCAACTTTCAACAATCTCGATGGCGACAGGATGGTCATGTAACAACCCTAATCGATGAGCAAATGACATTAATAAACGTTGATTGTTCGATGCTTCAAAGGTTGCCCTAAGCTGTTCGGTGGGGATACTATCAAGTGCTGACGATGCTAATCTGTTCGCAATAGCATGAGGTAAAATAGCTCGCCAATGAGCTCTTTTTTGTACAATATGCCTATCTATTAATTTTTTGACTGTGCGGAATAATTGGTTTTTAGAATACCCAGAAAGAGAGCCCAATACTTCTAATTCACTTCGCCCTACATCGGGATCAAAAATCGAAAATGAATATACTAAAGATAATATTTCAGCTTGCTCCCTTAAATCATCATTTTGGTGATTACGCTGATCGAATAAACGGTTAAACAATTGAGCGTCGGATAGTTGAGCCAAACTTTCCCCCTCTTCCACCCTCTCCGCTATTGCCAAAGAGACTCTTGCATTACCATCTGCAAACTCTGCAATCCTACGGGCATTATTCTGGCCTATATTAGGAAAACGACGGAGCAGTAATTTTTCAGCGACTTCGGGTCCAACTGTCTCTATGTGAATTACCTCTGTGGTCTGTGGCTTATCATCCCTAATATCGTACTCAATAGTAATGAGTTTTACATTGTCACATGCAGTAGAAACCCTTTTAGCCAAATCTGCATGGAGGTCTGATGGACAATTATCAAGGATCATAATTGAATGTCGGTTTTCAGAAATAAGCCTCTCCAACATGACTGTAGCCGACGGCTCTGGTTCAGCACCAGTATCGACATAAACAGCAATTGTTCTATCAAGAGCATCTGTTCCAACTGTATCTACAGTTTCATCAAAAAGCGCCTGTACGATACGCGTTTTTCCTACCCCAGATAACCCAGTAATACGAATTGCTTTATTAGTCGTTCGTACAAGGTCTCTCATCGGTCCGATTGCATCTTCAATACTAAGATTCTGACCTTTTCCTGATGGCAATGAGATCTTCACACCTTGTGCGAAAATTATAGTATCTTCAGCTCCTTGCGGTGGATTGCTCCATGCCCCATACGGCTGCCAGCCAGAGTATCCTCGACCCAACTTCCTTTTCACCCATAACATCACTGACGGATGTTGGCGCACCCACTGAGTTAATTTAGAACGGTCAAAGAAGCATAAATGCAAATTACTGCCATTAGGATCTCTGCTCACTGCATCCTGCATGGCTTCAATACGATCTTTTAGCATTGGAGGAGAACAATCATCAGCTAAGCTGACAATAATGTAACTTCCCCCTTGTGCGGCTAATAAAGAAATCGTTGATGACAATTCACCATCAATAACCATTTCTTTTGTAATAGCCGTTCTCGACATTGAGTGTTTTTTTGATTGAAGGATCGTATTCGGCCTTTCAAGAAACCCTGTAGTTAATTGCGCTACAGGAATATTAACATGAACATCAATACCATCATCTGGAGCATTGATTGAGCCGGACCAATTAACTCTAGCAGGGCTATGACCATGTGCTGCTACTTCTGCCTCTGAAAGACGAGCGATTAGTTCTTCTAACTGAACATCAGATAGCCCAAGTAATTCATCTTTTTCAATATCAAAAATTGCCATGGCTTAGACTTTTTAACGAAAATATTGGCACTTAAATTGCCGGAAATGAAACTATTATATCGAGTTGAGCTAATAGTGCATGTATAAGGTATAGAATGAGTAGAACAATCACAGTAAAGACTACTCAAGCGGCGGAGCTAATACTGAATAGCCACTGTCTCATTAGTCCACTACCCAGCTAACAGTAGGTATTGCTTAAATCAAAATTCATTAACGTTTGAACTAGACCGAACTGCATTAATGAATAGGCTAAGTTACTTAACGACAAAACGCTAAAAACACTACAATGCAATTCACGGAGTATTAGCTATAGCCAGAAATAATTATGAATAGGTTTGGTGGTGATTTAAATCGCCACTGGAACATGGTTATATATTTATGTCTGCTTAGCTAAATCTTTCAATGCAAACAGGCCTCGTTCTGCTACTGCGGCTGTTTTATCGGATGCCAGCAATTCTGCTAATTTAAATGCATCATCCCCAATATTTTCTAGCTGCTTGATTAGCATTTCTCCAGCAATACGGCGAACCATAGGAGAACGATCAATTACCGCCATTTTTAAATACTCAATAAAAGGAATTTTAGTCTCTATTCTTCTTTCTCTTAAAACAGGAGTTCGTTGCTGTATGCCATACCTTTTGTCTATCCATTTAAATTCACATCCTTCAGCCCAAACAAATTTGCTTTCTAATAAGCAACGATATGCTTTAGCTCGCAAGGCAGGCTGCACCGATAATTCAGCAATTTCAGTCAGAAATTTATCTAATACATCAACACGACCAGCCTGTGCAAATATGGTAGCAGCGGGTCCTGAAGTAGATAATATCAGTCGATTTTTAAGAGATTCTGCAACTTTATTCATTGCAATAATACTCAATAGAATTTGTTTTTCATCATCCCCTATCCTTCCCCACGAGTTCCAATAGGGAAGCATGATAAATAACACATCAACGATAATCTCTGGGTCTGTTTTTTCCGCAATTAATGGCAATGCATTACGTGCAGCAACTCTGACTTCAGGCACCCAGTCATTCAGTTTTCGAAACATCAAAGCAAGTAAAAAACTGTTTGGTGCACCACCCGTCAGCATCTTTAGTGCTCGCTCTCGCTTGAAGCCATCAGCATTACATAAATCCAGCCATCTGAGAGAGCCAATTAATTGGCTATTAACTTTAGTCAGTAGAGCGTTATTTTGCAGGAGAAATGCATCAATCTGCCAACGAATTATACGTTCCCACTCATCAAGGTTTTTGAGTAATAACTTCGACGTTGCACTAATGAATGGCGAAATATCAGGTCTAATTCTGTGGTAAAAATGTTCAATATTTAATGATTTTTTTACAGATGCAATAACATCTTGTTTAAGGCTATCTTGTTGTAACATAATCCCTCTCGTTATCCGTAATTGATAATATTCACTTCCATGCAAGGTAAATACACGCTAAAACAATCTAGTCACTACGAATCAAAATTGCATTTAGTATAAAGGTAAATCAGAGTTAAAGATTCAAAGGAGAAAACTGGTAATCAACAATATATGCGCCGATAGGGCCCGTTTTTGTTGTAACCCATACCATACCTGTGTTTTCTTTGGTTTTCGATTTTGGATTGCTAATACAAAGTAATTTCCATTGTTCAGTATAGGTTTCTTTTATCCATATACCGTGATCACATCGACTAAATCGGCTAGTACTAGGGCCCGGTGATGTGATTTCATATTCTGTTTGGTAGCGAATGGTTTTGTTTGTTAGTAAATACGTCAGTACATCAAACACAGGAACGATTAACATAAAACCAGCGAACCCAGACCATAGAAAATTTTTAAATGCGCTTTTTAACGGACGACGTAAAATGCTCCAAATTCCACCAATTACACTTACAATAGAAGCAAACGTAATAGAAATAGTCCATTGAGGAAACCATTCAAACATAACTGTTCTATGGCCTAATATTATTGACCAATACATGAATGCCATCCAAATGACAACAAGAACAACGCCACAGTAAACACAAATTATTTTGTTCTTGTTACCCTGACTGTATGATTTGAATTGATATTCCATAGGAATCTTAATTATTTCCCTAACTTAATGACAACCCAGCTGATTATAGTTACTTATATTCTTGTATAGCAATATCGTGTTGACTAGGGTACTTAGTTCAATTTGTTACTCATACTCCATACCAGCTATCTATTTACTGGCATAATCGATTGTATAAGTAAGAAAAAGTATTAACCTTAGCGTTCATTACTCTGAAATACACAGGTCATCAACAGGAATTATTCCGAATGGATAACTTAACGGAACATCGCGATTCATCTCTGGCAAATTGGATTCCAGAATTTTTTAAGCAATGGCCTAAAAATATCGATTGGGCTAGAGAAAAAAACCGCCCCAAAATTGATATCAATACAGCAGAGCTAACTCAGTTTTTCAACCGACTTTCTGAACCATTGAGATTAGTACAACATCGTGCTTTATCTTTTGATCCATGGGAAGTAGCAGGCCTTGAACGTAAAGAAATTCGCAACACAGCCATCCTTGCTTGGCTTCTTGATCCTGAGGGAACCCATGCTTTCGGTAGATTGCCGCTGCAAACACTTCTACAGATGATACGATGTAACAGAAATGATATTCCAGAAGATTATCATCGCTATTGTCGAGTACAAGTTGAAACCAATCCTACAGGTGATAGTACTAATCGTGTTGATATAGAAATCGACGCAGATAATTTTCTCCTATTTATTGAAGTAAAAATTGATGCCAATGAACAGCCGGAACAAATAGCCCGATACTGTAGGGATGCGGAACAGCGTTCCATGTCACGCCCATGGGCGGTTGTCTTTTTAACGCCACAAGGGAAAGAGCCACAGACTCTAGGTTCAGAGTTCAAACCTGAAAATGTGCCATGTTTATCATGGCGCCAACTCGCCACAAATCTAGAAGACCCATTGCAATCGCACTATAACAAACTCGATTCTGCTGAAAAAAGCTCACCGTCGCGTCAGATAGCCGCTCATGCCGTATTTTGTTTTCTTAATCGAATTCGTACATTTTAATTCAAAGGAATAAATATGAATAAGCTCAGTGAAACAGAACGCCAAGCAGGCGTACAACTTCTTTCACAACTGAAAATGTTTAACGAAGCAGTTGTTTATTTTGAACAACATATAGAACCTGCTTTCTGGAAAAGTTTTGATAAGTGTATCGACCGGTTTATCAAAAGCAATAATTTGGCGGGTGATGCTAATTATGAACACAAACGTTATTGTTGGCTCGCACCGAAAAATTGGGTCATTGAGAATAATAACTGGAAATACTGGTTTGAAACGAAGACAACAGTTGATGAAGAACTCGACTATACCTTAGCCGTTCTAGCAGCTCAGGGTATTGAACAAGGGAGTTTTGGTTTCGAATTTAAATTGAATGCCGCGCATTTTGGAGGAGCCAGAAAGCTGGCTAATTATAACAATTCGATTTCTGAAAAACATAATGAAGGCAAAGAAAAACTAATAAAAATAGGCTTAAGGGATCAGGGAAAGGGCAACTATTTTCTCCCCGTTATAATTGATTTAAAATTACTTTGTAATTGTTGGGGACTCAACGGTGAATTCCCAGTAGAAGATGAGGTGTTTTCCCCTCTAAGAGATGCCCTTGATACACTATTAGAAGCAACTGAAACACTGGATGCTATGTTCCGAGATGCTATTGAGACGAACGAATAAACTTAGATGATGATTATCATTTAATATAATTAGGCCTTTCGTTAGTAAGGGAGGCCACATCGGCTTAAATTTGCTACACTGAATATCTCTTGAGCTATTCAATTCAAAATGAATGACTGAATAAATCAATAACGCATTTATAACAATCTCACCGAGAGCTAAAAAGTGATTATTGGCAAATTAAATTGGTTAATAAATATAAAGAAAGACCTATATGAAAATAATGGCAGGGACTTATATGATATTATTTTTGAAACGTTAGAAAATAATAAAATGACGTATCCCACATTTTTAAGTACAGCTAGTGAAGGACATGGTTTTTCTCCTTCAGAAGGTAATGGTTACGCACTAGACCAAGATTGGGATATACCTGATGAATTTGATGAGGTTAGCTTTATGTTTGGAGACTACGAAAATTCGACTATTTCACCTCAGAAATTTGTTGGGTTAATGCAAGTCATAACGGATAATTATATAACTGAGCATCCAGAAAAAAAAGAAGCGGTAGAGCGCTCAATGATGAGACTTAAAGAACGCTATACATAAGCTAAACCAGCCGGATAACCAACTATCCGATTTGGTAAATGAGCGGAAAGAGAATATTCGTAAAATTCATTTATTTCATTTGATTACCGACAAAGATGAGTCATGAGCTAGGCAAGAAACTCACTGTATAACGTGTTCTTTAGCTATTTATCTTTTATGTTACATCCTTACCCTTAAAGTCAGTCATCAAAAAACGAAAAACATAATAACCATCGCTAATCGCAAGCATAGCACCTTAACTGCAAGACAAAACTTATCTCAATTCTACAGGAGAAAATAAATGACAAGTACAGCTCTAATTGAATACCTACATTCTGTTTATCCAGAATTGCCGATCAATGCTAGCTATATGCGAGGATATTCAGTTGATGAAATTAAAAAAATTGAACGGTTATATGATATTGAAGTAAAAGGACAATTATATGATTTCCTAGCAACTATTGGGCGTTGTAGCGGAGGTTTATTCGGTGATGACCCTCTTATTTTCTATAGAAATGGGCAAACAGTTAGGGGGACTGTATTATATCAAGATGCTCTACGATATGAGCTTCCCTCAGCTCAGAGATATGATTTGATGAAACAAAAACCATTTTTTATCTCTGTAGAAAGCTATACACAGTATTTTTTTGTTCTAACAACATCCGATAACCCTAATGTTGTTTATCAATATGATGAAAATGAAGAAACGATAGAGGCGACTCATTGGGAGCTTAAAAACTATTTAAGGCATATTGTTAATGTGTACACTCGAAATTACGATGTGAAAGCATCTTTCGATCAATATGGAGAACTTATTATTGTTTAATAAGTAATAGGACCCAGTCCACACAGAGCTTTCCTGACCTAACTAACATCCTCTCAGCCAGCCGAATGATCGCAAGTCCGGCTTGGCGAGTGAGGAAAAATAACTGCTCGTAATAAAACATAATTTATTCTATTGATTACAGATAATAAAAAATTCTAGGCTTTGTCGTTACAGTCCCTTTTTATAAATCAGCATTATTTCAAAAAATCTCAGATATATATTATCTCTTTGAATAACTATAATTTCTTTTATTTCAAGGAGTAATATACCTCAGTACTCTCACTTTAAACCTCTCCTATCAGCACTATCTCATTCATTCCAAACCTCTTTTTGCACCCAATTAGATTACTGGATACAGGTACTTATAGCCCTAATGCCTATGTCCAAAAAGGATACATAAATAACGGGCAATATTCGTCAGTTGATATTGATGCCAACGGTATTATCGTCAAACGCTATCCGATAGGTTATTGGAACCAGCAAAAAGAATTATCAGGTAAAAAACGCCCACGTTGGAAAGAAATAGACTGCACTAAAGGCGGATTGCAAACCAATCAACAATAAATCTAGATGCTCGCTACCATCGCTTGTGGTAGCGAGCATGATAAAAGATAACTAAAGGTAACGTAATGAATAAGATAAAGAGCATTTTTGCGATGAGTTTATTGGCAGTCAGTACATTTAGCTTGGCTGAAGAACAACAGCGTTATGCGAGCATCACGCATACAAGTTCAAACTTTATTAACCAAGGCTACTGTGGTTACTCATTTACCCTCGATAATGGCGGTAGCCATATGGTGTTAGACCATGCGGAGTTTGGTGCCCTTGAGATAACCTTAAGAATGAAAGATGGGCAAGGAAAAGTATTAGGGGATACGGTACTGGAAGTGGAACCTTTTGGCGATTCTAGCGCCACTCGTGCCACCTTTGCAGGACTGGAAATACCTTGTGAAGATATTGCTGAGTTTGAAGTGATTAAAGCAGTAGAAGAGCAAAATGGACATAAGGTTGAATTACCACTATCGACCTTTCAGGCCAATAATCCAGAGTTGGCTAAGGTTTCGATAGCAGGAAATTAATAATCATTTTTTAGCTTTCTATCAAAGTAACGTATGGCAGAATGAATGATCTGCCATTTTTATTTACCATATACCTACCATTATTCTCCCCCTAATTATTTATGATAATCAAGAAATAAAAACCAATTAATTTTACTAGACTTTATTTTTGCATTGTAAATTCCACTTAAGTATAAAATAATACTGAGATGAATTTTATCGTAGGGACAATTATGGCAATAGGATATTTTTTGCGGGTTGGTGATAGAACAACCTGCGGAGGACAAATATTAACGGGAGACAATACCATGCAGTGGTATGGTGTTGCTGGTGCTCGTGAAGGCGATATGGTCAGTTGTGGCAAACATTCAGGAGCATACAGAATTCTCGGAGGTGTAAATAGTGTGTGGCTTGAAGATAGAAAACACGCAGGAACACTTGAAAGCTTTAGCTCTTGCCCTTGTCATGCACGATTTATTAACTCAATTCAGGATTGCTATAGCGATGAAAGTGGGGCTGCCTCTCCAGAAACAGCTTCAACTATCTTCCCTGCTATAACGAATAAAATTTGCATTAGTTGCTTAATGAAAGCAGCTGAGTCTGGGCAAATGCTTGTCGTTCGAGAAGGATAATGATAAATGCATAATCAGCATCCTATTTTTAACTATTTTGAACACTATCCTGATGCAAAGCATTATTGTTTAATCTGTGGTCTGCAATATGAACGTTACTTTGACGAAGAACTTCAAGATAAATTTGGGTCAGCAAGTCCTTTATTTAGACAGGGAGGATCAGATACTGAAATAGCATGGGCTGGCCCTTGGCTGATTGACGTGACAAAACGATATGATTTACTTGCAGATTTAATGCAATTGGAAAACGAATCGCCAGCGCTGTCATGGATAGCCAGTGATTCATCGATTAATAAATTAGCTATTTACTTCTCTGAACGACTTAATGTCAGTTTACCCAATGGCAAAACAGCCTTATTTCGGTTTTATGATCCTCGTGTGACGCACAATATGCCTCAAGTTCTCACATCCGAACAATACCATGAAATAACCACGCCACTCATTGCGTGGTATTACCGTTTTGAAGGACGATTTTATGCATTACAAGGAGGCGGTTTAAATGCAGTTTAGCGAAGAACAATTAAAGAAAATCCAAAATATTGAACAGAGTGATTATGTGACTCAAGTGAGTGCTGATTTTTATCAACATCATTTGAATAAACTCCAGAACCTCGAAACATTGAATAAACGTTTAGAATCCGCATTTCAATATATTCTCTCCCTCGGTTTCACTCAAGAACCGTTAATTCGATCATTTTTATTTTACGAAGCTTGCTGCCCTGACTTTCATTTAAAGCCAGAAATTAGAAATATGCTTGAGGAAAAAAATCGCGTGCCAGAGCAGCAGTATCAAGATTTTTTACGGATAGCCATGAAATTGATTGAATGGAGAACTTAATATGCCATTTCCTTTAGTAATTCTTGCCGCGGCTGGACTAGCGACATTAGGTGGGTTAGCAGCAGTAACACAAGAAGCCTCAAAAATCGGTTTTCCTTCTTCGTCAGGTAGTGGAGATGATGAATGGGGAGATAACACAAGTTACGGTGATAAAATTCGTGAGTATGAAAGTATAGCCATTGGTGGAATTGATGACGAAGATGTAAATGGTCGTCGAAATCGTGGACAAGGTTCGGCTACAGGAGCTGTTGCTGGCTCATCGATTGGTGTTGCTGCAATTGAAGCGAGTAAAGGATGTAAGGATTGCCCTGCTATTCCGTACATTATTCCTCATGAAAGTAATATAACGAATACACGCTCACCAAGTGCTTATGAGTATCAGGCTAGAATATGTAACACACAAATAAGAACCGTTGATACCCCAGCAGGTCAGATTAAATATATTGATGAATGGGAATGCACAATTCCTGTACCAACAAGAACAAAAAATAATGTTATTTTTGATGGTTGGGTACCCAGTGAATGTAACTTTATTGAAACGAAAGATAATTATGATTTTTTCTTTAATAGTAAAGGTAAACCAAATAAATTTATGGGAGAAGATAAAAAAATACTTAAGCAAGCAACTGATCAAAATTGGTTATGTTCCAACCAGTTTAAAAGCAGATCATTTATTGATTGGCATTTTTCACATAAAAAGATGTTTGAATTTTGTGAAGTACTATTAGAACCACTATCACAGGTACGGACACATTACACACCATAGTTTTGAGGTAGCCATGGACTTATTAATTAAGTTAGATATCGAGCTAAATGAAGAAATATCAACTCCATCTTTAATTGATATTTTTAGTCATATGATTTTAACATGTGAATCAATTACTAATGAAAAAGAGGACTCATGGTATTTAACAGGCGATACTCTTGAAGATGCATTAAAAAAGAAAGCCTTTAATCAAAACACACCAACCAATTTATTAAAGGATATTCCTTACTTTGATTGTATGGAATCAATATGGGCTAATGAAAACAAGGCATTGAATATAAAGTATACCAGTTCTGGATTAATCTATAATCTTGAGTTTACTATTGATGATATTAACTACATCAAAAAAAATGCTGTAATAGAGGCCATAAATTATTATTTTAGTGCCTATAAAATCGTTTGTATGCGGATTGATACTAATGGATATAGGTATAATAAAAAAAATGTTTTCCCTGACAGACTCCCCGTTGGCTGGATGCTTTATTTAAACAAAAAAATCACGCAACAACAATTACCTATGGCGGCTGAACTTATTGATATTGAAAATGAAAAAAACAACGGTACTTTGATCATCAGTACCGACCATGTGTTTGATGGTTCAGATAAAGACGACATCAGAAAAGCCAATGAAATAGAGATTCAATTAACTGCATTAGGGTTATTGCCTTTAGTCAAGGAAATTTATAGCTAATACTGTAAAGAGAAATAGAGTAGTTCTATAAACACTGAATCTACAAAATTCTCATTAATCTCTTACTATATGTTAAGATGGCAAGCGAAATTTTGAGCCTGCCATCAAAAAAAACAGTAAAATAAACCTTAGGCCCAACAATGGGCCCAAACTAAAAGTTGAATTGTATTTTATTAATTTAAAATCAACACTATACAAGCTCGATTCAGACTCCGCCAGCCCACCAAATTATCTTCTAAGGACGTCCAAAGAAGACTGAAAAGCCCGCTAACTCAATGAGTTGCGGGCTTTTTTATGTCCTGCGCAGTCTGATGTCACCTAATTAAATCCAATCATCTTAGGCACCTTGATAGGCACCTCGCAAACCTTTATCGTTTTTGAGATGCCTAAAAACAATAAAACATCAAAATTGGCAAGACAAACCAACCCCTTATCAGTTAAAGAGATCAATGCTTGTTTATGTAGCTCAGCGACTCACCATATCTCTCCCTGCGAAAGCCGCTGACGTCCGTTGGGATGAAATCAACTTTGAAACCAAAGAATGGAAGATACCTGCTGCTAGAATGAAGATGAAACGAAAACACACTGTTCCGCTCTGTGCCAATAGCAGACATATTTATACGAGTGAATTTAATTATAATTACTTAAAGTTGGAGTAGCTTGTTTAGTGACTAATGCAACCGCTTCTTGCTTAAACTCAGTGGTATAAATTCTGTTTGTTCGTTTTTTCATTTAACACCTCAATAATTAGATTATATTCTATTATTAAAGTGTCCTGTTTTATTAAGGCAGATCAAAGGACTATCAATCGAGAGGCTGGACGAGTACGCATATATTCCCTTTTTAATATATTTAAATCTTCATTTCGGATTTTCGTATAAAAATAAATTATTGTCTGTAAGCGCATATCGAGAATGTTATTTCTTGCCACGTTAATCATATTCATCGTCCGCTTCACTCCTTGAGACATTTAACAAGCTTTTTATGGCGTAATTAAGGGCGAATTTCGTCCTTTGCGAGCCTGGTTTTACGTGGCCTCCGGAATTTTGAAATTCCTAGACGTCAAGCCCAATAAATTACGTGTTATTTAGTTTTTCCTCCTGTAAAATAGACCCTAAATTCATCACATACTGATTATTATGCCAAATGCCATAGAATATCTGACTATAGCAGTTCTCAATCTGGTCATACTACCAACTCTCATTATTCGTCATAAAATGGTACTCCTGCCTGTTTTACTTTATTTATGGTCTTTTTTTATAATCAGAGCTGACATGGGGAACGAGGTTTTTATCATAAACCGCATTTCTATCTCATTTATCATTATTTATATTTTCATTGAAATCCAGCGGCGCGTCTATGCTGACAAGATTTATATGTATCCTGAAAAAAAACTGATTTTCCACAACAGGAAGTTCCGATTTCCATTAACGCTGGCTGTCATATTAATTTTTTTATCTTTTTATGATTCAAAAATTTATTATGGCAGTGTGCATGATGAAAAAATCATTATGGCAGTTCTTTGTGTTATAGCGCTGTGTATTGAATATAAAAAAGAGATTATAAATACGTATAATGGAGTGTAATGGAAATGGAAACCCCAGAAAAAATAACAAAGGTTGATTATTTCAGACAAGGTCTCTACCAAAAAATTTCATCCGAAAAAATAAGTCTGAATTGCAAGGAAAATCAAAAGGTCAGATTGTTTTATATACCTCTGGCAGCTTTCTTTTTTATAATGTGTATTATCACGACATGTGAACAGATAGAAATTTATCAGTCTAAAATGTACATTTTGAATGAACAAATTTCTTACATGAAAGAAAAAACACCGGAAAGATTTGATAAATATAATACAGACGAAAACGATGCTGATAATTTTGAAACGAGACTATTGAAGACATATTATGCAAGATATGGCTATCTTGCTGAAAAAGATGGAATTAATATTTTTGATTACATTTATAGTAAGTTAAATCCTAACATGAGCACTTATGTATCAGAAACACCTTCATTTATTATGCATTCTGTTCATTTTCTGATTAGCTTTATTGGTTTTATTTGGATTGCAAAGAAGATAATTTTCCGGAAGAAGCATCCGTTGCTTTATATTGATAGGGTACTAAAGTGTTTCTATTTATGGGATGGAAAAAGTGTTTATATAAATGACAACTTATCATTACGCTCCTATAGGGAACTTTCACGCATAATACTCTTCACATATAATAATGACGAGAAAAAAGAATATATATTTAACCCTGCCGTTCATCTATTCAGCTTTCTGAATATTGATAATCCTAAAGCAGAAACCCAGTTTTATGAACAAATCAATGCCTACCTTCAATCAGGCCTAGATAGTTTTGCTACAGGGAAAATGCCCGGAAAAATTGCGTCATATTTAACACCTCGTCTTCCCCCAGATATAGCTGAACGCATTGAAAATATAAGAAAGACGATGGTGAATTATTAATAAGCTTTATGTGATTTAGGCATGTAAGCCAATCATTTCGTATAAAGGTGATGAAATTCAGGGATCATTGGAGGATGAATTAATATCCATTGCAGAAGAAAAAGGTATATATGAATAATTAAAAAAATCAATTGTATAATTACCTACTTTGGCTATAACTGCACACCAACACAGGTAAATCACCCCACACCACTCCCCGATCAGCGCCTTAAGCTTAAATGCGGTGATCGGAGCTTGTTGTTGCTGATTTTGCTGCTTAATCGTCTGGATATCTTCACTGTCCGGTATTTAATACCAAACAGCAGTTTAAAATATTGACGGTAAATGTGAAACCGATCTCAAATCCTGCCGTTTTCAGCCAGTGACTTTTTAAGCTAATGGCTGAAAGTAGTGTAAGTATCCCTACAAAACGTACCATTAATTTTTAGAGATCTTCCGACAAACTAATTATATCGGAGCAAGGTCAACTTCCGCTTTTCGCTCTCAGCGGATCTCTGGTTCAATGAGCTTGCCCACTTTGTGAAGCGAACATAGCTAATGTCATTTCAGACAGTTGTTACCTAACATAAAGTTAAATTTTTGATTTGTTTACAGTAGCGAGTCATTATGTAAGACCTAGGTAGAGTTAAACTGTATCGAAGATTACTATACGTAGCTCAATTAGCACAAATGGAGGAAAATAATGTCTACCGAAATTTTATTTCCAATTAAAAAGCTTCCTCAATTTGAAGATATCCTCAATAGTATCATCGATGGATTTAATGACTTTTCTTTGTCTACAAAACAATTAACGATAGGGATATCCGCGAAAAAAGGAGTAAACTTAGTTGATAAGTTTATCTATATACATGACCACCAGTATGATTATTTTTGTTGGGTGAGCTTTAATTTTATTGAAGAAAATCTACGTGATATAGAAGATATAGAATACCCATA
Organism: Providencia stuartii; assembly: GCF_029277985.1. Taxonomy (NCBI): domain Bacteria; kingdom Pseudomonadati; phylum Pseudomonadota; class Gammaproteobacteria; order Enterobacterales; family Morganellaceae; genus Providencia; species Providencia stuartii. Next base: position 1,573,477 of record NZ_CP119546.1, on the reverse strand, counting down.
CATGGGAAGTGTCTCCACAAGAGGTGAGGCTAACTTAAAATTTTCAGCTTTAATTTTATATATAATATCTAGCTCATTGAATTCAAGAATAATTTATGATGATGCTTATTTAATTCAAACTAAAGAGTCTTATCCATCTTGTGAATTAAAACTATTTGTTGAGCGTTACATTCAAGATCTTTATTCCATTACTTAATGGGAGGATCTCTATTCCACACTGAAATCTAAATTAACGATCTTACAAGCTCTCAGCCAACCGGATAATCAACTGTCCAGCTTAACGAGTAAGGGGATAGTGGCTTCTCACCTCAAACCTTAGTTCTTTTTGCCACTGACCACGTAAAACGAGTTGTGGTATGCCGTTGTGTTTACCTCGGTTGGGGCATAACCCTCTTGTATATTTTGAGGTTTTGCCATTTCTTATTTAGCTACCTCATTTTTTTACACTCTCCCTCTTGCTCATCTCTTAACTTTCAAATTTCAAGGTATCGGTCTATTTACACGTTCTTTTTATCTCCATACTCGAAAAACGCTATCAGCCTAACCCGTGCCATCAACACGCAAGGGGATCAAGCAAAATCGAGATGCACAGTAATTACCAATCGATAAATAAACAAATGGGTATCAATGCAGCCAAAGGAGATTTTGATATCACAGTGAGTCATCATACCCAACTCGATGACATAATAATGAGTAGTACGGCAGAAGCTGAATGACATCAATGTTGGTTTAATTCACCTAAAAAATCGTTACAAAAACATTATGAGAAGCCTAGAAGAGAAGTCGAAACGGATGTGCAACGTAGATATAAAAACATTTCCTCAGAGAGCTATTTAGGTCAATACCTTAAAACTCTAACTCGGACTCCATCGGCAATAAAAACGAAATAGGCATTTTTCAAAAATACGAGTCATTTATTTTCTTTTAAATCCATTTGGGTAGACTATTGCCATCAAAAATAATGGAGCACCACACAATGCCTCTACAAGCTGATTTTATACCACTAACAAAAGAAATGATTGAGGAATGCGCTAGACTCTATTGCAAGACCTATAGCTCAGCACCTTGGTTTGAACATTGGCCATCGCATCAGCCCATTATCGAATTTATTACCCATCATTTAGGTAATAATTACTTTATGGGCTTTGTTATTCAAATAGATAAACGCATTGTGGGTGCCTGCCTTGGCTTTAAAAAACCGTGGAATCAGGGAGTAGAATATTATATTGATGAACTCTTTATTCATCCTGATTTTCAAGGAAAAGGTCTTGGAAGTGCTTTTATGCAACACATTGAACAACAATGCGTTCAGCATAATCTTAATGCTATTATCCTAAATACAGAAAAAGGCTTTCCTGCCGAGAATTATTATCAACGCAATGGCTTTACGATACACAATAATTTGATTATCTTATCCAAACACACCACTGACAGTCATGATAGTGTCGAATAATGTCATCATTATTTTACTACCACCTAACCTGTTATTTAACTTTTTAGCTATGTGAGATTATGGATACACCATTGAGTGAATTGCACTTTAAAAATAATGATGAGCAACGTTTTCATCTTGCATTAAAACAGGCTAGTAATGAATATCTAAAATGTAAAAATGACCATGTTTACGCTAGCTCAATGGATATCTGCTTAGTTCTCGGTATGTTTGCGATTGCCATTATCTGTTATATTCCCACGCTATTGACGTATTCAACGTTTGTCTATGTTATTGCCTATATCTGTTTTGTGTTGTTAATCATGTTATTAAATGTCCTTGGACAACATGATGCCTGCCATAATACGCTGTTTAAAACACCATGGCTCAATCGTATTTTTGGTCGTCTAGTTACCTTACCTCTGGGACTTGAACCTGAATTTTGGCGTGCGAGACATGTCTATTTTCATCATCGCTATGCCAATATTGAGCATTATGATTTAGATACGGAAGAAAATGGTATTTTTCGACAAACGCCTTTTCAAAAATGGCGCCCAGTCATGAAATACCAATACCTGTATTGGCCACTCATTGCTTCATTCTCTCTAACTTGGATTGCATTCGTTTTTGATTGGTCTGATCGGACAGGGAAAACCCCGCTAAAATCACGTGGAATTTTAACAGGCTGGTCAGGTTGGCTATTATTTTTTACTAGCAAACTTGCTCATCTATTATTAATGCTAGGATTACCCTTATTCATTGCCCATCATAATGGTATTAGTGTGATGACCATTTTGCTCACCTATCTAGTAAGCCAGATGATTGCTTCTTTATTTGTTGTCTATTTGCTGTTAGGCACACATTGGGCAGAAACTGCCTTTTTTGAGGCACCTGATAATCAGCAGATGCCTCACGGCTGGTATCAACATAATTTTATTACTGCGTGTGATTGGCTCCCCTCCCCTAAATACTTATGGCGTTTAACTGGGGGATTAAATTACCACCTCACTCATCATCTCTTTCCTGGTTGGCATCATCGGCATTACCCTGCACTTGCAGCAATTATCGAAAAACTTGCAAAACAACATAATATGCCGTATCGCTGTATTAGCTATCGACAATTGCTGAGCGCTCAAATTCGTTTTCTACGCCAGATGGGGAAAGAGCCACAATAATAAAACGGTCTAAAATAGGTTAACCTGCATACTGAGTGATGCCAGTATAACCTTTACCTTGGTATATTTTATCGACATCCCCTGTCGCTAATGCCACTTTATAAACGCCACCAAGCAGATCTGCAACATACATTAATTGTGCTTCTTTATCATGTGTTAAACCTATTGCTTCATTAAAGCCTCGACAAATAACGCGATAATGAGTTAGCCCATTGCTGGTAATGTCAGCACGGTTTAAACTATTACCCCTTGGTTCACCGCCTCTGTCGGTCCAATAAAGGACATTCGCTTGTTGATCAAGTAATAGATCAATAGGCTCAGGAAGATCACCGAGCAATAATTCAATATCTTTTCTCGACGATGGCTGATAATGGCTAGCGGGATGTAAAGGCGCCCTAAATAAACGACCAACCCCACCCTTTGCCGTTCCCTTTTGGGTCCAGTAAAGCCAGTTATTCGGAGCATCAACGGCAATTCCCACACATTGGTCAAGTATATCGACTTTGTTTAGGCTATTTCGAGGTCGCTCAATATGAACGTGTAAATCTGTTCCGTCAATGTTACATGAGCTAACTTTTCCGCCTTCTCGGTCACACCAATATAAACGCTGAGTTTGTTGATCGAGTTGGAGTTGTTTTGGCGTTCGTACAAGCCCATTTCCTACCAACATTTTTCTTTCTGTGGCATCAAAACTCATGACATTTATAGAACCATCATCGGCGTCATAGTTATCCCCCATATTGCTCCAATAAATTAACCTTTTTATAGGGTCAACAGCGATACCATCCGGTGTACCGCCAAGGCCTTCAATTAGTGTATCAATTTGGGCTGTTGATTTGTGAAGCTGAATAATTGCGGGATTGATAACATCCAATAGTAATAAATAAGGTTGAGAGAGCTCGCTAGGTTTCACATTAATACCTCATCATGTATTTAATTAACGTCATACTACAAATATAGTTAGCCAATTGATAATTAGCTAACTAATGATTAGAAATATAATGTGCTTTTAGGTACCTAGCGAAGATCGTATGTTGCGAGAATGTATTCTTAACGTTAATTTATTGACTATAAAATATAATGACTACTTTTGATATCAGTCTAGGCCAAAATAAGATTAACTAGCCCAATTCGTTATTACTTATTTTATTTAGCTTAAGTGTTTCTTAAGAAACTGTTCATCACTAGGTTAATTAAGATAACAATGCCTCTATATTTAATATCTATTTATGTTTGTAGAAATATAATTACCAAACAATTTCAGATTGTAACAATTTATTATAAATAACATTAAGAATGGTTGGCGACTCATATGAAAAAAGTCGAATATTCACTCAAAAAACTGCGCACATTAGTGATCAGCGATAGGCTCTATCTATCTAATAAATTTAGAAAAAAACTTAACTATACGCCTAATTTCAATAATCCTAAAAGCTTTAATGAAAAAGTAAACTATAGGATGTTATATGATAGGAATCCGTTATATACACAACTGGCAGACAAGCTAGCGGTGAGAGAATATGTCTCTCGAAAAATTGGTGAGCAATATTTAGTCCCCATTTTGGCCACTTATGATGACGTTAATGCAATCGATATTGATAAGTTACCAGAGCGTTTTGTATTAAAGTGTAATCATGATAGTGGTAGTAGTATTATTTGTGTGGATAAAAAGCGTTTTGATCTCCAAAAAGCAAAAGATAAGCTTTCATTCCATCTTATAAAAAATTTGTACTACATTACTCGTGAACGGCATTATAAAGATATTCAAGCTCAAATAATTTGTGAATCATATATCGACCTATTTACAAACAAAAATAGGAAGCTTGTACCTGAAACTTGTCGTATTCACTGCTTTGCAGGGAAACCGACCTTTGTTGAAATCGACTATACCGATGAATTTGGAAATGAGTTCATCAATATTTATGATACCGAATGGCAACTACAACCTTTCACGTTTGGTTATCCAAACATGTTAGAACCTGTTGCTGAACCAGCGTTGTTTCAAGATATGTTAAGGCTAGCTCAGCGACTTGTCAGCCCGTTTGATTATTGCCGCGCCGATTTTTTAATGTCTGAAGAGACATTATATTTTAGTGAACTGACTTTTGCGCCCAATGCTGGACGTACAGAAATTCAGCCGTTGTCATGGGATTTTAGATTGGGAGAGATGTGGCAACAAAAAATTATTGGTGCGACTGGTAACATAGAGGCTGAGGGAGCATTAGCCACAGGTACTTTTAGTCATAAGAAAAAATAACTGATTTAGTTAAAAAAACCGTGTTCACTCAATGAGTAACACGGTTTTTTTATATCATCGCTAATTCGCTAATACCCCAGCTTTACGGCGTACACTTGCAATCAACATATAAATGGTTGTGACGGTTAAAACAATAAAGAAGAAGTTCACTAATCCATTATGTTGTTCTAAGAAAGTACCTGCTACTAGCGGCCCGACAGCAGAGCCTACGCTATAGCTAAATAACATGACTTGAGTTGCAGCAACAATGTAAGAAGAATCCAAGTTATCGCAAGCTAGCGTAATCGCAATGGGGTACAAGGCGAATGAAGACATGCCTAACAACGCCAATGCCACTATCATTACCAGATAATCACTAGAGACATAAATGATCCCCATCGCGAATACCCCTAATAATGAGGCCATCGCTAACAGAAGCGTTTTACTCATGATCACAGAAAGCTTGCTCACCACGGGCTGAATTAACATGCCACCTAAAATAATCGATGCCATTAATACGCCCACTTGTTGGGTAGTAAATGGACCATTTTTGAGTGATAACGGCATTAATCCATAAATTGTGCCCATCAAAATACCTGACGTCATGCAACCGATAATGGCAGGCTTGCTCAGACGAGTTATTTTTTTCAATGACAGTTTTTGATGGGAGTCGCAAGCAGGTTGCCCTTGACGAAATAACAAGGGAGGTAAAACCGCCAACAATAATAACCCTAGAACCACCATAAAAGGATAGGCACCATGAGTACCAATCACCCCGATGGCTAATTGCCCTAATGTGGTTCCGCCATACAGGGACGTCATATAAAAACTCAGTCGTTTAGCTCTTTCTTTAGGGCTATCACCGATAAGCAACCATGATTCGACAACCACGAAAATCCCTGCAACAGCAATCCCTGCAACCACACGGTTTGGTAGCCAAGCCGCAATGCTTGGAGTCCAAGGTAAGATAACTACCGTTGCCGCAAGCAGTAATAAAAAGGCAATAAATGAAAGACGATGGCCAATTTTAGCAATAATAGGCTCAATCATCATTGAACCTATTAATAATCCAATATAATAGGCACTCGCTAACCACCCCGCATAACTGGTATCAATATTGAATCCACCCATTGATAATGGGATTAAACTCATCAGGTAACCCGATGCGATGGCAAAAATAGTCAAGCCAGCGACAGGAACGAAAGTACTGTCTTGTTTGCGCATTAATGTAGAGGCCTGTTTCACGACCTACTCTCCCACTGACAAAATAAATAATGACTCGTCATATTTCAAATTGCAGCATGCCTGACTTTGCGATTAGGACTAGAGGCATAGTGGAGTATGCGCCTAGTAACACATTCACGGGTCACTTAGCTGTATTTAAAAATTTTTAGAGTATCTGCGCTGCATTCATCGGGGGGCCACGCGGCAATATTGAGTACCTAAAAAGCACTCAGTCCGGCGACTACTGCAGGTGTTAAAATAAAATGATAAGACTAATTTGGCGGCAATATAGAACTTTACTCAGTTAAATTAAAATGAGAAAAACTAATGCTCACTAGCAAAAATATTTATGTGAGAAAAATCACGTTTTTTTGCGACTTGATTTTTACGCCTACCAGGTTAGATAACAAATAAATACCATTAAAAACAATAGGTTGAAAAAACCTCATTCCATTGTAACCAATGCCGCATTGTTGGTTAATTTTAAACCGCATCACGTTAATTTATTTAGTGGAACAACCATTAAAAAATATTTTCTTACAATATTGTGCTGCACTATTTACTTGATAAAGTCACTTACTAGTATGAATCATCTATTTTATTCATTTTTTGAATTGAAAATCTTATTTATCTTTAATTAATTTCATTTTAATTAAAGAGAGCTATTTTCTTGTTTTAATCGACGCCACAATGTTGTGCGACTAATCCCTAAATAGCGTGCTACGGCTTGCCTATCCCCATTAAAATAATCCATGACTTCAGGTAGCGTCTCTCCTATCGGTTGATTTTCGACTAAATCATTCCTCTCGGTTTTACGCTCAGGTGATAAATTCATGAGCATTTTTTGGGTAATGCCTTTATCGGGGTAAGCACTGCAATATAATGCAACCCGTTCCATCAAATTACGTAATTCTCGAACATTGCCAGGCCATAAATATTGGCTAAAAAACTCACGACAACTAAATAGCTGTTGTACTCTAAAAGCAGGCAATGACTGCTGTAACCCAGCGAAAGCCAGTTTGAGCAATCTTTCTGCTAACATGTAAATGTCCTCTCCTCGTTCGTGTAGCGAAGGTACCTTCATACGCAATACGCCCAAACGATAAAATAGATCGGCTCTAAAACGGCCCTCTTTTACCCAGTTATCAAGGTCACAATGTGTTGCACAAATGACGCGGACATTCACCTGCAAGGGGCGATAGCCACCAATTCTGACGACGGTCATCTCTTCCAAAACCCTGAGTAATCGCGTCTGTAAGGCCAATGGCATCTCACCGATTTCATCTAAAAATAGCGTTCCTCCATTTGCCATTTCAAACAATCCCGCACGTCCACCACGTCGTGATCCAGTAAATGCCCCCTCTTCATAACCAAACAGTTCCGCTTCTAATAAATTTTCAGGAATGGCGCCACAATTGACTGCGACAAATGGAATCGGAGATTTATTCCTTTTATGTTGATTAAATAGTCGATATTCATGATGAATAGCCTGAGCGACCATCTCTTTACCTGTTCCGCTTTCTCCTTGGATCAATACGGTCGCTTCTGACTTCGCATATAGCATAATATCTTGGCGAACGCGCTCCATTAGCGGTGAAGCACCAATTAAGTCGTTAATCGTGTGCCGTACTTTGGTTGTATTTTCAGATTGATAACCTGTTGGTATGGTTTTTTGGTCATAGGAGATACGACTTAATTCTATTGCATCATAAAATGCTTGGCGTATCGTTTCGGTTGAATAGATAAAGATCCCCGTCATTTCTAATTCTTGAGCGAGATCCATAATTAACCCAGCGCCAACAACGACATTAATTCCCATCGCTTTCAACGCTTTTAATTGTGCACGCGCATCTTCTGCGGTGATATAGCTACGTTGTTCAATGCGCAAACCAAAATTTCGCTGAAATTCATCCAGTGATGGAATGATTTTTTGATAATTAATAATGCCAACTTTATGGCTAATTTCACGAGCCTTAGCTAAGGCTTGCATCACATCGAAACCACTCACTTTAACAATAATGACTGGCACCGATACATGGCTTTTTAAGTAAGCACCATTTGAACCCGCACTGATTATTGCATCACAATGACCTGTTTTTAATCGTTCACGCACCTCTTCAGCGGCCTGCTCAAACCCCATATTCAGCGGTGTAATATCCGCCTGTGCACTGAATTCAGGGCTAATATCACGAAAAAGTGTGAATAATCGCGAAACAGAAACTGTCCAAATAATCGGTTTTTGCATACTGTTAGCCCTAAAAGTCTTATGATGTTTCGATAACGTTTCATTTAACACTAGCATTGTTTCAATGAAACATCACAGCCTCTTGTTCAAGAATTCAAAAGTCAGTCACAAACCTCATCTATTTCACATCACATTGATTTCAAATAGATAAAATAATTATTACACCTATATTAGATTTTGGCATGGCACTTGCTATACATAAAATAACAAACACAGATACATTTTGTTAGCAATTTGATAACGTGAGGTTTCTATGCCATCAATACCCGCAGGCCAAGCTTTTCGTCATGCATTAAGTAGTGAAACACCTTTACAACTCGTCGGGACTATCAATGCCAACCATGCTTTATTAGCTCAACGAGCAGGTTATAAAGCGATTTATCTTTCTGGTGGAGGGGTTGCAGCAGGCTCTTTAGGGATGCCAGACCTCGGTATATCGACCTTAGACGACGTCCTGATTGATATTCGACGCATTACAGATGTTTGTGATTTGCCTTTAATGGTTGATGCTGATATTGGGTTTGGCCCTTCTGCATTTAATGTCGCACGCACCGTGAAATCAATATATAAAGCAGGAGCCGCTGGCTTACACTTAGAAGATCAGGTTGGCGCTAAACGTTGTGGACATCGACCGAATAAAGAGATCGTTTCTACGCAAGAAATGGTTGATCGTATTAAAGCCGCGGTTGATGCTCGTGTTGATGATAGTTTTGTGATCATGGCACGTACAGATGCGCTTGCCGTCGAAGGATTAGAAGCCGCATTAGAAAGAGCTCATGCTTATATTGAAGCCGGCGCAGATATGCTATTCCCTGAAGCAATTACTGAATTAAATATGTACCAACAGTTTGTCGATCATACTCAAGTTCCTGTGCTTGCTAATCTGACTGAATTTGGTCAAACCCCTCTTTTCACACTTGATGAATTACGCAGTGTCGGTATTGCAATCGCCCTGTACCCACTCTCTGCTTTTCGTGCCATGAATAAAGCGGCTGAACAGGTTTACACCACATTACGTCAAGAAGGCACTCAAAAAAGTGTTATCCCATTGATGCAAACCCGCGATGAACTTTATCAGAGCATTAATTATTACGATTATGAACAAAAATTAGACGCACTTTTCTCACAACAAAAATAATCGCTCCAATAAAAAAAGTTGTGCGACACCGACAGAGGATAATCCGATGAATGAACAACTTAATACGACTGGAACATCACAATTTAAACCTAAAAAATCCGTGGCGCTTTCTGGTATTGCCGCTGGTAATACTGCACTCTGTACTGTTGGTAAAAACGGTAATGATTTGCACTATCGAGGGTATGATATTCACGACCTCGCGACACAATGTGAATTTGAAGAAGTCGCCTATTTGCTTATTCATGAAAAATTACCGACAAGCTCGAAGTTAACCGCATATAAAGAAAAACTCAAAGCGTTAAGAGGACTTCCTGCTAGTGTCAAACAGACCTTGGAGTCCATTCCGGCCAACGCACATCCAATGGATGTCATGCGTACCGGTGTTTCAGTCATGGGTTGTGTATTACCTGAAAAAGAAGCACATACATTAGCAGGTGCAAAAGACATTGCAGACAGGTTACTTGCCTCTCTTGGTTCCATGTTGCTCTATTGGTATCACTTCAGCCATCATGGTCGTCGTATTGAAACAGAAACCGATGATGATTCAATCGGCGCGCATTTCTTGCACTTATTACACGGTAAAAAACCGCCCGCTCAATGGGAGCGTTTCATGCATATTGCTTCCATTCTCTATGCTGAGCATGAATTTAATGCATCCACTTTTGCAGCAAGAGTAATAGCAGGAACTGGCACCGATTTTTATTCCGCGATTACCGGGGCCATTGCCGCATTGCGAGGCCCTAAACATGGTGGGGCAAATGAGGTTTCATTAGAAATTCAGCAGCGTTATTCCTCTATTGAAGAAGCAGAACAAGATATCATCGCTCGCCTTGCAAGGTCGGAAGTGGTGATTGGTTTTGGTCATCCTGTTTATACGCTTGCGGACCCACGCCACCCTATTATTAAGTCCGTGGCGCTACAACTATCCGAACAGAATTTAAATCGCCAACTCTATGATATTGCCCATCATTTAGAGTTAGTGATGAAGCGAGAAAAAAACATGTTCCCCAACTTAGATTGGTTTTCAGCCGTAACCTATCATTTAATGGGGATCCCTACCGCGATGTTTACCCCCCTGTTTGTAATGGCGCGCACCGCTGGATGGTCTGCCCACATTATCGAACAGCGCCAAGATAATAAAATTATCCGACCTTCTGCTAATTATATTGGTCCAGAAAATAAATTATTTACTCGTATGGAACAACGTTAATAAGGATGACATTCATGACAACTGCTCTTTCAACTCAACAAGAATTCGATAAAGTGATCAGTGATATCGTTGATTATGTTACTGAATATCCAATTACTTCTGAGCTTGCCTATGAAACCGCTTATTATTGTTTTTTAGATACACTCGGTTGTGGCATGGAATCTCTCGAATATCCGGCTTGTAAAAAATTACTCGGTCCTATTGTTCCCGGTACTCTCGTACCTAATGGCGCTAAAGTTCCAGGAACGCAATTTCAGCTAGACCCTGTTCAAGCGGCTTTTAATATTGGCGCGATGATCCGTTGGCTAGATTTTAATGACACATGGCTTGCTGCTGAATGGGGGCATCCTTCTGATAATCTCGGTGGTATTTTAGCGGTTGCTGATTGGTTATCACGAGAAGCTATCGCAAAAGGTAAAGCCCCTTTAACCATTAAGCATGTATTAACGGCGATGATTAAGGCCCATGAAATACAAGGATGCATTGCCTTAGAAAATGCGTTCAATAAAGTCGGGCTTGACCATGTCATCTTAGTGAAAGTGGCTTCTACTGCTGTTGTCGCTCACATGCTAGGACTCAATCGCGAAGAAATCCTGAATGCGGTATCTCTTGCTTGGATTGATGGTCATAGTTTACGTACCTATCGTCACGCACCGAACACGGGTTCACGCAAATCTTGGGCGGCTGGAGATGCAACATCTCGCGCAGTGCGTTTAGCTTTAATGGCACAAAAAGGTGAAATGGGCTACCCCAGTGCATTAACCGCCAAAACATGGGGGTTCTATGATGTGTTGTTTAATGGGCAAGCTTTCCGTTTTCAACGCACTTACGGCTCCTATGTCATGGAAAACGTGCTATTCAAAATCGCTTTCCCTGCTGAATTCCATGCACAAACCGCTGTAGAGGCAGCATTACAACTGCACGATAAACTGAAATCACTCGGAAAAAGTGCAGAGGATATTGAGAGTGTATCAATACGCACCCATGAGGCATGTATACGTATTATCGATAAGCAAGGTCCGCTGAATAATCCAGCTGATCGTGATCATTGTATTCAATATATGGTCGCAGTCCCGCTGATTTTTGGACGTTTAACTGCTGCTGATTATGAAGACAATATTGCTCATGATCCACGCATCGATACCTTGCGTAGCAAAATAGTTTGCCGTGAAGAACCTAGCTTCACTCAAGACTATCATGACCCTGATAAACGCTCTATCGCGAATGGATTAACGATCAAACTGAAAGATGGACAAGTCTTTGATGAGTTGTTAATCGAATACCCTGTTGGTCATAAACGCCGCCGTCAAGAAGGGATCCCTTTGCTATTAAAGAAATATCGCACTAATTTGGCTCGTCAATTTCCTGAAACTCAGCAATTACGCATTCTTGCTGCTTCATTAGATAAACCGCTATTAGAAGCGATGCCCGTCAATGAGTTTATGGACTTATTTGTTATTTAATCATGAAGTTTAAGTATGGGAGCATTAGCGCCCATACGCCCATATTTGATGAATAGCGCCTTGCTATTCATCAATTCCTGTTTTAGATAAAAATTAAATAGAGTGTGTTGTCATTCAAGAATGAAAACATGGCTTTCATCAAGCTAGATACTGGGTTATCAAGTAAAACAGGGGACATTCGTCCCCTGAGGTGGTTGACAACGCGGGATAAAAGCGTGGTTTTTCCCGCGTTGTATTATCAGCCGAAAATCAATAATTTGATTTTCCTCGTTTATTTTCAAAACCTATTCGACTTTCCGCCAAACATACTCGGTTTGTCAGCCGTCTGAGGGGACATTCGTCCCCTGTTGATTGTTTCAATCTATTCACTTACCAAAACAGTGCATACAGAACACACAAGATAATGAAGATTGCATAAGAGGCGATATTGAAACCCGCGGAGGTTTTAAAGGTTTCAGATGTCAAAATAATGGCGCCTTGGCTATCATCTTCTTTTGACGTGGTTAAACTAATTAAACCAATGACAACGGCTGTAAAGAAGAAGGTATACATCATTTGATCAAGGAATGGCATTCCTAATGGCATTAATTTTAAGAATAAAGCAAATGGAATGGAGAGCAGTACACCGATAATGGCCCCTTTTGCATTCGTTTTTTTCCAGAATAAACCCAGCAAGAATACAGCTAAAATTCCAGGGCTTACTAATCCAGTATATTCTTGAATATATTGGAAAGCTTGACCAATATTACCCAGTAATGGAGCAATAAAGCAGGCAATAATTAATGCTACTACAGCACTAACTCGACCCACATTCACTAATTTATGATCACTTGTTGAAGGTGCGATATATTCTTTATATATATCCATGGTGAAAATCGTAGCCACTGAGTTCAGCATAGAAGCTAATGATGACACGATCGCTGCTGCCAATGCGGCAAAAACAATGCCTTTAGCGCCTACAGGTAAGAATTGCGTTAACCAAGGATAAGCTTTATCTGCCTGAGCAAGTGTTGGAATATGTTCCTGCGCCATGGTACCTAAACCAGCTAGCAGTTGTGGGTCAGTCACAATCACATACGCCGCAATCCCAGGTACAACAACCAGAATAGGCACAATAAGTTTTAAGAAAGCGGCAAAGACGAGGCCTTTTTGCGCTTCATTGATCGATTTCGCCGCTAAAGCACGTTGAATAATATATTGGTTAAAACCCCAATAATACAAGTTAGCAATCCATAGGCCACCAATCAGCACAGCGATACCCGGTAAATTACTGAACTGAGGGTTATCTTGACTTAAGATCATTTCAAAGTGTTGAGGTGCTTCACTCACCATGCGGCTCATTCCCGCAGAGAGCCCACCGTCTCCACCAATATAACTGACCGCCATTATTGCCGTGAGTAAGCCACCGAGGATCAGGAAGAATACCTGTACAACGTCAGTCCACGCGACTGCCGATAGGCCACCATATAAAGAGTAAGCAACCGCAAACAATGCCAAACCAAAAATAGCGTAAGACATTGGGATACCTAGGATAGTTTGTAAAGCTAACGACCCTAAATATAATACTGACGTTAGGTTAACAAACACGAATAATGCGAGCCAAAATACCGCTAAAATCGTTTTTAGTGTGCGGTTGAAACGCTTTTCAACAAATTCAGGAATGGTAAAAATGCCTTTATCGATAAAAATAGGCATAAAGTATTTAGCAACAATAATTAATGTTAGTGCCGCCATCCATTCATAAGACGCGATCGCTAATCCAATAGAAAATCCTGAGCCAGACATGCCAATAAACTGCTCAGCAGAAATATTTGCCGCAATGAGTGAAGAGCCGATGGCCCACCAAGGTAACGTTTTGCCCGCTAGAAAATAGTCTTTAGTCCCCTTTTTCTCACCTTTTTTATTCCGAGAAACCCATAAACCCACTGATATGATGATAAGTACATACAGGATAAATACCCCGTAATCTAATGTACTTAAGCCAACACCTTCTGTATGCATGATCAATTCCCTCACCAAAATGATTCGCAATCAGTGTAAACGTTACCATTAAAAATCACTGTTAGATTAATCACATATTTTCACAATAAATTAATTTCGGTGATCAATCGTGAAATAAGTGGCTATTTATGCGTATATTAAATACGCTAACCATCGCTGAAATATCATTTTTTTGAAAAATTCAAAAAAAATCATAATATAAAAAAGGATACCATCATAAAGTGATGATAACGTTTACATTGCTATGATTTTAATGGACGTACAGAATTACGCTGTACTAATGTTGGAGAGTAGATCAAACCACCCGTATCTATCTTTTCATTACGAGCGAGTGCCAACGCTAACTCCGTCGCACGCTCAGCCATCATTTGGATAGGATAACGGATCGTTGTTAAACGAGGATGGATATAACGCGCGATCAATACATCATCAAAACCGATGACTGATACTTGTTCAGGGGAAGAGATATCATTTTCATCGAGGACTGCGATAGCGCCTGCGGCCATAAAATCGTTATACCCCACAACCGCGGTTATCTCTAATGATTTCATTAATAAATTCGTCATCGCTTGTTCTCCACCTTCCCCATAAGGCATACCATATTCAATATAACTTTCAGGAAGTGAGATAGCGTGTTTTTTCAGCGCATCACAATAACCAAGCAACCGCTGCTCAGCATCTTCAATTTTATGATTTGATGAAATATAAGCGATTTTTGTATGGCCTTGGCGGATAAGATGTTCGGTTGCTAGGTAAGCACCTTTATAATTATTCAGTGAAACACAGCGGTCAGCAATCGCCTCAATACGTCGGTTGATCAGGACTAAACTCGGCACTTCATCAGCAAATTTAATTAACTCTTCATCTGATAAGGCTTTTGAATGAATGATCAGTGCATCGCAGCGATTATTAATTAATAATTCTATTGATTGACGTTCTTCTTGGGCAGTGTGGTAACCATTACAAATCAGAATATGCTTACCATTTTTATGGGCGACCGCATCAACAGCCTTCACCATGGTACCAAAAAAGGGGTCTGAAACATCATTGACCAACACGCCAATCGTATTTGAACTTTGGCTCACTAATGCACGGGCTGCGGCATTAGGCCGATAACCAAGCTTAGACATGGCACTTTTCACCGCAGCAATTGAAGTTTTACTCGCCTTAGGTGATTGATTAATCACTCTGGAGACTGTCGCTACCGACACTCCCGCTTCTTTCGCCACGTCTTTTATTGTTGCCATTTTTTACCCCTAAGTTCAGTTGGTTTCATTAAACAATGAATTAGTAGAAAAAACAATGGGGTATGTCTTAGAACCTGATAATGTCATGGAACCAATATATCAACTCTATGACTCATCACGAAAAACGCCGCATTAAAGCGGCGTTAAGCTTAAAAAATGAATTGATAACTCGTTTGTTGTTCGTATTGTTGGTTCGGTTGTGAAATTCCCCTGTATTCATCGCCCCATTCGGGATGATTAACCGCATCCGGAAGAAACTGGGTCTCAAAAGCCACGCCAGAGAACGGGGTATAATGACGTGATTTCCCTGGTACCGAAATTAAATAGTTTCCAGTATAAAACTGCATTGATGGCATCGTTGTTGCTATATCCATCCGAACGTCACCATCAGGTGCAAAGAATGAAGCGACGGTTTGCTCACCATCAATCAAGTCAGTTGAAAGGATCATCGTATGGTCATATCCCCCCGCTGCTTTTTGATCCGCATCTTGTAAAAAGTCATAACCAATGCGTTTTTTGCGACGAAAATCAAAAAAAGTCTCCGTAACATCCCGCCATTCTCCTGTTGGGACACCACGCTCATCCGTAGGCAGATAGTGAGTCGCTGATAATTGTAAGTCGTGCTCAAGCGCGGTTCTTACGGAATCCTCACCGGCCAAGTTAAAATAAGCATGATTTGTCAGATTGACAGGGCACAATTCATTCACTTGAGTGCGGTAATGAATGATCACTTTGTTTTCATCTGTTAATACATAACGTACTTCCACCTGGAGTTCACCCGGAAATCCCTGATCACCTGCCGCAGAAGTTAATGAGAATATTGCCTCTTGTGGATCTAATTGTGTGACTTTCCAAACCCGATAACTAAAATTATCCACACCACCATGTAAACAATTTTCGCCTTGATTTTTTGTCACTTGATATTCACGACCCGCTAAATTAAAACGGCCATTTGCGATACGATTTGCTACCCGACCAACCGTTGCCCCCAAATAAACCCCCTGATCCATCTGGGCAGCCATGTTTGGTGAGCCAAGTAAAACATCGCGCTTACCCGTTGGCAGTGGTAAGATGCAACTGATCCAACTTGCCCCCAAAGTCGACAATAAAATTTTCATGCCATGACGGTTGGTGAGTGCAATGACTTTCGATGCACGGGCAACATACCTTTGGTCTTTTGATAACTGCACTTTATTCTCCCAACGATAATGCATTCGTTATCAGCCCAGCGCCATCGCTTGGCTGGCAAACATAGATATCCGCTTGTAGCCCTGTCATGGCGTGATAGTGTGTTTCAACAGCCTGAATAACAGATTCAACCAATTGTTGTTTCATCAGTGCCACAACACATCCGCCAAATCCCCCTCCAGTCATTCGGACACCCCCCTGTTCACTAAGAACGGCTTTCACAATATCAACTAACGTATCAATCTCTTTGACGGTGATTTCAAAATCATCACGCATAGAAATGTGTGACTGTTCCATTAATGTACTGAGTAGAGGCAGATTATTTTCTGTTAAGGCTTTTGCGGCTGCAAGTGTTCTATCATTTTCACTAATAACATGTTTGGCTCGTTTGGCCACCAGAGGCTCCAGCTCCCCTTGTTTTTGATTAAATTGCGCCATGGTGACATCACGTAATGCTTTAACACCAAATTGTTTAGCGGCGCTTTCACACTGCTGGCGTCGGGTATTATACTCACTATCAACCAAACCGCGCTGTTTATTTGAATTGATAATCATGACCACAAGGTCATCAGGTATCGGAATAGGCGCCAATGCTAAGCTGCGGCAATCAATGAGTAGAGCATGCCCCTCATCACCACAAGCAGAAATGAGTTGATCCATGATCCCACAATTGCAACCTACAAATTTATTTTCTGCTTGCTGCCCATTCAATGCAATATCTTGTTGGCTGATCTTGAGCTGATATAGCACCTTCAATGTTTGTCCTATCACCACTTCCAGTGAAGCAGAAGAACTAAGCCCTGCACCTTGCGGCACATTACCACTCACCGCAATGTCACAGCCTGAAAACTGGTAACCTCTGAGAAGTAAAAACTTAACCACGCCACGAATATAGTTTGCCCACATTTTTTCAGGTAAGAATTGAATCTCTTCATCGAGACTAAATTCATCGATATCATTCGCATAATCAGCGGCAACCACTCGAATGATGCGGTCATGACGTTTTTTAGCGGCCGTTATCGTTTGATAATCAATTGCACAAGGCAATACAAAACCATCATTATAATCTGTATGTTCACCAATTATGTTCACTCGACCCGGTGCTTGTACGTACACCTCTGGTTGAGAATCAAATTTTTGGTGGAAGGCGTCGGTGACTTTTTGGCGAAGAATTTCAATGCTACTCATAGCAACCTCTTGATAATAATTAAACTATTTTGATACGTCACTGTGTTTTTTCGAATATTCACTGCTGTTTATAGTGAACTTCACTGACAGCACGTAACCTTTCAGCTGCTTGTTCTGGCGTTAAGTCACGCTGAGTTTCTGCTAGCATTTCATACCCAACCATAAATTTTTTGACTGTCGCCGAACGTAAAAGAGGTGGATAAAACAATGCATGCAACTGCCAATGATCCCTGTTTTGATCATCACTCAAGAAAGGCGCAAAATGCCATCCCATTGAATAGGGAAATGCACATTGGAATAAATTATCATAGCGACATGTGAGCTTTTTCAATGCAATACTGAGGTCTTCTCGTACTTCAAGACTCATCTCGTTCATACGCCTAATATGCGTTTTCGGCATTAGCATTGTTTCAAATGGCCAAGCCGCCCAGTAAGGAACAACAGCAAGCCAATGCGCTGTTTCAACAACCGTTCTTGACCCCTCTTGCAATTCGGCTTGCGCATAATCCAATAATAAATTACTGCCTTGCTGCTGATAATAACGCTGTAACTGGGCATCTTTACGAGCAATTTCATTGGGTAAAAAATCACTTGCCCAGATTTGTCCATGTGGGTGAGGCTGAGAACACCCCATTATTTCACCTTTATTTTCAAAAATTTGCACCCACACAAAGCGTTGACTCAGCTCGTCAACTTGTTGTATCCAAGTGTCAATCACTCGACCGATTTGTTGCGTGGATAACTCCGGTAAAGTTTTACTATGATCAGGCGAAAAACAAATGACGCGGCTCAAACCGCTAACTGACTGTGTTTTAAATAACGCAGATTGCTCTTCCGGCTGCTGGCATGCTTCGGGCAATAAGGCGGAGTAGTCATTCTGAAAAACATACGTACCTTGGTAGTCTGGGTTGATATCCCCAGAGATCCGTTGGTTAGTTGGACATAAAAAACAACTCGCTTCATATTCAGGTAATTGTTTTATTTCTGGCTTTTCATCTTGCCCGTGCCAAGGACGCTTAGCTCGATGTGGGGAAACTAACACCCACTGCCCCGTTAATGGGTTATAACGTCTGTGGGGGCAATCTGACGGATTAAATGGAAGCTTATTCATCGTAATTATTCTCCTATCCTCTATTATGATTCATAACCATTAGGGTTATTGGATTGCCAACGCCATGAATCTATAGCCATATCATCAATCGTACGACACGCTTTCCATCCGAGTTCACGTTGCGCTTTTTCAGATGTTGACCAGTACTCAGCAATATCGCCCGCCCTTCTAGGAACGATGGTATAAGGGATTTTCCTTCCTACCGCTTTCTCAAATGCATGCAGCACTTCCAACACACTGCTTCCTTTTCCCGTTCCAAGATTATAAATATGTAATCCCGCCTTCTGGCTGACCACTTTCAGAGCAGCAACATGCCCATCCGCTAAATCCATAACATGGATATAATCACGGACCCCTGTTCCATCAATGGTAGGGTAATCGTTTCCATAAATAGACAGTTTGTCACGTCGTCCCACCGCAACTTGCGCAATATAAGGGGTTAAATTATTAGGGATACCTTGAGGATCCTCCCCCATAGAACCTGAAGGATGAGCCCCCACAGGATTGAAATAACGTAATAATGTGACAGACCAATTAGGTTGAGCCGTAAACAAATCTGACAAGCAACGTTCAACCATATATTTACTCGTGCCATAAGGGCTTTGCGTATTGCCCGTTGGAAATGCTTCAGTAATAGGCACAGTATCGGGTTCACCGTATACCGTTGCTGAGGAGCTGAAAATAATACTGTGTACGCCTGCACGCTGCATACAACGGGCAAGTACTAACGTTCCATTCACATTCACGTCATAATATTCAAGTGGCTTAGCGACAGATTCACCAACGGCTTTCAAACCTGCAAAATGGATAACCGCACTGATTTTATGTTCACGAAAAATAGCCTCTAACAACACTTCATCACGGACATCCCCTTGATAAAAAATAGGTCGTACTGCTGTTAGTTTTTCTATCCGGTTTAATACTTCTGTTTTTGCATTGCACAGGTTATCAATAATCACCGGTGTGAACCCTGCGAGGATCATTTGGACGCACGTATGACTACCGATGTATCCCATCCCCCCAGTGACAAGCACTTTTGTAGGCTGCATAGCTTACCCCTTGATTCATTTAAGGATATAAAAATTCATTGCACAGAGTATAACAATGGGCTACCCCACTAATCTGTGATCTGACTCGCGATAGTGTAAACGTTTACACAAATAGAGGCAATAACGCTGAATAAGCGGTCAATCGGCAAAAATAAGTTGCATGAGGCGTAACAGGGAATAGTAAGACTTGGTATGTCGGCAAGAAAAAAGATTAGTGTGCAAATACAAATAACTAAATGCTGGTTGTAATAAGAAGCCAGAAAGTCTTATTTTCTGGCTATACGTGGATTATGGGTAATGAATTAATGAATGCACTCTTTGTCATAGGGATCTAAGTGAGTCATTACATTAAGAATTTGTGGATTTTCCATTAGCTTATCACGGACGTTTACCGCAATTTCATGACCTGCAATGATCGATAAATTCCCATCGACTTCCAAATGCACATCGACTAAATAAAAATCCCCCGACTTACGCGTTTTTAAATCGTGGAAGCCTTTGATTTCATCAATACCATCAAGAACGGTACGGATCTCTTGTAATGTTTCTTCATCGGCACCTTTATCCATCAAATCTTGCATTGACTGATATGTAAATTTATAACCCATACGAAAAACAAAAGTCCCGACGATCAATGCAGCGATAGGGTCAAAAATTTTAAAGCCACATAAACTACCTATGATCCCGATAGCCACAACTAACGATGAGGCGGCGTCAGAGCGTGCATGCCAAGCATTCGCAACCAACATACTCGAGTTAACTTGATTCGCCACTCGTAACATATAGCGAAAGAGGCTTTCTTTGGCGATTAATGATACCAATGCAGCCACTAATGCAATTGTATGCACCTCTTGAATCAACTCTGGATTAAGCATTTTTTGTGTTGCCGACCAAATCATGCCAACACCAACAATTAATAAAATCACACCTAAAATCAAAGATGCTCCATTTTCGTAACGAAAATGTCCGTAGGGATGATCGTCATCAGGCTGCTTATGGCTTTTTTTGTTGGCAATTAAAACAACAAAATCCGCAACCAAATCAGATAATGTATGAATACCATCTGCAATTAAACCTTGTGAATGAGAAATGAAACCAATAATAATTTGCCACAACGAAAGCAGCATATTAACGATCACACTAATCAATGTGCTCTTTTTAGCAGCATGAAATTTTTGTTGTTGGAGTGTTAACTCATTGTCTGTTGTATCTGATTGCGTACGCTTATTCATAATCTATATTCTTAATGAAAAACAAAACAATTATCATTTAAATGAACTTTTAAATCAATATGTTACCTAATAGCATCACTCATATTGACACAAGAAACAAGAAAAGTCTTGTTATTTAATTATCGCTTATTCTGTTAATTAATAATCATCACTTTCTATAAAATAATATTAATTTGAATAGCTAAAAAAGACGTTTTTCTATTTAAATCCAATGTAATTAACAAAAGGCAACTCACTTATACTATATTAACGGCTAGCTGCTATAATAGCGCCAATTAACATACGAATGAGGTGGTTATGTATAATAAAATTTTAGTCCCTATCGACCTACTAGAAGATTCGCTTAATCCACAAATCATCAAACATATTGAAGAGCTATCAAAATTAGGTTCCCCTGAAATCCACTTCTTATCAGTGATCCCAAGCGCTGAACTATTTTTTGGTATTGAAGTGACTATTCTGCCTGAAAGTCATAAAAACTCAGCGGAGCGTTCTATTCTCGCACTCAGAGCGTTAGAAGAAGTGATCAAGGACATCAATATCCCTGATGACAAAATGGTATGTAAAATTGGCATTGGTTCAGCCAAAGATGAAATACTCAGTTATGCCGATGATATCGAAGCTAACTTAATTGTAATAGGTTCCCATCGACCAAGTGCCTCAACCTATTTACTTGGTTCGACCGCATCTACGCTTGTTCGCCATGCCAAGACATCGGTACTGGTCATTAGATAAACGCTAAGAAAAAGTGCCACATATCATCATGTGGCACTGATAAGACAAAATGACGACAAATTATTTTTTGCTCGAATCAAGTAACTGATCGTCAGTTGACCAAATACGGTATTTCACATCCATCTCTTTTGGTGCATAAACCACAATAGGTAGTTTACTGTTATAACGAACAAAAGCATCATCACCAAGTTGTGTTGTTACAAAACGCTCTTTCGCTGGCTCTGAACACGCCATCATCGTTCCAGCTGGCCCTTTTACATCTTCTAACTTGTAATAGTTATATCCCCAGCCTTCTAAGGTTTTTTCTTCTAAATCGCCCATAAACCATTGGCGATTACAGTCAGCCTTAATCGTCTTACCGATAACTAATTCGACTTGCAAGTTATCTTCATTAGGTTTTGTAGGCAGTTGTATCACATGACGAGTCATGCCCTTTTCCGCTTTAGGATAAGGTGCGATCTTTTCCAACTCCCCTGTTGCCATTGCGCAAGAAGACACTAATGCTGCTGCCATTACAGATAAAATCGCTTTTTTCATTATAAAATCCTATTAAAAATAACAAAGCTAACTGAAAATACATATCATGCATCTAGAATAAGTTAAAAAGTCTAACTTTCCTACTCTGGATGATTCTTAATTTTAAAAATACGAAAATATAACTATCTCAATAAAGTTAATCATAGCTAATTTTAGTGGAATGATCATAAATTTGATAAAAACTATGTAAATTCCTATTTGTTATAATGCATAAATAATAGACGATGCTTATACTGAGTGTGAGGCTTAATACATTCTGAGGAGGTAGTATGTTATCTACAGATCAAGATTTAGTTTCAAAGTTAATATCTACACACCCCCGCTTTCAAAACCTTTATGAAAAACATCATCAGCTTGATAAAGAAATCAGCAAATTAGAAGGCCCGTCCGGTGCTGGTTATAACGAGCATGTTGTGAAACTCAAAAAAGAAAAATTACATTTAAAAGACGAAATGCAAAAAATAATGCAATCCGTCAATAAGGTCTAAATCGCAATCGGCTAGGTCATAGCAGGAGACGTTTGGCTTATCACGCCACATTGTTGTGTTTAATTTTGTAAGTCATCTAATCTCACTGATAGACCTACTCAATAAATTTTAATTTTATTATGGCATAAGTATCAACTTATGCCATTTACGTGACTTGCGTTTATCTTTACTTTCTATTAAATGCAATAAGTTGTATATTAAATGCAATTTATTGCATAAATTGAGGTGATTCAATGGTCGGTAAACGTATTCAAAGAGAAATTAAAACTATTGAAAAAATGATCCAAATATATGAAAAGGCGCATCCCGCCTCCGCAGACTCACCAGAGCAATATCAAAAATTATATGATTATGCAATTAATCGCCTTGAAAAATGCCGTTATGGAGAACACAAACCCGCCTGTAAACAGTGCCCAATACATTGCTATCAGCCTAAAATGCGTGAACAAATGAAACTGATTATGCGGTGGTCAGGGCCAAAAATGCTCTTTCATCATCCTATATTAGCAATACGCCATTTATTAGATGACAGAAAACCAGTCCCCGAACTTCCTGCAAAAAAACCAAGAAGGTCGTCAGATACAAATAATTAACAACAAGACGACTTATGTCTTGATTAAAAATATTCCATCATGAAAATTCTATTGATATAGCCTATTTCTGATGCATAGAAAGATTGTTAATTAATAGTAAAAACTCTTTCATCTACAGTTAAAACCGTCGATATTAATTTATCACTGTACCTCTGTGAACTTTTACCAGTCCTCCCCTCACTTTACATCGCGTTTTCCTGCATCTTATATGACGAAATGTATTTATCTTAAATCCCATCGTGACGTTTTTCTAAAAATTAATACCCTTTGGTAACTAATAATTAAAATGCATGTTTATATGTTCACTCAAAATGCTCATTCGCAAAAATACTGGGGTTAAATGAGATTATTGTCTCAATAATAGGAATTGTCTTACGACTTTAATATATATAACTAATCGTCACGATAATTATATTTGATTAGTGACGTAGTTAACAATTCCTATCATTAATTTTATTAATCAGTCATATGTTTACCGAGGTAAATGACAGTAAAATATATAACTAAATTTCTTCTTCACACACTGAAAACGGTAAGTAACCCTAACTAGATCAATAAACAATGAAATTGAGTAAATCCCTTAAAATAGTTTTCATCCTGCCAAAACCTAATAACCAAAATAATAAACCAGCATAAACAAAATCAACAGATAATAAAAAAGGCAAGCTGTGTTAATATTCGTTATTTACGTCATAAATCTCAAAATAACTCGTAAAAACAACCTTTAGACACATTTATTAATATTTAGAATTAAACTGTGACACAAAAAAATGAGGTTTATATAATTTCAATCAATCAAAGGAAGGTGAATTTATATTTCACTGATTAAAACAACAAAGGTATTTAATATTAAATTAAAAAAATAACATTTGACTACATAGAATTAACATACAGGATGCGTCATGCAAAATGATAACAATGTGACTGATTGTCGTATAAAAAGAACCGCTATTAATAAAAATAGCTCATATTCTATTATAGAACGTCCCACAAAAGGATTACTTATTATTGAAAAAGGAACCTTAATATGGGAAAGTCCGACAACAATAGAAATGTTACACCCAGGTGATATTCTTTATCATCAACAAGGTTCATATGCTTTAAAAACTTTAGATTATGAATCTGAGTGTGAGTTTCTTTCAATATCCTTAGAAGATCAATTTTTGCGTGAGTTCATGAATCACTATGGTAGCCAATTAAGTGAAATTGAGCGCTCAGATAATAGTAGCCATGATGTGATTAAATTTACCACATCAGCCATTATTGATGACCTAAAGAATAGTTTTAAAAACCTTATTAAACAACAATGTCCACCATTACTGGAATCATTGCGTATTTCTGAATTTCTTTTGTTACTCTCTTATAGTGAGCAAGGATCACAACTACTTTCAAACCTAAGACAACTCACCAATCGACAGGCTGAACGTTTACAGAATTTTATGGAAAATAATTTTTTAAAGGAATGGAAACTTGCTGAATTTGCAAAAACCTTCGGTATGGGGTTAACAACATTTAAAGAATTATTTAATACTGTTTACTCAACCTCACCACGTTCATGGATTAGTGAGAAAAGAATTATGTATGCACACCAATTGCTCATCAACACTCAAATGAGTATTGTGGAAATATCAATGGAAGCGGGTTTTTCAAGCCAATCTTATTTCACCCAAAGTTATCGTAAACGCTTTGGATTTACACCTAGTAAATCGAGAAGTTAGCCAATTAATTTGAGTAACTAAACGACAAAGAATACATGCCCTGTCAGTGATAGCAGTGCCCATTCACTGTATACTGACAGAAAGGCACATCTTATGCCCATGTAATGAAACACAGCCTTTCTTATCCCACCAACGCTATTAGTTTAGAGGTGGACAGTCTATTAATTAAACCTTTATATCGCATCGATAATTTGTGAATAATATGTCTATCGATAACGTCATAAAAAAGGCCGTATTACTAATATGTAAACGGCCTTTTTTGATCTGTTATACGTTATTTAACGCTAATGATTTTTAAATCGATAATTGACATGGAGTTTGGTGGTATTTGTCCAGGTATACCATCAACCCCATAACCACCTTCCGGTTTGATATAAACCTTAACCATACCCCCTTCACCCGCCTTCTCAATAAATGAGTTCAACGGAACAGGTAACTCATTATAAGGTAATGTGACTGGATTCTTATCCGTATATAACACCGTCACGGTTCCATCGGTAAGCTGTTCACGCATAATAAATGTGATGTTTTTCTTCTTCACATTACTAATTGGCTTACCTTTTTGTAGGATCTTATAATACGTAAAGGCATCAAGTTTGCTATATTTCTGCTTGGTGATTTCTTCAATCATTTTTTGATTGCGTTTTTTATTTTCTTCCGCAATCGCATTGAGTTCTTTCTGTGTGAGTTGTTTTACAGATGGACGAACCACAGCAGCACCTGTAGACGATGGTTTTGCTTTTAGCTTATCGTTCTCTTCTTGAAGCTGCATCACCTTTTTATTCAGCTCCATAATTTGCGATTTCAGTGCTTCATCTGAAGATAAGAATTTTTGTTGCTTTAACTCAGATTGCAACGTTTTCAACTGTTCTTTCGCGGTTGCTAATTCTTTTTGCAATTGAGCACTATCAGACAGCTGCTTTTTCAATTTCTCTAATTCAGCACGCTGAGCTTGATATTTTGTATCAATCGTTTTCAGCTTTTCAGCATCTAATTTTAATGCACTGATTTGCTTATTAGCTTCAGCTAATCGTTTGTCAATTTCAACTGCCTGTTTATCTTTTGCAGTAACGTCGCTCTCAAGGCGCTGAATTTTTTGTTCACGCTCTTTAACTTGCTTTTCAATTTCTGCTTTTTGGGTTTGCAGTTGCTGCTGAGCGACTTTCAGTTCCGCTTCTAACGTTTTTTTCTGCTCTACTTGCGCTATTTGAGCAGCTAACATAATTTGCGATTTCGCAACCTGTTGTTCATGCTCTTTTAACTTGGCTTGCAACTGCTGATTTTGTTCCGCTAGCTGCTTCGCTGCTGCCTGCTGCTGTGCCAATGCCTCACGGGTCGCTTGGCTGTCAGCTTCCACTTTCTTCGACGCCTGCTCTTGCTGCTTCAATAACGCCACTTGCTGGTTCAGATCAGCGGTCAACGCTTTAACCTGTTGATCTGACGCTTGTGCCATTAACTGTTTTTGCTTCTCAACCTCTTTTTGCAGCTGTGCAACATCCGCATTAGCTTGCTTCAACTGCGCTTGCGCCGTCGCATAATTCTGTTCTTGTTGCGCTAATTTCGCTTGCAGTTGCTGTTGTGTTTTTTCGTTACTTGCAGACTGCTTCGCCAACGCCTCTTGTTCAGCTTTTTGAGATTGTAGCTGTTGTTGTGCAGCTTTTAGTTCTGCCTCTAACTTCTTCTTCTGTTCAGACTGTGCCATCTGTGCAGTCAACGTGGCTTGCAGTTTTGCTGCCTGTTGCTCATGCTCTTTTAACTTGGCTTGCAACTGCTGATTTTGTTCCGCTAGCTGCTTCGCTGCCGCCTGCTGCTGTGCCAATGCCTCACGGATCGCTTGGCTGTCAGCTTCCGCTTTCTTCGACGCCTGCTCTTGCTGCTTTAATAACGCCATTTGCTGGTTCAGATCAGCGGTCAACGCTTTAACCTGTTGATCTGACGCTTGTGTCATTAACTGTTTTTGCTTCTCAATCTCTTTTTGCAGCTGTGCGACATCCGCATTAGCTTGCTTCAACTGCGCTTGCGCCGTCGCATAATTCTGTTCTTGTTGCGCTAATTTCGCTTGCAGCTGTTGCTGTGTTTTTTCGTTGCTTGCAGACTGCTTCGCTAACGCTTCTTGTTCTGCTTTACCCGCTTTTAATTGTTGTTGCGCTAATTTTAGTTCAGCCTCAAAAGCTTTAGATGTTTCTTGCTGCTTAGCCAATTCGGCTTGAATATCACTATTTTGTTTTTGAGCTAACTGAAGAGCTGCTTCTTTTTGCTTCAGCAGTTCCTTCTGTTTTTCAAGGGAAGCCGTGACAAGTTTAACTTGTTCATCACTGCTTTTATTTAACCTATCGGCTTGTTCTTTTGCATCAGTTTCTAATTTAGCCAATTGCTCGGTTAATTGTTGAACTTGCTTCTGTGCATTTTCAAATTGTGATTGTGCTCGTACGAGTTCTTTATCTTTTTCTGCTAACTGCTTTTCAGCGGCTGTTTGCGCTTGAATACTGTTACTTAATTTCTTTTCAAGCGCGTCAATGGCCTGCTGAGCTTGCTGATTATTTAATGTCAGTTGTTCTAAACTATGTTGCTTTTCAGTCAGCGTATTTTTAACCGCGGTGAGTTCATCGGTGAGTAATACAATGGTTTCTTTATCATCAGTTGCATTTAGCTTTTCTCTTAATAAAGCAACCTGATTCTTGTTTTCAGTCAGCTGGTTATTAATGCGCTCTATTTCAAATTGCTTCTCAGCAATTTCATGGCTCAATTCCGCAACACTTTTATTATGTGCGATTAACTTTTCAACTAATTGCCTATCAGTTAAAAGCTGCTTATAAGCAATTAACTGACCAGCACCTTGAGCAGCACCAAACTTAAATAAGTGTGTTGACTGTTGTTGTGCTAATAAGTCAGCGAGCTGTTCTAAATAGTCGGTATTGTCACGTAATACATGGGTTGAGTATTTGGCGGAATAAAGCCCCAACGGATCCAAAACAAGCTGATATTTCGCAAAGTCTTTCGATAAATACTGGGGATGCCATTGCGTTGAATTAAAGAAATAAGGGTAGGAAGACAATAGCAAAGACTGGTGTGCTGAACCAGTTTGTTGTGCTGTTGTGTTTTCAGGTAATGGACATTCAGACAACGGCACCATTGTTTTTTCTGTTGGTTGTGTAACAACCTTTGTCGTCGTGACTTTTGGCTGAGTTTGTTTCGTTACCGAACCTTGTGCCTTAGGCTGAGTCCGTACAGACGTTTTTCCTTGCCCAACGTTTCTACCCGCCGCAGATTTGGATTTTTCTTTTGGCTCAGGCGCAAGTGGTAAAGATGAAAATGAGTCATAGCCCTGACTTTGAATATTCAGTGGTTTTTCAGGCAATTTTCCTTCCTGCTCTAATTGCAGGTAAGTGTCAAAGTCATCAATGACGTTATTAAAGCTATCCGATTTTGCTAATTGACTAAAAGTAGCCGAAAAAATGGCCAATGATATACAAAGCCTTAGGTTAATTCTCATAATCCACTAATTTTTTCCAATGTTGATTCGGTAGACAAGACTGAGTTATAACGAACTTTGGCACAAAGCACCTTTGTTTTAGCTTCTATTGCCATCTGTAATAATTCGATCGTATCTGGACTCGCTGTTGAGGAGACTTGTTTATAGAGTTGATTTATTTCGCTCACCTCTTTAAACGAACCAACTAAGCGATTGTAATCTGCTGGTGACAGTGTTTTTAAAGCATTAAGCTCTTTAATGCAGGTATTTAAATGTTGAAATGATTCTTGGTCATTTCCAGTGGCATTTAATCCCATCGAACGCTGTTCTGTCGGTTTTTTACTAATAGCCGAGTTTAAAGCAGACTGGGAATCAGCATAGGAATAATCCATATACTGCTGTTTTGTTTCAGAAGAATTAGAAGCAGATGCGGTTGAGGTTATCGCTTCCTTTTTCTCTGTATTATCCGTGTGATAGCCCAAAGAACAGCCAGAGAGCATCGTCGTCCCAACTAAAAGCAGAGATGCAACAATAAATTTATCTTTTAAAAACATATGGTTACCTTACCAGCACTTTTTCTTCGCTATTATAATGAGATCCAAGAAACCTAGTGTAAGCTAAAATTTATCTATTTTCTATAATCCCCAATCTAGAAATAGATTCATCTCATAAATTTTGGTTAATTATTTTAATCTTAGCATTAAATCAGAACTAACCACACTCTTTTTAATGTGACAATAAACTAAAGAACACTTAATTTGAGTTTTATAAATAATCACGACAACAAATTATCATCTTACAAACCGAGTGGTAACTTTTATTTGGTAAATGATCAGTTATCTCAAGCGAGTCGCTATAGGAAATTGATTTTTCGAATAAAGTAAAATATTTCAATTGAGAAATATTTTCTAACAAAAAAATAAATTGACAGCGTTACACGATTGGCATTGGCTTAAATAAATTACACTTAATATGTTATCAATATAATTTATATTGATTATGTGTTTTTACCTACTTGGGAATAATAGATAATCTATATCTATTACCATACAAATATATCACTCAATCAGTTTCACTTAAGTTACGATTTTATCGTGTTAGACGGTCTTCTTTTATGAATTAAATAGTTTGGGATGAGATAAAATTATGCCCAGAAATATCTGGGCATAATGATGGTATAAAATTAAGCTTTCGATGGGCGTAATGCTGGGAATAAAATAACATCACGAATAGTATGGCTGTCGGTAAACAACATCACCATACGGTCAATACCAATGCCTAACCCAGCAGTTGGTGGTAAACCATGTTCTAATGCCGTCACATAGTCTTCATCATAGAACATTGCTTCATCATCGCCTTCATCTTTATGACGAACTTGTTCAGCAAAACGTTCCGCTTGGTCTTCTGCATCATTCAACTCAGAGAAACCATTACCGATTTCACGGCCACCAATAAAGAATTCAAAACGATCCGTAATAAACGGATTGTCATCATTACGACGTGCCAAAGGCGAAACTTCCGCTGGGTATTCAATGATAAACGTTGGCTGGATCAAATGACTTTCAGCAACTTCTTCGAAAATTTCACACTGAACACGTCCTAATCCCCAACTCTTTTCAATCTTAATACCAAGAGATTGTGCAATCGCAACCGCTTTATCCATGTCATCCAAATCGGCAACATTGGTTTCAGGACGATACTTGCAAATGGCTTCTTTCATTGTCAATTTGGCAAATGGTTTGCCAAAATCGAACTCTTGATCACCATATTTCACCACGGTGTTACCAAGTACTTTTTGCGCTAGCGTACGGAATAATTCCTCGGTCAAGTCGATCAAGTCGCGATAGTCCGCATATGCCATATAGAGTTCCATCATAGTGAACTCAGGGTTATGACGTGGTGATAAACCTTCATTACGGAAGTTACGGTTGATTTCAAACACACGCTCGAAGCCACCAACAACCAAACGCTTTAGATATAGCTCAGGCGCAATACGCAAGTACATGTCAATATCAAGTGCATTATGGTGGGTAATAAATGGACGAGCAGAAGCACCACCAGGAATGACCTGCATCATTGGTGTTTCAACTTCCATAAAGCCTTTGCCTACCATAAAATTGCGTAATTCGGCCAAGATTTTAGAACGAACCATGAAGGTATGGCGTGATTCATCATTAGCAATTAGGTCAAGGTAACGTTGACGATAACGAGTTTCCTGATCGGCTAGACCGTGGAACTTGTCTGGTAACGGACGTAATGCTTTGGTTAACAAACGCACTTCGTGGCAGTGAACGGTTAATTCACCTGTTTTGGTTTTAAATAAGCGACCTTTTGCACCTAAAATATCGCCTAAATCCCATTTCTTAAATTGTTCGTTATAAACGCCTTCCGCTAAATCATCGCGAGAAACATAAATTTGAATACGACCACCCACATCTTGCAGTGTCGCAAATGATGCTTTCCCCATAATACGGCGCGTCATCATACGGCCCGCAATGGCAACTTCGATGTTTAAATCTTCGAGTTCTTCTGCGGATTTTTCATCGTACTGTGCGTGGATCTTATCCGACGTGATATCACGACGGAAATCATTTGGGAATGGAACCCCTTTTTCACGTAAAGTGACCAGTTTTTCTCTACGTGTTTTTAATTCGTTATTCAAATCGGGGGCTTGTTCTGCGCCCTGTTGTTGCTGAGACATTTTTTCCTCACAGGCCAGCTTTCAAGCTAGCTTCAATGAATTTATCCAAATCACCATCCAGTACGGCTTGCGTATTTCGCGTTTCCACACCAGTACGTAAATCTTTAATACGTGCATCATCAAGGACATAAGAACGAATTTGGCTTCCCCAACCAATATCCGATTTATTCTCTTCCATCGCTTGTTTGTCAGCATTCTTTTTCTGCATTTCCAGTTCGTACAGCTTCGCTTTCAACTGGCGCATAGCTTGATCTTTGTTTTTATGTTGCGAGCGGTCATTTTGACACTGGGTCACAATATTGGTCGGTATGTGGGTAATACGTACCGCTGATTCTGTTTTGTTGACGTGCTGCCCTCCCGCACCAGACGCACGGTACACATCAATGCGTAAATCAGCTGGGTTAATTTCGATATCAATATCGTCATCAACTTCTGGGTAAATAAATGCTGAACTAAATGAAGTATGACGACGCCCACCAGAGTCAAAGGGACTTTTACGAACTAAGCGATGAACACCGGACTCGGTTTTAAGCCATCCGTACGCGTAATCCCCAATGACTTTAATTGTTGCGGATTTTAAACCGGCAACGTCACCGTCTGACTCTTCAATAATTTCTGTTTTGAAACCTTTCGATTCAGCCCAACGGAGATACATACGCATCAGCATACTTGCCCAATCTTGCGCTTCCGTACCACCAGAGCCGGCTTGTAGATCGATATAGCAATCGGCACTGTCATATTCACCAGAGAACATCCGGCGAAACTCAAGTTGTTCTAATTTGCCCTGTAGCTGATTTAGCTCTTCACCCGCTTCATTAAAGGTATCTTCATCATCGGCTTCAATTGCCAGTTCAAGTAAACCTTCCACATCTTCAAGGCCTTGAGTCAGCTGATCGATAGTATCGACGATAGCTTCAAGCGATGAGCGCTCTTTACCTAACGCCTGTGCTCTTTCAGGCTCATTCCAAACATCAGGTTGTTCAAGCTCTGCGTTAACTTCTTCTAAGCGTTCTTTCTTGGCATCATAGTCAAAGATACCCCCTAAGAACCGCTGTGCGCTCAGACAAGTCCTGAATCTTACTTTTTACTGGGTTTATTTCAAACGTCATTTTTCAATGTCTTATGTTTGGTCGTTATAAATAGAATGAATTCTTTAGAAACCGTCAATTATAACGAAATTTCCGCAAAGTTTATAGCACCATGAAAATCAATATTGCAATAAACACGCTCGGCTAAGGTAAACGCATTATTCGGGCCAAATATGTTCAATCATTAATTGCACACTCTTTTGCCCTCGAAACTCATTCACATCAAGTTTAAACGCTATCTTAGCGCGTTTGACACTATGGTCAGGCCACCGCCGTACATCGATATTAAACATAATGGCATCGAGCATCGGCCCACCACTGACAGGTTCTAACATCAATTTAAGATGACGCTCACCGACGATTCGTTGTTGTAAAAGTTGAAAGTGCCCATCAAACACAGGCTCGGGGAATGCTTGCCCCCACGGGCCACTTTCACGTAACAACTCTGCTGTTTCTAGCGTGTACTCATTCTGTTTCAATTCACCATCACTCCAGACCACACCGGCTAATTGTTCAGGATGAATGAGCTCCCCCATTAATAACTCAAAATGGTGCTTAAATAATTCAAATTTAGTTTCCTCAAGGCTTAGCCCGGCAGCCATCGCATGTCCACCAAATTTTTGCATAAGTCCAGGCTGTAAGGTATTTAAACGCTCTAATGCATCGCGCATATGCACACCGGGCACTGAGCGTCCAGAACCTTTGAGAGTGCCATCTCCTGCGGGCGCAAAAGCAATGACGGGACGATGGTATTGTTCTTTAATTCTTGAAGCCAAAATACCCACCACACCTTGATGCCATTCGGGGTGATAAATCGCCAGACCATTCGGTAGCTGGCTGTCTCCATACTCAATTTTATTAAATAAAACAGAGGCCTCTTGCTGCATACCCACTTCAATTTCGCGTCGAGCTTGGTTCAAACCATCCAGTTCGTTAGCCAGTTCTCTCGCATAAGCCATATCATCAGTCAGTAATAATTCAATACTGACTGACATATCATCCA
Organism: Providencia stuartii; assembly: GCF_029277985.1. Taxonomy (NCBI): domain Bacteria; kingdom Pseudomonadati; phylum Pseudomonadota; class Gammaproteobacteria; order Enterobacterales; family Morganellaceae; genus Providencia; species Providencia stuartii. Next base: position 1,540,003 of record NZ_CP119546.1, on the reverse strand, counting down.
AACGCCCTGCCGCATTCAATCGAGGACCTAACGCAAAACCAAAGTCATTGGCGACTAGGCGAGAACATTCTCGCTTTGAGACCTCAATAAGCGCTTTAATGCCCGCACAGCAGCGCCCTGCTCTTACTCGGTTTAATCCTTGATGCACTAAAATACGGTTATTTGTATCAAGAGGCACCACATCGGCAACCGTTCCAAGCGCAACTAAGTCTAAATATTCGGCTAAATTAGGTTCTTTTAGGCCTTGCTTAACAAACCAGCCTTCTTGTCGTAATTTCGCTCGTAATGCTGACATCAGATAAAATGTGACCCCGACTCCCGCTAAGGATTTAGAGGCAAACTGGCAGTTTTCTAAATTAGGATTAATGATCGCATCTGCCTTGGGTAACGTTTCTCCAGGTAAATGGTGGTCGGTAACTATCACTTTAATATCAAGTTGATGGGCAAATTCGACCCCTTCATGTGAGGAGATACCATTATCAACGGTAATGATAAGGTCGGCCCCTCGATGATGGGCTTCCTCCACGACTAAAGGGGTTAATCCATAACCATTTTCAAATCGATTTGGCACAATGTAATTTAGGTTTGCATACCCCATCGCTTTCAAGGCGCGAATCGCGAGTGCGGTACTCGTTGCACCATCAGCATCGAAATCACCAACAATCGTGATAACGCGATGGTTTTCGAGTGCGTCATACAGCAGTGATAGCGCATGATCGATACCTGATAATGCACGGTAATCCAATAAGTTAGCCGCTTTACGTTCTAATTGAGCAATATCGGTAATGCCTCTATGGGCATAAACTCGCTGAAGGATCTCAGGAAAACCGTCCAATGTTTTCATGTCATCCGCGAGTGTTCGCCGTTGTAAAAAAGTTTCTACATTCACGATAGTTAACTATTTTTGTTCGAGTATTTTTAAAAGATCATCAGGGGCTAAATAACCTGAAAGCAGCTGGCCATCAGGTAAAACAATCGCTGGTGTACCTGTCATTTTAAACTGGCTACCGAGTTTCATATGTTTACTGAGATCAATTTTACAGTCATCAATGATCGCCACTTCATCGCCCTTAAATGCTTTAGTTAACGCATTCTGAGGCAATGCGTTACACCAAATTGATGCCATCTGTTTTGCTGACTCATGATTTAAACCTTGTCGAGGATATGCGAGGTAGCGTACTGTCACGCCTTTATCATTGAGTTCACCCACAGACTCATGAAGTTTTTTACAGTAACCACAGGTGATATCGGTAAATACCGTCACGACATACTTCTCTTTCGGTGCCTTAAATACAATCATTTCATCTTTTAATGCATCAGCCTTTTTCAGCAACGGCTGATTCGAAATATTGACTGGCACTTTGCCGCTTAAATCATAAATCGGTCCTTGCACCAGATATTTACCATCATCAGTGACATAAATAATGCCATCTGAGGTATCGATTGTGTTTAACCCCACGATTGGCGATGGCTTAATTGATTCCACAGATATGTTATACCTTGCCAGTTTTTCTTCGATAACCTTATCGTCAGTTGCAGCAGGTATCGATGTGGAAAATGTCGCAATGCAAGCTGCCCATAATAATAATTTACGTTTCATAATTATCCTTTTACGCACACTACCCCCGTGGGTGGTGTTGCTCATGTAACACGCGCAAACGTTCTGTTGCGACATGTGTATAAATTTGTGTAGTAGAGAGATCACTATGTCCTAACAACATTTGCACAACGCGTAAATCTGCGCCGTGATTCAATAAATGGGTCGCAAATGCATGACGTAGAACGTGGGGTGATAATGCTTCAGAATCTATATTCGCAATCACAGCATAATGCTTAATACGGTGCCAAAATGTCTGGCGCGTCATTTGAGTGCCACGTTTACTTGGAAATAGCACATCGCTAGCCTTGCCGTTCAGTAATTCAGGTCTACCTTCTTGAATATATTTTTCCACCCAATAAATAGCTTCTTCTCCCAATGGGATCAACCGTTCTTTATCGCCCTTCCCGACGACGCGAATAACACCTTGCCGCAAACTCATATCAGAGAATGTTAACCCGACCAGCTCAGAAACACGTAACCCACAGGCATACAGGACTTCAAGCATTGCCTTATCACGAAGCTCCAGTGAATCTTCAATTGCTGGGGCATTCAGCAAATCTTCAACTTGTTGTTCGCTTAAATCTTTTGGCAAGCGCTGCGGTATTTTAGGTGCTGCAATCACCGCTGAAGGGTCATCGTTCCGTATTTTTTCACGGCATAAATATTGAAATAACCGACGAATCGCGCTCAGCAAACGCGCTGAACTTGCTGCTTTATAACCACTATCAATGCGTTCAGCCAGAAAAGTTTGCAAATCTATCGATTGAACATTTTCTAAATGCAATTGGTTCGCGTCTAACCATTTATCGAGTGATTGCAAATCTAAACGATAAGATGCTAAGGTATTTTCAGCGAGATCCTGTTCCAGCCAAATTGTATCAAGAAACTGCTCAATTAATGGATTAAGTTGTTTTATTTCCACGCTACCTGTGTTCCCCTTCATCATTACCACACAATCGAGTCTGCCCGAATAGCATTCATTCTGTTACAATACCTCTCTACTGCAATGAAAACTAGTTACATTAACATGAAAATAGGTCTCTTTTACGGTTCTAGTACTTGTTATACCGAAATCGTCGCTGAAAAAATACGCGATATCCTCGGCGACGATTTAGTGACATTACATAACGTCAACGACACACCTCCTGAATTAATGGAACAGTATGACACCTTAATTTTGGGGATCCCTACGTGGGATTTTGGTGAAATACAAGAAGACTGGCTAGCCATTTGGGATGCACTTCCCAAACTTGATTTGAACAACAAGATTGTTGCCATGTATGGGATGGGCGACCAAATTGACTATAGTGAATGGTTTCTCGATGCACTCGGTATGCTTTACCACCAGCTAAAACCAACAGGGGTTAAATTTATCGGTTTCTGGCCACTCGATGGTTATGAATTCGAAAGTCCTAAACCATTGACTGAAGATGGAACACAATTTGTTGGTTTAGCGTTAGATGACGTTAACCAATTTGAAGAAACCGATGAGCGTATTGCCAAATGGTGTATGCAAATTTTAACCGAGCTGGAACAATTATTATAACTATCTAATAGTTATATTTTCTATTACTGCAATATTATCTAAGATTAAATATCTGGATATTGCAGTAATAGTTGATTTAAATTACGCCAGCTTTCTTCAGATAACGCATCCTTTGCTATCCATAAGCGGATTTTTTGTTGCTTACCTTGTAGTGCACTTAGCGTCAATAATATACCAACACGACTACACCACGGTTGCTTAATAATATTCCACTCGTTTTTTTTCCATTGCACCTTGTTGCCATTCACGAGCACTGCGGTGCCTTTAATTTTACTGATACTTTTTTGGCTTTTAGCCCAACTTGCAATCACAATGGCAAGTAAAGGTAACCAGACCATGGAATTACCTGGCGCCCACGGTGCTACCAATAAAATAAAACCTACCAGCCCGTGTGCACAGGTTGAAAAAAGTTGTGTCTTCCATGAAATGGAAAGATTAGATTTCCACAGGACCACGATTTTTATTTCTTTCCTGAATCAATTTAACCATACCAAACAACTCTTCATCATCTGGACGCCCGTGATTCATTAACCAGTTAAATAGGTCTGGATCAGCGCACTCAAGTAAACGGACGAAAGTCTGTTTGTCCTTATCGGAAAGGCTATCATACTCATACTCAAAGAATGGCATGATGGAAATATCCAATTCACGCATACCACGGCGGCAAGCCCAATGAATTCTTGCTTTGTTCTCTATATCCATTCCGTTACGACCTTACTTTGTTACATTTAACTGATAAGATTGATTATTTTCAACACTCTAACAGATAATCGATTAGGAAAACATGACCTATAGTACAATGTCGCTAATTTCCATGCCTCATGGCGCTTTTATCTAAGAATGATAATTAAAAATATTGAATAATTGATGGTGCATCATAATAACTACTTGCAATTTTATCCAGCTCTTTTACCATTAACCACCTTCTGATCAGAAAGAAAAAACAGGTGAAATCATGACTACTGAAGTTGCTCACTCTCAACAATTCCCCCTCGATTCTCAGTCTTTACCACTTATATTGATTTCACTGGAAAACTGGGGGCTGATTCACTCACATGGCCTTGATGCTGAAAAATACCTTCAAGGGCAAGTGACTGCCGACGTGGCCGCATTGACACCCTCTCAACATACCTTAACCGCCCATTGTGACCCAAAAGGTAAAATGTGGAGTAATTTACGTCTATTCCACCATCTTGATGGCTTTTCTTATATCGTAAGAAACAGCCTCATCGAGAGCCAGTTAGCGGAACTGAAAAAATACGCGGTTTTCTCAAAAGTGACCTTTGAACAAAAAAATGATTTGAAGCTACTTGGTATTGCCGGAGAAGGCGCTAAAGAGGCACTCGCTCGTGTGTTCAGTACCCTCCCCGATGCTGAAAATCAAGTTGTCGTTGATGGAGACTCTACGATCCTTCACTTTGCACTCCCCAGAGAACGTTTTCTCGTTATTACTGGCAATGATTCTGCCGAGAAAATATCCAATGCACTCAATGCTCCTATGGTAGGCGATGACCAATGGCTTTCTTTAGACATTGAAGCAGGGTATGCAATTATCGATCAAGCAAATAGCGCGCAACACCTGCCACAAGCTACCAACCTACAAGCACTGCCTTTCGGAATTAGCTTTAAAAAAGGGTGTTATACCGGACAAGAAATGGTCGCTCGTGCGAAATTCCGCGGTGCAAACAAACGCGCGATGTATTGGCTAAAAGGCAACTCAACCTCCGTACCTGCGATTGGTGAAGGCGTTGAATGGCAACTTGGTGACAAGTGGCGTCGTACAGGCACAGTGCTTGCCGCAGTCAAATTAGCAAATGGTGACGTCAACATTCAGGTCATTATGAATAATGACATGGAAGCAGACAGTGTCTTTCGTGTTATTGGTGATGAAAACAGTCACCTGACTATCCAGCCACTCCCATACTCTTTGGAAGAAGAACAATAATTGAGGTTTTTATGTCATCAGTAACAGGTAATAAGCCAGTAGACGTGTTAAATTTTGGCGATTTTACCGAAGTGATCCAATTCTTAATGGAATTGGATAAGCTAAAAAGTGTTTATCGCAAAAACAAGTTGCTCAACAATGAAAGACAAGAAAACACAGCGGAACATAGTTGGCAATTCGCGATGGCAGCGATGAGCTTTGCCCCTTATGTGAAAGGGGTGAATGTTGATCATGCCATCAAATTAGCCTTGGTTCATGATGTGGTTGAAATCGATGCTGGTGATGTACTGGTGTATGATGTTGCCGCACGAGAAGCAATCCGCGAACAAGAGGTAAAAGCGGCTGTTCGTATTTTCGGCCTGCTTCCCTCTCCGCAAAATGAACAATTTTTAGCCTTGTGGAATGAATATGATGCGGCTGAAACGTTAGATGCTAAGTTTGCCAACGTCATTGATAGAACCATTCCAATGCTTTTAAATTTACATAACCAAGGGCAGAGCTGGGTTGAAAATAATATTCGTCTTGAGCAAGTTATCGCTCGAAATGAGTTTATTGAAGAGGTTTTCCCTGAGTTTTGGGAGCAGTTGTTACCACAATTAAAAATTGCTCAACAAAAAGGCTGGTTATTGTAAGCCTCTCTTAAAATAACAAGACCCCCAATCATTGATTATTCAACGATTGGGGGTCACTTCTAATAGACTACTCGCTTGTTACTGCCAGCAGACTGACTAAATATAATCTTCAATCGGCACACACGAACAGTGCAGATGACGATCGCCATACACATCATCCAAACGTTTCACGGCAGGCCAATATTTGTTAGCTTTGGTTGCTGAAGTCGGGAACACCGCCAACTCTCGACTATAAGCATGTTCCCATTGCTCAACAAGCTCTGTTTGAACATGTGGAGCGTTCACCAAAGGGTTATCCTCTAGGGTCCACTCACCATTAGCGACTTTGTCAATCTCATTACGAATCGATAACATTGCTTCGATAAAACGGTCAATCTCAACAAGGCTTTCAGACTCCGTTGGCTCAATCATCAAGGTTCCCGCAACAGGGAATGACATCGTTGGCGCATGGAATCCATAATCGATCAGACGTTTTGCGATGTCTAATTCACTGATCCCTGTATCCTTCTTAATCGGGCGCAAATCAACGATACATTCATGCGCGACATAACCATCGCGACCGGTATACAGGATGTCATAGCGACCTTGTAAGCGTTTAGCTATATAGTTTGCATTTAAAATAGCGACCTGACTCGCTCTTCTCAAACCGTAGGAGCCCATCATGCGGATGTACATCCAGCTGATAGGTAGGATAGAAGCACTGCCAAATGGAGCTGCTGAAACGGCGCCTTGTTCCGTAACCATCTCGTGCTCAACCACGGAATGCCCCGGTACAAATGGCGCTAAATGTTTTTTCACACCGATGGGTCCCATGCCCGGTCCACCACCACCATGAGGAATACAGAACGTTTTGTGTAAATTCAGGTGGGAAACATCGGCACCAATATAGCCCGGTGTTGTCAGACCAACTTGAGCGTTCATGTTGGCACCATCAAGGTACACTTGCCCACCAAACTGATGAACGATTTCACAAACCTCTTTAATACTCTCTTCGTATACCCCATGCGTTGACGGATAGGTCACCATCACACAAGAAAGATCAGCACGATGTTTTTCCGCTTGTTGACGTAAATCTGTCAGGTCAATATTGCCTTCGTCGTCACACCGCACCACCACGACTTCCATACCCGCCATATGTGCCGATGCAGGGTTGGTACCATGCGCTGAGGCAGGGATCAAACAAATGTGACGATGACCTTCATTTCGACTTTCATGATAGCGTCGGATAGCCAATAGCCCCGCATACTCACCTTGTGCGCCGGAGTTAGGCTGCATACAAACCGCATCATACCCTGTCAACTGAACAAGCCAATGCGATAGCTGTTCGATCATTTGATGGTAACCTTGCGCTTGTTCTGGTGGGCAGAAAGGATGCATTTCACCAAATTCAGGCCAAGTGATGGGTAACATCTCAGCCGCCGCATTCAGTTTCATGGTGCAAGAACCTAATGGGATCATCGCCTGATTCAGCGCTAAATCTTTACGCTCTAAGCTATGCATATAGCGCATCATTTCCGTTTCACTGTGATAGCGATTGAAATTTGGATGTGACAAAATCACATCATTTCGTTGCATTGCAGGGCTAATCGCACTCTCAGCAGATGCAACCTGCTTATCCAGTTTTTCGAAATCTAACTTTTGCTCACTACCCGTGATAATAGTGAATAACTCATTCAAATCTTGTCGTGTAGTTGTTTCATTAAAGGTAACACCTACAGCGCCATGAATATCACTACGCAAGTTAACTTTCGCTTTTTCTGCACGTGCGAGAACAGCTGCTTTATCTGCAACTTCGATAGATAAGGTATCAAACCAGCTGTGATGGCGTAACGTAACCCCCGCATCCTCTAACGCTTTAGCAAAAATAGACGTAAAACGATGAATGCGTTCTGCAATCAATTTTAACCCTTGTGGGCCATGGTACACCGCATACATAGCCGCAATGTTTGCTAACAGAACTTGAGAGGTACAAATATTTGAGTTCGCCTTCTCACGACGAATATGCTGTTCACGAGTTTGCATCGCCATACGTAATGCCGTGTTACCCGCCGCATCACGAGATACCCCAATAATACGACCGGGCATGGCACGTTTATATTCATCACGACAAGCAAAGAACGCAGCATGTGGGCCACCATAGCCCATAGGCACACCAAAACGTTGCGCCGAGCCAAATACGATATCGGCCCCCTGTTTTCCAGGAGCCGTTAACACTACCAGAGCCATCATTTCAGCCGCGACACAGCTAATAATCTTACGCGCTTTTAATTTAGCCAACAGCTCGCTGTAATCATGCACCTCACCTGTCGACCCAACTTGCTGTAATAAAGCGCCAAAAACACCCTCGTGCTCAAGCACTTTTTCTGCTTTATCAACAATCACTTCAAAACCAAATGTGTTCGCTCGAGTACGGACTACATCCAATGTTTGAGGGTGAATATCATCTGCGACAAAAAAACGTTCAGCTTCTTTCAGTTTACTGATCCGTTTTGCCATTGCCATTGCTTCTGCGGCCGCTGTCGCTTCATCTAAGAGGGAAGCGGACGCTAGCTCTAAGCCAGTTAGATCAATGGTTAATTGTTGGAAGTTTAACAAGGATTCTAAACGACCTTGAGAAACTTCAGGTTGATAAGGGGTATACGCTGTATACCAACCCGGATTTTCCAGTAAGTTACGTAAAATCACAGGCGGTAAAATGGCTGGGGCATACCCCATGCCAATATAATTTTTATAACGTTTATTCAGGCTTGCAATCGCTTTCAACTCGGCAAGTGCTTCTTGTTCCGTCGCACCACTGCCTACTCTGGGCGGTTCAGCTAATAAAATCGCTTTCGGGACAATATCGTCCGTTAATGCATCAAGGGATGTGGCCCCCACAGTGTCCAACATGGTTTTTACTTGTTGTTCTGAAGGACCGATGTGGCGTTGAATAAATTCCGAACGGTTTTCTAATTGACTCAGAGACATCGTCATATCTATGTTCCCATTCCTAATATCTGCAACAACAGGGTTGGTATAAAAGCAAAACGCCCCGTAATACAGTCATTACGGGGCGTTAGTTGTGTTATTCGTCTTCTTCGAGTAACGCAGAATAAGCATCTGCATCTAACAAATCAGCTAATTCTGACTCATCAGAGATTTTTATACGGAAGATCCAACCTTCTTGGTAAGGCTGTTCATTGACTAACTCTGGAGAGTCACCAAGAGCTTCGTTAACTTCAATGATTTCTCCACTTAGTGGAACATAAATATCCGATGCCGCCTTAACAGATTCTACAACCGCACATTCACTACCAATATCCACCGAGCTTCCCACTTCAGGTAGATCGACAAACACCATATCACCTAATAATTCTTGTGCATGCTCAGTAATACCTACGGTGTATACACCATCACCTTCATGACGGACCCACTCATGTTCACGGGTATATTTCAGCTCAGCAGGAACATTACTCATCATCAACCTCACTCTTATTTACAAATTTTTTAGATAGATAGGATTTAACTCGTCTTAAACAAGCGCCTTTCCTTCCCGAACAAATCCCGGTTTTACCACCTCAACTGGCATTTCTCGGTTACGTATTTCAACAATAGCTTTATCTTGTATTTCTTTTGGTACACGCGCCAAAGCAATACTAAAACCGAGCGTTGGCGAAAAAGAGCCGCTAGTAATGACGCCTTCTTGTAATTTGCCTAGATCGTCAGTAAAACGTACCGTTTGACCCGCCCGTAATATGCCTTTTTCACGCATTACGATACCAACTAGTTTTTCTGTGCCTTGTTCTTTCAACTTCTCTAATGCTTCACGCCCAATAAACTGGCGCTCTTCAGGTTTCCAAGCAATCGTCCACCCCATATTGGCGGCCAGCGGTGAAATGCTTTCATCCATATCTTGGCCATATAAGTTCATACCGGCCTCAAGACGTAGCGTATCACGAGCCCCTAATCCTGCTGGATGCACACCGGCTTTAACTAGCTGACGCCAAAAATCAATCACTTGCTCTTTCGGTAAAGCGATTTCATACCCTTTTTCGCCCGTATAACCGGTTGTCGCAATGAACAAATCATCAACTTGAATACCATAGAAAGGTTTCATGTCAGCAAGTTGTGCACATTGCGCTTGAGTCAGCAGAGAGTGAACTTTTTGTTGTGCTGTAGGGCCTTGAACGGCTAATAGCGCAAGATCATCACGAACGTGAATAGAAACGGCATATGATTTAACATGCTCTTCAATCCATGCAATATCTTTATCACGGGTTGCAGAGTTGACGACAAGACGATAAAAGTGATCATCAAGATAATAAACGATCAGGTCATCAATCACGCCACCAGAGGCATTTAGCATGCCGGTATAGAGTGCTTTTCCCTTATCAGTCAGCTTGGCAATGTCATTTGCCAAAAGATAGCGAAGGAAATCACGGCAACCTTCACCATGTAAATCAACAATAGTCATGTGGGAGACATCAAACATCCCAGCCTCGGTTCTCACTAAATTATGTTCATTGATTTGTGAACCGTAGTGCAGTGGCATCATCCAACCATGAAAGTCCACCATTTTCGCACCGCAAGCAATATGTTCATCATATAGCGGGGTCTGCTTTGCCATGAATACCCTCTTTACATTTGAATAAGATAGGGTGAGCGTTACTCTTTTTTATGCAGAGAAAAGACCTATGACTCCACAACCAATAACGCTACGCAAACGATAACATCTTATTAAAAACTACCACTGTTTTTAGTAAGAAACCATTAAAAAAAATAGGGCTACCGATACTCTGTATTACTGATTACAAGGGATATAATCCAGCTAAATTTGTTAAAAAATTGAGAATGATCACTCAATACCACCATATTTGGTGTAAAAGAGTAGACTTAATCAACGTGTGTTCACAGAAGTTAGCGAAAAATCAATCTTAACACTCAGTCATAAAATTAGTAAAACTAATCCGAAAACTGATTGTAATTAGAATTTCTCAGTCATTGACAATTAAATTAATGATGACATTAAAAACCGTAAGGCATGGTGGGCCATCACATAAAGATGGGTATTTTTAACCTATCAGGAAGGAAAGATTGGTGGAAAATATGGCCACCAATCTATAGAAAGGGATTATTCCGCGGAATCAATTTGAATTTTTTGTAGCCACTCAGGCATATCAAATAAGCCCATAGCATGGTTAAGAAGTTGGGGTTTAACACCAGGTAAACTATCCGCGAGCACTAAGCCTAAATCGCGGAATAATTTTTTAGCGGGGTTATTGCCATCAAACAATTCACGGAACCCTTGCATGCCCGCTAACATCAACGCTGCACTATGCTTACGATGACGTTCGAAAGTACGCAAATAAAAATATTGTCCAAAATCTTTGCCTTCACGATGTAATCGTTTGATTTCACCGAGTAACATCGCCACATCCATAAAGCCTAAGTTAACGCCCTGTCCAGCCAGTGGGTGGATGGTGTGTGCGGCATCCCCGAGAAGCGCTAAACGTTGCGCGGCAAATTGACGTGCATACCGTCCTGTTAGCGGAATAGTCAATCTATCGCTTTCTAAATGACACAACCCTAAGCGGGTATCAAACGCCACGGCCAATTCTTTTTCAAAACTGGCTTTATCAAGCTGCTGACGTCTAGCCGCTTCTGTTGCAGGTTGAGACCACACAATAGAACAGAGATGAGGGTCAGTTAAAGGAAGGAATGCAAGTATCCCTTTCCCATCAAAAGCTTGACGTGCTATGGCCTCATGAGGTTGTTCCGTACGAATAGTCGCCACTAACGCCGTGTGCTCATAATCCCAAAACGTCAATGGAATATCTGCATGCCCACGCAACCAAGAGTTCGCACCATCGGCTCCAACAATCAACCTTGCTGTAAGCATTGAGTCATCAGAGAGTGTAATAAACACATCATTTTCCCCCCAAACCACCTTTTGAATCGTTGCGGGAGCGAATAAAGTGATATCTCGGGATGACGAGGCCTTTTGCCAGAGCGCATCTCGGATAACATGATTTTCAATAATATGCCCTAAATGGGAAAGATTTTGCTCTTTAGCAGAAAACTGGATACGGCCAAAACTATCGTTATCCCAGACCTCCATACCTTTGTAGGCCGATGCTCTCATCGATTTAATCGTTGACCAAACAGCTAAATAGCTTAATAACTTTTCACTTGCTGCGTTAATAGCAGAAACCCTAAGGGTGTATGGTTCATTCTCAGAAAACGGCTGTTTTGCTGGCTGAGGCTCAATAACAGCAACACGTAATCCTGTTCCTTCTAAACCACAAGCCAATGCTAACCCAACCATACCACCACCGGCGATAACCACATCAAACGATTGCATATTTTTATTCCTCTTAGTTTTGTGGTTATTGTTCCGCGACCCAGCCAAGTGTTTGACGAGCTAAAACATCACGTACTGACGGTAACATTTCCATTGCCATTAAACCTAAATTACGTCCAACCACTAACGGTAAACAACGATTTGCAAACACGCGCACTAAACCATCAGTCATTGTCACGGTTCGTTCTCTATCAATAGCTCGCGCTTGCTGATAGGTATTCAAAAGTGCATAAGCACCGATATCCTGCCCTTGTTGATGGGCGGCCACCACCGACTCAGCCAACTGCATGACATCACGGATCCCCAGATTAAAACCTTGACCTGCGATAGGGTGTAATGTTTGAGCCGCATTTCCCACCAAAACGGTGCGATGACTAATCGGATTTAACGCTTTTCGAAGTGATAACGGATAACAAAAACGGGTACCAACCTGAATGATTTTACCCAGACGCCATCCAAAAGCTTGTTGCAGCTTAGACATGAAGGTTTCATCATCCCACGTTTTGATAAGTTCCGCTTGCGCTTGTTGATGACACCATACTAAGGAGCTGCGTCCATGCGACATGGGTAATAACGCGAGTGGGCCAAATTCAGTAAAACGCTCAAACGCTTGCCCTTGTGGGTCAATTGATGTTTTAACATTCGCAATAATCGCCACTTGACCATAGTCATCCTGCTGCCACTGTACATGGCATGCTTGACCGACGGCTGAATGACTCCCATCCGCGGCCACTAAAAGAGCCCCTGAAAGGGTTTCACCGCTATCTAAGGTTACTGTAACGCTATCGTTGTGCCGTTGAATGTTTTCAACTTTTGCGGGGCAATACAACGAAACGCCCGCTGCTTTATGCAATAAATCAAATAACCGTGCACCGGCGTCATGTAACTCAATCACACTCCCTAATTCTGGAATATGGTAATCCTGTGCATGGATATTAACGAAACCAGCATGGCCTCTATCGGAAACATGAACATGAGTTATTGGTGTGACACAGTCAACGAATGAATCCCAAATACCAATTTTAGATAACCGCTGACATGTTCCATGAGCAAGTGCAATCGCCCTAGCATCAAACCCTGGGTGCTTTCCTTCTGGTAAGGCGGCCTCTACCAGCGAAACTGATAACCGTCCTTGGCTTAATGAAGAAATAGCCAGAGCCAAGGTTGCCCCTGCCATTCCACCACCAACAATAATCACGTTCATGTTGTATTTATTACCTTATTACAGCTTATTTAAGCATTGTTAGCTGCGGCCATTAATGCTTCTATTTCATCAGGGTCCTTCACCACTAAATCGGTCAAGTTTTCATTACCCGTTTCGGTAATCACAATGTCGTCTTCAATACGAATACCAATACCGCGATATTCTGGTGGTACATCTGCTTCAGGCGCAATATACAGTCCAGGTTCAACCGTCAATACTATTCCAGGTTCTAGAATGCGATCACGGTCAACGCCATAGAATCCAACATCATGAACATCTAACCCCAGCCAGTGGCTTAAACCATGCATAAAGAATGGGAAGTGTGCTTTGTTTTCGATCAATTGATCGACATCGCCATGTAAAATACCCAGCTCCACTAAGCCTTCCACTTTAATTCGAATGATTTTTTGTGTCACTTCATGAATGCTGGTACCAGGGCGATACAATTCTAAAGCGGTATTTAATGCTTTAAGAACGATATTGTAAATCGCTCGTTGTGGTTCAGTAAACTTACCATTTACAGGGAATGTACGGGTGATATCGCCTGCATAGCCATCAAACTCGGCCCCCGCATCAATTAACACCATTTCCCCATCTTTCATTTCACATTCATTTTCGGTGTAATGCAAAATACACGCATTTTCGCCACTACCAACAATCGAATTATACGATGGAAAACGTGCACCATGACGCGTAAATTCATACTCCAGCTCGCCACAGAGTTGATATTCATACATGCCCGGCCGACACGTTTTCATTGCACGAATGTGCGCTAATGCGGATATCTCACCAGCCTTACGCATCACGGCAATTTCAGCTTCTGATTTAAATAGACGCATTTCATGTACCAAAGGACGCCAATCAATGATTGTCTGTGGAGCTCGTAAGTTACGACGCCCCCCTTTGCGTAAAATATCGAGCGCGCCGAAAACTAACTTATCGGCATATTCAAATTCGCCTTGTGCATGATAAATGACATCAAGGCCATTTAATAATTGATACAGTTGCTCTTCAATTTCATCAAAAGGCAGTGCTTTACTGATCCCTAATTTTTCCGGCGCAGCCTCTTGCCCTAACCGACGACCAAACCAAATTTCTGCGGTCAGGTCGCGAACACGGTTAAAGAGAACGGTGTGGCTGTGTTTTTCATCACTTTTAATTAACAGTAAAACGGCTTCAGGCTCACTAAACCCCGTCAAATAAAGAAAATCACTGTGCTGGCGATACGGGTATTCACAATCCGCGTTGCGTTGAGCGACGGGCGCTGAAAAAATAATAGCGGCACTTGCTGGCTCCATCTGAGCCAATAATGCGTTACGACGAGAAATAAATTCCTGTTTATTCATACCGTTTCTGCCTTATTATCTAGACTGTTGAGTTGAACGTTATACCTTTCTATTTTAAGCATATAGACTCGCCATTCTTCAAGTTGCCTCAGTACTGACACCATACAACGCTTTGAATGACGATGACTTCGCAAACATCCTAAGCTTCTTTCGAGTGTCACCTAGCAACAAGAAATTAGAGTACAACGGCAAGCGCTTAATCTGTATCTGTTTTGCCTTGTAAAGCGCGATTTAGCTCAAATAAGCAAATAGACTTAACAAAGCCAGACAGTATTAATGAAGAATAGGTTTATTATTCGCCGCTGTTTGCACTTTTTTGCCTTCGGTGAAAGAGATATAGCAAAGCTGTACAGCGACTCTGACATACTCCACCACCTCTTCCAACGCCTGTTCAAGCTCTTCTTGGTCTTCATCTTCATCGTAACCAAGCATGCCGATATTACGTAAATCAGTGATCACTTCACTGACTTCTTTTTTATCCGCTAATTTAGGTTGCGCCACACCAATTCCTAGTAAGAAATGATTAACCCAACCCGCTAAAGCATCCGCATGATCAAATACAGACGCATTGTCATCAGGAAAAAGCATAGAAAAAGCAAATTCGCTTTCATCTAACACTTGAAAAGTCGTATCGTAGAGTTCACGTAGCGGTTGAGCAACCGCTTGAGGGAAGGCTAAACCGTCATTAGCCAAATCATGGACTAATGTCTGCCAGCCGCCATCGCGGCTACCACCGCAAATCAGCCCAGTAATTAAGCCATGAATTTCTGCGGCGGTAAGTGCGATAGAATATTGTTGGAGAAGATTGTCCAACGTTTCATAGTTTGGTAAAGATTTTTGTATAGACATCTGAATTCGTCATGTTAGCTAATCATTCATGATATGCTACCATCAAGGATGGTCGCTGTACCAGTAAGCTTTTGAACTGTATTTTGAATAAAGCAACCAATACTAGTGAAATAACATCTATTACTTTACGCCGAGCATTGTATTTGCGGCGAGTCCTATTCGTATGGAGGTATCATGTCCGCACAACCTGTTGACATTCAAATATTTGGGCGCTCAATGAGAGTCAACTGCCCTGTCGAACAAAAAGAAGCCCTGATTGCATCAGCCCAAGAACTTGAGCAACGCCTTCAAGATCTTAAAGATAGAAGTGGGGTCACCAACACAGAACAGCTTATTTTTATCGTTGCATTGAACGTGTGTCACGAATTAACACAAGAAAAGACAAAAACGCGTGATTATGCATATAATATGGAAGAGAAAATAAAAATGCTGCAACAAACCATTGAGCAAGCATTACATGATCAGGTGAAAATTACTGAGAGGCAGGTTATGCCTATCGGCTAAATTTGCTTAATAATCATACATTAGTATAAAAAAATAAACAAAAATGGGGTTGCTTTTTCAATCCAAACTCATACAATGAAGTACATAGAGTAACGATATGTACTCAAACAAATTTCTCTGAGATGCTCGTCAGTGGGTAAGTCCCCTGAGCCGATATTTCAAAAAAATAGAATGTGGTTATTGCGCTGGTGAGCACGCCTGATTCGCTCAGGAAGCCTAAAGGTTGCTAAACTGCGTTCACCTTGAACCAAGGGTTCAAGGGTTACAGCCTACAACGGCATCTTGGAGACCCTCATTTTTCTGTGACACTTCCCCCTGAGTTTACGTCTAGTACTACCATCTCGCACTCATTACGCTATACTTCCAACGCTTACTCACAAATTTATCAACCCTTTAATAATAATAGCGTTAATAGCCTCTGAGGTTGCGGATCTTATGGAAGATAAGTTATCAGTCATGCGTCAACAAATTCGCCAATCCGTTCGTCAATTACGCCGACAGTTGACTCCAGAGCAACAACAACTGGCCGCGAAAAAAATCGTACAGCAGACTTTATCTCACCCTAAAATTGCTCAAGCGCAGCACATTGCTTTGTTTCTTTCTTTCGATGGTGAGATCCATACCCAGCCCTTAATCGATGCACTCTGGCAACAGGATAAAAAAGTCTACCTACCTGTATTACACCCCTTTAGCCGTCATCATCTGCTGTTTTTAAACTATGCGCCAACGACGCAATTAATCAAAAATAGATTTAACATCGATGAGCCACCACTCGATGTCACTCAAGTGCTACCTATCAATCAGTTAGATATCATGATGATCCCATTAGTTGCCTTTGATGAACAAGGCCAACGTTTAGGCATGGGGGGTGGCTTTTATGATAGAACCTTAGCTAACTGGCAACAGAAAGGCTTTTACCCCATTGGTTTGGCACACGATTGCCAGCGCGTTCCCTTGCTCCCTGTGGCACATTGGGATATCCCGCTACCTGAAATTATTACGCCCCAAAAAATATGGCACTGGTGATCCAGTGCCATCATGTGTATTCAATCTCGTTGGTTAACGATTAATATAATAATCGTGCGCGGATCGTTCCCGGCAATTGTTTCAATTTAACCAAGATATCGTCAGCGTGGTCAGGTTGTTGAGTGATAATATCAATAACAACGTAACCTACGTTTCCTGAAGTACGTAAATACTGACCAACAACGTTAATATTATTTTCAGTAAATACTTGGTTAATGCTATTCATCATACCAGGACGGTTTTCGTGAATATGCAGTAAACGGTTAGTATCTTCTGTATGAACTGGCAGAGAAACTTCAGGGAAGTTCACCGCAGAAAGCGTCGAACCATTGTCTGAATATTTCGCTAATTTACTTGCGACTTCTAGCCCAATATTTTCTTGCGCTTCTTCCGTTGAACCACCGATATGCGGAGTCAAAATCACATTATCAAATTTGATTAGCTCACTAATGAAGGGATCATTCGGATCATTATTAGCAGCAGGCTCAGTTGGGAAGACATCGACAGCGGCACCCGATAAATGTTTACTCTCAAGGGCATCGGCTAAAGCAGGAATATCAACGACTGTTCCGCGTGAAGCGTTAATGAAAATAGCCCCTGGCTTCATCAATTCAAACTGCTCTTTTGCAAACATATTCTTGGTGCTCGCTGTTTCAGGCACATGCAAGCTGACCACATCACTCATGTTCAATAGCTCAGCCATTGAGCGCACCTGTGTCGCGTTACCGAGAGGCAGTTTATTTTCGATATCATAAAAATAAACATCCATACCAATGCCTTCAGCCAATATACCTAGCTGAGTACCGATATGACCATAACCCACAATCCCTAGACGCTTACCGCGCGCTTCAAAACAACCTTTAGCTTGTTTTTCCCAAATACCGCGGTGCGCTTTCATGTTCGCTTCAGGTATGCGACGTAACAATAACAGTAATTGACCAAGCACCATCTCAGCGACAGAACGGGTATTTGAGAACGGTGCATTAAAAACTGGGATACCGCGTTTAGCCGCAGCATCTAAATCCACTTGGTTTGTACCGATACAAAAACAACCAACAGCAACCAATTTTTCAGCTGCTGCAAAAATGTCTTCAGTCAGATGAGTACGGGAACGAATACCAACAAAACGCGCATCTTTAATTGCTTCTTTTAATTCTTCGTCCGACAACGCACTTTTGTGATATTCAATGTTGGTATAACCTGCTGCTTTTAAATTATCAACCGCGCTTTGGTGAACCCCTTCCAATAGTAAAAATTTAATTTTGTCTTTTTCCAAAGATACTTTGACCATTTACCCTACCCTATCATGCTTAAGATTTGTAACAGATGAACTGACCGTGTACCAACATAGCAAAAAACGGCACAGTATCAATACAATCGTTTGCCTAGCCCCTCTCACTAAACGCGATGAAAAAGAAGTAATATGGTAGAAAATCAGGGTGAGTAACACAAAATAAGGATTTTGCCTGCACTATAAGCATTAGTGTGAGATATATCACCAAAATAATCATAAATAAAAATTAGTGAAATTTTTTACGGGTCAGTGATACCGCTAAAATAGATAACAAAAATCCATGCCACATAAAAAATAAGCCAACCACATAATGGCTGGCTTATCTGATTGACGGCTAGGTAAGGCGATGACAATCAAATCATGATTGTCATGCTAATTTATTTAATGGTTTTAACACCGGCAGACGTTCCCATTAAAACAACATCAGCACCGCGATTTGCAAATAGGCCTACCGTTACAACGCCTGCTATCCCATTGATTTTATTTTCAAGAGCAACGGGGTCAACAATGCTAAGGTTGTGAACATCTAAAATAACATTACCATTATCTGTCACAACATTTTGACGATATTCAGGTGTTCCACCTAACTTAACAAGCTCTCTCGCAACATAGCTACGCGCCATCGGGATCACTTCAACAGGCAGTGGAAATTTGCCCAATACATCCACTTGTTTTGACTCATCAACAATACAAACAAATGTTTTAGAAATAGCTGCAACGATTTTTTCACGTGTTAAAGCCGCTCCACCACCTTTGATCATATTCATATGATGGTCAATTTCATCTGCACCATCAACATAAACATCCAGTGAGTCGACATCATTACAGTCAAGTACAGGGATACCTAATGATTTAAGCTTAGCGGTTGATGCTTCAGAACTTGATACCGCGCCTTCAATTTGGCCTTTCATGGTCGCCAGTGCATCAATAAAATGAGAAGCAGTAGAGCCTGTGCCAACCCCCACGATCGTACCCGGTTTTACGTATTCTAATGCTGCCCAACCTACTGCTTTTTTTAGTTCGTCCTGAGTCATGCCCATGCCTTCTATTATTTTTCACAAGTAAATAAAGTTTGTTGAATAAGCCTATTATATAACGGACCCTTAACAAGGTCAGCTTTGTTCGTTGTATTCTGTGATTCACACATTGTCATCAATATTACAGGAGTTCTGAAATAAAATATGGCATAGTGAGTAGTAGAATAACAACAAGGAGAATACCCCCTAATGAAGCGCCCTGATTACCGCGCGTTGCAAGCACTGGATGCTGTCATTCGTGAAAGAGGATTTGAGAGAGCGGCTCAAAAACTGTGTATTACACAATCTGCGGTTTCACAGCGGATCAAACAATTAGAAAATCTATTTGGTCAACCGCTACTCGTTCGAACAGTTCCGCCACATCCCACAGAGCAAGGGCAAAAGCTATTAGCCTTACTCCATCAGGTAGAATTACTCGAAGAGCAGTGGCTAGGTGACGAAAATGGGGGTTCAACGCCACTATTACTTTCACTTGCGGTCAACGCCGACAGTTTGGCCACATGGCTATTACCAGCCCTGAATCCTGTTTTAGGTAACACTCCCATTCGCTTAAACATTCAAGTGGAAGATGAGACGCGCACACAAGAGCGTTTGAGACGAGGTGAAGTCGTGGGTGCTATCAGTATCCAACCTCAAGCACTACCGGGCTGTTTAGTTGATAAGCTAGGTGCTCTAGATTATATCTTTGTTGCCTCTCCCGATTTTGCTAGCAAATACTTCCCTGAAGGGGTCACACGTTCATCATTGCTTAAAGCACCAGCCGTTGCATTCGACCACCTTGATGACATGCACCAAGCTTTTGTTCAGCAGAATTTTGGCTTATCACCCGGTAGTGTGCCCTGTCATATAGTGAACTCATCAGAGGCATTCGTACAATTAGCAAAACAGGGCTCTACTTGCTGTATGATCCCACATTTGCAAATTGCCGATGAATTAAAAAATGGTGAACTGATAGATTTAACACCGGGCCTATGTCAGCGCCGGATGCTCTATTGGCATCGTTTTGCGCCTGAGAGCCGCACGATGAAGAAAGTCACTGACGCCCTGCTCAAAACAGGACGTCAAATGTTAAAACAAGAAGATGAACTTTAGCGTTTTAATTCAAAAACCACATCAACTTGGTCATTAAAATCAATACTCTGCTGCTCATAGGTTTCATTCACATCTCTCTCTGGGGCAGCAGAGAGTGCCATTTTACCTCTGTAATTCATCACTGGTGCAGGATATGGTACCGCATCTGGCGCTCGATAATTTACGCTATATACAGGCCCTAATTGAACATTGAAGCCTTTCGCTAACGCATTCGCTTGTTCAATCGCATTTTTAATGGCTTTTTCACGTGCTTCATCGCGATATTGTTGAGGGTTATTAACACCGAACTGTACCGCATTAATTTCATTAAGGCCCGCTTTTAACGCGCCATCAAGAAGTGTATTTAATTGATCAAGTTTCGTCACTTTCACTTCAACAGAGCGAACTGCGGTGTAACCGACAATCGATGACTTTTGCGAATCTTTATCATATTCATATTTAGGCTGAGTGCGCACATTCGCGGCATTGATATCTTTTTTCTCGATACCATTTTGTTTTAAAAATTCAAAATACTCAGCGACACGCTTATCAACACCAGCCTTCGCTGCCGCGGCATCCTTTTCGGTCACTTCAACATTGATATTTAATGTGGCCATATCGGGTGCCGCTTTAATTACCGCATTACCTGATGTTGTAATATGTGGCCCTTCAGGAAGCGGATTAGCTTGTGCAATAGCTGGAACCGCAACACCAGCCATCATGGCCGCAAGAACTAGAGACTTTAACTTCACAGGACCTCCTAATAAATAATAATAAGAAAGTTGTAGTGACACATTATCTAGTCTACAACCCTGCCTAAACCTTAACACATCCTATGTGAAATTATTTTCGGATTAATAAGAAATTACCAATAACTTATCCCCTGTCTCGCTAATTGAAATGCGATGAACCACATGACCAGCCCAACAAAGAGATTAATGACCCGCTGTGAACGAGGTTTTTTTAATACAGGAGAAAACCAAGCTGCTAATAGTGACAAGGCAAAAAACCAACTAAAAGATGCGGTCAATGCTCCCGCGGTAAACCAAGGTCGTAGCTGGCTTTCTAGCTGCCCTCCTACACTACCTAACACCACAAATGTATCTAAATAAACATGAGGATTTAGCCATGTGACAGCAAATAGCGTTACCACCACTCGCCAACGACTAATGACCTTATTTTCTGCTTGAATAACCACATCATCGTGACTGATAGCTGTCCGAAATGCACCATAACCATACCAAACCAGAAATACGACACCAGCCCAAGTGATCAACTGCATTAACATTTCGGACTGACTCAATAACGCGCTTCCACCAAATACCCCCGCGACAATTAAAACGGTATCACTTAAAGCGCATAAAAATGCACTCATGATATGATATTGCTTGCGACTTCCCTGCTGTAAAACGAATGCATTTTGTGGCCCAAGAGGAAGGATCATTGCAGCCCCCAATAAAGCGCCTTGAATATAAATAGTAAACATGCATAAATTCCTAATAATTATTCATATTTTATACACGCAAATTCTAGCGAGAAAAAATTATTAGTGAAAATTATTAATTCTTATCGAACATTAGAAAAATTTATTTGGATAAATGAGTCAAAAACCGCAAGAAAGGAAGGAGAAAAGGTGAAAAAAATGAGCCAATCCAATGAATCAGCTCATTTCTAAATAGTCTGCTAATAATCTTATTCAGCAGAATCTTTTTTTACCGCTACTGGATTTTGTTGATGCACATGCACATCCATTTGTGGGAATGGAATACCAATATCGTGCTTATCGAGTGCACGTTTAAAATTCTCCATCAGATCCCAATAGACTGGCCACGTATCACCATTTTTAGCCCAAAAGCGGACTAAATAATTTAATGAAGAAGGCGCCATTTCATGCAGACGAATCGTCACACCCTTATCATGTAAAATACGGTCATCTGCTGCGACAATATCACCTAATACTTTTTTCACTAGGTCAATATCGGAATCATAAGCAACACCCACAATGATGTCGGTACGACGGTCAGGTTCGCGAGTTACGTTAATAATATTATCTGCAATAATTTTACCGTTCGGAATGACAATGATGCGGTCGTCCGCAGTTCTTAATGTGGTTGAGAAAATTTGCACATTTTGAACTGTCCCTTCTACCGCGCCGATTTGCACATATTCCCCCGCACGTAGTGGCCTAAAGACAACTAACAATACGCCAGCCGCAAAGTTACCCAGTGAATTTTGTAAAGCCAAACCAACCGCTAAACCTGCGGCACCCATAACCGCGATCACTGACGCTGTTTGAACACCAATTTTGCCAAGTACGGCAATGAAGGTAAACGCGATGATGGTATAACGCGCTATCGCAGATAAAAAATCACTCACAGTAGGGTCGATACCACGACCTACCATCACACGATGTAACCCACGCCCTACCCATTTCGCCACCATCAAACCAACAATAAGGATGATAATTGCGGAAACGATATTCACCGCATACTGAACTAACAGATCCTGATTAGCTGCAAACCAGTTGGTTGCGTCATTCAACGCCCCTGTAACATCATCAGTATTCATAGAGTCCTCTAAATTTAAATTAAATTACTTTGTATATGAAACAACCACATCTTCCAAACAGTTAATCCTATTCAGACGAATCATATCGCATCATTATTAAATAATAACGACAGTCTCCGAAATCAGACAATCAACCAAAATTAAAGTTTATTTCACTTTGTTTTCTAAAACAAATCGTCTGTATTCATTTAGCATGCTAATAAAGTCGTCAATACCACAAAAAGCGACACTTTCGTTATCATAATAACTCATGCCTTCTTCTAGTCCCTCGGTCTCAAAAGCTAATTGATTAGCACGGATCATCACTTCTTCATCATCCAATAATAATGTATATTCGTGACCGATCAGCTCCCACTGTTTTTCGCTTCCTTTGAGTAATGCGTAATTAGCCTCTATTTCATCCAATAAGCTTAAATCACCTTTAACTTCTTCATTAAGCCAATGGCCAATCGCTTCATGATCCATCGAAAACTTTGCCGATATCTCACCTGTTATGTCTTGAAAAAATTGGTACTCCATAATACACCTCGAAGCAGACTCTATTATTTATAATTATACCTCTAGTTAGATATTATTGTGTCCTCTTCACTGCGCATAAAAAGAAAATTATCGACAAAATCGGCAACATTGATACATCTTTGAGCATATTGATATTAGACTAAAATCACTTTGATAACAGACAGCCTATCTATTATCAAACAACAATCACCTATAAATAATGGTAGGAACTCACAGATGATTGACTATTTAGACCACCTCGTATTAACAACAACCGATCAAAATGCCTGCATTAACTTCTATACCTCAGTACTCGGAATGGAGCTCATCACCTTTGGTACACAGCGTTATGCGTTGCAATTTGGTCAGCAAAAAATCAACATTCATCAATATGGTAAAGAATTTGAGCCGAAAGCACACTTGCCCGTTCCTGGCTCTCTCGATTTATGCTTTATTAGCAAGACACCCATTGAACAGGTGATCAAACATATTGAGAAACAAGGGGTTAAAATTATTGATGGGCCAATTAAACGAACCGGAGCGATGGGGGAAATCTTATCGATTTATGTACGTGATCCAGATTTAAATCTTATCGAAATATCAAATTATATCTAATCGTGATTCGCTACCATGCCACATGCAGTGTGGCATGATAAATCATATTGAATGTTTAACATTCGACTCGTCGTTATTAGAACAATTTATCTACTCTTTAGTTTTGAGAAAATATTGTTCTATTTCATCGTATGTTCCCAGCTTATTAAAAAGTGGCTTAAATTTAGTATAAGCTGGAAGATTATCTCTTTCTATTTGATAACGTAAATAAGCAAAAAAAGAATCGAGATCACACTCAAGGATATATAATATATGCAATAACGTATCGACAGATATCGTATTAATACCTCGTTCATAACGTGAGTATTGTTGTTGTGAAATACCCAACTTATTTGCCAGTTTGGTTCCTGACATAGTATTTTCTTTTCTTAACCTTTGAATCTCTCGACCAATAATTTGAGTAAAAAAATTTTTAGGTATCGAGCTATCTAAAATTGATTCATTCATATTATCACTTCCCTACTAAAGAGCTATAAATATCATCCTTTGATACCAACACTGATTAATCTAAAACATCATTATTAATTAGTGTTTCACTTTTACATTGACATCACTTTCAAGTTTAAATCCATAACGGCTTAACGGTGCTATTGTTATATCAGTAGCATTACCTGTTATATTGACTGCTTTATTTTCACCAGGTCTAATATAAAACTGACCTATAGAATAAGTATGGTTTCCAGGAATAACATTAAAAGAGGGTGACAATCTAATAACTTGTTTACCTTCATTTTTAAATATTAATTGCTCACCTTTTTGCGTAACAGAAAGTGCATCCCAAGGCGTCAAACTCACATTCATATTTTCAGGCATTACTAACATTGCAACATCTTGGCGAATAGGCATTTTAGCTGCATTTTCCCTTTTAGCACCTACACCTTGAAATGATGCTTTTAAAATAACTTCATCAGATAATTTAACGCCATTTTTCAAAATGAAATTAATTTGTTGGCTCTCATGAGGCTCAATACGAATGATAGGAGGCGTAATCATAATATCACCGGCCAGTTTCGTTGAGCCTTCAAGATCTTCAACTTTTGTGGATAATAAAATAGGTTCACTCCCTGTATTTTTAACGTTAAACACCTTTCTATTTTCACCCGCATCCAATATCACTGTCATTGTTTCCAACTGAAAACTGGCCATAACATTTGCGCTTATCATTAATAAGCAAACTGAACCTAAAACTGTAAGTAACTTCTTCATAAATAACCTCTACATAAAACTCATATTGAATTTAGTGATAACTTATTGGCATACGGCATCAGCTTCTTCATAAAGATTTTCAGGTGAAAAATGATCTGAGACGGTATAACTCACAATACAATCATCTGAATTCACTGAACGAAGAATTAATTCATCACCAATTTGTTCATTCGTTAAAAGCGCATTTCCATTACCCATCACCGTTCCAATATACTTTCCATTTTTATTGACAAGACTTGCGCCATTAGGTGCTTCTGAACCATCTTTTAGGGTAATACTAAGTAATAGTTGTCTCATTTCCGTTGCTTTGATCTCTTTTGTGATCACACTACCTTTAGCCACCGCAACATCAAATGTGGTTGTATCAAGTCGAATATTTAATGGTAAATCTTGCGTATCAAGCTGAACGGTTGTTTTCCTATTTGTTGGTAATGCTGAAATAGCAGCAGTTCCAAAATGGTTCGTTATCGTTGTTCCACTTCCTAACGCACTAATCTTAACATTTGGCTGATTTGGAATATAAACAATGCCAAATGTATTGCTTAAAGGTAATGGTGAAGTTGCAACTAACCCATTAGAATACGCAATCGAGCCTGAAGCCGATGACATAAATGAATAAACATCATTTTCTGTCATAGAGGCATTTAGTGACAGTTGTGAATATGCATTTCTATTACTCACGCTACCATTGATACGATTAGTATCACTACTGCGACCTGCTCCTAGGGAATAATTCCATCTATCATTTGGCCGATAATGGTAATTCGCCATCAGAGTGCTACGGTCATCATAATATTGGCTTTGTAAAGTGACATTCGAGCGCTTATTTATTGGTATCGATGCATTTAAGAAATAGCGCTCCCCTTGCTCACGGCTAGATTGAAAAGAGAAATTCAACGAAATATCATAAAATTTTCGCCCATAAGCAACAGTATGACTGACCGAATCAGGTGTATTGCCATAATAATTGTTGTGGTTCAGGCTATAACTGAAACTTCCCCACGTCATATTACCCCAGCTAGCAAACAGAGAAGTCGATGACTGAAGTTCACCACTAAACCATGGCCAATCAAATCGCTCGTCTTCAATAATGGGGAGATCTTTTTGCACTGTATCATCCAACGTTGGATACTCATTACTACGATAGAGAAATGAAGTTCCTAATGATGCACCACCGCTGGAAACTGATGTATTAAAATCAATTTGGTTACCTTGCTTTTTATCATTACGGGACGCTGTCGCACTAATGCCACCACTAACCACCACGTCTGAACCGTACGACGTATTTGCTCCACCACTCATCGATTGATATTTATCTGAATAAAGCAACCCTGCTGAATAATCTATTTGCTTATACTGCGCACTTAATTCCAAGCTACCAATCAACGGTGTATCGACTTTTTGATCACGATTAACACGGCGATACTGACCAAGAGCAAATTGATAAGATAAAGGCGATAAATTATCGGTTGCTTGATTCGATGTCAGTACTTGATATCTCTGACGTTCACCATTGTCTTGAATAATAGTGACATCGACAGGCACACCACTACTAATATTATTAATTCTATTTAATTCAAATGGACCAGCCGGTACGATAGTTCGATAAAGCAGACGACCATTTTGCTGCACTTCCACTGTTGAGAGTGAATTTGCTACTCCTGTAATTGGAACAACCAAGCGGCTATTAAGCTGTAAGGCACTATCTGAATAAATTTGAACACCATTAATTGGAATACCAGAATAATAATGACCTACGCTATTTAACTGACCAATTTCGAATTGTGACTTTAATGACTCGATACTGCGCGACAGTACTGTCTCGTTAAACTGGTATTCTGAGTTTCCTTTACTTGATGAAAAGCTACTATTATTTCGTAGAACCCAATTATTCCAATTTGCGCCAGTCTCAAACTGCCCTTGATAAAAATTTTGATTATTAGTTCCATTAATCTTCATACCATAAATACGGTAATTATTGACTAAACCAAAACCCCCATAGGTCAACTCACTCCCCTGTAATTTAGGATCAAAGTTATCCTCAGAAACAATAATATCAATAATGAATTCATTTGGACGCATCACAACCTGTGAATCAGGATATACATCCTGAAAAATATGACATCGCTCACCAAGATGAGTCGATTTTAGTCTCAATGTTTTCTGCAAACTTTCATCGATACAAAGGTTACCACTATCATCTATTTTAGCATTTACAGAATAGCTATTGCTCCCATTTAATTTTATTGTGACATCATGATTACCAGGAAGAAACTTACTCCCTTGCATAAAAAAATCAGCGACTTCTTCACCATAGCCAAGCGCTTTCAATGAATCAATATCAAAGTCTACTTTTGAATTCTTATTTAACTTATCGCTATTCGATGAATAAGAGGACTCATTATAAAATATGAATATCAATGCAATAAAAAAATAGTAACATCGTGTTTTTTTATTAGTATATAACATACATGCTCATTGTTTTATTAGATGATTATTAAAACATTAAATACCAAATGAAAAAATCAACTCAGCATTACCATCCAGTTCAGCGCCATTAACAATAGGCCCATCCGTTTCTTTTAACGAATTCAGTTTAGCTGAAACGGTAATGTCTACAGAAAACACTTTTCCTGAAGCAGGGGTATTTTCTCCCAGCAGCCAGCCATAAGTTTTATTTTTTTTCACGGTCATAGAAGATGCTTTAGAGGCAGACATATTTTCACTTAAGAACATATCAGCTCTTTCATTATCAACGCTGGCATGACTTAGTGTTAATTGATAATTACCTATTTTACCCTGCCTATTAACATGACCTAAGCCAAAATAGCTTTCATTATCCATACGTGAAGAATCATGGCGATTATCGACTATTTTAAGAAACAGACTTACCGGTGTATTACATAAAACCTGCCATGTTTTTTTTACTTCTGGAATTTCTGTTAACTCATTTAATTTAAAATAACTAGCATGAAGCTGTGAAAATTGATAATTTCCATCATTCGGTGGAATAATGTCACAACTTGGTGGTATCACAGTTTCAGCCGGAATATTTTGGGCATATATTCCCTGGGCTTTTACAAAAACACTCAAAAAGCACATAAAAAACAACGTTACTTTTAATGAAATTAAACGCATAGATACGTGCCTAGTTTATTTATAATTAGATGCCAAAGTTAAATGTAACCACAGCTTCAGCGTTATAATTTATGCCATCATTTAGATTAATATTGGCTTTAGATAAGTCAGTTCTTGAATTAATAAACGCACCACCTTGTTTAAATGATACGGAAAAGACTTTCCCAGGAACGAGTGATTCTTGAAATTCAGATGTATCAACAGTTTCCTTTGCTACATTAGCCCAGCCATAATATTCATCTTTGGTCAGTGTATTGTCTCTAATCCCAGAAGTGGGCTTTATATTGCTATAAAGGCGACGAGCATAAACAGCCTTGTTATCTACTTCTAGATCCTCAAGTAAAAAATACACTCCACCTAGGGCTTGAGGCTCCCCCACATTAAAACGGAAATAGATATGACCGTATGATGACTTTAACGGAGTAGCCGGTAAGTTTAAGCTTTGGTATGTATCATTCGCCATAAACGTTAAATAGGTTGTTGCGTCACATGTCACTGTTACCGTGTTTTTAACTAATGATTCGCTAGGGAATATATACATATCAGATACCGGTATGACATCAAGAGATAATTTTCCCATATCATAAATAATATCTGTTTTTTCCATCCCATTAACTAAACATGTTGGTGGCTTAATATCGCCATTAACTTTTAAGTTTGCATTAATATCACCATAACTCATGCCTGAAACTAATAATGGAAATAGTGTAATGCATTTTGTCAACTTATTCATGAATAAATCAATAACCTCAGTCACTTACATAATAGATAGAATACATAATTAACTTCAGCATTAGATTAAATAGAAAAACTAAACGCTAAAGTGGCATGGCCATCTAAAGACACATCACCAGAAAAATCCTTTAAATCACCATTTAATACTGGTATTACTTCAAAATCAGCTGCAAAAATTTGCGCAGCAGCGAATTGTGCAAATTTAGATGCCCAAAATACTTTTTTTCCAACATAGACATCTAATTGCGAATCATTAAAACTATAACCAGATGCAATCCCGACTTTAGTTTCCTCAGCATCGCTATTTGCTTTCGTTGTCGCATTTTTCATCTTAATCGAATAATAACCAATGTTTTTGCTATTATCAGTACCATACTTACCTAAACCAAATAAATTACGAGTACCTTTAATTAAAACACTATCGCTACGATTATCTGTCGCCATAAAATTTAAAACTGTTGTAGCATCACAAATTATTTCAATACGTTTAGTTTCTGGTGCTAGATTTAAATTATCTGTCGTAGGAAACATTTGTGGAGATACCGTAAATTTATATTCAATATCACTTTCATCTCCATTATTAATACTACACGTTGGTGGTTTTACTGTTCCCATAATTTTTAAATTTGCATCAACATCAGCATGGCTTGCACTTAAAAAAAATAATGGTAATAACGCTACATATTTCACTGAATTGTTCATCTTTATCCGTAACCTTATTCAGTAAGGTAGGCCCCACAAGGCCCACCTTTATCTATGTAAAATTAAATAGAAAAACCAAATGACAATGTTGTATGACCATCTAAAGATACATCACCAGAATAGTTCTTTAGTTCTGCACTTAATGTTGGTTTCACTTCAAAGTCAGCTGCAAAAATTTGTGCAGCTGCTGGTACCTGTGAGGCTAATCCCCAAGATGCTTTTCTATTTTTCACTACTGAAAGCTCAGTTGCATTATAGGTTGTTCCAACTAACACACCTACTTTCTTTTCTGTTGCATCAGCATTTGCTTTGGTCGTTGCATTTTTCATAGCGATAGTATAAAAACCAATGTTTTTATCATTATCAGTACCATATTTACCTAAACCAAAGTTAGTATTTCCTACCGTCATAACGCTATCACTACGATTATCTGTAGCATCAAAACTTAAATAGGTTGTTGCATCACAGACTATTTCAATTCTTTTAGATTCAGGAGGTAAAACTAAAGCACCAGTAGCAGGGAACATCTGTGGTGCAACATCAAATTTATATTCCACATCAATTTCATTTTGATTATTAATAGTACATGTCGGTGGTGTTATTGAACCTGTTACTTTTAAATTAGCAACTGGAGCAGATAAAGCTGCACATGAAACAGAAATTAACGACAATGCACATAAAGTTTTCTTAAACATTTTTTTGACCTTTAATTTAATATAAAAAAAATAAAAACAAAACCCTAGCTAATAATGAATATCAGCTATTAATAAGACTACATAATCAGTAATAAAAATTACTTTCATCCAATAAAGATTATATTCAGACACTCATTAAATTTTAATAACAAATAAAACATCACTCTTTTTTAGATGGCTTATAAACAATGAAAATTTAATGAATAAGATTTATCTCACCTTCAAATTTATTAATTCCCCTACTGCTTCACAGATGCAAACATTATAGGCAATTTATACACTAATTCATATTACACCTAATAGACGTAAAACCTAGATAGACAGATATAAAAACAAATGTAACAAAAAATTTCATCATGAAAAACAGGACAATATACTACTTTCTTAATTTCACACGCCATCCCATCTAGTTTATAAAATTAAAAATGACGTATTATGAACAAAAAAATAATATTAAACTCTTTATTTATTTTTATTTAACAGTTGTTAATATTTACTAACAAATTATACGCAAATGGAGTGTATAATTATCGATAAAAACATACATATATTTAAATTAAATATATTTAATTATATTTATCAATGAGATAGAAAGGTCATATATCATTACTTTACTTATCAGATGTGAGAGTAACATTATTATATTGACTATTTTAGTCATTCAAAATAAGACGGTATTTGTAATAACACTAACAATTTATTAAATTCATGTTCTTTATTATTTAATCGAATAATGATGAATTCGATAAGTTTTATATTTATAAATTAACTTATCTAATAGGATAACTTCATCCTTTCTATATTATTGCTGTACATAAAATAGGTAATTAATATCATTTTTAGAGTAAAAAAAAGCCCCGAAATAAATTCGAGGCTGTTACTTTCTTCCAGATGAAAACTACACGGCGGTTTGGAAAATCACGCCATCAGCTTTCTCGGTGTACTGTTCTAACTGATCAAAGTTTAAGTAACGATAAGTATCAGCAGCAGTCTCATCAACTTTATCCATAAACTGCAAGTACTCTGAAGGCGTTGGTAAGCGACCTAATAGAGACGCTACAGCGGCTAATTCAGCAGAGGCTAAGAATACATTAGCGCCTGTACCTAATCGGTTAGGGAAATTACGTGTTGAAGTTGATACAACTGTTGCACCATCGGCAACACGCGCTTGGTTCCCCATGCATAACGAGCAGCCAGGAACTTCGATACGCGCCCCGCTCTTACCAAACACACTGTAATAACCTTCTTCGGTTAATTGCGCTGCATCCATCTTAGTTGGCGGAGCAACCCATAGGCGTGTCGGTAACTGACCTTTATGCTGATCGAGCAATTTACCTGCTGCACGGAAATGGCCAATGTTAGTCATGCAAGAACCAATGAAGACTTCATCGATTTTTTCATTTTGCACATCAGACAGTAAGCGAGCATCATCAGGATCGTTCGGCGCACATAAAATTGGTTCTTTAATTTCATTAAGATCAATTTCAATCACCGCGGCATATTCAGCATCAGCATCAGCTTCTAACAATTGTGGATCGGCTAACCAGCTTTCCATGCCTCTAATACGACGCTCAATCGTACGACGATCGCCATAACCTTCAGATATCATCCATTTCAATAGAACAATATTTGATTGCAGATATTCAATGATTGGCGCTTTATCCAGTTTAATCGTACAGCCCGCGGCAGAACGTTCAGCAGAGGCATCTGCTAATTCAAAAGCTTGCTCGACTTTCAGCTCAGGTAAACCTTCAATTTCTAGAATACGGCCCGAGAAAATGTTTTTCTTACCTTTTTTCTCAACCGTCAACAAACCATCTTTGATTGCATATAGCGGGATCGCATGCACCAGATCACGCAAAGTGATCCCCGGCTGCATCTCACCTTTAAAACGCACCAATACTGACTCTGGCATATCAAGCGGCATGACGCCCGTTGCAGCAGCAAATGCCACTAGGCCAGAACCGGCAGGGAAAGAAATACCAATTGGGAAACGTGTATGTGAGTCACCACCTGTACCAACTGTATCAGGCAACAGCATACGGTTTAGCCATGAGTGGATGATACCATCCCCCGGACGTAAGGAAACACCACCACGGTTCATAATAAAATCAGGGAGCGTATGGTGAGTTGTCACATCGACAGGTTTTGGATAAGCCGCAGTATGACAGAATGACTGCATAACCAAATCAGCGGAGAAGCCTAGACATGCTAAATCTTTCAGCTCATCGCGAGTCATTGGACCCGTAGTATCTTGCGAGCCAACAGAAGTCATTTTCGGTTCACAGTATTCACCAGGGCGAATACCAGGACGACCACAAGCACGACCTACCATTTTTTGCGCTAAAGAGAAGCCACGATGACTTTGTGCAACAGATTTAGCATGACGGAATACTTTGGTCGGTTCTAAGCCGAGAGATTCACGGGCTTTGGCTGTCAAACCACGACCAATAATCAGAGGAATACGGCCACCAGCACGAACCTCATCAATTAAAACATCCGTTTTCAGTGCAAATGTTTCAAGTAATTCACCCGTTTCATGGTGACGAACTTCACCTTTATAAGGATAGATATCAATGACATCACCCATATTCAGCTTAGACACATCGACTTCGATCGGCAGTGCACCCGCATCTTCCATCGTGTTAAAGAAGATTGGGGCAATTTTGCCACCAAGTACCACGCCACCACCACGTTTGTTTGGTACAAATGGAATGTCGTCACCCATAAACCATAGCACTGAGTTAGTCGCTGACTTACGAGAGGAGCCCGTACCAACAACATCCCCCACATAAGCTAAAGGAAAACCTTTCTCGCTCAAAGCTTCGATTTGTTTAATTGGACCAACATTACCCGCATCATCAGGTTCAATACCATCACGTGGGTTTTTCAACATGGCTAGCGCATGCAATGGAATATCTGGGCGTGACCAAGCATCTGGTGCAGGGGAAAGATCATCGGTGTTTGTTTCACCAGTTACCTTAAATACGGTCACGGTTAATTTTTCGGCGAGCTCTGGGCGCTCTAAGAACCATTCTGCATTTGCCCAAGATTCTATAACTTGTTTGGCGTATTCATTTCCGGCTTTCGCTTTTTCTTCAACATCATAGAAGTTATCAAACATCAGCAGAGTATGTGACAGTGCTTTAGCGGCTATTGGCGCAAGCTTCGCATCGTCTAACGCTTCAATGAGTGCATGAATATTGTATCCGCCCTGCATTGTACCAAGCAGCTCAATCGCTTTTTCAGGGGAGATAAGAGGTGAGGCGGTTTCGCCTTTCGCGATAGCCGCTAAAAAGCCGGCTTTAACATAAGCTGCTTCGTCAACACCAGGGGGCACACGGTTGGTCAGCAGGTCTAACAGGAAATCTTCTTCACCTTTAGGTGGGTTTTTCAGTAGTTCTACTAGTGCAGCTACTTGTGCAGCATCTAATGGCTTAGGGACAATCCCTTGAGCGGCACGCTCGGCTACGTGCTTACGGTAATCTTCTAGCACGACGTTCTCCTCGCTTCATTGTAATTTATATACCCGGCTGTCTGCACCATCTTGAAAAAACATCATCCGGTGCCAGGTCAGAGGAATTTGCTCGCATAATCTCAATGGCAGTAAAATTATGTCCAGCTTCGGGCACTCAGCATAGCAGAGTTTAAATAGAATGTTAATTCATTCACAAGAAAGCAACATACTTCTACTTACTTTAGGCCCTAATCATCTATTACAGGTTGTTTTTAGTTTAAGATTCTATAATCAGTCACAAAAAGCAGATATAAACTCTAGTTAATTCAAGGTGCAGCTAGGCGACCAGTGAATCAGCCGCAAGGGGCATCACCCCCCGATGAAGAGCATGACAACACCTTAATTAAAAGCGCACAACTGGCAGTAGAGCCTATAGCCACACTTTTTATAATGCATTTATACCGTTAACGCACCCTCTTTTGTGCCCTTTTTCATTAGTTATCACAAATTATATCTTTTATCGTAATTTTATTTATCTCTCTAATTGATAAGGAAAATCATTACGATTGGTCATAATTTTTTTAACGGTTTTAATTGATTTTATTGCCCTTTTAAACCAATTAAATTACCAAACGGATCTTCAAGCTGACACATTCGGTTGTTACCATCGATTCGCATTGGTCCTCGGTATAGTTTCGCACCTAAAGTGATTAGATGTTTCATTGCAGCATCTAAAGATGCAGTTTGCCAATAAAGCACGGTTCCCCGCTTACCTTCTCTGACCTTTTCATCCGCTTGCACAATTTCAATGGTGAAATTCCCTATATGCAATAACGTAAAATCAAACTCAGGGAGATACTCGGCTACCGCTTGCGAAAAAGCTTGCTGGTACCAAGCTAAGCCTACGGACACATTAGGAACATGAATTAAAATTGCAGCGGGTATCAGTTTCATGGCATTTGCTTATTGATATACGTTATGAGGATTAATCTACACTCTAAATAATTCGAGGTGCAACTACGTGACTAGTGTGAGTGAGCGCAGTCAACAACGCTGCGACTTGAAGTATAAGCGTAATTAGCGCAAAGAATGTAATATTTCATGAGCCAAATACGCATTATCATTAATATTGATTTATCTTTCACTCTTAAAGACGCTTTTTATTTAAGAAAACTATTTAAATGAATATGATAATCACCCAAAAAATATAACTACCTATATACAAAAGCAAAAAGCCAATGTGCTTCCACATTGGCTTCTATCTACTTTACTGATAAACAGCGAATTAAAAAGGCTGTTTACCAAAGCGACTTAAGAAATTATTTTTTCTTTTTCGCTTTAGCGTTTGGTAAGTCAGTAATGCTACCTTCGTAGATTTCTGCCGCCATACCAATTGATTCATACAGTGTTGGGTGAGCATGGATAGTTAATGCGATATCTTCTGCATCACAACCCATTTCAATTGCTAGGCCAATTTCACCTAACAGTTCGCCACCGTTAACACCAACAACCGCACCACCGATAACACGGTTAGATTGCTTGTCGAAAATCAGTTTGGTCATACCTTCTGAACAGTCTGAAGCAATTGCACGACCTGAAGCAGCCCAAGGGAATGTTGCGACTTCATAGCTGATGTTTTTCTCTTTCGCTTCTTTCTCTGTTAGACCTACCCATGCAACTTCTGGCTCAGTGTAAGCGATAGATGGGATAACTTTTGGATCGAAATAGTGTTTCAAGCCAGAGATGACTTCAGCTGCCACGTGCCCTTCATGAACACCTTTGTGTGCCAGCATTGGTTGACCAACGATGTCACCGATAGCAAAAATATGAGGAACATTCGTGCGCATTTGCTTATCGACATGGATGAAACCACGGTCATCAACTTCGACGCCAGCTTTACCTGCATCAAGGTTTTTACCATTTGGTACACGGCCGATTGCAACAAGCACAGCGTCATAACGTTGTGGTTCAGCAGGTGCTTTTTTACCTTCCATAGAAACATAGATGCCGTCTTCTCTTGCCTCAACAGCCGTCACTTTTGTTTCTAATAGTAAGTTGAATTTTTTACTAATTTGTTTGGTGAATACTTTAACCACATCTTTGTCAGCCGCTGGGATGACTTGGTCAAACATTTCAACAACATCAATTTGAGAACCCAGAGCATGATACACAGTCCCCATTTCCAGACCGATGATACCACCACCCATAACTAACAAACGCTCTGGAACTTCTTTCAGTTCTAGTGCATCCGTTGAATCCCAAATACGTGGATCTTCATGAGGAATAAATGGTAACTGAATAGGACGTGAACCCGCAGCTATGATCGCATTATCAAAGTTGATCGTTGTGCTACCGTTTTCGCCTTCAACAACCAGTGTGTTAGCACCAGTAAATTTACCAAGACCGTTAACAACGTTCACTTTACGGCCTTTTGCCATACCAGCCAAACCACCTGTCAGCTGATTAATAACTTTTTCTTTCCACAGGCGAACTTTGGAAATATCCGTTTTTGGCTCACCAAAAACAATACCATGTTCAGCGAGGGCTTTAGCCTCTTCAATCACTTTAGCTACATGCAATAGTGCTTTAGAAGGGATACAACCAACGTTCAAACAAACTCCACCCAGAGTTGAATAACGTTCAACTAAAACAGTATCTAAACCTAAGTCAGCGCAACGGAAAGCCGCAGAATACCCTGCAGGGCCTGCACCAAGTACCACTACTTGGGCTTTAATTTCAGTACTCATCATGACCTCTTTTTGTTTTGTCCAGCGGGCTGCCGAAAAAACGAATTATTCCACCGGAAAATACACACCGCGAGCAGTTTACAGAATTGTTAACATCCTGAAAAGGCTCATTACGTGACGTGACTCGCAACGTTTCGGATGAACAGTAAAAAATTCTGCCCCAGCCTAAATAAAACAGACCGGCCTATTAGCCGGTCTTATTTATTACATCACCAGTCGGCGAATATCGCTCATCAATTGACCTACTAAGGTGATAAAGCGAGCACCATCAGCACCGTCAATCACACGATGGTCGAATGAAAGTGACATTGGTAGCATTAAACGAGGTACAAACTCACTGCCATTCCATACTGGTTTCATGGAAGAGCGAGATAGCCCCATAATAGCTACTTCAGGCGCATTAACAATTGGTGCGAAACCAGTTGTTCCGATACCACCAAGGCTAGAAATCGTGAAGCATCCGCCCTGCATATCAGAAGCCGTCAATTTACCTGCACGTGCTTTCTTAGAAACTTCCATCAGTTCGCGAGAAAGTTCCATGATGCCTTTTTTGTTCACATCTTTGATAACAGGAACAACAAGACCGTTAGGTGTATCAACCGCAATACCAATGTTGATATATTTCTTCATGAATAGGCGTTGCCCATCTTCAGAAATAGAGCTATTGAAACGTGGCATTTCTTCAAGCGCACGAGCCACAGCTTTCATGATAAACACCAGTGGGGTAATTTTAACACCTAGCTGTTTCTTCTCTGCTTCTTTGTTCTGCTGCTTACGGAACTCTTCAACATCAGTAGTATCAACGTCTTCCATCAGCGTAACGTGAGGGATCATGACCCAGTTACGGCTCAGGTTAGCACCGGAGATTTTTTGGATACGGCCCAGTTCAACTTCTTCAACTTCACCAAACTTGCTGTAATCCACTTTTGGCCATGGCAGCATACCTGGCAGGCCACCACCCGCTGCGGCAGGCGCTTCAGCACGTTTGATCGCATCTTTAACGTAAGATTGCACATCTTCACGCAAAATACGACCTTTACGACCAGTACCTTTTACCTTAGCAAGGTTAACCCCAAACTCACGAGCTAAACGGCGAATAACTGGTGTCGCATGAACATAAGCCTCGTTTTCAACGAATTCATTCTTGCTATCAGCCGCTTTCGCTGGCGCTGCCGCAGGTGCCGGAGCCGATGATGCAGGAGCCGGAGCTGGAGCCGCAGAGGCTGCTGCCGCTGGTGCTGCACCTGCCACTTCAAAGGTCATGATCAGCGAGCCAGTTTTCACCTTATCACCTGTTGCGATCTTAATTTCTTTGACTGTACCTGCAAATGGCGCTGGTACTTCCATTGACGCTTTATCGCCTTCAACAGTGATGAGTGACTGTTCTTCTGTAACAGTATCGCCAACTTTAACCATGATTTCAGTGACTTCAACTTCATCACCACCGATATCTGGTACATTCACATCTTTAATTGCAGAAGCTGCTGGAGCAGGTGCAGATGCTGACGCTGCTGGTGCAGGTGCTGCCGCTGGTGCAGAACCGGCGACTTCAAAGACCATAATTAGCGACCCAGTTTTCACCTTATCACCTGTTGCGATCTTAATTTCTTTGACCGTACCTGCAAATGGAGCAGGAACTTCCATAGACGCTTTATCGCCTTCAACAGTGATGAGTGACTGTTCTTCTGTAACAGTATCACCAACTTTAACCATGATGTCAGTGACTTCAACTTCATCACCACCAATATCAGGTACGGATACTTCTTTTAACTCAGCAGCAGCTGCCGCCGCTGGTGCAGCCGGAGCCTCAGCAGGAGCCGCTGGAGCGGCACCTTCTGCTGATTCAAATACCATAATTAATTTACCGGTGGTAACTTTGTCACCAACTGCAATTTTAATTTCTTTAACCACACCCGCTTGTGGAGATGGTACTTCCATAGAAGCTTTATCACCTTCAACAGTGATAAGTGATTGCTCTGCTTCTACTTTATCACCAACTTTGACCATCACTTCGGTGACTTCAACTTCATCAGCACCGATATCAGGCACTTGGATTTCAATAGACATTGATTCTTACCTCTTATGCCAGACGTGGGTTAACTTTTTCTGGGTTGATGTTGTATTTTTTAATCGCTTCTTCAACGACGTTAACATCAATCTCACCACGTTTAGCCAATTCACCTAGCGCCGCAACGATTACATAAGATGTATCCACTTCAAAGTGGTGACGTAGGTTTTCACGGCTGTCAGAACGACCGAAACCATCAGTACCCAATACACGATAATCGCTTGCTGGGATGAAAGTACGAATCTGTTCTGCAAACAGTTTCATATAGTCAGTTGATGCAACAGCTGGCGCATCATTCATCACTTGAGCAACATAAGGTACACGTGGTGCTTCAGATGGGTGCAGCATATTCCAACGCTCACAATCTTGACCATCACGCGCCAACTCAGTGAACGAGGTTACGCTATAGATATCAGAACCGATACCGTATTCAGTCGACAGCACGTTAGCCGCTTCGCGAACATGGCGCATCATTGAACCAGAACCTAACAGCTGAACTTTACCTTTACTACCTTCAATTGAAGCCAGTTTATAGATACCTTTGCGGATACCTTCTTCAACACCTTCTGGCATCGCTGGCATATGATAGTTTTCATTCAGAGTCGTGATGTAATAGTACACGTTCTCTTGTTTCTCACCATACATACGCTCTAAACCGTCCTGCATAATGACTGCAACTTCATAAGCATAAGCAGGGTCATAAGAGATACAGTTAGGGATAGTCAGTGATTGAATATGGCTATGACCATCTTCGTGTTGTAAGCCTTCACCATTTAAAGTTGTACGGCCTGAAGTACCACCAATCAAGAAACCACGAGCTTGTTGGTCACCTGCTGCCCACAATAGGTCGCCGATACGTTGGAAACCAAACATGGAGTAGTAGATGTAGAATGGGATCATCGGCAGGTTATTCGTGCTGTAGGATGTTGCAGCCGCTAACCATGATGCACCTGCACCCAGTTCGTTAATCCCTTCTTGTAGGATCTGACCTTTAGAGTCTTCTTTATAGTAAGCCACTTGCTCACGATCCTGAGGCGTATACTGCTGACCTTTCGGGCTATAGATACCAATTTGACGGAACAGACCTTCCATACCGAAAGTCCGTGCTTCGTCAGCAATGATTGGGACTAAACGATCTTTGATAGAGTTGTTTTTCAACATCACGTTTAACGCACGAACAAATGCGATAGTGGTTGAAATTTCTTTTGATTGCTCTTCTAGCAATTGGCTGAAATCAGACAATGTAGGGATTTCTAATTTCTCATCAAAGTGAGTACGACGCGCTGGCAGATAACCGCCTAATGCTTGACGACGCTCATGCAGATATTTGTATTCTTCAGAATCTTTTTCAAACGTAACATATGGCAGTTTTTCGAGTTGATCATCAGCCACTGGCACGTTGAACTGATCACGGAAGTGACGAACGCCATCCATGTTCATTTTTTTCACTTGGTGAGCAATGTTTTTACCTTCTGCTGTTTCACCCATACCATAACCTTTAATGGTTTGAGCTAAAATAACAGTTGGTTTACCTTTAGTATCTGCTGCTTTTTTAAATGCGGCATAGACTTTCTTCGGATCATGACCACCACGGTTCAGAGCCCAAATCTCATCATCAGTCATGTCTTTAACTAATGCAGCTGTCTCTGGATAACGATTAAAGAAGTGCTCGCGAACGTATGCACCATCACGTGATTTAAAGGTCTGATAGTCACCATCAAGGGTTTCGTTCATCAATTGGACAAGTTTACCGCTAGTATCTTTACGTAGCAGTTCATCCCAACGATCACCCCACATAACCTTAATAACTTGCCAGCCAGCACCGCTAAAGATACCTTCTAGCTCATTAACAATTTTGCCGTTACCTGTTACAGGGCCATCTAAACGCTGCAAGTTACAGTTAATAACGAATACGAGGTTATCTAGCTTATCGCGAGTTGCGATAGTGATTGCACCTTTAGATTCTGGCTCATCCATCTCACCATCACCTAAGAATGCATAGACTCTTTGTGCAGAAGTATCTTTCAAACCGCGGTTATCAAGATATTTCAAGAATTTAGCTTGATAGATTGCGTTAATTGGACCAAGACCCATTGACACTGTTGGGAATTGCCAGAAATCAGGCATCAGTTTAGGGTGAGGATAAGAAGATAGACCTTTACCACCAATTTCTTGACGGAAATTGTTCATCTGCTCTTCAGTTAAGCGCCCTTCTAAGAATGCACGAGCGTAAAT
Source organism: Providencia stuartii (assembly GCF_029277985.1). NCBI lineage: Bacteria > Pseudomonadati > Pseudomonadota > Gammaproteobacteria > Enterobacterales > Morganellaceae > Providencia > Providencia stuartii. The sequence goes on along the minus strand of NZ_CP119546.1, from coordinate 1,498,945 downwards.
TCCTGGAGAAATATGACCTTGGAAGAAGACCAAATCCCCGCCATCATTATTGTTATGAGCGCGGAAGAAATGGTTAAAGCAAACTTCATATAAAGTCGCTGAAGACTGGTATGATGCCATATGGCCACCCAGTTCCAAATCTTTCTTAGAAGCACGCAGTACAGTCATCACTGCGTTCCAACGAATTGCGGAGCGAATACGGCGCTCCAAATCCATGTTACCAGGGTATGCAGGCTCGTCTTCAACAGCAATTGTGTTGATATAATCAGAACTACCAGATGCACCAGCAGCAATGTTTACACCGCCTTTACGCGCTTCGCTCAATACCTGTTCGATAATGAACTGAGCACGATCAACACCTTCTTCACGGATGACCGATTCAATCGCCTGTAGCCAGTCGCGAGTTTCAATCGGATCCACGTCATTTTTCAACATATCTGACATGGTGTATTCCTTATCTGTTATCTATTTTTTAATGTTTATGTGGAGCCTATCTTCGCGCTACTTTGCAGAAAATAGCGGGAAGATAGGCCCTGCTGTTGTTGCCGCTAGAACTCTCACAGAGAGTAGTCACAGTAATACAGACGCAGCAGTCAGTAATCTGCATTACTAATTTAATTCAGGATGTTGTTGCAACCGACGTAAAGAGCGTTCACGTCTTGTTTGTTCACGGCTAATATCCAAAAGTAACTCTTCAATAAATGCTAAATGACGATGAGAAGCTTCTCTTGCCTTCTCAGGTTCTCTTGCCATTATAGCGGAGAATATCTGAGCACGATGTTCACTAACTGCTTTATACATTTCTTTACGGGTATATAAAAACTCAAAGTTCTGACGAATATTCTGTTCCAACATCGGCACCATACAGCGTAATAAGTGCAGTATGACTACATTATGTGCTGCTTCTGTGACAATAAGTTGATATTGCAAAACCGCATTAGATTCCGCATCAATATCCCCACTTTGTTGAGCTTTTATGATCAATTCATAACTTTGTCGAATACGTTCTAAATCCTCATCAGTACCGCGTAATGCGGCATAATAAGCCGCTATACCTTCAAGGGCATGACGAGTTTCAAGAAGATCGAATTGAGATTCTGGATTACCGGTAAGGAGTTCGGTTAGTGGGTCACTAAAACTTTGCCACATTTGTTTTTGAACATACGTACCACCACCTTGACGGCGTGATAATAGCCCTTTGGCTTCGAGGGTTTGGATAGCTTCACGTACTGATGGCCGAGAAACGTCGAACTGTTTTGCCAGTTCACGCTCAGGAGGCAGCTTTTCGCCGGGGCGTAATGTCCCTTCGAAAATAAGATGCTCGAGGCGCTGCTCGATGACATCCGATAATTTTGGTTGGCGAATTTTACCGTAAGCCATAACCTGCCATGATCATTAGTGATTAATTATTGATTAGGTATCACTCAGTGTTAATTGGTAATACCAATTTCATTATGGATTAATAAAGTAACAAAGTATTCACTAACTGTCCATAAAGACCTTGCGCTAAATCATAAAATCCTGCAAATTTTAACAGATTTTTTTAAAATTTAGCATGTTTTGATAACCAATTCGCCTATCACAAACACGCCAATTTAACATTTTTATCGAATTTATATGCTTAAACAAAGAAGCTGAAACGATATAGTTGCAGATATTTGGAATTTAAATTCATAAAAAATGAATATTCTCTTACTGCTCTCAATCAAAGCGATACGCGCAAGAAACATACATGAGTTGGAGTGAAGAATATCGCTAACTATTCATACTATTTGTTGTTTTACTCAATATAAGAGTTGTATGGTTTCACTAAAATAGCAAAATTTAACCATACAAAAATCTACAAGCGACCCGATTACATCGTATTCAGACAAGAATGCAGCTCAAAGCGTAGCCGTGTCGTTATTTTAAGCTCTCTCCACACAGATAAGCCAAAATATCGTTTAACACCCTGAAATAAATATGTACTCTGCTTATAACTTGGTCAGTCGGTTAACCGGTTGGTTGGTTGATTGGTTGATTGGTTGATTGGTTGATTGGTTGATTGGTTGATTGGTTGATTGGTTGATTGGTTGATTGGTTGATTGGTTGATTGGTTGATTGGTTGATTGGTTGATTGGTTGATTACAATAGAAATAAAATCAACATCGTCAACGCATTTTGTCATGCTCAATGTTCCTTCCCTAGAAAGTCACTTCAGTGCACCAATAAAACGATCTGTCGGCACCGTCTCTATTAAATAACGATATAGAAATCGAGGCTCACTCGATGACACCAAAGCCAGAAAATAAGGCACTTTCTCGCTTTGGTCATTCTCTTACCTAGCCATCAAGGACGAGAGTTTTGCTGTATATACAGAAGGTTAAAACTCATAAATAGGTTAAATCTACTTCCATCTATCAGTGCTTACTTATTTTTCTTCCGCAAAACGCATCGATAGATCCATCGCTTTAATGTGTTTCGTGAGCGCGCCGACAGAAATGAAATCAACGCCTGTTTCTGCAAACTCTTTGATCGTGTCTAATGTTACATCTCCTGACACTTCGAGGGCGGCTTTACCAGCCGTTAGCACCACGGCTTCTTTCATCATATTAACGGTAAAGTTATCGAGCATGATGATATCTGCATCTACTTTTAATGCTTGCAGTAATTCATCTAAATTTTCAACCTCAACTTCAATTGGCACTTCAGGATGAGCTTGTCGTGCCAACGTGACAGCTTTAGCTACTGAGCCAGCAGAAATAATATGGTTTTCTTTAATTAAATAAGCATCTGATAAACCAAGTCTATGGTTATATCCTCCTCCCATTAATACTGCATATTTTAAAGCGCTTCTTAGCCCTGGAATAGTTTTACGCGTATCTAAGAGTTTTGCTTTAGTGCCTTCAAGTTGTGCCACATATTGCGCGGTGACCGTGGAAACTGAAGACAACGTTTGAATAAAATTTAAGGCCGTTCTTTCACCAGTCAATAGGATGTGCGAAGGGCCTGACATTTCACAAAGTAGCTGGTTTGGAACCACTTTATCACCATCATTAACATGCCATGTGATATCGATTTGCCCACCAAGCTGCTTAAATACTTCCTCTAACCATTTTTGACCACAAAACACACCATCTTCTCTCGTGATAATACGAGCAGTTGCGCGGGCTGCTGGCTGTAACAATTGCCCCGTGATGTCTTGTCGAACATCTACAATTTGGCCAAGGTCTTCTTTTAATGCATGAGTGACCATAAAAGGAATATCAGTATTTAATTTTTCAAACAGTGCTTCACGTCTTTGATTTTCGTCATAACGCCTTGTCGCCATCAATAAACTCCAATACCTGTATGTGCAATTCGCCATCTATCCTGTCACTTCAAGGCACATGGCATGTGTGATAAACCTATCTCTCGCTTAATCAACCAAATTACTTTAGCATCTTCTTCGCTTTAACAAAAAAAACACGTTATTGAATACAAACATACAACTCGAATTATTCTATGTATATGCTAATCTTTCTTCCTCACAGCGATGTTTGCAAATGAAGAATAGATAGAAAGGAATACTATGGCACTGGATATGAAAATACATAATGGTTGGTTGCAAAATGTGACCCATATCCCGTCACCACATCATGATGAACGACCAGAAAATGTGTCCCCTTCTCTTTTGGTGATCCACAACATTAGCCTCCCGCCAGGGCAGTTTGGGGGGCCTTATATCAACCAACTTTTTACTGGAACACTTAATCCAACAGAGCATCCCTTTTTCGACGAAATTAAACACCTTCGTGTTTCTGCTCATTGTTTAATTCGCCGAGATGGCGAAATTATTCAATATGTTCCTTTTCATCTACGAGCGTGGCACGCAGGACAATCGAGTTATCAAGGTAAAGAAAAGTGTAATGATTTTTCTATTGGTATTGAACTAGAAGGTACTGATTTTGAACCTTTTACTACTGCACAGTACGATTCATTAACCAAACTCACGTGTTCTCTTATCACGCTATACCCTGAAATCAGGAACCACATCACGGGGCATAGCGATATCGCCCCCAATCGAAAGACAGATCCTGGACCTTATTTTGATTGGCAACGATTTAAAACACAGTTAGCCACACACTGTTGATAAACACTATTATGAATTAACATCTCGCGGCATCTTTTGCCGCTTTTATTTATCCACTGTTTTAATCGCACTATAGCGTTTTTCAAATTGGATCTATCACATATCTTGCTAACCTCGTTTAATCGCAATAAATAATAGAAATATATAATAAGGTTCCTATTATTTTTATAATCAACTTATCCTATTTATTCTTTATACATATTATAGCTATCATACTCGCTAATAAATAAAACATGTTATTTTCCATTCAATCTGTATTTGCGAGGCTCCTCCCAAGAAAATGTAATATGTGTCATTTTCAATTTTTCATTTACATAGCCTTTCGCAAAATGAATTTTATTGAATTAAATAATCATCCCTTCCATTTTAAAGTATCCCCTCACCCAACAAGGAGGCTATATGAATCAAAAAGGATTTTCTTTAATTGAAATCATGGTCGTTATTGCAATAATTTCCATATTAAGTGCTATTGCTATCCCCGGTTATCAAGGTTATATGCAAAAGGCCGCCATAACCGATGTATTGCAAACTATTTTACCTTATAAGAATAATATAGAGATCTGTGCCTTTAATAGAGGAACACTCGCAGCCTGTAATGCAGGGAGTGAAAATATCCCCAACAATATAAAAGGAAAATATATAAAAAATATAGATGTAGCATCCGGAGTGATAAATTTCACCGCAGACAAAAATCTCGACAGTTTATCCGTCACATTAACACCAACAGTCCCGACTGATAGCTCCCCCTTTCAATGGCAAGTCATATGTGAAAGCAGCAATGATAATAAATTAAAAACGTTATGTGAAAATACATTTGTATTCTGAAAAATAGGATAAATTATGATGACCACCAGGGAACAGGATTTTATATTCAAAGAGCTTAAAAGTGTCTGTGACAAACATTATATTATTATTGTAGATTATAATAATAAACGACTGTCTATCGGTGTACCTAAAAAACCTCATGATAATGTTCTTGCGACTTTACGTTTTATTGCTGGTGTGCCTGTATGTTATGATATATGGCCAAAAGAAAAAATTGACCACTACTTCAATAAAAAATATGCCGAGATTCAAGAACCAGAAACCGTATACCATAGCCAGGAAAAAGAACAATTAGCTATCACTTCTCCAGCCGTTGATTTTGCTGAAAATATGTTGAAAGCCGCAGTAAGAAAACGCGCTTCTGATATTCATATTGAACCGACAAAACAGGGGCTGAAAATCCGCCTACGCGTTGATGGTAAACTCTATTTTATTCCATCCCCACCATTAGAAATCAATAATGAAATTATTGCACGCATAAAAATACTAGCAAAATTAAATATTGCGGAAAAACGATTACCGCAAGATGGGCAAATGAATTGGTATTTTGATGGACACAACTACAGTATCCGTTTATCAACGATTCCAACGCTATATGGAGAAAAGTTGGTTCTACGAATACAGAATACTCAGCTAAAATATTCTATTGAACAAATTGGTATGAATAATCAGTTACTGGTCAGTTTAAAGAAAAAATTATTGCAGCCACAGGGGTTAATTCTCGTGACTGGGCCTACCGGTAGTGGAAAAACAGTCACACTCTACAGTTCATTAGAATATCTCAATCAATCTTCACGTAATATATCGACTATTGAAGACCCGATTGAAATCCCATTGTCAGGCATTAATCAAATACACGTTAATGATAAATATGGGCTAAGTTTTGCACATATATTACGCGCGTTACTTCGACAAGACCCAGATATTATTATGATCGGAGAAATTAGGGATGAGGAAACAGCCCAGATTGCAACCAGAGCTGCACAAACAGGGCACCTAGTATTATCAACTTTGCATACCAACTGCACGTTAAGTGCCATTGATAGAATGACTCAACTCGGGGTGAGTAAATCACAACTCAGTTCGTGTTTAAAAATGGTCATTGCACAAAGACTCGTACGTCGATTATGCCCTAACTGTAAAGTAAAACAGCCAAAGGTCGTGCAAATAAGTGAAAATATCTCAATTAAAGAATGGTCATCGGCTGGATGTGATCTCTGTTTTGCGGGTTTTATGGGAAGAACAGCAATCTATGAATATCTGGAACAAAATGCGCTTAGCCAAATTTTTCATTATGAAAAAAATCATACTAATCATTTTCAAACGCTTTTTCAAGATGGTTTAAATTTAATCGATAGCGGAGAAACAACGCTACAAGAGCTATATTCAGTCATCGGATATGGAGAGGAATTATAATGTTTATTTATTCCTATATCGCGTTATCTCATGAAAATAATCTTATTAAAGATACCATTATCTCTAGAAATAAAAAATCTGCATTTATTGAGTTACTCGAGTCTGAACACACGCCTATTCAAATCCGTTTTAGATCGTTATTCATTCTGAATAAGAGCAACATTCATTATCGCGTCCATTTTTTTTATCAATTAAATACGCTCCTCTCCTCTGGCATTAATTTATTGCAAAGCCTATATATTTTACAAAAAAATATAAAAGATCCATTGTGGAGAAAAATCATCGCATCAGCAATTTATGATTTAAAACGTGGGAATAATCTTTCCAATAATCTTGAGAAGCACCCGAACATATTCACTCCAACAATTATCAGTTTAGTAAAAGTAGCCGAAAAAACAGGAGATTATGAAAAAACCTTTAAAATTATCGCTACCATGCTAAAACACGATGCTGAAGCCCAAAAAAAGGTTATAAAGTCACTGAGATATCCGTTAATACTCGTGTTATTGTCAATTGTGTTAGTTTTTATTATGTTAATTTATGTACTACCTCAATTTGAAACTATTTATCATAGTTTTCAACATGAGTTACCAGCGATCACTAAATTAATGATAAGCATTTCTAATTTAATCACTCAGTATTTAGTTTATTTACTGCCGATTACCCTAATTTCCTTATCACTTATTTGGCGGTTTAATGCTTATTTTTCAATATTCATGGCGAGTTTACTGTTTTATATTCCCCCGATAAAAAAACTCATTGAAATAAATAATCTCAATATATTCTTTCTAACCTTATCCTCTACACTAGGCGCGGGACTGCCATTAACAGAATGTCTGAAATGCACAGCAGAGACGATCCATACACCAATCTATAAAAAAACTAGCTTATTGGTATATCAATCTGTGTTAAAAGGAGAATCATTGTCTAATGCCGTTAAACATAACTCTTTTTTCCCCGCAATAGTCTATCAATTGATTGCGGTGGCAGAAGAGTCAGGCCAACTACCTCACTTTTCACAATACTTATTTACTCATTTTTCAACTCAACATACCGCCCTCATGGAAAAATCACTCAAAAACTTAGAACCCATATTGCTCCTATTAATGGCCTTACTTGTTGGGAGCATAATGGTCGCAATGTACCTCCCTATATTTAATTTAGGAAATGTTATAACAACCATTTGATATAGTTAATTATAGGATAGCATTTTATCTATTTATGCTATAGAACTACCTACTGACGGTAAGTCCGGTAAGCTTACAGTGCGTATTATCTCCTGAGTGAAGACAAACAGGAGAAATCCGTGTAACCTATTATTTTTCAAAACAATGAATACGATTATGGCCTATATTGTTGCACTAACAGGAGGAATTGGTAGCGGAAAAACAACCGTTGCTAATCAATTTGCTAAGCTAGGGGTACCACTGGTCGATGCCGATATTATTGCTAGAAAGGTGGTAGAACCTAATTCGCCTGCTCTTGCAGCGATTAAAAACCGTTATGATGAAAACATTATTCAATCGGATGGTTCTCTCAATCGCCAGCATCTTAGGAAAATTATTTTTTCTAATGAATCTGAAAAACAATGGCTAAATGCCCTACTTCATCCCCTCATTCAGCAAGAGACACAAAGACAATTACAACAAATTACCAACCCTTATGTCATTTGGGTTGTTCCTTTATTATTTGAAAACAAGCTATCACACCTAGCGGATCGGGTTCTTGTCATTGATGTTACCCCTGAAGAACAAATTCAGCGCACAATGCAAAGAGATAATGTTAATCAAGAACATGTAGCTAATATTATGCAATCGCAAACTAGCAGAGAAAACCGCTTGTTACAAAGTGATGACATTATTACAAATCATGATGGTGAATCTGATATTGCCGAAAAGGTCGCTGCACTCCACGAAAAGTATATGACGCTAGCACAACAGAACAAATAGGAAATCAATATGAGTGAATCAAACACTGTAAACTTCGTCACTTACGAGTATCCATTGAATGAAAAAATTCGCTCATGGCTAAGGCTCGAAACACTGCTAAATCAAGTTTATGAACTTAGCCACATTACCTCCTATACATCCGGTATTGCTTTTTTCCGTTCCGTATCAGAATTAATAGAAATTCTTGATAGGGGCGAAGTGCGATCTGATATGATCAAAGAGCTTGAAAAGCAACGTAGACGTTTATCTGCTTGGTCCGATGCACCGAATGCAGACAATCAGCTTATTTCATCTCTACTTAACGACCTTGCAACTAAAGCCGCAAATATCACAACGGCACCTAGATTTGGTCAACAGCTAAGGAACGATAAAATCATTAGTATGGTTCGCCAACGATTAAGTATTCCCGGCGGATGCTGTAGTTTTGATCTCCCCACACTCCAATTGTGGTTACATATGCCGCAAGAACAGAAAGAGCAAGCTATTAGCGGTTGGCTTAAAAGCCTAGCCCCTTTGAAAGATACGTTAGATACAATCTTGAACCTTATTCGTCAAGCGGGCTCTTTTGAAATTAAAGAGTGTCACAATGGCTTTTATCAAGATAGTGTCGAAGATAAAGAGTTATTAAGGGTGAGGCTATCAAGCGATAAGCTGATTTTCCCTCAAATTTCAGGCCATAAAACACGATTTGCAATTCGTTTTCTTCACATTGACAGCGAAAATGGTATTGTACCCGCAATGATGACTTTTGAATTATCCTGCTGTTAATAAGGGGGAAGTAGTAAATGACGGAAAAAATTGAAGTTAATTGTCCAACATGCCAGAAAATTGTTATTTGGGGAGAAGAAAGCCCATTTAGGCCATTTTGCAGTAAGCGATGCCAACTTATCGATCTTGGTGAGTGGGCGGCTGAAGAAAAACGAATTGCCAGCCAAGGTGATATTTCTGACAGTGATAATTGGAGTGAACAACCTGAACATTAATAGCAACAAGCAAGATAGCTATTGCTGTTAATGACATGCCTTATATCCTGTTGTTAATAAATTAACGGGAATATAAGGCATTATGCGAATAACTCGCGCCATTTCACTTTAGCGTAAACCGCTTAATAAACGAAAGCTTACCTTACTTTTACTCACAGCCTGATTTTAATCACCCTCTTCTATCAGCACAGAAATGATGATTAATCCCCTCTTAACAGACGGTGAGTTCAGGGAAAATTATTTTAGCATATCAATAATAATACGATTCGCAGGTGGGAACTCACTAGCCACTAAATCTTTCTGATCGACCCAACGGCTTTTTTGTCCCTCTTTCCCATAAGGCTCATTTTCCCAACGAGAAACCATATAAAAGTAGAGAGTCACACGGCGTTCATCAAATTCATGCTCAACACAGTGAAAGAGCTCACATTCAGTGACAATTATCCCTACTTCCTCTTCTAACTCGCGAATTAACGCATCTTCAGGCTGTTCCCCGTGTTCTAATTTTCCGCCAGGGAATTCCCAAAAACCCGCCATATGAGTGCCGCTTGGGCGCTCAGTAATAAATATTTTGTGGTCATCATTACGGATGATGCCAGCGGCAATATACAGATGTTTTTTTTCCATAATTTCTTCGTTAAAAAGGCGGGTTACCCCGCCTTGTGTGATGTGATATTAAATTACTTTAAGCGACCATGACATTGCTTATATTTTTTGCCTGAACCACAAGGACAAGGATCATTACGACCGATTTTATGACCCTGTGTGGCTATCTGTGCTTCAGCTTCAGACATCAATGATTCAGCGCCGGCATCATGACTCAACTGCTGTTTTTTCGCTAAGCGTTCTGCTTCTTCTTTACGCTGTTGTTCTAAAGCTTCAACTTCTTCAGGTAAACGAACCTGAACTTTAGATAGTGTACTGATAACCTCGTATTTCAACGATTCAAGCATATTCGCAAACATGTTGAAAGATTCACGCTTATATTCTTGTTTTGGATCTTTCTGCGCGTAACCACGCAAATGGATACCTTGACGTAAATAATCCATCGAAGCCAAATGCTCTTTCCACAATGTATCTAACGTCTGTAGCATGACACCTTTTTCGAAATTACGCATCATTTCCGCGCCAACGATCTCTTCTTTTTTCTGATAGATTTCAATGGCTTTTTCCATAATACGCTCACGAAGAGTTTCTTCATGTAATTCAGGCTCTTTATCCAACCATTCTTTGATTGGTAAATCTAAATCGAAATCACTGACTAAGCGTTTTTGCAGCCCTTCAATGTCCCACATTTCTTCCAAAGATTGTGGTGGAATATAGGCATCAATAGTGGTCGTGAATACATCTTGACGAATGCTATCTACCGTTTCTTTAATATCACCACCGTCAAGCAGCTCATTACGCTGAGTATAAATAGCACGACGTTGGTCACTCGCTACATCATCATATTCAAGCAGCTGCTTACGAATATCAAAGTTACGGTTTTCAACTTTACGTTGCGCATTTGCAATAGCTTTCGTGACCCATGGGTGTTCAATCGCTTCACCCGGTTTCATGCCTAATTTACGCATCATGCCTGTGACACGATCAGAGGCAAAAATACGCATCAACGCATCTTCCATGGAGAGGTAGAAACGTGAAGAACCGGCATCACCTTGACGCCCCGCACGACCTCGTAACTGGTTATCAATACGACGAGATTCATGACGTTCTGTACCGATGATATGTAAACCACCAGCAGCAAGTACCGCGTCATGACGCTCTTTCCAACGCGCCTTGATTTCATCAATTTGCTCTTGAGTTGGCGCTTCCAAAGCTGCAACCTCAGATTGCCAACTACCACCCAACATAATATCCGTACCACGACCAGCCATGTTAGTCGCGATAGTAACCGCTCCAGCTTGACCTGCGTTCGCAACAATATCCGCTTCTAAAGCATGGAATTTCGCGTTCAATACATTATGTTCAATTTTTGCTTTTCTCAATGCATTAGAAATCAGCTCTGATTTCTCAATTGAGATAGTCCCCACGAGCACGGGTTGGCCGTTTTGTGTTCTTTCACGGATATCTTCAATAATCGCTGCGAATTTATCCTCTTCAGTCATATAGACTAAGTCAGGTAAATCCTTACGGATCATAGGACGGTTAGTTGGGATAACAATGGTATCTAATTTATAGATAGAGCTAAACTCAAATGCCTCGGTATCCGCGGTTCCCGTCATACCCGCCAGTTTTTCGTATAAGCGGAAATAGTTTTGGAAGGTAATTGATGCCAGTGTTTGGTTTTCATTTTGGATCTCAACACCTTCTTTTGCTTCCACCGCTTGGTGCAAGCCATCAGACCAACGGCGGCCTTCCATTGTACGGCCTGTATGTTCATCAACGATGATAACTTGACCGTCTTTAACAATATAATCCACATCCAGTGTAAATAACGCATGAGCGCGTAAGCCTGCCATCACGTGATGCATCAGCATAATGTTTGATGGAGAATACAGTGATTCACCTTCTTCCATTAAGCCTTCTTCCGTTAACAGTTGCTCAATCAGTACTAAACCACGCTCAGTCAGCGTGACCTGACGTGATTTCTCATCTACTGAGAAATGCCCTTCACCTTGGAAAGTGTCAGAGTCTTCCTTCTCTTGACGCACAAGTTTAGGAATTAATTTATCAACTTTTTTGTACAGTTCTGAGCTATCTTCAGCCGGACCAGAAATAATAAGTGGTGTACGCGCTTCATCGATAAGAATTGAGTCAACCTCATCCACCAATGCGTAGTGTAATTTACGCTGTACGCGCTCTTCTGGGCTAAATGCCATGTTGTCACGTAAGTAGTCAAAGCCGAATTCGTTGTTAGTACCATAAGTAATATCAGCCGCATAAGCTTCACGCTTAAGTCCTGCTGGCATACCTGGAAGGTTTATACCAACACTCAGGCCTAAAAATTCGAATAATGGACGGTTGTTTTCAGCATCACGTTTCGCCAAATAGTCGTTAACTGTAACAACGTGAACCCCTTTACCCGTTAATGCGTTCAAGTAAGCAGGGAGAGTCGCTGTCAGTGTTTTACCTTCACCAGTACGCATCTCAGCGATACAGCGCTCGTTCAAAACCATCCCACCAATCAGCTGTACATCAAAGTGACGCATACCAAAAACACGTTTACTGGCTTCTCGAACAGTTGCAAACGCTTCAGGAATGATGCTTTCAAGGCTTTCGTTTTTACTCAGACGCTCACGGAATTCTTGGGTTTTAGCTTTGAGTTCATCATCACTTAACTTTTCAAACTCCGGCTCAAGGCGATTAATCTTTTCGACTTCTTTACGCAGACGACGGAGGGTACGGTCATTACGACTACCAAAAACTTTGGTTAATAATTTTGTTAACATATTTATATATTCTCAGGTAATTCAGTTAATTACTAAACAATTAAATCATGTAATTTGCTTAGAACATAGTGCATATCTCAAGATCGACAATGTTATTGCTAATTAACTCATAAGAGGACCGGCACGGATCCCATGAACCTGAGCAACCCAAATTGCAGGTTGATATGCTACAAAATGTGGAAAAGCGTAGCGTTCCGGTTGGGTAACATTGTCACCCCATTGAAGTGAACGTTGTGCCAGCATGGCATACAACGTATCAAGCATGACTTGCGGAGCTAGTAGTGAACCTTTAGCTTCATCTTGTAAATTCGTATCGCCATCTTCAGTGTTTGAAAAAGCGAAAGTCAGTTGTCGAATGACATTCCTAACCGCATGTTGCTGCCAATAATTCACAGAATACGACGAGGACGGTGAAGAACGTTGGGGTTGTTGTTGTGCAAATAAGTTATCAAAAGCACTAACCGCTTGATTTTGGCGATTAACAGACGAATTAAACTGGGTTTGCTGAGCATCTGATAAGGCATTTAAAATCGCAGGCATGCCAATCCCTGTAGCGACAAGTCCTAATAGGAAATGAGACCACAAGTATCTTCTACCAAATTGTCGCCAAAGATTTAAAATGCCCATCAAAGTCTTATATTATGTTGCTGTTACACTATTTTTATTCAAGTTCGCGTTATACTACTCAAGCTATACTTAAGAATAAACCTAACACATTAGGCGGAGCCGAAAAATGAGAGATAGTCACCCACAAGCATTATTCGATGTCCTTGAGGAGTCACTCGCTAAAACGAGCAGCCCCCTATTAACTATTCAGCGTACTGCTAACGCGATTAATCGGCTTAACAAAGCTGTTAAAGGATTGCTCCCTAGCGAACTTAAGCCAATGTGCCGCGTTGCAAACTATCGTAACAGCATTTTGATTATCGAGGTTGCTAATGCAAGCTGGATGACCCGATTAAATTACGAAAAACTTAATCTACTTTCTGCATTACGAGGCTCTATTCTACCATCTTTATCTTCCATAGACATCAGAATCAATCCTACTCTTATGCGAAAAAAGACTGAAAATAGCTCACTGAATAATCAAACAGTTAAAAATATGCAAACTAGGAATGAACGGAGAATAAGTGCGGAAACGGCTAAGCATCTTTTACGTTTAGCAGAGAATAGTTCAAAAGATTTAAAACAGAGACTAGAGCGGCTGGCTGCGCTGGCCGGAGAGAGTACCAGCACAACCAACAGAAAAGATTAACGCTGACATTCGCGTTTTATAACAACAACTGATTCAACTGTTTACCAACTTAACTTGATTAAGCGTAAACCGTTGAAGGTGCTTTGAATGCCACGGGTAATTCAGCTTCATCTTCAAATGTCACCAAATCCCAAGCAGATTCTTTAGCCAGTACCGCTTGTAGAAGTTTGTTATTCAATGCATGACCAGATTTATAGGCAGTAAATGCACCAATAATATTATGTCCACACATGAATAGGTCACCGATAGCATCAAGTGTTTTGTGACGAACAAATTCATCTTCAAAACGCAAACCATCTTCGTTGAGGACACGATAGTCATCAACAACGATAGCACAATCGAAACTACCGCCTAAGCATAGGCCTTGAGATTGCAGATATTCAATATCACGCATAAAACCAAATGTACGCGCACGGCTAATTTGGCTAACAAAGGCTTCAGCAGAAAAATCGATTTTATAACGCTGCGTACTGCTATCAATAGCAGGGTGATTAAAATCGATAGTAAAATCAAGGCTAAAACCATTATATGGTGTGAATTCAGCCCATTTATCACCATCTTCTACACGCACTTTTTCTTTAATACGTACGAATTTTTTCGCACAATTCAGTTCTTCAATACCTGCATCTAGCAATAAGAAGACGAATGGTGCTGCACTGCCATCCATAATCGGGATTTCAGGCGCATTGACTTCAATAACAATGTTATCGATACCTAATCCTGCCAAAGCAGCATTCAGATGCTCTACGGTCGAAATACGCACGTTATCTTCATTAACTAAACAAGTACATAACATGGTATCACGGACAGACTTAGCATCAGCCGGAAAATCAACCGGAGGATTTAGGTCAGTACGACGGTAGATGACCCCGGTGTTTGCCGCCGCTGGACGCAGAGTAAGCGTGACTTTCTTGCCAGTATGTAAACCAACACCAGTCGCTTCAACTATACGTTTAAGTGTCCTTTGTTTGATCATCGTTTTTTTCTCGCAATGTTATCCGTCCTGCTGATTATCATACTAGATAACCAGCAGGAAAGTTTAGCACAAAAAGCGGAGAAACCAATATAATTAAAATTAATCGGCCTGTTTACGCAAAAATGCAGGAATATCCAAATAATCAGGTTCTTTATTTGTTTGCGTATTTTGGTCATTCACCGCTTTCGCCGCAGCTGGTTTTTCTTCTGTCAATGAAGACATAGAAGACATGCTACTTTGCATTTGCTGGTAGCGCTGTTCCATAGAAACCTGCTGTGACATTTTGTTATTGACCAGTGTAATTTCTGGACGCTTGTCCATCCCAATACCTGTTGCAACAACAGTAACACGTAGTTCATCATTCATCTCAGGGTCGAGTGATGTACCAATAACAACGGTCGCATTATCAGATGCGAATGCACGAATGGTATTACCGACCGTTTCAAACTCATCCAAACGCAGATCGAAACCAGCGGTAATGTTGACAAGAACACCGCGTGCGCCAGAAAGGTCGATATCTTCTAGAAGTGGACTTGAAATAGCCATTTCAGCCGCTTCTTCAGCACGATCTTCACCACGAGCAACACCTGAACCCATCATTGCGTAGCCCATTTCTGACATAACAGTGCGTACGTCAGCAAAGTCCACGTTCATCAAGCCAGGGCGTGTGATCAGTTCTGCAATCCCTTGAACGGCACCTTTAAGGACATCGTTTGCAGCACCAAAAGCATCCAATAAAGAGATACCACGACCTAAGACTTTTAATAGTTTATCGTTCGGGATCGTAATCAATGAGTCAACATGTTTTGATAACTCAGTAATTCCCGATTCCGCAAATGCCATACGCTTTTTGCCTTCAAAATTGAAAGGCTTAGTCACGACGGCAACCGTTAGTATACCCAGCTCTTTAGCAACTTCAGCCACGACTGGAGCAGCACCTGTACCTGTACCACCACCCATACCGGCTGCAATGAAGACCATGTCTGCACCATCAAGTGCATTGCGTAAAGCTTCACGATCTTCTTCAGCGGCATTACGACCTACTTCAGGGTTTGCTCCTGCACCTAGGCCTTTAGTAATACCAGTACCAATCTGGATTGTTTGTCCGACTGCGGTTTTGCGCAGTGCCTGTGCGTCAGTATTGACGGCAAAAAACTCAACGCCTTCAATACGCTCACGCACCATGTGTTCAACGGCGTTACCGCCGCCGCCACCAACGCCGATGACTTTAATCACCGCATCGTTGGTTAGCTCCATTGGTTCAAACATAATGTCTCTCCGTTTTGTGCTTACTTCGAAGCTAATAATATGCTTCTGAATAAAAATTAAAATTCTTTTCTCAGCCAACCAGTGATTTTACTAAACCACCCTTTAACTGAAGCACGTTTTTCCGTTTCGGTATCATCGCCAAGATGGCTTTCTTTACCGTAATGCAGAAGCCCAACCGCAGTTGAATAGTATGGCTCCTGAGCATAATCCGTTAAGCCTGTTATATTGAGCGGGGTACCAATCCTGACTTGTGTATGGAAGACTTTTTGTGCACATTCGACGAGACCGTCTATTTGCGCAGCGCCTCCAGTAAGCACGATCCCCGCTGCCAAATGGTGTTTGACACCTTGTTGACGTAACTGTTCCTGTAAATTTAAAATTTCTTCGTTTACGAGGTTTAACAGCTCTGTATAGCGTGGTTCAATGACCTCCGCTAAAGTCTGACGTTGCAGACTTCTTGGTGGGCGTCCTCCCACGCTAGGTACTTCCACCGTTTCATCTTTGCTGACTATCGAACCGACAGCACAGCCATGACGAACTTTGATCGCTTCTGCATCACTTGGTGGAGTTCCAAAAGCATAAGCAATATCGCTGGTCACAACATTGCCTGCATAAGGAATCACTTTGGTATGACGTAATGCACCACCGGTGTACACCGCCATATCCATCGTGCCGCCGCCAATATCAACGACACAAACCCCCAACTCCCGCTCATCTTCCGTCAAAACAGAATAGCTAGCAGCAAGTCCAGCAAAAATTAACTGATCAACTTTCAGCCCACAACGTTCAACGGCTTTCACGATATTTTTTGCCATATCGTTGTGGCAAGTGATCAAATGAACTTTGGCTTGCATACGTACACCAGACAAACCAACAGGGTTCTTAATACCTTCTTGATAATCAATCGCGAATTCTTGCGGTATAACATGAAGAATGCGATGTTCATCGCGAACTCGGACTGATTTAGCGGTATGAACAACACTGTCAACATCTTCTTGTGTCACTTCTTCTTCCGACACAGGTACCATACCAATTTCATTTTGACAGCTAACATGCTTACCCGATAACGCAAGATAAACTGAAGAAATTTGGCAATCTGCCATCAGCTCAGCCTGATCAATCGCCCTTTGTACACATTTAACGACTGACTCCAGATCGTTAACGCCACCTTTGTCCATTCCACGAGATGGACAACTTCCCACCCCGATAATATTCACCATACCATCGGGCAGAATTTCGCCTACAAGGGCCGACACCTTGGAAGTCCCAATTTCAAGGCCTACAACTAATTTTCTGTCCGTCGTTTTGATCATTTGCTTCTGCCTAGTCTGAGTTATTAGCAATATTCATTATTGTAACTCCAGTGGTGCATCCACTAATAAAGGAGCCCACCCCACCGCAGCGCCACTGGTATAACGAAGGTCGACATAATCAACACGTTTATCTGTGGTTTGCTGCAACAGCGGATAAAGTTCAAGGAAACGATTTAACCGCTCAAGTACATCTTTTTTTCCGAGTTCTATTCGAACATCATTATCTAAAATAAGTTGCCAAGCATGGCGTGCAGTCATAGAGACTGATTTCAATTTTAAATTTTGTTCTGCCAGTATTCTTTTAAATTCAACATACTCTTTGATAACTTCTTTTTGGCTACCTTGAGGGCCATAAAGTAACGCATAATCGCCTTTGTTACTCTCACTCGCGGGGAGGCTAAAAACTCGCCCTTCACTATCAACCATGTTCTGATCATTCCAACGAGCGTAAGGAACATATTCTACCAGATGAATCTTTAACTCATCAGGCCACTGTTTACGAACTGTGACTTGACGTATCCATGGCATAGCACTGATCTGATTTTGAATGGCATTGACATCCACGGTCATAAACGTGCCCGGTTGACCAAGTGCTAATATCGCTTTTCTGACATCATCATTCGTTGTGTAATGACGCTCCCCCGTCAGTACTAACTTTGACATTGGCAGCCTGTCCGCATCTTTCATCCAATTCATGACGGTCCAGCCACTCCAAATGATTGTTCCAACAACCATTAAGAAAAAAATCAACCCACCAAGAAATGCCCCATTACTTGGGCCTGAGTTTGGGTCATTGCTGCCATCATTATGCTTATGATGTCGAACATTTAATGCTGCCTGTGACATATCAGTTAGCCAATTCCAAAATACGTACCACCAACTGCGAAAAATCCATACCTGCTTGACGTGCGGCCATCGGAACTAAACTGTGGCTCGTCATGCCTGGTGAGGTATTCACCTCTAATAAATAGAACTGACCATCACTGTCTTGCATCACATCAACGCGTCCCCAACCACGACAACCAACAGCTTGATAAGCACGTACCGCCAATTGTGACAACGCAGCTTCTGATTTTTCATCTAAGCCGCTTGGGCAAAAATACTGTGTTTCATCTGAAAGATATTTCGCATCATAATCGTAAAATACCCCAGCAGGTTGAATACGAATGGAAGGGAGCGCTTGCTCACCAATCATCGCCACCGTAAATTCCGGCCCACTTAACCACTTTTCAATTAATACTGTTTCATCGAAACGAAATGCTAATTCCAACGCGGTTGATAAATCATCCATGTTATCAACTTTGCTCATCCCTACACTTGACCCTTCTAAGCTCGGTTTGACAATAAGGGGGAGTCCTAGATGTGACACTAATGTTGAAATTTTTGCTTCCGTCAACTGACTAAAGCTAAATTGACTCAATGAAACGTAAGGTGCGACCGGTAAGCCTGCGCCTTCCCAAAGTTGTTTGGTTCTTAATTTGTCCATACTGAGAGCAGAAGCCATTACGCCACTCCCCGTATAAGGTAACCCTAAGAACTCCAACATCCCTTGTATAGTACCATCTTCACCACCACGACCATGAAGGGCGATAAATACTTTATCGAATCCTTTTTCCTTAAGCGTGATAACAGGAAAGTCTTTCGTATCAATTGGATGAGCGTCAACACCGGCCTGACGTAAACCCGCAAGTACTGCCTGCCCAGATTGCAGAGAGACTTCACGTTCAGCAGATGTACCGCCAAATAACACCGCAATTTTTTCGGCCATGAGTTTACTCCTCTGCCATTGGTGGCTGTAATTTTGTCTCAGCAAGATTACGGGCTATTTTACCAATATTTCCAGCACCTTGAACCAAAATTAAGTCATTAGGCTCCAGTGCTTGAGCGAGCAGTTGCGCGACTTGTTCAGGCTCTGCCACATAAATCGGGTCAAGTTGACCACGACCACGAATTGTTCGGCATAATGAACGGCTATCTGCACCGGGTACGGGTTTCTCCCCCGCTGGATACACTTCCAACATCAGTAACACATCAACTTGGTTGAGAACATGTGCAAAGTCGTCATATAAATCGCGAGTACGTGAATAGCGGTGTGGCTGAAAAACCATCACAATTCGCTTGTCAGGCCAACCCGCCCTTGCCGCTTTAATCGTCGCATCCACTTCAGTTGGGTGATGACCATAATCATCAACCAACATCACTTCCCCTTCTTTACCATTAACATGGCGTAATGAATAATTGCCTAAGAAATCAAAACGACGCCCTGTCCCCTGAAACTCTATAAGTGCAGAGAGAATATGCTGATCATCAATCCCTTCTTCCGTTGCTACCGCCACAGCGGCTGCCGCATTAAGGGCATTGTGTCGACCTGGTGCATTAAGAACCACCGTCAACTCAGGCATATTTTCACGGGCGATAGTAAAGAAGCCTTGATTACCTTTTTGTTCATACTTAACAATACGCACATCCGCATCGTCACTAAAACCATAAGTCGTCACATAACGGCTTACACGCGGTAATAAAGAGCGGATCACCGGATCATCAATACACATCACTGCACGACCATAAAATGGTAAGTTGTGCAAAAAGTTGATGAACGTATCTTTCAAGGTTTCAAAATTACCTTGATAAGTGTCCATATGGTCAGCTTCAATATTGGTCACTACCGCAACCAAAGGCTGCAAATGTAAAAATGATGCGTCACTCTCATCCGCTTCAGCAATCAGATAACGGCTACTTCCTAAACGAGCATGAGTCCCCGCAGATTTCACTAACCCCCCATTAACAAATGTTGGGTCTAAACCTGCTTGAGCATAAATTCCTGAAATCATAGCCGTCGTTGTCGTTTTACCATGCGTACCTGCGACAGCGATACCATGTCGATAACGCATTAATTCAGCCAGCATTTCAGCACGACGAATAACAGGAATACGCAACTCGTGTGCTGCCTGAATTTCTGGATTATCCGCAGAAATGGCCGTTGAAACGACAACAACACTCGCATCTTCAACATTTTCAGGGCGATGATTAAAATAAATCGTTGCTCCTAAAGCGGTCAGTTGCTGAGTCACTGCATTTGGCGCTAAATCAGAACCACTGATTTGATAACCTTCATTAGCCAGTACTTCGGCAATACCACCCATGCCAGCACCGCCGATACCGACAAAATGGATGTGCCGAACTCTTCTCATTTCAGGCACTGCTGTTCTTAATTTCGCCAACTGTTGTGTATTCACTCTATGTCTTCGCTTTTGTTAATTCTATATCAATGTCGTTTTATCGATGATCGCGGCTATTTAGCCACTTCACTAATCACCGCCGCGACTCGTTCGGTCGCATCGGTAATCGCACAAGAACGTGCTTTGATAGCCATCGATAATAATTCTTGTCGATCCCACTGCTCCAGCAGGCTAGCGACGTTATCCGCGGTAAACTGAGGTTGCTCAAGTATTTTGGCCGCCCCCGCTTTTTCTAACGGTAAAGCATTCCAATATTGCTGACGATCTTTATGTTGAAAAGGTACGAAAATAGCAGGTAACCCTGCCGCAGCGATTTCACTCACTGTTAAAGCACCTGAACGACAGATCACAATATCCGCCCATGCGTAAGCTTGAGCCATATCATCAATAAACTCAGTAACTTTATACTCGGAATTAACTGAATTTTTTAGCCTTTCATTATACAACGCTTCGGTAGATTCTTTACTTCCTTTTCCAGCTTGGTGCCAGATATTTAACTGTTTGCCGACTTTTTCAGCAACTTCAGGCATAATTTGATTCAAAATACGCGCGCCTTGACTCCCCCCTACTACCAGTACGCGTATTCTCTCATCGCGATTCGATAATCTCTCTTCTGGCAATGGCAGTGCCAATACATCCTTACGAACTGGATTTCCAACAATAGGGGCATGCGGAAAAGCGCCCGGAAATGCCTGTAAAACACGTTTAGCTATTTTTGAAAGCCATTTATTGGTTAAACCGGCTATACCGTTTTGCTCGTGCAGAATGACGGGCACTCCCGATAACCATGCCGCAATTCCACCGGGACCAGAAACATAGCCCCCCATTCCCAGCACAGCATCGGGTCGATACTGCTTAATAATCGCTTTTGCTTGGCAAACTGCCTTGCCTATCCGCCAAGGCGCGGCGGCTAATGCCATAATGCCTTTACCTCGGAGCCCTGATATTCGGATAAACTCAATGTCGATGCCATGTTGCGGCACTAGTGTCGCTTCCATACGGTCGGCAGTACCTAGCCAGAGGATCTCCCAGCCTTGAGCCTGCAAATAATGCGCCACAGCTAAACCTGGGAAAACATGTCCCCCAGTCCCACCCGCCATGACCAGTAACCTTTTTGCTTGACTCATTTAGCACTCCTTACAAACGCCTGGGCTTTTTCCAGACGCGTTTCAAAATCTACACGTAATAATACTGCGATAGCCGCGGACATCACGAGCAAGCTCGACCCACCGTAGCTAATCAATGGTAAGGTTAACCCTTTAGTTGGCAACATACCTGCTGCTGCCCCTACGTTTACTAATGCCTGAAAAGTAAACCAAATACCGATTGAGCAAGCTAAATACCCAGCAAATAATTGGTTAGCTAGCAATGCACGACGACCAATCATCATCGCCCTAAATGCCAACATGAAAACCATCAGTAAAACCAAAACAACACCAACATACCCCAGCTCTTCCGCTAAAACGGAAAAAATAAAGTCAGTGTGAGCCTCTGGTAAATATTCAAGTTTTTGCACCGAATTACCCAGTCCCTGACCCAATAACTCACCTCTACCGAATGCCATCAACGATTGGGTTAGCTGATAACCACTTCCAAATGGGTCTTCCCATGGATTGAGAAATGATGTCACACGGCGCAAACGATAAGGTTCCAACCAAATCAAGGCGAGTACACCAACAACACAAGCGGCAATCCCAATAATAAAGGGGGCTAATCGTGCTCCAGCTAAGAATAGTAACCCTAATGTCGTCACGACGAGGACGATAACCGTTCCTAAATCCGGTTGTAACAGCAGTAATAACGCCATGATAATTAAAATACACATGGGTTTTACAAAGCCTAGGAAGCGAGTTCTTACTTCGTCTGATTTTCTCACTAAGTAGCTGGATACATAGCAAAATAGCGCGAATTTAGAAATTTCTGCTGGCTGAATTTTTACAATCCCAACATCAATCCAACGTGATGCACCGTTAACGGAGCTACCCGCTACCAGTACAACCGCTAACAGTAAAAGAGAAACCATCAACAACACAAAGCTGTATTTTTCCCAAACAGCCATGGAAACTCGCATCACGCCTAAAACTAAGATAAAGGCGACAGCTAAATACATGACATCACGTTTAGCAAAATAAAATGGGTCGTCAGTCAGTCTCTGCCCAACAGGCATCGATGCCGATGTCACCATAACAAAACCGATAGCGGCTAATCCCAAAGCCAGCCATACCAAGGTGCGATCGTAGAGTGTAGAGCCAGCGATGACACCCCCTTTCTCTCCAATCACCCAATTCTTCAGACGTAAAGCACCCGGTATCGTCATCAGCCTAGCTCCTTCGCTAACTGAGCAAAAATGGCACCTCGTTGCTCAAAATTCTTAAATTGATCGAGGCTTGCACATGCCGGTGAGAGTAAAACCATATCCCCTGATTTTAGATTCGGAGCTAAATAACGCATGCTCTGTTCCATTGTCTCAGTCAACACGGATTTTTCAGGTTCCAGCTGAGCTAGTGCTTTACCATCACGACCAAAGCAGTACAGGCGCACATTGTCCTGAGCAAGATAGGGCTTCAATGGTGTAAAATCTGCCGATTTACCATCGCCCCCAAGTAGAAGATGCAGTGTACCTTCTACTTTTAAGCCATTCAGTGCCGCTTCAGTGCTACCCACATTGGTTGCTTTGGAATCGTTAATCCAACGCACCCCGTTATTCAGTAACACCAGTTGGAAACGGTGCGTTAATCCTGCATAATTTTTCAGCACACTTAAACTTGCATGGCGAGCTATACCCGCGATATCAGCAAGAGCAAGAGCCGCTAATGCATTGGTATAATTGTGTTGTCCCGTTAAGTGCATGTCATCAACCTTGATCAGCACTTCATTTTTTGCGACCAATGTCCGCTGCTGTGTATCAAAATAATAATCGCCACTATCAACACCAAAGCTAATGCATGCTTCCTCATCGGTATGCTGTGGTAACGTCAATGGATCTTGAGCATTAACAATACAATTCAACGCATGATGATAGATACGTAACTTCGCTTCGCGGTACTGCGCTAGACCTAGCGGATAGCGATCCATATGGTCTTCAGTGACATTCAAAACTGTTGCTGCAAGGGCTTTTAAGCTGGATGTCGTCTCTAATTGAAAACTAGATAGCTCTAACACATACAGTTGGTGACCTTGATTTAACAAAGACAATGCTGGAATACCGATATTTCCGCCAACACCAACGGAGATACCCGCAGCTTGAGCCATTTCCCCCACCAAAGAGGTCACGGTGCTTTTTCCATTAGAGCCTGTGATCGCAATAACAGGCGCATCAACTTCGCGGCAGAACAATTCGATATCACCGACAATTTCAATACCGTTATTCGCCGCTTGCTGTAATTCAGGTGTCGCTAATGCAATACCGGGGCTGGCAACAATTAAGTCCGCCTCTTGCAACCATTGGTTGTTTAAACTACCGCGATGGCATTCCACCTCTTTCGGTAATTGTTCAACGCCCGGAGGAACAGCTCGGGTATCCATCACTCGCGGAATAACGCCGTGTGATAAGAAAAAGTGCACACAAGATAAGCCAGTTAACCCCAGCCCAATGATGACCACTTTTTTACCCTGATACTGTTTACCCTGCATACCTGCCATTTTAACGTACCTTCAGTGTTGCCAGTCCAATCAGTACCAGCATTAAGGAAATAATCCAAAAACGTACAATTACGCGTGGTTCCGGCCAACCTTTCAGTTCATAATGATGGTGAATTGGCGCCATACGGAATATACGTTGACCACGTAATTTGAAAGAACCCACCTGTAGGATGACGGATAATGTCTCAACAACAAAGACGCCTCCCATAATGACCAACAGGAACTCTTGGCGTAATAAAACGGCAATCGTACCGAGTGCACCACCAAGAGCAAGGGAGCCAACATCGCCCATAAAAACTTGCGCAGGATAAGTGTTAAACCATAGGAACCCGAGCCCCGCCCCCACTATCGCCGTACAAACAATAACTAATTCACCCGCATGTGGTAAAAATGGAATATTTAAGTAACTAGCAAAGTTGACGTTACCCGTTGCCCACGCCACTAATGCAAAACCGGCTGCCACGAAAACCGTTGGCATAATCGCTAATCCATCAAGGCCATCCGTTAAGTTAACCGCGTTACTGGTACCAACAATCACAAAATACGCCAACAAAATATACAGCAGCCCAAGTTGTGGCATGATGTCTTTAAAGAACGGCACCACTAATTGCGTTGCAGGGGTATCTTTCCCTACTGCGTACATTGAAAATGCAACCACAAGTGCAATCAGTGACTGCCAAAAATATTTCCAACGAGCAATCAACCCTCGGCTATTTTTTCTGACCACTTTCAAGTAATCATCCGCAAATCCGACAAGGCCATACCCGACTAACACGAGTAATACACACCAAACGTATGGGTTATCTAAACGCGCCCAGAGCAATACTGAGATGCTGATCGAAAACAGGATCAGTATTCCTCCCATTGTTGGCGTACCACGCTTACTAAAATGCGATTCAGGCCCAACATCACGTACAACCTGACCAATCTGCATTTTTTGTAAGTAAGTAATTAAACGTGGCCCCATCCATAACGCAATGGCAAGTGCTGTCAGCAAACCGACGATGGCTCTAAACGTCAAATATGAGAAGACGTTAAAGACAGAAAATTGATGCACCAATATTTCGGCAAGCCAGACTAACATGCAAAGCACTCCTTCAATGCATTCACTACATCTTCCATCGCGGAGCTGCGTGAACCTTTAACTAAAATAGAAACAACTTCATTCTGCTGTACTAGCGGAATCAGTCGGGTTAATAAGTCTTTTTTGAATGCAAAGTGCTCTCCACATTCACTGAATTGACTGATCATTTCGCTCAGCATACCGACACTCAGTACTTTATCCAGACCTGCATCTTTTGCGGCTATACCAACTCGTTGATGACACTCTTTTGCATAATCGCCGAGTTCACCCATATCTCCGGCCACTAAAATGCGATAACCGGGCATTTTAGCTAAAACATGAATGGCTGCAATCATTGAGCCGTCATTGGCATTATAAGTGTCATCCAAGACAACTTTTGTCTCACTCAACTGCACTGGGTATAAACGCCCCGGCACAGCTTGAGTTGTGGCTAGCCCCTGACGAATATCTTCCAGCGTTGCGCCCACTGAGATAGCCAAAGCACTAGCCGCCAAAACGTTAGCAATGTTATGCATGCCTGGCAGAGGTAAAGTGATAGCAACCTGTCCAACGGGTGTATGCAAAGTAAAATCGGTTGAAAGCTGCTTGACCTCAATGTCAGAAGGATAAAAATCCGCTTTATCTTGCGCTGTTAATGAATAACACCACACCGTTTGGCGTGGCTGAAACTGCCATTTGGCAGAACAACTATCAAGATTAACAATTGCGGTGCCTTCATCCGGTAGACCTTGGTATATTTCACCTTTTGCCCTAGCAACGCCTTCAGGTGAGCCAAATCCAGCTAAATGAGCCGCGAACAAGTTATTCACAAGAGCAGTTTGCGGCTTAACGATATTCGTGGTGTACGCGATCTCATTAGGGTGATTCGCTCCCATTTCAATCACTGCATATTCATATTCGTGAGTTAGCCTAAATAACGTTAAAGGTACACCGATATCATTGTTTAAATTACCCGCGGTATACAGTGTTTTACCGCGTTGCGACAAAATAGAGGCCGTCATTTCTTTTACCGATGTTTTCCCCGACGACCCCGTTAAGCCAACCACTTTGGCTTGGCTTTGTTGGCGTACCCAAGCAGCAAGCTGCCCCATGGCCAGACGCGTATCTGCGACAACGACTTGAGGGCAATCAATATCAAGTTGACGCTCAACCAGCACAGCCGCTGCACCGCCTTCAGCCACTGAAGGCACAAAATCATGGGCATCGAAACGCTCACCTTTCAACGCAATAAATAAGCTGTTCTCGCCAATTTGGCGGCTATCCGTGCTCACATCGCTTAATACTCGTGTTCCTGCATCAACGCCATCGGCATGATACAGATATCCACCCGTGATAGCGGCGAGTTGAGACAACGTTAGCGGGATCATGCTACCACCCCCAATAATCTAGCGACCGTCAATCTATCTGAATAATCTAAGCGGCGATGACCGATAATTTGATAATCTTCATGGCCTTTCCCCGCAATAACAATAACGTCATCCACGTTAGCTTGCATGATAGAACTGGTCACGGCTTCAGCACGTCCCGGAATAGCCAGAACTCGGCTAGAGTCAAGAATGCCAGCCATAATGTCATTGATGATATCTAATGGCTCTTCGCTACGCGGGTTATCATCAGTAATGACAACATTGTCTGCCCACTCTTCAGCCGCCGCACCCATTAATGGACGTTTACCTTTATCGCGATCCCCCCCGCAACCAAATACACACCATAATTTTCCTTTACAGTGTAAACGTGCCGCTGCTAATGCTTTCTCAAGCGCATCAGGGGTATGCGCATAATCAACCACCACCGTTGGTTTGTTCGGCGCACTAAAGACTTCCATACGACCACACACCGGCGATAAAGATGATGATGATTCCAAGAGTTGTGTTAATGGATAATCCATCATCAGCAATGTACTCATTGCTAACAACAAATTACTGACATTAAATGCCCCCATTAATGGACTTTCTAAGGTGCCGTTACCCCATGATGAGGTAAATTGAATGGTGGCTCCACGGTCGTGATACTCAACCGTTGTGGCTTGTAACCATGGCCCTTGCCACTGTTCAGGAATACGCTGTTCCATTGAAACAGCACAGGCTTTTGGTAAGCGTTGCAGCCATTTCAAACCGACATCATCGTCAACATTAATAATTTGCGCTTTTGTTTGATGCGTGGAGAATAATAGCCACTTCGCGGCTTCGTAATTTTCCATATCACCGTGGTAATCTAAATGGTCACGGCTTAAATTAGTAAATACAGCGGCAGCAAACGGTAAGGCAGCAACACGACCTTGAACTAAGCCGTGTGAAGAAACTTCCATTGCGGTTAATGTCGCCTGACATTTTAATAATTGGGTTAATTCAACTTGGATATCCACTGCTGAACCCGTGGTATTTTCACTCGGCGCGACCTGTCCAAGTAGACCATTCCCTACAGTTCCCATCACCGCGCTGGTTTCACCCAACCCTTTTGCCCACTGAGCAATTAATTGTGTTGTCGTCGTTTTACCATTGGTTCCTGTCACACCAACCAACTTCATTTTTGCACCTGGATGCTGATAAAACTCCGCGGCCAATGCAGACAAACGATTATTCAGGTCATTCAAATAAATAACAGGAACCCCATGAACGTAACGAATTTCACCTTCATCCGCTTCGCCATTCGCTTCTGCGATGACAGCGGCAACACCTTGAGCGATCGCTTGGGAGATATAGTGCCTACCATCCGATTGATGGCCTTTAATTGCAATAAACAGATCACCAGCCGCTGCTTTACGGCTGTCTAACGTCATCTCATGTAGTGAGAT
Source organism: Providencia stuartii (assembly GCF_029277985.1). Taxonomy (NCBI): domain Bacteria; kingdom Pseudomonadati; phylum Pseudomonadota; class Gammaproteobacteria; order Enterobacterales; family Morganellaceae; genus Providencia; species Providencia stuartii. The sequence goes on along the minus strand of NZ_CP119546.1, from coordinate 1,470,697 downwards.
ATTTGCTGTGCTAACGCCAAATGGCGAAAGAAGATCACAAAGATTACGATCTGCCACTTTTAACCTCTTTTTTATTGATCACTATGTCGCTTTTATCATCTGCTTGTAATGCATCTGGCTCAACATTCATCATTCGCAATACACCGCCCATGATGGAACCAAATACCGGTGCGGATACTGCACCACCATAATATTTACCCGCTTTAGGCTCATTGATAAGAACGACAAGGGCATAACGTGGGTTACTTGCAGGTGCAACACCTGCTGTATAGGCAATATATTGATTGATGTACCGCCCTTCAGGCCCGACTTTCTTCGCAGTACCTGTTTTAATCGCTATTCGATAACCTTTTATCGCAGCACGTGTTCCACCGCCTCCCGGTAGAGCAACACTTTCCATCATATGAACCACTGTACGCATGGTTTGTTCTGGGAACACTCGGGTTCCTGGGACAGGTGGGTCCACTTTGGTAATGGATAATGGGCGATATATTCCAAAGCTACCAATTGTTGCATAGGCACGGACTAATTGTAACGGAGTGACCATTTGTCCATACCCAAAAGAAAAGGTGGCCCTATCTAAATCAGACCACCGTGTTTTTTTACTTGGAAAGATGCCACTACTTTCCCCGACTAACCCCAGATTAGTCGGCTTGCCAAACCCAAAGCGGCTATACACATCCACCAGCTCTGTGGCAGGCATCGCTAACGCCAGTTTTGAAACACCCACGTTACTCGACTTCTGTAAAATACCCGTTATTGATAACTCCGCATAACGCGCAACGTCCTTAATTTCATGGCCATTGACGCGATATGGATAGGTATTCAGCACGGTATTTTCTTTGATAATTTTGTTGTTTAACGCACTCATGACAACAAGTGGTTTCACCGTCGAACCAGGCTCGAAAATATCGGTTATCGCGCGGTTACGCATGGCATCCATCGGAGTACCCGCTAAATTATTTGGGTTATAGGATGGACTATTAGCCATAGCTAAAATCTCACCGGTATGCACATCAACTAAAATAGCAACACCAGATTCAGCTTTATTCTCCTGTACGCCCTTAGTCAATTCACGATAAACAATGGATTGAATACGCTCATCAATACTGAGCACGAGGTTATGCGCCGCTTGACTATCAACGGAGGAAACCGTTTCAATAACACGTCCATTACGATCTTTACGAACTGTTCGTTCACCTGGAGAGCCTTTTAACCAGCGCTCAAAGCTTTTTTCAACGCCTTCAATGCCTTCGCCATCAATATTGGTTACGCCAATTAAGTGCGCGGTCACCGGACCTGAAGGGTAATAACGGCGAGATTCTTTACGTAGATAAATACCCGGTAATTTTAATTTTGTGATGTATTCACCAATAGAAGGGTTTACCTGACGAGCAAGATAGACAAAACGACCTTTTGGGTTCGCCGAAATTTTTGTTTTGATTTGTTCTAGTGGGATTTCAAGCGCATCCGCTAACGCTTTCCAATGTTCATCGTTATTGATCCCACCTTTTTCAAACACCACTTTGGGGTCAGCCCAAATGGCATTCACAGGCACACTGACAGCAAGTTGGCGTCCTTCTCTATCACTGATCATTCCGCGTGCTGTAGAGACTTCCTGTACACGTAAAGAGCGCATATCGCCCTCTTTAACCAGTTTTTCAGGTGCGATGATTTGCAGATAAGCAACACGCACTAACAGCCCAGCTAAAGCTAGCAGGATACCGCCGCACAGCAAAGCAAAACGCCAGCTCACAAAGCTGGTATTTTCTTCCTGTTTCTTGTTTTTAGCTGACTTAGGTGCTTTCATTCGTAACCTTATCTACTACTTAGAAACAATAATATTTTCTTGAGAAGGCTCAACGTGAACCATTTGTAATTTTTCCACAGATAAACGTTCAACTCGGCTATGGCTGGCTAACGCGTTTTCTTCTAGGATTAAATTACGCCATTCGATATCAAGTGCGTCCTTTTCTTCGTATAGCTTGTCTTTTTCCGCCGTCAGGAGACGTGTTTCATGCGCTGTCGTGACCACAAAGACAGCGCTGATAATAATGGCGGCTAGCAAAATCAATGGAATAATCCCATAACGGAAAAGGTCACGACCAATCACTTTTCCAAGACTATGCCTTTCAGGAACCATTTTTATGCCATCCTTTGTGCAAAACGTAGTACTGAACTACGTGCTCTAGGGTTTTCGTCAACTTCCGCGGCTGAAGGTTTCATCTTGCCCACTTCACGCAACTTAGCCGTACCCAGCGCTTTTATTTGAGCTTCCGTTAATGGGATCCCTGCGGGAACACTGGGCCCTTTGCTATTTTGACGAATAAACCGTTTTACTAATCTATCTTCCAAGGAGTGAAAACTAATCACTGAGAGACGCCCTTCGGGTGCTAGCACGGATACAGCCCCTTCCAATGCCTGCTCAATTTCTTCTAGCTCACTGTTAATATAAATACGTATGGCTTGGAAGCTGCGAGTTGCTGGATGCTTATGGCGCTCTTTGATTGGGCTTACTTGAGCGATCAATTCAGCTAGCTCACGTGTACGGGTCAACGGCGTCTCTTCTGGGTTGTGGTTACGTTCAACAATCGCCCTAGCAATGCGTTTTGCGAAACGTTCTTCTCCAAATGTTTTCAACACCCACGCGATATCATCAGCTTGCGCAGACATGAGCCATTGATGTGCTGATTGTCCTTTAGTTGGATCCATTCGCATATCCAATGGCCCATCACGCATAAATGAAAAACCGCGTTCAGGATCATCTAATTGCGGTGATGAAACGCCTAAATCCAGCAATACGCCATCAATCTTGCCAACTAACCCTTCTTCCTCAACATATTCAGCGATTGCAGAAAATGGCCCATGTTTAATCATAAAGCGCGGGTCATTAATGAGTTGCGCTGCTTTAATGGCTTCAGGGTCGCGGTCAATCGCAATCAAGCGTCCTTGGTCATTTAACTGACTCAATATCAGCCTTGAGTGCCCCCCTCGCCCAAATGTTCCATCAATATATATGCCGTTTGGTTTGATATTTAGGCCATTTACTGCTTCATCAAGCAGTACTGTTACATGTTTAAATTGCTGTTGTGTCATGTTTATAGTGACAAATCCTGTAAGCGGGCTGACAGGGGTTCTTGGGTTTGTCGTTCAGCATTAATGTCTTCTTCCACTTGCTGATACCAAGTCTGTTCATCCCAAAGTTCAAATTTATTTATTTGGCCCACTAGCATGACCTCTTTTGTTAGCCCTGCGTGTTGACGTAGTGTGTTAGCTAACAAAAGACGTCCGGCACTGTCCATTTGGCATTCGCTGGCATGCCCTAATAAAAGCCGTTGTACTCTTCTTTCTACTGGGTTCATGGTTGAAAGCCGTGAGAGCTTCTCTTCAATAATTTCCCATTCAGGTAACGTGTAAAGTAATAGGCATGGCTGGTGGAGGTCGATAGTACATACCATCTGCCCCTTAGATTCCTCGCTCAACATTCCCCTATATCGGGTAGGCACGGTTAGACGCCCTTTGCTGTCGAGATTTACCAGTGTTGCCCCACGAAACATACCCAGTAAAACCTCTTTATTTCCTATTAACCCACTTTACCCCACAATTCTCCACTTATAAAGTTTACGAATGGTAGGAAAACGTTGTCAAGCCAGACACCTGTAGCTTTTGCTTTATTTACAGAACAATTCAGAAAAGATAAGAGAGGGTAAAATCGAGCGCAGAGATAAAATGAGGAATAACGGATTGATATAATTCATTTATTTTCAACAAAACAATAAATACAAGGTTAATTCTATTTTATTGATGAAAAAACACTCAAATGATGATATTTCCTATACCCGTCTCATTTTTAATCAGCCTACCTATAACCGATTCTTTACTTTTTAAATAACGGTAAATGCTAATTAACTACAAATATTATCAATAACAGCCCCGTAGAAAAATAAAAACAATAAATTTCAATACGTTAAAATACTGTTTTAATAGACAGTGTTATAACTCAAATATGCGTTCATATGACTTTTATTTATTTAACTGCCATTTCTTAAATTAAATTTTTTATTTTGTTTTCCTTGCGAGAGAAAATTAAATACATCCAGTTAAGAATAGTCCTAAAGTTAAATATTTACGTATTTTTCGCATCAAATAAAAAGCCCCTTTTGCATAGGGGCTAAGATAATAGCGATAAACGTGATCAATATCACTCTATATTCAACCAGACATTTTGTCTGGTTTTAATTATTTTTTATATTTATTGCTGTTTGCGGCCAAGACTACCACGACGGCAGAGATCACGACGGATACGAGTAATTCCTGCGTCTGGTTTTTGTTTTTCATCAAGGCTCGCCAACACCAATTCCAAGATTCGCTCAGCGATATCTCTGTGGCGCTGTGCCAATGATAAAACGGGGCATCCTAAGAAATCTAATAACTCGCTATCGCCAAATGTGGCAATCACCATGTCCTCCGGTAGACGACCATCACGTTTTAGCGCCACATCCAGTACTCCCTGTAGCAACGAAAATGACGTCGTGAATAACGCATCAGGCATGGAGTTACCTTTATCTAGCCAATCAGCAAAAACCTCAGCGGCAGAAGCCCTCTCATAACTATTTGCATACAGATAATTCACTTCACGGGAGTCGCCTTGCCAACCTTTCCTAAAACCTTGCTCACGAAGATAGCTTACTGATAACTCAGGTAAAGCCCCCAGATACAATACGGATTCTGCCGAGAATTTTCGTAATTCAGCAGAGATCATAAATGCATCTTCTTGGTCATCACCGACCACACTAATAAAGTGATCTTTTTCCAATGCTCTATCAAGGGCAATGATAGGCAAAGAACGGTTCGCCCAACGCTGATAGAAAGGATGCTCAGGAGGAAGCGCGGTTGAAACTATAATGGCATCAACCTGACGCTGTAAAAGGTGCTCGACACAACGAATTTCGTTATCTGGCTGATCCTCGGAACACGCGATCAATAATTGATAACCACGTTGCCGTGCTTGACGTTCAAGATAATTAGCAATGCGAGTATAACTTGTGT